>MKTJ01000015.1 GCA_001898225.1 Chloroflexi bacterium 54-19
TCAATGTCCATAGGAGGTTAATCCTTTAATCTTGTTGGATCAGGGGAAGCTTGCAAACCGGTTACACGAAGTAGCAACTGCCTGTTGGGATATATTTTTACCGTTGTTATGAAGGTTGGGAAAGGCGGCAAATCGCTTTTTCTTGATTAACTGTGTTGGCAATTAATTATTAATATTGTATACATAATGCAAAAGAAAGTCAATAATCCCAGACTCAATGCACACCTGGGCACGCTCAAAAAAGGCTTTTTTGCTCTTTAGATTGGCTCAATTTGCCAGTGGAAAAAGTATTGGTAAATAAAAGGCCGAATAAGAATTTTTGAGGAAATCGCCTGGTTGTAGCATGTACGACCAGGCGATTGATTTTCAGGCGACTTCGCTCACAACCGGGGCCGGCTCGGCAGAAGGCTGGACCTGTCCCCCAAACAAAAGCATGGTCAGGGCCGCCACGCAGAGCAAACTCAAGGCCCCTCGTAAGCTCACCAGTTCGGCTACTCCCCCAATCAGGGGTGGGCCCAGCAGGCCCCCGGAGTAGCCCACCGTCGCCATGGCCGAAATGGCCCGGCCCGGCGAAACATGGGGGTTGCGGGCGGCTGCCGTAATGACCAGGGGGAAGGGGCTGGCGATACCTGCCCCGATCAGGGCGCACCCGGCGATAGCCAGGTAGGGCCACGGGCTCGCAACAAAGAGGATGAGGCCGGCGAAGGTCAACAATCCACCGTAGCGGACCATCCGGGCCGGTCCTAAACGCACCGTTATCCAGTCACCGGTCAGGCGGGCTATCGTCATAAACAGGCTAAAAGCGATAAAACCGGCGGCGGCTTCAGTGGGTGGGCTGCCCAGGGTTTCGCGCAAATAGACCGCGCTCCAGTCGCCAATAGCTCCTTCGAGAAGTAGCGCGCAAAAAGCCAGCAGCCCCAGCAGCACCAGGGAACGGGGCAACAAGACGAAAGAGTGTTTTTCGGTGGTAGCAGGGCGTTCTTCCTTGATTAACCAGTTCTGGGCCACGGTGCTGCCCACCAGCACAAAAAGGGCGCTCCCCAGGAAGTGCCATTCCACCGGCACGCCGTGTCCGGCCAGGAAGCCCCCAATCGTGGCCGCGACAAGGCTTGCCACGCTCCAGGTGCCGTGAAAAAAGGACATTATCGGGCGACCGTAGAGTTTTTCAACCAGGGCCGCCTGGGAGTTCATGGCGACATCAAGGCCCCCGGCCATCACACCGTAAAAGAACAACAGGACGGTCAAGGCCAGCATGTTTGGCGCTAAACCCATGAGAGGAAACAGGAAACACCAGAGTATCGCGATGGCATAGGTCATAATCTTGCTGCCGAATTTACCGAGCAGCCAGCCGACCAAAAACTGCCCCGCAATGGCCCCTACCGGAGAACCCAATAGCGCCAGTCCCAACTCACCGTCGGACAGCTTGAGCTGATTTTTAACATCGGGTATACGGACAACCCAGGCGGCGGATAATAAGCCGTGCAGCATAAAAAAGGCGATAACCGCCCGGCGGGCTTCCCGCACGTAGGCTGCCGGACGAACGGGCGAAGAATTGGACATCAAGACTCCTCTCACGCGGGGTGAGACCAGGGATATTTGGGATTCCGGTATTTAAATGCGGTATCTATTATAAACTATTTACCGCAAATTATATGGGTCGGGCAAAATAATGGAACGTTCAAACCAGGTAGCGGTGCCGGTTGTGAGAAATCACCCGGAAGTATAAACTGGAGCCTGGTGTATTCCCCTCGGAGTAAGAAAATCCACCAGTTAGAGCAAAGGTGACCGCAGTAAGAGGCTAATTTCCGCCGGGTGTTTTGTTCAGGCCGGTATTGAAATTAGTAAGGAGATCGAAAAGTAATCTTATATCGAAAACGATGAGGATTTCATTATGGAAGTGTATTCTCAGTGGTCCGCAAATGAAGAGAGAGCCACGCTAAAGGGCAAGTTCGCCAACGACCGCCACCGGCCTGTTTATCACTTTATCCCACCCCACAACTGGATGAATGACCCCAACGGTCTGATCCAGTGGCAGGGCCTTTACCACATGTTTTACCAGTACAATCCCCTGGTTGCTGACGGTGGGGTGATACTGTGGGGCCACGCGGTCAGTTCCGACATGCTTCACTGGACCGATTTACCGGTCGCGCTCGAACCGACCCCCGGCACTGCCGACGCCGGGGGCTGCTGGTCGGGGATAACCCTTGATAACGGCGGCGTACCCACCATAATTTATACCGGTAAGAATGGCCGCTCCGAATTGCCCTGCGTGGCGACCAGCCAGGATAACCTGGTTACCTGGCAGAAATACGAGGGCAACCCGGTTATTGCCACCCCACCCGCCGAATCGGTTGGGACCGACTTCCGCGACCACACCGTCTGGCGCGAGGGCGATACCTGGTATATGGGTATCGGGACCGGGCTAAAAGGTGGTGGCGGCGCGGTCATGCTTTTCAGTTCGCCCGACCTTTATCACTGGACCTATCTTCACCCGCTCTACCAGGGCGACGCCGGGGTTGATAGGGAAGTCTACGAATGTCCCAGCTTTTTCCCGCTAGGCGACAAACACGTCCTTATCTTTTCTTCGACTACCCGGAGTTACCCGGTTGCTTACATAGGTACCTATGCCGATCACAAGTTTACGCCGGAAATTGAAGAGCGCATGGATTACGGTAGCAACTCTTTCTATGCACCCCAGACCTTCGAGGATGAAAAGGGGCGGCGGGTGATGTGGAGTTGGCTCCGGGAGACCCGCAGCCGCGAGGAACATAGAGCGGCGAATTGGGCCGGGGTCATGACCATGCCGATTCTGATTACCCACAACGAGGCCGGGGAAATTTGCTACTCTTTTGCCCCGGAGACTGAAGCCCTGCGCGGCGCGAACCTGGAATTTGGCGAACAAACCGTCAGCGGCGATACCCTGCTTGACACCTTGCAGGGCGATTCGCTGGAGCTTAAAGCCGAGTTTCAGCCCGGCAGCGCGACCGGTTTCGGCCTTATCCTGCGGTCTAGTCCTGACGGCTCCGAGCAAACCCGGTTAGGCTATGACGTTAATACCGGAAGGCTTTACCTTGATGTCACCCGCTCGAACAGCGAAAAGGCCGGAGAGGTTTCCCCGGAAGTCCCGGCTTATATCCTGGAACCTGGTCAGTCTTTACGGTTCCACGTCTACCTCGACCGCTCGGTCATCGAGGTGAGTGTGAATGACCGCATCTACATGTCGGGACGGGTCTACCCCTCCCGCCCGGATAGCCTGGGAGTGGGTGTTTTCGCCACGGGCGGAGAGGCCACTTTGAAAAAATTGGAAGCGTGGCAAATCGGCTCCATCTGGGAATAGGTTTTCCCTGAACCCTGGAACTAAAAACCCCGGCCCGGAATTTCCGAGCCGGGTTTTGTTTAGCAATTTCCAGGACGCGCTGCTGAATAACCCGTTCAAAGCGCCTGGTCGAGAATGAGCATTTCGGTGCATTGGAGGCCGTTTTCGAAGATGGGCTCCTTGTAATTGTCGATAAAGAAGTTGCGAATGACCGAGCGAAAGCGGAACCCGGCTTTCTGATAGAAAAACAGCACCGGCAGGCTGGAATTGCCGGTCCCGACCATCAGGGTATGGTATCCCTGCTTTTGTCCAAAGCTTTTAGCTTTTGCCAGGAGTTGCTTGCCATAGCCCTTGTTCTGGGCTTGCTCGGATACGGCGATATTCTTAATTTCAAGGGTCTGGGGGTCGTGTTCGAGCAAGAGCATAACCCCGGCCAGTTCCGCCTCCTCGTAAAGAGCGAAAAGCCAGCCCTGGTCGAGATAAGCCCGGACTACCGCTTCTTCCGGGTCGGCCAGCATCAGTAAATCGAGGTAATCCTCGCGGTTTCCCTCTACCAGCCCAATTTGTGTAGACATATCCCCAAAACGCTATCCTTTCAGGCAGTACCAGTATTAATTCACTACTAGAGTCATCCCATTTTAGCATTGAAATTGAATAATGCGCCGGGTAAGTTTCAGGCTGTCCGGGTCAGGTTGAGAGTTTCTGAAAATAAACTCATTCGAGGTTTGCCCGGTTTCACAAGGTTCTCATCAAATTTTTTTAAACTTCCCACTGAACGCTTCTAAATAGATTTCTCACCCTGGTTGCTTTCCAGAAAAACCTGAACCTTTTGTGGACAGAGGCTCGAAACCCTGACCCGTTTATGACACAACAAGTAATGTTGAAAAAGTGGTGAAACAATGAGCGAAAAAATTAAGGTAGGAGTAATTGGTGTTGGAAACATGGGCGAACGGCATTGCAGGGTCTACTCGACCCTGCCGCATGTCCAACTGGTAGGGGTTAGCGACTTATCCGAAAGCCGGGGCCGCCAGATTCAGGAGAAATATGAGGTCCAATATTTCCAGGATTTCAAGAAATTGCTCCAGTTAGTTGACGTGGTCAGCCTGGCGACAACCACCCCCGGCCATTATCCGCTCGGTATGGAGTGTTTGCGACATGGCAAGCATCTCCTGGTTGAAAAACCCCTGGCCCTTACGGTCCAACAGGCCCAGGAACTGGTGGCAACGGCTCATGCCGAAAACCTGTTGTTAATGGTTGGTCATATCGAAAGATACAACCCCGCTTTTAAGGAATTGCAATCTTTGCTGGCTTCCCACCAGTCCGAGGAACCGGTCGCCATGAACATTCGCCGCCTCAGCCCGTTCGATGGCAGCCAGACCGATGTAGATGTGGTCAGCGATTTAATGATTCACGACCTCGATATGGTCCTGAAAATGACCGGGCGGGTGCCGGATGCGATTGAAACTTTTGGCCGGAGCGTCTTTACTAAAACGGTTGACCACGCCGTGGCGACCCTCTACTACAAAGATGGTCCGGTGGTTACCCTGACCGCCTCACGCGTAACGCAGCAGAAAATCCGGGCCATCGAGGTCACCACTTCCGAGTCGTATATCGAAACCGACCTGCTGCATAAAAACCTTTCGATTCACCGCCGTTTCGTTCCTCACTACTCGAACCGGGGGAACCCCAGTTACCGGCAGGAGGATTTTATCGAACGCATCTTTGTACCAAGCACCGAACCATTGCAACTCGAACTGGCCGATTTTATCCAGTCGATTCGCAAGAGTACTACTCCCCAGGTAAGCGGCAGTGATGGCCTGGCAGCATTGGTGCTGGCCCTGGAAATCCGGCGAAAAATCGAGGAGAAACTTGGGGAGACCAGCGAAACGGAGCAAATACCCCTGGTTGCGGACGAAGCCTGGCGAAAGATAACCATCCATTCCACCCCGGTTTTGCCGATGGGATTTCACCACCAGAACGCCGCGACCCGCTTGCCCTCGTTGATTTCTAATAAGTAAGTAAGAAAAGGTCCGCGCCAGGAGGAGAGGTATTTTGAAATTATCCATTGTAATCCCCTGCTATAACGAGGCTCTGAACGTGCCTGGCCTGAAAAAAGATTTGTGGCCGGTGGTGCAAGACCTTAAAAAGACCTCGCCGTGGTCCGAGGTGGAAGTAATTTTCGTGGATGATGGCAGCAAAGACGAAACTGTGGAACTCTTAAGGCGCGCCTTCGAGGGTTTCAGCGAGGTTACTTTGCTGCGCCACCCCCAGAACCAGGGATTGGGGGCTGCCTTGCGTACCGGGTTTGAGGCTTGCACCGGGGATGTGGTGGTTACCACCGATAGCGACGCGACCTATGCCTTCTCGGAAATCCCGCCTCTCCTTAACCGTCTTACCAAGGACGTGGATATTGTCACGGCCTCACCTTACCACCCTGACGGCGGCATTGATAATGTGCCGCGCTACCGGATTTTCCTGAGCAAAGGGGCTTCCGCGATGTACCGGGTGCTGGTAAACCCGAAACTGCATACCTATACCAGCATGTTCCGGGCCTACCGCCGCCCGGTGCTGGTCAAGGCCCGGCACGAACATAACGGGTTTCTGGGCGTAACCGAAATCCTGGTCCGGGCCATGCTGGATGGGGCTAAAGTGGCCGAACATCCCTGCCGCTTACGGGTCCGTCACTACGGCCAGTCCAAGGCCAAAGTTGCCAGTATCACCCGGTCGCATTTGAAGTTCCAGGGGCGGGTGTTGCTCTACCGGTTATCGAGCCTGGTGGGGCGGGGCCATTTGAGCTTTACTACCAAAGGAAATCGCGGCCAATGATAAACCGAACGCTGCTGGTAGTGCTGGGTACCCGGCCCGAAATTATTAAACTATCCCCCCTGCTTTCGCGCTTGCACGAGGTTTGCGACCGGGTGGTGGTCGTGCATTCCGGCCAGCATTATTCCTACGAAATGGATGCCCTTTTCTTCGAGGAATTGGGGCTTGCTTCCCCCCGGTACCGCCTCAATGTCGGGGCAGCGGGTCTGGGGCCGGGGGAACAGACTGCCCGGATGCTGGCCGGGCTAGAGCCGATTATCAAACGGGAACAGCCTGCTCTGACTCTGGTCCAGGGCGATACCAATACCACCCTGGCCGGGACCCTGGCTTCGGTGAAGTTGGGCGTACCGGTGATGCACCTCGAAGCGGGTTGCCGGTCTTTTAACCGGGCGATGCCGGAAGAACTGAACCGGGTAATGGTAGACCATGTGGCCCGCTGGTTGTTGGCCCCGGACGAAACGGCCAGGCTGAACCTGGTGGCGGAAGGTTGCCAGCACCAGGCCGAAATTCATGTGGTGGGTTCGACCGGTCTGGAAGCGTGCCGCCGGGCCGCCCCTCTCGCCTCTCGCCGTCCCCTGCTCGAAGAATTGAAATTAATCCCCGGCGGCTATCTTGCCATGACCTTGCACCGGGCCGAAAACACTACTCCCGAAATTTTACCCGGACTGGTAAGGGTCATTAACGGCCTGGCGGCGGACTGCCCGGTGGTCTTTCCGGTCCATCCCAGGACGGGCGCTATGCTCGACAAGTTGGGCTTAATTCTTTCTTCCGGGGTAATCCAGCTAAAACCGCTCGGTTATCTCGATATGCTGGGCTTGATGATTGGGGCCAAAGCGGTCCTGACCGATTCGGGCGGGTTGCAGGAGGAAGCGGCGGTGCTGGGCCGCCCGGTCCTGGTTTTAAGACAGGAGACCGAATGGAGTTACCTGGTCGAGAGCGGAAAAGCGGTCCTGGTGGGAAATACTTTTCCGACAACGCTGGAAAAGTGCCGGTACTACCTGCAACCGGGTAACCTGCTAACCCTTGAAGAAGCCAGAATCCCGGTCCCTGCGGATATTTCAGGCTCAATTCTAAAAATTATTGCCGAGTTTTTTAACAGGAATACCAATTTAGTTACAAACGGAAGGGGAGACCTTGTTAAAGTTTAAGCTGGCACGCTTGCGCGGCCCCTCTATCGCCGAAACCGGCCTGGACCTGAAACTGAGCGCCACCGAGGTGGAGCCCCCCTCGCTTGAGCAACCCAAAAGCGATAAAGTTGCCCTGCCCGGTAGTTTTCAGGCTACCCTCAAAGGGCGCTTGAAATTGTTGGCCCCTGTCCTCATCAGTGTAATCCTGAGTATGGTCGGCCAACTGATTTTGAAACGCGGCATGTCCGACCTGGGGCCGGTTTCTTTTACAACCCGGAGTCTGCCGGAAATTATCTGGTCGATTGCTACCGACCCCTTTATTATCGTCGGGATGGTAATTTACGCCGTAAGCGTACTGTACTGGCTGGTCGGGCTCAGCCGGGTGCCGTTGAGTTACGCCTATCCCTTTATCAGCCTGAGTTACGTTCTGATTCTGGGGGCTTCTTTCTTTTTATTGGGCGAGCATCTTAGCCTGTTACGCATAGGCGGGGTGCTGGTTATTTGCCTGGGCGTCCTTCTGGTGGCTTTCAGCAATCCCTCGGATAATACCAACCATACCAAAGGTGAGGGGGTCAAACCGTGAGTATATTCTTTCCTATCCTGATGAGTTCAATCCTGGGGGTAACCGGCCAGCTTCTTCTAAAGGTCGGTATGTCAAAAATGGGCAGTGTCTCTATTGGGGGCGGCGGTTCGCGGGTGGTCGGGTTAGTCCGGTCGTTAGCCACCAATTTTTATGTCGTAGGCGGTCTGGCGGTCTTTGGTTCGGGGGTCTTTTTCTGGCTGGTGGCCCTGAGCCTGGCTCCGCTTAGCTATACTTATCCCTTTGCCAGCCTGAGTTACGCCCTGATTGCCGTAACCTCTTTTTTCCTGCTTCACGAAAAGATTGGCTGGTTGCGGTTGGCCGGGATTCTAACGATTTGCACCGGGGTCTTACTGGTAGCGCTCAGTTAAGGGGGAATTCCTCTTTTTAAGTGGGAGGGCTGCGATTGGCGAAATAACCCGACTCGTTCTAAAATAACGTTCATACAAGTTGTACCATTCAAATTCCGACCGGCTCGGGTTACCGGTTGTCTATTAGCATGAACGAAAGAAATTATCAACCAGCAGAAAATATCAGGTATATCGGGACACCTGAACCGGAACCCCCTCCCATTCCAGGCCGCTTTGAAGTAATCAGGCTGCTCTGGTCGGAGAGGTTTTTGTGGGTTTACGAAGTCAGGGACCGTCGCTCGGATAGAATGGCGCGACTCTGGCTCGAACAGATTTCCTCCGATTTCGAGCAGCATAACAAGCGCATCCTCGGCCTGCTTAATTTACACCATCCCAATTTGTGGCCGGTCTTTGATGCCTTTGAGTACGTCCGGGCCCATATCCGCTACCGGGGTATTCTCAGCGCCATGCCGGACCCGGATTACTTACCCTTGCGGACTCTGCTGGCCGGGTCGGTGAGCGTCCAGGTGGCCGGGCAAATCTGCCGCCAACTGGCTTTAGCGTTAATTTATTGTCATTCCCAGAAAATTATCCACGGCCACCTCCAACCGGTTTTTATCTGGGTCAACCCCGCCGGAACCGTCCGCCTGGAAATGTTTGTTCCCCTGCCGCGCCGCCCCGATTCTCCCCTGGTAAGTTGGGACAAGGATAGTCCTCCCGGTTTTCTGGGCACGGCTTATACCAGCCCGGAGCAATTGATAAAAGGTTCGCAACCCGACCCTCGCATTGATGTTTATTCGCTGGGGGTCATTGCCTATGAGTTGCTGGCTGGGTTCAACCCGTTCCTGGGCACCAGCGATTTTTCCAGCCTGGTGCGCCATTCCTACAAACCCATCCCGTCGCTCCATGAAATCAATCCTTCTGTGGGGTTGGGCCTGGAAGCGGCGATTGCCGGGGCCATGGTAAAAAATCCCGATGGCCGTTACCCTACCGTCCTCGATTTTATTAGCCGGTTTGAAATCGGTCTGGTTGGCGATCTCCAAAATCAGTTAACACCTCAAAGCTACCAGACCATGCACCAATTGCTCGAGGAAAGCCAGGCGATGGCTGCCGAGGCCTTAAATTTCCCCTCCCATCCCCTGGCCGAACCACCGGTCCATGAACCAGTTCAAGGGCCAGCCCTGGCGGCTCTACCAGTTGCCCCGGAGCCTCCCCAGGCGGCCCCTGGGCAAACCGTCCTTGAAGTTGTTCAACCGCCGCCTGGCCCGGTGGTTCAACCTCAACCGGTAAAGCCTGCCCCGGCCCGTCCTGCTACCAGGACTGCGGGGAAGCAGCGTTCGAGGGTAGCCACTAACCAGGGTGGCTTCCTAAAGACTTTTCCTTTTGTACCCGCTATTTTGATACTGAACCTAATCTTGATGGTCTTTGTCAGCCTGTTGTTGCTAAACAGGTCCAATACAGTCCCGCCGGTCCCCACCCCGGCCAATTCCGGCCCGGCGGCTTCGATAGAATATCCGACCATTCCCCCGGCGGAATTGACCCGGTTGGCCCATTCTGCTACTGCCCAGGCCGGGGTCTTTATTTCCCCGACCCCTGCCGACCTGACCTTATCCGCAGCCACACCGCCGCCCGAAAGTTCACCTGTGCCGGTTACTTCCCCGCCTGAAAATAATCCAACCCTGGCTCCTACCCTGCCACCGGACACAACCCTGGCCGGGGCAGAAACCGTTGCGCCGACTACCCCCGGCCCTGCCCTCAATTTTAGCCCGCCCGATAATTTTGCTACCGGCTCTGATACTTCCGCCAACCCCCAGGCGGCGGCTGACCGTTCTTTTTTTAACGACGCCAGGGGGCAGGAAACCCTGGCGACTTACCAGGCTGACCTTAACCGCACCCCCGATGACCCCGCCACCCTGCGCCGGTTGGGCCGGTTTCTCTACCTGTGGGGCCATCCTACCCAGCCGGATGCTATCACCGTCCTGGAAAAAACCGTCTCGCTAAATGGAAATGATGCCCTGGCCTGGTCTTACCTGGCTTTTGCTTACTTTGGCAATAACGACAATTCAAAAGGGGCGGCGGCAGCCTCACAGGCGGTCTCCCTGGCCCCGGACCTGCCGGAAGCTCTGGCCGCGAACGCGCTCTCCCTTCTTTATGGGGGCCAACCCTCGTTAGCGGTAGGTGAGATAACCAGGGCCGCCGGTCTGAGCGCCGCCAACCCTAATTTTTGGGTCTATTTGGCGCGTTACCAGATTGTCAGAGCCGATGGTGATTTGAGCGGGGCCCTGACCCTGCTGGATACCCTGGTTCAAAGTTCTCCGGGTATAGCCGGGTTTTATTGCGCCACAGGCGAAATCTTATGGATGCAGGGGCAGGCTAATTATACCGAGGCGCAAACCTGGCTC
The DNA here is from genome assembly GCA_001898225.1 of Chloroflexi bacterium 54-19. Lineage (GTDB taxonomy): Bacteria > Chloroflexota > Chloroflexia > Chloroheliales > Chloroheliaceae > 54-19. The sequence goes on from MKTJ01000015.1 coordinate 10,599, forward strand.
CAAAAAGGTTTGAGCCTGGACCAAAACCTGTATTGTTTGCACTCCAACCTGGGCTGGATTTATTACCAGCAAGGCGACCAGCCCCAGGCCCAGAAGGAATTTGACCTGGCCCTGCAAAACAATCCCGGCGACGCCAGGGCTTTGACCGGGAGCGGCTATATTCTGCTGGACCGGAGAGATTACGCCGGGGCACAAGTATTCTTGGAAAAAGCCGCCCGCCTGGGGCCTCCCAACGGTCAGACCCTGACCGACCTGGCGGCCATTAGTTTAGCCCTGGGGGATAATGCTAAAGCCCAGGAATGGGCCACCAGGGCCCAGGAGGTTTTACCGGATTACCCTGAAGCTTATTACAATGCGGGGCTGGCTTCTTACCGCCTGAACGATTTTGAAGCAGCCGTCCGCAACCTGCAAAAGGCCGTAGAATTATATCCTTCCAGCGCTTCTTACCAGGAAGCTTTAGCCTTTGCTTTTTACGGGCTTAAAGATTTCCCCAATGCCCGCCTGGCAGCCCAGGCCAGCCTGGCTATCCAGCCTGATAACCCGAACCTGGAAGACCTGCTAAATAAACTTGGCGCTAATTAAAAGTCAGGAGCCTTAAAAATGGCCTTTAATTATTCGGAAGTGGGTGCTTATATAAACTTGCAGCTTAAAGAATTGGAAAGCTTGCTGAACGAAACCCGGCAGGCTATCGAAACGCTGCAACATACCCGCAACCTGCTTGAACAGCACCAGTACACCATTTTGCGCCTGGCCCAGGTCGAGGCCCAAATGAAATCCCTCGATAACCGGATGGTCGAAATAGCCGAAAATCAGCGCTTGCTTGACCCCAAATTACAGAATCGAAGTCTGGAAACGGGAGCACTGCCTGGCCGAATCACTTTTGCCCAGGCTCGCAAGGCCGGTTTTTCCCAGAAATTGCTCCGGCCCAAAAACGAGGCTGGGAATACCTTTTTGAAGCCGGATAATACCCCAACCGGGACGCAACACGTCATATCCCAGCTCGAACAGCTTCAGCTAAGCAACCTGTATATGGCCCAGGAAAATTTATATCGCCAGCTCGAAAAAGAATTGAAAAGCCTGGAAAGCCAGCTTGCCCTGACCGGCTTTAAGGAAACCCCGCTTAGGTCCTAAGTATGCCTCCCGTCCGCAGCGGCCTGATAATAACATTCAGGAGGCCGGTTTCAAGACGTTAAGCTCATCTTGCAGTCGGGAGTCTCCCGGAAAATAGGACCTGGCCTTTTCCAGCAAGGCCACCGAGTCATTGGTCCGGTCGTGGCGCTGGTAAAGCATTACCAGGTAGTGATAGCTATCCCAGAGATAAGGGTCAATTTCAATCGCTTCCAGGAAATACAGCTCCGCACCGAGGTCGTTATCGCTATCAAGGCTGCGCCGCCCCCGGTTTACAAAGAGTGGGGCCGCCTGGGCTCTCCGCCAGAAAGCAACCGCTTCCGCCTTATTCCCCGTGTTAGCGACCAGGTCCCCCAGCATGAGTAAACTTCGCCGGTCCCCAGGATGGTCATTAATTACCTCTCTCAACAGTTGGGTATCGTTTTTCTGCCAGGCCACCCAGGCTTCTGCCCGCCGAGGTACCCCGGTCCACCCAACACTATTTTCCGCGGCTCTGTACAGTTGCTCGATGCTATCCAGCGAGGTATTACCTGTACCCAGCCAGTTTTGTTCGCTTGCCAGCCCGGCCATGTTAACCGTGGCGAACCCCGCAAATTGCCAGACCAGTACACCGGTTAAAATAATCCCACCTGAAGTTACGGCCAGCTTTGCAGACCGGGACCCGGCTTTATACCAGCGGGCTATCCTGGCCGGGTTTATTTTCGAGTAAAATTGCCCCGGCCTGTTCCGGGTATAGACGGCAGCCACCAACGCCAGGGGAAACCAGAACAAAAAGGTAAACTGCTCGTTCCAGGGGTTGAATTCGGTAAACCCGAAGATAAACATCGTTGCCGAGGCTGCCAACCCACCCTGCCCCAGCAAAACGGCTTTTGCATTTTGTTTTTCGGAGGGGTCGGGCGAAGCGGTAAAAAGCTCTCTTTTCTGGAAGGAGCGCTTTATTAGCCGGATAAGCTGGCTAAAGATAAGCGCTATCCCCAGGAACCCGGTCAGGCCCGTTTCACCATAAATTTGTAGAAAAATATTGTGGGCGTGCTCCTGGGAAGCCCGGCCACTCACTGCCGATGGGTCGATATAGAAAGGGTAGACGGACTCGAAATTTCCAGGGCCAAACCCGGTTAAAGGCACGTCCCCCAGCATGTAAAAGGTGTTTCCCCAGATTTCCAGGCGGTTCCCACCGTTCTCATTGAGCAGCCGTTCGGGCGTGAACAACTGGTACTGGCCGCTGATAACAAGGTACACCCCGGTAATGGTCAGCAGAATTACACCCCAGGTGATGATAAAGCGAAAACTTAGTTTGGATTTTCCTGTCCAGGTGAGCGCTATCAGCAGCACGCTCCCGGCAATGAAAGCGACTAACCCACCCCGGCTGTTGGTTACAAGGAGCAACCCGAACATTGACAGGCCGGTTAACCGGCCGAGCCAGCGTACCCACGGCCTTGCAGCAAATAAGCCGTAGTTGAGGGCCAGCACACCGAAGACCGCTAGCATTCCGGCCAGGGTATTGCGGTGCATTTTCAGACCTTCCAGTTGCGGGCTCAAATGCAGGTCGAGTTTTAATATTGTGTCGGAGATGGAATTACTCCTTAAATAATCGTCATCAAGGTTGCGAGCGCAAATCCAGCCGACCAGCATCAGAAAAGTGCAGAAGCCCAGCATGAGGTAGTAAAGATAGGTGGTCTTCCGGCCAATCCCTACGATTACCCAGAAAAGGAGAAATCCGACCACCAGCCAGAAGACCCTGAGGTCGTTACCGTGTGCGAACCAGGCGCTGGTAAGCAGGCCCAGGCCATACAAAAACATTCCATAACTGAACAGGGGGAGCCGGGCCGGGTTTAACCTGGCGAAAATCTTCGGTTTTTGGTTAGCTCCTTCAGAATCGTTCGGCGGCAGTGAGGGGGAGCGCATAAATATAATAGGCCCTTCTGTTTTTATACGGGACGCTTAAAAATATAAACTTGATGGAATAAAAAATAGTAGCTGAGCAACGTAACAGGAGAAAACCGCTTAAACTAAAATTTAATTGCCTGGCCTTGAGGTCACAAACGGTGATGCCACCAGGCTATCCTCTATCAGGGTTCCGCGTCTTAACTGACTATATTCGCGCCGGAAATAGATTAACGGTTGGGAAAATTGGTCCATCCCGGCGTGCAGGACATCGCCCGTAAGAATCAGGTGGTCGCCACCCGGAAACCGGTCGGCTAACCGGCATTCCATGGTAGCGACAGCTTCTGTCAGGAGAGGTACGCCGGATTGGCCCGAAAAATAGGGAACGGTGGTGAACTTGGTAAGGCTCCGGGTGGCAAAATGCCGGGAAAGCTCCGCGCCATTCTCGTCGAGAATATTGACGCCAAAATACTCCGATTGTTCGAGCAAACTCAGAAAATAAGAATTTTGATTTATACAAACAAGTATCTGGGGAGGCTCCATTGATAAAAAACAAAATGAGCTAACCGTGATTCCGTGACAAAAGTCGCCTTGCCTTAGAGTAAGAATCACTACCCCGGAAGCAAATTGGCTCATCAGTTGCCTGTAAAGGGCCGGATTTACTGTCATACCTTACCTATCTATGACTAAATTTTGAAGAACAGCCCTGTCCCTCCTTCGGCTACATCATCTGTAACATATGGTAAAAAAGAAAGATTAAAACCCCTTTTACCCTGGCCGGATCTTTAATTAATATAGTTTCATTTTCGAAAAATTAAGATTTTTCTCAAATACTGGCGGTTCTATTTATTCCAGGCAGGCGCTATCCAGTGAACACCCTTTAATTGGCCTGGCCCGGTCATTTAATACCGTGTTTAAGCCTGAACCAGATAATGTTACTGGATTAAGGTAACCGCCCAAACCTGTCAAATCCCCCAAAGTTTTAAGCAAAAAATTGGAGTCGTTTATGAACCAGCAGGGAACCGAGACCGACCTCAGTATAGTCATTGTCAACTGGAATACCCGCCAGCTTTTGCTTGACACATTGGAATCAGTTTATGCTAACCCGCCTGGCTCTTTTAGCTTTGAAATAATCGTTGTTGATAACGGTTCCTCCGACGGCAGTGTCGAAGCCGTGGCCGCCGGTTATCCCCAGGTCCGCCTTATCGCTAACCGGGACAACCGGGGCTTTGGCCCGGCCAATAACCAGGGTTTGAAAATAGCCGGGGGGCGTTACAGCCTGTTGCTCAATAGCGATACCCTGGTCCAGCCCGGCACTCTCGCCCGAATTATCGAGTTTATGGACGCTCACCCGCGTGCCGGTCTGTGCGGCATTCAAATTTTGAACCCCGACGGCAGTTTTCAGGGTTCGTATGCGCCTTATCTTAATTTCTGGCGAGAAATTCTGATTGTAACCGGCCTGGGACGGCGTTTGCTTAGAAAGCCCTATCCCAGTTTTGGGGTTAAACAGAGCCAGGTTACCCGGCGGGTCCAGACTATCCAGGGGGCCTTCATGTTCGCTCGTTCCGCCGCCTTAAAAGAGATTGGCTGGCTGGATGAGCAGTTTTTTATGTACGGGGAAGAAAATGACCTGGGCAAACGCCTGGAGCAAAAGGGCTGGCAAACTTACTACCTGGCCCATATTAATATCATTCACCTGGGGGGACAGAGTACGCGGAAAAACTGGACGAAAATGACCTGGCAGCTTCAAAAAAGCAAAGTCCTGCTTTACCGGAAACATTATGGCAATATCTCGGCGGTAGGGTTCAAGCTTTTGATAAGCCTGGCGATTCTATCGAAATATCTAATCGCCAGCCTCAAGCAAGCCAGACCTGCCTGGTTAAAGCCCCGGCGCGGTGCGCCTGCTTCGACTTCAAACCAGCGGGCCTGGCTGAACTGGTCCGAATTCCAACAGTTCTGGTCAGCCTGAACCTTACCGGGTCGGGCCGAGTCAAGAGGTAGCCGGTAAAATTCTTAACAGGCTACCTCTTTTCTAAACCTTTCTAGTAACCGGCGGGTAGCGTAAACCAGAAACGGCTCCCCTTACCCAACTCGCTTTCTACCCCCATTTCACCTCCGTGTAGTTCGATCAGGCCAAAGGCAATATTGAGCCCCAAACCGTACCCACCCCGGTAATGTTCGGCTGAGTCTTTAACCTGAAAGCGCCGCTCGAAAATGTGGGCCTGGTCTTCCGGGCTGATACCCGGCCCCTGGTCAATTACTTCGACCAGGTAATCATTATTTTGTAATTTCAACTTCAGGGCAATTTCGCCGCCGGGCGGTGAGAACTTAACCGCGTTTGTCATAAGGTTGTATATGACCTGTTGCAGCCGGTTGGTCGAGCCCAGCACCAGACATTCGGGTCCGCTCAACCCCTCGCCGGTCAGTGACAGACCCGAAGCCTGGCATAATAATTTGAACTGGTTGAATACGTTCCTGACCACGTCGCGTAAATTCACCACTCTCAAATCTATATCGAGTTCCTGGTGGGCCAGTTGGGTATCACATAACATATCCTGTAAAAGCACCTGGGCCTGTTTGATACCGCAAATGGCGCCGTTCAGATAATCCTGTTCATTATCGCTATCAATTTCACCGGGCCGGTTGAGAATGTAGCTGATAAAACAGGAGGTTACCTGTAAAGGATTGTTCATTTCGTGGGCAATAGTGGCAATCCGTTCGTTGAGTTGCTCGTTTTCGTGATTGGTTTTGAGCAACAAATCGTTCAAATTTTGTTCGTTAGAATGGGCTGCCTCCAATTCCTGCTGCAAATAGTAAACCTGGTGAGCAAGGGATTTACACCTGTCTTCCGTAAACGAATCGGGGTAATGCAGGGTCGAGTTCAGATGGATCGAAGAATCTATAACCATTGCTTTACCTACCTTCCGGCTAAATTGTGAGGGGGAGCGTGCTTAACCTGCGGCCTGTTTTAAGTCGCTCGGCTTGCACATTCGATAACCGCTTCCGATAACGGTTTCGATATATTGGGGTTGGTTGGGGTCAATTTCTAGCTTTTTGCGTAACCGGCGGATGTAGACATCTACCACGTTACTGGCCCCGCCGTACTCGTAACCCAGGGCGATTTCGGCAATCCGGGACCGTTTGAGGACAATTCCGACGTTAGACATCAGGCAACTTAGGATTTTCATCTCGGTGGGGGTAAGCTGGATGACCTGGTTTCCGCGCAGCTTAATTTTTAATTCGCCCACATTCAGTTCCAGGTCGCCAACCTTGATGTAGTCCTGGACCAGGTGATGCTGGACGTAGCTGCTCCGGCGCAGGACCGCTTTAACCCGCTCAATAAGTTCGTTGAACTCGTAGGGCTTGACAATATAGTCATCCGCGCCGTACTTGAACCCGGTCAATTTGTCCTGAAGGGTGTCGCGAGAGGTCAGCATGATAATGGGGATATGGTTCGATTCCTCGACCAGCTGCCGGCAAAAGGTGAAACCATCGCCGTCCGGCAGGGATACATCGAGGATAATCAGGTTAGGGGTATCATTTTTAAGGACAGCCCGTGCTGCCCGTATACTTTCAGCCAGAGTAACGGAAAACCCTTCCCCTTCCAGCAGCACACTCAGCATTTTTCTCGAAAGGGGCTCGTCTTCAACCACTAAAATATTCATGGTGTTACCTCAATAACAAGGGTAGTTTAAAGCCAAGATTTAAGTCAGAATTGATAAAATGAACATATAAACTGGATAACTTAGGTTCTTATATAAAGGTCTGAACCTAATGGTAGGACTAATTTGATATAAGGGATCCATTCACGGTTTTGCAATAATAAAATTTACCAAGCTTAAATTTCTTAACAAAACCATCAGAACAATTGTGTATTCTTGAAAAATGCGTAACCCGAAATTACAGCATAATTGCTTATGCGGTTCGAAATCATCTGCAACATCGCTCTAGATGATTTACCTTCATTATGAATACGCTCAGGAGTCATTAAGAAGCCAATAGGAAGCCAGTAACTGTCCAGTTACTAAAAAGCCGATTAAGATTGAGAGATTAAATATTTGCCAAACCAGTGATAGGACAATGTGACAAAATCATGAAGATTAACCAATCTTCAGAAAATCCGATAATGAAAACTAATTAAAGACCCAGAATTGGGGGTTTGAATTTAGTTCCGTTTGTTACTGCACAAAAAAGACGACTGTAGGATAACCCATTCAACCCAAGCCGGTTATAAACCACGATTTGCCACTGTTTAACCGGTTACGCCTGTTATTTTGCTTTGACAAACCCGGTTTGCCGACCGTAGGGTTGCCCGGAGTGATGTATTAATAGTACTTTGGTTTACAGTGCGTAGTACTTTTTGGTGGTGATTCATATTTATAACATAATCAGAAAATTGTCAAGGGGTAAATTCACCAATTTATCATAAAAATAAAAAAGTAAACCATCCAATTAATGTTAGTTAAAAATAAAAGCATTTTTTTTACCAATAAAAGCACGATATTACCTCAAAACTTCCTGGATTTGCTAATGAAAAATTAATACACATCTTATTTCGCTAATTTTTACAACCAATTACTGGTTATTCACCTGAGGATCCCTCCTTTTGAAGGCGAATAGAATTATCTTTTTTTAATCTATATGATAATAGTATTCCTCAACTTTTAATATCTTATGTATATAAATGCCCGTATGGTAAATTTTCTCCAGTCAATTTTTTTAATAAAGTATAAATTGACTTATCTTAAACAAAGCAAAAGGTGGTGTAATATGAAAATTTTAGTGACTGGTGGGGCCGGGTTTATCGCTTCCCATATTGTTGACCTCTATCTGGCTCGGGGCCATGAAGTCATGGTAATAGATAACCTGTGGGAAAAAGGCGGGGGTAAATTACAGAATCTTAATCCGGCGGCCCGCTTTTATAATCTGGATATTCGCAGCCGGGAAGCCGCCAATTTAATCAAGGATGAAAAACCGGAGGTTGTTAATCTTCATGCCGCTCAGCACTCGGTCAAGATTTCGACCGATTTTCCCGAACTGGATGCCCAGGTGAATGTCCTGGGTATGCTTAATTTACTCGAGGCTTGTATCACTGCCGGAACCCGCAAGGTGATTTTCGCCAGTAGCGGCGCGACCTATGGCCCGCCCCAGATACTGCCGGTTACCGAGATTACTCCGCAGCGACCGGTTTCACCTTATGGCATCACCAAGATGGTCCTGGAACATTATCTTCGCTACTATCAAGCCGACCGGGGGCTAAATTATACGATTTTCCGCTATGGTAATATCTTCGGGCCACGTCAGGATCCTAACGGTGAGGCCGGGGTTATTTCAATTTTCGCGAAACGTATTCTTAATGGCGAAACGGTACGGATAGACTGGGACGGCAACCAGCAGAAAGATTACCTTTTTGTCGGGGACGTGGCGGCGGCTAACCTGTTGGCCCTGACGCAGGGTGATAACGAGATTTTTTGCCTGGGAAGCGGTAAAGGCACCTCGGTAAATGAACTTTTCCGCCAACTCTGTGCCATTATAGGCCGGGAAGTGCCGGTGGTCCGCGCCCCCAGAAGACCCGGCGACATCTACCAGGCTTACTTCGACTCTTCCAGGGCTCACCAGGTTTTAGGTTGGTACCCTCAAACCGAGTTGGAGGAGGGTCTGCGGCGGACCGTTGAATTCTTTGCTCCGCAGCTCGCTGTCCAATAAGAATCCGGGGGTCCATTGTTAAGGTCATAACCTTTACGCGCCCCTGGTTCCTCTTTTTGGTGGTTAAAAAAAGTGTCACAGGAATTACAGTGAATTTCATTAGGCTATCACTATGAAATATTAAATTGACTCCACCGGCAAAACTTCTGCTAAACAATATCGGACTGAGGGAAAACCGGATGAGTAGAATTTACCTCTCGACACAAACAGATTCACCCGAAAAGAATACGTCTGAAGACGAGAATTCACCTGGCGCAATGGGCCAGGCCCAGGAAAAGCCAAAAATCTTGGTACTCACCCAGGTCCTACCTTTCCCGCCGGATGCCGGGCCGAAAATCAAGACTTTTAATCTGATTAAATACCTGGCCCGCGATTATGCCATTACGCTTGTTTCATTTGTGCGTCCCGAAAATACCCCGGAGCATTTGGCAAAATTCCTGGAGTATTGTGAGGAGGTCCACTATGTGACAATCCGGCGCAGCCGCTGGCGCGACGGACTGGCCTTACTACGCAGCTTTTTCTCTACCAAACCGTTCTTAATTGTCCGGGATGAATCCCGCCAGATGACCCGGCTCTTGAAAGAACTGGTAACGAAAAAAGAGTTTGCGCTTGTCCATGCCGACCAGCTAAATATGGCCCAATACGGTTTGCCTTTGCCGGTGAAAAACCACCTGTTGGACCAGCACAACGCGGTCTGGAAAATTATCGACCGCCTCAGCAAAGGTGAAACTAACCCGTTTAAGAAAGCCTTGATGAAATTTGAGACTTTCAAGTTACGGCGTTACGAGCAACAAATTTGTCGTCGCTTCGAGGTAGTTCTGGCTGTGAACCGGCAAGATGCCGAGGCGTTGAAGGTAGCTTGCGAGGTCATTCCTATCGGCGTGGATGCAGTTGGAACAGAACCTTTAGCCCTGCAACCGGGTTCGCTCAATCTGGTAAGCCTGGGGACCATGTTTTACCCGCCAAACGTGGAGGGGGTTATCTGGTTCGCCACGCAGGTTTTACCATTAATCCAGGAGGCCCGACCAGAAGTAACCTATACTATAATTGGGCCTCGCCCACCCGACATTATTTACGATTTGGCTCGCCGGAATTCGTGTATCCGGGTTACCGGGTACCTGGCTGACCTTCGTCCGACCCTGGAAGCAAGTTGCGGTTTGGTGGTGCCACTGCTTTCGGGAGGCGGAATGCGGGTCAAGATTCTTGAGGCGCTTTCCCTTGGGTTACCCGTTATCTCAACGACTATAGGGGCAGAAAGCATCAATCTTGAAAACGAAAAAACCGGCCTGCTAGCCGATACACCGCAAGAATTTGCGCAATCCTGCTTAAAACTCCTGAATGAGCCCGACCTTCAGGTGACATTGTCAAACGCTGGCCGCCAGTTAGCCCTGGAACAATATGATTTCCGTAAGGCCTACGCGCCTTTGACGAAAATTTATTCCAACCTGATACCGCAATAGGCCGGTTGGGTTTAACGGTACATTAGTGAAAAATCACTAAAAAAGGCCGGTCTAGTAGTATCAGGTGAACCGGCAAGCTTTTTCTTAACATAATGGGCACCGTCCTGGTTTGAGCGGGCTGGTGGCCTGTTTTCTCTGGCTTGGGCGCGTGCCGTTGCGATTGTATTTTAATGCCCGGCCTTTACGAGCAGGGAGTTTTTGCGTAAGGAGTGACTTTCCTCTGTCACTTGTAGGAGGCACAGTCCCCACCTCACCAGATTTTATGACTTTGTTACAAAGAACTTAATTGGATTCGGGGTCAAAATAATGAAGCGACTGATAGATTTGAAAAGCTTTGGAAGGGTTGAAGCGGTAACATCTCTTGAAATGGATGGGCAGGAGTTGAAAACATTTATTCATAGCACCGCCGAGGTCTCAAGCCAGGCAAACCTCGGAGAAGGCTGCCGAATCTGGAACCAGGCCCAAATCCGAGAACGGGCCAGCCTGGGCAAACAATGCATCATCGGCAAGGACGTCTATATCGACCGGGACGTGGTAATCGGGGATTTTGTAAAAATCCAGAACCAGGCCCAGCTTTTCCGGGGTGCTGTTATTGAGAGCGGAGTATTTATCGGGCCGCGCGTCTGTTTTACCAACGACCGCTTTCCCAGGGCTATCAATACTGATGGCACGCTCAAGACCGATGATGATTGGGAATTGGAACTGACTTTTGTCAGTTATGGGGCTTCCATCGGGGCCGGGGCGGTTATTTTGCCCGGCATAAAAATCGGAAGTTTCGCCATGATTGGGGCCGGGGCAGTGGTGAGCAAAGATGTGGCCGACCACGAACTGGTGATAGGTTCACCGGCCCGCCATCACGGCTATGTTTGCCGTTGTGGCAGCAAGTTGCAACTGAATTCAAAAGGGGTTAGCTGGTTTTGCAAAAATTGCCGGGAAAACTATATTTTTAACTAATTGGCCCGGTAAGTCTGGTTTTGGAAGTTTGCCTGATGCCAGACTGTCGCAGCAGCGCCGCCTCTCCGGCTACCGTTTTAATAATTGAGGATAAAACCGATGACATTACTGGATTCAAGAACCCATATACCGATTGCCCGGCCTTTTATCGGCCAGGAAGAACAAGAAGCAGTATTGCGAGTTATGGCCTCCGGTCAACTGGCCCAGGGCCGGGAAGTGGCGGCCTTTGAGGAAGAATTCGCCAGGGCCTGTGGTGTTGCCTACGCTATCGCGGTTGCCAACGGCACTACCGCGCTGCACCTGGCTTTGCTGGCTAACGGGGTTGGCCCCGGTGACGAGGTAATCACAACCTCATTTAGTTTTATCGCCACCGGTAATGCCATCCTTTTCACGGGGGCCAGACCCGTCTTTGTCGATATAGAGGAGGCTAGTTTTAACCTGGATCCTGAACTTGTGGAAGAGGCTATCACCTCCCGAACTAAAGCAATTATGCCGGTCCACCTTTTCGGCCAACCGGCCCGCATGGACCGTTTGATGGAAATTTCCCAGAAATTTAATTTGCCTATTATTGAGGATGCTTGCCAGGCCCACCTCGCCGTGGCAGAGGGCAAGGGGGTCGGCAGTTTCGGGACCGGTTGTTTTAGTTTCTATCCGACCAAGAATATGACCAGCGGCGAAGGCGGCATGGTTACGACCGATGACCCGGCAGTCGCCGATAAAGTTCGCATTTTGCGAGGGCATGGCATGCGCCAGCGTTACTATCACGAAACACTGGGTTTTAACTACCGGATGACCGACCTGCACGCCGCTATCGGGCGGGTCCAGTTGAGCCGTTTGAGTGGCTGGAACGAGCAGCGCCAGGCAAACGCCGCCTTCCTCGACCGCAAACTGGCAGAACTGGGCGCCGGGGTGGTCAGCCCGCCGGTAACGCCTGGCTACAGCCACGTCTACCACCAGTACACCATTCGGGTCAGGCCGGGGGGCGCAGTTGACCGGGACGGGTTGAAGCAAGCCCTTGAGGGGCGGGGTATCGGCAGCGGGGTTTATTATCCGCTACCGATTCACCGGCAGGCGGTTTACCAGGACCGGGGCTACAACGATAGCCTGCCCGTGACCGAACGGGCCTGCGCAGAAGTCCTTTCTTTGCCGGTATACCCTGGCCTGGGCAGCCAAGAACTCGAATATATCGCGGAAGCTGTGGCCGAGGTCACGCGAGGATAACCTGGTTTGAACTAAGTCTCACACTCAACATCATTACGGCCCCAAAAAATTAACCTGCATAACACCAGGTTAATTTTTTATATCAGCGGTTTTCACCGGTCTTTAATCGTTTTCCGGTTAGATAGACTCGGTTTCGAATGTTAACAACCAGCCCCCGGCCTGGGCAGAGCGTCAAAGCAAGCTAACTCACCTTTTCAGCGCGAATGACTTCGTTTTGCCGGTACGTCTTGCCTGTCAGCAAAAGGCTCACTTTGGGAAAATCCCGGTCTTTTCGGAAAAAGTGGTAAAGCCCGGTTTAAATTGCAGGAGAAAAAGTAGTGCGTATTTTATTTATCACCCCCTATCTACCCGGCCCACTGCGCACCCGGCCCTTTAATTTTCTCAAAGAACTAAGCGCCAGACACCGGATTACCCTTCTTTCACCTATCTTCGCGTCCGAGGAAGAAGCTGCCGCGCTTGAACTCGCCCGAACCCTGCCCAATTTAGAAATCAAGACCGTGTTTTTGCCAAAGCTAGAGAGTATTGCCCGGAGTCTCCTGGCCGGGCTGACCGGGCAGTCCATGCAGGCTTTTTTCTGTTATAGCTCGGAACTGGTGCGGGCCGCCAGGGAAATCTTGCAGGAAGGGGATTTTCAACTGGTCCATGTCGAGCATTACCGGGCGGCCTTTTTGGGGCGGGAGTTGCGGTCCACCACAATCCCGGTTGTCTATGATGCGGTCGATTCTATCTCCCTGCTGGTGGAGCGCACCTTGCGGCATGGCCCGCTTAAACAGCGCCTGGTCAGCGGGTTGGAGTTGGGGGCTACCCGCCGTTATGAAGGGGCTTTAATCTCAGGGGGGGGGTTCGAGCAGGTCTGCGCTACAAGCCGGGAGGATGCCACGGCCCTGACCCGCCTGGCCGGGCCGGTAAATCCTGGCAGGCGAAACAGGTCACCGGGTGAAGAAATTAGCCCGGTGACAGTCATTCCCAACGGGGTTAATATCGCGGAATTTACCCCGCCGCCACCCAATTTTAAGCGCCACCCGGCCACAGCTATTTTTACCGGCAAGATGAGTTATCACGCCAATGCCGCCGCGGCCCGTTACCTCGTTAAGGAAATCTGGCCGCGTGTCCGGCTTGCCCACCAGGAAGCCCGCCTCTTAATCGTCGGCAGCAACCCGCCTGAAGATTTGCTGGCTCAATCGGGCCGTTACGGCATCGAGGTTACCGGCTATGTGCCCGACCTCTCCGGTTATTTGAAAATGGCTTCCGTGTCGGTTTCGCCCCTGGTCTATAGCGTCGGAATCCAGAATAAAGTGCTGGAAGCGATGGCCTGCGCTACCCCCACCATCGCCAGCGCCCAGATTAGCCGCTCCATAAACGCCAGGGACGGGCAGGAGTTATTGCTGGTGCCGGACCACCAGCCGGCAGCCTTTGCCCGCCGGATTCTGGACCTGTTCGAGAACCCTGACCAGGCCGCTCGCCTGGGCCAGGCCGGACGAGATTTTGTTGTGCGCGAACATACCTGGGAGCGGGCTTCCCGGCAACTGGAAGACCTCTGGGAAGCGGCCCTGGTTCCGCAGGCAGTACCCGCCGCCCTGGTTTCCTGAGGTTCCAGAGATTATTCCCCCGGCAACCCGGCCATCTATCCCACCGGGTTGTAAATTTGTTTATCTGTTTAGGAGGTAGGCTTGTGGCTCTTACTAACGAATTCATACCTGAAATGCCTTTGCCCCTGGCTTCTTCGCAGACCCCCCTGCTGATAGATAGAAGACGAACCCGCCAGCGCGTATTTGAGATTGCCGGGCTGGTCCTAATTGACGGTATCGCTTTAGTCCTTAACTTTGCACTGGTCTTCTTTCTCCGCTTCGAGGTGTTTGGCTTTTTATATGTGCCGCCCGGCTCGGTTTTGCGGTTTTACTCCGAACTGGTCTTCTGGATAACCCCGGCCTTTATCGGGGTTTTCGCCATCTACCGCCTCTACAGTCTGCGGGTTTTACACGGCGGCACTACCGAATATCGCCGGATACTGGCGGCCTGTACATTTGCCATAATGGTGCTGCTTATCCTGAGTTTTTTTCTCGATGAAAAACTCGTAATATCGCGAGCCTGGCTTTTAATGGTCTGGGTTAGCACCATTATGACCCTGGTGGTTACCCGGTTTCTGGTCCGGCGCGCCCTCTACTTTTTGCGGAGCCGGGGCATCAGTATCGGGCTGACCAGGGTAATTTTTATCGGGGCCAATTCGGAGGTCCAGCAGGTCGCCGAGCAATTGACCGGGGGCCGTAACCAGCCCGGCCTGGAAGTGGTCGGGTTTGTGGGCGACCGCCGGGCTACCCCGCGCCGGGAAACTATCTCCGGCTCGACCTGGGAAGCCCGGCGCCGACCGGGGCCGGATTTGAACCTGACCTGGTTGGGTTTGCCGGACAAGGTCCGCGAGATTGTCGAATCCCGGAATGTTGACGAGGTAATAATTGCCAGCACTGCCCTTACCCCCCAGGAGCTTTTCGAGGTAACCCGGTCCCTGACGACCAGCCGGGCCCAGTTGCGCCTGTCGCCCAGTCTTTACCAGATACTGACCACGGGCCTGGAAGTCCAGGAAATAAACGGGGTGCCCCTGGTAACCATCAATAAGGTGCGGATTACCGGGATTAACGCTTTTTTGAAAAGGTCAATGGATATTCTGGTTTCGTTGGCGGTCCTGACCCTGTTTTCACCTTTCCTGCTGGTCCTGGCCTGGTTGATTAAACATGATTCACCGGGCCCGGTCTTCCACCGCCGCAGGGTAATCGGGCAGGGCGGGAAAGTCTTTAACGCCTATAAGCTGCGGACCATGGCGGTTAACGGGGAGGAAATTTTGAAAAGCCGCCCTGAACTGCTGATTGAATTGAACCGGTTTGGCAAGCTCAAGGACGACCCCCGTATAACCCGGCTGGGACGGTTTTTAAGAAAGACCAGCCTGGACGAGTTGCCCCAGTTGTTTAACGTCCTGCGGGGCCAGATGAGCCTGGTCGGCCCTCGCATGATTACCTACCAGGAAATGATAAAGTTTGGCCGCTGGCAATCCAACCTGCTGAC
Organism: Chloroflexi bacterium 54-19; assembly: GCA_001898225.1. Taxonomy (GTDB): domain Bacteria; phylum Chloroflexota; class Chloroflexia; order Chloroheliales; family Chloroheliaceae; genus 54-19. Next base: position 26,009 of record MKTJ01000015.1, read on the forward strand.
GGTCAAACCGGGTCTGACCGGCCTCTGGCAGGTAAGCGGGCGCTCCAATTTGACCTATGAAGACCGAGTCCGGCTCGATATGCAATATATCCGCAACTATAACATCGGGAGTGATCTCCAAATCCTTTTTCAAACTCTCCCGGTTGTCCTGAAGGGGACAGGTGCCTGGTAGCTTTAGGACTTTACCCACACAATCCAATTACATTCTCCAGGGTTCCCCTGAACAAAAGCCCAGCTAATGGGCTTTTTATTTACCTTTTAAGGCCGGGGCCAGGGACTTATTTAAATCTATTAACTTATTCATTTTTTACTTTCACAGGCTTTTTATTAGCAGCACCTACAATCCCCCTTGTAACCAATTATTACAACCCAAAAGCAAGCACAATGAAAAGTTTAACCGTCTACATCCAAAACCAGGCGGGCAGCCTGGCCGAGTACCTCATACAAGAACTGGTTTTGAGCCTGGCGGGCTGGATACCGAGCTTGCCTGGCATCGTACTACGTAATCTGCTCTACCGCTTCATTATGCGGTTGGACGGTGTCGTGGCGATTGAAAACGGGGCGCGGTTGCGATTTACCCGGAATATCCATTTGCACAAAGGGGTGTACGTGGATTGTGGGGTCTATCTGCACGCTACGCCGGGCGGTATCGAGGTAGATGAAAAAACATTCCTGATGCATCACGCCGAATTGCATGTCTATAACTTCCGCAACCTGCCTGGTGCCGGGATAAAAATCGGCAAGCAATGCATCATCGGCGAGTTCAGTGTTATCCGGGGCCAGGGCGGGGTACGGATTGGCGATTCAGTCCTTTTTGGGCCGCTGGTCCAGGTACTGGCCGTCCAGCACCGTTATGGTGACACCTCCCGGCCTGTAATGGAGCAGGGCATAACTGCCAGGGGTATCCAGGTAGGCGACGGCGCCTGGCTGGGAGCCGGGTGTATTGTGCTGGATGGGGTGAGTATCGGCAAGGGCGCCATTATTGGGGCGGGCGCGGTCGTTACCGGCGACATCCCCGACCACTGTATCGCGGTAGGTTCACCTGCCAGGGTTATCCGTAACCTGGTGACCCAACCCCTGGAGCAATCCAAATTAGCCGAATTAGAGCTTGGTATTCCCGCCATCTTTATGGCAAGCAAAAGCAAAGTATAGGTCCGGTGGTTACCCGGCGGACCGGACTTAAAGGTGGGCAGGTTATTAAAAAGTTTGGCCGGTGTTTTGAAACTGGGTTATAGCAAACGAATTTCTGAAAGAGGTTACCACAGATGGCAGATAGTCGAGTAGTCATCCTGGGTGCGGGTCCAGCCGGACTGGGAGCAGCTTACAAGTTGACCCAGAAAGGGTTTAAACCGGACGTTATCGAACTAAAGCCCTATGTCGGCGGTATGGCTCATACCATGCGGAGCGATGGTTATCTCTGGGACTTCGGTCCGCACCGCTTTCATTCCTCCAACCCGGCGATTATCGGGGAAGTCCGCAATTTGCTCGGTGAAGAACTTGAGGAACGCTACCGCAAGACGCGGGTGTTTTTCTGGAAGCACATGTACGACTACCCCTTGAATGCCGGTAACCTGCTAAAGAGTTTGCCCTGGCACGTTGCGATACAGTGTTTTCTCGACTTTGCCATGACCGTCGCTAAAAACAAAATCAAACCGGCTTCCGACGATAACTTCGAGTCCTGGGTGGTGAACCGCTTTGGCCGGCGGCTCTACGATATTTATTTTGGCCCCTATACCGCCAAGGTCTGGGGCCGCGACCCCAAAAAGCTTTCGAGTAGTTGGGCGGCCCAGCGGGTCGCCGTGGTAGACCTCTGGGACCTGACCTTGCGTACCCTGGGGCTGCGCAAAGGGGATAATAACTTCCACCATACCGAGTACAAAGACCTGTTCTGGTATCCCCGACGCGGGGTCGGCTCTATCTCGGAAGCGCTGGCCGCCAGGGCGGAGGAAGGCGGCGCGAAGTTGCACCTTCAGGCCCGTATGACCGAAATTCACCACGATGGCAACCGCATCACCGAGGTCATCTACGAGCAAAACGGCCAGACCCATATTCTCCCCTGCGATTACCTGGTGTCAACCGTGCCGATTGGGATTTTACTGCGAAGCATGCGCCCGGCCCCGCCGCCAAACGTGGTGGAAGCGGCCAGGAATCTCAAGTTCCGGGCAATGATATTTTTGTACCTCAAACTTAATAAACCCAGCGTCACGGACGACCACTGGATTTATTTCCCGGATCCGAAGGTTATTTTTAACCGGATTTCCGAGATGAAAAACTTTTCCAAACAATCGGCCCCTGATGGCAAAGGTAGTCTGACCCTTGAGATTACCTGCGACCTGGGCGACGAAATCTGGACTACCTCGGAGGAGGAGCTTTACGAACGCAGTATCCAGGGGCTGGTGGACGCCAAACTTATCAAGCGAGGAGATGTCCTCGGCCATTTCTTTGAAAGATTGCCGTACGCCTATCCCAGCTACGACCTGAACTACGAGTCGAACCTCGCGCTGCTGGCCTATCACCTGGGCGGTTTTGAAAATGTCATCACCGGGGGCCGCCAGGGTCTGTTCCGCTATATCAATACCGACCACGCTCTCGAAATGGGTTTCTGTGCGGCGGAAGAAATTGCCACCCAGGAAATCGGGACTAAAGTCAAACGGGTCGGTGAGGGTCCGGTGTATTTTGGCTAGACCGCTAAATTTGGAGGAAAATTATCGTGCCGCACATAACGCAAAGACGTTCTATCTCGCTCAATTTCCAGCATAAAAGCATTTCCGATGTAGTGCCGCGCACTTTTAACCTGGATTGCTTGTTTGTGAATCCGCCCTCCCCGGATGGTGAAGTTTTTATCCGCGATATACACCGGGTGGGCCGCCGAAGCCGGGAAAAGATGATCTGGCCGCAGGTCGAAATGGCCGGGTTGGCCGCCATGATTTATCCTGAGAAAAAAATCGAACTGGTCGATTGTATCGCCGAGTATATGGCCTGGCCGAAATTCGAGGCCCTGCTCGAAGACCGCAAACCCAAATACCTGGTTACGAACGTCACCGCGCCCACCCTTACCAACGATATGCGCGTGACTTTCCTGGCCCACAAATACGGCACCAAAACAATCGCTATCGGTAGCCACGTCACCCCGATGTGGAAGGAAACCATGAACGACTACCCGACCCTGGATTTTATTATCCGCTACGAGCCGGAAGTAACCTTCAGGGAGTTGATTGATAACCTGGAAGCGGGCGTTACCGATTTCAGCCATATCAACGGTCTGGTCTGGCGGAAGAACACCGAGATTATTGATAACCCCGGTCGGCCCAATATCGAGAATATGGACGACCTGCCGATGCCACTTTACCACCTGCTGCCGATGGACAAATACCGCATCCCCATGATTAAAGGTTCTTACTGTTTTGTCACCACCAGCCGGGGCTGTTCGGCGGGTTGCCGCTTCTGCATCAAACACGTCATGTGGGATTTCTCGGTCCGCAGCCACAGCGCCCGGCGCACCGTGGACGAGATTTTAGAGCTCAAGCGGTTGGGCGTCCACAATGTCCATTTCTACGCCGACCTGTTTACGGTCAAACGCGACTACGTGATGGATTTGTGCCAGATTCTTATCGACGAAAAAATAAAGGTCCACTGGACCTGCAACAGCCGGGTCGATTTTGTTGACGAGGAAATGCTCGAACAGATGGCGAAGGCCGGTTGCTGGATGATTAGTTGGGGCCTGGAAAGCGGCAGCGAGACCGTCCTCAAAAAGATGCATAAAGGCATCAAAGAGGAGAAGACCCGCAAGGCCCTGGCCACCTCTAAAAAGTTTGGTATCAAAAACTGGGGCTACTTTATCATCGGGATGCCGGGCGAAACCGAGGAGACCATCAAGGAGACCATCAAATTCTCCAAGAGTTTACCGCTCGACCTGGCCCTGTTCCATATCGCTGTGCCCTATCCCGGTACGCCTTTCTACTACGAGGCCCTGGAAAACGGCTGGATTAAGATGACCAAGTACGAGGATTTTGATATGGACCGCTCCACCGTCCTCAACTACCCTCATCTTTCCAGCGCACAGATGGAGCAATGGGCCAAGCGGGCCTTCCGGGAGTGGGCTTTCCGGCCCGGTCCGGCCCTGACCTTCCTGAAAAGCGCTAACAGTCTGTCTACTTTGAAAGACCTCCTGACTATCGGAGTGAGCCATTTCAAGTGGGTAGGTAACAGCACCGACATCTAATAACCCCAATGCAGGGGTAGGCTCCTTTCAAAGGAACCTATCCCCTTATTACTTTTAGGGTGTAAGCCGGGCTAGTTCTACTTTACATAATGTTATGGTGGGTGGATGTGCAACACTTCTTTTTAGCCAACAACTTGCTAACTCTTTACCCGGTACGCACGTGCAATTCGGTAGCTCCTGACGAGGAATAACAATGCGAACCACATCTCAACCTCTCGTTTCTCTTATCCTGTTGAACTGGAACCAACCTCATTTTACCCTGGCCTGTCTTGAATCTCTCAACAAACTGACCTATTCAAATTATAACGTAGTGATTGTCGATAACGGCTCCGGGGATAATTCCCTTGCGCAATTGGAAGCGGTCCTGGGCGGCTTAAGGTTTGAAGTAACCCTGATTGCCAATAGCAAAAACGAGGGTTTTGCCGAGGGGAATAATATCGGGATTCGCCACGCCCTGCGGAATGGGGCAGCTTATGTGCTGCTACTAAACAATGACACCGAAGTCGCGCCCGACTTCCTGGAACCGCTGGTCCAGATGGCTGAAAGCGACCCTCAAATCGGGATTACTGGCCCCAAAATCTATTATTTTGACGACCCGGACCGCATCTGGTCGGCGGGCGGTCTCATCACTAAAGACGGCTGGACCCACCAACTCGGCGTTAATGAGCCAAACATACCCGCTTTCAATTCGCTCCGCCAGGTAGATTATGTTACCGGTTGCGCTATGCTGGTCAAGCGGCAGGCGATAGAAAAAGCCGGGATGCTGGACCCTCGTTTTTTTGCTTATTACGAAGAAACGGACTGGTGCGTCAGGGTAAAACGGGCCGGGTTTTCTATCTGGTACGTTCCCCAGAGCGTGTTGTGGCATAAAATCAGTCTGAAAGCCCGCGACCTGTCCCCCCGCTATGTCTACTATATGACCCGCAACCGGCTCCTCTTTTTGCGCAACCTCGGTAAGCACCCGTTGGTAGTCTGGTGGAGTCTGTTAACGGTAGACCTGCGTACCGTCGTGGCCTGGAGCATCTGGAAAAGGCACAAGGCGGCCCGCCCCCTCCGAAAATGGCGGTTAATAGGCGTCCGGGACTTTTTACTGGGTAATTTTGGAGCCGCGCCCCGTTAAACCCGGGTTTTAAGGGATGTCTTAACCCAGGTTCATATAGATGAAAAAGCGTTTATATCCCCTCCAAAATTTAAATCCCTTTTTCACTTCAAACCCTCATAATGGATGTTATCAACATTAAATCAAAGCGCGATGATTTAACCTGGGGATAACCTAAAGTGACCAATCGAACAAGTTTTTTATCCTCCACAAATTTCCGGTTAAGAAGAAGGCTCCTGATGGGCGCGGCGTTCGCGGCCCTGGTAGCTTTCGAGATAGTTATTGGCACAGGTGTAATTAATACCCGGCCCTATCTTTTGCTGCTCCCGGTTTTAGTCGTGGCTATCGTGGTCGCCCAGAAATTGCCCAAAACGGTTGAGTACGAACCTTTGTTATGGCTCGTTTTCGCCCTCACCGTTAAAGTGGGTCTTTCAACCGGTACGGAAAGCAAGATACCCGTCAGTTTATTATTCGTGGCCGCCTGGGGCGCCGCCTGGCTGGGTAAAATGGCCCTGGGCCACCGGATAAATTTTGCCCGGATTTCGAGCAACTGGCCTTCCCTTTTTTTCTTGACCCTGGTGGCTTTTTCCCTGGTCTGGGGCCGCTTTCAAATTGACCCCCAGATTATCATTCCCGATAAATTTATCAATGTCCAACTAGGAACCATCGGCGTCACCGTCCTATCTGTGGCTTTATTCATTTTATGTTTGAATTTGGTCCGGCGTGTTTCCACCGTAAAAGCGGTCTACATGATTTTGCTATTCGGCAGCCTCTACTATTTGCCTCTATTCCTGACCCAGACCAGGGTGCCTATAAATGTTGAAACGCGCGGGTTGTTTCCGCTCTGGTTTTGCAGCATAAGCCTATCTTTGCTCCTGAATCAACGCCAGATGCCCCGCTGGCAGCGATTTTTGATTGCCCTGGCCCTGGTCGGCTGGATATTCCGGCTGTTTGTGGTTACTCTGGTACGCATTTCCAGCTGGCTGCCTGCTCTCATCGGGATGCTGGTAATCCTTTTCTTATACTCCCGCAAATGGTTTTTAGTTGTATGCCTGGTCGGGGGGATTTTAGTAGTCCTGAATTACCAGTTGTTGTTCCAGGCCATCGTGGTTGCCAAGGAAGAAGAGGGCACCCTGGCCGGGCAGACCAGCCGGGAGAGTTTGTGGGCGCAGGCTTACCTGGTCGCCCAGGACCATCTCGTCCTTGGGACAGGGCCAGCCGGTTATGCTAATTACTACCTGACCTACTTCCGCGACCATGCCCTTTCAACCCATAATAATTATCTCGATGTGTTACTCCAATACGGTTTACTGGGGATAGGGGCTTTTCTCTGGTTGTGTTATAGCCTTTTTAACGAAACCTGGAAATCAATTCGCGTGCACGAGGCAGGTTCTTTCGAAAAGGCTTTTTCTATTGGATGTTTTGGTGGCATATGTGGAATGTTACCGGCGATGTGGTTGGGCGATTGGGTTATACCCTTTGCCTACAACCAGACTATCAGTGGATTTGATTACACAGGATTAAATTGGTTTTTTATCGGCCTGGGTTTATCACTCAGCTATCACAAAATTCACCAGACAAGTATCCCACCTGCACCAGTCAATAATTAATCCTGGCAGTAAGTAATCAATTAAGCGGTAACAAAAAGATAAAGGTAGATAACCAAAATGGACATTGCGCGTCAAGTCAGAAGATATTTAAGGGTTTTAAAGAGTTGGGCCTGGCTCATTTTGCTCGGCGCGCTCCTGGCCGGTGGCACCAACTATTATTTCGTTTCCGAATCGAAGCCGACATACGAGGCCAGCACGACTTTAATGGTCGGTCAGACTATCCGGCAGGCCAATCCCGAACAGCAAGAAATCGCCCTGGCCGACCAATTGGCTACCTATTACCAGGAGCTTTTGAAACGGCAGCCGGTTGTTGAAGGGGTAAAAAAAGACTTGAATTTGGATTTGCCGCTCGACGCCCTGGAAGGGATGCTTACCACCAGGGTAGTTCCTAACACCTCTTTTATCGAATTGGCGGTAACAGATACCGACCCCACCCGGGCCGTGCGGATTGTAAACGCCTTCGGGGCAGAGTTAATCAAACAAAGCCCTACCGCTCCCGAAAACCAGCAGGCCCAGCAGCGCCAGTTTGTCCAAAAACAGCTTGATGATTTGCAAGGCCAGATTGAAAATGGTCGGAAAGACCTCGATGCGTTAAACCAATCCCTGACCGGAACCGGCATTACTGCGGCTGAAATTGCCGATACTCGCTCCAAAATCAAGGCTTTACAGGCCCAGATTGATGTCTGGCAGAGTAATTACACCAACCTGTTGCAAAACACTAACCTTTCTTCGCCCAACTCTATCACCGTGCTGGAAGTTTCCAAGCAGGCCCACCTGGTGAAGGGGCTCAACCCCCTGTTAACGACCGCCATTACGGTATCCCTGGGCATGCTAATAGCCTTTGGTTTTGCCGTCTTCCTGGAATACCTGGATGACCGGATTAAAAGCCAGGACGATATTCGCGACAACTTGAATATGCCTTTGTTGGGTCACCTGAGCCGGAAGGCCCTTAAGCCCAAACCTTCCAAAATGGCAAAAGCCGGTGAAGGTGGTGATATAGACCCCAACTTTGACCTGGCCGCCATGTTTTCAAACGAATATGAACTTCTTTGCAGCAATATTCGCTTTTCAAAGACTTTCAGTTTGCAGCGCAAGTCCATGGTTATTACCTCGCCTAATTTTATAAAGAACCAGGCCAAAATTGCCCGTGACCTCGCGGTGGCAATGAGCAGTTTTGAACAATCTATCCTGGTGATTGACGCCAATAGCAACCATCCCGAACTTCATAAATTATTGAACCTGGAAAATCAATCCGGTTTCTACGAGGTTTTCTATGAGGGTGGCGGTTTGAGCATTGCTGATACCATCCAACGCACCGCCATCTCCAACCTTTACCTCATGTCTGCCGGTATTGATACCTCAAATGGTGCCAAAATGATTCTGGCGGGACCGGCCACCAAGCGTATTTTTGAGCTCCCCAACCACTCTCTACCGGGCGACTTTGTTATTTTCAATTGTGAAAGTTTGTTAACGGATAAGACCGCCCGTTTATTATCCTCCCAGATAATTGCGACCGTCCTGCTGTGCGAATTGAACCGCACCAGGGGCCGGGAGTTGAAAGAGGCCGCCGAGATTGTAGACCGGCTTAATGGTACCGTCCTGGGCGTCGTGACGATTCCCCGGTCTGGCTGGTCTTTTACATGGGGCTTTCACAGGAAGAATGGTAAGAACCAATCCAGGGATTCAGCCAGGGCCAAAAAGAAGGCTTCTCGGAATAAAAACTCCGCCGGGATAGATGATTCGAAGGTGTCAACGATTCCAACTCCAACCCATAAGACAAGTCCGGTGGACAGTTCAAATGCTGCCGACTCGTCGGGTGATAGCCCATATATTGAATTAAGCCGGGTTATCAACCTGGGACCCTCTTCCACGCCTACGACACCGGTCTACGAAGACAACTACAAGGCAGAGGAAGAAATCGAAATAGTCGAGTATATAGCCCATAATTTCCACAAACCGGTCCAGGTCTTAAAAGAGACGGAAGAAACTCGAACCACCGAGATTCCCGACCAGTCTACTAACGGGTGGGCTAACAAAGACACCGAGGCCCTCGTGAAAGATGATAAACACTCCTGGTCCGCTAACGAACTAAAAAATGGATCGCAAGAATTTGAATTTGAGAAAAAGGAAGAGGTTATAAAGACCGGCCATAACCCTGGTGAGCTTGAGATTACTCCCGGCTTGACCGGCCTGGAAAGGACCAATAGCCGGTCTCTAATAACATCACCCGAAAGCGACAGCCTGGAAAAGCCGGGTCTACTAGCGCTAGGTAATCTTGACCTTGGGCCTGACTTGGACCCGGATAGTCTCCTCAGGAAAATCAATTCAAGAAATAATGTGGGTATGAGGATTAATGAGGACTTTTTTGAGGTGCCAGAAATATAAAGCCCTTATTTTTACCCTGCTGATGGCCGTAACTTTAGGTTTATGGCCCGCCGGAATTAAGATCGGGTTGGCGGCGGCACCAGACACCGGCACTGGCCCGCTTGATTTATCCTCAAAAATGGAAAGCGCGGCCTCTCCTGAGATTGTAACCGACGGGCAGGGGCTGGCTTACGTCTGCTTTGTCGGTTCGGACCTTTCAGACCAGAAAGACTCGGCGGTCCGGGGAAAGTATCAAAATATTTATTACCAGCCTCTTTCGACCGAAGGAAAACCTGGTGACGGAGGGCCGTTTAATGTGGCCGTCTCTCCAACCGGGGCCGATGCTTTTGTACACATCCAGGCGGACAGTAGCCGGAACCTGCTACACATGTTATTCCGCTCCCAGGGTTCGCTCTTTTACCAGCAAGCGCCCCTGGACAGGGCCGTGTTGCCAGTCGAATGGAGCGCGGCACATAACCTGGATGACTACAGTTTGACCTATTCGGCTGGCCTGGCGGTGGATTCAAAGGGAATAATCCATACTGCCTGGGTTCAGCAGGATAGCGACAGCCTGAATAACCAGCAGTTAGCTGTAATGTACCGCAAGAGCCAGGACCGGGGTAAAACCTGGTCTTTCCCTAAAAAAATAGGCCAGTCAAAATTTATGGAAGGCCAGCTAACTCTTAAAATAGATGCCAAAGACGGGTTACATTTGACCTGGGAGGACATGGACGCCAATCAGCCCGACCAGTTTGGGGCGACCTTCGGGATTTATGCCCGGTCGGAAGATAGCGGGGAAACCTGGAGCAAGCCCCAGGTCCTGAATGAAGCGGGTTCGGCGGTATATCACCTGACAATGACGCCCTTTGGAAGTAGCGGGAACAATTTGCTGGCGGTCTGGCGCAACCAGGATACCCAGGAACTAATTTTTATTGTTTCGGCCAACCGGGGAGTGACCTGGACTAAACCGCAAAGCGTAACCGGCTTTTATCTGCCCCCGCTTTCAAATGATTATAATCCGAACGAATTCGTCCTGGGGGCGGATAACCTTGGGCGGGTAGAACTGGTTGTCCAGGGTACGGCGGCCCTTGTGAGAAAGTTTGAAGACCTGGCAATTTCCGACCTATCGATTTACCTGGGGGTCTGGGAAAATAATGCCTGGAAAAAGGCCGAAATTATTTTTCAGCCATCGGGTTACGGCGCTGACCTTTCCCTCGCGCTGGGAAAAGACCGTTTACACCTCGCCTGGACCGAGCGAGATAAGTTTCTTAAAGAAACTCCCGGTAGCGTCCAGTATGGTTCCATAAGCTTTGCGACCGGGTTCGTGGCCCAGGCGCCCGTCTCCCCGGTCGCCCCTACTCCTAAAGGGGTTACCACTCAGCCCCCACCTACGCCGGTTACAGCCGTGAATAATAATGCTGTTCAGGCAGACCCCCCGGCCCGGCCCACTGTTTCCACCGACGAGCCAACCGCTGAATGGATTAAGACCAGCTACCTTGTGACCGGGCTCGCACTCGTACCTTTGTTGGGAGGATTTGCTCTGCTGGGGATTTTTGTTTATACCCGGCGCAAAAAGCGGCAGCTAAAAAAGTAAATCTATGAGTTATGACGTTAAAGACAGCCCAGAAATAGACTTTGAAGAAGGTTGGACGCTTGCCAGGAGGGAGGACGCTGCTCCGAAAGACGAGCTAGAAGTCCGTGAAAAGTTAAGGCCGCTATTCCGGTGGTGGTGGGCTTTACTGCTATTCCCGGTCCTTTGCGGCAGTATCGCCTTTTATTTTACCAAACAAATGCCGGTTTACTACCAGGCTAGCATGTTGCTAAGCGTGGGTCCGGTGGTTAAAAACATTGAAACCCAGATACCCTACAACATAATTTCCAATCTCAGTGCAAGCTATCGCGATTTGCTTACCCAGGATAATTTCCTGGAACTGGTCACCCACCAACCTGGCATTCAACAGAAGGCCGAACAGTTAAAAAAATCTATAGTGGTCCAGGCCACCCCCGGCTCTCCTTATTTTGAAGTTACCATGGTGGATACCAACCAGAACCGGCTGCTGGCCCAACTTGGCACGATTGGGAACCTGCTTACCGGCCCTACCCTTCAGTTAAAAGAAATACAACTCAACTTTGAAAAGCAATTTATAAAAGACCGGTTGGCCGAATTAAACCAGTTAATCGTCCAGCGCCAGGAGGAGCTAAAAACTTTTGGCGAACAGCTCGTCCTCTCGGATGAGGTTCAGAACAATAACGCCCAGAGCGCCGCCCAGCAGGTCACCGGGGAAATCACTGCTTATCAGCAAGAAATCGAGGATTTAACCAAACTTGTGAACAACCCCGAAGCGAACCAGGTGAACCTGGTGGAAAAGCCTCACCTGGTTCCGGCCAATATCGGACCCCAACCGTTTTACGCCACCCTGACGGTGGCGATTTTGAGCCTGCTGGTCGGGATTGGCCTGGTGGTAGCGCTGGACAAAATTGAAAATATAGTTCATACCGGCGACCAGGCTATGGCGCTGATTAGAAGAGCCGCCCAGACCAAACTTCAACCGGGCCGGGTCGGGGCGGGCAACCGCCAGCTTGGACTTATTGCCACCGAATTATACTCGGTCTTTATCTGCCAGCAGAAGTTGAAAAGGGTGCGCCTGTTGATATTATATGAAGAGCACACCCGTGGCGTTCCGGCCATGCTAAACGAATTGACCCAGGAACTCTATAAATCAGGTAACTTTGTAAAGGTAATAAACGTGAGCAAAGAGGCGAACCTTGAGGCTGTCGCCTCGACCGAGGCTACAGAGGAAATGCTAGAACCCGTTCCCACGGATACCGGCAATTTTAGCAGCCCTATAATCAGGCCCCCTGTTTTCGAGATAGTCAGTCATCCCTGGATGGAAAACCTGAATTACCTGATTATGGAAAATCATGGCTATGCCGGGGCCTTAATCGCGTGCAGCCCTAAAGTTTCCTCAAAAACCAGCCTGGTAGCTTTGAGCCGGTTCCTCGCAAAGGCCCGGTTTCAAATAATGGGGCTGATTCTTTTGTAACTTTCAGGATAAAGAGAGCGGACGGGCGGTCGGAGCCAACCTTTCAAAAATAGGCATTAACTCGGCGTATTCCTGCCCCGTAGTCTTAGCTGGGGGTATTCTTTCGGCCAGTTTTCTTACCAATCCCGGCTCATCAATCAATCGTTTGAGCTGGCGGGTCAGGTCAGCAACATCATTCCGGGCAAACAGGAGGCCGTTTTGCTCGGGCCGGACCATTTCGGCCATCCCGCCCAGGTTTGTGGTAATAACCGGTAGCCCTGCCGCCTGCGCCTCCATTATCACCAGAGGCGAGTTTTCCAGCCAGACTGAAGGCACTACTACTACATCCAGATTTTCCAGGATTTCTGGCAACTGCTCGCGATGGTAAGGTCCGGCAAATTTTATCCGCTCATCACTCCCGGCTAATTTTTTTAAGTGCCGGTGGTATTTATCGGTTTCGTCAAAACGGCCATGAATGCTCAGCCGGGCACCTTCGGCGTTAATTTTGCGGAAAGCTTTTACCAGAAGGTGAACCCCTTTATGGGGTTTGGTTTGCCCTAGAAATCCCACCCGGAGATTGCCGGGACTTGTGGTAAGACGCCGTTCCCTGGCCGCGACCAGGGCGGCCAACCGGTTTTCATCCTGGCTGTAGCGGCTGTAAAGAATTTTATCTTTCGGGAACCCGTTTTCTTCAAAGACTTTTTTCAGGTAAAGCGACGGCGCAATTACCTGGTCGGCTTCTTCCAGGGCGCGCAGCAACCGCTGGCGGCGCAATTTCAAGGTCTCGATTTTCTGGCGGCCTCCCAGGAGGTCCGTAAAAGGCTCAAAACCGGCTTTACTCCCGGCTGCCAGGGTGCGGCTGGCCTGTCCCAGGCTCAACCTATCGGCCCATAAATGCGCGCGTTTGTCCTGGCTGATACAGGCCGCGCAGGTCTCGGCGTTAACGTTCCCGCTGCAAAGAGTACCATCCGGGCGCATCAAAGTAATCCGCTGGCATAAAAACCAGAAATCGTGCAGATAGACCACCGTGGGAATTCCAAGTTGGCGGGCCGCCCGCAGCACCCCCACCCCAAAGAGATAACAGGCGTTCACAAGCATAATATCGGGCCTGAATTCTTCCAGGAACCCCGCCAGCCACTTCTCAATTTCCGGGTTGTCGTGGCTAACTTCAAAAGGGTTAGCGTAATTAAGCCGGTCGAAAAACAGGCGATGGACCGTCACTTCCTGGTAAATGTCACACCGCGCCTCCAGTTTTGGCACGCTGGCTTCGATATCTTCGATGGCAATCGCCTGGACCGTATGGCCCTTCGATTGGAGCCATTGACACTGGCCCAGCGCGTAAAGTTCGGCCCCGGCATTATAGTTAGGTGGCAAGTGATGGCTTAATACTAAAAATCGCATAAGGAGTCCTGACAATCCTTTCCAGACCGGGCCAGCCTGCCGCCCTGCCCTTTTCAAGTACCCCGTTCAGACCGAATTTTATTCCCGCAAATTCAGGGCACTAGCTACAAACCGTCCCTGGAGCGCGCTCGTTACTTCCGTAAATAAGCCGCGCGAAGCCCCCAGACCTGGTGTTTGGAGAGGGACCAGCTAAAGGCCCATGACCAGATTTGCTGTTTCCAACGTTTGCGGTCGGCCAAGTCCAGCAAAGGGTCAACCAGGATAGTTGTGAAGCGTTGCTTAACCCAGTTTGCCAGCCGTTTTTTAGGACCAAACTTTAAAAAAGACAAATCCACCAGTTCCGGGTGTTTTTTTGCCATTAACAGGGTGAGTTCCCCGGCAACACCGGCCCGGCGGCAGGCGTTCCGGTAGGAAGTGGGGTGGTCGTGTTCGGCAAGAATCTCTTTACAAAACACGATACGCATCCCCCGCCTTTCCAGGCGGTAGGCGAGTTCGGTATCTTCGGCGTAGGCATAGCGAAATTCTTCATCAAAAAGAGCGTCTTCCAATAAGAAATTCCGGCTAAGGGAGATATTACAGGTATAGAAAAAGCGGTAACCCGCATTGGAACTTTCACTTATCAAATCGTATTCAAACTGGCGGAATTTGCCGGGCCCTTCGAAAAGGTAGCGCATCAGGGGCGTGACCTCGGCGCCTCTGGTCCAGGGAGCGTATCCGAGAATGGCTATATGGTCGCCGGGATGCTTCTGGTGGGCCGCTAAATGCCCGGCCAAAAAATCGGGTGAGGCGTAAATATCGTCGCCTATAAAGACCACGTACTTTCCCTGGGCCAACCGCACTCCCTGGTTACGGGCCGCCGCCGGACCACCGTTTCGGGGCATCGGGAAGAACTTTAGGCCGGGGTAAGCAGCCATCTTTGACCGGGTGTCATCCTTTGAGCCGTCGTCAACCACGATTATTTCGTATAACTCCCGGTCAAGCGTCTGGTTTTCGAGCGCGGCAAGGGTCCTTAACAGGTATTCATAGCGGTTATAGGTTGGAATAATGACACTCAGTTCTATCACGAGCTTTATCCTGACTTTACTTGGTGGCAAGCCGCCGGAAAGCAAACCGGGCGATAACCATCTGAAAGACACGTTTGACAACTGTAAAAGGCAGGCCGCCCGTTAAGACCAGGACCAGCAAATAAAACCCGCCAGCCAACGGAATTTCCAGGAAAACGGTTAATTCTCCCAACAAAATAAGCAGACTTGCCATGAAAATTACCGGTATGATTGGGTGGAGCAGCTCTATTACCACCCGGCTGACCGCCAGGTGGCCTCTTAGCAAAACCATAAATTGCGCCAACCCAAGCACCTCGGTGGCGACCGTCATGAAGGCCGCACCGAGTAAGCCGTAATTCTGGATAGCCCAGAGATTGAGTAGAATGTTAAAGGTAGCATTTATGATGTTGATACGCGCCGTCTTGCGTTCCAGGTGGAAAACAGTCGTAACCGCTCCGCACAAGGTAGTCAAGACCAGCACCGGCAAAACCCAGATGAGAATTTGCAGGACCATTCCGGCGGGGGCATAAGGCTCGCCATAGAGAAGGACTATCAACCTTTCGGCGATAAAGGTGGTGCCAACCGCGATAGGTAAGCCAAGCATCCACAGGTAACGCACCGAACCTAAAAAGAACCGGGTTACCGCAGCCGGGTCTTCCTGGTATTTACGCGACAGGGAAGGGACCAGCGCCCCTGTAAAACTCAGGAACAAGCTGAGCAAGGTAAAAACCAGGTTATAGGCCACGCTGTACCAGCCAACCTCGGTCGGCAACCGCCAGAGCGATAAAAGGACCGTATCAACCTTAAATGAAACAAGGGTTGCGAAAGTCGTTATACAAAAGGGTAGACCAAAGAGAATTAGAGGGAGCCACGAACGAAACTCAATTTTTGAAGACAGCCGGGTAAAGCGGCGGGCGGCCCGGTAGGATACAAAGGTAAGCGCCAGGGCTCCGCAAAACGAAGCGCCGATAACCCCCGGTACACCGAACCCGGCCAGCAAAAAAAGCGCCCCTGTCCCTATAAACACAAGCTGGTAAACAATGTTGAAGACCGCGGTTAAATCGTAACGTTCGAAGCCTTCCAGGATGGTCTGGAGCGGACCCTGCACCGCGTAAATAAAGATGGTTATATTGGTAAAGGCTATTAACCCGATTACCAGGGTGGAGTAACCCAGCACCCAGGCTAACCCGGTTTCAATGACCAACACCAATATCCCGAAAACCAGCCGAATAGCGACCATATTGGCGAAAAGCCGGGCGGCCTGATTATGGTCCTTGGCTATTTCTCGCACCGCGTAGTTGTTTATCCCCAGCTCTGAGAAAACGGCGAAAATCCCGACAAAAGCCACTACCGTTGAATAAGTGCCAAAATTCGAGGTGCCCAGTTGCCGGACAATTGTAATCGTGAATAAAAAAGATAATAGTTTAAGGATAATCTGCCCGGTGAAATTGAATAACAGGTTGCGTCTGATGTTTTGCTCAGGATTAGGCATTAAAAGACTCCAAAGGATAAAGGACGCTCCAGGTAGTTTTATCTTAAGGGAATAAGTTAAACCCTTAATTAAATTGGCGGTCGGGTTAATGAATTTACATTAATTTCCTGAATGAGCCGGCATAAAAGTTTGCGCAAGAATTACTCCTACTTGGCTTCGCTCTCCAGGCCAATAAAGCCGGGGTTGGCCGCTTTCACAGGTGAACGGCCATAGGTGTGGTAAACCTTTAAGAGTTCCTGGGCCATGCGCTGCCAGCTAAATTCCTGGGCCCGTTTTAGCCCGGCTTCTTTTAGTTGTTCTTTTCTGCCGGGGTCGGTCAGCAACCCGGTTATAAGTTCCGCCAGTTTTACATCATCCTCGGCGTCGTGATAGAGCGCCGCCTCCCCACCTATTTCCGGGATAGAGCCCCGGTCGGAAGCGATAACCGGGGTTCCGCAAGCCATCGCTTCCAGGACAGGCAACCCAAAACCTTCAATCCAGGAGGGAAACAGGAAAAGTTCGGCCAGCTTAAAAAGGGCTACCAGGTCTTTATCGGAGGGTTGGAGCAGCAGACGAGCCCGCCCTTGTTCAATGGCCTGTAAAGCCACCGGGAGCAAATTGGCCCGGCGGCTGAAAAAGATAAGCTGGTAGTCGCGCCGGATTTGCGGGCTCAACCGCTCCCAGGCCCGCAAAATTACCCCAGGATTCTTCAGACCGTCCGCCAGGATAAATTTTCCGGGTAAATCCAACCGGGCGCGGCTTTCCTCCAGGGCCGCCTCATCCCTGGCATTATCGAACTGGCTGGCCGGGGCCGAATGAATCACTTTTATCTTTTCGAGTTGCAGGCGATTGCGGCTGACCTCGACAATATTGCGGGCCGCGTAAGAAGATACCGTTACCAGGGCGGTGGCGCGCCGGACCGCCGGGCGGGTCATGGCCTCTAAATAGAGGGTCAAGGCCAGGGTCTTAGGCCGCTTCAGGTCGCGCCTGGTGGCTTCCCACAAAGGAAAAATATTGAGGGCATCATGCAGAGTGATGATAGTCGGCACGCCCCGTGGTCCATAGCCGTAGTTGGCCGGGAAATGAAATAAATCGAGGTTGTCCCTGGCCGCAATCCGGCCCAGGGTAAAATCGAGTTTGAAAGAATCAAATTTCGAGCGCCAGGGCAATAGCCGCAGCGTGAAATTGGAGGGGAGGTCCGGCAGTTCGAAGGCGCATTTGGTGTCGGCGTACAAAAAGAATTGGTCCTCCGTATTGAGCCGGGCCAGTTCGGAGACAAAATTTAAAACATAGGTATGGACCCCACCCAGCAGCCCGTGTGACAAATAACGCGTATCAATCCCGATTCTCAAGAAAACCTCCTGACCCTTTCTTTAAGGGCGCCATTCAAACAGATTTCAGGCCCCGGCCCATTGGTAAACATCCGCTTCCGGCGAAGTAAAGACTTTTTGCAAGCCGGGCATATTCAGTTCCGGGGCTTTTTGTTTTTCCGCCGAGCCGTAAAGAATGTACTTCACGTTAAATTGTTTGAGGATAGCGGTGCGCTGCCCCGGCGCGGCGGTATTATCAAAGACCAGTTTTACCTGGTCCCGTTTGGTGAAGTAGTCGAGGGTCATGGCCCAATGCGCCAGGAAAGGTCGTTGGCCGGTCAGGGCCGGAATAAATTCGCCCAATTCCTCGGAAGAAAGCACAACTTCAGGCGGCTGGTTATCCTGGCTCAGCCATTCCATAGCGCTTATTTCATCTCTTTCCAAAAAATAGGGGTTGCGGGCGCGGTTCAGGTCCACAAACCGCCAGCCAAACAGGTACAGGGTGGTCGGCAGCACAATCGCCAGCGCCAGAAGCCCTACCCCGATATTGAGATATTTCAGGCTTTTGCCGGGGTGCGCAGCCCGGCCAGAACGGGCCAGCCAGAGGTCTTTTATGTGGAACAGGGCCGCCAACCCCAGCACGAAAATGGGTATCTGCCAGCCGTTGAGCAGTTTTATCTGGAAATTGGTAGGGATATAGATTAAGACGAACCCGACCACAAACCATGTCTTGATAAACAGCCAGCGGTCTTTATTTTTATCCGAGGGGGTTTCACCGGGCAGGGCCGGGGCCGGCACCCACAAACCTGCTACTGCCAGCGCCAGCATCGGGCCCAGCAAAATTGCCAGGTTTAAGGGGTCGGGCGTAAAGACCCCGGCATTACCGTACTGGGTCAGGACGCCTTTCCAGGTCGGATTGGTCAGGGTGAGATAAGTAAAGTAAAGGGAAGGCGGCGAAGAAACCAGCCCGATTACCAGGAGGATTTGAAACCATTTTTTATCGAACCGGCGACTTTGCCAGCTTTTTAAAAAGAAGAAGCAGCCCGGCACGGCGTAGACGGTTATTAAATCGTAAGCGTGTTCAAGGCCAAGAATTAAAGCCAGCAGAGCCGCCCCCACTCCCCATTTGAAGCGGGCGGCAGGGCCTGGAGCTTCGTAGGCCTTGTTAGCCGAGTAGAAAATCGCCAGGATTAAACCCGCCGATAAAAGCTCGTGGGGGAAGGCCAGCGCCGAAAGAAAGCTGTTTGCCTCGGTTACATAGACCGCCAGGGGATTTGCCAGCGAACCGGTAAACTGTTTGAAAATAACCGGTATCCAGCCCCAGCCACTCCCGAACATTATTAACAGGAAGGCGACTCGTCGTTGGAGGGTGCCGGGAAGGATAAACTGGCAAAACAACCAGGCCAGCCAGCCAAAAAAGATTATCGAGCCAACCCGGAAAAGCTGGTAAACCAGCACCTGGTCGAACCCGGTCAGGCGTTGAAACTGGGCCAACCCCCACCATAAAAGGTTGAAAAAGGCCGGGTCGTTTGCCTCCGGGGTCAGGGGATTGATAATCAGCCAGCTATGGGTCATTTCCCGCATCCAGGCAAAATACTGCAAAGTGTCGGGTACATCCAGCATTATGCCCATAAATATTTTGTCAGGCGTAGAACGCCAGTACCCGAACAGGTAGGGCAGCGTGGTAATGACGACCAGTAGGGCCGTACCAACAACCGCAAACCTGGGAAATCCTTGCCTGGCCCGGCTAATTTCTTTGGGAGTTTCCCCGGGTAACTCGCGCAGTTCCATTGAAGCCGTTTCCAGGCGGACTTCCAGCCGGACCCAGTTTTCCGGCGTCGAAAGCGGTTGGGATTGCGAACGCCCGCGCCTCGGCCAGCGAAATAAGACGAGATAAAGCAACCCGATAACCGCCAGGAGGGGTAAAAAGCTTAAAGGGCCTTTTAGACCCAGCAGCATGCCAGGGTTGCGCGCCAGGTTGCCGGAGAACAGTTGCGGCCATAAATAATCGGTCAGGGGACTGCTCAGTTCATCGGAAGGCCATTCTCGCCCGGCCAGCGAAGCGGGTACAATAACCAGCCAGGCGATTCCAAGCCCCAGCCAGTAAGCAACGGTTACAGGTTTGGACCAGGCCTGCCCCTGAATTTTTTTCAGGACAAAAACAATACTGAAGGTCAAAAAAGGCAGACAGGGTATCAGGTAGCGCGGCCCAAAACTGAACCCGCCCCACCACATCGCCGAACTGGCGTTAAACAGCCAGAAAGCCAGGCAGGACCAGAGACAAACCAGGGTTTCCACCCGGTAAGTGGCGTTTCTGAGGCCAAAATATAACCCCGGAATTGCCAGCAGCAGGAAGGGCGACATCAAAAATATCCCCCGGTAAGGGCTGACCAGCAGACCCACCAGCGCGTCCGGGTGGGGGTAAGTCAGGCTCAGGAAGCCCTGGGAATGGCGGTCGGCCCAGAGGAGCGAATATTCATAGCCTACCGGCAAAGGCGTTCCAAACGCCAGCAAATCGTACCCGACTAACAAAACCCCGGTCGGGATGGTCCCCAGCGCCAGCCAGCCAAACCGGGCCAGCAGGTTGGGCCGAGGCGTCGTAAACAGGGCATACAGGCCAAGTGGAACGGCAATCAGGACCGACTCATATTGAGATAAGACGCTAAACCCCAGCAAAAAACCCACTAAAACCAGCCAACCGGGCGACCCTCGCTCGTTTTTCATGCGCCACAGTAAATAGAAACTGGTAAAAAGGAGGGAAGCCGCCAGGGCGTGGTTATAGAAAAGCGAACTGTACGGGAAAAGGGTCGTGCCCAGGGCCAGGCCGAGGGCCAGACTGAGGCTGAGCCAGTACCTTCCAAGCACCTGGTAGGCCCAGCGCCAGAAAAGACAAATCATCAGGGCGGTAGGTATTCCGGCCAGCAGGATGGAAAGTCCAATCCGGGCCAGCGCCCCGATAACCTTATCCCGTAGGGCGCTGACCTGGTCGCCGGTCTGGTTAAAGGTCTGGTCCAGGGTTTTGGACTTTGCGAATTGATTGATAGCCCAGTCGCCCACCGGGTTAGAAATAGCCAGTTTTAGTAGAGCATAGGGCGCAATCCCGGCCAGGGCCGGGCCGGGCGGTTTGTCGGAATAATAGTGCCCTTTGTAAAAGGCGTAGTCCCCGGTTGTAGAGGCAAATTTATCAATCTGGACGGTGCCGTAATCGACGACAGAACGCACCAGGCTAAGCCGTGAATTCTGGTTCCAATCGTTCCACCGGGGGGCGCAATAGCTATAAAGAGCCACCAGGGCCAGGAAAAGGAAAATCAAGGCTTTGCGTGAAGGGCCTGCCGCCGGGTGCAAGGTCGGGGGCGGGTCGGGTAGCTTCTGGGAGACTGAATTTAAGGTTTGCACTTTTTACCTGCTTGCCGGATTTGTTACTAACCTTTCGGTGACGCAAGTGCCAATTGGTTTGGTTCGGTTCCTCCAGGAATCTTTGTTGGACTTATTTGATTCTGCCGGTTGAGCGTTAAAGGGGGGTGAAATATTCAGGGGATTAAGTTAATGTTGTTTAATAACCGGGTTCTCTGGCTTTTGGCCTAGGGTTTACGGGTTATTTTGGAACAGCCCAGTTTTATTGGACCCTGGTGGCCCGTTACGGTTATATTAATACCAAGGTTCGATTTTATCAGCAGCCCGTTTACGGTCGAATTGCCGCTGAGGGACAGGCTTTTCTGGGAAATACCCGTGCCATCCAGCACTATGGCCGGGCCGCCCTTCGTAGCGCAAATACCAAAAATGGAAGCCCCGGCAGGTAATACCAGGCCGCTGCCTTGCAAAGTAATGGTAGTATTTTGGGGCAGGTCTAGGATAATTGATTTATTGGGATTGCTCGGATTCGCCGTAAGAAAATTTATGGCATGGCGCAGGGTCCCGCAAATATCAATATCCATGTTATTAATTACGAACAGGTGGTTGCAACTGTCCGCCGGGTCCAAGCGCCCGTAATAAATGGTCGTCCCCGAACCGGTTAAGGCAAAAAAGAGCAGCTCAACTGTTTCGGGCCGGTTGAACCCGACTACCGACCATTTGGTCGAGGGGCTGGCGTCAAAAGAAATTCCGCTGGTATGGGCCGCGAACAATTGCTGTTCGCCCCAGCTACCGCCCGAATCTTGCTTCATGTAACACATATCATCATTGCTCAGACACCCGGCGTTGATGCCACCGCCGTGCCCGAAAATGTAGAGGGTTCCCGCGCTATCTATTGCCAGGGCCGGGTCGTGGGAATAACCGGGCGTAGCGACATCCACCCATCCCGCGTCTTTTTTTGAAACATAATGGACGTGCCCGTAGGTGTTGCGCTGGTCGAAATCCTCAATATAGGTTAAATGGCGCGTCCCGTCCCACCCGATAATAAGGCTCGGCCCTTGGTCGATATTGATACCGGCCTGGGTGCTGGTCCAGACCGGGGAGGCGCTGACCGTTTCAATAGCGCCCCAATTGGAAGGGGCTGAAAAGGTCCGGGCCAGGATTTTCCGGGGAGAGGTCGCCTCGGAAACCCAGGCAACCGTAACGGTGCTGTCAAGCGGGGATACAGCCAGGGCTGGGTGGTTGGCCGAGCCACTCGAATCGAGTTGGGTTGGCCCGGCGGTGAGGGTAAGGGTAGCATTACCGGCATTGTAGGTGTAAGCCCGGTAGACGATGTGGTTACCTCCGGCCCAATAGGCCAGGTGCAGGGTCAGGGCATTATCGAACATAGCCGACATGCCCGAAGTGCCGATAAAGCCGCCACCCGGATTGAAGGTCGGGTTGCCGCTGGCGAGGGTAAGCGGGGTAGCAAACTGGTTTGTCGTTATATTAAAAACGTAATCCTGGAGTAAGCCGCCCTGTGTATTAATCAGGACGTGAATGAGATTGGTCCCGTCATAGGCCGTATCCACCGAAATAATTGAATTGCTTGCGGTCACCTGGGTGGCCCCGGTGAAAGCCGCGGTGTTGGCGGGCGTGCCCGGTATGGTGGTCCAGTAAACTTTGAGGATGGCCGAAGGATCCCCCTGCCCGGCGAAGATGTACAGCCGGTCGTCCTTGGTGCGGATAATCTGGTGAGGTATTACATCGGTAAAGCCCTGGCCGACCGGGAAAAAGGTCGGTGTCGCCTGGGCAGTCTTGAGAAAAGAACCATCAATTTTACCTGTCTGGGTATCCGGCGTTGGGGTTGAGTATGGCGTTTGAGCGGCATAAAGGTTGGTCGAGAAGATTCCCAGGCAAATTATGATAAGCATTACCAGCGTGATACCAGATTTAAGCATAATTCCCTCAATTCACCCATTTTCCAGAGAAAACATTCTCCGCAATCAGCGAACACGTTCCTCCGTTAAGGGTTATTTCCCATATGTTGGTGGGTTTGTTGCCGGTCTTCCAACCGGTCGGGTAGACCTCAAATAAAATCTTCCGGCTATCAGGAGCCCACTGGTAGGCTCCCAGAGTAGTTCCCGGCAGGGCGGCTTCCCCCAGGTCCAGCGGCCAATTCCGGCCAGTCTCTACCTCGAAAAGCCATAAGCGGCTTTCTTTCTGCGGTCCGGCGGCGGAATTCTGGCGCAAAAAGGCAACGTATTTTCCGTCAGGCGACCATTCCGGGAAATAATCGCTATAACCGTCCGGGGTGGCAACCGGTAAATTCGCGACCTGCCACTCTTTAGAAGGCTGGTCCTT
The DNA here is from genome assembly GCA_001898225.1 of Chloroflexi bacterium 54-19. Taxonomy (GTDB): domain Bacteria; phylum Chloroflexota; class Chloroflexia; order Chloroheliales; family Chloroheliaceae; genus 54-19. The sequence goes on from MKTJ01000015.1 coordinate 49,246, forward strand.
CGAGCCTGCCTGGGTAAGATAAATTAAAAGTTGGCGCTGGCTGGCCCCGCTGTAGTCGTAGCGGGTCAGGACAACTTTTTTGCCGTCCGGTGAGACCGTAAAATCCTGGGGGATAACGCCGGGCAGAGGTTGCCAGACCGGTTCCCCGGTAAAATTAAAGATACCGAGCGATTGGCGGTCCGGCTCCCAGAAAAAGGCTTTGCTACCACCAGCCGCCCAGGTCAGGGTCGTGCCCACTCGGTCAGCGCCGCTATAAAGGGGTGCGAGGCTGGTGCCGTCCGGTTGGATGAGCCAGAGTTGGGAGGGACTTAAGTCTCCACCATTCAGGACCAGGCGGCGTTCGTAAGCGATAATATCGCCCCCCGGCGACCATTGGGGTTCGGTAGCCCGGATTCCCCGTTCATAAAGCAACTGCCGAGGCGGTTCGCCGGGGCTGGGGTTGGTTTTCACCAGCCACAGACTGGCTTCCGACCCGTCCGGTTCGGCCAGGCTATAAACTATTCGCTCTCCGCCGGGAGAAATCGTAAAATCCATTACCTGGCGGTTGGTTTCAAAGGTTAAAGGCCGGGCTGTTTCCCGGCCACCTGCCACAGCCTGTAGCCATAAATTTACGGCGGTCCCTTCTCTTTTGAGGAAAGCAACCCGGTTCGGTCGGGTCTGAAAGGTCCATTCGAGAGCCCGGTAATCGGAGCGACCGCCATCTTGCAATTTCAAACCGCCCCGCAACCGCACCCGGTAAGCGGTATCGCTCCTGAGGGGCGCGGCTGGCATAAAAATAAGGGTCGTATCTTTCCAGCTAAAATCCCCAGGGGTGGCCGGGTCAAGCGTAAAGGCCGCTTCGACCGCCGCCTGGGCCGGTTGGGCTTTTCCCTGGAAGGAAAGCTCAATCTGAGGTAGACCCGCCGGGCCTTCCGCCAGGTAGCGCAGGTCGGCGGCCAGGGGCTGCCCGGCTTTGTCCCCTGAAACCAGTAAAAAAGCCAGGGCAAAGCCGAGCGTCGCCAGTATACCGCCTGCTATCACATAAAATTGCCGGGTTGTTTTTAACACTCCATCCCCTTTCCGGCTTTCAACCGGTATGATTTCCATCCGAAAGCCGGGTTTGAATAAGCAGTAAATGCTTTCTTAAGGATAAATATAGGGCTGCGCCGGTGGCGGTGTTATTTCCAGGTCGGTGGCATTAAAGACGATACCGCCCGTGGAATTCCGGCCAACCGAACCCCGTACCCTGACCCACTGGTCTGCTTCCAGTTCAATATTTTTGGAGGCTACCACCGGCAGGCGCAAGGTGGTGCTATCGGCGGTGCAGCAGACCACCACGTAACGCGCCAGGAAGAAATAACGCTGGGTCGTATTGGCCGGTAAAATTACAAACCCGGTAACATCTACCGGCGACCCCACCAGTTTTTCGGCCCGTTGGGCGTTGTTCAGGGCGGCGCTCCAATCCAAGAGGTTCCATTTTGCCGTTTCCAGGGTGGCAGGGTCCTCCCAGGTCTGCTTTTGGACCGCCTCTGTCAAAGCCCGGTTAATGTTGCTGCCGGACGTACCTTCCTGGGCGGTACCGGCCACGTTACTCAAAGGACGCGGCATTACCAGGAGACCTGCCAGGGCAATCAAACAGACCGGCAGCAGCATTTTTAAGTTAACTACCTGGCCGGAAGGTTGGCCGGGCAGTAATTGCTTCTGCAAAATCCAGCCGCCCAGGAAGGCCAGGGTTATGCCGGTTAACGCTATCAGCAAATTAAAGCGAGGATGCAAATAGTAACTCAGCGTGCCGTCCAACAACCGCCAGCCCAGCCAGGCGCTTAACGCCAGTAAAACCAGGCTAACCGTGAGGTTGCCTGCCCTGTTCTGGAGTTGTTTACCGGACCAAAAATGTCTCATAAAACCGGCCCCGTTTATTTTCACTTCTAGCTGACCCACAGGTTGAGAAATAGAGTCAAGACTAATATCAGGCTGAAACAAAACACCGCGATAAAAGCGATAGTCCGCCAGCGCAACAACAACCGGTATAAGAAGATAGTTTTTAGATTGACTAAAGGCCCGAAGACTAAAAAGGCCAGGATTGAACCGGTGGGAGATACGCTGGTAAAACTTAAAGCCACAAAAGCATCGGCGGAGGAACAAATGCTCATCAGACCGGCCAGCAGCATAAAAACCAGCGCTGATAAAAGCGGTCCCTGGGCCAGGTCCAAAAAAATCCGAGATGAGATAGCGGTCTGAAATAAACTTGCCAGGCAAATACCGGGTAAAACTATTTGCACTGCTTCTATAAATTCACCGGTTGTGCCGGTTACAAAGTTATTAAAGCCGGTGACCCTAGCGGAACGGTCTGGCCTTTCCCCCGGTTGTGAGACCGTTTCATTTTCAGCGTGATTGTGGTGTTGGTGGGGCACGTCGGGTTCATCTTCAGCCGGTCTGCCTGAAACAAAAAGCTCGTCCGGTTGCGGGTAAAGACTTAAAAGGAGGGCTATGCTAAGCGCCACGACCAGGGCTAACCCGGCCCGGCCCAGGATTATGAGCCAGTTGCCCTCGAAAGCCAGGTAGGTCACCAGCAGAGTTACCGGGTTTATAACGGGCGCGGCCAGCAAAAATACCAGGGTCAGGGCCACGGGAGCCCCTTCCCGGTTGACCCGCCGGGCGATTGAGGCCGTGCCACATTCGCAAACCGGGAGCGCCAGCCCCATCCCGACCCCGGTAAGGACCGCCCCGGCCCGGTTTCTGGCCGCCCTTCGCCATATATTCAGGCGGCTAAATTTCGAGGAGGCCAGGGCGGTCGCCAGGAGCGCCCCCAATAACAGGAAGGGTAAAATTTCAATCACCAACCCCAGCAGCACATTCCAGAAATTTGAGAAAGCGACCGGACCCGCAAACCAGGCCATGACCACACTCAAACCGATTACCGCCAGGGGTAGCAACGGCCTGACCCATTCCCCGGCCACCTTTAACCCCTGCAAGACCGGCCGCCGCGCTAAAGAAACTTTTGAGTTCAGGGGTAAATCTGTTATTGGCGCCAGGACATTGGTTTTTTGAATCTTTACAAAAGGCGCGCTGTTCAGGGTTTTTTCAAAAGGGCTGTTAGTGATTAAACTACCCGTCCCGGAATTAAGTGTAAAAGCGGCCTTATTCTTTTTAAGCGGGGCGGAATTTCTTTTTCTAGTCATTAATCTGGCCTGTTGGTTGGTGGGGAGCGCTTTTTTAGCTTTTTTAGATTGAATCAGAGCTTGAACCAGGGCTTGTTTTGAATTATTAAAAAGAGGTGTTAATAGCCAATGAACATCCGGGAGAGGTCCGTTAATTTTCTGTCATGGCCCGGCTTTAACTGGAAAGTTGGGAACGGTTTTCGGTTTCTTAAAATTGGTTCATTCGATCATTAAAGGCTTTCACCACACTCTCATAGACCTTTTTTATGCTTGTTTTTATAGTCTGACTCCTGCCTTCCAGGCAAATTTCAAGAAAGTTAGCAACTTATTAACAGGCGTCTTTCTAAATTTTATTGATTGAAACGGTGGTGAAAGAAAATGAAAATTGCTGTAATCGGCGGAGGTCTGCTGGGTTTAAGCGTCGCCTACGAACTCACAAAAAAGGGTGTGGGCGTAGAGGTGGAGCTTTTTGAACGGGCTAACCAGTTGGGCGGGGTGGCCGGTTCCATGCCTTTCGGTGGTGGTGAGGTGGACCGCTTTTACCACTGTATCCTCAGCAGCGATAGTGATTTACTCGAACTTATCAAGGAGGTCGGGCTAGAGGACCAGGTGAGATTTAAAGAGACAAAGATGGGCTTTTTTCACCAGGGTAAACTTTTCCCGATGACCAGCCCCCTTGAATTGCTGAGGTTCCCTCCGCTCCGGCTTATAGATAGAATCAGGCTGGCTTACACCATTTTACATTGCCGCCTGTTTATAAAAAACTGGCATCCTTTGGAGAAAAAAAGCGTTGAGAAATGGCTTATCCGGCTGGGTGGCCGCCGCACCTACGAAAACATCTGGAAGCCGCTCCTAAACGCCAAGTTTGACGGCGGTTTTAGCAATATCCCGGCGACCTATATCTGGTCGCGAATTGTGCGCGTTTCTTCGGCCAGCGACAAAAAGGCGGGCAAAGAACTAAGCGGTCACCTCATCGGCGGCTACCAGGTATTGGCCTCGGCCCTGGAAAAGGCGATTACCGCCAACCGTGGCCGGGTTCATCTTGGGGCCAATGTTAAAGAGATTGTTATCGAAAATAACCGGGCGGTCGGTTTACTGACCGATAACGGTTTCGAACCCTATGATAAAATTATAGTTACGACCCCGGCCCTGGCCTTTGCCCGTCTGATACCCGGCGCCAGCGAAGAATACCGGCGGTCGCTGACAGACATACCTTACCTGGGGATTGTGTGTCTTTTGCTCGGTCTCGACCGCTCGCTTTCTCCCTACTATACCCTCAATATCACCGATACGGCGGTGCCTTTTACCGGCTTGATCGAGACCACCAACCTGATTGACCCCCGGTTCGTAGGCGGCAATCACCTGGTCTATCTACCAAAATACATTTTGCCGGACAACCCGCTGGGTCGACTCCCCGACGAACAAATCGAGGAAGCCTTCCTGGAAGATTTGAAAAAAATGTTTCCAGACTTCCACAAAAGCTGGGTCCGGGATATTCGGGTAATGCGGGAGCGTTTCGTGGAACCGCTGCACAGTATCCAGGAGACCTGGCAGACCCCGGCAGTGCATACCCCGGTAGACCAACTATTCCTGGCAAATACTTCGCAAATCTGGCCCGAATTGACCAACGGGCAATCCGTGACGACTTATGGAAGGCGAATCGCGGGAGAATTATTAGAGAATTTCAAAATTGATTCAAAAACTTTAGAGGCCTCACCCTCCTGAAATAGGACCGTTATTACAATTTATTTAATGGTACTAATAGTACAAAAGTACTTGATGTTGTTCCAAAAAGGTCAATTGTAAGGGTTTCCCTTTCAGAATAGGCAAATCAACTATACCTTTAAAAGTTCTCGTTTTTTTTAGTCCGAAAAGGTACTTTCTTGATATGCCCAAACAAATTGTAATCAAACCTTTTTTAAGTCCTGGGGAACTGGAGGCTCGCTACCGGCAGGCCAAAAACCCCGTGGACCGGAGTCAGTGGCAAATAATCTGGTTGTTGACCCAGGAAAAACCGGTCAAAACGGTGGCAGAGGTCACAGGTTATTCTATTGGTTGGATTCGCGAACTGGCGCGCCGCTACAACAAATATGGTGAAAAGGGGTTGGGCGATAAACGTCAGAACTTGCCGGGCGTACAACCCCTTCTTTCACCCGAGCTACAGACCGAACTGACCGAACTCCTCAACCAACCCCCTTCCGGCGGCGGCGAATGGAATGGCCCGAAGGTGGCCGAGTGGATTGAAAATAAAACTGGCCGGAAGGTTCGCCGCCAGCGCGGCTGGGAATATCTAAAAAAAACCGTCTTTAAACCCAAAAGAGGCAGGCCCCACCATGTCAAACCGGAGTCGCCTGAGAGTCCCAGCGGCTTTCAAAAGAGTCTCTTTTAAATATAGTATTTAACCGGACTTAATTTTTCACTATGTTTTTTCTTTAATTGTTAAACCCAAAACGATATTAAGGTCCATATCAAATTTACTATACTCATATAGTATTTTAGTAACATTGCAAAAATAAAGCACATATAGTAGAATACGAACGACCCTTAGACGGTCAAACTGTGCTTATTCATATTTGCCTGCTCAGACCTTACCAAATTTAATACCAGTTGCGAGACAATTAAGTTTTATATAAAAGTATGAGCCAGGGCAAGCAAATCTCAAAGGCTAATGGAGTATTTTTCCATTCAAACTGTTCTTGTTACTTTTTCCGGTCGGTACACTAATTTATCAATACGGCGAATTTGTTGCCCTGCTGGCTTTGGGTTGACAAATTTACCTTTGCTATCCTACTTTTCATCGAATTCAAGGTTGTTCTGATAGGAAACGTCTGGCAATTAACTTCCTTAAGTCGGTTCCGACTTTACTTCGCAAGCCTTTTAACAATCACGTTTTCCAGTGGGTTTCTGCAAAAGACAATCTTCGATACCCGGTTATACCCAGGCCTAACCGGTTTCCAGGTTGATTTCAATAAAGCCAGTCTATACAGGTAGTGGATTTGGGTTATCCAAAGACGGTACTTTGTTAAAGTTTACTTGTTTTACCGATGATTATGTCAAGTGCGGCTAATCTATAGCGCTAATTCCTCACAGAGGTTGGTGAGGAATAACAACATAAGGAGTTATGCATGCACAAAAAAAGATTTACGTTTGTATTCCTGGGTGTTTGTGCAACCATTATTTTAGTAGGTAGCCTGGCAAGCGCCGCGACGGTTGTTCAGAATGTCACTTTGAGTAATAACCAGGCGGCAGTTGTTAATTGCCCTAATGGCGTTTTAGCAGCGAGTGGCAATAACACCGCCAGTATGACCGTTAACTGCTCGATACCGGTCGCCAATCCTACTCCGACCACCGCCCCGAAGGCGACTCCCACTCAACCACCTGCCGCCGGCAAAGGGGTTTGTGGCGAGTCGATGACCGAATGGCACCCGCCCGTGGTTACCGGGCCTGATGGAAAACCGTGCTATACCGGTCACGAGCATGGTGATCCGCCCCCATCCTGGATTGCTGCCGCCGGGTATAAGGTTACCTACGAAGGCAACTTTAACACCACCAGCGCGGAAAATACGACCAAGCACGCGGCTATGAAAGGTTTTTCAGCTCGTTTTGGTACTACTGATGTTTATTTTAGAGTCCATGCCAACTCTAATCCGATGGACCGCTCCGCTCGCTATCATTCTTACGAAGTTTGGGCCCGTGATGCAAAAGGTGGTGTTTCCCACTGGTCTTTGTGGTATAACACCGGCGACCCCATTAAAGACCGTTTCGTCCGGCGCACTACCAATGGCGACCCCGGCACTCGCCCGATTGTGCTGGTGGTTGACCAGACTTCCTGGAACCAGGGTATCCGGTGTGAGCAGTGGTATTCCGCTCCTGCCGAACCGGCGTGGGGCTGGGATTTTGGTTGGACCATCTGTAACACTACCGTGTTATACCAGCCAAACGAAAACACCTACATCTATGACCAGCGCCAGTGGCCTCTGGCCCCGGATAAGTCCAAGGGTGCTACCCGGCGCCTGGAAGCGGCCTGGTATTCCAATCGCCAGCATCCGACCGGGAAGTTCTACTCGACCCAGTTTGGTGACATCGTAAGCGGCCCGAACGACCCCAAGTGTAGCAGTACAACTACCAAGTTTGGGGTGCAATATCCTAACAAGTGTCTGGCTCAGTATATAGCGCCGACTATGTCTCAGGTTGCTTTCCCTGGCAATGCCCTTCAAAAGACCTTTGACGTAACCGGGGTTACCATACCGAACTAAAAGCTCGCAGCTAAGCTCGCAGCGTTACTACCGGCCTGGGGAAAGGTAGTAATTCAACCAAAAGAGGATGCTCCTTTCAAAAGAAGCATCCTCTTTTGGTTGAACTCCAATTCCCCGTTACCGAACTTTCCGGGTGGTAATATCGAGCAGTAACAGGTGTAAGCGCTCTACAATTGGACCCCAGTCGTAGAAATTCTCGACCAGGTCGCGCGCGTTTTCGGCAAGCTGACGGGCCAATTCAGGTTCGGCAAGCAACCGGGTTACCGCTCTGGCAAATTCTTGCGGAGTATCGGCTAATAAAATGTTTCCGCCGTTTGTGACATCCAGGCCTTCCGCGCCTTTGGAGGTAGCGACTACGGGGGTGCCCAGGGCGAAGCATTCCAGGATTTTTAGACGGGTGCCGCTACCTTCCAGCAAAGGCACCACACAGGCCCGGCTTTCAGTTATCAGGGGAGTTACATCTTCAACGTAATTGCTAAATTTGACGTTATGCAGATTTCCCTGGTTAGCTGCGGCCAGCCCGCTCATTTCAACTCCTTCACTCCGGCCTGTCAAAAGCATTTCCAGGCCCGGTTCGCTTTGCCGGATTAAGGGGTAAATCTCCCGGAGAAAATACCGGATAGCCTCATAATTCAGGTTGAAAGTGAGCGAGCCGTTAAAGACCAGCCGGTTTTTTCGGGGTTCGGCCAAATAGGGGTGAAACTTTTTGTTTATTAAATCAGCCCCGTTAGGAATAATTACCGTCCGGGTGGGACTGACAAGGGGCGCGATAAAGGTTCTATCCTGCTCGCTGACAACCGTGATAAAGGCAAAATATTTCGCCAGGTATTTCAGGTAGCCTTTGTATTTAAGCCAGGTCAACCCCCGGCGCAAACGCTGGCGGAAAGTTGCCCCTTTGTTGAATTTATCGAAAATGACGCCTACCTCAAGGTCATCAATAATAGCCGGTATCTTGAATTTACGCGCCATCCTCCCGTAAGGGACCATATCAATTTCCGAAGCAATCACCACATCAATGCCGCCGGACACCAGGGCGCGCCGGACTATCGAAGCAAACTCGGCCTGGTAGGTTGCGATGACAAAACGGGGCCAGGGCGCCAGAAAAGCCGCCAGAGCTTTGACACTCCGAGGCCGGAAGGGTTTGAAGGGGAAGAACTCGACCTTCTGACAATATTGGCCGAGATAAGGCGCGGCGGCCTGGTAGTCTTCCCCTTCTTCGTAGCAGCAAACCAGGTGAATATTCCACCCCTTACCGTGAAGTCTTTTCAGGATATTAAAAATACGTTGTTTAACCCCGTTGCTGGCCGGGTAGGGTAGCCAGCGCGAAAGATAGAGCACGGTTTTGCCGCTATTGGCCGGTTGGACGGCAGGGACGGCTTCGGGTGTTTCGAGCATAATGCCTATCCTATTCTTTTTCCGGCTGCCTTATTTTAGCGTGAACCGGTTTTCTGTTCTCTTTAACCACTTAATTAACATACTGAAACCTATTCCTATCGCTATAAGGGGTACCAGCGAAAGGGCCACCAACCACCAGGCCCAATCGGCGGATTGATTGATAACCTGGACCGGGTCCTCCGGGGGCGCTATTGGCACCGGGGTCGGCTGAACCAGGGTTGGGGTAGAATCCGCCCTGAAAGGGGTGGCCGGGGGAGGCGGTACGAAAGTCCCGACCGGTTCGGACGTGAACCCGGTGTTAAAAGGGCGGGAGGCGTACCAGGTAGTCTGCGCGGAACTTTGGATATAGGCGTCCCTGGTAAACCAGACCAGGTGAACCCTATCCGCGCCGACCCCTATCCTTACATATTCAGGAAACCCTTTTAACCTGGCTACCGTCTCCGGTTGCGCCCAAATCCCTTTATCCCAATAAATGAAATAGACTGCCACGTCATCGGGCGTTTCCACTTCCACCGCTTTATCAACCATACCCACGGCGGCCAGGTAGACGTGCCCGGTGGCGTCCGCCGCCAGGCTGTAGCGGTCAAACTGGTTCTGACCGTATAAACGGCGCGCCACAAAACCGGGTATGTCGGCGGGCGCGCTCCAGGTCTGGCCCCGGTCGTTGGATACGATGTAACCTATCTTCTGGCCTTCCATATCTCGCCAGATTAACATCACGCCGCTGCTGCCAAAAGGGGTAACCATGGTCTGCCCTACCGGGTCGCTTTCACTTCCCACCACCAGGGGAGTGCTCCAGGTCTGGCCGCCATCGGTGGAGTGAGTGTAAACGCCGTAAGTATATTTGAACTGGTTTAGCAGGTTGTCGTAACCGTCATCCCAGCTAAGATGCAAACCGTCATCGGCATCGAGCCGCAAAGTGACCCTGGAGGCCCCATTTTTTGGCTCGGCCATAGTTTTCGGGAAAGACCAGGTTTTGCCCAGGTCTGAGCTTTGCCGGTACATTACTACCTGGCGGTATTTGCCGTCTGCGCCGGGTTTTACCTGGGTCCAGACCGCGTGAATAACCCCCTTTTTATCAACCGCAACGTCCGAATAATATGAAACCCCGCTGAAATCGTCGATATTGCGGGGCGTGCTCCAGGCGGCGGGCGTGCTGGCCGCGTTTAACGGGGCGTACTGGTAGTAGACCGACCCCTTAAAGGAGCGGAATACCATATGAAGCAGCCCGCGTTTGTTGTCGATAGCGATCGAGGTCCGGGGCGCGAAACCAAAATCCGAGATGGCGATATTGGCGGGTGGACTGGCCGAGGGAACACCTTCCGGTGAGATAGCCTGGTAAAAGACCCTATCGTAATCCTGGGCCCCATTCGAAGTTGTGTTATCCGAGACCAGCCAGATAACGTGGGCGGCGCCCTGGCTATCCATAACCATGTCCGGAAACCAGCCTTTTTGTCTATATTCGGGGGTCCGGGCCGAAAGACTTAAAGGTTCACTCCACTGTCCGCCCGGTTGGGCCTGGGCGGAGGCCGGGCGCGCTCCCAGGCCCAGGATTAATACCAGGATTTCAAGCAGGCCAAGTCCTAAAAGTCTAATACCAGGGTTTTTATTTGCCATCAACTTTCGCACTTTTCCCCAGGATGGGCAGTCAATAACTCGGTAAAATCAGGTGAGGCTGGGCTGTTCTTCAAAGCCAGCTTCCGTTTTCTGAACTTGCAGCCTTTTTACCCTGGCCCTGGCTTTTTGGAGAAACCACAATTCGTAGATAAAGAAGGCCGCGAAAAGCATAAAAAAGCTGTCAACTTGCAGGCGCATTCTTTCCGAGCCATTAAAGGCGATTGCCAGGAAAAGGTTCCAACCAAGGATGATATAAAGTGTAAAGGCTTTCTGGCGGTACTTGTAATAAAACAGGTTCATGCCGATACCCCCCAGGGCCAGCACCAGCATCAACCGGAACACCCATACCCGGACCTGTTCCGCCAGGGTGACGTACTGAACCCGGTCGTCAAGGGAGGTCGGTCCATATTTAGCTCCATCGGCCTGGCCGGTCCTGAAAAGTTCAACCGGCAGGACCGGGAAGGACCAGAGGAAATAGCGGGCGCGCTGCGATAGATAGACATCAGGGTGCTGCAAGACATATTGCACACCCATGTTCCACAGATAATTATCCCGTTCAATTTCGGTCAACTGGTACCAGTTTGGCACTACTTTTCTTTCCGGTAAGCTCACACCCTGCCATTCCGGGGTGTTTCGCATGGCTTCCATCCAGGTTGAATCCCAGAAAGTCCATTTCTTGTTGGGCAGGGGCGAGAAATTCCCGTGAGCGGCGTAGTTGTAGGAAGCATAAGGTACCAGGGTCAGGGCCAGGACAATAACGGTAAAGCTCAGGGTGAGGATTGTTTTGCGGGAAAGCCGGTAAGCGCGCAGGTGATGGAAGCCCAGGTAAAGGAGCAATAACCCTACCACCAGGGCCACTTCCGAACGCGTGAGGATGCTTACCCCGGCCAGCAGACCCCACAGGGGATACAGCCATTTTTTCGGGTCAGGTTGGACCAGCAAACAAGTCAGGAGGGCTAACCCCACTAGCATCGGGTAAAACAGACTCTCGGACATCAGGGGCCGGACATACATTACGAGCGGCGGGTAAAGGGCTGTCCCGGCTGCCGCAATCAAACCGACCGGGCGGTTGAAGATTATTCTACCTATAAAGTAAACCATTACCGGGATGGAAACGGACAGTAACACCTGGATTAGCCGCACCACGATAAAATTCTCACCAAAAATCTTAAAGCAAAAAGCCAGGAAGAGGGGGTAAAAAGGCGGCATCAATGAGGTCGGCTTACCTGCTGTCGCAACCCAGTAATCGGTGCTGACGGTAAACCCGTGTCCTGCCACCATATTGCGGGCCAGGTCAATAAATAAAGCCTGGTCGGGACTTGAGTCGTGGAGATCGTTATCCAGGCCACCAAAGATTACTAAAAATAACAGCCTGGCTAAGAATGCCACCAGACCAATCCCTAACAGCCAGTAGAATTGTTTTTTCACAAAAAAAGTCTCCTTGGGGCACCTTTATATATTTTCACGGGCAAGATTCGGTCATTTATCTCAAATATAGTTATCCACAATTACATCAATATGAAACAGCCAGGTACCCTAATGACTAAATTTTAAGTATTCACAGGCGGATGTAATCAGGCTGAAAAGCCATTGGAATCAATGAATTTATATTAAGAACCCTGTTAGCAGGATTCACAGGGATTTAATTGGCAGGAAAGATACTGGGATTATGGTTACATGTCCGAAATTATGCCCTGAAAAAACTGGCGGGAAAGTTTTAAATAAGCCGTTTTACCCGGATTGGAACCCTGGTGGCATATTTAACTAAAAGGATAGCTCATAATGAATTCTATAAAACTGCATCAGTCAAAAATTCTTCGCCTTTGCTTAACCCTTTCCCTATTATTGGGTCTATTAGGGCCGTGGTTAAGTGGCGTACAGATAGCCTTACCCCTGGCTAATCCTCAAATCCCGGTAGCAGCGGCAGCGGCCAGCAAGCCGGTTTTACTCGTTTATAACGATTCTTATACTACTGCCCGCTTTGGCAGATACCTGGGCGAGATTATGCAGGCTGAGGGTTATAACCTGTTTGATACCGTGCAGCTTTCGAGCGTTACCGGCACTTTGCTAAGCGGTTACGATACCGTGGTGCTGGCCCAAACCAGTCTTACTTCTAGCCAGTCCACCACTTTCACCCAGTATGTTTCCAACGGTGGAAACCTGATAGCGATGCGCCCGGATACCCAATTGAATACGGTATTCGGCCTCAGTGGCGCCGCCGGAACCCTGAATAACGGCTACATGGCTATCCAGGGAACCAGCGTTTACGGCCAGGGATTTCCGGGCGACAGTCTGCAACTCCACACGGCAGCCAGCCAGTACAGCACCGCTACCGGCCAGGTAGTCGCCTATCTTTACAGCGACGCGAATACCGCCACCACTTACCCGGCGGTCGTGGTAAACAGTTATGGCAGTGGTAAAGCCGCGGCCTTTACCTATGACCTGGCTACCAGTGTGGTTTATATCCGCCAGGGCAATCCCAACCAGACCGACGTAGATGTTGATAATGACGGGGCAATTCGAACCGGCGATATGTATGACAACTGGGTAGACCTGAACAAGATGCCCCTTCCCCAGGCTGATTTACACCAGCGCCTGTTTGCCCGGATTCTCAGTAAACTTAATGCCGCCAAAAAACCGTTACCAAATTTCTGGTATTTCCCGAACGGCAAAAATACCGTCGTGGTTTTAACCAGTGACGCTCACAATAACCCCGACGATTACTACCAGAACGTCGTAACGAGCATGAACAAATTTAACGTAAAGACCACCGTTTACTGGTCCGGCGGCCCGCCCTCCGAGAGCCTTTATACTTCCATGAAAGACCAGGGTTATAGTTTCTCGACTCACCCCTATATGGTAGATAACCCGTTGGACATCGGTCTGACTACGGTGGAAGACAACTTCACCAGCACTTATAACGACACCTACGGAAAAACGACCCGTATTCACCGCTTGCAATGGCAGGGTTGGGTTGACGCGGGTAAGGTGGAGGTTGACCACGGCTACCAGATGGACTATTCCTACTACCGTTACGGTCCCTGGCTCCAAAAACCCGATAATACCTGGGCCCGCGGCTACATGACCGGTAGTGGTTTGCCGATGAAGTTAATTGACGCCACCGGCCAGGTGGTTAATCTTTTCGCCCAGTATACCGAACTGGCCGACGACCAGATGCTGGATAATACTTCCGGCCCGGAACACCTCGACCAGACCAGCGCCATCGTTTATACCCGCCAGGCCATTGATTCCAGCGAAGCGGGCAACAACCAGGCGGTCGCTTTCCAGATGCACGTGGATTATTACTACAACACCTACCACGACGAGCAAACCTGGGCAGAAGACGCCATCAGCTATACCAAGAGTTTGAATATCCCAATTTTTAGCGGCGAGGATTGGAATACCTTTACCCAGAATCGCTATAACAGCACCTTTACCAACATCAGTTGGGCCAATAGCAAACTTGGTTTTACCGCCAATATTCCGGCGGGTCAGTCCGGCCAAGCCTTCTCTTTACCGGCCCGGACCAGCGCCGGGGTTTTAAGCGCCGTTACCGTTAACGGGGTCACGACACCCTCGACCTTGAAGACCGTCCGTGGTGAGGACCAGGCTTTTGTGACGCTCCCGGCGGGCACGTCCACCGTTTCGGTTACCTATACCCCAGACCTGACCCAGCCGGTTATTTCTAATATAAGCGCTATCCCCGGTTTGAACCAGGCCCAGGTAACCTGGACCACCAACGAAGCGGCCAACGGTAGCGTGAATTACGGCACTACCACCGCTATGACGAGCAATGCTTCCGTTTCGGCCTATACCACCAACCACGCTATCACCCTATCGGGCCTGATTACCGGCACAACCTACTATTACCAGGTGGTTTCCAGCGACCAGAGCGGTAATACGGCCACCTCGGCCCAATCTACCTTCAGGACCGCCGGGGACCAGGTGGTAGAAAATAGTTATGCCCAGTTCTCTAACGGCACCTTTAGCGGCACTTTCCCGTTCAAGGACGGCAGTAATAATTACGTCCGGTTAGCCAGCAGCCTGGACGATAACTTCACAGGCAGTTCGATAAATGGTACGAGATGGGGTAGTGGCAGTTATGTCGGCGGCGGCGGCGTGACTGTCGCCGGAGATATAGCCACTTTGAACGGCGGTTTTCTGAAATCTGTTAACACTATATCCGCCGCCAATCGTTCGCTCAGCGCCAGGCTGAAATTTACCTCAGGGGTGGGCAACCAGCACTTCGGGTTATCTCCCGATCTGGGTTCAAATTGGATTATCTTCAGTATTCCCAATTACGACCCGGCCAACCTCTATGCACGTACCAATTATGGTCCGGTTAACGTTGACCAGAAATTAACCGGTATAGATTTAAGCCAGTTCCATAATTTTGAAATTGACCTGCTGCCGGGCAGCATCAACTACCTGGTCGATGGGGTGATAGTTGCTTCTCACAACGCCACCTTTTCCGGGAGCATGCCGGTCTGGCTTTCCAGCGCCAATTTAGGGGGGCAAATCCAGGTCGATTGGGTTAACTATAACGAATACCCGGCCAGTGGCACCTTTATCTCGGAAATTCTCGATGCCGGGAACGCTGTGTCCTGGGCAGGCATTAACTCGACCGGGACCCTGAATAACGGCACTATTCAACTCCAAACCCGCACCTCGACTGATAAGACCAACTGGTCGGCCTGGAGCGCGGCGACCAGCAGCAATTCCAGCCCGATTACCAGTCCGCCGGGCCGTTATTTGCAATACCAGGCGACCTTCCAGAGCAGTGATAGCACAAAATCGCCCTTCCTGACTTCGGTAACAGCCGGGTTTAACGTCCTTCCCGCCAGCCGCGTGACCATTTCGCCGACTACGGCCACCGTTCCCTTCGGCAGCGGTTTTCAGTTCAGCGCTACCGCTTACGATGCCTCGGACAACGTGCTACCGGGTGCAACCTTTAACTGGTCGGTGGCGAACGGCGGTGGGGTGATTGATGCCAATGGTGTCTTTACCGGGACCGCCAGCGGCACCTACAACAACACGGTAGTTGCAGCTAACAGCGGTAAAACCGCTACCGCTACCGTCACGGTGGGTAACCCGCCGCCAGGGATTACCACGATTAGCCCTAACCTTTTCTTGAATACTTCGGACACCACCATAACGATTACCGGGACTAACTTTATTGCCACACCAACCGTCAAATTGGGCACTATCAACCTGACGGGTGTCACCTACGTTTCACCGACCAAGTTGACCGTGACCGTGCCGGCCGGGACTACGCCCGGCAATTACGACCTGACAATAACTAACCCGGACGGTTTTACCGCTACGCTCACCCAGGGCGTTATGGTGACGCTCCCGCCGCCGACCATCACTTCGGTTACCCCGAACAGCCGGAGCAATTCGGCTTCGACGGTGGTGACTATCCAGGGGACCAACTTCGTAAATCTACCGACTATCAAACTCGGCACGAACGTTTTAAGTGGGGTTACCTTTATCTCGAATTCCAAGGTAACAGCGGTCATTCCGGCAGGTTTGACCCCGGCTACTTACGATATAACCCTGGTTAACCCTGCCGGGGAGACCGTAACCGCCAGTAACGCTTTTACGGTTGGCCCGCCGCTACCGGTCCCGTCTATAAGCCGGGTCAAACCGGCCACAGTCGGCAACGGGGCCGCCACCACCCTGACCATTGAGGGAAGTAGTTTTACCGACCCTATGACGGTGGCCCTGGATGGCGTTAATTTACCGGCTTCGGCAGTTACCGTGGTCAGTAACGCCTCTATCCAGGTAACTCTACCGGCCAATTATGCCACCGGCACCTATGACGTATCCGTTACGGATAGCAATTCCCTGACCGGTACACTGGCTAACGGCCTGGTCGTCTTACCGGCCCAGTCGATTATCCAGACCAGCCAGAGCGATTTTGCTTCCGGCACCTTTACCAGTACGGTAACAACCGGTGTTTTGGACGGTGAAATCCAATTGCAGAGCGGTCTGCAAGATTATTTCTCCGGTTACAGCCTTGATACAACCCAGTGGATGAGCGCTAACTGGGTAAGCAATGGCACCACGACCGTCGCTAACGGCAGCCTGACGGTGAGCGGCAGTTACGTGCGGAGCCTGGCCCAGCAACCTGTTAGCAGCAAGTTGCAAGCCCGGTTGAAATTCTCAAGTGACACCTCGGCCCGCCAGCATTTCGGGTTCTCCAGCACCACCGATTTGAGCAGCAACTGGATGCTATTCAGTATGCCGAACGGCCAGCTTTACGCCAGGACCAACTTTGGCGGGGTCTACATGGAAACCTTATTGAGCGTCAGCCTGGATGTCTATCACGACTTTATGATTGATACAAGTGGTGGCTCCATCCGCTACTACGTGGACGGCGCGCTGGTGGCTACCCATCCCGGTCAGGTTAGCGGGAGCGCCTATATCTGGTTTAGCTCCGGCGGGGTCAATACACCTCTGAGCAGTGAAAGCGTCCAGATTGCCAGCCCTTACCAGTCCAGCGGCAGTTATCTTTCCAGGGTGCTGGACGCGGGCCAACTCGTCCACTGGAACACCTTAAACTGGCAGGCCAGTGGTAACACCGTCACTGTTAAGGCCCGCTCCTCCAACGACGCCACGACCTGGTCGGCCTGGAGTCCGTCCACCCCAATAACCGGGGATGTAAGTTTGAGCCTGCCGGACGGGCGCTACTTCCAATACCAGTTAGACTTGAGTACGGCGGATACCAGCCAGTCGCCGGTTGTGCAAAGCGTGGCCGCGATTTTCAGCACGACCGCGCCCGGAACCCTATCCCGGATAGTGGTTAGCCCTGCCAGTACCTCTGTCGAGGTTGGGGCGACCAAACAATTTACCGCCCAGGGGTTTGACATCAATAATATCCCTGTAAATGGCCTGACCTTTACCTGGTCGACCAGTGGCGGCGGCACCATCAACAGCGCTTCGGGCCTGTACACGGCGGGAAGCACGCCTGGTAATTTTGCCGGGAGCGTCATCGCTACCAGCGGCACTATTACCGGCTCGGCTAACGTGGTGGTCACCTTAAACGCCCCTTCCACGACAAGCGTCTCGCCTGATAACGGTCCGGCTAACAACGCTACGACTATCACTCTGACCGGGAATAACTACGTGGCCGGGACAACCGCCCAATTAGGTACGACCGCCCTGACCGGTGTGACCTATGTTTCGGCGACCAAAATTACCGCCGTAGTCCCCGCCGGGTTAGCCCTGGGTCTCTACGACCTGACGGTAACGAACCCTGACGGCCAGAGCACCACCCTGGTGGGGGCTTACACGGTCGGACAGGTGGCTCCAAAGCCGGTTGTAAACCTGGTTACACCTTCGGTAACTACCAACACGGCGTCCAGGGTAGTGACTTTATCCGGGTCCAACTTTATCGGGCCGGTTGGTATCGCTCTTTCGGGGGTCAACGTACCGGGTGTAACCTTTATAAATGCTTCCACGGTAACCTTTAACCTGGCGGCAAACTATACCCCCGGCACCTATGATATAACTGTGACCAACGGCAATGGTCAAAGTGCGACTGTTTCTAACGGATTGGTAGTGCTGCCCCAGGCTGTTATTAACAACACCTATACCGACTTTGCCGCTGCCGCCAGCGTCTTCACCAGTACGATTGCGGCCAGCCGGGTTGATGGTGAAATTAAGCTGAGTTCTGCCCTGGACGATTTCTTCGTCGGTTCGAGCCTCAACTCGACCACCTGGGCTACCGATATCTGGACCAGTGGTGGCAGCGCCATCGTTAATAACGGTTCGGTGACTGTGGTCGGGGCTTACGCCAAAACAAATAATGCTTACGCGATTGACCACTTGAAATTCAAGGCCAAGTTCGCTTCGGGATTGCCGAATCAGCATATCGGGTTCTCACCGGACCTTAGCAGCAACTGGATGATCTTCAGTGTGCCGGGTTTCGATACTTCCAAGGTCTACGCGCGCTCGAATGTCAATGGCATAAGCAAAGAAACGCCGCTCAATGTCACGTTAGATAGCTTCCACGACTTCCAGATTGTGGTCACAGCCACGGCAATCCAGTATTTCGTGGATGGCAACCTGGTGGCAAGCCACGATCTCGTGGCTACCGGCACAAACAATATCTGGATTAGCAATGCTACTACCGGCGGACCGCTGGTTGTGGATAATATCCAGGCTGGCGACTATGCCACCAGCGGCAGTTTCTTGTCGGCTCCGCTGGACGCGGTAGACAACTTGAACTGGTCCAAGCTGAATTGGCAGCTAAACCTGCCGGCCGGGACTACCGCCTCAATCCAGGCGCGCACCTCCACGGACGCGACCAACTGGTCGGCCTGGTCAAGTCCGGCCACGACTGCGGGCGATGTACCGTTGAGCCTGGTGGGCGGGCGCTACCTGCAATACCTGGTAAACCTGACGACTTCCGATGTGTCCCAATCGCCGGAGGTGTTGAGTGTGGCCGGGTTGACCAGTCCGCTTGTCCTGGCCCGGATTGATGTCACACCTGCCACGGCCAACCTCCTGGCCGGGGCGACCCAGCAGTTCAGCGCCCAGGGTTACGACAGCGCCAATACACCTTTAACGGGTGTGACTTATACCTGGTCAACCACAGGTGGTGGCACAATTAACAGTTCCGGGCTTTACACTGCCGGTGCAACGGCAGGGAGTTTCCCGGCCAGCGTGGTTGCCACCAGGGACTCAATCACCGGGTCCGCCGGGGTGGTAATCACGCTTCCAGCGCCGACAATTACCGCAATTAGTCCGGTTACCGGGGCGAATAATGTCACCACTACCATCACTATCAGCGGGACCAATTTCGCGGCCACACCAACGGTTAAGCTGGGCACAACCTCGCTTACCGGAGTTACCCTCGTATCCGCGACCAGGGTAACGGCGGTGGTCCCGGCAGGGCTGGCCGCAGGGGTCTATAACCTGACCTTGACCAATCCCGACAACCAGCAGGTGAGCCTGACAAACGCCTATACGGTGGTCCAACCGGCCCCGACCGTTACCGCGATTAGTCCGTCCACCGGGGCGAATAACATCGCGAACACTATCACTATCACCGGGACGAACTTTGTGGCTACCCCGACGGTTAAACTTGGCTCAACCAGCCTGGGCGGTGTGACCTTCGTGTCCGCCACCAAATTGACCGCCGTGGTGCCTGCCGGGTTTGCTACCGGAGCATTTACGCTGACCGTCACTAACCCTGATAACCAGCAAGCGACTCTGGCAAACGCCTACACCTCGACTTTGCAAGCCCCGACGGTTACCAGTATCGCGCCGGTTACCGGGATAAACAATGTCGCAAACACTATAAATATCACCGGGACCAATTTCGTAGCTACACCTGGGGTCAAACTTGGCACAACAAGCCTGACGAACGTTACCTTTGTCTCGGCTACGCGCTTGACGGCAGTCGTCCCGGTCGGGCTGGCGGCGGGAGTCTATTCGCTGGTTGTAACCAACCCTGACAACCAGCAAGCGACCCTGGCAAACGCCTACACTTCGACCTTACCGGCTCCTACTATTACGACGATTGCGCCAAACAACCGGGATAACGCCATCATTCGGACTGTGACAATCACCGGGACGAACTTTGTGGCTACCCCGGCGGTCAAACTTGGCAGTAATACGCTGCCGAATGTGACTTTCGTATCCGCCACCAGGTTGACGGCCCAGGTTCCTGCCGGGTTCACACCGGGGACTTATGCCCTGACCGTGACGAATCCCGATGGCAAGGCGGCGACGTTGAACAATGCTTATACCGCCACGGCGGCACCTAACCTGAGCCAGAATACGGCCAACTTTAGCGCCGGGACATTCAGCGGGACCGGGGTAACTCTCTCCGGTTCCACCTACGAGGTCGGCCTGACGCCTTCCTTCGAGGATGAGTTTACCGGGTCAAGTTTGAATAATTTGAACTGGACCTTTACCAGCACAGGGTTCCCCAGGGGTTCGGCCACGGTAACCGGCAATGGTGTTAGCGTGAAAGGCGGCTTTATCAGGAGCCGGTCCAATTACACCCGGAGTGTAATAGAAGGGCGGGTAATCTTTCCGACGCCTTCGTCCGGCACCAGCCAGGATTTTGGCTGGGGCAGCGGCACCAACTCTCTAACCAGTCCCTGGGCTATGTTTGGAGTGCCGAGCAGTAACCCGAATGGTATCTATGCCAGGACGAACATTGGCTCGACCCAGACCGATACCCGGATTACCAGCCTTTCATTCAATACTTATTACAATCTGCGGGTGGTTGTAGGCACCACTACGGTAACCTACTACGTCAATAACGTGCAGGTAGCGCAGCATACAGTGAGCAGTTCCAGCACCAATACCGGGTTGAACATCTTCCTGTACAACAGCAACAGCAGCACCGGGTCGTCCAATAACCTTCAGGCAGATTGGATAAGGGTTGATAACTTCCCGTCCACCGGAAAGTACACCAGTACGACCTTTGATTCGGGCAGTTCGGCTACTACCTGGACCAGTCTGAACTGGGCGGGCAACCTGCCTACCGGGACGGGTATCTCGGTGCAGGTCCAGACTTCCACGAACGGGTTTACCTGGAATACCCTTTCGAGCGGAATGACTACTCCGGGCACCGATACGGCCCTCACCGGTCAGACCGGGCGCTACCTGCGCTACGTGGTTACCTTTACACCTTCTAGCGACGCAACCTTTACGCCCACTTTCTCCGGCATAACCCTGACTTATACCACCCAATCATCCTGAGTCAGGGATGACAAGCCAGACCTGGCCGCAGCCTACAAATTGCGGTCGGGTCCGGCCATCCATTCCGGCGATTTTTGGGGAAACCTGAATCTTATTGTTACACAATTCCGGTTACCGCTTTTGGAAAGTAGGTGCGAAGGGTGAAAGTTATTATTCCACTGGCCGGGTATGGTAAAAGACTGCGCCCGCACACCTATAGCCAGCCCAAACCGCTGGTGGAAGTGGCCGGTAAAGCGGTCTTAGGGCACATTATAGATGAATTGGCAGTCCTGGATGTCGAGGAAATAATTTTTATCGTCAGTCACCGGGGCGACCAGATTGCCGATTATATGCGCTGTCACTATCCCATGTACAGGACCCGCTACGTCTACCAGGACCGGATGCTGGGTCAATCTTACGGGATTTACCAGGCCAGACCCTATATAGACACGGGCGAGATTCTTATCGTCTTTTCGGATACGGTCTTCAAGACCGACCTGGCTTCACTTTCGGCGGTGGCGGCGGACGGGGTCTTGCATTTCTGGGAAGTGGCCGACCCCAGCCGTTTCGGGGTAGGCGTCCTGAGCGAAGAAGGGTTCGTCACCCGGCTGGTTGAAAAACCGCCCACCCCGGTCTCAAACCTGGCGGTGGTGGGTGTCTACTATTTCAAAAATGCCCGGCAGTTGTTTAAGGCCCTCGATAAACAAATGGCGACCGGCCTGCAACTTAACGGTGAGTATTACCTGGCCGACGCTATCAACATGCTGCTGGAAGGCGGGGCCCTTTTCAAGGCTCGCAGCCTCGAACTCTGGGAGGATTGCGGCACTATTCCCGCTCTTTTGGAGGCCAACCGGAATTTATTAAAAAGGCGCGGTCAACCCTTTGAGGGAAGTTTCGACCGGCCCACCGGTTACACGATAGTGCCACCGGTCTATATCGCCCCGGACGCTATTATCGAACGGAGCGTTATCGGACCTTATGCCAGCATCGGCGCAGGGGTGCGAATTTCTGACGCCGTTATTAGTGACACTATCATTCATGAAGATTCTCAAATCGAAGCGGCTTTATTGACCGGCTCGGTTATAGGCCGGAATGCGACCGTAACCGGCAAATTTCAAAACCTCAATATCGGTGATGATTGTCAACTGGCCTGATTTATTTCCTTGATTCTTAAGGTAGGAAGGGATAAGACTGTGCTAATCGCGCGCGCTCCAGTTCGGATAAGTTTTGCGGGAGGCGGTACGGATGTACCGAGCTATTACCAGCAGTATGGCGGCCTGGTAATTAATACCACTATCGACAAATATTTTTATGTAATAGTAAACCAGGTGGGGAGGGGCGCGACTCAAATTGTTTCCGCCGATTACAAAACGTTCTTTTCCATTACCCATCCCAATTTCAAGGGGCGGCGGCGGTCCGACCGCTTAACCCATAACTATGCCCAGTTCGAGCCGGATATTAAGCTGAACCTGTCCGGCGATTTGATGCTTCCCCAGGCGGTCCTCGACCATTTCGGGCTTGCCCACGGCCAGAACCTTTTTCTGGCCTCAGAAATCCCACCTGGTACGGGTCTTGGTTCGAGCAGCGCGGCGGCGGTCTGCCTGATTAAAGCCTGTTCAACCTACCGGGGTTGCGAGATGAATAAGCAGGAGACTGCCGAACTGGCCTGCCATATCGAGATTGAAAAACTCAACATGCCGATTGGCAAGCAAGACCAGTACGCGGCGGCCTTTGGGGGCATAAACCAGTTCGAGTTCTTGCCCGATGGGACGGTCAAGGTGGACCATTTTAAGCTGGCCCGGAATATCGCAGAAAGTTTAGAAGATTGGTTGATGCTTTTCTATACCGGGGTCTCCCGCCACAGCACCACTATCCTGGAAAAACAAAAGGCTTCGGTGCAAGACGAAGATAGAAAAGTTTTGCATAACCTGCATCAAATGAAAGAATTAGCCTGGAATATGCGCCAGTGTATGGAAGGCGGCGATATGCCGACTTTCGGCGCTATCCTGGACGAGGGTTGGCAGCGCAAGAAACAACTGGTTAACACTATCAGTAACGAGGCAATAAACGAGACTTACGAGGCGGCTAAAGCGGCGGGCGCTATTGGCGGGAAGATTACCGGGGCGGGTGGCGGCGGCTTTTTGTTGCTGTGCGTCCCTCCCGAAAATCGCCAGGCAGTGGTCGAGGCAATGGCAAGGCGTAACCTGAAGGAGATGTATTTCAAGCTGGAAACCCGTGGGGCCCATGTAGTGCTGGATAATATTTTTTAATCCGGGCCTTGTTTGCCGGGCTTTTGGCCTTTGGATGTAAGGTCTTAAGAGAAAAAGTGTATATTTCGTCATTTGGTTTCTGAACAGGTTCATTCGGTTATCACCATATTTATTTAAACTAAAGACCTATAAGACTTTCGCTTCCGACCTCACTTTGAGCTCAAAATAATAGACCAAAAGGGTCGTTTGGAGCAGCGCCGGAAATCTTGACCCACAAAGTAGTGATTGCAGGTCGTCTGGCGGATATAAGTTTCGGATTATTGCCAACCCTGAGATACAGAAAAGTACCAATCCTGGTCCGTAAACTATTGAGCGGCCTGGGATTCCATTTAGCGCTGTGCAACTTCTGGTCGAAGTTGTTACATTGGAGAATTCGGGTTTGCCTTTTTCAGGTGGCCCCGGCAAAAGACCATTTTATTAAACCGGCTTCAAGAGATTTGTGGAGGCGTTTAATGCAAGGCACTTTTAATGAGCGATTAAATTCGGCTAACGAGCAGATTGACATAAATAATTCTGAATTTATCGGTGACTATTACAGCAAGCTCAAAACTGCCATGGATAGCATATCTTCTACCGAACTTGGCGAAATCGTTAGCGTTCTAAAACATGCGGCGGCTAACCACAAAATGATTTTTATTTGTGGCAACGGTGGGAGTGCTGCTACTGCCAGCCACATGGCCTGCGACCTGGCTAAAGGCACCCGGATTCCCAATTTCCCCTATTTTCGGGTCATTTGTCTCAATGACAGCATGGCGCAGCTTTCAGCCTGGTCCAACGACACCAATTACGACAATTCTTTTAGCGGCCAGCTCGAAGGTTTAGGCCAGCCGGGCGATATTCTGATAACCATCAGCGGCAGCGGCAATTCGCCCAACGTTCTGAGCGCCGCCCGTACCGCGACCGTCCTGGGTATGACCAATATCGGGTTTGTCGGTTTCCAGGGAGGCAAACTAAAGAACCTGGTGGATTACAGCATCATTATCCCGGCTAACGCCATCGAGCAGGTCGAGGATGTCCATATGTCGCTGGTCCACAGTATTGCGACCGCCTTACGCCAGTCCATCCGGGCCACGCTTGCGACCAAATCCGAATCTGAAACCAGGACCATAACGGGGAAGGAGTTTCCTGTACCATCGGACCTGGTTACCGCGGCGCGCTGACCCTGGCGCAACGCTCCAATTGCAATAGCGTTACAGTACAAAAAGGTTCAGGGTTTAGCAGAAAGCGGGGAAAAGAGCGTCATGACTGTAGAACAAGTTCGGGTGGGGCAGCACCATCCCTTTTTTACGCCGTTAAATCTGCCCCTCAACCCTTTGTTGACCACCGGTCAGCCGACAATCTTCGTTGACCGGGATGGTGTTATCAACCAGAACCGGGCCGACCACGTATTGACCTGGCAAGATTTTCATTTTCTGGAAGGCTCTCTTGAAGCCCTGGCCCTCTTAAATCAGGCCCGGTACCAGGTTATCGTGGTGACCAACCAGGCGGCGATTACCCGCAAGCTTATCAGCGTGGCCGAACTCGATTTTATCCATCAGCAGATGTGCGATGTTATCGAGGCTCATGGAGGTTATGTTAAAAACATATTCTATTGCCACCACCTGCCGACCGAAGGCTGTAACTGTCGCAAACCAAAACCGGGTTTACTGTTGCAGGCGGCCCAAAATTATAATATCAATCTTGCCGAAAGCTGGTTGGTAGGTGACCACCTGACCGATGTGCAAGCCGCTACTGCCGCCGGGGCAAAACCGGTCCTGGTGCTGACCGGGCGCGGCCAGTCTGCTTATGAAAGCTGGCTGACCGATCCGCAGAGTGCCAAACCTGGCACCCACCTGCTTCTTCCGGTGAAGAATAATTTACTGGAAGCGGTCGAATTTATTTTAGCGCACGAGCGGCTACACGTTTAGACGCTTACCGGCTATTTAAATAGTCCTTTCAAATCCGAATTTTTAAAATTCGGATTTTAGGTTTTAAACTTGAGAAAGACGGTGACTTTTACTGGTAAAAGATGGTTACCGGGTGATGCTTAGCCTCAAAGTGTCAAGCGAGTAAGCTCAAATCCTTGCTATCTTTGGCAATCCTGCCAATGCTCTCCAGGCATCTCTTTTGATAATCTTCCACTCTGGAAAATAATATAATAAAAATTCAAAGCTTAATCTAATCAAATTTTATAGTCATTACCCGTAATTTATGAGATAATATATATTATATAAGCTAATATAGCTCGGATGACGGTTATCACAGGTGCAAAGGAGCGAGACTATGAATAACCATAACTATTTAATCAACCCATTTTATCAGTTTATCACTCCCCTCCAAAACCTGGCCGAGCGTTCCAGGGCCACTTTTTCGCGCCTGAACGCTGCTGGTCGCTTCTCAATCCGGTATCAATCCGTCCTGCATACGGCGCCTCGGACCGATATAAGCCCGGAATTACTGGCTGAAAAGCCCTGGTTGCGCTATTATCCGCCCCAGATCCCGCTCGGCATCGAGGTTGACGAAGAAACGCTACCGGGTATGTTGCGGGAAAGCGCCCGCCGGTTTCCTGACCAGACCGCCCTTATTTTTTACGGCCATAAAATGTCTTACCGCAAACTCGACGAAGCGGCGGACGACTTTGGGCTTAGCCTGGTGGCGCAGGGTATCAGGCCGGGCGACCGGGTCGCTCTGTTGCTGCCGAACTGTCCCCAGTTCGTGATTGCCTATTACGGGGCTTTGCGGGCCGGGGCGATTGTGGTCCCCTGCAACCCGCTCTATGTCGAACGCGAACTCGAACAACAATTGAGTGACGCCAGGCCCCGCATCCTGGTGACCCTGACCCTTTTCTACAAACTGGCAAAGGCCGTTCAGCCTAAAGTTGGCCTCGAAAAAATCGTGGTCGGCAATATTAAAGATTATTTTCCTACGGTCCTGAAGCTGCTTTTTACGGCCCTAAAGGAGAAAAAAGAGGGTCACCGGGCTACCCTGGAAGGACCGGATAGCCTTTCCTGGGCCGACTTTTTGACAGGGTATAAGAGCGGCCCGGCCCCCTATCTGCCGGGCGTAAAGGCCGCCGATGTAGCTCTCTACCAGTATACGGGTGGCACCACCGGTACACCTAAAGCGGCAATCCTGACCCACCACAACCTTGTCACGAACGCCAGGATGTGCTGGGCCTGGCTGGGTAATGGCCCAAAAACTTCCGATATTACCCTGGGAGTCGTCCCGTTTTTTCACGTCTACGGTATGACCGGGGCGCTCAACCTGAGCATCTTTTCGGCGGGGACGCTGGTCCTGTTGCCCAAGTTCGTACCCAATGAGGTATTAAAGGCGATTGACCGCTACCACCCGACCCTGTTTCCCGGCGTCCCGGCCATGTATATGGCTCTGCTCGACGCGCCCGGTGTCAGCAAGTACGATCTCAAATCCATCAAAGCCTGTATCAGTGGGGCCGCGCCTTTGCCGGTCGAGGTCCAGAATCGCTTTGAAAAACTGACCGGGGCCCGGTTGATAGAAGGTTTTGGCATGACCGAGGCCAGCCCGGTTACGCACGGTAACCCGGTCTACGGGCGGCGCAAGGAAGGGAGCATCGGTCTACCCTTCCCAGGGGTGCGGGCCAAGATTGTAGACCTCGAATCGGGGTTGAGTGATTTGCCGGTCGGGGAAATCGGCGAGCTGGTGGTGAGTGGGCCAATGGTTATGCAGGGCTACTACAACCGCCCCGCCGAAACCGCCAATACCTTGCGGAACGGCTGGCTCTATACCGGAGACATCGCCCGCATGGACGAGGACGGTTACTTTTATATCGTGGACCGCAAAAAGGACATGATTTTGAGTAACGGGTTCAACGTTTATCCGCGTGATGTCGAGGAAGTTTTGTACCAGCACCCGGCGGTTAAAGAGGCGGTCGTTATCGGTGCGCCCAACGCCAGGGGGGATATTACGGTCAAAGCTTTCGTGGTACTGCAAGAGGGCCAGTCCACGACCGCCGACGAGATTATCGCTTTTTGCCGGGAACGCCTGACCCGCTACAAAGCGCCGCGCGTGGTCGAGTTCCGCGACGCTCTCCCCAAGACTCTCATCGGCAAGCATCTGCGCCGGATTTTAGTGCAGGAGGAAGAAGAAAAGTTAGCTGCCCGGAAGCACGAAGCCGAGGCTAGCGACCCTCTTGCGGGCGAGCATGGTGAAAAGGCGGCCAGGAAGGGTTTACACTTCCCGCCTGGTAAGGGGCACAAATAACCTTAACCTGGCCTTTGATATAATTGAAAAGGCTTTTAGTGATTAAAGTGACAGCCAGCATCCTTGCGGTATTAGGAGGCGAGGCTTTTCAGGATTTGCTGCCGGGAGCCACACGATTCACGTATCACCAGGTTGGTGGGCAAGACCAGGTGTTTGTAGGAGCCAGCCACGCCGTTTATCCGGTTGATGATTAAATCTCCCGCCCTAAACCCGATGTCCAGCAGCGGCTGCGAAACGGTCGTCAGGGGCGGGTTGAGATGAGAACTAAAGCTGGCGTCGTCGAAGCCAATCAAGGCCAGGTCTTCCGGCACTTTTATCCCGATACGCTGGGCGGCCTGTAATAATTCCAGGGCCAGGTAATCGTTCACGGCAAAAATAGCGGTTGGTTTGTTCGGCAAGTTCAAGAATTTTTCAAACTCGGTCTGCAAACTGCCTTCACCCGGTTTTGGCTGCTGGAAAATCAGGGTTTCATCATATGGAATATGATATTCTTCGAGGGCTTTGCAATAGCCTTCCCAGCGGCTCCGCACCGAGGTCGTGTGTAAAGTCTCCACATTGTTAATCCAGAAGCCGATGTTACGATGCCCCAGAATCAGCAGATGTTGGGTGGCCCGGTAGGCCCCACCCACGTTATCCACCACCACATAATCGCTATCGAACTGGGGTAGATAGCGGTCCACCAGCACAAACGGGACGTTCTTTGACCGCAAAAGCTCGATTGATTTATCGGTTTCTTTATCGCTGACCGGGAAGATAATCAGCCCGGCGACCTGGTCCTCCAGCATGCGGGTAATATCCTGGTACTGCTGCTCCTGGTTTTCCTCGCAATAGGCAAAACTCAATTGATAGCCGCGGGCCTTTATGGCCTGCTCCACCCCGACCATTATTTCCAGGCTAATCTGGGCCGTAACCGGGCGGTTAAGGACCAGGCCAATCCGGCGTTCCCGGTTGTTCTGGCTGGTGGTTTCAGGGGTAGACGGCACATTAGCCCTTACGAAAGTACCCCGGCCCTGGACCCGTTCGAGTAAGCCCTCGTTTTCAAGATTGCTCAAAGCCAGCCGGACGGTTCCCCGGCTAAGCTGGTAGGTCTTGGATAACTCTAATTCGGTAGGTAATTTTAACCCGGCTGGTAAACTCCCGTTAAGAATTTGTTCTTTGAAGTGGGTAAATAGCTGGTTGTATAGTGTGTCGTTGTTGGTTTTTACCATATGTTTGATGCCATTCTTTAACCCTGCGTGTCCAGTGGAGGAACACAATCATTAAAAGGTATATACCAAATGATAATAACACCCCCCTTATGTAATGTCAACCGGCTAATCAGGGGCTTTTTTATAGACCTTTTCTATGTTTGCAATAACCAGACTGTACCAATCATCCCTTTCCACTTCAAAAAAGGGATGTCAAACTTTTGTTTAATAAAGAATCAGGTAACATATTCTTTTTAAATAATTTGATTACGTTTCTAAAAAGCTAAAATTGCTCTTTAATTTTCAATTTCGGGCTTGTACAGGAATTCATCTCGAAAAGGTATTGACTCATTTACAAAACAATGTTAGCATTGGTCTATATCAATTCACTCTTTCGCATTACATAAAAGCAGCTCCAAATTAGAATTTGACAACCGGCAACTAGCTCAGCTATGGAGCTATTTCGTTACCCTGTTTAAGCGCTGACTAAAATTCAGGCTTAATTTGTTACAACTCAGATATGAGCAAAGTTGCTTGCTACTTTCACCAAAGGAGGTTGAAACGGATGCCCCATCGTAAACACGTTATCCTGAGTTTACTGCTGCTCCTTTCCCTGGTTCTGGCGGCTTGCGGTGATTCAACCGCGACGCAGGCCCCTGCCGCATCAAACACTACCGCTGCTGCCGGTGCTACCACGGCTGCTTCCTCCGGTTCGGGGGTTGAACTGAGCATGTGGACCTGGAAAATTGCCCATGTAGCCGGTATCCAGGCTGTTGCCGCTAATTACCAGGCCAAGACAGGCGTCAAGGTTAATGTTCAAGCCTTTAACCCGGACGATACCTACCGCACCAAGATAACCACCTCGGCCCAGTCGGGTGACCTGCCTGATATTCTCTCCTACTGGTCGGGCTCTACTGCCTCCGGCGGTGAGTGGGACATGGGCGCTGCCGGGTTGTTGACCGAATTGACCGGCAAAGTGGACAGCGCCTGGCAAAGCCAGTTCCTGGCCGGGACCTACAATAAAACCTCGGTCTTGACCCAGGATGTGCTGGATGCCTGCGCGAAAGACCCCAAATGTAACTTCAAAAACCTCAAGGTCGGCCAATCGTTCAGCGTCCCGTACCTGGCCGGTAACGCCTTCTTTGTCTACGGCAGTAAGAGCCTTATGACCAAGGCCGGTCTTGACCCCAACAAGGCCCCCGCGACCGCCGAAGAATGGCTCACCATGATGCAGACCATCAAACAGAAGACCGGCACCCCCGGTGTCGTGACCGGCGTCAAGAACCCCGACGTGCTGCAATACTGGCTCTACAACCCGCTTATGATGGCTAGCTGCGGCCAGGATACCTATGACGCCATCTACAACGGGCGCGACTCCTTTGCCAACCCCTGCTCCCTGAACGTCCTTAAATGGATTAATAGCATCGCGCAGAATGATTTGTGGGCTGCCGATATTCTTAGTACCGATATTGACCCGGCTGACGTTGCCTTCACCCAGGGCAAAGCCGCTTTCGATATTGGCGGTACTTACACTCTGAGCTTCTTGCTGGCCCAGGGTATGAAGTCCGATGATATTATCTCGTTTGCTATCCCGCCGCTCAAAGGCTCCAAATACGACAAACTCGCCGTGAATGCTTCGGCCTTGATTGACGCGATGGTGACCAAGAGCAGCAAGCACCAGGCGGAAGCCCTCGACTTCATCAAGTTCTTGACCTCGCCCGATCAGATGGCTGTCTTTGCCAAGACCGTCGGTGACCTGCCGGCTGTCAAAATTTCGTCCGACCCGGCTAAGGTTGGCCCGGTGATGGCCGGTCTGGTCAGTTCCATCAGCGATAACTCGCCTTTTGCTGTCAGCAAAGCGCAAGCTCTAGACGACCCTTCCAAGGTGTTAAAACTGGGTCTCCAGCAATTTATCACCAAAGAGGATACGCCGGATAGCCTGGTGAAAAAAGTGGATGCCGCCAACAAATCCGCCTGGGATGCCAGGGGCGGCCCCAAAGCCTAACAACTAGCTACCTACGACCTGCCCAATGCCCTACCATCGGGACGCGTCCTGACGGTAGGGTACACCATATTTCCACATTCGTATCCATTTACAGAAGTAAGGGCCAGCCTGGTCAGATTGGCCCTTACTCTCTCACTATTAATAGGATTCGCGGTTTCAGACAGCGAATAATTTTTGAAAAGGCGAACAACAGGTATGGCACAGGCAAATATCTCAGCAATAGACAAAAGGCAGGGAAGGCCCCGCAAAAGCTTCCGTGCGATTCTGAGGGCTAACAGCGGATTTTTATTCGTAGCCCCGGCCATGCTCATCTTTCTGGTCTTCGGTCTTTATACTGTTATTTATTCGGGGGTTTTGAGCTTCTTTCGCTGGAACGGTTATGGCGATTTCTCGCTAATTCCGTTTAAGTGCGGCCCGCCCAGTTGCCAGTTTGTCGGCCTGGATAATTTTACCGAGTTCCTTTTTGTAAACCCGACCGAGTCGCATTATTTCTGGCAATCCATCCAGAATAACATCATTATCGCGGTGGTAGTAACCATCGGCACTATCGTGATAGCGCTACCTTTAGCGACTGCGCTCAGCCGGGCCATGCGGTTCCAGGGGCTTTTGCGCACCTTAATTATGCTGCCGACTGTGACCGCCGGTATCGCTATCTATTATGTCTGGTCTTTTATTTTCCAGTCGGACGGCCTTCTCAACAATATTTTAGGCACCTTTGGCCTCGGTTTTTTGCAAGCCAAACAGGGCTGGCTTTCCCAGTCCGACCGGGCTTTACCGGCCCTGATGATTGTCATGATCTGGGGCGCGGTGCCGTTTGCGACTATTTTGTATATGGCGGGCATTCAGACTATTAACCGGGAGTTGTATGAATCGGGCATTCTGGACGGGGCAAACGCCCTCCAACTGCTCTGGCATATCACCTGGCCCCTGCTTTACCCCATAACCGTAATCATCACGATAACCAGCATCAACAATGCTTTCCAGGGTTACGAGATGGTTTACCTGATGACGGGTGGCGGTCCTGCCGGGCATACTGAAGTAGTCGGGTTGCAGGTCTTCGAGTATGGCTTTGGCAGCAGCCAGCAACTTGGCCTTGCCAGCGCCATGTCCTGGTTACTCTTTTTAGTCGTCTTTATCATCGCCTTGATAAATTTACGCTTTTTCCGGGCGAAAGATTAAACCTCAAAGACGCTAATCCAAACTATTCCGGGAGAATTGAAATGAGTGTTACGCAACTTTCCGGGTCGAACCGGGTCGAGAAAAACGGGACAGCGGTCTTCCTGAAAGTGAAAAAACATACCCCTGACGCGGTTTCCTATATCCTGTTGATTATTTACGCCATTGCAAGTGTCTATCCCTTTTTATGGATGGTTTCCTCGGCCTTTAAGTCCAACCAGGAAGTCCTGACCAGTAAATCGCTTATTCCGAACGAAATCCGCTTCGATATTATCGTCAATACCTGGAACACCTTAAATTTCTGGCAATACTTTATCAACAGCATGATTGTTACCGTGGCTGTGGTAGTGCTGGTAGTTCTGGTCTATTCCCTGGCGGGTTATGGTTTTGCCAAGGTACCGTTCTGGGGCCGGGACTTCCTGTTCGCCGGGTTCCTGGCCGTGATGCTGGTGCCGGGTGTTACCGTCCTTATTCCGCTGGTGCAGTTGTTAAAGGCGTTAGGGCTGCTCAGCGCCCACAAAGACCAGATAATAGCTTATACCGGGCTGATTCTGCCGATGGTAAACGGGGCGGGGCCTTTTGCCATCTTTTTGTTCCGCAACTATTTCTCCAAACTACCGGACGAATTGCGGGACGCCGCTAAAATCGACGGAGCCAGCGAATTTGGCATCTATATGCGGATTTTCCTGCCCCTGGCCGGTCCCGCCATCGCGACGGTCAGTATTTTGAACTTTGTTAGCGCCTGGAACGCCTTTATCTGGCCTTCCATTGTAATCAACAATTCGGATTGGTTCACCCTGCCCCTCAAGCTCAAGGATATTGACCTGCAACAGGTTATTCAATGGAACGTGCGGATGGCCGGGTCGCTTATCGCTACCATCCCCCTGATTATTGTTTTCCTGATCTTGCAGCGCTACTACATCCGGGGCATCACCGCCGGCGCAACCAAAGGTTAATAGTCTTATCTAAACGGAAAGGTTAAAGCGGGCCTGGCAATAATGGAAGCATCATTTAAAGAGCAGTTTGACGAAGCAAAGAGGTTGTACCAGACAATTCAGCCCCGTTACGCCGAACTGGCCGGCCAGGTGGCGATTGTGACCGGTTCTGGCCGGGGGATAGGCCGGGGTATCGCCTTCCGGCTGGCTAAAGAGGGTATGAAGGTGGTCATTACCGGGTTGGACGCGGAGGAGGTCACTACCACCTCGGCTATTCTGACCGAGTTGGGCGCGACTACCCTGGCCCTACCGGGCGACTTGAGCCAGACCGGTGAAGTTGACCGCCTATTCGACCGGACGTTGGAAACCTTTGGGTCGCTAAACGCCCTGGTGAATAACGCGGCCCACCTGGGGCGGGTACCTTACTTTGAGGCCGGGGAAGAATTGCTCGACTTGCAGTTGGCGACCAATATAAAGAACCCCTATATGTGTTCCTACCGGGCCGCCAAAATCATGCACGAAGCGGGCCAGGGCGGGAATATCGTCCAGATTAGCTCGGTAGCGGGGGCGCGGGCCCAGTGGCCGGGTTTGCCCTACGACCTGACCAAAGCCGCCATTGACGCTATTACCCGCTCGATGGGGGTTGAGTTGGCCGAGCATGGTATCCGGGTGAACGCGGTCGCGCCGGGAGCCATCCGGGTCGAAAAGACGCCTGCCGAAGATGCGCCCGGCACCCAGGCCCGGATACACCGCATCCCGATGAAAAGACTGGGCCAGCCGCTGGATATTGCGGCGGCGGTAGCCTTTCTTATTTCAAATGAAGCCGCGTATATTACCGGCCACGTGATGTACGTTGACGGGGGGATTGTGGCGCAGCTCAGCCCGCGCGGCCAGGATATTTAACCGGCCAATTCCTTAATCTAGCGATTGAGGGGAACGAGTTTTCACTGCTTGTAAGAAAATTTTCCAGATTGGAGATGATGAGCTAGGAGAGGAGCCCTTACCCGAACCCCGCTCGAAAGGGCGGGGCCAGGGGTTGGGGCCTTCCTTATATGAATATGATGTGTTGAGATGTGCAATTAAGCTGTGCAAGGTCTTATTTAATGAATCATAACGTGAAGATACCAGGAGTTTAATCGATG
The DNA here is from genome assembly GCA_001898225.1 of Chloroflexi bacterium 54-19. Taxonomy (GTDB): domain Bacteria; phylum Chloroflexota; class Chloroflexia; order Chloroheliales; family Chloroheliaceae; genus 54-19. The sequence continues at coordinate 83,288 of MKTJ01000015.1, forward strand.
AAGATTACGGAAGTAAAGGTTATTGTAACCTGCCCCGGTCGGAACTATGTGCTTGTGAAGATAATGACCGACGAGCCGGGGATTTACGGGGTGGGGGATGGCACCCTGAGTGGTAGCGAACTGGCCGTAGCCGCCGACCTCGAACACCTCAGCCAGTTGATTATCGGCATGGACCCCTCCAACATTGAAGACATCTGGCAGAAGGTTTACCACTGCACCTACTGGCGGGGTGGCCCGGTCTTCATGTCAGCGCTCAGCGCGATTGACCTGGCGCTCTGGGATATTAAGGGGAAAGTTGCCGGTCTGCCGGTCTACCAACTGCTCGGTGGACAGTCGCGGGACGACGTTTGGGTCTACACTCACGCTCACGGGCGCGACCCCCAGGAAGTGGAGGAACACGTCCGTTCCTTCCACGAAAAAGGATTTAAATTTGTGCGGGCCCAACTGACCGGCGGTTATGGCGGCTACGGCGGACCCGGCATGTTAAAACGGGTCCCTTCGGGCCGGGAGGGTATCCCCGATACCGACTATTTCTCGCCGGAAAAGTACCTTATCGAGACCCCCAAGATGTTCGAGCATTTGCGCAATGCCCTGGGGATGGAAGTTAACTTGCTCCACGACGTACACGAACAACTCACTCCCAACGAGGCTTCTCGGCTGGCGAAATCACTCGAACCTTATCGCCTGTTCTATATGGAAGACCCACTCCGGCCCGAAAATAAAGAGAGCTTTGAGATGGTGCGCCGTTCCTCGACCACCTCGATTGCGATGGGCGAACTCTTTACCTCGCGCTGGGACTGCTTGCCTTTGTTTATGAAGCAACTTATCGACTTCATCCGTTTCGCGCCTATTCACATCGGCGGCATCACCGAGGCTAAAAAGATTATGGCGATGGCGGAACCCTTCCAGATTCGCAGCGCTTTCCACGGAGCGGCGGATATTGGGCCCATCGGTCAGGCGGCGGCAATCCATATCGACTATGCTATTCCGAACTTTGGTGTCCAGGAATGGATTACTTTCCACCCCTCCACCTACGAGGTAATGCCGGGTGCGTGCCAGTTGGAAGATGGTATGGTAAAGTTACCTCAGAAGCCAGGGTTAGGGCTCGATATTGACGAAGAACTGGCCGCCAAGTATCCTTACCAGCGCGCTTATATGCCAATCGTCCGGCGGGTTGACGGGACCTATCACGTCTATTAGGCCAACCTCACCGGGCTAATTCCTTTGAATCAGGGGCAGCCGTTAATTCCGGGTTGGATTGACGGCTGCCCGTTCCAAAAGCTGGTGGCCCAAAAGTATTTTTCAAAGGGGAGTTTTATGATTGACCAACCGACAGCATCGGATTTCGCCGCCGCAAAACAGCATTTCGACCGGGAAGGTTACGCCATTTTCCGCCACGTGATTGACGCCGACCTCTTACAGGAAGTCAACGCCCACCTGGATTGGCTGCACGCCAGGTATCCGCATCTCCGTCCCGAAAATTATAATCACGAACTGGTCAGGACCGACCCGTTCTGGGTGCATCTTATCAGCAATGAGCGGTTGCTGGATGTAGCCCAGCAGTTTATCGGGCCGGACATCGGCCTGTTCGCCTCGCACTATATCAGCAAACCGCCTTTCGATGGTCAGGCCGTGTTGTGGCACCAGGACGGCAGTTACTGGCCGCTCGACCCTATGGAAGTGGTGACGCTCTGGCTGTCCGTGGACCGCTCCGACCCTGAGAACGGCTGCATGCGGGTAATTCCCCGTACCCAAACTCTGGATTTGCAGGAACTCGAAGCCCGCACCGATGTCCCCAACGTGCTGGAGTCGGCTATCAAAGAGGGCGTGGTGGACGAGTCGCAAGCAGTTGACATAATCCTGAATCCCGGTGATGTATCGGTCCATCATCCGAATATTATTCACGGCTCCAACGCAAACACTTCGCCACGCCGCCGGGCCGGGTTGACTATCCGCTATATCCCGACTACCACCCGGATTGTCACCAAGAAGTTGTGGCCCTCCGCCTTTCATTTGCGGGGCCAGTCCCATCCCGAAGTTAACCAGTATAACCCGGTGCCGGAATATGTCGAAGGGGAGCATATGCCTTTCCGGGGAGCGGTTAAAAAGTCGGCAGCACCAACCGGGTCCGGGAATTAAAGGGTTTTTAAAATTAGGGATAGGAGACTCCAGCCAATGACAATGACTACCAGGGAAAAATTACACCTGATTTGTAACGCCCATATCGACCCGGTTTGGCTTTGGGAGTGGCAGGAAGGCGCTGCCGAAGCGATTTCGACTTTCCGGGTAGCCGCCGAATTGTGCGAGCAAAATGAGAGTTTTGTTTTTAACCACAACGAAGTAATCCTCTACCAGTGGGTCGAGGAATTCGAACCGGCCCTGTTCAAACGGATTCAAAAGCTGGTCAAAGAAGGCAAATGGCATATTATGGGCGGCTGGTATCTCCAACCCGATTGCAATATGCCGAGCGGTGAGTCTTTCGTGCGCCAGATACTGCTGGGGCGGCGCTATTTTGCCGAAAAGTTTGGGGTCACACCCCGGACCGCCATGAACTTCGACCCCTTCGGGCACAGCCGGGGTCTCGTCCAGATTATGGCAAAAGCCGGGTTCGACTCCTATCTGTTTTGCCGTCCCGATCAGGTCGATTGCCCCTTACCGGCGGAAGATTTTACATGGGTTGGCTTCGACGGTTCGACTGTGACCGGCCATCGCAGCCTGGAATGGTACAACTCCTCGTTGGGAAAAGCCGCCAGGAAAGTGACCGACTGGCTGGAGAAAAACCCGCCTAAAGATGGTGGGGTCGGTCTCATGCTCTGGGGTGTCGGCAATCACGGCGGCGGGCCATCCCGCATAGACGTGCAGAACCTGAACGAGTTGATTGATGACTATCACAAAGAAGGTCAAATCGACATTGCCCATTCCTTCCCGGAAGCCTTTTTTGACGAAATGCGCCAGCGCGCAGGCGTTCTACCCCGGTTCGAGGCGGCCCTGAATCCCTGGGCGCCCGGTTGTTATACCTCCCAGGTGCGGATTAAACAGCGCCACCGCCTGCTCGAAAACGAATTGTATATGACCGAAAAGATGAGCAGCCAGGCTGCTATTTTGGGGTTATTGCCCTACCCGGCGCCGGATTTCCAGGGTGTCATGCAAGACCTGGCCTTTGCCGAGTTCCACGACATTCTGCCCGGTTCGTCTATCCAACCGGTTGAGGAACAGGCCCTGCGGTTGATGGACCACGGGCTCGAAATCCTTTCGCGCCTGAAGGCCCGGACTTTCTTTGCCCTGGCCGGGGGCCAACCCAAAGCCGCCGAAGATACCATCCCGGTGCTGGTATACAACCCGCACCCCTACCCGGTCGAGCAGGTCTTTGAATGCGAGTTCCAGCGGTCGGACCCGAACTGGGCGGATGAATTCTCCTACCCGCATCTTTACCAGGACGGGGTGGAAATCCCCTGCCAGTCCGAGCATGAATTGAGTAATCTCAGCCTCGATTGGCGCAAACGGGCCGTCTTTAAGGCTAAACTCTTGCCCTCGCAGATGAACCGCTTTGACTGCCGCCTGGAAGTCATTCCGGGTCGCCTTCCGCACAGCCTGCCCGAAGAAAACGGTAATATCGTTTTTAAGACCGCCGAGCTCGATGTTTTGATAAATAAAAGCACCGGACTGATAGACCGTTTCGTGGTTAACGGGGTTAACTACCTGGAAAGCGGAGCTTTCCTGCCCATCGTCATGGACGACAACGAAGACCCCTGGGGCTCGAACGCGAAAAGTTTCCGGGAGAAAGTGGGCCAGTTCAGCCTGATGGATGGCGAAACGGCTCGCCGGTTTTCCGGTATCCAGGCGGAACTTGACCCGGTGCGTGTTATCGAGGATGGTCCGGTCCGTAGCGTGGTCGAAGCGGTCTTCGCTTATGGCGACTCCAAGATTTGCCAGCGTTACAAGCTGCCCAAAAAGGGGACCGAGTTCGAGGTTGAAGTAATCGTCTTCTGGAACGAAAAAAGCCGCATGTTAAAGCTCTCGGTCCCGACGACCTTACGAGAGGCGGACACCCGCTACCTGGGGCAGGTCGCTTTCGGGGTAGAGGCGCTGGCGAAGGATGGCCGGGAAGTGGTCGCCCAGAAGTGGAGCGGCCTGTTCGATGCCGCGCCCGATGGGCCCTCCCTCAGTTGCATTAACGAGGGTCTGTACGGCTCGGACTCCAGTGACGGTGAGATAAGATTTTCGTTGCTGCGCTCGGCGGCTTACTCCTCGCTCCCGATTTACGACCGCCCTCTGATGGCGCAGGACCGCTATACGGGCCGGATTGACCAGGGCGAACGGCACTTCCGCTTCTGGTTTAACACCGGACCGGTGGCGGAAAGGCTATCCAAACTGGACCGGGAGGCCCTCGGCCATAACGAAAAGCCGTTCGCGCTCTCTTTCTTCCCGGCAGGGACCGGCGAAAAGTCGCTCCCGGTCCTGGCCCTGGATGATGAAGTTGTCCAGTTGTCGGCCTTCAAGCAAGCCCTGGATGGCGAGACAGATTATATCGTGCGGTTATTCGAGCCAACCGGCCAGGCCCGCTCTACCACCATCAGGAGCGAGTTCTGGGGCTTAAGCCAGGCGGTCGAGCTACAACCCTTTGAGATTAAAACCTTCAAGGTTAATAGCCAGGGGGTTGAGGAAGTCAGTCTTCTGGAAAAATCCGATTTATAACGGCTAACACAAAATGAGCCCTCCTGATTTTGAAACCGGGAGGGCTCATTTATTTTTGGATTATCTTCCGTCATGCGGCATTACGTTTATAAGCCCTTATCGCGAAAATATAGGCTACAATCGTGATACCGAGGCACCAGGCCAACGCGACCCAGATATTATTGCCCACCGGCTGGTCTGCCAGTAAAGCGCGAATGGCTTCTACTATCGAGGTTACCGGCTGGTTTTCCGCAAAAGCACGCACGACCGCTGGCATCGAGTCGGTGGGCACAAACGCCGAGCTGATAAACGGCAGGAAGACCAGGGGGTAGGAAAAGGCGCCTGCACCGTCCGCCGATTTTGCACCCAGCCCGGCAATGGCCGCCACCCAGGTCAGGGCCAGGGTAAATAGCGCAAGTATCCCGGCTACGGCCAACCACGAGAGTATCCCTGCCGGTGAGCGAAAGCCCATAATCAAGGCTACGAGAATTATGATGACCACCGATATCGCGTTGGATACCAGCGAGGTCAGCACGTGGCCCCACAGCACGGTGGAGCGGGCAATCGGCATCGAGTTGAACCGCTCGAAGATACCGCGCTGCTTATCGGTAAAAAGACGGAGAGCCGTATAGGAAATGCCGGTGGCAATTGCTATTAAAAGGATGCCGGGCAGCAGGTAATTCACATAGTTTTCCGTACCGGTTTTAATCGCACCGCCAAACACATAGACAAACAGCAGCATCATGGCGATAGGCATAATCGTGACCGTGATGATGGTGTCCAGGCTGCGGGTGATATGGCGCATGGAACGCCCTAACATGACGGCTATATCGCTAAAATAGTGTTTTTTGACGGTTTCTGTCCGCATTTCCGTTTGTAGTTCCATTGTCATTTAATTTACCTTTTCCTCTTTTTTACCGATTATCGCCAGGAATATATCTTCCAGGCTCGGTTGTTTTTCAACATACTCCACTTTGGCCGGTGGAAACAGGCTTTTTAGCTCCGCGAGGGTGCCGTTGACAATAATCTTCCCCTGGTGCAGGATGGCAATCCGGTCAGCCAGTTGTTCGGCCTCATCCAGGTACTGGGTGGTCAGGAATACCGTCGTGCCGCTTTTTGAAAGCTCTTTGACCATCTTCCAGACCTCAAGGCGGCCCTCCGGGTCAAGGCCGGTGGTCGGTTCATCAAGGAAAATGAGGCGCGGTCTTCCCACCAGGCTCATGGCGATGTCGAGGCGGCGGCGCATACCGCCTGAATAAGTAGCGGCGCGGCGGTCAGCCGCTTCGCTCAGGCCAAAGCGTTTCAGCAGTTCGTCCGCGACCTGGCCTGGCTGATTAAGGTGCCGGAGTTTAGCAATCATGACCAGGTTTTCCCGCCCGGTCAGAACCTCGTCCACGGCGGCAAACTGCCCGGTCAGGCTCATCGACTGCCGCACATTGTCGGCCTTTGCTAAGACATCGTAGCCGTTTACGGTAACAGTCCCGTTATCCGGTTTCAGCAGCGTGGCAAGTATTTTGACAGTCGTGGTTTTACCCGCGCCGTTGGAGCCGAGCAGGGCGAAAATCTCACCTCGCTTCACTTCAAAATCGACGCCCTTCAGGACTTCTATATCTTTGAAAGACTTTTGCAGCCCTTTCACTTCAATTGTTTTTTCCATCCCGCTAGCCCCCTTTTACTTTGTTTTATCAGTAGTCTTTTTAACAGCTTTGTAAACTTCCTGGTTGACAGATTCCTGGTAGATTTCAGCGTAAGTCTTCGAATCTTTGATCAGGTCGTCGCAGAAAGCCGCCACGTCACTGCCGGTCACTTCGAGTACGCCTTTCCCCTGGCTTGCGCCCTCTTCAAAAAGGTCGACAATCCCGGAAAGCACACTTGTTCCGCCGGTTAGCTCAACCGGGCCAACCTTGAAGAGATATTTTTGAATCTCTTTATAGACAATCTGGTAATCCTGCGGAAGCGCTTTGACCCGCGCCATGTGCGCTCGCCACTCTTTTTTGCCCTCGATAATATCCTGAATTCTCAATTTATCCTCCCTATTTGCCTAATTTTTTAGCGACATTTTTGTTGAGTTGCTCGCGCCACTTGTCGCGAAACGACTTGGCCTTTTCTTCCCCGGCCAGCGCGGCACAGAAGCCCTTTATATCATCGCCTAACACTTCCTGGATACTCTGACCCTCCGCCGCCGACTCTTCGAGCAGGCCAAGGACCCCGTCAAGAATTGGCATAATGTTGCGCCCGGTAAAATCTCCGTGCGGCATAAGATTGGCAATGATTTCTTCCCAGGCCGCTTGATAATCAGCCGGCAGCTTTTTGACGCGCAATTCAAAAGCTTTGAATTCCCTGGTCATGTCGTTACCGGTGATTTTGTCCCAAAAATTCATTATTTAGCTCCTTTAACTCGTTAAGTTTTGATGCTACGAACTCCCATTTTTCCCAGAACTTGCGTAATTCTTCGCGGCCCGCCTCGTTAAGCACGAAAAATTTGCGGGGTGGCCCCATGTCGGAGGGATATTTAGTGACCTCTACCAGCTTGTTTTTTTCAAGCCGCACCAGGATGGTGTATACCGTGCCATCCACCACGTCTGTGAAGCCGAGGGCGTTCAGCCGCCGCGTGATTTCGTAGCCGTAGGTTTCCTTGCGGCTTATTATTTCAAGGACGCAGCCCTCAAGCACCCCCTTGAGCAATTCAGTTAAATTTTCCAATGTATTATCCCCGGTATTCTGTACTACTGGTATCAAGTATTACTTATTACTTCTATATAGTATCACAGAATAGCTGGTTGTCAATAGGTGAAAAAACAGATTTTTTAAATTAAGTAAAATCAGAATGGGGGTTGGAAAAAGAGCAGGATTATAAATTTAGGTACAGAAGGCTGATCCTGGTTAGTAGGGGGGTTGGGAGGTGGGAAAATGAAACGGTTAGAAATACAAATTCGAACCAAAAAATATAGGTCAAAATTGCAAGGACAGGAGTTAATTTTAGGGCAATAAAAAACTCCCCGGCAAAACTCAAAACCGGAGAGTTTTAAAATTTGTCCAATCAAGATAGAAGGTTATTTTCTACCCCCCGCCGGGCCGGATTCCAACTTCACTCCGGCCCGGCCCTGCATTAACTACCTTGAGCAGTAGGCAGTTAATAAAGGTAAAATTTCCAGGGTAACGGCTTACCCTTTCAACCCGAAGCCCTGCACCCCCTGGATAAAGTAGCGTTGGAGGAACAGGAACAACACGATAGGAGGGATAGTTGCCAGCACACTCAGCGTAAAGGCTGCCGGGTAACTGGTCGCCGAGTTGGTCTGGGTGTAAAACTGGATAAGCTTCTGGAAACCCAGCGCCACCGGGTAAATTCCCCGGTTGCCGCTAACCGCAATCAAGGGCCAGAGGTAATCGTTCCAGATTGCCACGAACTGGAAGATAACCAGCACGGTCAGGGCGGCTTTGAGCATCGGCAGGTAAATCCTGACGATTACCTGGGCTGTACTCGCGCCGTCCACCCGCGCCGCTTCCTCAAAATCTCCTGGTATAGACTGGTAACTTTGTCGCATGAAGAAGATGTAGAAAGCGTTGACCAGGCCCGGCAAAAGCAGCGCCGGCCACTCGTTGACGAAGCCGTGACCGCCTTGCCCGGTAATGTTGTTCCCACCGGCCAGAGGTGTACGTGCCATCATGATGTAGGTCGGGATCAAGAATACTATCGGCGGCACCATCATCGAACTCAAAAGGACAATAAAGACGGTGTCTCTACCTCTAAAATGGAGCCGGGCAAAAACATAACCGGCCAGGACGGCGACCGTTCCCGGCACAATGATGTACCAGCCCACCCGGATCATGGTGTTGATAATCCAGGTTCCAACTTCATTTCCGGCGGCAGAAAAAAACCGGGAGTAGTTATTGGTGTAAAAGGAATCGGGAATTGGTACCCAGGTACTCTGAGCATATATTTTTTGAGTACTGAAGGAAGCCAAGACCATGTAAAGCAGGGGATAGGCCATGACGAAGCTGCCTATCACCAGAAAGAGTTGTAAAAATACCCGGCTAAACTTGAAGGGAGGCTTGTTTTTTGCGGCAGGCATCTGGCCGGTTTTTGCGGATAACTTATTTGCGCCTAACATTTTTTCTTCTCCTGTCCGGCTAACCCTGGCGTAACAGCCGCATACTGATAAGGCTGAACCATAGCAGAATCAGCATCATTATCATTGCTCCGGCCCCGGCTACCCCAAAATTATTATTGGTAAAGGCGTCGCTATAGATTTGGACCAGCATTACGTTGGTCTGGTTGAAAGGCCCGCCTTTGGTAATCAGGAAAACGGCTTCAAAAATCTGGAAACCGCCGATAATGCTGGTGACGGTTACAAACAGAATCATCGGCCTGATTAACGGGACAGTGATATACCAGAGCAATTTGCGACCATTCGCGCCGTCCACCTTGGCTGCTTCATATAATTCGGGATGTACCCCTTGCAAAGCCGCCAGGAACAGGACGACCGGACCACCCATTCCACGCCACACTGAAAACAAGACAATAACGACTCTCATCCAGAAAGGGTCGGTAGTCCATATAATCGGACTTATTCCCACGCTTTTTAAGATGGCATTGAAAACCCCACCGTAAGGAGCGATAAAAATCACGACGATTTGCGCCACAACCGCGGCGGAGGTCAGGGTTGGAATGTACCACAGCGCCCGGTGAAGACCACGGGCAAAAACTTTCTGGTTCAGTAGCAAGGCTACAAAGAAAGCGACGGTGGTTTGGACAATCAGGATGAAGAAGGCAAAGAGGGCGGTATTAAAAATAATCAGGGGATAGGGTTCTTTAAAGTATTGAAGGTAGTTATCTATTCCGACGAATTTAATGTCGGTACTAACTCCGTTCCAGTTAGTAAAACTAACAAAAAAATTCAAAAGAACCGGTACTATATTGAAGATAAAAAAGTAAACCAGGATGGGGACTAAAATAATCCACCCTTCAAAAGCCTGGCGGTGCCGATAGTGCCAGGTTTTCCAGCCGGATACTACTTTTTCCGGCTTTTCTTCTTTGATAGAAACCGGTTGCTTAGCAGTTATGCTCATCTTTATCTACCCAATTTGAATTTAAATTATTAAGCCCCTGGAAAGCATGCTAGATGGAACAGCGGCAGGTGCTTCGATAAAAGTTAATTTCTCGAAGCACCTGTCTGCTATTCGGGGCTAGAGGCTACGACAATATGGAAGCTAAGGTCGAAAAACTACGATTTCGGAACGAGTTTTTCCACCTGAGCCTGGGCATCGTCAAGGATATTCTTGATTGGATCGTCTGTGGTCAGGATTTTGGTGAGCATGTCGTTGTAGGCGGTCCAAATCTTCTGAGGATCCTTGCGCCACTGCGGCAGAACACCGAGGTCACTGTTTAAGAGCGTATCAATAAAGGATTGGGTCGCCGGGTCGACATTCGGGCGCAGTTTGGTCAGCGCGGTTTTGGTCGAAGGCAAGCGGCCAATATTAGGGAAGACCAGATCCTGGACATCGTCGCGCTGGGTGAATTTAACCCACTGCTTGGCAATATCCACGTTCTTGCTCTGTTTTAACACGGCATACTGGACGTTACCGACAATCACGCTATAGGGTTTGCCACCGGCCGGGAGCGGAATAGGGCTGTACTGGCAATCGCCGCAATTGCTGTCTTTCGCCCAGGTGACGTGCCAGCTACCAGCAAGCTGGTTAGCGGAGTTGCCTTTGAACAGTTCGGAGTAAACCGCCGATTCGTCCGGGTTGAAAGCCAAACCTGGAGGCGCGAGTTTGTTCAGCTTGCGGATGAATTCGTAGACCGGGATGCCCTTCGGGTCATTGAAAGTCGGGTAGGTGCAGTCGGCGTTGCAGAGGGAAGCGCCAGCCTGCCCAAGATAGACGGCGATGCGGAAGACCGCGCCGACCGAGAAGCCCGCCGGGCCCTGGAGGGTGTAACCGAACTTGCTACCGGCGCCTTTGTCGGTGATAGCCTGTGCAACTTTGAGCAGGTCGTCCCAGGTCTTCGGCGGATTGGCGCAATCCTGGCCCGCCGCTTTATAGACTACACAGTTGCGCTCGAAACCGAACGTGCCGGTAAAGGCCGATAGCCCGTAGATTTTGCCGTTGTATTCGGCGGCTTTATAGGTACCGGGGACAGCATTAGGTTTAACATCAGCGATAACATCGTCCAGGGGAGCAAGCGCCCCCAGTTCGGCGTATTGCTGGAAGAAGTTTTCGCCGACCACGATGTCAGGGCCATTACCGGCCATCAATGCGGTGAGCAGGTTCTGGCGAAGTTCTTCGTCCCAGCCGTGGTTTTCCATCGTGACGGTCACGCCGGGATGTTCTTTTTCAAACTGCTGTTTGAGGTACACGCCGTATTTGCCCTTGCCGGTCGGGTCGGTATCCACGTTGCCGAGGGTAGCACCTTCCGTCCAGATTACCAGGTTAACAGGCCCTGAGGTAGCGGCGGCAGTAGTCGCCGCAGCGGCAGTGGTAGCCGTGCCACCGGCAGCCGTAGTTGCAGCAGCGGCAGTGGTAGCCGCTGAAGCAGCAGTAGTAGCCGCCGCCGCCGCGGTGGTAGCGGGAGCTGAAGTTGAGGTAGCATCATTACCGCAGGCACCCAATAGAAGCGTTGCGAACAGCATCATCGCTACTATTGCCCCGGTATTTTTGGCTTTGTTGAACAGACGCCCCTTCGTCATTGCACTTTCTCCTCCTTGAGTAATTATATAGAACCTCTAACGCCTTAGAGGTTCAGATTGTTGAGTAGCAATAACCAGAATAAGGTTGTAAAAAATTAGCTTTGTCGTAACTAACGAATGTGTTAACTATCTATTATCTCTGTAGCAGCTAACACACGCGGTTAGCCTGCGATGGCAGCTAATCAATCTGTTACCCGTTTACCCACCACGGTTTTGTTCTAACCCAAAGTGAGTGCATCTTTTGGAAGAAACCCTTATTTAAGCAGGTTGTTATCCACTAAGACTCCAAACTTGCATCAAAAAATAAAGTCATTCCTTATAACGCGTTTACGCCGGACTTCTATATTTCTCTAGTTAGAATATCAAAGTTGTTTAAGATGATTCGGGAGTTTACCTGGATAAGTATATACCATATACGATACAAATTTGTCAATAGAGTTTTGGTTAGCTCCCAATAATTGCAATAGCTATACAAATTTTAATATCAATTGTACATTATTTTACAATCTAGCCTCATATTTCTTCCAAAAAAATTGGAAGTATCGCAAACTTTTCTTTTTATTCCTTCTTCTTAACACCCACCCGAAAGGATGCGATTATAAACCAAACTAAACGAAACCAATTTGATATAGATGTTTTAGGGACAATTTCCGCCATTATGGGGGTTCAGGCGGGCTTTTGGGCAAATTTAAATTCTAAAATCAGACCTACTTGTACATAATTGTACAATTTGCACCTAATTTTAATTTAACATATTGACAATTCCTGGAAGTAGCCCTAATATATGTACAAGACAAATCGACATGCATAATCCAATCAGATATATACGGTTGGCGGGGAAAAGATTGCCTGATAGGCTGCAAGTAAGTAAAAACCGTAATCGCCGCTGCTTTCGCCTGCTTGAAAGAAGTAAGAAAACGTCCCAGAGCTGGTAATGTGTAGGTTCCGGTAGCACCTCAGAACAATTTATAAGCCAAAAGGTCTCAATTAAATGCGAGATTTAACTTTGCCCGCCATAGAAAAGAAGATTAATCCGAGGATTCGCTATATCAAGATAGTGGAGGTTTATCGCGAACAAATCTTAGCAGGGAAATTGCCCGCCGGGACTCGGCTGCCCACCGAGTTTGAACTGGCGGGGGAATTTAATCTCAGCCGGGGAACCGTCCGGCAAGCCCTGAACTTACTGGTCGAGGAAGGTCTGTTAGAGCGGGTCCAGGGGCGCGGCACTTTTGTCAGCCAGACAGCTTTAGTGCAAACTGCACCGCCACCTCCCCCGGAGCCGGTAGTTGCCGCCGAGCAGCGGATCGGTCTGATTTTGATCCTCAACCAGCGCAGCGACCAGCTAAACATGGATATTCTCATCGGGGTCGAGCAGGCCGTTAAGTCGAGAAATTACCAGCTTAGTTTCGCGTACACGGAGGAAAACGAGCAGCAACTGGCCGTCAATATCGAGCGGCTGCGGGCCGATAAGGCCGCCGGGATAATTATTTTCCCGATTGGAAACGTCACGCACGATAATATGCTCGCCAAGTTGCAATTGGAGCGGCTGCCTATCGTGCTGGTCGACCGCTACCTGACCGACCTCGATACCGATTACGTGGTCGCCAATAACCGGGCCAGCGCTTTCCGGGCCACCGAACATCTATTGTTCCTGGGGCATGTCAGGGTCGGGTTTGCCTATGCCTATCCCGACGCCATCCTGACCAGTTCCGTCCGCGACCGCCTGGAAGGTTACAAACAGGCCCTGGAGGAATACGAGGTGCCCTTTGACGAGTCGTTGGTCCTGGTCGAAACCCAGGATTCCAATCCCGATTCGGCCAGGGTTTACGAAAAGTTTCTTTTGCAAAAAAACCGGCCTACCGGCATTTTTGCCGTCAACGACTGGGAAGCCCTGAAGGTAATCCAGGCGGCCCAGCGGTGCGGTCTGCGGGTGCCGGACGACCTGGCGGTGGTCGGGTTTGACGATTTGCCTTTCGCGGAACACCTGAACCCGTCCCTGACGACCCTGACCCAGCACCGGGTGGATATGGGGGTGCAGGCGGCCAACTTACTGATTAACCGCATTGAAGGACTGCTTACCGGGCCTACTCGCCATCTGGAACTGCCAACCCGGTTGATAGTACGGGAATCGTGCGGGGCTCGGCAGCGATTGCGCAAAGCCCTGGGAACGGTATCTCCGTCTATCCCTTAATGGACAAACCAAATCATTCAAATTGCGTCAATCCAACAATATGTCCGGTCATAAAATAACCGAATACGCTTTTGCTAACATTGGCGGAACAAAAAATTAGTTGCTAAGAAAGGAGTAAGTTAACTTAAAAGAACCCCACCGGGGTTTTAACCTGGCAGGTTTTGCTGTTTTTCAGCCGCCACAGGCCCCTCGACACAAAACCTGAATTCCTTTAACACAATGGCGTAATTTTCTATTTAAAGGAGACTTTACGATATGGACTTACAAACCCTTCCTATAGTCAAACCCGGTCCAATGACCGAGATGGATCGGTTTATTTTTGAGTGCTACGGCTATATCATTATCGAGGACGTGCTGACCCCTGACGAAGTGCAGGAGACCCTTGAAGCGACCAAACGGGTCCACGAAGGGAAAATCATCGGCAAGCTGAACCAGATTGGACGGAGTTTCGAACACGAGCCGGCCCTGGAAAAGTTGATTGACCACCCGGCTTTCTTCCCGAAAATCCGCGCCCTCTACAACGACCGCTTTGTATTGCAAGCGGCCTGGTGTACGGTCCAACCCGCCCATTCCCAGAGTGTCGGCTGGCACCAGGACGGTTCCGGGGCTTACGAATTCCGGGAACTGGGCTACCCAACCCCGCTTTTACAACTGCGGGTGAGCTTTAACCTGACCGACCAGTCCGAAGACTTCATGGGCAACATGATGATGATTCCAGGCAGCCACAAGAGCAAGCTTCAACTGCCCAGAGAGGTTCGCGGCCAGGTTTATGCCAGCCCCATCCAGCAGATTATTAGGGCTAAGCCCGGTAGCGTTTTGATTTTCCATAACGGTGTTTATCACTCGCCGATGCCCAATAACCGGGATTTTGACCGCTACAACATGCATTATATTTTCAGCCCGCCGTGGCTCCGCCGCTCGGACCGGGATGCGACCGATCCAGAATTCCTGGAAAGGACTACTCCGATGCGCCGGGCCCTTATGGGTGACTACGAACGGCCTGACATTCCTTTCGGAGGCGGTTACAAGGGTCTTCCCTTTGAATCTACCACCGAAGAAGAATTAATTGCGTCCACCATGACCATGTAACACCCAGTTCGCCATGGCCGGGCCGGGCCTTTCCAGTTAACCCTGGGAAAGGTCTTGCCCGGCCTTTTATTTTTCTCCGGGTTTTTTAGCTCTGAAGTTGTACAAGTTAGCGTTATTTTGCTTTTAAGGGCGGTTTAATTTGTCTGGACGATTTTGACAATTGTCTGGATTTGTTTGATATGCGACCGTTCGTGTCGGGCCAGCCACTGGGCATAAAAATGAAGGGTGCGTTGAAGGGGAGCCCCGGCCCCGGTGACGGTTGCCGGACGGTCCCAGGCTGCGGGCGCTAGGGGTTTGAGGGTTGAAAGGAGGACTGCGCGCTGGTTGAGATAGGCTTCCAGCGAAGGCGCAAATTCCAGTTGAGGGTATCCGGTCGTTTTAATCCAGGTGGTGGGGTTTATTGCCCGCAACACGGGTTTATTTTCAGCCAGGATTGTTGTAATACAATTCCCCCAGACATCGGCACACGAGCGGAGATGGGCCAGCACCTCGTTGGCGGACCACTCGCCGGGAGCGGGTGCTGTGATAGCCTGGGCCTGGTCTAGACCGGCGGTAAGACCGGCAATGCGCCGGGGTGTCTCTGAAAGCAGGTTCAGGGTCTGTTCGAGGGTGAGAAGTTGGCCGGACATGCAATCTCCTTTTTGTTTCGATGAAATGTTACCTTCATAAATAGCCTATAGTCTGGTATTCCAAAAATCTTGCAATAAAGATACCAGCTTGTAAGTGAGAACTTCCCCTTTTCTTAATAGTCGCTCAATTGGACAAATCCGGCCTGAAAAATCGTTTTGCTATTTGCAGGCACCGAAAAATTATGATAACCTATTAAATATATTTTCACCGGCCTTGACCTTCTTGCGGGTGGTTGCTCGACCATTTAACTCAGCCGGTAGCGACTTTCACTTTACGCAGTCTCTGGATTTACTTCTATAACGGGCAACGATGCACCGGGTTGAAGCGGTCGTTTTGTTTAGCTTCTTTCAGGAGATCAACACCGATGCAGGTAAAAATTGGTTGCGAATTGGTATACCAGGCGGCCCATGAAACCCCGTTGGTCCTGCTGGTCCGGCCCCGCCCTCAATACCATCACAAGCTTATCAAGGAAACCACCCGTCTGACCCCTGAGGTGCCTTTACACGAATTCGTGGACAACTTTGGCAACCACCAGTGGCGCATTACTGCCCCTGCCGGTCAACTCCGCATTTTCTACGATGCGGTGGCGGAAGTGCTGCCCGAACCCGACCCGGTGCTGATGGATTTGCCGGGCCACCTGGTCCAGGATTTGCCCGATGAGGTCTTGCAGTTTTTATTGCCGAGCCGTCATTGCCCTTCGGACCTGATTATCGGGGAGGCCTGGCAGATGTTTGGCGATACTACCCCCGGTTGGCCGCGGGTCCAGGCCGTCTGCGATTGGCTCCATACCAATATCAAGTATGCCAAGGGGAGCAATTCCAGCACGACCGGGTATGACGCGTATAAAGCGGGGCAGGGGGTCTGCCGCGATTTTGCCCACATGGGCGTGATGTTTTGCCGGGCTTTGAGTATACCGGCCCGTTACGTTTGCGGCTACCTGCCGGAAATCGGGGTTATCCCCGACCCTTCCCCGATGGATTTCCACGCTTATTTCGAGGCTTTTGTGGGCGGCGAATGGCATACCTTTGATGCTCGCCACAATATCCCCCGCACCGGGCGTGTCCTGATTGGTCAGGGCCGCGATGCCGTGGATGTCGCCCTGGCAACTTCTTATGGTGATGCCTACCTGACGAGTATCCGGGTCTGGGCTGACGAAATTATTGAAGGGGCCACTGAGTCCGGCGCTGCGCCGGTAGAGGAGGTTCTACCGTGACTTTATCTCCTTACCGTCTTTTACATGCCAAACCCCAATCGGTCCCGTTTGTTGACCATACCGGTATCGAATGGGCCAGGGTCCGGCGCACCCACTACTGGATGTACCAGAGTTTTAATTACGAATATCCCGGCCCGGTGAAAGACTTGCACCAGCGCCTGATTGTGGTGCCGCCTGTCCAGCACGCCAACCAGACCCTGGAAGACCACAAGTTGCGAGTGTCCCACCAGGAATTTACTTCCCGTTCCGAAAGAGACCCTTTTGGTAATCTTGTCTACTATCTCGATTTGCCCTATGTAGCCCGGTCGGTCAATTTTGAGGTCTGGTGTAGCGTCGAGCGCCGGGGTTCGACTGAAACGCCTTTGCTCCTCGACTCCGCCGACGCCCAGGTCTATCTGGAACCTTCCCGCCTGACTCTGCCTGACCTCGCGCTGGAAGCGGCGGCGGTGCGGTTGGCGGCGTGCGAGAGTGACCCCTGGCGGCTGGCCGAGGCAATTAATAGCTGGGTCTACGAAACAATGGAGTATAAATCGGGCGTGACCAGGGTCGAGACTACTGCCGCAGAAGCTTTAAAACTGAGCCAGGGGTTGTGCCAGGACTATTCCCACATTATGCTGGCAGTCTGCCGCCTGGTCGGGATTCCGGCCCGTTATGTATCCGGCCACCTGCTCGGCGAGGGTGGTTCGCACGCCTGGGTCGAAACTTTGCTGCCGTCCCCTACCCGCCCCGGCAAACTCGAAGCTGTAGCTTTTGACCCGACGAACCATTGCCGGGCCGGTCTGCGCCATATTACGGTAGCAGTAGGCCGGGATTACCAGGATGTTTCGCCCACTTCCGGCCATTTCGATGCCCCGTATCCGGGCCGGTTGCAGTCTAGTAAACGAGCCGGGTTAATCCTGGTCGAATATTTTGACGGCAGCGAAATTACCGTTGACGACAGCGAAATCCAATTTTTGGAAGAAGCCCGGCGGATTGCCTGAAAACCTAAGCGCCAGGGCCGCTGTTTAAAAGCTGGTTGACCCGTCCGGTAAATAAAAGACGGGCCTTTTCTGGCAAACCGCTGGCGATAAGCCCGGTCTTGCGGGCAGCCTGTTCGCGCCGGGCGGTGGCCTCTGCCGGGTTTCCACAGGCTGGCGCGGTCCCGGCGATTGCTAAATCGAGCAGCCAGCCTTCCCCTGCGAGTGCAAATTCCTCGACTATTTTCTCCGCTTCTAACAAATAATCCAGGGCCTGCCGGGGTTTATTCTCCGCGCGGGCCAGCACCGCCAGGCACCGCAAAATGATGTATTGATAGCGCCGGGTGGCTTCGGTGCGCTCCTTGAAGCGCCGGAAGACCTCCTGGGCCAACCCGGTTTCGCCACCGCGCAAGAGGGCTTCGACATTGCACCAGCGGGTTAACCCGGCAAAGAGAAAAAGGTCTTCGTCCGCCGGGCTAATCGCTTTTCGGGCGTACTCGAGGGCTTTTTCCCAATCCCCCAGCGCCGCGTAATCGGCGCAAAGAGCGTCAAACACCGAATACTTGAGACTAAAAAGTACGGCCTGAAATTCTTCTTGCTCTAAAATCGCCAGGGCCTCGGTATGGGCCGCCAGGGCCGCCTCGAAATTCAAGAGGTTGCGCTGGACGTGGCCCAGGGCCAGCGCGGTAAAGGTCATTAAAAGATGTTGTTGCATCTCGTGGCTGCGGGTCACCCCTGTTTCGGCCTGTTCCAACGCCTCTCCGTATTTTCCCTGGTCCCGAAAAACCATGCCGCGCCACATGGCGTTTACCACCAGGCCCCATTCGTTGGAAATTTCCTCGGAAATCCGGCGGGTCTTCTGAAGGGTTTCCAGGGCCTGCTCCAACCGGCCCAGCTTAAACTGGGCTTCGGCTACCACGTTCAGGGAGTCGGTTTCCATGGCTTTGTCGCCGAGCAGGGCGTATAACAGGCCCGCCTCGCTGCCGTGTGCGGAGGCTGCCTCGCAAAAGGCCGACCCCGCTTCGTGATAGGACAGCACGTTCAGGCTCCGGGCGATTAAATCGGGTTTGCCAATCCGGCGGGCCAGGGTCAGGGCGTTGTTGCCGTGGAGCCGCCCGTCCTCGTTTTCAAGCTGATAGAGGGCCAGGTGCCCCAGGTTCCATTCGGTTTCGGCCAATAGTTCGAGGTCTTCCCCGCTCCCGGCTAACACCAGGGCTCTTTGCAGCAAGCTCCGGGCCTTACCTATGTTGAATGTGGTGTGAATTTCCAGGGTCGCCAGCCGGTTGAGGGCGACACACTCGATTTTGGGTTGCCGCTCTTTGAGGCCGTAGTCGAGCAATTCCTCGTAGGTGGCGGTCGCTTCCGACTCCTGGTTGTTCAGCTCGTAGCCCCGGCCAAGCTGGGTAAATAACTGCTGAACTTCTTCGGGGGCCAGGGGGTTTTCGAGGTTAGCGGTTTCGGTTTGCCGGTGCCAGAGGGCCAGGGCCTGCCGGTAATGACCGAGGGCGTCGCGGACGGCGTAAAGGCGCAGGGCGTTATCTCCGGCCTTGAGGTGCATTTTGAGAGCTTCGACCGGCAAACCGCCCCATTCGGCGTGGTGAGCCAGGCTGGCCCAGGCCGCTCCGCTGGCCTCAAACAGCCGTAAGGCCCGGCGGTGAAAGACCCGCCGCCGGGCGTCCCCTGCCTCGGTATAGGCGACATCCCGGATTTTATCGTGACTGAAAAAGTAGGCTTCGACCGGGTTGGCCGGGTGATTTAACGGCCCGGCCTGAAGGGCGCTCCCCTCTTTTAGCAGGCTGTGTTTTAGAAGCTGGTCGAGCGCGTTCAGACCCGTGTTTTCATCCAGCCCGGCTACCCCACAGAGTTGTTCGAAGCTGAAAGCGTGGTCGAGGACGGCCCCGGCGGCCAGGAGACCGAAAGCGTCCCCACTCAAACGGCCCAACCGGGCTCGAATGACCTCGCGCACCCCCGGCGCAACCAGCCGGACCGGGTGGATTTCCTCGTCCCAGACCTTTTCTGCCAGTTTTAAAACAGGTTTTTTGGAAGAGTCTTCCGCCGGAACCAGGGCCTTGCGTTCGACCAGGGCTTTGAGGGTTTCGAGCAAAAAGAAGGGTTGCCCGCCGGTTTCGCGGTAGAGCCAGCGCGTAAATTCGGCGTGGTCCGGGGCCGGGCCGTTCCCGGTTTGGAGGCCGGAAGGAGGTGGGTCGAGTAGTTGTCCGACCAGTTGCCCGGTATCGGCGGGGCTGAGCGGGGTCAGGCTGACTTTTAGCAGGTTGTTTTCGCGTTCGAGGCCGCCAAGCCACTCCGCCAGGGCCGGGTCGGTGGCGAGAGCCTCCGAGCGGGTAGTCAGGAGCAGCAAGGCCGGGGCTTTCTGCTCGGTCAGGCGGCGGCTGAGATAGTGCAAGAGGTCCAGGGTCGCGCTATCGGCCCACTGCAAATCGTCTATCAATAGAAGCAGGGGTTTGCGGGCGGCCAGGGCCTGTAAAAGGCGGGCCACCGCTTCGAAAAGGATGCCGCGGGCCTCGGCTTCGCCCAGGTTGGCGGGTGGCGGCAGGTCGGGATAGCGTTCGTGCAGTTCGGGCAGCAGGCGCGAAAGCTCGGTCAACCAGAGGTCGGCCAGCAGGTCGTCGGGGGCGTTCTCGATTTCGAGGCGGTGGCGCAGGGCCGTTAAAAGCGGCTGGTAGGGCAAGCGCCCGCCCGTTTCGAAAGCCTGCCCGGCCAGGACATCGGCCCCCTGGGCCTGGGCGAAGCGGGTAAATTCCTGGGCCAGCCGGGTCTTGCCGATACCGGCCTCCCCCACGATAACGGCCTGTCCGGTCTTTCCCTGGAAAACCCGGTTGAATTGCTCGACCAGCCGGGAGTGTTCGGCGGCCCGGCCAAGCAGTGGAATCCGGCTCGTCCAGTCGGGACCGGGTGCGGTCGCGGTCGCGGTTTTCGGCCTGGGGGCAGGGGCGGTGCGGACCTGGGCCAGTAACGCCTGGGTAGCCGGGGCGGGTGGGCTCTTGAATTCGGTTTCCAGCATCTTCCGGCAGGCTTCGTAGGCTTGCAGGGCGGCTTCCCGGTGGCCGAGGGCCAGGTGTAGGCGGATAAGTTGCTGGTAGGCGGCCTCGTTCAAGCTGTCGAAAGTGGCCCAGTGGGTGGCGGTATCCAGGGCCGCGTTGAGTTCGCCCCGCTCGGACTGCCAGGCGCTTAACCGCTCGAAGACCGGGACGGCCCGGTGGTGCCAGCTTTCCCGCTGGTAGCTGACCCATTGTTCGTAGTCGGGCGCGTCTCCCAGGAAGAAACCTTCCAGGAAATCGCCCCGGTACATTTTGGTCACCTCCTGTAGCAATTCGAAGGTCGCCGGGCTGGCGGAGGTGGCGCGGTTTGCCAGCAGGTTAAAGGCTTGCCGCAGGTCTTGTAAATCGGCTTCGGTTTCGGCTTGCGGTTGGAATTGCAGGCTGTCGCGGCTGACACTCAGGCCGGTCAGGTCGAGGCCGGTCTGCTCCTTGAAACTGTTGCGGAGGCGGGCCAGGGTGTTGCGTAAGGCGGCCCGCCCGGCCTCCTGGTCGCTTTCCGGCCACAGGAGGGCGGCCAGTTTATCACGCTGGTGTGGGATAGATTCGGCCACAAGGTAAACCAGCAAAGCCAGGGTTTTGCGGGTAGGGAAAGCCAGGGTTTGCCCTTGAAAGACGACCTGGGGTGGGCCAAGAAACCGGAAACTGAGTGGTTTCATACCTGATACGCTGCTTGATACGGTTTTGATACGGTAGGTTGGTATAACACTAACAGTGAACTTGATTATATTCTAATCCGGCGAAAGTTTTAAGGCAATTTTTGCCGGGAGAGAAAGTGAATGTTGTATGAGCGGACTCGTGCTGGCGCTGCCGGTCTTACCCGGCAAATCCGAACTCTGGCGCAGGGCCATCCAGGAAATGCTGGACTCGCGCCTGGGGGCTTACGAAGCTTCCCGCCAGGCCCAGGGCGTTACCCGCGAAATCGGCTGGCTGGCCCAGACCCGGCAGGGCGAAATCGCCTTTGTGTACCTCGAAACCGCCGATACCCTGGCGACCCTGGCCCGGTTGGCCGAGTCCGGGGAAGCCTTTGACTGCTGGTTCAGGCAACAACTCCACGATATAAACGGAGTGGACCTGGACCGACCGGCCCCCGGTTGGCCGGGCGAACTGATTTACGAATGGAATTGCAACCACTCTGAAGAATATTGAGAAATTTGAACAATAGCTTTGAAAGGAGCGCTGTTATGTCGCTGGAAGAAAACAAGGAGAATACTCGCCGGATTTTTCAGGCCATGAACGAATCCGACTTCGCCACCCTGGAAGAATTGATGGACCCGAACATCGTGAATAATGACCCCGGTCTGCCGCCGCTGCCGCCCGGCCTTGAGGGTTTCAAAATGCTGGTAAACCTGCTGCACGCCGGGTTTCCCCAGGACGGCAAGTTCGTGCTTGAGGACCTCGTAGCGGAAGGCGACTATGTGGCGGTGCGCTGGACCTATAGCGGGACCCACCTGGGTGAGTTCGCAGGGGTCCCGGCTACCGGGAAATTCGTCAGCGTGGGCGGCTCGGTCATCCAGCATTTCGTAAACGGGAAAAGCGCCGAACACTGGGCCCTCTGGGACGTGCTGGGGATGTTAAGGCAGATGGGAGCCATCCCGGCGAGCAGCCCGGCCTAACACCGGAATGTGTCACATCCTATGGGCGTGAGCGCAGTTGAGGAATCTCGATTTTATGGACAAACGACCGTGATATTCGCCAACGGCGCGGAGATCCTTCGCTACGCTCAGGATGTACTACTTCTTAATTCTATTAACCAGCTATAAAAGAGCAGCAAGAAGCGAGAAAGGAATTCTAAGATGTCACAGCTTGACGATAACAAAGAGATAGTCCGGCGGTTTGCCGAGATAGCCTGGACCGGCTCGACCCTTGACCCTGACGCCCTGGACGAACTGTTAGCCCCCGGTTTCCAGGACTTTGGCGCGCCGCCTGACCTGCCGCCGGGAGTGGAGGCCTACAAGAACTTCGTGCGGGCCTGGCATACCTCGATTGAGGGTATCACCCACGTCCCCCTCCTTTTAATCGCGGAGGGCGATAAAGTGGTCGAACACTGGAAGGCCAGCGGCACCCACGTGGGCAATTTCTTCGGGATTCCCGCCACCGGGCGTTTCGGCGGCACCCAGGGCATCAGCACCTACCTGATTCAGAATGGAAAAATCGTCAAACGCTGGGGCAATAGCGACGATATTGGGTTGCTCCGGCAGTTGGGCGTCATACCGGGTTAATCTTGGAAAAAAAAAGAAGCTGGCTATCCTTCGAAGGTAGCCAGCCTTTTTGATTCTGGTTTATTCGTCCTTTTTACCGCCGAAAATCACGCCATCCACCGATACTTTGCCCGGTCCGGTCAGGAGCAACGCTGTCGAGGCCGCGATAATCAGGCCATTAAATTCGTAGCCTCGTTTGTTAGCCCAGAAGCCATTTTTGAAGTGGACTTTCCAGATAGCTACCACCATTGTGTTGATGACGGCGAGGGCTCCCGCCGGGGTGAAGAAGCCGAGCAGGATGGAAAGACCGCCTAAAAATTCGCTGTAGGCTCCGACCGGCCCCAGGATTTCCGCCGGTTCGAGGTTAAGTTTCCGGGTGGTCTCGGTAAAAGCTTTCAGGCCCGGCCCTTCGAACGAGCCAAAAACCTTCTGCGCCCCGTGGGCCATCATCATCCCGCCCAGGAAGACCCGTAAAATTAGCAATCCAAGTGAACGCATTTCATCTCCTCTTTCGTCTGTATTTGTAATGGATTATCTATAAAGCTGTTTATTCAAAAATGTGGTTTAACTTATCCCAATCTCATTTTTCTAAAAACGCAGCCGTAGCAGTCCCAAAACAACTTTTATAAGCAGCACTATGATTTCCATAGTATTGGCAGGCGCTCATACTAAAACCGGGGATACTATTTGTCAATGTTGACCGCTTTTGCTTTAATACACAGGTCAAATTTCTACACTTAATCAGCGGACTAAAAAAGCTACAGGTGAAATGAACACGGAAAAAAGGGAGTGGCCGGTAGTTGGAGTGGACGTAGGCGGCACTAAAATCGCCGCCGGGGTAGTGGACCACCTGGGCCGGATTAGCGGCCAGGTCAAAATCCCGACCGATACGAGCCAGCCGGTAGCGGTGCTGGATTCGGTCGAAAACGCGGTGCGGGCTTCGCTGTCTGCCACCGGCTTGAATCTTTCGCAGATTAGAGGGGTTGGCATTGGCGTTCCGGGAGTAGTTGACCCCGAAGCCGGGATTGGCGTGGAAGCGTCTAACCTGAGGTGGCACAATGTCCCGGTGAAAAGTATCCTGGAAGAAAAACTGGGTGTGACCTGCTACATCGAAAACGATGTGGGCGCGGGCGCGCTCGGTGAGAGCCTCTACGGGGCAGGTCAGGGTTATCACAATATGGTTTACCTCAGCCTGGGGACCGGGATAGCCGCCCGCGCGATTGTTGGCGGTGACCTCTACCGGGGCGTGCACGGTCTGGCCGGGGAAATCGGCCATGTCAACCTGGGAGGGGGAAACCGCGCCTGCCGGTGCGGTGGGACGGGCTGCCTGGAAGCCTATGCGGCGGGTCCGGCCCTGGCGGTCCAGGCCCAGGAAGCCCTGGCTGCCGGGCAAAGCTCACTGCTAACTGAACTGGTTGCCACGCCCCAGGAAATCCGGGCCGAAACGGTTTTTGAGGCCGCCGCCAGGGGCGATAAACTGGCCGGGGAAATCCTGGCCGGGGCGGGGCGGCACCTGGGCCAGGCCATCCTCTTGCTGGTGGCCTTCTATGACCCCCAGGCTATAGTACTGGGGGGCGGGTTGGTCCAGGGCCGGGAAGAACTGGTGAAAGCTATCCGGGTTGGAATGGAAGATTGGTCGCGGCAGATGCCCCTTTTTCGCCTGGTGCTGGAAGTAATGCCGCTAAAAGTTTCCGGTCTGAAGAATGATGGCCCGGTCCTGGGAGCGGCGGCTATCTTTAACAGCCGCGAGAAAGAGATTTTTAAATAAGCAGGGTTGGAAAAATAGGTTTGCAAAACGGGCAAGTTTAAGGCTAACACAATATTTTAAGGAGCGAACGCACAGATGAGTAACTCGGAACGGCCAGCAGAACATTTTCAGCAGGAAAGCGCCCCGGTGGGACAGCACACCCTCAACGAGATTTTAACCCAGCCGGATGCCTGGCAGGACGCTATAAACGTGGTCGCGGCGAAGCAGGCGGAGCTTAAAACCCTCTGGGGCCAGGGACAATTTTCGGAAATTATCGTGACCGGGTGCGGTTCGACCCATTATCTTTCCCTGGCCGTCGCGCCGCTGCTTCAGAGTGTCACCGGGGTCCGGTCCAGGGCGGTCCCGGCCTCGGAATTGTTGCTTTTCCCCGAACTAATCACACCCAGAGAAGGCAAGCCTCTCCTGGTGACCATCTCACGGTCGGGCCGCACCACCGAAACCATCCTGGCGGCCCGCGCCTTCAAGCAGGTCTATAACTGCCCGGTCCTCAACATCGGCTGCTACCCCGAAACCGAACTGGATGTTGAAAGCGATTTGTCGTTCGTAATCAGCGAAGGGCAAGAGCAAAGCGTGGTCCAGACCCGCTCGTTTAGCTCGATGCTGGTAGCGGCCCAGGCTATCGCGGCTTTGCTGGGGGGTGACTCGCTTGAGGCCATGCAAACCCTGCCCGAAACCGGGCGGCAGCTTATCACGGGCGAGCAGGAACTGGCCCGGCAGCTAATCGAGAGCGGGTTCGAGCGGTTCTACTTCCTGGGCTCCGGCTTGCAATACGGGCTGGCGAGCGAAGCCAACCTGAAAATGAAAGAGATGTCGCTTTCGGTGGCTGAAGCCTTCCACTTTATGGAGTTCCGGCACGGCCCCATGTCGATGGTGAACGAGAAGACCCTGGTGGTCGGGCTGCTTTCGGACACGGCCCAATCCTACGAACTGGACGTGCTCCGCCAAATGCGCGGCCTGGGTGGTAAGACCCTGGTCCTGGCCGATGCCGCTGTCCCGTCAGATGCCGCCGATTTCCAGGTGAGTTTTAATACCGCTATCCCGGCTACCCGGCGGGGGGTGCTGTTCCTGCCGACCCTGCAACTGCTCGGCTATTACCGGGCTATCTTTAACGGCCTGAACCCGGACCAGCCCCACAACCTTACGGCAGTCGTCGTCCTGAACGGAGCCGGTTAAAAATGGTTGTGGTGGTCGCGCCGAATCCTTCGCTGGATAAGACCGTAATAATCCCCGACTTCGCGCTGGGCCAGATTTTCCGGCCCAGCGAAGTCCTGACCCTGGCCGGGGGCAAGGGTTTTAACTTTGCCCGCGCCCTGAAGACCCTGGGACACCTGTCCGTCGTGGTTGCGCCATTGGGCCGCCAGCAGGGACAGTTTTTCCTGGAACTGGCCCGGCAAGAGGCTTTGCAGTGGGATGTCCAATACATTGAGGGTGAAGTCCGCACCTGCCTGACCGTGATTGACCCGGCCCACCAGAACCGCTCGACCGAGATTTATGAGAAGGGCCCGGTCTTGCAGGTTGCAGATTGGGAGAAGCAGGTCGAGCTTACCGCGAGTCACTTTGGCGAAACCAGTTACCTGGCGGTCTGCGGTAGTTTTCCGCCCGGTATCCCGCAAGCTGGTCTAGCCGGGCTGGTCCGGCGGGCCAAAGGTGCCGGGAAAAAGGTGCTGCTCGATACCTTTGGGCCGCAACTGGACGGTGTTTTGGAACTTAGCCCCGACCTGCTAAAGATAAACCAGTTCGAGGCGGGGAGCCTGGTTGGGCGGCCCCTTGAGACAGCGGCGGAAGCCCTGGAAGCGGCCCAGGAGTTGCAACAACGGGGCGCGCAGGCGGTCGTAATTACGCTCGGCAAAGTAGGTGCGGTCGGGCGGACCGCCGGGGGCGAGACTTTCGGCTGGTCTTCGCCAAAGGTGGAGGCGGCCTTTTCGACCGGGAGCGGCGATTCGCTGCTGGCCGGGCTGGTCAGCGGTCTCCTGGAAGGCCAGGGTTTAGCCGAGGCGGTCCGGCGGGGTGTGGCAGCGGGAGCGGCAAACACCCTGGAAATGGGCGCGGGCCGGTTTGAGCGCGGCGCCTATGCCAATTTATTGGAGGCAATTTTACCGTTGAGTTTGTAAGACTGGCCCGGTTTTTGCATTAATGAGATAGGGAATTGTGGATAAGTGTAACTTACTTACCGGTTACTAATGATTTTCTTATCAAAAAAGAATGAGAAAGTTATTAATTGGTGCAACCTTTTGTATCTTTTAATCGTATAATTGATAGTGAATTTGGAAACAACAAATTCAGCAACAAAAATTATTCAGTGGCACGCAAAATGATATATAGTAGGCCGGAAGCCCATTCCCAAATCGTTCTAGTAATGACGAATCTGGCCGGAACACTGTAGTCCCAGCTACTTTTCTTTTTGCATCAACTGCGGCAAGGGGCCTCACCTGTTACACGCTGCCAGTTGGTTACCTATACTGCTAAAAGAGTATAAACTGCCCACTGATACCAACTCCCAAGGGGGTTGGCCTGGCTTTGATTTAGCCAGTAAGCTCCGGGGATTTCGCCCAAGCGAACTTCGTAGCAGCACTTATTTAATAAATAACCAGTTTCTTACAAGGAGTGAATCTAAAATGACCAAGCAGCAAAGATATGCCGGTCCCCGGTGTGCCAGTTGTGGCCGCCCGTTCGAACCAAGACAAATGGCTAACGGTAAGCTTTCCGAGACTTGCGGCCAGACCGCCTGTGTTTCCAGCTATAGCCGCAAGAAAAGCAGTATGGCTGCGCGCCGGAGCATGACCCCTCGCCCCCAGACCGCCTGGTAATAATTTCGGACTATATACCAAGATAGGTTTTCTTATGTGTGAAAAGGGCTAGACTTATCCTCTGACGCTCAATCGGACACTAATTAATCTAAGTAACCACTCTAAAACTGAATAGCCAATAGAATAAAAACCGGTTTTCTGAAGTACGACAGGGAAAGCCGGTTTTTTGATATTGACAATCCTGATAAACAAATTATATAATAGAAGTAATTAGATTAACTTTATCATATAAAGAGAAAGTTTTAGAGATGACTATAGCTACCCAGACCCGGATTGACGCTGCTTGCCTTGATATTCCGATGCCGATTGTGAAGCTGAACCGCTGGACGCTCCTGACCGGCGTGGTTCTCGCTTTTGCCTTGCAGCAGCCTTTGATTACCACTGCCCTGTTCGTGATTTTACTTTTCGCGGTCCTGGGCGGCCAGCGCTACAGCCTGATTTTCCAGATTGGCAAACGCGTCCTATCCCGCCAGAATGTCGGGGCCGAGACCGAAGACCGCCGCCTGATGCGTTTTAACAACTCGATTGCGACCATTTTGTTCGGCCTGGCCCAGGTCGCCTTCCTGTTTAATGTCGGGTGGCTGGGCTGGGCGTTCTCGTTCATGGTGGCCGTCGCGGCAAGCGTGGCCCTGGCCGGGTTCTGCTTTGGCTGCTTCCTTTACTTCCAGTTCAAACTGAACCGCTACCGCCTGTTCGGTAACTAAGCGCCAGCGCTTTTCTATAAAGATTTGTCCGGTTTCCCTGATGGGAGCCGGACTTTTGTATTTTATGGGTTGAAGGAACAACTTTTCGCCTTTGGCGTTGAATAAGTTAAAGTATTGGTTTCAACACTAGGAGCGCGAAGTGAAATCGAGCGAACCCCGTTTTAGGTCCACAAGAAAGGTTTGGGTACTGGTTTTAACCATGTTAGCTGTTAGCCTAACTTTGGTGGCCTGTGACTTGGCTCCCAGCGTTACACCTGTTGCTACAACTGCCACTATACCAAGCGTACCTCCAACATCTATTCCCAGTCCTTTAGACCTTACATCTTGCAATATTAATATAAGTGTTAAGATTCCTGGCCCTCTTTCTGACACAGAATTACAAGAATCCAGGCAGCAATGTCTCCAATCCCTTGACCGGAATATTCAAAAGTGGAAGGCTAAAAACGTTGCCGGGTACGATATAACAGTTTTTTACCAGGGAACTTTCTTTCAACCCAACGAAATTTATAGTTATACCGTCAAAAATAGTCAGATTGTTCAGCAAAACTTTGAAGGAAGGGAATGCGCCAGTTGTACGACCGCTTCCCCGAAACCTGTCCAGATGACCCCTACTTACAGCAACGGTAAAGATTTAACCATTGACGGTTTATTTCAGGTGGTGCGGTTGCGAGCAGGTATTGATCCCTGGATTATGGATACTTACTTAAAAGTCACATTTGAACCGGAATATGGTTACCCCACGACAATTACGTTTAATTCCTTTAGATACTCCGATAGTTCCTACGATTGGGCTGTAACTTCTATGAAGTTTAATCCATAAAAATTGGACACAAAAAAGACTCCCGAAAAAGGAGTCTTTTTATTTTTGCGACTTATTAAATCTCGTTGCTGACGTACTCGACGGCGTTCGTGAAGAATTTCAACCCGGCCCCCTCGACCTCCTTGATTTTCTGGCGGGTCCAGTGGGGGTGCTGGTAGGCCGAGATAAACCGCTCCGGGTGGGGCATCAGGCCAAAGACGGTCCCGGAAGGGCTGCTTATTCCGCCCGCATTCTGGACCGAGCCGTTCGGGTTCCAGGGATAACTGGCGGCGGTGTCGCCGTCGGGGCCGCAATATTTGAGGGACACCTCGGCTTTGACATCGGTGCCGAAGGCAACCCGGCCCTCGCCGTGAGCGATGGGCAAATAGATTTGCTCGATGCCGCGCAAGAAAACCGAGTTGGAGCCGGTATTTTGCATGGTTATCCAGCGGCATTCGAATTTCCCCGACTCGTTCGGCAACAGCGTTACATCGCCAAAAAGCCCGGTCTTCGCCAGGATTTGAAAGCCGTTACAGACCCCCAGGACCGGGCGGCCCGACTCGACAAAGCGTTGAAACGGCTCTTTAAGCCGGTAAATTATTTCGTTTGCCACCAGTTTACCCGCCCCCAGGTAGTCGCCATAGGCAAAGCCGCCCGGCACTCCCAGGATAGCGTAGTCGTCCAACCGGGTGTTCGCGTGAGGTCCGGCGATTTCGTTGATATGCCGGAGGTCCACTTCGGCCCCGGCCTTTTCCCAGGCTTCGACCATTTCGGCGTCACAGTTGATACCTGCCGCCCGCAAAACCAGCACTTTTACCTTTTTTTGTGGCATTTTCTTCCTCTATTCAAACTCAACCAGCGGAGTTTGCCAGGCTTTTTTGAGCGTGGAAACGTGCGTCCGCAGTACCGTCGCCGTGGTCAGGCCGGTTACGGTGTACTCGTCTTCTTCCAGCACCTGCCCGATCTGGGCAAAGGTGGTGCCTTGTAGGGCTTTCTCGAAAGCGGCTTTCTGGTCCGGTCCGACCTCGACCAGGAAACGCGACGGCGACTCGCTGAACAGCAAGGCGGCGTTGGTCCGGTCGGTTTTGGCCCCGCTGTACGGGACGTGGGTCAGGTCATACCGGACTCCCAGCCCTCCCGCGAAAGCCATTTCGGCGGCGGCAACGGCCAGCCCGCCTTCGGAGAGGTCGTGGCAACTCCGCACCATTCCGCCCTGGATGGCCCGGTTAAGCGACTTGAAAGTCCGCAGCGCGGCGGCGGTATCCACCTGGGGTACCTCGCCATCGACCTGGCCGCGGAGTTTGGCAAAATAGCTGCCGCCGAGTTCGGGCTTGGTCTTACCTACCAGGTAGAGGAGGTTGCCCGCCTCTTTAAGGTCCATCGTCACGGCCTTGGTGACATCTTCCAGCACCGCGAAGGCTGATATCAAGAGGGTGCCGGGAATGGCGACCCGTTTGCCCGACGCCATGTCTTTGAACTCGTTGTTAAGCGAGTCTTTGCCGGAGATAAAGGGCAGACCAAAGGCCAGGGCGTAGTCGCGACAGGCCAGGACGGCGCGGGTCAGTTCGCCCAACCGTTCGGGAACGGCAGGGTTGCCCCAGCAGAAGTTATCGAGCAGGGCCATCCGGTCGAGGCTTGCCCCGACGGCGACGGCGTTGCGAATGGCTTCGTCAATGGCGCAGGCGGCCATGTGGTAGGGGTCGAGCAAGCCGTAGCGCGGGTTGATACCGTTCGAAATGACCAGGCCCCGGTTCGAATCGGTCAGAGGTTTGAGGACAGCGGCATCACCCGGCCCGTCGTTGGCGACCCCGACCAGCGGTTTGAGGATGGTCGCGCCCTGGACTTCATGGTCGTACACCCGGATGACCGCTTCTTTCGAGGCAACGTTCGGGTCGGACAGGATCCGCAGCAGGTCGCTGGTATAGCCCTGGTACGACTGGGGACGGCGCTCGGCAGGTTTAGGTGCGGGCGGTTGCCATTTAGCCGTCATGCGGCGGGGCGGCAGGCCGTGATGCAGGAAGTTCATACTCAACTGCCCGACCGTTTCGCCGTTGTAGAGCAGGGTTAATTGCCCATCGCCCGTAAATTCGCCCAGGTCGGTAACCTCGACTCCTTCCAGTTCGCACAGGCGACGGAATTCGGCCAGGTTCGCGGGCGGTACGGCCAGGACCATGCGCTCCTGGGCCTCGCTGACCCAGATTTCCCAGGGTTCCAGCCCGGCATATTTGAGCGGCACTTCGGACAGTTCGACCCGTACCCCCAGGTCTGCCCCCATTTCGCCAATCGCCGAAGAAAGCCCCCCGGCCCCGCAGTCGGTAACCGCCGAGTAAAGTTTCAGGTCGCGGGCCTTCAGCATTAAATCGAGGGTCTTTTTTTCTTCAATCGGGTTGCCAATCTGGACCACGCTGGCGGCCTGTCCGGTGGCGCTTCCGGCGGCCTGGGCATCCCCGCCGAGTTCGATACTGCTAAAGGTCGCCCCGTGAATACCGTCACGCCCGGTGCGCCCGCCGATAACGATAACCCGGTCGCCGATTTGCTGGTTGCGGGGGTGGGCGTTCTTGGGCGCGAGGCCGACCGTACCGCAGAAGACCAGCGGGTTTGCCAGGTAACCCTGGTCGAACAGGATGGCCCCATTGACGGTCGGGATACCCATTTTGTTGCCGTAGTCGCGGACGCCGTCCACGACCCCCTGGAAGATGCGGGTGGGCGATAGCACGTCCGCCGGGATATTTTCGGCGGGGGTGTTCGGTTCGCCAAAGCAAAAGACATCGGTCGAGGCAATCGGCTTGGCCGAAACCGCCATCACGTCGCGGATAACCCCGCCCAGGCCGGTATTGGCCCCGCCGAACGGTTCGAGGGCGCTGGGGTGGTTGTGGGTCTCGGCTTTGAACGAAACGTCGTAATTTTCATCGAAACTGATAATCCCGGCGTTGTCCACGAAGGCCGAGACAATCCAGTCTTTTTTAAGCTGGTAGGTCGGGGCTGCAATAAGGGACTTAAAGAGCCCGTTTATTACGCTTTCATTCAAGACCTGGCCGTCGGTGTCGTACTCGGTGTAGTCGATGGTTGCTTTAAAGGTTTTGTGGACGCAATGTTCGCTCCAGGTCTGGGCCAGGGTTTCCAGTTCCACGTCGGTCGGGTCGCGCTGCACGCCCCGGTAGTAGGCCTGGATGGCTTGCATCTCGGCCAGGTTGAGGGCCAGCAGACCTTCGCGAGAAATCTTTTCAAGTTCTTCCGGCGCGGCGTCCTTGAGCGGGATAGTTTTGACCGTAGGCGGTTTATCTTTGCTGAAATTGAATTGCCCGTTGACGAAGTTTAACAGCCGTTCCGGTTTAATCGTACCGGGTACAAAGACCAGGCAGTCCTGGACGAGGTCGTTAATCAGGAACAGCCGGGCGAATTCGGCCAGTTTTTCGGTAGCGACGCCGGGGGCCAGTTCGAGATAATAGAGGGCGGCAGACCTTATCATCTGTAATTCCGGCAAATCGAGTTCACCCGAAGCGGCCATTACCCGGTAGCCTTGCAGGGCGCTCTCACCCTCGGCGTCGGTCACGCCAGGGCGGTTAGCGGCCAGAATCAGGGCCGGGACGGTCTCGGCGGCCAGGTTGTGAAAGAATTTCTCGACCGGACCGCCCCGGTAGGTCTGAGTTACCGTATCGGCCAGGAGACGCCGGGCGGTTATTTCGACCGCTCTTTCGGCTATCTCGGCGGGAGTGTTCGGGTCAAACTGAAGCAGGTAGAAGGCATGGTGCTTCAGGCTATTAAAGCTCTCACCGAAGAAAGCGGCAGCTTCATCGGCAAAGCGGCTGGCAGTATTAATTGTGACCTGGGGTAAAAGCTCTACGCAATAGAGCATACTTTTAAAAACCTTTCCTGGCTATCAATTCTTCGCAACACTGCAAGAAGGGAGTTTTTATACAAAATTGAAGTTTATTCAGCTTATTTTATGACAAATTCACCTTATTGGCGAATCAGTAAATATGGTAATTCCTCGATTTTCTTAGTTAGGGATACTCTTTCTTATGGTCTAGATAAACCGTAACATCTGCGCTCATTATCTCTAGCGTTATACTTCCATCCTCATCTACATGAATATCATGGTATACATTATCATCATCGGGCTTAGTCCAAAGATAAAAGATTACTTCAATATCTAACTTGGGCGGGACATTGTAATATAAGCCAAGCGGCTCTATCCCAACAATAAGTTCAGTATTTCGGTTATTGTAAAAACGGATTTTATGACTCCGCTCATCTACTTCCGAGGTATCGCTCATACATTTTCCTCTCAGCGAGTTCCTGGGAACTGGTTAAATTAGAGCAACTTAATTTAATCCTCTTTTGTTTTGCGGATATACTCAGGTTCAAGTTGGACCGCTAATCCTTCGGCCAGCCGGTTGAACATGTTGGCGGTGGCTATAACAAAGGTCAGTTCAAGAAATTCTTCGTCGTCAAAGGTTTTCTTCATAGCCTCGATTGTCTCCGGTGTGGTAGCCGTGTAAGCGGTCAACTCCTGGCTGTATTGAATGATTAGCTTTTCCCTGGCATCAAAGACCGGGCTTTCGAGCAGGTTTATATCTTCCTCATCGAGGATAGCCTCGATTTGGGCTACGGTCAGCCCCGCTTTAGCCCCGGCCACGGCGTGACGTTCCAGGCAATAGTGGC
The DNA here is from genome assembly GCA_001898225.1 of Chloroflexi bacterium 54-19. GTDB lineage: Bacteria > Chloroflexota > Chloroflexia > Chloroheliales > Chloroheliaceae > 54-19. The sequence continues at coordinate 116,730 of MKTJ01000015.1, forward strand.
AATTGTTCATATAGCTGGCGATGAGGTAGGCCAGTTGTTTATGCCGGGCCGGGACGCGGCTGTCGGGCGACCCGGCAAAGTTCGCCAGGGCAATCGCCGGACCGAGCATTTTGGGTGAATAGCCGAGCAGTTGGAACAGGTTCGGGACGCTGCCCCGGACCGCCGTCATTTCATCATATAAATCGCTGACCGCGCCGGTCGCTTCTGCGGGTGTTACCGGGTGAATATGGGGCATTATTTTCTCTCCTTTTCTCATTCTTCGTTATTATCGTTGTAAGTATTGATAATGAATTGACCCGTATGTTAGCATATTTTCCAGGAAAATTTTTCTGGTCTGAAAATTGTAATAACTATCAAAGTGGGACCGTGACAGAAACACAGGGTACGCCACCGGGGGCAATCATCCTGGCAGGTGGACAAAGCCGCCGTATGGGCACCGACAAAGCGCTTTTGCGGCTAAAACCGGGCGGCCCTCGCTTGCTCGAAATGGTCCTGGCGGCGGTACAGCCCCTGGTAACCGGTATTGTCATCAGCACAAATCGTCCAGACGCTTACACCTGGACCGGCTTGCCGTTGGTGGCCGACAATTTTCCGAATCGCGGACCCCTGGCCGGGTTGGAGGCTGGATTGGCTGCCAGCCGCGCCGAAACAAACCTGGTCGTGGCCTGCGATATGCCCTGGTTAGAGGTAGCTTTGTTAGCTTTCTTGCTAAAACAGGCTCCCGGCTACCAGGCGGTGGTGCCGTTAAACCCGGAAGGCCGAGCCGAGCCGTTGTGCGCGGTCTATTCGAAGGAATGTTTGCCGGTTATCCGGCGGCATCTGGCGGAAGACTCGCTCAAAATGTCCGGCTGGTTGGAAGATGTAAAGACCCTGTTCGTACCAGCCCTAAAGCTCGCGGAATTGGACCCTGAATTGCGCTCGTTTCGAAATCTAAACCGGCCTACTGATTTGCCGGTGATGTATAATGAATAAAGAGGGCGCTAAACTGTAATGCGAATGCACAGGAGCATGAAAGATGGAGAGGTTAGTCCCGGAAAATAGCAAGGAACTGTTAAGCAGCTTGCAAGAAATTACCCAGGAATTAAACGACGAAATCAAGGAAGTTTTCGAGGAAGACGCTAATTTTTGCCCGGCCCCGACCGAATGGTCTGTCAAAGAAATACTGTGTTATTTAAGCGACGCCGACCGGATTACGACCAAGCGTATCAACATAATCCTGGACGACGACGAGCCGTTTTTGCGGGCCTTTAACCCGGATGAACTGGCGGTAGAGCATGACTACAAGGGCCAGACCTGGGACGAGGCCAAACGCAATTTCCAGGAAGCTCGCCAGGCTAACCTGGAACTGTTACAGAGTTTGCAGCCGATTCAGTGGCTAAAAGGGGCCATTCACCAGGAGCGCGGTCACGTGACCATCCAGGACCTGGCCGAAACCCTGAATGGTTACAGCCGCTCCTATCTCGAACAAATCCGGCACGCTCTCTGGCTGGCAAAATAAGTACCAGTGCTTGCACCTGTGCTTATAAAAATGGCGACTATTCAAAACTAAATCTGATGAAAGAAAAAGCCCCGGTCAGCCGGGGCTTTTTGAATTACTAATCTCTTAAGAGGCTCTTGGCGATTACCATGCGCTGGATTTCGGAAGTGCCCTCGTAGATTTCGGTCACCTTGGCATCGCGGAAATAGCGTTCGACCGGGTATTCCTTGATGTAGCCGTAGCCGCCGAAAATTTGGACCGCCTTCGTGGTCACCCACATGGCCGTTTCACTGGCGAAAAGCTTTGCCATAGATGCTTCCCGACCACAGGGCTTCCCGGCATCCCGCAGGGTCGCGGCCCGGTGGACCAGCAGACGGGACGCTTCCAGGCGCGTCGCCATATCGGCCAGCATGAACTGGATGGCCTGGAAATCGAAAATCTTCTGGCCGAACTGTTGACGTTCGCTGGCATATTTCAAGGCGAACTCGTAGGCCGCCTGCCCGATACCGACCGCCTGGGTGGCTATTCCGATGCGCCCGCCATCAAGCAGTTGCAGCGCCACCCGGAACCCGGCCCCTTCCTGGCCCAGGACGTTTTCGGCTGGCACCTCGCAATCCTCAAAGATTAGCTCGGTAGTGTCGCTGGCCCGCATGCCGAGTTTATCCAATTTCTTGCCCACCCGAAACCCCGGAAAGCCTTTTTCCACGATAAAACAGGTGATGCGGTCCGCCGGTTTGGGCGCGTCTTTGTTGGTGACGGCAAAGACCAGGAAGACGTGACCGCTCTGCCCGCTGGTGATAAACATCTTCGAGCCGTTGAGGATATATTTATCTCCTTCGCGCCGGGCGCTGGTCCGCATATTTACGGCATCGCTGCCGCTCCCCGGTTCGCTCAGGGCGTAGCCGCCCAGCATCTGGCCGCTCGCCAGGGGCACCAGGTATTTGTGTTTCTGTTCCTCGGTGCCGAACTTCCAGGTGCCATAACAGGCCAGCGAATTATTGACCGACATGACGGTGCTGAGGGCGGGGTTGCCGCGCGCGATTTCTTCCAGGGCCAGCACGTAACTGAGGGTATCCGCGCCCGCTCCCCCGTATTCTTCGGGGATAACCAGGCCCATAAGACCGAGTTCGCCCATCTTCTGCCAGAGTTCGCGGGGGAATTCCTGGGTCTCGTCATAATGCGCGGCGGTCGGCAGGAGTTCTTTATCGGCAAATTCACGGGCCATCTGCCGTATCATCTGCTGTTCGTCGCTAAAAGTTAAGTCCATTCTCTTATCCCTGAGCTGAATCTATTTGACTTCGCGCAGCAGGTGCCGGGCGATTACGATGCGCTGAATTTCGGAGGTGCCTTCCCCGATGGTGGTCAGGCGGACATCCCGGTACATGCGCTCGACCTGGTATTCCTCGACATAGCCGTAACCACCGAGGATTTGAATGGCCTCCCGACAGACAAACTCGCCGATTTCGCTGGCGAAAAGTTTTGCCATGGCCGCTTCTTTGCCAAAAGGCAGGTGCTGGTCTTTGAGCCAGGCCGAGCGGTAAATCAGCAGGCGGGCCGCTTCAATCTGGGTCGCCATGTCGGCCAGTTTGAACTGGATGGCCTGGAAATCGGCAATCGGGCGACCAAATTGCTGGCGTTCTTTGGCGTATTTCACGGCGATGTCGTAGGCTCCCTGGGCCAGGCCGAGGGCCATCGCGCCTATCGAAATCCGGCCCCCATCGAGGATTTGCATGAACTGTTTAAAACCATCGGTGGGCGCGCCGAGGATATTCTCTTTGGGGATACGCATGTTGTCGAAGAACAACTGGCTGGTGACGGATGCCCGCAAACCCATTTTCTTCTCGGTCTTGCCGTATTCAAAGCCGGGGGTACCTTTTTCGACGATAAAGTTGCTGATGCCGTGCGCCCCTTTGGCTTTGTCCGTGACGGCGGTAAAGACGAGGGTATCGGCGATAGAACCGCTGGTAATCCAGTTCTTGGAGCCGTTAATAACCCACTCGTCACCTTCGAGGACGGCAGTAGTTTTGGTGCCACCCGCATCGCTCCCGGCGGTTGCCTCGGACAGGCCGAAGGCGCCGAGTTTCTGGCCGCTTGCCAGGGGTTTGAGATATTTTTCTTTTTGTTCAGGGGTGCCGAACAGGTAGAAAGGGGAGGCACCGAGGGAGGTATGGGCGGCCAGGGTTATCCCGGTCGAGCCGTCCACCCGGCTGATTTCCTCGACGGCCATGGCGTACATCAAGGTATCGCCCCCGGCCCCACCGTATTCTTCGGGGAAAGGCACGCCCATCAGACCGAGCGCGGCCATCTTTTTAAGACTGTCCCAGGGGAATTCGTGGGTCTGGTCAATTTCAACTGCTTTCGGCGCGATTTCTTTGTCGGCGAATTCGCGGACGGTATCGCGGAAAAGCTGGTGTTCGGGGCTAAGGGTAAAATCCATCGCGTAGACTCCTTTGTCAGACACAGTCGTTTTTTAACCCTTTGTTCAAATTCTTGGGGGTAGAGTCCCGGTTTGAGCTTAAAAGGGTTTTATAATTCCGGCGGTAAATATTAACCTGCTGGTATTTTATAGATTCACAGGGTATTTGTCCAGTAGCCAGAGGTCAGAGGTCAGAGGTCAGAAGTCAGAAGCCAGTAGTCAGTAGGTGGTTGTTGTTGTAAGGCATAGCTGAGTCTTGTCATTCCGACCGAAGTGGAGGAATCTAGCCCGTAGGGTTCCCAGTGGGCAGCGCCATTGGCGTTGGCACTATCTCTTATTTTTAGAGGAGGCAGTAATCACGAGTCGGTGGGGCCAGAAACATTTTGGGGTGTGACAAAACAAAAAACAAAAAACTGAAAACTGAAAACAAAACACTAAAAACCTTTTCAAAAGAAAAAGTGCGATTGATTTTTGAGGTCGGGCGTGCTAAAATAGCGTTCGTACGTCCCAGAAAACGTGCGGGAGTAACTCAGTTGGTAGAGTGCCTGCCTTCCAAGCAGGTTGTCGCGAGTTCGAGTCTCGTCTCCCGCTCTTTTTATTTCATACCTTTATTACCCCTCAAAACTTCTTCTATAACCTTATCGAACCGCAACCTGTAATTTTTGGCCTTCTTTGATTTTGAAAAGTATCCCGCCATCCGGCATAAGGCGCACCTGGTCATAATTGGCGCTAATAAAGCTGTCCCATTTCAATTGTAAATCGGGCCTTATCGGGCTTATAGACGAATAGTCGAGGATATAGAAGGTCTTTTTCGACTTTACATCTTCAATAAGCTGGGTAAAGAGCGTCCCGTCGGTGTCCCAGCCCGGAATCATGTTATAGAGGTGAGTGTAAATATATTTGGTAGGACTAACGATTTTAAAATAAGTATTCAGGTGAAGTTGAGAGGTATTTCTAAAGATAAAAAGTTGCCCGGTTTGCCCTTCCAGCGGTTTCAAGTAAGCCACGTAGTCATCATTACTGGCCTCATAAACCGGTTCTTTAGCAAACTGGCTGACCGCCTGGACGCTGCTATCAAAAGCTTTGAAGTAAAAATCGCTTGGAATAGCGGTTGCCAGGAACACCACCAGGACAACCGGGGTTACAAACCGGCTAATTTGAAAGCCATCAATTTCCTTCAGACTAATGGCAAAAATTAGCACCAGGATTGGCAAAACCCCGATAAAATAGTGCCCGTAAAATTTGCCCGAAACCGAGGCCGTTATAAACTGGAAAAGTAAGGCCAGGGCGCAGCACCACAACAACCGGGACGATTTAAAGCCGCCGCCCTCACTCTTATTTAAATATTTCAGGTGGTAAAAATAAGTCGAACCTATTGCAACGGCCAGAAAAAGCAGGGCCGGGGCTAACCCCATCAAAATGCATCCCTTCAGGACAATAATGACCCGTTCGTACAACGAGTCGTCGCTCTGGATATATTCAAAATTAAAGAGAAAAGCTTGCTCGACAAAGTCGGAAAAGGCCCCCTTTGCCAGCACGAATAAAAGAATGGGTACCACAGGCACCAGACTGCCGAGAAAAAGCAGCCCGGTCCTCTTTACTAACCCGGCTATATCTAGATCTTTTCTAAGTAACCACCAACCACCTAACCAGGCGATAGCCGGTAGAACCTCGTTTTGTTGCAACATGAAGGTCAGGCCCAGCAAAATACCGGCATAGAAATACTTGCGGCGCAGGGAACTGCTTATCACGAGGAAAGTTAAGAAATTGGTGCAGCCCGTAAAAGTGCGGGTCATTCCGCCACCTCCGCTGATTCCAGGAAAGTCCAGGAAGATGAGAAAGGCCAGGGCCAACCCGAAACGAGCCGGAAATTTATTGTTTTTAAGCCAGGTATAAAAAGCTATCGCGGTCAGGCCGACCGCAATCCTTTCAAAAAGCCAGAAACCCCAGATACCAAAATTATCCGAAAAAGCGGTTATCAAATAGATTAAAGGCGGTTTGTGGTCAAAAATATCCGTGTATGGTCGCGCACCCAGATCCAGGGCCATCCCGGCATATTTAAAGACTTCCTGGTCAATGCCCGGCCCGGCCAGCAGAGGGCTATCCGGCAGCGCTATAAAAAGGCTGAAGACTACCAGCGCCAGATATTTAGTTGCAGATAAAGTATTCTTCCGGGTTGTCATGTTTAAATATTAACATGGGCTGATTTTTCAAGATATACCCCAGAAGTCCTTTTTGAAAGAGGAGTTTTGAAGGTTTACATAAATAGAAAACTTTTAACGAATTAAGTAAGGAAAATACCTGTTCAAATTCCCGTAACATTCTTCACAGGGGTGTCATAATTTTACCGGTTTAACGGAAATTTAATCTATTTCTTAAGCGTAACGAAAAGTGAATTACACGAAGTCTTAACATAGGAACTTTACAATCCAGTTGTGTGGGACTTGGCTTCTAACCTTTTATCTCGGTCTCTCTTTTCTGTCTTTATTATTTCTATCAAGGATGTTGGCAACCCAATGAATCAAAAATTGTTATTTGTCGACTCATCGGCTTCGCACGCGCTTACCTTCGAATGCTACTTCCGGGATGCCGGGTTCGATGTAATCAGCGTAACTTCCTGCCAGGACGCTTTCATAATCATGGAGAATTTCGATTTCGACCTGATTATCTCGGACTTTGATTGCCCGGCGCTTGACGGCAATACCCTGGTCGATAAGGTCGCAGCCCGGACCCGGCCCATCCCGGTGATCGGTTTCGCCAGCGATATGGACCTGGTAAAACCGTCCCCGTTGATTAAAGAAGTGGTTCTGAAACCGGCCTCTATTTTTGAACTCTCGGACGCCATCGACCGGTCTTTAGGTATCGTGGTCTGCTAGAAAAAGGGGCGACTCCTTCCCTCGTTTACGGAAGGGCCGCCCTTTTAATTTTTATAAAATTCCTGTACCAAAGTACAGGCTGTCCCGCCCGATTAGCGGTTGCGGCCTGGTGGTAGGATGGTTATAGTGAAAGTAGCTCTCCCTTTCTTTCAAAATTCGCAAGGAGTTATTTTATGACAATGACCACACCGCCACCCGGTAGTCAACTGGCCGGATGGGAACAGGTAGCCAGCCTAGCTCAACTCACCGCCAAAGGCAGTTTGACCGTTCATACCGACGACCATGTGATTGTCCTCTTTCTTTTCGGGGGGCAGGTCTACGCCGTAGATAACCGGTGCCCTCATATGGGGTTCCCACTTGATAAAGGGACCGTGCGAGAAGGTATCCTGACCTGTCACTGGCACCACGCCCGTTTTGACCTGGCGAGCGGCGGCACTTTCGACCAGTGGGCCGACGATGTCCGCAGTTTCCCGGCGCGGGTGGAAGGCGATGAAATCTGGCTCGATTTGCGGCCCCAGGGCGATTACCGGGAGCGCCAGCAAAAACGGTTGCGGGACGGTCTCGAACGCAATATCCGGCTGGTCGTTGCCAAAAGCGTGTTGGGTCTGTTACAAAACGAAAATAGCCGGGACGAGGCCGCCAGTATACCCTTTGGGATTGGCCTTGATTACGGAGCGCGGAACCGCCGGGCCGGTTGGTCCAACGGCCAGACTATCAATACACTCCTGATAAATTTACTGCCGCACCTTGAGAATGACGACAAACCACGGGCGCTCTATACTGGACTGAACGCGGTCGGGCGCGATTGCAGCGGCCAACCCGCCCGTTTCACCCTGGACCCCTTGCCGAATTTCTCGACCGATTTGCCGACCCTTAAAAAATGGTTCCGGCAGTTCGTGGAAGTGCGCGACAGCGAAGGAGCCGAACGCTGCCTGGTTTCGGCTATCGAGGCCGGGCATCCCTCCGCCGCTATCGCCGATATGCTTTTCGCGGCGGCCACCGACCACCGCTATATGGATATTGGGCACCTGCTCGACTATATCAACAAGGCTTTCGAGGCGCTCGACCGGGCCGGGTGGGACCAGGCCCCGGTTGTGCTGGCAAGCCTGGCTCCGGTCTTTGCCGGGGCGTCACGCCAGGAAGAAACGAACGAGTGGCAGCAACCGGTCAACCTGGTGGGGATTTTGCAAGACGCCTTCGCCCGCCTACCCGGTTCTATCGCGGAAGGTCAGGGCCGGACCTGGGACATCACGGCCCACTGGAACAGGTTGGTGGAAACCCTGCTCGGTGACGACCCCCAGGCGACCAGCGACGCTCTTTTAGCCGCCCTGGAAGACGGCGCAAGTTTTGAAGAATTGGCCCAGGTAGTCGCTTACGGCGCGCTCCGGCGGGTGGCCCAGTTCCATATCTCGAACGAGTTTGGCGACTGGAACACGGTCCACCACACCTATACCTACGCCAACGCCCTGCACCAGGCCATGCGGCGCAGCCCCTCGCCCGAATTATTGCGCGGGGTCTGGGATGGCGCGATGAGCATTTATCTCGACCGCTTCCTGAATATCCCGGCGACCCGCCTGCCTCAACTTGACCGCGAGGCCGCCGCGAACGCCCGGCCCGAAGCTTTGCTCGAGGATTTGTTAGAACTTTTCAACCGGCAGCAGCAGGTCAACCAGGCCGGGGAACTGGTCGCGCGTTACCTTTCGACCGGGGCCGACCCTGCCCGTTTGATTGCCACTCTCGGCAAAGCCTTACTGCGCGAGGATGCCGGGTTCCACGTGCTGCAATGTGTCGAGGCTTCGACCCGGCAGTATTACACCCTGGCCGGACGGCCCGAAACGGCCCCGGTGGCTTATCACGCCCTGGTGGCGGCGGCCCGGTTCCTGGGGGCGCACTTCCCGACGCCTCGTTCGGCCAACCAGACTTACCAGATTGCCCTGCGGTTGCAGCGTGGTGAGAAGGTTTTCGAGGAATAGTCTTTTGGGAATTAGCAGACCGCCCGGCCAGGGCGGTCTTTTTTATTGGGCGAGATAGGCCAGGAGTTTTTTATAATTGCTCTCGAAGGAGTCAACCGCGTCAAGGGTCAGGTGTGGGTAGGCCCACTCCTCGTAATAGTTTTGCACCCGGAGCGAATCGGTCCAGGCGGCCGGTTGCCAGCCGGGGACCATCTCCGGCCTGGTCGCCAGCCTGCTTTGCCAGAGTCCTTTATCGCTGCAAATACAATCAATCCCGTAAAAGGCGGCGTTATTGGCGGCGGCTTGCCGTATAAAGAGGTCGCGCAGGTTGTTCGTGCCAAAGACCGCGTCGAGAATTAGTGAAGCCCCGCGTTGCATATTGAACTCGGCTGTCTCGATTAAGAGGTCGTAGGCTAATCGCCCGGTCTCGCTGGCTAGGTTCGAAGTAAGGAGGGTTCGTTCGATCTGGTCTTTGGTGAGGATAGCGATACCCGTTTCCCTGGCGAGACGGTAGCTCAAGGTGCTTTTACCCACCCCCGGCGGCCCGCTAAACATAATAAGTTTTGATTTATTCGGGTTGGTTTTTGGCATACTTCCCTCTTAAAATTCCCGTTCCGACTTACTTTATAACGCGACCATCCGAATTAAGGTTGCAGGTTTGGTTTGGATTTAGTTAAAGGGTGATTTTTATTATATTAAAACCGGGCGGTTTATGATAGATTATAGAAAACGTCGTAGGAGATTGGAAATTTATGTACTCACCATGCGTCTGAGCGAATTGCCTCCAAAATCATCCAGAAATCCCCCGCCGCCAAAAGGCTGGGTCAGTTTCTTGATTACCCTGGTTTTATTGGGCCTGCTCGGTGGGGCGCTTTATTTCTTCGCCACAGGATTTACCTCGAAAGTTTATCCCGCCGGTACTACCATTGATTTTAATAACTTCCAGGTTGAGGTCTTGCAGGTTGTCTACCGCCCCGATAAACCTGTTGGCGATTTGCTCTTTTGTAACTCCGGCCTGGTTGAGGTCGAGGTTTCGCTAAAAGTTACCTCGTTGAGATGGTTTAGCGGCAGCGAAAATGTCCGGCCTTCCCAGTTTTCTTTATACAATGCCCGGACCGACCGCCTGTATATCCAGCCAACCTCTGATAAGGTTCACCAACCGATCTTTAAGGGTGGGGCGCTGGGAGAAGGCGATACCGAACAGGGCTGGTTGACCTTTTGCCCGTTTGAAGAACCTCAAAACTTGCAACTTCGGTTCCTGCCTCAACGCCCTGAAAAAGGGACGTTTCCCCTGAAGATAGATCTTGCCCCGGTGGTTAAGACCGGGTAGAATTCTTCCATTGTGCATAACTTTTGCCCGGTTGTGCTATAATAAAAAGAACATTTGTTTGTGATTTTATGACAAAGAGGCCACCTTATGGGCAAAACCCTGGTTATTGTTGAATCTCCTGCCAAAGCCAAAACGATTACCCGCTTTCTCGGACCAAATTTCGCGGTGCGGGCTTCGATGGGACACGTCCGCGACCTGCCAAAGCAGGGTCTCGGTGTGGAGGTTGATAACGGCTCCTTCCAGCCGACTTATGTCGCCGTGATGGGGCGCGGGAAGACTATCAACGAGATAAAGGCGCTGGCGAAAGAGGCTCCCCAGGTGCTGCTTGCGACCGACCCCGACCGCGAAGGTGAGGCTATCGCCTGGCATATCATGACGGCGGCAGGATTGGGCCGGGGCCAGCAGCGGGTCAGCCGGGTCGAGTTTCACGAGATTACCCAGCGCGCCATTACCAATGCCATCAATAACCCCCGCCAGCTTGATATGAACCTGGTCAACGCTCAGCAAGCTCGCCGGGTGCTGGACCGCCTGGTCGGCTACAAATTGAGCCCACTGCTCTGGAATAAAGTCCAGAAGGGGACCAGCGCCGGGCGGGTCCAGAGCGTGGCCTTGCGAATTGTTATCGAGCGCGAACGGGAAATCGAGGCCTTTGTGCCCCGCGAGTTCTGGACGATTGAGGCCGACTTGGCGAAATCGCCATTCTCCAAACTGAAAGCCGATATTTTCCACGCGGCCCTGTGGAACCCGAAAGAGAATCGCCGTCACGAGTTTGAAAACGGTGACCAGGCCGGGGAGGTAGTTAGCAAACTGGCCGGGGCGAAGTGGTCGGTCGGCAAGGTCACGAAAAAGGAAGGGCAGCGGCGGCCCAGCGCCCCCTTTATCACAAGCACCTTGCAGCAGGAAGCCGCCCGCAAACTGCGCATGAAGACCCAGGACACCATGAAAATCGCCCAGCAGTTGTACGAGGGCGTGGACCTGGGTACGGAAGGGCACCAGGGCCTGATTACCTATATGCGGACCGACTCGACCCAGGTCGCCTACGAAGCCCAGCAAGCCGCCCGTGACGTTATCAAAGAGCGGTTCGGCCCGGCTTACCTGCCCGATAAGCCGCCTTTTTACGCCAAGAAAGCCAAGGGAGCCCAGGAAGCCCACGAGGCGATTCGCCCGACCAGACCGGGCCGGGTGCCCGAAGCGGTCAAGCCTTACCTGACCCCGGCCCAGTTCAGGTTGTATCAACTTATCTGGCGGCGGTTTATTGCCAGCCAGATGGCCCCGGCCCGCATCGAGCTTACCACTGTGGATATTGAGGCGAGGCCCCTCTCGCAGTTTGTCCCCCCGGAGGTTTATCCGTTCCGGGCCAGCGGTGAACGAATATTGTTCCCCGGCTTCCTGGCGGTCTACCGGGAAGGCCAGGGCGATAACGAGGAGGACGAGAACGGGAGCGGCCCGGCGGAACCGGAAGGTGGTCTGCCGCCCCTGGAGGTGGGCGACCCGCTCGACCTGCTCAAACTTTTGCCGGGGCAGCATTTCACCGAGCCGCCGCCTCGTTACGGCGAGGCCAGCCTGATTAAAGCCCTGGAAGAACTGGGGGTAGGCCGCCCCAGCACCTATGCCACTATCATGTCTACTATCCGGGACCGGGGTTACGTGGTGGAGTTGAAGGAGGGCAAAGAGCGCAAGTTCCACCCGACTCAGCTTGGCCGGGCGGTCAACGATTTGCTGGTCGCCCGCTTCCCCGATTTGCTAGATGTCCAGTTTACGGCCCGTTTGGAGGGTGAACTGGACGAGGTGGCCGAGGGCAAAATGGCCTGGACCCCGCTGGTCGCTTCGGTCTATAAGCCGATGATGGAACAACTCGTCAAAGCCCAGCGCGAGGTTGGCAAAATTGAAGTACCGGTGGACGATTTCCCGCCCGAAGAAAAACCGGCTAGTCGCAACTTTGGTGCGAAAAAAGGTTACTCTCGCGGGTCGAGTGGAAGTTCAAGTGGTGGGACTTATTCGCGTAGTTCAGGCGGAAGTTACAGCCGTGGTGGGTCGAGTAGCGGTTATTCCAGGACGGCCTCAGGCGGGACTTATGCGAAAAGTGGAGCAAGCGGCGGTTACAAACGGACTGCCCGTTCGAAGGCCCCGGCCTCTGCCAGTGACGAGGACTCGGTAAGACCATGGGAGCCGCCTACCGCCGCTAAAGCCAACGCCACTTCAACAAGGTCACGCCGGTCTACCGTGACCCGCGTTCCAGCCGCTGATGGTGAGGCTACCCCTGTAAAAAGGACCACTCGCCGTAAAACTGCGGCACCTGAAGTAATACCCGAACTTTTCGAGGATAAGCCAGTAATAGCTGCCCCGGTTCAAGCCCCGGCAGCCAGCGGGAGTCTGGCCCCGGCGACCGCTACCGAAACCTGCCCGATTTGCCAGAAACCGATGGTCCGGCGCAAAGGGCCTTACGGGGAGTTCCTGGGTTGTACCGGGTATCCGAAGTGTAAGGGCACTCGCAAGTTGTAAACCGGGTATAAAATCAAACATGAATCATCCCGAATTTTAGGATGAAGTAAGAATAAAGAAACCTCTTGAGCTAAAATAGGTTTGC
>MKTJ01000016.1 GCA_001898225.1 Chloroflexi bacterium 54-19
TACTTATCAATCAATTCTAGACTAACTACTAGTATCAACTATTAAGAGTTTTGGTTATTTCTAGTTTTGGAAATGTGAAGAAATAGGTGATTTAATTGCTAGCTTTTGAGCTACCACTCTTTACTCAAATTTTATGCAATAAACATCTTCGATTAGTAAGAAATGATCCGACCTATAATCTCGACCCTTCCGTTTGTAACGCCATCTTTACAAGTTTTGGTCCCTCAACCGTAGCAAGATATAAGAAATTAAATTCAAGTGATCCAGATCGGTTTTTTATACCCATAATTCTGTCACTAGCGGATCGAACTTATGGATGGTTAGCTGTTATAACGGCTCGAAAAGTTTTACCTATTTGGGACCAATTTGGGATTGAGGAAAAAGGGGATGAAGATTATTCGTTTGATCCAACTATAATGTTAAAAATGGCAGAAGATTTCCTGCTAGGATTAGTAGAAGCTACAGAAGTAAAAAGAGATTTGTCCAATCGGTTTTATAATGGGGTAATTGGATTAGAATCCAGAACGAAAAAACAAGGATGGCTTGCGAATGGAGCCGCTTACTGGGCTTTAGCAGCTATTTTCCAAGGTGGTGACTATCCGAAAGCTTATCAATTTGTAATGGAAGCGGTTCAGGCTTATTCTATTGAGGATCTTAATGAACCTGGTCTCTGGTGGGAGAAAACACGGGAAACTGAAAGAAAAAAATACATACAAGAATCAGCACAGGAGGAAATCCAGAATAACAATTTTAATAATTATGTACCCATTACAACAGATATTAAGAAACAGCTTGATTTCTGGGAATGGTGGTTGACTGAAGCTATTCCCCAGGCCTGGGATTTAGCCCACCAAACTAAAAACAAATAACCTCCTTAGTTTTAAGTCATCTACCAATGATTTTTGATACAAACCCTCACCCAATTAGTTTTGAGACCGCTAAATATTAACGGGGATAATAAACGGGCCGGACTTTCTCTTTGTGAGTAAGCCCGACCTGTTTTAGTTTCTAAAAATAAAGTTAGCGTTTGGTGTACTGGCGTTCGTAAAATTCCTTGAACTCGCCCGCCTTGAGGGCTTGCCACCATTGGCGGTTGTTGAGATACCACTCGACGGTTTCGCGCAGCCCGGTCGCCAGGTCTTTCTGGGGAGCCCAGCCAAGGGCGCGCAGTTTGGTGGTATCCAACGAATAGCGGCGGTCGTGTCCGGCCCGGTCTTTGACATAGGTAATCAGGTTATCGGGCTTGCCCAGCAGTTCGAGGACAGTCTGGGTGATAAACATATTGGTCCGTTCATTGCCGCCGCCGACATTGTAAGCCTCGCCGGGCTGGCCTTTGTGCAGGGCCGTATCAATCCCGCTACAGTGGTCAAGCACGTGAATCCAGTCCCGGATTTGTTGACCGTCACCGTAAACCGGGAGCGGCTTGTCTTCGAGGGCGTTGGTTATAAACAAAGGAATCAGCTTTTCGGGGTACTGGTAGGGACCGTAGTTGTTGCTGCCCCGCGTGATAACGACCGGCAGCCCATAGGTAATAAAGTAGGCGTGGGCGATAAGCTCACCCCCGGCTTTGCTGGCGCTATACGGGCTGCGCGGTTCGACTTTATCGGTTTCGACCGAGGAGCCGTCCGGCACGTGCCCGTAAATTTCGTCGGTTGAGACCTGCAAGAAGCGTTCGACCCCGACTTGCCGGGCTTCTTCCAGCAGGATATAGGTGCCGTAAACATCGGTCAGGATAAACTGGCCCGGCTCCTCGATGGAGCGGTCGACATGGCTTTCGGCGGCAAAGTTGAGAGCGTATCTGGCCCCGGCCATCGCTTCCTTGACGGCAACAGGATCGGCAATATCGCCCTTGACGAAGTTGTAGCGGCCCTGCGGTCCGTACTTTTCTTCAATATCGGCCAGGTTAGCCAAATTCCCGGCATAGGTCAGTTTGTCAAGGACCGTAATCGAGTAGTCGGGGTATTTTTCGAGCATGTACCGCACGAAGTTCGAGCCGATAAACCCGGCCCCGCCGGTCACAAGTAATTTTTCCAATTGCTGCGCTCCTGATTACAAAAAATTCTTCGGTACTTACTTCTGGTTAAACCTAAGCCTCAAAATTTAAAAAATTCCTCCGGCCCGGTGAATTAAGGAAGAATCCCCACGCGACTATTATCGCCCAAAAGTAGCTTGTACGCTTTGGGTTTTATGGGTGATTTTTCGACGACAACATTCCGGCCAATCAGGCTATCCTCGATGCGCCCGTTAATATCCAGCACCTGGCTGTTTTCAAGGATAATCGAGTGTTCGATTTCGCTATCGGCGATGGTGCAGTGGTGATTTATCGAGGTGAAAGGGCCGATATAGCTGTTGACTATCCGGCAGTTGTCGCCGATGATGGCCGGGCCGCGTACCACGCTGTTGATAATCTCGGCGGTCTTGGCGATAACGACCTTGCCGCTGACCGAGCTATCCCGGTCGATTACCCCATCGACGCTGCGTTCGAGGCGGTCCAGGATGAGGCGGTTGACTTCGAGCATATCAGCCTGTTTACCGGTATCGACCCACCAGCCGTTCACGATTTTGGGATGGACCTGGTAGTCGTGGTCAACCAGGTATTGAATTGCGTCGGTAATTTCGAGTTCGTTGCGCCAGGAAGGCTGAATCGAGTTGACGGCCTCGAATATGTTTTTATCGAACATGTAGATGCCGACCAGGGCCAGGTCGCTTTTCGGTTCGCGGGGTTTTTCGACCAGCCGGACCACTCGTTCGAGGTTGGCCGGATCGAGTTCGGCCACGCCGTAACTTTCTGGGTTAGTAACTCTTTTAAGCAGAATCTGGCAATTATATTCCGTTTCAGGGCTGGAAAATTCTTCGACGAGAGGGCGAATACTTTCTTCAATCATGTTATCGCCCAGGTACATCAGGAACCGGTCGTCGCCCAGGTAATCCTCGGCAATTTTTACGGCGTGGGCCAGTCCGAGGGGCGCTTCCTGGGGAATATAGGTGATGTCAACGCCCCAGCGTTCGCCCGTACCGACCGCGGCTTTAATTTCGTCTTTGGTGTCGCCCACGATGATACCGATCTGGTTGATACCGGCTTCGACAAGGGTTTCGATGGCGTAAAATAACACCGGCTTATTGGCGACCGGGACCAGTTGTTTGGCGCTGGTATAGGTGAGAGGGCGCAGGCGTGTTCCTTTACCTCCGCTAAGGATTAGTCCTTTCACTCGGAGCGGTCTCCTTTCAAAGTCCATATGATAATTGAATTCTAAAGATATGATTAACGAACATGGAGGATAACACAACTGCCAGGTAGGGGCAAGTTGGTCCATTGAGGCCAACCAACAAGACCGGGAGGCCAATTTTCCACATTTTAGGGATAATATTATGTCTGGTAAAAAAGACTGTTTTTGTGTTAAAATGCAACCGAAATGCTTTTCAGGGACTTCCGGTCTTTGCTCCCAGCAATAATAATGGATAAAACGGCGGTTTTGTTTCCCCGTATCAAACAAGCTCAAAAAACTGCTTTGATAAAAGGTTTTTCTTAACGAATTCAATAGAAGGACGAGCGGTAAAAGGTTATGACGGAAGCAGGCGGGAAAGGCGGCCACCGTTCGGGAAGCTCGAACGGCGAAGGTGGAGTGAATTTTCCCTATCAACAATATCTGGAACAGCGGGACGGCCAGCCCTATCTTCCGTTGAAATGGCGGATGGCCTGGCTTCGGGCCGACCATCCCCAGGCCAAAATAAAAACCAAGTTAGCCAGCCACGAAGGTAACGTGGCGGTCTTTATGGCAAGGGTAGAATTGCCCGAAGGCGGTGTCGCCACCGGGTGGGGTGCGAAGTCACGCCAGGAGACACTGCCCGGCCCCTTCGATAGCGAGGGGCTCGATTATCTGATTGCCGCCGAGAACCAGGCTCTAAGCCGGGCCCTGGCCGCCCTCGGTTATGGCACCGAATACGCTCTCGATTTCGACCCGCCTGCCGAGAACCAGGCTATCCCGTTACCCGAAGGGGCACACTTTACGGAAGCCCCAGACGAGGAAGAACCCGGTATTGAGGTGCCGTTGGACGAACCGGCCCCGACCCCAATCCGGCGCCCCGCCGCTCCACCCACCCAGGCTGCGCTCCCGCCTACCCCTTCCGCTGAAGAACCGGACGAAGAGGAGGAAGACGAGGAAGACGAGGAAGAAGTGGATTTTCCGGGTCGCCCGTTGCCGGTGACCCCACCCAAAGGCGAGGTCCGGCCCCTTTTCGGGAACCGGCCTACCCCGGTAACAAGCCAGGTCCGGGAAACACCTGAAAAGCGCCCGGTGCGTCTGCCCGACCGCCAGCCGGTGGAAGAACCGCCCGAATTCGGGGCCGGGGCCAGTTCTGGGGCCAGCCGCAACGTTCCCTCCGAGCCGGTTGTCAAAGCTGCGCCTACCCCTGGTAATCCTGCGGTAGATGAGCGCCTCAAAAATGTCCGGGACGATGCTTTACGGGTCAAAATTAAGAGGGTCTATCAAATCGCCCGTGAGCGTTTCAAATATGACGAAGACCGGGTAGATACACGAAGCCGGCAAATTTATAAAAAGCCGACTTTCGAACTGGACGCGGAGCAGGCTGACGATTACTACGAAAGGATTGTCTCGGCCCCGCAACCGAAGCAGCGTTAAACAAAAACAGCAGGACAGTTTACCGGTCGGACCGGGTTTCGCTCCTAACCGGGCGACCAAAGAAGTTTCCGGGCCTGGCCGGTAAATTGTCCCAAAAGAGTTTATGCCTAATTCAACAAAACTAGAAGAGCCGACTACTGTCCAGAATTCCAAACCCAGCCTCACCTCGTCCTCCCCACAAGTCACCCGTCGCCGACGTTTAAATTTTTACCTGGCCTTTACGGCCCTCCTGGTTAGCCTGGTTTTGGTAGCCCTGGGGGTTTATTTCTTTTTTAATGCCGATGCGGGCAACCGGTCCAGCGCTCGCCAGACCGCTGCTGTCATAAACAAGACAGCCACCACCGGCTCTACCGCCGGAAAAACGCCCCTGGTCGAGGAAGTTTACCCGACTCCTGAAGTGGGCGGGTTCGGCTTGAAACCGGATGCCGGACCGACCCCGACCGCTATCCCCCCTTCCAATGAAGCCGCCCGCCTGCGCAGCCTGGCCGACGAGTATTATAGCGAAGGACGCCCGGTGGATGCCGCCGCCCAATACCGCTTGATACTTGACCAGTACGCCAGTAGCTCGGAGGCTCCTGCCGCCCTCTTTGGGTTGGCCCGGACCGGGGTAGACCGGGGCCGCTATGACGAAGCCACCGACAATTTTAAGAAATTTGTCAGCCAGTATCCCAACAACCCGCTCGTTCCCTACGCCTATTTTTACCTGGGCCTGACCTACAAAGACCTGGGCCAGTGGGACAACGCCCTGACCTATTTTACGAAATACCAGGCCCTGAATCCCGGCCAGATGCCCCTGGACGGCTATGCCTCGGACGAAATCGCTACCATTTACGAAAGCACCTCAAAAACCACCCAGTCGTTCGATACCTATAAGAAAGTAGCTGATAGCGCCGTTACGAACCTGACCAAAGTCACGGCAATGGAGAAGGTCGGGGACGACTACTTGAAGTCCAACGATACCGCCAACGCCCTGGCCTGGTACGCAAAAGTCCTTGAGTTAGCAAAAGTCCCCGATTACCGTGCCTCAATCATGGTCAAAGAGGCCAAAATCTTCGAAACCACCGGGCAGCCCGGCAAAGCCAGCGACATTTACCGCCAAATCCTGGATGAACTGGTGGATACAACCACCGGGTTTAACACCCTTAAAACCCTCTACAATAATAATTCACCGGTCCTGAACGACTATTTCAAAGGTTATTATCTCTATAAAGCAGGAGTGCCGGACCAGGCTATAGTCGATTTCGCCCGGTTCCTGGGCCGTCCGGACGAAAAATCGGCCCAACCGCCGACCCCACCCAACCTTTCGGGTGGCGGGCAGGAGCGGTTTTTACAGGCCTGGTATTTGCTGGCGGTAAGTGTCGAAAATACCGGTGATACCACCCGCGCCATCAGCGAATATCTTGAACTCTGGAATCGCTTTCCGCAGGGGCAGACCGCCCCTCAGGCCCTTTCCCGTTTGGCCCACCTGACCGAGGTAGAAGGCAATAGCGGGGATGCCCTTAATTTGTATGGACAGGTCTTGCAAAATTACCCGTCCAACCCCCTCGCCGAAGACGCCCTGTTGAATCAAATCCGGCTGGCTATGGCTAAGGGGCCGGACAATGCCCAGCCCTATGCCGACCGGTTATTGCAGAAATTCCCGGCCAGCAGCAGCCGGGCCCAGGTCTTTTACCAGTTAGGGAAAGCTTACCAGGCTGCCAACAACGTGAACGGAACGCGGAATGCCTTCCAGACGGCGGTCGACTCGCCCACGACCGATTATTTCGCCATCCGGGCCAGCGAACGCCTAAACGACACCTATAACCCCAATACGCCCCCGGTTTCTACCCCGGCCACCCACCCGGCGGTTTATAACCCGAATACTTTTGCCGCCGACATGGAGCGGGACCGGGTCGCGATGGAAAGCTGGCTAATAGCCTGGGCCGCACCCGCCTCCTCGGCCTCTGCCACACCTGCGGCAACTGTAACCGCCATCGTCGCCGGGACGGTTGCGCCAACAACCGCGCCTGCCTCCGGGCCGGTTAAAACGACGCCCAGTCCGGCGGCGACCACCAACCCGCTCGACACCGCCCATAATAACCTGAAAAATGACCCCGGCTTGCGCCGCCTGGCCGACCTCAAAATGGTGGGCCTGACCGACTGGGCCACGCGGGAAGCCAAAGAGCTGGTGGACAAATACAACGATAGCCCCCTGGAACTGTATTTCCTGGCCCTGACCCTGAATGAGCAGGGCGAGTATTATTACTCGATAACCGCCGCCCAGCGTCTGCTGGCAATCTTCCAGGAGAAGAACCCGACAGCAGGGTTACGGACGCTGCCACTACTTTTGCAAAAGTTGATTTACCCCCTGGCCTACCAGCAGATTATCCTGGAGCAGGCCAAACGGCAGAATTTTGACCCACTTTTGATGGTAGCCCTGGTCAAGCAGGAGTCAGCTTTTGACCCTGATGCCAACAGCGGGGTGGGGGCCATCGGCCTGACCCAGGTAATGCCTGATACCGGCAAAGGAATCGCTACAAATCTGGATAAACAGGGTTTTCAGACTTCCGACCTTTACCGCCCCTATACGGCCCTGGAATTTGGCGCGTATTACCTGGCGGCCCGGCTAAAGGATTTTGACGGCAACCCCTACCAGGCCCTGGCGGCTTATAATGGTGGGGCGGGGAATGTCTATCGCTGGAACGATGAAGCGCCTTCGACGACCAACTTTGATAACTGGGTTGATAACATAGACTTCCCGGAAACCCGCACCTATGTTGAAATAATCTATGCCAACTACTTTATGTACCGCCAGATTTACGCCGCCAAATAGCCTGGATTAAAAGCCAAACGGGCTATTGACAGGGGCTATCTGGAGTGTAATAATTTTCAAGCGGCCCTCTTTATTGAAAAATAAAATATTTTATTAAACGGCAATCCGTGTTGGCTGCCCAATTCTACCCATCTCATAAAAAACCGGCTTTTTCTTTTCGTCGAGGTAACAAATGACTCTTAACCGCCCCACCGTCCGCGCCAGGTTATCCCCGGTTTTTTGGTGTTTCCTGCTGGCGCTGGTGATGCTGTCCGGTTTCGGGTTTGTTTCCTCAACCCCGGCCCATGCCCAGGCCGGGCTAATTATCGTCCAGAAGAATACGGCTTCCGTCCGTTACCGGGAAGGCATCCAGTTCACGGTAAATGCCCGGATTGATGGCAGCACGATTAACCACGCCGAGCTAAAATTAAAATTTGGGACAAAAGGCCGCGAAGATACCGAGCCGGTTAATTTTCAAAACGGGGGTGCGACTTATTTCCTCTCAGAGGATACCAATTCTATCGCGACAGGGATGCCCGTAATCTATTACTGGATTCTCTCCGATGGGAATGTCCAGCTTCAAACCCCCTCACAAACAGTGGTGTACCAGGATTCGACCCATACATGGTACCAGCGCGAAGGGCCCCAGGTCACGGTGCGTTGGTATAACGGCGATGATGGTTACGGCCAGTTGATGTACCAGTTGGCGGCGGATTCCCTGGCTACCTATAAGCGCCGCTTTAACATGGACCCGCAGCAGCAGATTTATATAACCATCTATGGCAGCAGCGCCGCCTATCACTACACTTTCCCGGATGTGCCGGAATGGAGCGGCGGTTTTAGCAAGTATGGCGGTATCGAAATTGTCGCTATCGCTCCCCAGGACATGAACTCCAGCATTTTTATTGGCGAGGGTATCCCGCACGAACTCTCCCATGCGGCCCTTTACCAGTTCTTGCAGGGTGCCGCGCCGCGCTGGTTGGACGAGGGTTTTGCAGTTTATAACCAGAACGTCATCAGTATCAAAGAATATGACGATATGCTGCTCCAGGCGTACCGGAATGATGCCCTGATCCCCCTGAGCAAGCTCGATAAATACTGGCCCGCCTCTGAGGACTCGGCTTTGCTGGCCTATGCCGAAGGCAGGAGCATCGTCACTTTCCTGATAAATTCCTACGGCAACAACGTCTGGAGCAACGTGCTAGACCAGTTACGCCGGAACGATGAAGACGGCGCTTTTATGGCGGTCTTTGGCGTGAAGCTGGCCGATATGGAGGGACTCTGGAAGGAAAACGTCCTTGGGGGACAGAAGGTTAAAATGCCTGCCGCCCTCAAGAGTGGGCCGGTCCCCAGCCAGCCGACCGCCCAGGATTTTTCAGTCCGGGCCGGAACGACCCCGGCGGCGGCGCCCGCCCAACCGGGGAGCGATAACAGCCTGTTCTGGATTATGTTCGGTATAGCCCTTATGGCCGTTGTAACCCTGATTGGGCTATCCATCCTGATTGTCAGGAATCGTCGCCGGGAAGCCGCCATGTACCGCTTCCGCCGCCAGCCGGGCAATCCTTATGACGATATAAATATCGGTACACGCCTTTCGACAAGCACTTATCACCAGGGTGTCCTGCCCTCGGCACCGCCTCCCCTGGCGCGCCCTCCCTTACCGCCCGCACCCACGCCAATCGCCCGGCCTGACGGCTGGCAGATGCCCTATAACGGTATGACAAACAATGGTTATGGACGACCAGGGGTGCCACCGCCTTTTGGTTCCATGAACCAGCCAGGCATGCCTATTGCCAGCCAACCCCAACCAAACCCAGCCCCGCCTAATTCGACCAGCGCCGACCCGTTTGATTTTATCAGCGCCCGGTTTGACTCCAAACCTTCCAACCCACCAACGCCGACCTATTCCGCCGGGGCTTTTCTTGAGCTTGACCCCTACGGCCTTAATTTCGAGCCGGTGCAAAACGAAAGCACCAAAGAGAAACAAGTTTAACCCGTGCTCTCAACTGAGGACCGGATAAAAGCCTTAATCGAAGACTTGCGGAGTTTGGACCCTGTCGTGGTTGAAACCGCCGGGAAAGCTTTGGTTGAAATAGGTCCGGCCTCGATTCCCTTCCTCATTGATAGCCTTAACACAAGTGATTTTTATTCATCCACGGAAACTAATTTTCGTAGAAACCTTAGTAAAGTTGTGGTTCTGTTTGGCGAATCTGCCTTTGAATTATTAGTACAGGAAGTTATGGGCAGAATGAGCGATATTTATGATATTGACAAATTAAATTTAATTGAACCTTTTGGAATGTTTGGTGAAAAAGCGATTATTCCCCTTATAGAAATTATGAGGGCCGAAGTAAGGAATGAAATTATAGGTGGTGTCCAGTGGAATTGTTCTTGGGCTTTGAAAAAAATTGGCGAACCTGCCCATAAATATTTGCTAAATCTGATTCATAACACCGATAACTATAATCGCTGTGCCGCCGCTTTTGCTTTGGGAGAATTTAAGGATGAAAAGACCCTTGGTGCTTTACTTAACGCTTTAAAAGACCCTATTGAGGGTGTAAGACTTTTTGCGGCAACCAGAGTTGGTTTTTTTGAAGGTTCGGAAATCTTACCTGCTTTGCAGGAAGCTGCCATAAATACAGGTGACGAGTTTGTTAAAGTAGCCATTAATGATATGATTGAACAACAAATTGGAATGATGAACCAAGATAAAACCCAACCTGAACTAGATTTTGGAGAAAACGAACGATGAACGGGGAAGAAATTTATCACTGGTTTGAGGACCAACTAAAGGAGCAAATACCCGGTCTGGACCAGAAGCTTGTGCTGACCTTCGAGCCGACCGTGACACCAGGGGTCTTTCTGGGCAGGGTAGCTACCACCCAGGCTCCCAACCGGGCTATTATAAAATCGGATATCCGGCCCGAAGGGGTGCGTCTCCATTTCCCGGTCGATTGGGGCGACGAACTGAGCGAGTGGTTGGGTATACCCCCGGCGGACGCCTACCGCCTCAAATCGAACTGGGTCAACCAGCCCAGCATCGGTGTCGGCGATAGTGACTTTGACCCCTATTTCAAGGACCTAACCGCCGAAACGATAAAACTCCTTAAAAGCCGCTTATCGCTATAATAGTACGTGTGATTCCGTTTTTGTCTGGTTTCGTGGGGTATTGCTGAACAAGAGAATCACGCTTCATGCAATCTCGACGGTTATGTTCGCCACTGGCGCTGAGATTCCTCGACTTCGCTCGGAATGACAGAATTATTTGTAATAAAAATTGGCCTTCAGGCCAAATTTTTATTACTGATACTTTCCCCTCCCTGGGGAGGGGCAGGAGTGGGGATGATTTAATCTACCGCCTGGGACTTGTAGGTTTCGTTATCGAAAGTTTTAGGCAGGAGTTCGGCGACGGTCGTGGTATAAAAAACCTCGCTCTGGTTGGCCACTACTACTTTCAGGTTCGGGTTAAACTCGGCCAGGAACTGGCGGCAAGCCCCACACGGGCTGGTCGGGCGAGAAGTCCCGGCTACTACCGCGATTTCTTCCCACTCCATCTCCCCGGCGGAAATCGCCGCAACCCCGGCGCTCCGTTCGGCGCAGACCGTGATGCTAATCGAAATGTTCTCGACGTTCGCGCCTTTGAAAACCTTCCCGCTCCTGGTGCGGATAGCCGCCCCCACCTTAAAGTTAGAATAAGGCGCGTAAGCCCGTTCCCGGACATCTCGCGCCTCCTCGACCAGTTGGGGGTCAAAATTCAGTTCATCTGCCACTGTAATATTCTTCTTCTATTTGAGTTAGTTAGCGAACCGGGCGAACAGCACCCCCAGCCAGAACAGCCCGTAGACCGGGATGGATATGATGGCCTGGCTGAAAATTTCCGGGCTAGGCGTGATAAAGGCCGCGGCCACCAGCGACAGCACCAGCGCCCATTTCCAGAATTTTACCATTCTCTGCCAGGTGACAAGCCGGATTTTTGCCAGCAGAAACATAATCATCGGCAGTTCGAAGACCAGGCCCGACCAGAACATTACTTTCGCCAGCAAAGCCACGTAAGGCTTGATCGAAGGTAATGCCTCAAACTGGCCCTGACCAACTGTTAAAAAGAAGTGGATGGCCGGGGGCAGCACCAGGTAATAGGCGAAGGCAACCCCACCCAGGAAGAACAAAGCTACCAGCGGGATAAAAAAGACCAGGCTACGGCGAATCGAGCCGAGCATTTTCACTTCTTCTTCGTAACCGGCCTCACCGGGTTGGGTTTCCGGTTCGAGGGCCGGGGCCAGGAAGGCCAGGATGTGATAGACCAGGATGGGGCTTGCCAGGAGCAACCCGGCCTGTAAACTCAGTTCGAAATAGACGCTAAAGTTCTGGACCAGTTCGGTACTGATAAACTTGACGCCCGGAAAGTCCACTTTGGCCCGTTCGGTAAAGGCGTTAAGAATGTCACCGCTAAAAAACCAGGAAATTGCCGTAGTGATAACCACCGCGACAGCGGACCAGACCAGGCGGTTACGCAGTTCGCTAAGATGCTCGAAAAAAGTCATCTGGCTGACGACCGGTTTTGGTTTTTTCTCTTTCTTGGGTTTGCCCGGCCCGGCCCGGCGAATGCGAATTGCTTTCAGCCCGGAAGGTTTGCGCTCAGTGTCAGTACTCGCCATAAAATGCTACTCTCCTTATTCCTGGTGGGCGCGTAAAAATTGGCTTGCCAGGAGTTTTTCCACCCGGTCAAGGCGGTCCTTTAACTGAAATTCCATCTGGTCCAGCCGTTCATTAAATTCCTGCCGGGTCTTCGCCAGTTTTTCCTCCCATTCCGCCTGGGAAAGTGTGTTCGAGGCCGCCGGGATACTCGCACTTGCCAGGGCGTAATCAGGGGCGGGGGCAGGTTCGGGCATGTCGTAGGCCACGGCGAAGGGGTTAGCCGCCCGGCTTGGCTCTATTTCCAGGAGAGGCACCCCCGCGTTCGATTTGCGGGGCGGCTCGGTTCCGTCTGGTTCGGTCCCGTTGGTGGTTATTGTAACGGTCTCTGTCGCGGACAGGTCGCCGGTAAGAGCGTCTTTCTCAGCTTTGGCCCTGGCATCGGCCTCGATTTGCATCATAATCGCTTCAGCCGCCGTAGTTGGCGTGGCTGGAGGAATGACCCCGGCAGTTGTGCCTTCCAGTGCCGGGACAGCGGTGGTTTCGAGGATGGAGGGAGCAATCTCGCCCGCTGATAAATCGGTAACCACTTCGGTCGCGGAAGCCGGGGTATCCTCAATGGCGTCCTGGATAATGGTTTCGCGGGTGATGGTTTCCTCAATCTTGACCGCCTCGCTACCATCGGCGGCAGGCGCGTCCGTTACCTTATAGGTATACTGTTCGCGCTGGGCCCCCATTGTTTCACCCTGGTCATTTTTGAGGGTAATATCTTTGCGGACACTTTCGAAATCTTTAGTTACGCTGGCCGCAGTGGCAGTCAAATCATTTCTTATATTAATGAGGTCGTTTTTTACCGAGTTCAGGTCATCCCGGATGTCCAGTTCTTTGGTGAGGCTGGAAATTTCGCCCCTGGCGTCCTGGGTCAACCTGCGCAACTCGTTAATAAAGCGTCCAGCCTGGCGGGCCATGCCGGGCAGACGTTCCGGTCCGAACACAATCACGCCTATGACGAAAATAAGCATTAATTGCGGGAAACCAATTCCAAATAAGCTAAAATCCATTTTTGACCGTTTTCAGTGGCAATAAAATTAAAAGAAAAGGCTGATAAATAACTCCCCAGGCAAAAAGCCGCTCGCCCAAAGGCGCATCCCTAGAATATACTTTTTTGGCAGTTGGCGCAACCAACTATTATATTATACCTGATATATTACGCCCAGGGGCCCGGTCCGGTTTCAAATCGGAAGGACCAATCTATTTCTAAGGAGCCAAACCGGTATTAAAAACCCCGGTCAATAGCCGGGGTTAAGGTTCTGGGAATTTATTAAGGTTCTGGCCCTGGCCGGGAAACGGTTTATTGAACCCGGACAATTTTGAATTTGAGGGTCGCGCCGGTCGGGGTCGTAACATTGACGGTGTCGCCCACTTTTTTGCCATTCAAGGCCGCGCCCATCGGGGCCGCCACCGAAAGCAACGTGGGGCCTTCTTTGCGAGCCTTGCCGGTTTCAGCTTCACTTACCAGCATAAAGGATTCTTCGTCATCGAACCCTTCTTCCCGGATGATTACTACCGAGCCTAGCCTGGCCCGGTCGGTGCTGGTGGGAGCCGCTACGACCGTGGCATTGGCAAGGGTTTGTTTTAATTCGCTAATCCGGCCTCGAATCATACCCAGTTCACGCCTGGCATCGTGATAAGCAAAATTCTCGCGCAAGTCGCCCTGGGAAGCAGCCTCGGCCATCTGCGCCAGGGTATCCGGCTCATCAACTTCAATCAGGCGTTTTAATTCAGCTTCCAGGGCGGCTTTACCCTCGGCAGTTACTTCCACTTTTTGAGCCATACTACCAGTCTCCTTCGAATTCGATAATTAATAAGGACAATCCCTGTTCCGGGCAGCTCACCTGCATAAGTTCGGAACGTAAAACAGCTAACGAAAACCTACCACGACCGCTTAAGCCGCGCGCCGGTTTCAGTCTTTCCTTGGGGAGTTGTGTTATTTCAGGTTCTGTCTTACGTACTTGGTACCCGTTTTATCTCGCAGGCAGGCAGCCAACTTCAGCGGGTATTTTCCTATTATACTACAAGCTGGACCCTAAAGGGCGATTTGGGATAGCAGGTGCGATGTGGATTGACAACGGTTTTGCCAAAAGACTATATTGGCACATATTTCAGTGGTCACAAACCAGTTCTGGTCTCTCCGCATTCCAACCTGGCCTATGGACTTGTCACCCCAGGAGCGCAGATGAGAAGGTACTAAGATGAGTCTGGGTACAAAAGCTATGTCCGCATCCTTGAAAAACCGGCAGAAAGCCGCCACAAACACAACCAAAGTTAGCGCGCTTGACCGGACCGAACTGGAACATCGTTGCACCCAGGCCCTCCTGGTGATTCTGCCCCAGGTCCGCCAGATTATCAACCGGGAACAGGAGCGGGAGGCAGACGGGGCCGGTATAACTGTCCAGCAGTACAGTGTCCTCAAAGCCCTGGAAACCCAAAAAAGGTTGATTAGTGAACTGGCCGAACTCCTAAAGGTCAGCCGCCCAACAATGTCTCGCATTATTGATGGCCTGGAGGGCCGCCGGAAGACCACCGGGCCGCTTAAGGAGAACTTACGCCCTAAACTGGTTGAACGGGTCGATTGCCTGGATGACCACCGCCTGGTGTACGCCCGGATTACCGATGAAGGCCGGGCCGTCCTGCAAAAGTATCACGCCAAGGCCGAGGATAATGTCGTAAATATTCTCGAAACCCTGCCGCTGCCAGAGCTGGTCAACTTGCTCCAGAGCCTGGAAGTCCTGGCCGGGGCTATTCAGTCCAAACACTAATTTTAACCCTTACCGGCAACCTCTTTATACCCCACATGATTATTGACGTGCATACCCATATAATGTCGCCCGAAATTGCGGCGGCCAAAACCGTTTACCTGGCACGGGACCGCTGGTTTGACGAGTGTTACCGCGATCCCAAAGCCCGTTTCGCCACGGCCGAAAGCCTGGTTGCCAGCATGCACACAGCCAGGATAACCCGTGCGGTCGTGACCGGGTTTGCCTTTGCCGACCCCGGCCTTTGCGCCGCCTCCAACGACTATATTATCGAGGCTGTCCGCCGCTTTCCCGACCGTCTTATAGGGCTGGCGGCAGTCCAACCGAACGGAGGTGACGCGGCGGTCTACGAACTCGAACGCTGCCTAAAGGCAGGGCTGAGCGGGGTGGGGGAGTTGTTACCGGACGGCCAGGATTTCGACCCGGCCAGCCGCGAAACGATGCTGCCCCTGGCGACCGCTTTACAAAAGTATGGTGCGCCCCTTATGATTCACACCAGCGAACCGGTCGGCCATCTTTACCCCGGTAAGGGCAAGACCTGGCCGCCCAAAATCCTGGAACTGGCGACAAATTTCCCGGAATTGAAAATAATCGCGGCTCACTGGGGTGGGGGGCTCCCTTTTTATGAGTTAATGCCGGAAGTGCGGCTGGCCCTCGCTAACCTTTACTACGATACGGCGGCCACGACTTACCTGTACGATTTCCGGGTCTTCCGGGCGGCGGCGCTTGCCAGTGGTGTTTCCAAGATTTTGTTCGCCACCGATTATCCTTTGCTCAAACAGGACCGACTTGTCCGGCGGATACGGGGGGAAGCAGGGCTTTCCCCTGAAGAATTAGACTTGATTATGGGCCAGAACGCGGCCCTTCTTTTTAACTTAACAGGACCGGAAACGAATATATGATAGCGGCGGTGCGCGGTAAGCTGGAATGGATGGGGCCGGATAGCCTTCTGATTGATATTAGCGGGGTCAGTTTGCGGTTGTTTGTACCGGTCTCAATCCTTGATGCGTTGGGGCCAATCGGCAGCGACCTCAAACTTTATACCCATCTTCACTTTAACGAGCGGGAAGGCCAGCTAATCCTTTACGGTTTCAAAGACCCCGACCAACTGGCCCTGTTCGACATGCTGCTGGGAGTGGCCGGTGTCGGGCCACGGGCTGTCCTCAACGTTTTGAGTAACGCTACCACCGAGGCGGTCCAACTGGCAATCGCGAAAGGGGATGCTGATTTTCTAAAGAAGGTGCCGGGTATCGGGGCCAAGACAGCCAGCCGGATAATTTTGGAATTAAAAGGAAAGCTGGTCGAGACCGCTCCAACCACCCGTTCCGGTGGAAAACGGACCGGAGGAGCCCAGGAAAGCCCGGAAAAAGCTCTCGAAAAAATGCGTATTACCGAGGCACTTAGCGGCCTGGGTTACACCTCGGCGGAAATCCAGACGGCCCTGGGCGCTTTGCCGGCGGACCAGAATTTAAGCCTTGAAGAACAGGTTTTAGCCGCTCTCCGCTACCTGGGTCAGTAATTTTAGTCTCGGAACATTCTATCCGTCCGTTCGTTCACCGATTTTTGAATTCAAACAAAAATAAACAGCCCATATTAACGCACTTATAAAATATGGGTTACATATCCCTGAAAATCTAAATTCATTACAATCAAAATAAACATTACCAAAGCAACAAAAAACTGAATAAGTTGTAAAAGGACAAAATGAAAATGGGTGAGTTTGTCCTTTACATCGAATAGATGCAGCCGTAACTAATCGAATAGTCTGTCATTAATTTAAGCAACAAGAGTGAATTGTAAGTAAGAATTGTATGGAGCCGGAAACGAAAACAGGTTGGGAGTTTTGGTATGGTCAAGCAAGTTTTGAAGTTTTCAAGGGTTAAATTCTTGGCGGTGGCCCTTTTGGCGGTCCTGGCTTTGACAGTCCTGGCGGCCTGTGGTGACGCTACCCAGACTACGACACCACCCCAAACAAGCCCGACCGTTTCTGCTACTTCCCCAACCGCCAATCCCGGCCTGACCGATACACCCGCCCCTACACCAACCGCCGGGCAGACGGTGGTAGTTATTCCCCCGGCTACGGTAACACCTTTAATTAACCAGGGCCCAACCGCTACCCCGGCAGCAACTATTCCACCCAACCCAATCGAAACCGTCCCGGCTACCACGCCGGTCGTAGGCACCCCGGTTGTCTCTCCGACACCGGGCAGCACTACCGTGCCGAGCAATACCACGGCCCCGGCTACCCAGGCAGTTACCCAGGCAATTACGGCCGGGCCATCACCCACCACCCTACCGGGTAGCGGTTCGAATCTCTTGTATTACCTTAAAGACGGTAGTTTGATGGTGAATGTACCGGGCGAAAAAGAATCGCGGCAGGTCGCTCCCAAAGCTTTCAGCTATACCCAGGACGGCAAAGGCCGAGCGATTTACCTGGAACAGGCGAGTGATGGAACAGTCAACCTCAAACTGGCAAGTTTTGCGGGCGGGAAGTTACAGGCGGCTACCCTCGATACCCGGCTATTCGTGGCTTTACCGTCCGACCAGCAGAATGATAGGCCGGGTGGAATTTACGGTTTAGATACGCGGGCCATGGGGGAGTTGGCGCTTTCACCGGATGGCAGCCAGGTGGTTTATACCAAAGCGAATATGAGCGGCCCGACTTTTGACGGGATGTTTACCAGCGAAAAGCCGACCGAATTGTGGCTGGCGAACCTCGACCCGGCCAAACCCGCCCCCAGACAACTGGTCCCGAACGATAAAGACTATATCGCGCGACCCCTGTGGAGCCCTGACGGCAACCGGGTTGCTTTTATTCGGACAACCGGCTTTGGCACCGGGGCCGGGTATTCGACGGCTCTCTGGTCGGTCTACAAAGATGGGTCGCGCCTGGCTTTCCTGACCGGGCCGGACCTGGGCAAAGTTAACGGCGTGGCTTTTTCGGCGGCCCCAGCCTATAACCTGCGCTGGGTAGGGCCTCAACTGCTGGCCTTCCAGGCGACCAACCAGGCTTCTTTCCCGATATTCCTGCACGACCTCAGCCTGGGCCAGGATTTTCCAACCCCGCTTGTCACCGACTCTGCCCCGGAAGCGGTCTATTGCGATGGCATCGAGCGCTATATCTACCTGAAATTTGACCCCACCACCGGGCCACTACGGGGGGCTTACTCGGTCGGGCTGACCAACCCGGCCAGCCAGGGTGGGACGGTGGATAAAGACGCCCTGGAGTTATATGATTGCGCCGGGAATATTTTGCTCTACCGGAATAATAAAGGGCAAGTGATAATGGCTCATTTGAGCCTTGATGGGAAAATTTCGGATAGTAAAAGCCTGACGCTCGATAAACCCAACGACACCCAGGTACGGGCAAAACTGGCGCCGGGCGGAAAACTGGCGGCGGTCCAGGCCGGGAAAATCACGCGGGTGCTGGCCGAAAACGGCCAGGTAACCGAGCTTAAATCCGGTGCGTTCAAATATGAGACTTTAACCCTGGACTGGGTTTCGGATAAGGTAGTGGTCGGGTTAGCCTTTAATAGCGACCAACCCGCCCAGTTGCTGGCGGCAAATTTAGCCGGAGAACAGGTCTTCAAAGCCCTGGATGTGGGGACGGTCATCTCCTTTGCCGGGCCGGGTGAAACCGCCAAAGGAAACGTCTAACCGGGAAGGAGGTTTAGTAGCGGGTGCGGTTGTTATTGCTTAAAAACTTCAGCAATAGCCAGATTCCGATACCGATAGCCACAAAAGTTAGAATCGTGACTGCTACCGAGATAACCGTTTTGGCGACTGCCGCCAGGATAATAAGGGCTATAACCAGGACAACGCCCTTTAGTACCAGGGAGGTCATGCCCGAACGACCCCGACCATAATTTCGCATATTACTTCTCAATTCTCTAGCTGGAACCCTATCTCAGGCCAGCGTCATTACTAAAATATTTGTTAATTGTTGCAGGTTGGTCTTTTCTTTGCTTGAACCTGACCGGCTGTTTTCTATACGGAAAAAATGGCGGTTTTGTTTCGGTGAAGCCCCTAAATTGTTTTAAATTTTTATAACTAGTAGACAGTCTAAATTTGATTGATAAGTTAGCTATAATCTGGTAAGGTTATAGCATGAACAAAAAATATAT
>MKTJ01000017.1 GCA_001898225.1 Chloroflexi bacterium 54-19
TATATTTTTTGTTCATGCTATAACCTTACCAGATTATAGCTAACTTATCAATCAAATTTAGACTGTCTACTAGTTTCAGGAAACAAGAAAGAGGTCAAACATGGGGTTGCATATGAATTCTCCCCTGCCTTCCCTGGAAGGCGCGACCAAATGGTTTAACGTCGAGGAAGGACGCCAGGGTTTTAGCAGCGAAGAACTGAAAGGCTCCCCGACCGTGGTCCATTTCTGGTCGGTTAGCTGCCACACCTGCCACGAAATCGCCGACAAGGTGCAGTCCTGGAAACAGGAGTACGAGCCCAAGGGCGTAAAATTTATCTCGGTTCACCAGGCGAAATCCGCCGCCGATCTGGACCTCTCGAAAATCGAAAAAGACCTGCAAAAGATGGGGATGGACCAGCCCGTCGCCGCCGACAACGAATTCAAAATTATTGACGCGTTCGGCAACGAATTCATGCCCGCCTTCTACGTATTCGATAGCGAAGGCAAAATGCGCCACTTCCAGGCCGGGGACCGTGGGTTCGAACGCTTGCTGGACCGCATCAATCGCGTGGTCGAAGCGACCCCCAAACCGGAAGCCGCCAGCTAGTATAGCCAGCTATTCACCAGTTACAAGTAACCAGTTACAAGTAGCCCGCTTAAAATTACCCTGCCAGTGAATTGCTGTTAAACTCATAAAATCCCTCGCCTTCTAAAAAGTGAGGGATTTTTAGTTTAGAATTTGCCAGATTCGGCTAAATTAACTTTTAGGAGTGTTGTCAACCGGGCCAGGCCACCGGTCAGGAATAGGAGGAACAGGGCTATTGAGGTCTATTTCATAGCCTGGATTACGAGACCCTGTGCCAATCAGTTCCCCGTTGATACTAAGTTCAATATACATATTGTCGAATACTTGCTGGGAAGGATTATTTTTTGAGGGAACTAGATTAACCACCGCCTTGCCTTTTAAGACAACCAACCATTCGGAATCTGCGCTGGTTCTAAAGGGGTCTAAACGAGCTTTGATTTCATTTATAGAAATAAATTTTGATTGGACGGAGGTTGGTTCGCCTTCAAAGCCCCCTATCCTGGCATAAGAAATAGCAAGGGTTTCCACGTCTTTTTGGGTTAGAGGTTTGGTGGTAGCGTTTGTTTGCTGAATTGCTAATCCTGCTACAATCAGAACTATCAAGACCACACTACAAATTGCTAATCCTATTAGAAATAGATTCTTCCGCATAACCCCTCCATTGGATGGTTGCAATTACCTCTTCCAAAGATATAAATTGGACGGTTGTACGAACCCAAGAAAATATAAGCCCGCAGTTTATGTGATTGTAGCTTCTACTTCCTAATATCTAGAACTAATAATCAGGCGCTAAAATTACGGAATAGCCAACAATTTGTTTGGAATAAAAAGACCCTCTACGCTTTTAAGGAACGTAGAGGGTTTTTACTTATCTGATTTACTGATTACTGGCTACTGACCACTGACTACTTTCCCTAATCCCGGTTGCGGATTTCGTAGTTAGGGGCCTCTTTGGTAATCTGAATATCGTGCGGGTGGCTCTCGCGGAGGCTGGCGCTGGTGATTTGCATGAACTTGGCCTTCTGCAATTCCTTGATATTGCGCGCCCCGACGTAACCCATACCGCTCCGCAGACCACCCACCATCTGGAAGACCAGGTTGCGCAAGGCCCCTTTGTAAGGCACCCGCCCTTCGATGCCTTCGGGGACCAACTTCACGCTGTCCTTGACATCGTCCTGGTGGTAGCGTTCGCGGGCGCCCTCGCCGGACTTCATCGCGCCGAGCGAACCCATACCGCGATATTCCTTGAAGTTCTCACCCTTGAACAGGATAACCTCACCGGGGCTTTCCTCGACACCCGCAAAGAGCGAACCGATCATGACCGTGTTCGCACCTGCCGCCAGGGCCTTGGTGATGTCACCGCTATACTTGATACCGCCGTCCGCGATAACCGGGACACCGTATTTCGCGCCCACTTCGGCGGCTTCCATCACGGCGGTTAGTTGCGGGACACCGATACCGGTCACCACGCGGGTCGTACAGATAGAGCCCGGCCCGACCCCGATACGGACCGCGTCGGCCCCTGCCCGGATTAGGGCTTCGGCCCCGGCCCCGGTCGCCACGTTCCCGGCTACCAGCACCACCTGGGGAAATTTCTCTTTGAGGTTGGAAACGGCCCGCTGAACCGCCATGGCGTGCCCATGCGAGCTATCCATCACCAGCACGTCCACGTTGTGCCGGACCAGTTCGGTCACGCGCTCAATCATGTCCTTGCTCACACCGATAGCGGCCCCGACCCGCAGACGGCCCAGGCTGTCTTTGGCGGCGTTGGGATACTTGATACGTTTCTGAATGTCCTTGACCGTGATAAGACCCTTCAGCCTGCCATCATCGTCCACAATCGGCAGCTTTTCGATGCGGTGGCGGTGCAAAATCTTCTTGGCCTCGTCCAATGTCGTGCCAATCGGCACCGTCACCAGGCCATCGCCGGTCATCAGTTCGCTAACCAGGCGAGTTTCGTCGTCTTCGAAACGGATGTCGCGGTTGGTCAGGATGCCGACCAGCTTGCCGAAAGGCTGGCCGTCCGCCGTCACCGGGATACCGCTGATATGATATTTTTCCATGAGGCGCAGGGCTTCGGAAAGGTGGCTATCCGGGCGCAGGGTAATCGGGTCGAGGATCATACCCGACTCCGAACGTTTAACCTTATCCACTTCTTCGGCCTGGCGAGCGATAGTCAGGTTGCGGTGAATAATACCAAGACCGCCCTCCTGGGCAATCGCGATAGCCAACCGGGCTTCGGTTACGGTATCCATGGGTGAGGAAATGAGCGGGATATTGAGCGTGATGCCCCCGCCAAAATTAGTCGTCAGGTCCACTTCAGCGGGCATTACCGTCGACTCGGAAGGCACCAACAAAACATCATCAAACGTCAGACCTTGCGGTACAAAACGGTCGTTGATAGCCATGATAAGAAAAACCTCCTATGACAACAGCGTGAAACGTATTTGCAGGTGCCAGGCACGCTGCGTTAACGTTATTCAAGCCAGTTAGCACTTCTCAATAAATAAATACAAAAATTTAATAAGCCAATAAACCGAAAATAGTTAGTCCAATCTCTAAGTTATATATCCGGCAACTTCTTTGTGTGACGTTAATAGTTTTAGTGATGTTTTTTCAAAAAGAGCCTGCCGGGCAGACCGGGGCAGGCTCTCTCAAGGTTATTCGAGATAATCTTTCAATTTTTTCGAGCGACTGGGATGCCTTAGCTTTCGGAGGGCTTTCGCCTCAATCTGGCGGATACGCTCTCGCGTCACGCCAAACTCGCGCCCGACTTCTTCCAGGGTCCGGCTGCGCCCGTCATCCAGGCCAAAGCGCAGTTGCAAGACCCGGCGTTCGCGCTGGGTCAGGCTATCGAGCACATCCTCGACCTGCTCTTTGAGCAACTGGTGGCTGGCGGCGTCGGCGGGAGCCAGGGCCTTCTGGTCCTCGATAAAGTCGCCCAGGTGGCTATCTTCTTCCTCACCGATAGGCGTTTCCAGCGAAACCGGCTCCTGGGAAATTTTCTGGATTTCGCGGACCTTTTCCGGCGGCAAGCCCATCTCGCGGGCAATCTCGTCGGAGGTCGGGTCGCGTCCCAGTTCCTGCACAAGGCGGCGGCTGGTCCGAATCAGACGGTTGATAGTCTCCACCATGTGGACCGGGATACGGATAGTCCGGGCCTGGTCGGCGATGGCGCGGGTGATAGCCTGGCGAATCCACCAGGTCGCGTAAGTCGAGAATTTGTAACCCTTGCGGTAATCGAACTTCTCGACCGCCCGGATAAGGCCGATGTTGCCTTCCTGGATGAGGTCGAGCAGCGACATACCGCGCCCAATGTATTTCTTTGCGACACTCACCACCAACCGGAGGTTCGCCTCGGTCAGGTGGCGGCGGGCTTCTTCGTCACCCTGCTCCATACGCTGGGCCAGGTTCACTTCCTGGGGCGCGGAGAGAAGGGGCACCCGGCCAATTTCGCGCAAATACATGCGGACCGGGTCATCAATGCTCATACCCTCGAAATCGAGGGCGGCGTCAAGGTCGGCTTCTTCCTCTTCTTCTTTTTCGCCCTCAACCGGGGTGAATTCACGCGATTCTTCCAGCACCTCGATACCCTGTTCCAGCAGTTCGGCGTAGACTTCCTCAATCTGCTGGATATTCGCTTCGGGTTCGGGGACGACCTGGAGAATCTGGTCGTGAGTAACAAAGCCCTGCTTTTTGCCCACGGCAAGCAGGTCTTCCACCGAGGTTAAGGGCTGCACCGCGATAGCACCCGAAAGGACAGGGCCTTCCCCCTCAAAGACAAAAGGTTCTTCGTCTTCCAGGTTCAGACCGGACTCAAGATCCATCTCGACCAATTCCTCAGACTCGGCTCCCGGTTCTTGTTCCGGGGTCTCGCCCGTGTCTTCAACCGCTGGTACTCCTGCCGGTTGGACCGCCAGGATAAGGTCGTCATCCTCTTCGTAAGTGCGTTTGCGCTTAGGATTCGCCATTCGTATCACACTCCCTACAGCCTTCATCACTCTTTTTAACAATAACCTTCACAGGTATTGCGAGTTCCAGTTGGAACTAAGTTTAGTTGCCCGGCGTTTGCATTACCCAACCATAAGTGTTATAGTAAACCTGCTCAGCACCAGTACATAATTTCGGTTTCGTTACCTTTGTAACAAGCCTTTAACTTGTGCCGAGTTTTTTATAAACCTTTGTAACTAAGTAATACGTCTATCACGCCGAGAAAGTTTCGGCGGCTTTTCGTGCCGTAATTTCGGCCCTCAAAAACCGCTTATACCTTCAGACCTGTTACCCCTCTAATAATTAACACTGCTCTCAACGGTCCCGGCTATCCCTGAATACCATGCTTTTGGGCGGGTAATACTGTTTTAGCTGGTCCGAGACTGTGCTAATCATCACCCAGAGGTGATCGCTATCCGCAAGGCCGGCCTCGCCTTCTTCCGGCGAAGCGACTTCACTTTCTTCCAGGGCTTGCGTACCCTGTTCGTAGAGCCGCCGCAGATTGACCTCTCGCAGGCGGTTCAACTGAAACCGGAGCGTTTCCTGGACTGTCACCAGGTCAGGGATTTCCGGCTCGGCCTGGCTAAAAGTGCGCAACCGCTCCAGGTGAGCCGCTAACTCCGGGTTCAAGTTTTCTTCAAAATCGTCCAGGCTGCCCTCCCCGGCGTTGACCTTCTGCAAAACCTCGAAGACCAGCCGGTTTTCGCTCCGAATAAAATCGTCTTCCCTGACCGGCTCACCGTCTGCCGCCTCTACACTCAGGGCGTCGGAGTAGTACCGCAATAAAAAGGCCAGGAGCATATCTTCGAGTTCGAGCGGTTGGGCGGTCTTAACGGGGACCGGCTTCTGAGCAGGCTGGACTGCCGCGTCGGCGTCGGCGGATTCAAATGTTTCCACCGCTTCCGGTTCGGGCGTGGTCGGTAAGGGGGCCGGGTGCGGGCGCAGGCGGTTCTGGGCTTCGGCTTTCATGGCCCGGTTTAGTTCGCTCCGCAGCAGCCCGGCGTCAACCTTCGCCAGGCGGGCCAGTTTTTGCAGGTAGTGTTCGCGCTGAATTCGGTCGTGGACTTCCAGGATAGCCGGGATGAGTTTTTCGACGGCTTCGCTCTTGCCACGGGCCGAGTTGAGGTCAACGCTGGCGGTGACACTCGAAAAATAGTAGTCCACCACCGGTAAGGCCCGGTCAATCAGTTCGCGCCACTTCGAGCCGCCTTCTTTCGCCACGTCGTCGGGGTCTTTCCCGGCAGGGAGGGTAGCGATACGCACATCGGCGTCAAGTTGCTGCTCGAACCGGATAAGGCCGCGCGCGGTCGGCACCGGGACGGTCAGGGTATCAAAACCCTGCTTCAAAACCTCGATGCCCTTGAGGGTCGCCATCTGGCCCGCCGTATCGGCGTCCAGGGCCAGGACGATGCGTTTGGTCAGTTTCTTGATGATGGCGATATGCTTTTCACCAAGCGCGGTGCCGAGAGCGGCGACTACGTTCGAGTGGCCGTACTGATGGCACATCAAAACATCCAGGTAACCTTCGACCACCACGACCCGGTCGGTCCGGCGGATACTCTCTTTCGCCAGGTCGAGGCCATACAGGGTATTGCTCTTATCAAAAAGTGGGGTCTGGGGCGAGTTTAGATACTTCGGCACGTCTTTGGGCGCGCCCGACAGGACCCGGCCCCCAAAGGCAATTACTTTCCCCTGGCGGTCGCGGATAGGGAAGATGACCCTTTCCCGGAAGCGGTCGTAAAAACCGCCGCCGTTTTCGCGTTCGCCAATCAACCCGGCGGCCAGGAGTTCATCGTTTTTGAAACCACGTGAATTGAGATACTTTAACAGGTTATCCCAACCGCCCAGGGCATAGCCCAGGCCAAAACTTTCGACAGAAGCTTCGCTGACACCACGTTCTTTGAGATAGTCACGGGCGGGAGCGGCTTCATTGCTTTTGTGGAGAATATTCTGGTAATAGGTGGTAGCGGCCTGCATGGCTTCGCTGAGGCGTTCGGTCTGCTGGCGGCGTTTGGCGACTTCCGGGTCTTCGGTGGCCTGGCGTTCGGGCAATTGGACCCCGGCCCGCCCGGCCAGTTGTTCGAGGGCTTCTCCGAAGGCCAGCCCTTCGGTCTTCATTATAAAGTTGAAGATGTCGCCGCTTTCCTTGCAGCCAAAGCAAAAATAGCTCTCGGAGTCGGGCCAGACATAAAAGGAGCCACTTTTTTCGGCGTGGAAGGGGCACAACCCCCTAAAATTCCGCCCTGACTTTTTGAGGCTGACTTTTTGGCCGACCACATCTACGATGCTCAGGCGGCGTTTAATCTCCTCAATATAGTTCGGCACGTAGCCGTTCATCAAACTTTTGCCCCTGTCAGACCTAAACTTCTAAAACGAGGCCTTGCCTCTAAATGGGTAAAGCGCGGGTTTGCTCGCTTCAAAACCGGGAGCGCAGATTTTCTATAACAAATAGCAGAGTGCGTAAAGCTTCTAAAAAATACTGCCAAGAAGCGCCCGCCGTCTCTGCCGCGCACAACCCTTATTCGATTCGAACCGTTTCTACTAAAATACCCTTGCCTTTACGAGTTTTCTGGAAGCGGTAGCCCGGCATGTGCCCCAATTTGTGAGGGGAATTGCGCTGTGAGAAGAGATTTTGGCGTACCGGTAGCGCTTTGAGCAATCCTTAGGAAACTCCTGCAATGTACTATTTAGACCCTTCATTGTACCTTTTTTTAGTAGGGCATGGCAAGGGGTTTATCCACCATTTATATTAATAAATTGTGCATAAGGCCGATTTTACTTAATTTCAAATTTTTTATTTTGCCATGAATTACCAGGTATTTTCGTGATTTATGTAAAGTTTAGTTGATAATAAGCTCAGTTGAGCTTATAATATTAGCTCAACATGTGAGGAGGTTAGACGTACTCGACAGACAAGCAACCTCAACCGGGAGTGAAAAGGAAACTATTGTGACTGACAACATTACCAAACCGGCCCGCACCCGCTATGCCCCTAGTCCGACCGGGAACCCGCATATCGGTAATATCCGCACTGCCATTTTTGCTTATCTCTGGGCCAAACATACCGGCGGCCAGTTTCTGCTCCGCATCGAAGATACCGATAAAAAACGCCAGACCGAAACCGGCGTGCAGGATATTAAAAATTCGCTTGGGTGGCTGAGCCTGGACTGGGACGAAGGGCCAGACAAGGGGGGGCCTTTCGCCCCCTATGTCCAGTCGGAACGGCTGGACCTCTACCAGTCTATCGCCAAAAAGATGGTCGAAGACGGCACGGCCTATTACTGCTATTGCACCCCGGAACGGTTGGACGCCGTGAACAAGGCCAAACAGGCTATCAAGCAGGCTCCCGGTTACGACCGGCGCTGCCGCACTATCAGCGAAACCGAAAAAGAGGCCGCTCTCGCTTCCGGCCTGACCCCGACTATCCGGTTCAAGGTTCCTTTGGAAGGTAAAACCACTTTTACCGACCTGGTGGTAAAACCGCTGACCGTCGAAAACTCGACTATACAGGACGCGGTAATCCTGAAGTCGGACGGCTTCCCGACCTACCACCTGGCCCACATCGTGGACGACCATTTTATGGAAATCAGTCACGTTATACGCGGCCAGGAATGGTTGCCCAGCGCCCCCTTGCACGTGATGATTTACCAGGCGCTCGGCTGGGAAATGCCTGCCTTCATTCACGCCCCGGTTATCCTGAACCCGCCGGGCCAGAAGGGTAAGTTGAGCAAGCGTGACAACGCAGTTTCGGTTTCCCAATACTCGGAACTGGGCTATCTGCCGGAAGCCCTTATGAACTTCCTGGTGCTGCTCGGTTGGAGCTATGACGACCACACCGAATTTTTCAGCATGGAAGACCTTATAAAAGATTTCGACATCGCCCGGATCCAGCCGACCCCGGCCAAGTTCAATATTGATAAACTTGACTTCCTCAACGCTCACTACATCAACCACGTCCTGACAGTGGATGATTTCGCCCGGCGTTGCCTGCCCTTCCTGGCCGAATACGGCGTTATCAGCCCGGAAGAAGCGGCCAACCCCGGCGCCAGGTGGGAATTTATCCGGGCAGCCTGTGCCCTGGTCAAGGACAAGGTCAAAACCTTGGCTGAAGTGCCGGTCGAAATAGATTTTCTATTCAAACCCGGTGCGGCCCTGGAATACCCTGCTACCGACCTCATCGGCAAAAACGAAGGTCCGGCGGCGGCAGCACAGGTGCTGGAAGAAACCATCAACTACCTGCGCGACATCCCGGACGAAACCTATAA
The DNA here is from genome assembly GCA_001898225.1 of Chloroflexi bacterium 54-19. GTDB lineage: Bacteria > Chloroflexota > Chloroflexia > Chloroheliales > Chloroheliaceae > 54-19. Next base: position 8,821 of record MKTJ01000017.1, read on the forward strand.
TGACCGGGACGCCATCCTGGCTGGGTTGACAGAGATTTCGGAAAATAAGCTGCACCTGAAAAACCGGGGCTTGATGTTATGGCCGCCCCGCGTGGCGCTGTCAGGCCGGACCAAGTCGCCCGACCTCATGGGGATGATTATCACGCTGGGCCGGGCCGAAACGCTGGCCCGCCTCGAAAAGGGCAAACAAAGCCTGGCCTAACCGGTTATACACAAGAAAAACTCCGTGAGACAGAAAAGCCTCACGGAGTTTTTAGTTTTCAGTGTTTAGTTTTTAGTATTTTTAAACATGGGTACGAACAAAACTTTTCCATTGTCATTCCGTGGCAAAGCCATGGAATCTCAGGTCCGTTGGACAATTTCACGGTCGTTTTGTTCGTAAAATCGAGTTTCCTCGCCTGCGGTCGTACCCGAAGGGCATGGCAAATTCCCAAAATAACGCTATTCCGCCTCGACCCCGGTGGGCATGCGTGGCGGCAAAGCCACGTAACTGATCAGCAGTCCGGCTACCCCGGCCAGGAAAATCGCCCCGGTCCAGACCGCCGTAGTCCACCAGATAGCGCCGGTCAAGGCCAGGGCCAGGAAATAAAGACCGTAGAGCAAGACCGGGGTAAAGGTCGCAAAGACCCGGAAAGCCAGGGGCCGCGAAGTCGAAGGCCGGAACCGGGTGACGAACAGGTCCGCCGCCAGGCCCGTCACCAGACCAACCAGGATGAAAGCGAAAATAGAAGTCGACAACTGGCGGTCCCGCATGAAAGTTACCATCGCGATATTGACCGTATAAAGAAAGGTCAGGCTGCCAAAAGGCAACTGCCAGCGCCGTACCAGCAGCAAGGTCAGGCCCATGAGCAGGGCCGATTGGAACAGCAACCCCATCAAACCAATCGAAACATTAAACTCCTGCAACTGGCGGGTGTAGACCTGGCGGTTAGCGGCGGGCCAGGTAGTCGCAAACAAACTGCCGTAAACCGTAAAAAAGGTAAAAATCGAAAGAAGCATCGTGGCCGAAACGAGCATCGGCAAAAGCCGGGGCAAGGTGGCCGCGCGCCCGCCTCGCCACCAGGCCGCCCGTAAGGGACCGCTGGCTATCAAAACACCCCCGGTCGCCAGCAACAGGTGCGAAGGGCTCAAAAGGGCTTCCACGCTCACCTCGATGCCAAAAACGGTGTGCCAGACCATATCGGCCACCCCGCCAAACGCGAAAATAACCACACCGGCCAGCGACAGGCCGTAGCCAACCGGAAGGGCTTTAGTCCAGGCGTAACCCCGCAGGTGGTTGCCGACCAGGGTCGCGGCCAGGAAACTCCCAATCGCCACTAGCCCGCTATAAAAGATGGCGTGCCAGGGGGTGAAGAAGGTTTCGAGGTTCGGCACGTGCTGGTGGGCCCAGCCGTCAATGTGGACCCCGCCAATCAGCCAGAAAATCAGGACGGCCATCAGCCAGTCGTATTTGAGGCTGCCCGCTACCCGCCCGGCGCGAGTGGTCCGCGCAGAAACTTCCGGGGCCAGTTCAAGTTTATTTAATCCTTTGGTCAGCATAATAGAAAAACCCTCAGGGAATGTGTGTTGCGTCAGATATAGTTTTATTTTAGCAGTCACCCTGCGTTATTTAAAGCCTTGTTAGCTTTGATATAATTAATCTTGAATAAGATTCCCTATAATAAACCTAAACGAAACGAACTTGATTATGACCGACCCTCTTGGAATCCAAAGTAGTCTACCGCCGCTTTACGCCGGGTGGCTGAGCGAAGCCCTACCGGGCGCCATCCCTGCCGAAACCAAAGCCACCTGTGAAAACTGCGCCATGTGCCAGCAAAACGCCAACACCGGCTCCCAGGCTATGTTTTTTAACCCCAATACCAAGTGCTGCACCTACCTGCCGGAACTGGCGAATTTCCTGGTAGGGCGCATCCTGGCCGAGCCGGACGCCTCGACGGTGCCAGGACGGGATAGACTGGAAGAATGGATTGACCGGGGCATAGCTGTCACCCCGTTTGGCGCGGTCAAACCGCCTCTCTACGACCTGCTTTACACCCAGGCTACCGACTTTTTTGGAAAAAGCGAGGCGATGCTCTGCCCTTACTATATCAAGGAAGGGGGCCTTTGCGGCATCTGGCAGCACCGCAATAGCATCTGCGCCACCTGGTACTGCAAACACAACCGGGGCGCGGTCGGCTTTACCTTCTGGCGCACCCTGCAAAAAATGCTGGGAATGGCCGAACGCTACCTGGCGGTCTGGTGTATTTTGCAACTGGACCTGGGAGCAACAGCCCTGAAAAAGCTTTTCCCGGTCGAAAACCCCAATCAGGCCGGCGCGATGCGGACCCCGTTAAACGCGAAACAGCTTGACGGTATCAAGGACGAGGATAACTACCGGGTATTATGGGGCAACTGGCTGGGCCGGGAAAAAGATTATTACCGGGTTTGCGGACAACTGGTCAGCGGCTTAAGCTGGGAGCAAGTGCTCGACATCGGCGGGATAGAACTAAGAATGATGGACCGGCTTACCCTGGAAGCCTATCAAAACCTGGTTTCGGAAGAAATCCCGCCCCGTCTGCAAAGTGGCACTTTCCAGATTATAAGGAGTGGCAGCAACCGCCACCTGGTCGAAACCTACAGCATCTACGACCCGCTCAGTATGCCTCGCCAGCTTATGGAAGTGCTCGATTATTTCGATGGCCGCCCTACCGAAGAAGCCGTCCAGGCCATTTATGACGAAAAAGACCTCAACCTGACCGCCGGGCTGATCCGCAAACTGACCGACTTCCAGGTTTTGAGGCCAACCGACAGCTAGCCGGGTCGCCGGAACCATTCGAGGGCGTCTTTCCAGGACCAGTCGAGGCCGCTCCGGGGCGATTCGGCAGTCCGAGCGCGGGCCAAATCTGCAAACGAACCGTCAAAGGTATTGATGGAGATAAGCCCGGACTTGCCGGACGGTTGCAGGTGGTTGAGCCAGGTGGTGTCCTGGGCGGACGCCTCGCCACCAAGCTGGACCAGCACCGGAACTTCGATTTTGAGCGGCGCGACCAGGGGAGCCGGGTCGTAAATGACGACCCCATGAGGCTGGGGTGCCAGGTCCGGCAAAACTTCCAGGGCCAGGCTCGAACCGTTCCCCAGGCCCAGCAGGTTTAACCCCTCTATGCCCTCCCCCCCGAAATTTTCGAGAAACCCTGGCAAAGCCCCCCATACTTCCTTAAATCCCTCCGCGCCAATAGCCCCGTCCAGGGCCACCGCGCCAACCCCCACCAGACCCAGTTTTTCGGCAAAATTTTCCGCCAGCGGTTTTTCACCGAGCACAACCACCCAGGTCGCCTGGGCGTCCCCGACCGGGGAAACCAGGTACAGGTTGAAAATCTGACCGCTCACTTCGAGCCTTTCCTCGCGCACTTCCAGCGTAACCGGGGCCGGAATAGCGGGCGAGATTGAACGCGGTGGAGCAGGTGGGACCGGCAAAAGAGGCAGGAGCGTCCGGTAAAACTGCTTGCCGCGTTTCCCGACCTCCCCTAAAAACCAGAAATTATCCACACCGTTGACTACTCCACCGACCACCGGCAGGAAGGTCGCCCAACTTGTCTTGGCGAAATCAACGGTCAGGTAAGACGACAATTGTTTGAGCAGACACCCCTTTACCAGGCGGGTCTGTTCGGGCTTTTGCAGCAGGTAGGCCGCCAGGTCTATATTTTCCAGGCGGCGCTGCCCGATAACCAACGTTTCAAATTTAGAGGCGTAGGCGAAGGCCAGCAGTTCGATAGTCTGGCCGGTCTCGCTGGCCGTTTCGAGGCTGTAGGACTGGCTGATACCGCTCAGACAATGGAGGGAAAAATAGACCAGGGCCGAAATGTCCGCCGGGATTGTGGCAAAGGCCGCGAGACCACCCGGCAGTCCGGCGGTCAGGCCCGTCCCGGTCGCGCCCAGGCGGTTGAAGTTGAGATAGCTATCGGCCAGGCGACCCAGGGCGGCGGGCGGCAGACGGCGCAAATCTGGCAGGTCGTGGAGGTCACGGTGTCTTTTGGCGGCCTGGGCCAGCACATCGGCGGGTTTATGCTGGCCGTGTTTGAGCGACCAATCAATCGCGCTGCCAAGGGCTTCGGCAATTTTGCTGATTTTTTCGGGACTGTTCGGGGCCGGTTCGGCCAGGCCCTCGTTGAAAGCGCAGTTCGGACAAAAAATCAGGTCGGTCTGGTTGGCAATCCCGCACTTGGGGCATTCCCACAGGTAAAAAACTTGTTCCTTGTTCTCACTGGCTGTCATAGTATCCCGTCCCTTGCGCTCGGTTTTATATAAAAAAGCTGACTATATCTTAGCACCTTATCAGGTGGCGAGGAAATCGAGATTTTCGCGCACTGCCTTAATATCCCGGTGGGGCGGTAAACCGAAAAGCTGCCGACCTTACACTCAACACCGGGCAGCGAAAACGGCTGGATGAAGCTCTCGCCCCGGACGAAGTGGCGGGCGAACGTTACCCGGCCTGGATTATGGCAACAATTGACCGCTAGACCCTTTTCCAGGAGATGGGTACTAAATTACGTTCAACGTTGTTCCTTTCAACGTTCAGCGATTTTCTATTCATCTGTCACTTTTAAGATTTGTAAGAGATTCTTAAGAACTCCGCCTATATAATAGGGACAGGAACAGTTTTTGACCTGGTTTTCTCCTGGCAAGTTCCGTCGAGTTTTAGAGATCGAGAAGTGAAGGAATTATGGCACCAAACCAGCGACGCCGTTTTATCACCTTATTAGGGGCTCTGGCCGGGGGCGGTTTATTGCTAAACGCTTGTGGGGATAATATCCCGGCTATGGGAATGGGTACGAGTGGGAACAACGCGGACAGCTCGGCCAACACCGGCGAGGTGGCAAGCGTAAACTTGCAGGACCGGGGCCCCGCCCCCGAATTTCAACCGGCCAACTGGGTCAACTCCGAGCCGATAAAACTGGCTGATTTGCGCGGCCAACCCGTCTTGCTCGAATTCTGGACCTTTGGCTGCATCAATTGTCAGAACGTCCTGCCCAGCCTGAAAAGCTGGTACGACGAGTTTTCAGGTAAAGGGCTGGCTTTTGTCAGCTTCCACCGGCCCGAATTCGATTACGAGAAAAAACTTGAAAACGTTCAGCAAGCCATCCAGAACCTGGGGATAAAATACCCGGTCGCCCAGGATAATGACTCTAAAACCTGGGATAAATACAGCGTGCGCGGCTGGCCGACCCTCTTTCTCATTGATAGAAAAGGGCATATCCGCTTTACCCAGTTTGGTGAAGGCGCCTACGACCAGATTCACACCGGCATCCAGATGCTACTGGCCGAGCAGGCTTAAAAAACTAAAACCCGAAGATTAAAAACCAGAAAGCCAACCCAATTTGAGCGGGTTGGCTTTTTTGGTGGGCCACCGGGTGATGGTGCAACGCTGGGGGGTATTCCGGGAAGGCCCCGGTAAGGACTATCTGGCTATTGCAATTAATGCTATAATTAGACATAATTACACGACATAACATTAAACTTAAGCTCTCTAGCAGTACCCGGATGCCCAGGTTGGTGGCATAACAGACCCTTCGCGAACTTCCTTATCTAAAGGAATAAAATCCTGCACTTTTTTAATAATCTTTCAAAAGGCATCCAAACCAATTATCACCCGGCAAAGTCAAGCTTACGAACCGACACTAATGAGGAAAGGATACACGGGCGGTATGAGCGGTATAGGCGCGGCATTTAAAAATTTTTGGGGGCTCAGGCAAACCCTGGCTTTAGGCGTGGTCCTGTCTTCACTGGTATTGTCCTTTCTGCTGGTAAGCTGCGGCAACGACAGCACAGCCCCCGGTGCCTCATCCGGCGCTAACGGGGTATCCAACTTACCCGCTAACCAGGCGACCACCGAGACACCCGCCGCCGTCCCACCCACGGCCACGCCCGTCCCCGATACGGTCCGGGTAGTGGTGGCGGCCCATCAGATTCCCGCCGGGACCCTTATCACGCTTGCCGACCTCGATACCGTTGCCAAACCCCGCTCCGAAGTTATTGCCGACCAGGACATTTTGAACGTGTCCGATGCGGTAAACCGGATTAACAAAAACCCCTACAACATCGGGCAGCAGATTAAAAAGGGTGACCTGGTCGAAGGCACTTTTTCGGCGTACATGCGCCAACTGGTCGCCGATAAGAAACTCGAGCCCGGCAAGGGCGCGTTCGCCTACGCCACCAATGACCTCTCAACCGTAACCGGTTTAATCCAGGAAAACGACCTGGTGGACGTGGTAGCGACTTATGTGGTGGAGCGCCGCGTCACCGGCCAACCGCCCGGCCAGGTGCAAACCGGTGACCCAAACCAATCTGTGCCAAACACCGGCCTGGAACTGACCACCAAGACCGTCCTGCAAAACGTGCGTGTCTTAAAGGTAATCCATTTACAGGCCCCGCCGACCCAGACTATCGCCTCGCCGACCGCGACCCCTAACCCGGATACGCCGACGGCGGTGGTAGCGGCCCAGCCGACGCCCCAACCTACTCCGACCCTGCAAACATTCCTGGAAAACGGGGCCGGTTTTCAGATTAACACCATCCTGATTCTGGGTGTAACCGACCAGGAAGCCGAAGTTTTGAAGTTCACCCGTGAATACCGGGCGGTCGGTACCGCGGCCCGGCTCAATGTTACCAACCCGATTATCAGCACGGGCGATACCAGTTACTTCGACCCGACCACGAGCAACGCCGTGGCTATCGTCCATTTCGTCTTACGGGCCAAACCGCAAGACCCGGCCAACCCGGTCGACCCGGCCATCGCCAAACAACAAACCACCGGCGTCACCTTCCGAATCCTGGTGCGGGATTACGGGTTGCCAATACCAGAACTGGTGTTCGCTACCGGCACGTCTTAGTGCTAAGATTATAAACCGCAATCGGCCAGGCCGGAGCCAATTTTTACAACTGACTCCGGCCTTTCGACAACTCAGGGGAACCATTTTTTAGCCCCGGTTTAGCCTGAGTTAGCCTGAAAAAGGTACTATTGCAACCCGGTTTTAAAGATGTTATCATTTCAACAAAACGGGGGCGGTTGCCCCGGTTTGTTTCTATGCGCCCTGATGGACCCGTTAAAGTAGGGTAAGGACAAAACTCTCTATGACTGATAACCCGCATAAAATTCGATTACTCGTTGTTGATGATATTGTTGAAACACGCAATAATCTGATTAACCTGCTCTATTTTGAACGAGACATCGAAGTAGTCGACTCGGCGACACGCGGCCAGGAAGGCATTGATAAAGCCAAAAAATTAAACCCGGATATTGTGTTGATGGACATCAATATGCCGGACATGAACGGTATCCAGGCCACCGAAATCATCATGAAACAGGTGCCCGGCGTGGCGGTCATCATGATGTCAGTCCAGGGCGAACAGGATTACCTGCGCCAGGCCATGCGGGCGGGCGCGCGCGAATTCCTGGTCAAGCCTTTCTCCGGCGACGAACTCGTTAGCAGTATCCGCCACGTCTACCAGGACGAACAGAGCAAACGCCGCTTCGCCCCCCAGACCCAATACCAGCCGGGCACACCCGCTACCCCCAACGGGGCCGAGGCCAGCCAGGGCGAAATTATCAGCATTTTCAGTCCAAAAGGCGGTATCGGACGTACTACTATTGTCACCAATCTTGCGGTTGCGGTTAAGCAGATAAGCAAGAAGCGGGTGGCCCTGGTCGATGGTAGCCTTTTCTTTGGGGATGTTGGTATAATGATGGACATCCGCAACACCAAGACCATCAGCGATTTGCAGGGCCGTATCGAAACCCTCGACACCCAGTTATTGCAAGACGTGATGCTCACTCACTCCAGCGAATTAAAAGTGTTGCTGGCGCCTTCCAAGCCGGACCAGGGCGAACTGATCACGGCTGACGATTTGAAGAAGATTCTAAAGGAACTCAAAAACAACTACGATTACATTTTTGTAGATACGTTCTCCTCGCTAAAGGAAGAAACCCAGCTTACCATTCTCGATATGAGCGACCTGATTCTTACGGTGATGTCGCTCGAAATGACAGCTATCAAAGACATCCGGCTTTTCCTGGAAGTGACCGAAATCCTGGAATATCCCAAAGACAAGATTGCGCTGGTCCTCAACCGGGCCGATAGCAAACATGGTCTGCGGGCGGAAAATATCGAAGCGACTATCGGCCACCAGATTGCAGCCAATGTCAGCAGCGGCGGCCCGGCGGTAACACTCTCGATTAACCGGGGAACACCCCTGGTGATTGACGCGCCGGATAACCCGTTTTCGAAAGATATTAACGCGTTGGCCCATAAAATAGTGGACGGTACCATCGGGAAGAAAGAGGAAGCCGCCACCGGGGCCAAGAAGAATGGTAAAGTAAAAACTAAAAAATCAGGTGGGCTGTTTGGCCTATTTGCTCGACGCAAATAATGCCTTCTCGCGCTTAAGCCTTTGGCTATTAACTGCTCACTATCGGAAAGCGCAATCAGCAAGGTTAGTAATTTTAAGGTAGTAAATTATGTCTTTACTCAAACGCATTGGTGGTACCGACGAAACAACCGGGGCCGCGCCTACTCCCTCCGTCAACGGTAATAATAACGGTACCTCAAATAATGGGGCTGCCAGCACGACCATCGTCGCGGCCCCACCCGAAAGTACACCCAACCGGAGCGGCGGTCTGAGCCGTCTGCGCGCCGAATATAGCCCGGCCAGCAGCCAGGCCCAGATTAACAAACAGGACAAAGTTACCTACGAACTAAAAACCCGCATCCAGGAACGCCTGATTGCCGAACTGGAACGCAAAAAAATCCCGGTAACGGACGACAAACAGGTAAAAAGCATTACCGAGGAAATCTTTCAGAATATCCTGGCCGAGGAACCGGTGCCGCTCAGCCGGGTAGAGCGCCAGAACCTGCTGGACGCCATCCTCTCCGAAATTATGGGCTTCGGGCCGCTCGACCCACTTTTGCGGGACGATAGCATTTCAGAAATTATGGTCAACAGTCCCAAACAGATTTATATTGAACGCAAAGGTAAACTGGTTCGGGTCGATATTACCTTCCAGAACAACGAGCACGTTATGCGTATCCTGGAAAGAATCGTGGCCCCGTTAGGCCGTCGCCTCGATGAAAGTTCGCCAATGGTGGATGCCCGCCTACCTGATGGTTCCCGCGTAAACGCGATTATCCCGCCGATTGCCCTTAAAGGGCCATCCATCACCATCCGAAAGTTTTCCAAAAAACCGCTGACGATTGAGGACTTAATCAAGTTCGGCAGTATGACACCCAAGATTGCCGAGTTCTTGAAAGGATGCGTGGAGTCGCGCCTCAACATCATCGTGTCGGGCGGTACCGGCTCCGGTAAAACGACCCTGCTAAACGTCCTTTCCAACTTTATCCCGGACGACGAACGGATTGTAACGGTCGAGAACGCCGCCGAATTACAGTTGTGGAAAGACCACGTGGTGACGCTGGAATCACGCCCGGCCAACGTCGAAGGACGCGGCGAAATCAGTATCCGCGACCTGGTTATTAACTGTTTGCGTATGCGGCCCGACCGGATTGTGGTCGGGGAATGCCGCGGTGGCGAGGCGCTCGACATGCTTCAGGCCATGAATACCGGTCACGATGGTTCGCTGACCACCGCCCACGCCAACAGCCCTAAAGATACCATCAGCCGTCTCGAAACCATGTGTCTTATGGCCGGGATGGACCTGCCGGTCCGGGCTATCCGCGACCAGATCGCTTCCGCCGTCAACGTGATTGTGCAGCAGGAACGTATGCAGGACGGTAGCCGTAAAATCGTGTCTATCACGGAAGTTGACGGTATGGAAGGCGACGTCATCAAGATGAACGAAATCTTCCGTTTTGAACAGACCGGCCTTGACGAAAATAACAAAGTTATGGGTACGCTGCGGCCCACCGGGGTCCAGCCGCGCTTCCTGGAACGCTTCGAGAAATACAACATCTTCCTGCCACCCGACACCTTCGGGTCGAGCAACCAGTTGCGGCCTTTCTAGTAGCCTGGTGGAACCGGAGTAAATCGCATGGCTTCTCTGTTTAAGAAAAAAGGCAATGCCGTCGGCACTCGCTTAAGCGAGTACGCGGGCGACAAAAATGCCGCTGCCGTCCAGGCGCCCGCTTCGACACGCCGGAACCTGGTCAACGAGCGGATTGAAAAAGCCGTCCGAGGTAAAGGTTTCGCGGTTACTATCCAGCGGAACCTGGCGCGGGCCGACCTTAAATTGACCGTGGCCGAATTTATCGGCCTGAAAATTTTAAGCACCGCCGTGGGATTTGGGGTAGGCACCTTCCTGGGCCGCGATTTAGGCCAGTTCGCCTTGCTGGTCGGCCTCCTGGTCGGGCTTATTTTCCTGTACCTGCCCGATATTTTCGTCAAACAGCGCGGTAACAAACGCATCAAACAGTTTAACAACCAGTTGGGCGACACCATTACCCTGGCCGCGAACTCGCTCCGCTCCGGCTACAGTCTCCTGCAATCCATGGAACTGATTGCCCGCGAAGCGCCCGCGCCTATGGGCGACGAGTTCCAGCGGGTTATCCGGGAAGTCTCGCTGGGCCTGGCAACCCGCGAGGCCCTCGGCAACATGCTCCGGCGGGTGCCGAGCGACGACCTTGACCTGCTGATTACAGCGATTAACATCCAGGCAGAAGTCGGCGGGAACCTGGCGACAATCCTGGACAATATCGGCCACACCATCCGGGAGCGTGTCCGTATCAAAGGCGAAATCAAGGTACTGGTAGCCCAGCAACAGTATTCGGGCTATATTATTTCCGGTCTGCCGGTAGCCCTGGCCGGGATTTTGATGTTAATCGCGCCCAGTTTTATGTTCAAAATGTTTGTTTGGCCCTGGATTTGTATGCCGATTTGCGGCTTGATTCTCATCGGCCTGGGCTTCTGGGCCATCATGAAAATCGTCAATATTGATATTTAAGATTTTTCAGTTGTAAAACCGGACCCCTACGGAATTATCTTTTAATCCTGGTAACTCACAGGAGCGCACAATGAGACCTGAAATCATAGTTGGCATCCTTATTGGGGTCGCGGCCCTGATTATCATCTTTATGATGATAAATATCATCCGCCGCCGCCGCGCCAACACCCCCGACCTCATCGAGGCCCGTCTGGCCGAATTTATCGAGAACCCGGTTTCGCTCGAAAAGCTGGAAATGCAACAGCCTTTCTCCGAGCGCGTACTGAAACCGCTGGTCAGTTTCTTTGCCCGGATTATGGGTTCGGTGACCCCGGCAAAGTCTCAGGAACGGCTGCGCCGCAACTTGCAGATGGCCGGTAACCCAAACGGGTTACAGGCGGGCGACTTCCTCGCCTTACGTCTCCTGGCGGGTATCCTGCTGGCGGGCGTGGTCCTTTTCCTGTGCTGGGTAACCAAACAAAGCCTCGGCCTGACCATCGCGGCAGCGGTCTGGATGGGCCTGATGGGTTACTCTTTCCCGGCTTACTGGCTGGGCGGCAAGATTAAAGCCCGCAAAAAAGCGATTTTCCGCAGCCTGCCGGACGCCATTGACCTTTTGACTATCAGTGTCGAAGCCGGGTTGGGTTTCGACCAGGCTCTCCAACGCGTCACCGAAAAGTGGAATGACGAACTGTCAAAAGAGTTCCGGCGGGTGTTGAGCGAGATGCGGGTCGGTAAGCTGCGCCGGGACGCCCTGCGCGAAATGGCTTATCGCTGCGACGTAAACGAGTTGAGCATCTTTGTGGCCTCGATTATCCAGGCCGATCAACTGGGCGTTAGTCTGGCGAAAGTTCTGCGGATTCAGGCCGACCAGATGCGGATTCGCCGCCGCCAGATGGCCGAGGAATTAGCCCGCAAAGCCCCGATTAAGATGCTTTTCCCGATGGTCTTCCTGATTTTCCCCTCGGTCTACATCGTAATCCTGGGACCGGCGGTTCCGACCATTGCCGCTTCGATGGGCTTCGCACCCTAAGGTTTCTAAGAAGGAAAGGCCGGGCTTGCCGCCCGGCTTTTTTGTAACACAAAAGACCCCGGTCTACCAGGGTCTTTGATTTGGGGGCCGGGGCCGGTGTTTAGTTCGAAACCCTGACCACCCGGACCGAACTATCAACCTGGGCGATTGACTGCCAGTTTTCACCTTCATCATAGCTGGCAAAAACCTGGCCTTTGTTAGTGCCAAGATAGAGGTGGCAGTCTTCACCGGCATGGCTGATGAAAGCCTCCCGTAAGACCGAACAATTAGCCTGTTGCGGTAAGCCGGACCCCAACGGTTGCCAGTGACGACCTCCGTCCCGGCTGCGGTGGACTTGCAAAGGCCCCCGGATTAAAGGCAGGGCATCGTCGGAGTCTTCGTGGGCAATAACATACACCGTTTCGGGGTCGTCAGGATGCAGAGCCAGGGGCCGGGTCATTTCAAATGGTAGCCCGGACGTAATATTTTCCCAGGACTTTGCGCCGTCGTCGCTGCGAAAGGTGCCATAGTGCGTGGTGGCATAAAGACGGGCCGGGTTGAGCGGGTGGACGGCCAGTTTGTGAATGTCGGCCAGGTCAGGTCCTTCCGGCAGTTCGTGGGGTACGCGCGGGATATTTGCGGTGGTGTCCTGCCAATCAAGACCGTCATTGTTACTGATAAAAACTCCCACCACGCTTAAGCCCAGGTAAATCTGGCCTGGGCTGGACTCGACCGGGATTATCGAGTGAAAAATGGCCGGACCAAACGGACCAAACCAGTAAGAGGAACCGGGTAAAGCCCTGAAGCTGAGTAATTCTTCACATGATTTAGCGGTATCCGGGGTATAAAAAAGGTGACCGCCATCCACCCCCAGGTAAAAAGCGCCACTATTCCGGTGAAGGTCGGGGGCAATCGTCCAGACCTTGCGACCGGGAAAGCTAATCCCGGCAGGTTCCCAGCTAAAGCCGGAGTCTGAACTGATAAACAGGTTTCCGGCAGCGGTCCCGGCCAGTAAGACACCCGGAGTACGGACATCCCAGGCAAGGGCGCTTATGTCGTGACCGGCCAGGGAATGAGCAAGCGCTTTCCAACCGGTTTGAGCGTCATTTTGGAAGATACGAATGCCGTTGGAAGTGCCAAGGTAGAGTACTGGGGGAGTGGGAGAACCTTCGCCGGGTAATGCTTTATCCATACAACCCTCCTGAATATGCTGGCAGTAAATAAAGAGCAGACATAAGAGAAATCACAATTAAACAACTCTGGTGCCGCTTAAAAAGGTCAACTTCCAAGCCTGCCCCTGTAAATTTTTGAGAGCTGAAAAAAGGAAAAGAAAAAACTGTGAGAAAAGTTCAAGTGATAAACCGTACTCGCTCGGCGGTGGTGGCTAAAGACGGTGAAATGGCGGAAAATGTCTGGACCCGTTTTATGGGATTGATGGGTCGCAAAGACCTGGCCCCTGACGCCGGTCTGGTCATTTATCCCAACAACGGCGTCCATATGTTTTTCATGCGTTTCCCGATTGACGTGCTGCACTGCGCCGAGGACGGCACCGTCCTCAAAATTGTCGCAAACCTGAAACCCTGGCGGGTTGGCCCCATCGTCAAGAAGTGTAAATACACGGTCGAACTGCCCGCCGGGGCCGCGCAAAAAAGCGGCACGGTCGAGGGCGATAAAATTGAACTGATCTTCCCCGGCGCGAAAAAAGGTAAATAATCCCGACTTATGTCAAATTGTCGGAACTGGTGAGAGCCAGGATTTCGGCGGCGGTCTGTTCCGGGGTCTTGCCCTCGGTATAGACAACTTGCTTTGCCACCTTTTCAAAATCCCCGCTGCGCGTAAATTCCTCGTGCAAATCGTAAAATTCGGTCATCCCGGCAGTAAAGCGCTGGCGTAAAATCCGGCTAGCCTCGCCAAAATCGGGCGAGGGCAGGATAAGGATAACGTTGTGGTAGGGCGCGAGGACGGCTCGCACCCTTTCCAGCAGGGTCTCGTCGGCATAGACCGAGTGGCCCGCGCCAAAGTCTATGATACCTTCCGGGAAATCGGCCAGCACCCGCTCAACCGAGTGGGCGTGGTAGAGCTGGCAGTATAGAAAATAACCAAAGAACCCCTCTTTTTTATACACCTCGTCGGCAGCATCCGCGTCAAACCCGATTTCTTTGTAATAATCGTAGCGTAAAGCGTCGAGTGGGGCCTGGGTCCGGTTCAGCTTTCGCGAAAGCAGGGAAGCCAGGGTGCTTTTCCCGGCAAACATCGGCCCAATCAGGATTACCGGTTCCGGCAGGGTCAAATCCATGCTGGTGAGAATTTCGGCGGCGGTTTCGGCAGGAGTGTGTCCAGCAGTGTAAAAGATTCTTTTACTTAAAAGCCGGTTGGAGTAGTGTTGAAGGAAAAAGTCGTTAACCTTGATATTGGCTTCGAGGTTGCGCGATTCACGCGCACGCAAGACCCGGACCGACTCCTCCAGGTCGGGCGAAGGCATTAACAACACGACCTGGGAAAAAGGCTTGAGGGCGGCGATGAGTTGAGTGAGCAAGGCAGGGTCACCGAAGGCCACAAATTCACTTTCGAGGTCATAGATGGCGTCACCCGGCTCGGCTAACAGGTCGCGGACAGCCTGGGCATAAAATGGCCGCATGTAGTCGTTCGCGGCGTGTTCGCCCCGCTCGGTCCAGATTTGTTCACCTTTCTGCTTGTCGTAACCGGCAGAAAGGTAATTATCGAAATTTATATCACTGGAGTTCCGCCGGGGCAGACCGGTCTGTTCGCTCAACAAACGGGCCAGGGTGGATTTCCCGGCTTTGGCCGGGCCGATGAGAACTATCGAAGACATTATTTTCCTAACTTGTTTGAGGTTTCCGAAAATTAGCCGGTTCTACTAAGATAGCCAAGGGGCAGGTGCGTGTCAATACAAAGTTTTTAGTGTTTAGTTTTTAGTGTTTAGTTCTCTAGCGCGTCAGACTATATATTCGTCCAGTTTGGAAATCAAAAAACGGCCTTTTTAGTAAGCCGCTTTTTATATCGGAAATCAACCGGTCCTGAGAGATTAAGCGTACCGGTCAAAGAAATACTCTGGCTGGCCCAGTGTTACCCGGCGGTTGAAGTAGAAAATCGAGCTGAGAAGGGTCGTATGGTAAAGCGCCCAGAAGATATTAAAGATTAAGGGCAAGTCGCCGGTAGTAGCCAGGTGATAGATGCCTACAATCGCGGCAACCAGTGAGGCGGCCATAAAAAGCAGTTGGGGCCAGAAGACAATCCAGGGAAGCGGTTCGCCCTGCCCCTTGGGGGTGACGCCGAACGAGATCCGTTTGTTCAACAGCGCGCCCCACACCGCCCTGGCGTAGACCCAGAAAGTTATGAAGTTAATAGCCTGGCTGGCAATTAGCGACTTCATACGGTAGTCGCGCTGTTTCATCGAGAAGTAAAACAGGATATTAGAGAAGACCAGGTTCGGCACGAAAGCTACCAGGTAAGCCACCGGGTTGGCGATTAGCGGCTTGACCCCGAACAGCAAAAAGGCAACCGGGCAAATCAACTGGATCATCTGGGTTACGCCCACGAAATAGTAACTGCCCGACAGAAAATACTCAAACTTCTGCCCGAAAGTTAAATTCGGCTTGAACAACCGGGGTAGGACCCCGCGCAGGAATATTCCAAAAGTGCCGATGGCCCAGCGCATTTGCTGCACAAAGTAGGCGCCCATCGTTTCCGGCCCGACCCCCATCACATAGACGGCGTTGTGATAATGCGATTCCCAACCGTTCGAGTGCAGCCGCAGAGAGGTTGCAAAATCCTCGGTCACGGAGCTTTCATCGAAACCGCCCACGCTCAGCAGGGCTTCCACCCGGAAAAGGACATTCGTCCCGCAGCAAATCATGGCTTTCGATTCGGCTTTGGCTTCGCAGATGTATTCGTAAAAGACCGACTGCGAGGCTGACGCCCCCATCGCTACCGGTGAGTCGGCGGTATTGCCGTAATATTGGGGCGTCTGGATGAAAGCGATTTTGGGGTTCTTCTCGGCAATAGCGACAAGTTCACTGGCAAAGGTGCGGACCGGCTTGGAATCGGCGTCAAGGACAATCATGTACTTGGCGTAGGGCAAATCTTTGCCCAACCGCCCCAAGAAAAGATTGATGCCGCCCGCTTTGTAGCCGGTATTCGGCACCCGGTGATAAAAATTGACCCGGTACTTTTTCGCCAGGGCCTCGGCCATCTGGGCCTGGGCTGCTTTTGGTGAATCGCAGTTGAGATAGATTTGCAGGTTAGGATATTCGAGGCCCAGGAGAGAGGCGAGGGTATCCTCGATAATTTCTTCCGGTTCGTTGTAGGTCGCCAGGTAGACCGCTACCGGTGGGTTGGCAAAACCGGTAAAGACCTCGGTGCGGGCGGTATTGGCTCGAACCGAAGCCCGGAAGACTGCCCAGAAATAGCCGACCGCGTGGACCGCGATAAAAAGCTCCGAGATAATCAGGGCTACCGCGAAAATGTAGTCTACCGGGTTGTAACCGGAATTAAAAATAGCCAGGTCGCGGAAGACCACGTAGATGCACAGGAAAACCACGGCCAGCATCGAAAAGGCCATTAAAACCCGCAGGGTCCGCGTGGCCGAATTTTCACTTTCAAACCGGATGGGGGGAACCTGGCCTTTTCCCATCGGCTGAAAAAATTTAGTCCTGGAAGGCTTGCTACTCAAAATCTTACCTCAAGTGGCTGGTGAATTATAAGGGTTGCCGAATGACCAGGCCGCGCCGCGATACAATCTGGAAAGCATATTCGTTCAGGGGTGTGGCGGTACTCCGCATTTTGCGGACGAATAGGGTGCGGACCCAGTCCCGCTCCTGTTTGACCAGCCGCAACAGGATTATGCCGGAAACGGCGAATTCTTCGACACCGAACTGGCTCAGTTTGTTGGAGCCGATAGCAACCGGGGAGGTAAGAAGGGTCGTACACTTGAGGTTATCTTCAATGCTGAAAATCAGGCTGCGGATATATTCCTGGACATCCGAAAGACTTGCCAGGTCGGCAACCAAAGGCGCAACCGGGTCAATCACCAGGCGGGTCGCTTTGGTATTCGCTACCAGGCGGGTAAGCTCGTTTATGATATTATTGACATTCAAGTTCTTGTTGTTGCCCGCGCGAACCCTTGAAAAGTAGGCCGACACATCGAAAATACTCAGGCGGCCCGCCTCGATATGCGGGCGGATTTCCCAACCAAGGGCCTCGGCGTCCTCGATAAGGTGGGCAGGTTTTTCGTCAATGGTGATATAGGCCCCGTTTTCGCCCCTGGCAGCCCCGGCCAGAAGAAACTGCATACAAAAGGTGCTTTTACCGGTACCGGGCTCACCCGCTACCAGGTAAGATTTATTTTCAGGCAACCCACCCTGCAAAATATCATCAAGGCCGTCTATACCGGTAGTAACTCTTTTACGCGCCACGTTTTTACCACTTTCTTTGTCTAATCCTGCTTCATAAGAAAACAAAGGTCACTTGATGGGACACACGAAGACCCTAACTTCATGCGTGAAACCTTGGCGGGGCGGAATATGAAGTAGGACTACTGTAGCAAATAAATGCTACCAGAAAAATAGTAAAAATTTCTAGAAATGTGGGTGGTAGTTTTAGTACTATTTAGCTAAGTATAAAACTTTTAATTATGAGGAATATTTAATAGGAAACCAATCTTTAGAATGTTCCTGCCATTTAAGGTTAGCGACCCGCATTTCCATGCGCGGTTCGGCCCGGAATTCAAAGATGCCGTCCATAAAATATTTGAGGTTGTTTAAGGTACGGTCGTCAACCGCGCCCTGTTCGAGCAAAAAGAGAGTGCTGACTTCACCGTAGCTGGTAGCGGTGCGGGCCATTTGCATCAGAAAACGCTGCACGCTGGGCAAATCGAAGTAAACAAAAAGACTGGTGATGCTGTCCAGCACCCGGCGCCCGCCAGCCTTGACCGAGGTGGTCTGGCCGAGTTCACTCCCGGCGTCAATGATGGCCCCGGCCAGCCCGGTAAGTTCGAGCCGCCCGCTGATGGCAAACCTTTCTTTAGTGCTGCCAACCCCTGAAGACCAACTGGAGGCATCCACCAGGCGGAACTTATCGGTCTGCTCGTAGTCGTCCAGCTTACCACCACTCAGGCTGTTTAACTCGTTGCGGATTGAAACCGGGTTATCATCTACGGTTATCATCATGGCCGGTTCGCCATTCCGCAACCCTTCCACCAGGTAGCGCCGTCCAAAAGTTGACTTACCGCTGCCGAACTCGCCGATTACCAGTATATTCGAGCCGGCAGGCCATTTGCCACCCAGCACCTTATCCAGGCCCGGCAACCCGCTATTACCCGAAACCAGTTTGCCGGTCAGACCGCTACGAGGATTGGGCGGAGGAACTGGCGCGACAGGAGGGACAGCCGCCGGGGCCGGGTGGTTATCGGCTAACAACCGGGCGACATTCGCCAGGAGCGGTCCAATAGTGTAAGGCTTGTTTTCAAAATGGTCTACCCCGTTGCGGAAAGCCATCAGGGCATCTTGCTCGGTATCGAGAGCCGTCAACATTACGATAGGAGTCAGGATACCAGCCGCCCGGACCACCTGGACCAGGTCGTAGCCAGACATTTGAGGCATCATGGCATCGGTGATGAGCAAATCGTAGGGCTGGGACTTGATAGCATTCAGGGCGCTAAATCCGTTGGAAACGCCGGTAACCTCGTACCCCGCGATTTTTAGCTGAAAGCTGAGTAAGTTCCTTATATCTTCGTCATCATCAACAACCAGGATTTTTTTCTTGGAGCCAGCCAGGTTTTCGGGTGTAGTCATTATCTCTCTTCAGCAACTATGTCTCAATATCAATTACTGCAAACTTCCCAATATTGCTTCTATTCTATACAAACCGGGCAAAAAAATAAACTTTAATACTTTTAATGTCCCAATATACAACAAAAATACAACAAAAAGAAAAAGGAGCCGTTGCATTCTTCCGGCTCCTTTTAACAACAAAAGAATTCTTACCAGACTTTAGGCCGGTTGTTCCCCACGGTCCATCCGCTCCGGCGCGCTCATACCCATCAGGGTCAAGGCGCGGGCAAGCACGGTCCGGGTCGCCTGGGTCAGGGCCAGGCGGGCCTGGGAAAGCGGCAGATTGGCCTGGTCCAGCACATAACAATCGCGATAGAACGCGTTAAAGGCGCGGGCCAATTCCAGCGTATAGAAAGGCAGGCGCTGGAGTTCGGCTACGCCGTTGTCAATGCAGTTCTTGGCGACCTCAAGGACTGTTTCGGGGAAAAGGAGCAGATGGCGGATGAGCGCCATTTCCGAGGGATGGCCTAAAAGCGACAGGTCGGCGCGGTCGATTTCGGGGGTAATCCCGGCTTCCTCGGCCCGGCGGAAGATACTGGCGGTCCGGGCGTGCGAATACTGCACGTAATAGACCGGGTTCGTATCATTCTGGGCGATAGCCAGGTTTACATCGAAATCGAGTGACGCTTCCGGCGAACGGGCAATCATATTATAGCGAATCGGGTCCGGCCCTGTTATGTCCATGACCTCGCGCAGCGGGATAAAGTTCTTGTTCCGCTTGCTCATCCGCAAACCGTTGACGCTGACTAACTGGTAAACCAGGATAATCAGGTCGTCAGGGCTGAAACCGAGCGCCTGCATGACCGCTTTCATGCGCGGGATGTGGCCCTGGTGGTCGGCGGCCCACAGGTCAATAACTTTTTCGAAGCCGCGAGTTTTGAATTTGTTGTAGTGATAGGCAATATCCGATACGAAGTAGGTCGGGATACCGTTCGAGCGGATAAGGACGTTATCTTTATCCTGGCCGAGGGCGCTCGACACGAACCAGACCGCTCCCTCACGTTCGGCCACGTGACCGCCATCCCGCAGCATTTGCAAAATCGCGTCAATCTGGCCGGTATCGTAGAGGGCCTGCTCGTGGAACCAGACATCGAACAAAACGCCAAGTTGAGCCAGGTCTTCCTCGTTGTGTTCGAGGACGATTTTAACCCCTTCTTTGCCGACCAGGGCCCTGGCTTCGTCCTCCGGCAGGTCTAAGAAGCGGTTGCCTTCGTGGGCGATAAGTTCGCGGGCATACGCCCGGGCGTTGTAGCGTACATCTTTGAATTCGCGGGCTTCGGTCGGCTGGCCGGTTTCCTCGTCCAGCTTCAGGGCCAGCGGTTCGCCCTTGTCGTCGGTAACGGGCACACCGAGTTCGTCCCGGTAGTAAATCCACATGCTTTCGTTCCAGGCCCGGACCTGGTTACCGGCGTCATTCACATAATATTCGCGTTCGACCTGGTAATCTGCCGCCTGCAAGACGCTCGCCAGGGTATCGCCCATACAGGCGTTCCGAGCCGAGCCGATGGTGATGGGGCCGGTCGGGTTGGCGCTCACGAACTCGACCTGGACCCGGCTCTGCTGGCCGAGCGCGACGTTACCATAAGTATCGCCCTGGGCCAGGATGCCTTGCACCTGCCCCTTGAGCCAGTTTTCATTGAGGCGGAAATTGATAAAACCGGGCGCGGCAATCTCGACCGCCGCGATGTAGTCGGTGGGGGCCAGGTTCGCCTTGATAATCTCGGCAATTTTCAACGGGCTCATGCGGGCGGTACGGGCCATCTTCATGGCGACGCTTATCGCATAATCGCCGTGTTCGGGTTTAGCGGGTCTTTCGACGCTTATTTCGGGAGTAACCAGTTCGGGTAATTGGCCCGCCGCGAGAGCGGAGCTAATGGCCTGTCCTACCAGGGCGCTAATGTCATCTTTTATCATAAAATCCAGTATTTTCTATCCGGTCTCCGGCGCGGTCCGGTGTAGCCTTTATGCGGGTGGCGTAGCACCGGGACCGGGCGCTTGTGAATAACCTTACTAAACAAAAACTACTTATTTTACAGCCGAAACATCTTTCTCAACGACTTCCGTGGCCGCGGATAAAGTGGCCGGGGCCAGGAAGCCACCGCCTTTGAAGAAACTCTTACGGACACGCACCAGACCGCGAATATCTTCGGTGGCGGTCTTAACAATCTTGACGCGAGTGTCGAGGTCTTCAATCCACTCTACCGGCACTTCGTAAATACGCAAATTGTTGTGTTCGGCCAGGAGCAGCATTTCGGTATCGAAGAACCATTCGTTATTCTCGATTAAAGGTAACATGCGGCGGACCACATCGGTCCGGCAAGCCTTGAAACCGCACTGGGCATCGCTAAAAGCATTGAAAAAGCTCACCTTAATCATCATGTTGTAGACGCGGGAGATAATCTCGCGTTTCCACTGGCGGGTCACGACCGCGCCACGGGCCAGGCGGGAGCCAATCGCCAGGTCGCTATGCCCGGTAATAATCGGGGCCACCAGCGGCAGGAAACTTTTAAGGTTGGTGGAGAGGTCAACGTCCATATAGCTGACCACGTCCGCGTCGGTATTCGACCAGGCATAACGCAAGGCCCGGCCTCGCCCTTTCTTGTCCAGGTGCAACGCCTTGACATCCGGGTAGGTCTCCTGGAGACGCTGGGCAATCTCCCAGGTCCGGTCGATGCTGGCGTTATCGGCTACCGTAATCCGCCAGCGATAAGGGAAATGATCTAAAAGGTAATTGCGTAAGGTCGTTACGCTTTTTTCAAGGACTTCCTGCTCGTTATAAACAGGAATGACAATTTCAACCAGGACATCTTTCCAATTCATTTCTCTTTACCGCTTCCAGATTAGATAAGATAATTAAGTCCGCTTCCCAAAGAGCGGGCCGCCGCTTAGCCCCGGCGGGTCCACCGCCAGAACAAAAAGATTGCCAGGATACCCAGGACCGTCAAGAGGTTCAGGGTCGGGAAAGGTTTCGACAGGCCGCTAATGGGCCGGGCATACGCCTCGGTCGGAGGAACCTCGGTACCTTCCGGGGGCACATAGGTGCGCATCCGGTCCCACAGGGCCAGGGTTTCACGCATGGCCCGCAAAATAACTTTCGGGTTCGCGCCCGACTGGTCGCCAACCAACCGCGGGTAGTGATTTACGCCGACCTCAATAATACTGCGGCCCTGGCGCTGGGCTTTGGCGTGAATCTCGGTGTTAATAAGCGCGCCCGGCGAGGTCAAATCCATGGGTTTGAGCATCTCGGCCTTGAAGATTTTGAAACCGCAGTCAATATCGCGCAGGTGAATGCCGAAAAGGACGGTCACAATCGTATTAAAGGTATACCCGATTAAAAAGCGATAGAACGGGTCGTTGCGCTTTTTGCGATACCCGGCGATGATGTCGGCCTTCCCGACATAGGGGGCCAATAAGGCCACGTCCGAAGCCTTGAACTGGCGGTCGCTATCCATGAACATCAGATAGTCGCCTTCTGCCGCTTTGAACCCGGTCGTCAGGGCCGCACCATACCCCCGGTTCGGCCGGTGATGAATGACTCTGACCAGGCCGGGGTTTTCGGCGGCCAGGCGGTCGGCGATTTCGGGAGTGCCGTCCTTGCTGCCATCGTCCACCACGATAATTTCGAAGCTGGAAAAGTTTTTAGGCAGTTCTTCCAGGGCTTCATTGACCACAATTTCAATATTGGCCTCCTCGTTGTAGGCAGGGAGAACCAACGACAACTTTCCGTCAACCATTGGACACAGGCTCCTGGTTATAAATTACCCCTTTGAGGGTGGAAAACAAAATAAAAACTCTTTCCGGCATAACGCAGCTTTTACCCGGATTTCTTCTGAAACCGCCGCCAACTCTGTTATAGCGCATCACTCGCACCGGGGAAACCTGGAGAGGAAGCATTTCGGCAAGCTGAAACCAGCCTCGGTCAAAGCACCTTATTTTAACCTAAAACAGCCGCCCACGCAAACCCACCTTACCCCGCCATTTTCTCACATTTTGAGGAATCGCGCTCTTTTGCTATTGACTATTCGCAAAAGGATGTTATCATTGGTTTATTGTTACTACTCTAAAAGAGTAACAGAACGCAATTTTTGGGAAATGATGAGAGGACCGGACCAGAGCCGGGCCGAAAGGGTATGAGGGACCAATCATGTCTGTATCGAATGATTTAACGAATCTGAATGGAAAAACGCAGGATTCGCTGCCGATTCAGCGGATTGATTACGTGGAATTCTATGTAGGTAACGCTCGCCAGGCGGCCCATTACTACCGCAGCGTCTTTGGCTTTGAGATTGTCGCCTATAAGGGGCTCGAAACCGGCTCCCGCGACACCACCAGCTATGTCCTCCGCCAGAATAAAATTACTTTTGTGGTTACGGGCGCCCTCTCCGCCGATAGCGAAGTGGCCGAGCATGTCAAAAAGCACGGCGACGGAGTCAAAGATATTGCCTTCCTGGTAGACGATGTCAATAAAATCTACGAGACCGTAACCGCCCGTGGGGCCAAAGGCTTGCTGCCGCCGGAAGATTTGCAGGACCAGTACGGCAGTGTCCGCAAGGCTGTAATCGGGGTCTACGGCGACACGACCCACACCTTTCTCCAGCGCAGCGATTATATCGGGCCGTTCCTACCCGGCTTCCAGCTTTTTGAAAGCGGGGCCGTTACGGAGCCGGTCGGGCTGGCTTCGCTCGACCACATGGTCGCGAACGTGGGCTGGAACGAAATGGAACCGTGGGTAGAGTTTTACCGCCAGGTAATGGGTTTTACCCAGCTCGCCTCTTTCGACGACAAAGATATTTCGACCGAATATACCGCCCTGATGAGCAAGGTCATGCAGAATGGGAATGGCCGGGTCAAGTTACCTATCAACGAACCTGCCCCCGGCACTCGCAAGAGCCAGGTCGAGGAATATCTCGATTTCTACGGCGGCCCCGGCATCCAGCACCTGGCCCTCACCACCGGCGACATCCTCCACACCGTCGAAGAACTGCGCAAACGCGGCGTCGATTTTATCCGGGTGCCCGATACTTATTATGAAAACCTGGAAGAACGGGTCGGCCATATAAAGGAATCGCTGGACGAAATCCGGCGGTTGGGCCTGCTGGTGGACCGGGACGACGAAGGGTACCTGGTCCAGATTTTCACCCGGCCCCAGACCGACCGCCCGACCTTCTTCTTTGAAATCATCCAGCGCCACAACGCCCGGTCGTTTGGCAAAGGCAATTTCAAGGCCCTCTTTGAGGCTATCGAGGCCGACCAGGCGTTGCGCGGTACCCTCTAAATCGTAAACCAAATTCGTAAATTAAAAAAAGACCGGCTGGCTCTAAAATGAACCAGCCGGTCTTTTTTCAGCCTAAGAAACACCTTCAAGCTGGACCGCCGCGTTGATGGCATCCATAGCCGAACTGTGGCGAGAGGCGTCCGCCAGGTCAAAAGGACCTGCCCAGTGCAGCCCCAGTTGGTTGGAGTCGTTGCGGGCGTTGGCCCAGATAGAACGAGCATTTTTCAGGATAAAATCGCGGTAGGAAGCCTCGCCGGTATTCTGGTACAGGTAGTCAAGATACTTTATGAAAATCCCCTTGAACTGGGGAGCGTCCGCCCCACAGTCGCGGGTTTCCCTGGTTTCGCAGGGCTCGACCAGGATACCGTCCGAATTCACCAGGTCGCTGCTGGCAATAGCGGCGTTAGCGATGGCTTTGGCCTTGTCCAGGAGGGCCGCGTCATTGGTAGCCTTATAAAGGTCTACGAGGCCGCCCAGGATTACCCCCTGGTTATAGCTCCAGGTCGTCCGGCCATTATTCCGGCAATCGGCGGTCAGGCCGTCATTTACCAGGTTTTCGCCGTTAATCATGCCGCTGGCGTTAAACCAGTCCCATTCGCGCCGGGCCCAATCGAGATAGCTACCGCTCCCGCCGTCACCGGGGGTACGCAGGTGCAGGCGGGCGGCTACCACCAGGAAAAGCTCGTTGGGGATAGCGTTTTTGTAGTTGCGGTCTTTACTCCACCAGATACCGCCGTTGCAGGTATCATCCCAACCGCCGACCATATCGGTAAAGATGGTCTTTGCCATGTCGAGGTAGCGGCTGTCGCCGGTAAGGTCGTAGGCTTTAATCCAGCTTATGGCCCACCAGCCTTCGTCGTCATAATACTCATTGAGAAAGTTAGTTTTGCTGTTTACGTCAAAGGTGTTACTGATGCTTTCGCTGTAAGTGGTCAGGCCGGTGCGGGCGGTATAATCTATAACCGTTTCCAGCGCATTTGCCGAATTCCACCAGCCTGTGCTATCCCAGGTGCCGGTCGTGGTGTTATACCAGCCCTGGAGGGCGGCCATACCGTCGGCGGCATTAGAGTGGCCGACCGGGGTAAGCCCGGTACTCGATGTTGCCATCACTAGTACTCCAATCATCAAAAAGGTTGTCAATCCACGTTAGTCCACCCTGCCTTTGTTAAATTTCTGGTTTGCAGGCGGGCTTCTGAATTATAGTTCTACCTACAGACAATTACCAACCCGACCCCGGCTCAACCGCCGACCTTCTTCTTTGAAATCATCCGGCGTTACAACGCTCACTCGTCCGGCAAAGGCAATTTTATAGCCATCTTTTAGACTATCGAGGCCGGCCAGATATTGAGCGGCACCCTCTAAAACCAGCCTAAAATAAAAAGCCGCCTATCTGGTTGTGATAAGGCTGCTTTTGAATGAAGGGTTGTAAAAAACAGGTTAAATTTTCAGATACGCCGGGTGAGGGCTAACCGATAGGGGACCGGAAGGTGTCCGAAGCCTTATCGTAAGTTTTAGCCAGGGTTAGTAACTTTGCCAACTCTCCGAGCCGCCAGGATCTTTGCAACTCCTGCCAAACAATTTTTTGCCCGTTGCTAAGTTCATCAATAGCAAAATTATAGGTTTCCGAATTGTTTGATTTCTTCTTGGCATGATTGGTTTTGTGAATTTCCTGCCACTTGTAATAATTCATTGGTTTCCCTTTCTTTACAAACACTAACAACCACTTCTGCCGATACTTTTGCCGAAAATAGTTTGATTACAAGAAAGGTAACTCCAATTACCGGGTTTGCCATCAGGGAAACCTTGCATTTATGCTAAAGTGAGGGGCGTCACAGTTGAACGGCCAGAAACCAGCTAAGTACTGTTTTAAGCCGGTTTCACCAGGCCAAAATCTTCTAACTGCCGGTAAAGCTGGGGCGAATTATTTGGGATAGAGAAATCGCTGCTCGTTTCTAAACCGTCGAACCCTGGTTTGGCGTGGTTGGCTATTTTTGCCTTGATAATGACTCCCGGCATATCTACCAGGTAAACACGGGGGTCGGCTACAACCGCTAAATAGTCGCTCCGGCTCAGAGTCACTTGCATGCCAATAACACCCTTAAAAATCAGGTTGTCCCGGTAGAGGTTGGCGATATTCGCCTCAAAATCTGCCCGGACTTTGTCATCAGCAAAACCCTGGCCCGTTTTACCATCGCGGACCAGCCCGACACCATAGGTATAACGGTCGGTAGGGTCGGTCTTATTCACAAACCGGAAATCGTAACCACCGGCAAAAATCTGCTTCTGTTTGACGAAAGCGTCGGCTTCTTGCCAGGATAGCGCCTGGTTAAAAACGATTGAAACTGCCGTTACCTCCGAAACTCCAGTGCCGAACAGGGCCAGGTTTTCCCGGCGCATGGCCTGAGCATATTTCTCTACATCGGCGGCGCTCTGAAAATTGACATCCACGTTTACGGCCTCAATTTTGCCCCCCACAATGTTGACGGTGTAACTCCAATCCGCCTCGTGGACGGGGCGGGTTTCGTTTTGAAAACTCCTGGCTAACGGCACGAAACCAAACCAGGCGACTAAAAGTATAACCACGATGCCTGATAACAAAACCCGGTGGTTTTTAAGCCCTTTACCCAAACCTTTTACCATGATTGATTCTCCTTAGTTATAGAAAACGCCGTCTCATGTTAAGTAAAAGGGGATTACCTTGAAGAAGGTTGCGCCGAATTTCCAGCTTTAATCACAGGAAGAACTTTACACCAGGCGAAAGAGTGGGCTATACTGGCCCGGTTCGACTGCCCCTACCAACCGGATAAGCAACCAACGGGACTCTTTATGTCAATTAGAAAAATCAACCCACGCTGGAACCTTCTCTTTTCCTTGTTGCTACTGGCCTCGCTCTTTTTGACCGGGTCGCCCCTGGCCTCGGCCAAATCGCTAAAGACCCCTGAAGGCCAGGTCTTGCAAACAGGCCTGACCGCGCCCGCCTCCGTCCCGGCCCAGGCCGATTCTTCGGGTTTGAACGCGACCACCCAGGATTTGCTCGGTGAGGTATCGAGCGCGAATATCCTGGCCCAGGACGAAAAGCTTTCTAAATTCTCGCGCTGTCTGCTCGACCCCGGTCACCAGCAAGCGGGAGACTTTATCATAAACACGCTCAAAGAGTTGGGCTTTTCCCCTATCGTCCAGACCTTCCAGACTCCCGCCGCCCGTGGTCTACCTTCCCGCAACATCATCGTGCGGATACCGGGAAATAATTCGCAGGCCACCCACCTGGTTACGGCCCACTGGGATAGCAGCCCGACTCGTACTTTTCCGCCAACCTGCAATAGCCTGGCTCCCGGCGCGAACGACAACGGCAGCGGAACCTCGGCTTTGCTCGAAATGGCCCGGTTGTTAGGGAGCGGGCCGGACCGCCGCTACACTTTCCGGGATGATATTGAACTGGTCTGGTTCGACGCGGAAGAATTTGGGTGGCTGGGCAGCCAGTATTTTGTAGAGAATTGGAATTCCGACCGCCAGATCAACCCCCACGCCCAGGCTTTAGGGGTGGTTCTCAACCTGGATATGGTCGGTTATAGCGGCGGCAAACCGCAGGGCGAAATCTGGGCTGTCGCGCAGAGTCCCGCCACCCAGGCCCTGGCAAAAGAAGGGTTCGATTTGGCCGGGAAATACCTGCCGGAAGTGAAATACGGTACTTACACTATTGGCGACCTTTTTCCGGCAGCCAGCGACCCCAACCGCCAGAGCGACCACCTCAGTTTCTGGAACGCCAATATGGGTACGGCTATCTTCCTGACCGAGGATGTAGCCGATAGTGTGGGTGGCGACCAGCGCTGGCATACCCCGCTCGACAAACTTTATCTCGACGATGGAAGTTTGCGGCTCGACCCGGTCCTGCTAGCCGATTCGACACGGGTGGCTCTGCTCATGGCCGCGAACCGGGCCGGAATCCAGCCGGGCCGCCTCTTTAGCGCGATTGAACCGCCTTTCGAGCAAAACTGGGCCAAAGCCGACCGCCCGGTGCTGGTTAACACCGAAAAAGGCCAGGACGCCGGGCGGGCCTGGTTGTGGGGTCCGCAACCCAACCGGGTCACGACCGAGGTTTACGCCGAAGCTCCCGGCGGGCAGCGCCAGGTGGTCTATTTCGATAAAGCCCGCATGGAACTGACCCAACCTGATAAGGGATATGTCACAAACGGGTTGCTCGTTACCGAAATGACCACCGGACAGCTTCAACTTGGCGACAACCGTTTCATTTATCGCGGGCCTTCCACACTCCAGGTGGCAGGAGACTCCAATACCCAGGGCCAAAACCAGAACGCGCCTACCTACGCCAGCTTTTCCGCCCTGGTAACTGCCGGGCCGGGGGCCGACCGGACCAGCCTGGCGGTACAGGCCACCCTTTCTAAAAATGGGCAGGTCGGGCAAAACAGCGAGCTCGGCGGTCTGGCCTTCAACCGCCATTTCGTTGCCGATACCGGCCACAATATTCCCGATGTTTTCTGGGACTGGTTCGCCCAGACCGGCCCGGTCTACGACCCCCGGACCGATACCTACCAGACCGGCCCGGTTTTCGACTGGCTTTCTACGGTGGGACTACCGCTAACCGAGGCTTACTGGGTACGGACTGAGGTTGGCGGCGTCGAAAAAGACGTGCTGGTTCAGCTTTTCCAGCGCCGGGTGCTAACTTTTACCCCTTCCAACGACCCCCAGTGGCGGGTGGAGATGGGGAATGTTGGGCAGCATTACGTGGCGTGGCGGTATGGGAATTAGACGAGTTCTTCGACCGGGGAAAGTTCGGCAGGCTCGATAAAAGTGGTGGGTTGGGTGGAGCGGCCCAGACTCTCGGCCAGTTCATCCAGGTGGCGCAGGTAGTCGAAACCGCCCTGGATTTTGGGACGGAACCGGGCCGTGGTATAGCGGAACTCACGGAGATGCCGGTTTAATTGTTCCAGCATGTCGGTCTGCTGTTGCGCAGAAATCTCAAGGAGGTTGACCATTTTTTGCCCGGCCCCTACCACCTCAATGACCGTCCGGGCAGAGAGAGTCGTTTCGGAAGCCGACTCGGTCAGGATGGATAATTCACTATGGCCGCGCTCGGTCAGGAGCGCGCACAGAGAAACCGCCTCCTGCACATTCGAGATGACCGATTGGACCCTGGCCCCGGTCTGCCGGGCCCGCCCCGCCAACCGTTGGATTTCCCCGGCCACCGCTCCAAAGCGTTTACCAGCCTCGCGGGCCTGGGCCGCTTCCAGGGTCGCGTTAAGCGCCAGCAAATCAATTTCGTCCGCAACTGCCGTAATAAGTTCGAAAACCTGGCCTATTTCCCCGGCGTGAATCTTCAGGGCTTCGCTATTCGAGGCAATCTCCCCGACCCCACCCTGGAAGTCCAGCAAAATACGCTGGCCTTCATCGGTTTCTCGTACCAGCGCCTTAACCTGTTCGAGCGCATTGGTCACACTCTGGCCGATCTGCCGGATGGAACCACCCTGTCGAGCGGTAGCCCTGGCATGGGTTTCCACCTGTTCGGTGAGTTCTGTCAGCGCCTCCAAATAGAGCCCGGCAAACCGGGTCTCCCCCTCGAAAACCTGGCGTATCTCTTGCAGACCGGCGGCCAGTTGCTGGCTCAAAGCGAAAAACCGGCGTTTTTTAAGCTGGGTCCTACGGTGGGTCACGGCAATGCGGCGGTTTTGTTCCTCTATCCGGTTGGAGAGATTGGTAACGTTAAGACAGATAACCCCGGCTAACAACCCTACCGCCGCCTGGATTGACAAGGGGTAAATCAGCAGGCGCATTATCTCGCCGAACGGAAGGGTAATACAAATAAAAGCCAGGGCGGCAGTCCAGGCCATACACAAAAGAGTAACCCAGACCACCCAGCGCAGATTGGTAAGAATTACGGCCACCACGATAGAAACACAAAAAAGGGCTCCCCCGGTGCGGATAAAATCGAGCCTATCAAATTGAGTGGGCTGGGAAAACACCACTACGGTGTAAAAAAGGTAATTGGAACCGAAAAAAGCCAGTAAGGCATAGTTGGTCGCCCCAATCTTATTAAAGGAGTAGACCAGCAACAGCAAGACCAGGAAAAAAGCCGAGGGAAGAATACTGATTATATCAAACCGGGTAAGAATCGAAACGACAAAGTAGGCCGCCAGAAAGACACAATAGCTCACGCTCAGTGTATCCAACAACCGGCTCTGGCGGCGGCGAGCCGCTATCGGGCGCAGACCATCCGAGGACGAGTTTAGCCAGGTGCGATAGAGTTTCTGAAAAATTCGGAAAAGGCGGGCGGTTCTGCCGGAGGACGCCACCGGCAAATCTTTGGCAGAAACCGCCGGAAATGTGGGGGCGGCAACGGCGGCCTCGCTCATCCCGACCAGGTGCTGGAGTCCCTGGTTACATTCGAGCAGGGTTTGTACCGGCACCGGAGAAGGTTCGTCGGTAGCGATAGACCGGGTCATCGAGGCCAGGAGACTGCCGAGATTATTTTGTAAATCCCGGAGACCTTCGAAAACAGTTGAACTATTCCGTACCAGCGAACTCATTAGTCCGGTCAACTGCTCCACCGAGACCGGGGCCGACCGGGCGTTATGGGCCAGTTTTTGGGCGTTATCCCGGCCTTGCGAACTGGCTTTTGCCAGCGAAACCACACCCCCCTGGACTTCACTGGCGATCTGCCGGACTTCCTCGGCAGCGTCACGCGACCGTACTGCCAGGCGGTAGACTTCCGAGGCAACCATTGTAAAACGGCGGCCCTGCTCGAGGTGCCCGGCGGCTTCTATCGAAGCGTTTAGCGCCAATAAGTTGGTTTCCTCGGCCACCTCGCTGATAGAGCCAACCACCTGTTCAATCTGAACCGCCGCCAGGCTGAGTTCTTCCACGCTGTGGCTGATTAGTTCCAGCAACTGTTGCAGCCGGTTATAAACCGCCGAGTTGGTTCGTATGACCTCGCCCCGTTGGACTACGATTGCCAGGCTGTCGTTAATTACCTCGTTAGCCTGTCCCAGCATCATTGCCACTTGCTGGTTACTTTGTCTTAACTGGGATTGCCAATCCCTTATATCCTGGGTCGCCGTTTCCTGGAGGTTGAGCAGGTCCCGGTATTCCTCAAAAATAGTTTCGAGACTGACGAGGGTAGCGTGAATCTCTTCTACCAGCTTTTCCGAAGTGTGGACCTCACTGTCAAGCCCGGCGGCCATTTCTTTAAGACGCAGGTGACGACTGCATAGACGGACACACAATTTCAAAACCTTGCGCTCGAAGACCAGTGTTGATAAGCTCATCACAACAATAATGGCAAACGGTAACCGGAAAAGACGGGTATAGAAAGGAAACTGGCCCAAACCAAAAACCGGGCTATAAGGCACCGATTGCACGCCCACCACTCCCAGGACTACCAGGCCCACCACCGTAATCGCCAGAGACCCCCTGGCAGGTACCACTACCCCGGCAATCAAAACCGGGAAAATGAGCAGGATACAACTGGACCGGAAATCGAGGTAAACAAGGTAAGTAGAATCAGGTGAGCGATCAAGGTTGTAATAAAGCAACCCCAACAGCACTCCGCCCAGGTTTACCCAGGCCGCGAGATGGTAACGACCGCTTTTAGCGATGGCAAAAGTAAGACCCGCCCCCCCAAAAAACAAAATCGTGGCGGAAAAAGAGCGCGTAGCATTATCCAGGAGAAAGGTTGCGGGTAAAGCAAGCAGAAAAAGAAAAAGTTCGGACAGCACTAAAATATTGAACAGGCGCGACCGCAGAGAAGTCTCGCTTGCCGGGGGAGAAATAGGCTGGAAATAACGATTCCTGACCTGGCTGATAAAATCGCCAAGCGACCGGGGCACAAAACCTTTTTGGGTTAGCATTGGTCAAGCTACGGGCTGAAAGAGTTGAATTCATCACTGCTGGGCAAATTATAACATAGTTTTAATTGGGTACCTAGCGAATTTAACTTGTTACTACAATAGAAGAGGTATTTTTAGAATATGTTGCTTGCAAATCAAGAAAACATCTGATATTATTTTTTCATATCTGAGTCGATATGTAAGTTTTTAAACTGTATCGCAAATAAGCAAACCTTGGCAGGTTTGCAAAAACCTCTCCTGCAATCTTAACTAACTAATGGAACTCCGGTATAAGTTTTTTTAAACTAAAGGCCGGGAATACTTTAGCGATTCTTTAGAAGTAAACCCTTTGATGTTAAAACCTGTATTTCTGGAGGAGACAGAATGTCTTTAAAACGTGCTTTACACCTACTTGTCCTGGGTGTGATGTTAGCGGCCCTCTTTGCAGCTTGCGGTGACAACACTGCAACCACTGCTCCGGCGCCTACCACGGCAGCCGCGACGACCGCTGCTGCGACTACTGCCGCTGCCACCACGGCTGCTGCGACGACCGCTGCTGCGACCACGGCTGCCGCCACCACCGCCGCGACTACTGCCGCTGCCACCACGGCTGCCGCTACCACCGCGGCTGCGACCACCGCTGCCGCTACCACAGCTGCGACCACCGCGGGCGCGGGTGGTGCTTCGGACGTTATTGAAAACGTTAAAATGGATGGCACCAGCGGCAAAAAAGGTGGCGAACTGGTTCTCGCCTTCGCCGGTCAGGGCCCTTCCCAGCTTAACCCTTACTACGCCGGTGAAACCGTTGCGGTAAACAACATCCGCATGATCTACTCCTACGTTATCGGGCAGAGCAACAATGCCAAGTACTATGCGTACACGGTATCGGAAGTTCCGACCCTGGATAACGGTGATGTCGTTGTGAACAACAACAAAATGGACATTACCCTGAAACTGAAACCGAACCAGAAATGGAGCGACGGCTCCCCGTTGACCAGCGCCGACTATAAATACACCTGGCAGTGGGTTACCAGCCCGGACAACACCGGTCTGTATATTGACACCACCGCCTGGAATATGATCAGCGGGGTTGACACCCCGGACGACAACACCGTCGTGTTGCACTTCAAGCAGGTGTACGGGCCTTACCTGAACTTCCTCAACGGCTTCTACCCGTTGTCGTCGAAGGTTTATCCTCTCGATCAGATTAAGAATGACCCTTCCAAATCCCCGGAAGCGACCAAACCGACCCTGACCAGCGGACCCTTCAAAGTAGATGAATTCGTTGCCGACGACCGCATTACCTACTCCCGCAACGACAACTTCTCCTGGGCCTGGGGCTTCAATGCCTACCTGGACAAAGTTGTTTTCCGCTTCACCAAAGACGCTAACTCGGCGGTAGCCGCCCTTCAGAGCGGTGACATTGATGAAGTCGAAAACCTCGACGACAACGCCGTGGACGCCAACACCAAGATTGCCCAGGCTTCCAACGCCAAGTTTGACATCGCGCCCCAGTTCTCCTGGGAATACCTCCAGTTCAACCTGAGCAACCCGTTGTTCCAGGACAAAAATGTTCGCCTGGCCCTGCTGGAAGCGATTGACCGCGATGCCCTGGTGAAACAGTTCCGTACCCCGAAGACCGTCGTGTTGCCGGTAAACTGCAACCCGATTAGCGCCTTCTGCAACCAGAGCCTGAAACCTTATCCGTACGACCCTGAAAACGCCAAGAAACTGTTGGATGCCGCCGGTTGGACCGTTGGCTCTGATGGTATCCGCGCTAAAGGCGGCCAGAAGCTTTCTTTCACCCTGAGCAGCACCACTGCCCCGGTCCGCGTTTCGACCGCTGAAGTAATGCTCCAGTACTGGAAGGCTATCGGGGTTGATGCCAAGTTCCAGGGCTATTCCAGCACCCAGTACTTTGGCCCCTGGGCTAATGACGGTATCCTGGCTAAAGGCAAATTCGACATCGGTATGTTCGCGCAGTCCGCTGACGTTGACCCCGATGGCGGCGCTGGCAACTACTACTCGACCCAGATTCCGACCGATGCCAACAAAGGCAACGGTGCTAACTATGGCCGCATCAGTGACCCCGCGATTGATAAAGGCTTTGATACGGAAAAGTCTACGGTAGATATTGCCGCCCGCAAGGCTGCTTTCTCCAGCATTTACCAGACCCTTTATGACAAAGTTTACGAAGGTGCCCTCTACACCCGCGTGAATAACTACATTGTGAGCAACAAAGTTCACAACTACAAAGCCAACCCGACCACCGACGCGAACCTCTGGAACGTCGTCGAAGTCTGGGTAGACCAGTAGTAGGTTAGTAGAAATACAAAGACGGTGCGGGAAATTTCCCGCACCGTCTTTGTAAAGTGGGCCCACTACCCCGCAATTCTCCCCGGTAATGGTTTGAAGTGAATGGATTCGCCAAAAGCTGGTTCCCTGGCTCGATAAAATTAAAATTACCTTAAGAATTAAATAGAAATTTCTAAACCGTGCGGGACAATGGATTTTTAATTGACGGATAGCCAAAAACAGTTATAATTGGCCTTATATTTTTAGAATTCAAACTACAAACTGCAAAGAACCATTGCCGTTTCACTGCAAGCCAGCAAACCTGTGCATCACAGTAATAAAGTTTAGCTTTAAATCAAGCTAATCTCCCTCTATGAAGGGTTAGAAAATACGCGCTTTGGATAGCAGGAGTTTAACCTAATGACGAAGTTTATCATTCGCCGTATCCTTATATCTATTCCGGTGTTAATAGGTATATCGTTCCTGGTCTTTATGATTATGCAGTTAGCCCCCGGTGGCCCAATGGCCGCCTTTGGGCAAAATCCCCGCATGACTGCGGAACAAAGAGCGGCTATTGCTCACAACTGGGGCCTGGATAAACCCGTTTTGGAACAATATGTTACCTGGTTCTTTTCGATGTTCCGGGGGGATTGGGGCACTTCGTTTGTTACCCGTCAACCGGTTACTCAATTGATTTTGGACCGCCTGCCGGCGACCCTGCTCTTGATGCTCACCGCTTATATCATTCAACAGCTAATCGCGTTGCCGTTGGGTATCCTTTCGGCCTTAAAACGCTATAGCCTGACCGATAAAGTCTTAACCGTATTAACTTATATCGGTTTCTCGATGCCGACTTTCTGGCTCGGTTTAATCCTGGTATACACCTTCGCGGCCAATCTTAAATGGTTCCCTTCCGGCCAGATCACCAACCCACGTGACCCGGCGTTTAACTCTGCGACTTACTGGCCCTGGTTTGCTGCCAACCCGCTGACCGCCATTGGTAGCCTGGCCGCACACCTGGTATTGCCAATCATTACCCTGATTGTGGTTAATGTGGCCGCTGACAGTCGTTATATGCGAAGTTCGATGCTGGAAACCATCAACCAGGATTACATCCGTACCGCCCGCGCCAAAGGCTTGAAGGAAGGCACGATTGTCCGGCGGCACGCGTTACGCCCGGCGCTACTACCGGTAGTTACCAACATCGCGCTGACCCTCCCGGCGTTACTCGGTGGGGCCGTTGTGACCGAATCAATCTTCCAATGGCCGGGGATGGGGCTGCTGTTCATTTCTTCGATTACGGCGGCTGACTACCCGGTGATGATTGGAATTGTGTTCCTGCTTTCGGCGTTCATCCTGGTGTTTAACATCATCGCGGATGTAACCTACGCCATAATTGATCCTAGAATCCGGTATTAGGGGGAAACAAGAAATGATTGATAGCACTCAGAAAATTACTACCCCCGCTCAAGCGCCGCGAAACAATGATGCCGGAGAAATTACAACCCAGACCCGCTCCCAGGCTTACGAATTCTGGTTACGCTACCGCCGCCACCAGATGGCCGTCTTTGGGACCATTCTTTTCGGGTTGTTGATACTGATAGCATTGCTGGGGCCATTTATCGTACCAGAACCGGTCGTTAACACCGCCACCATGTTCCAGTTGAAGAATAAACCCCCTTCCCTGGAACACCCCTTCGGCACTAACGTTAACGGCCTGGACGTGCTGGGCCTGGTAGTGTACGGGGCTCGGATTTCACTCTTTTTGAGTGTGCTGGCGATGTTAGTTGCCTGTGCCGTAGGGACCGTGATAGGCATCGTATCGGGCTATTTTGGCTCCTGGGTTGATGCGGTCCTGATGCGGATTGCCGACGTATTTCTGTCGGTACCACTTATTTTCGTACTGTTGCTGGCCTCGCGCTTCCTGGTCAATCCGCCCCCGGAAGGCGGTACGGGAAGCAACGGCGTAGAAGACTCAAGTTTGCGCTCGATAATCCTGCTGCCGCTTATCATCGGGTTATTGACCTGGCCCGCGGTTGCCCGGTTAGTCCGTAGCGTTACACTCTCGGTAAAACAACAGGAGTTTGTAACCTCGGCCCGCGCTTTGGGGTCAAAAGACGGTCGAATAATGTTCCTGCACATCCTGCCGAACGTAATCAACCCGGTCGTGGTAGCCGGAACCCTGATTGTCGGCCAGAACATCGTACTGGAAGCTTTTCTAAGCTACCTGGGTTATGGAATTCAAATTCCGCTGCGAAGCTGGGGGACGGCGCTAGCCCAATCCCAGAATGAATTCGTCAACGGCAACTGGTGGTGGGCCTTCTTCCCCGGCTTTTTCATTCTGTTGACCGTACTCGCCATCAACTTCATTGGTGATGGTCTGCGCGACGCACTCGACCCGCGCAACAAACGTTAGGCTGCTCTGAGGAGATGCATTATCACTCCTAGTGTTAAGGGGCGACGATTGCCCCACCCTTTCATGGTTGGAAAAAGGAGTTGTGTATAACCCAACTCTAATCGCTGCTCACTATTATTTACTTATAAAAACAGGAGTATGGAATGGAACCTTTGTTAAAGGTTAACAATCTAAAAGTTGCTTTTAAGACGGATGGAGGTCTTGTTAAAGCGGTCAATGATGTTAACTTTTACCTGAATGAAGGCGAAACCCTCGGTATTGTGGGTGAGTCGGGTTCAGGCAAAAGCGTAACTTCAATGGCTATCATGCGCCTTTTGCCAACCCCACCGGCCGTGATTGACTCGCAAAGCGAAGTGCTTTTCAGGGGTCAAAATCTGCTCAAGCTCAAAGATGACCAGATGCGCAAAATCAGGGGTAAGGAAATCGCCATGATTTTCCAGGACCCCATGACTAGCCTCAACCCGGTGTTGACGATTGGTAAGCAGATTACCGAAAGTCTTAAACTCCACATGAAAATGGACGATAAGGCTGCTAACCGGCGGGCTATCGAACTGCTCAAACTGGTCGGTATCCCTTCGGCGGAGAAACGCCTGGGTGACTATCCTCACCAGTTCTCCGGCGGTATGCGCCAGCGCGTGATGATAGCTATGGCGATTAGCTGCGACCCCAAACTGCTTATCGCCGACGAGCCGACTACCGCGCTCGACGTGACCATCCAGGCTCAAATCCTCGACCTCTTGAAACGGTTGCGCCAGGAACTCGGCACCGCTATCATGCTGATTACCCACGACCTCGGTGTGGTGGCCGGGATGTGCGACCGCATCCAGGTTATGTATGCCGGTAAGATTGTCGAGACGGCCAAAGCCAAACCGCTTTATGCCAACCCGCGCATGCCCTACACAATCGGTCTTTTGAACTCGATTCCCCGCCTCGATAGCGAGGGTGAAAACCGCCTTATCCCGATTCAAGGTCTGCCGCCGGACATGGTAACGCTACCGCCGGGCTGCCCGTTCGAGCCGCGCTGTGCCTACCGCCAGCCAGCCGTGTGCCAGTCCAAAGTGCCAGAACTGCGGGAAGTGGAAGAAGGACACCGGGCGGCCTGCCTCTTTGACATCACCAAAGAAACGCCTATCCCGGAACAACCTGCCCCGGAAGTGGTTGCTACAGCTACCGACGTAAGAACCTCACCGGCTGGTTAATTTTCGTTCAAAATTAACCCGGTCAGTCTAGTAAATTTAGAGGAGTTTTGACTTGGAGAGTAAGGAACAAAGAACTGAGCGTATGAACGCCGAAAAGGGGCAGTCCAAGGTAGAGGCAGGTGAGGTTTTGATGGAGATTGATAATCTCCAGATGCACTTCCCTATCACCGAAGGCATCATCTTCCAGCGGAAGGTGGGCGCGGTCAAAGCGGTCGACGGCGTCAGCTTTAACATCCGGCGTGGCGAAACGCTGGGCCTGGTAGGTGAGTCGGGTTGCGGCAAATCCACCACCGGGCGCGCCATTTTGCAACTTTACCGGCCTACCGGCGGCCACGTCCGCTACAAAGGTCGCGATTTGGTCCAGATGAAGGGCGAAGAACTGCGCAAAATGCGCCGCAATCTGCAAATCATCTTCCAGGACCCCTACGCCAGCCTCAACCCCCGTATGACGGTCGGCAACATCATCGGCGAACCGCTGGAAGTTCACGGCCTGGCGAAAGGCAAGGCCAAGCAGGACCGGGTTCGCCAATTGTTGAAGGTGGTAGGTCTTAACCCGAACTACGTCAACCGCTACCCGCACGAGTTTTCGGGCGGCCAGCGCCAGCGTATCGGTATTGCCCGCGCCCTCGCGGTCGAACCGGACTTTATCGTCGCCGACGAACCGATTTCCGCGCTCGACGTATCCATCCAGGCCCAGGTGGTTAACCTGCTGGAAGACTTGCAGTCGGAGTTCGGCCTGACCTATCTCTTTATCGCCCACGACCTTTCGGTCGTACGACACATCTCGGACCGTATCGCCGTGATGTACCTGGGTAAAGTGGTGGAGCTGGCGGACCGGCACGACCTGTATACGGCCCCGATGCATCCCTATACCAAGGCGTTGCTCTCGGCCATCCCGATTCCAGACCCTATCCTGGAAGAAAAACGCAAACGCATCATCCTGGAAGGTGACGTACCTTCGCCGATTAACCCGCCGTCGGGCTGCCACTTCCGCACCCGCTGCCCGTTAGCGCAGGAGATATGCAAGACCGAACCGGCCTTTATCGAGCATCGCCCGAACCACTTCACGGCCTGCCACTTCGCCGAGAAGTCGCTCGAAGTGCTGCCGCAGCCGGAAGAAACGGTCGCCTAACCCGACCGCCAAGCGGAATCAAGCAACAAAAGAGGCGTCGAAAGTTCAAACTTTCGACGCCTCTTCGATTCCCGTTAAAAGTGGCTAGGGCTTCTTTATGACGATTACTATTTTGGTCTGCTTGGGAACAGTTTCGCCCTGGCCCGGCGCGGAGTAAAACACCTGGCCTGCCTCAACCTGGTCGTAAAGGGCATGGGCTTTGGCTCTTTCGGTAGCATTGCCGGTCAGTTGCAGGTCAATGTTGGTCGCATCCCACTGAGTAGACTCGACATTATTAAATCCCGCCGCTTTCAGGACCGCCCTCGCATCGGCTTCGGTTAAACCGACCAGGGTCGGGATAGTAGCCTGGGTCGAATTGGGATTGTTGGGCGTATTGGTCGGCGCAGCCTGCGCCGGGGCGGTTGTAGGAGCCTCGGTCGCCGGGGGCGCGGTGGTAGCAACCGGGGCCGTCGTAGCCGCCGGGGCTTTCCCCTGGCTGACATACAATGTCACGGTGCTGCCCTTCGGAAGGGTCTTGCCAGGTCCGCCGAGCGGGTCGGTGCGGGTTACAGCGTTCTTCTGGATGGTATCGCTGAACTCCTGGGCAATCACGACCTTGAAACCGAGTTGTTCGAGTTGCGACTTGGCGGCGTCAGGCGGCGTGTTGGCATATACGGACAGCGGCACCTGCTCCGGCCCGGAACTGACCACCAGGTTCACCTTGTTGCCGGGGTCGAGTTTGGTATTGGCCGCCGGGTCGCTGCTGATTACCAGGCCCGCATCCAATTCGGAGTTCTGGTTGGTAATCGTGCCTACGGCCAGGTTATTGGCTTTGAGGGCATTTATGGCGTCATCCTGCTTTTTACCCTTAACATCGGGAACAGCCACCTTGGCCGCGGCTACAGTCGTGCTGGGAGGCAGGGTGGCGGCAACGGTAGTAGCGGTGGGACGGGGGCTTGGCGCAGAAAGACCGGGCAGAATTAAAAGCGCGGCCAGTGCTAACCCGACAATCATCAAGAAAGCGGCGGCCCCGACAATCCAGGGCAAACAACCTCCGTTACCCCTGGCCTGGTTTACCTCGTCTACATATTCGACTTCTTCGACGGGCACGCGGCCCCGGTAGGAAGTGCTGACCCGCTCGTCGTAGTAGCGGACGCCGTTGCGGCGAGGCTGCTCGTAACCATATTCAGGGTTCTGAGCGGGCGGGACGGTTGGACGAGGCCGGGCCGCCGGGTTCACCGAGGTGGCCTCCTGGACCCGCTGCTGCTGCTGGTCGCGGTAGGTATAGGAACCGGGCGGCGGCACCGCCGAACGCCGGGGGACTTGCTGGTTGTAGCCGGTCTGGTTGGTAGACGGGGGCGGCACCGGGCGCTGGACCATCGTCCCCTGGTCGGATTGAGCTTCAAGGTTTCGCAGGGCTTTGCTAAGCTGAGCGGCGGTAGCAAAACGCTGGTTAGGGTCTTTCGACAGGGCTTTCAGAACTATTTGCTCGACGACAGGCGGGATAGAGGGATTAAAGCGCCGTAAAGGAGGCGGCATTTCCTCGATATGTTTGAGGGCCAGGGCTACCGGGTTATCGCTATCGAAAGGGATACGCCCGGTCAGCATTTCGTAGAGGACTACCCCGATTGAATAAATATCGCTCTGAGGCATTACCGGCAAGCCTTTAGCCTGCTCCGGCGAGAAATAATGGACCGTGCCGAGGGTGATACCGGCCTCGGTCAGGGTCGATGCGGTGGCGCTTTTAGCGATACCAAAGTCGGTAATTTTGACCCGGCCCGACATATCAATCAGAATATTCTGCGGCTTAATGTCGCGGTGAATCAGGCCGGTGCTGTGAGCGTACCCGATGCCATCGGCGATCTGGGCTCCCATTTCGAGGGCGCGTGAGACGGGCAGGGGCGCTTCGGACAAAATAATATCTTTGAGGCTGGACCCTTCCACGTACTCCATGACGATATAATGCACATCGCCCTCGTCACCCACGTCAAAGACCCTGACGATATTAGGGTGGTTAAGGCTGGCGGCTTGCTCGGCTTCGCGTTTAAAGCGGGCCAGGAATTGAGGGTCGGCAGCATAGCTATCGCGCAGGATTTTCACCGCGACGACCCGGTTCAGCTTTAAATCCAGCGCCTTGTAGACGGCGGCCATGCCCCCATCGCCAATTTTGGATTGCAGCTCGTACCGGTCGTTTAAAGTTCGGGCCTGGGTCATCGTTTGGTTCTCTCTTGTGCTCCGTAATAATACATCAAAATTCAGGGTGCCCCTTTTGCGGAATTATTCTTCGGCGAAATGCAATTCCCTCTATCCCATTATACATTATACACAGTTTTACCCGAAGTGATGGGCCTTACTTTCAGGCTAACTATTCAACAAAAATGGCTTCAGGTCGGCCAGAAGTCGTGGGTAATCTTCCCGGTGGATATTGTGCCCGACCCCCTCGTAACGTAGGGCCTGGCCCGTCTCCGGCTTGAGCGCAGCCCTGGCCGCCGCCTGAACCTGGGGTTGGATAACTCCGCCGATTGTTTCATCGCTTATGATTAGCAACAAAGGGGCCTCCACCCGGCCTAACAGGGGCGTAATATCCTGGCCGGAATTGTCGCGGAAGAAATCCCGCACTGCTTCAGGCCGGTAGGCGACCATCGCCCCGGCCTTCCAGTGGCGGTCGGAGTCGGTCCACTGGGGCATGTTTTGCCGAGTCCAGGCCAGGTAGTCTTCCCGGCTTTTTTTGGCCGCGCCTACCTCGGCCTGGTACTGGCCTGCGCCCTGGACGGCCCA
This sequence comes from Chloroflexi bacterium 54-19, assembly GCA_001898225.1. GTDB lineage: Bacteria > Chloroflexota > Chloroflexia > Chloroheliales > Chloroheliaceae > 54-19. Next base: position 50,505 of record MKTJ01000017.1, read on the forward strand.
TTTTTCTTCCAGGGAAATGGCCGGGTCGAGCAAAGCGACCTTTTCCAGCCCCGCCGGGTGGGTAGCGGCCAGGGTCAGGCTCACTGCCCCGCCCCAGCTATGCCCCGCCAGCCGATACCCGGCCTTATCCCAGCCGACCGCCTCGACAAAAGCGGCCAGTTGCGCGGCGGTTGAGGGCCATTTAACATCGGTCGGGGTATCGCCACTGGTGCCGTGACCGGGCATATCGACGGCGAGGACGTGCGCCCCGGCCTGGGCCAGGTCCGGCCCTAACTTCCACCAGGTTCGGGCATCGCTGGTAATACCGTGCACAAGCAAAACATGGGGGGTTCCGCCAGGATTCCATTCAAGATAATTCCACACCAGCCCGCCCGCCGCAACTTGTTTTTCGGCAGGTGCTAATCCGCCATCATGTGCAGTTTCCAATTAGCGTATCTCCTGAAAGCAATAACAATATTTAGAGGTAAAGGTACGTACCGTTATTCTCGCCGGTAACAGGGGGTAGGCAACCCTCTCCTCTACTGGCATTTCAACAGCAAGACAATTCAGATTTAGGGATACTTTCTCAAATATAAACGAATTAGTCAAGTTGACAGTTCCAGGAAAGCGAATTCGAGGCTGACCGGAACGACAAGGCGGCAAACCCCCTTTAGCGAAAAGACTACCATATATAGAGCCCGTTTTGGAAATTTTTTATAAATTGGGCGGCAAGGCCCTTGCGAAGGGATGTTAAATATGGTATATTAGCTTGGCTTCGGGAGGGGGGTCGCAAGGTCAACACCCGGAACAACATAGATGATGCGCCTATCGTCTAGAGGCCCAGGACACCGCCCTTTCACGGCGGTAACAGGGGTTCGAATCCCCTTAGGCGTACTTGCAAAAAAGGCTTAACAATGGCGTTGAGCCTTTTTTCTTTTTATAACGATTTCCCGAATACTGGAGCCATTTTTTACTTAATACCAAGTACGGATAAAGACTCTGTTTTTGTCATTCCGTGGCAAACCACGGAATCTCCGGTCCGTTGGACAACATCACGATCGAAAGTACTTACGCCAATGGGACCCGCAAGCGAGTGCCGAGATTCCTACACTTCGGTCAGGATGACAATTATATATCCAGACTTGGTATAAGTAGCCTCGGCAATAGCCATCAAAGGTTAGATAAATTTTTTAGGTTCTTCAATAAATAAGAGAAACAATATCCCATAATTAGTAATTTCCGGTGGGGCATAATATGTCATTACTGGTTGATTACCTGGCAGCCTAAGTCCTGGTATATTTTGTAAATGAGATACGTCTTTAACATAAACTAATCCGTTTGTTTCTAAATCTTTCACAACCTGGTTACAAAACTCAATATCCTCATCTTTCAAATCAGGAAATAGTCGGACAATATAATATCCCGGATATTTATCCCTAGAAGTTTTCCAAACCTCTTGAAAATTAGTTGTAGGGTTATTATTTTTTACCCATTCTTCAGGATTTTTTATAAACCCCAAAATCTTTAAATGCCAGGGAGAAAAACCATCCAACAATTTTAAAAACATTAGTTGTAAGTTATCGTCTATTGAACCAGGAAGGGCTGAGTTTAATACTGCATTTTTCAAAGCTTCTTTTTTTTCTTCTTGATGAGTCCGAATAGCAACTTCAATAGCATGTAAAAATGTTGATTTAAACGCTTCGTTTTCAGCCAAATTATAAGGATTGAAACCTTGAACAGTTTCCCTTAAATCTTCTATATTATGTAAAACTAAGTACAAAAATTCATCACGTCTATCGGTAATCGGAGAACCAAAAATTACATTGTAAAGCTCCGCAAGTGTCCCACCAAAAGGTATATTTTGAAGTGTTGCCTTGGTGAGAGTTCTTATGTGGTCGGCTCTCGTTTGCACAAAAAGTTTTGGAACTGATGGTTTTCTACGTTTGTCAGGATGTTTTTTCATTTTTTATTCCAAAAACCTAAACTAGACTAACCAAATCTCAGTAAATGTGCGGGTGCTGCTGGAAAAGCCCGGCCAAACGCTCGGCTTCCTCCCGGTTGAAGGAATAGTCGGCCACCGAACCGTCCCAATCGTAGTAATATTCCATCTTTAGCTCGGTCCGGTTGTTGCTCAGGCCGATAGACTGCAATTTTAGCAAATTTGGCGAGTCAATCAGGCTCTGGTAGCCCGCGTTGGTTAGCTGGTTATTGCAGAGGTTGAGATAGGTTAGCTCTTTCAGGTAAGGGGATGCCGCCAGGGCCGCCGCCCCGGCGTCACCTACCTGGTTATAACTCAAATCGAGGTCGATAACGTGGGTCAAGAGCGAGGAAGCGGCCAGGGCCTGGACACCCACGTCCCCGATAGAGTTATGGGGGGACCAGTCCAGGTCGCCGGGCCGTCCCAGGTTCAAAGTCTCCAGGTTGGATAGCCCGGTCGCGGCGGCAAGAGCGGCCAGACCCGCATCCCCGATTTTGTTCGCGCCCAGGTCCAGGCGGGAAAGCGCTGGCAGTTGGGCTTTTGCCAGGGCCGACAGACCATCATCTCCAAGCGAGTTAAAACTCAGGTTCAAGGTTTTTAGCTGGCCCAGCCATCCGGCTTTCGCCAGAACCGACAGACCCGCGTCGCCCAGGTCATTCCCGGTCAGGTTCAGGTAGGTCAGGGAATTGAGGTGAGTGGAGGCGGCCAGGGCGGCGGCTCCCTTCGGACCTAGCTGGTTCGTTTCGCCGTAAAGGGCCCGGCCCCCCAGGTCGAGATAGGTCAGGTCGGCAAGGTAGGGCGAAGACGCCAGGGCTTTAGCTCCCGCCGGACCCACCCGGCAGCCGAACAAATCCAGGGCCTGACACCCGGTCAGGCGCGGCGAGGCCAGGATTGGCCCGGCCCACTGGTCGCCCAGGTCGGTCGCGTTCAGGTTGAGGGCCGAAAAAGACGAATGGTTTTCACGGCCAGCCGCCAGGCTAATCGAATAGAGTTGCTCGGCAATATCGGACCGGGGAGCAAATTCGAGGTAGGGCGGGCGGCCCTGGCTGCAACTGAAATAGGCCAGCCCGGTCAGGTAGGGCGAGTTTACGATAGCCTCGGCCCCTTCGCCGCCGATATGGGTCGAGAGCAGGTTCAGCCTTGCCAGGTTTTTAAGATGGGGCGAAAGCGCCAGGGCTTTAATCCCGGCATCCCCCAGCGGGTTAGCCGCCAGCACCAGCGTTTTGAGTTTAGCCAGGTCGGCGGCAGCCAGCCGTATTACCCCGGCATCCTCGATTTCGTTGTGGCCCAGTTGTAACACGTTCAGGTTCGCGAGATTGGGCGAGGTCGCCAGGACCGCCAATCCCTCGTTCCCCAGTTTATTCCAGTTGAGGCTTAAAACTTCGAGATAGCGCAGGTAGGGGCTTTCGGCCAGGGGAGCTATTCCGGCACCTTCCAGGCCGTTGCCATCGAGAATGAGTTCCCGGACGGCGTAGAGTTGGGTAAGTTCCATGAGCGAGGGCAGGTTCCGGTTGGACAGGCCGCTTAAAACCAGCCGGACAAAACGGTCATTCGCCGGGATGAGGTCAGCCGCCTTTGCCAGGAAATCATCGGCCTTTAGTTTTATTTCTTCCATCGTACTTTTAACCGGAAACTACAAGCCAGGGCTATTTTTACCTCTTTAATATAGTATAAAACAAAAAATCCCATCCAACACTTTCACAGCGCCCGGATGGGATTCTGCTTAATAAGCCCTTAACAAGTAATTTAAGGGGCTGTAAGGTTGCTTGGAATCTCCTGTATCTCCCAGGAATTGCCGTCAGGGTCACTCAGATGGGCGTATTTCACCCCGCCCATGTCTTCAACCTCGCTGATTTCTATTCCACGTCCGGCCAGCAAGTCGCGCACCTGTTGGGCGTCCTTCACCACCAGGTGCAGCCCCTTAATCGAGCCGGGGGTCATAGAATCGCTCGCCATGCCTTTGCCGATTACGACGGAACAGGCCGAACCGGGCGGGGTTAGCTGGACTATCCGCATCGCGCCATAAACCACGTCGTGGTCGAGATTAAAGCCCATCTTTTCGACATAAAAATTCCTGGCCCGGTCAACATCGGCGACAGGGAGCATCACCACTTCGAGGCGCATCTCCGGTGTGGCCGGGGCCGTAACGTTGTTTTCAGACATAAAATAAATCTTCTCCCCTTGTCTTTTAATTACTATTGCTTTTTCAAAACCTTGAAAGTCATATGGGTCACGCCCGGCGCGTTTTTGGCCGCTACCAGTTGCAGGTCGGTATCCGAAATATTCAGGTTATCGAACAGGCGCTTGCCTTCACCAATCAAGACGTGGACCAGGTCGATGTGAATTTCGTCCATCAGGCCCAGGTTGAGGCATTGCTGGGCCACGGTGGTCGAGGCTATCGCGATAGTTTTATCCCCGGCAATTTCCCTGGCTTTTGCCAGGGCCGTTTCAAAGCCTTCCGTGACAAAGGTAAACGGCGAGCCTTCTTTTCCAACCCATTCCTGGGGCGGATTATGGGTCAGGACTATCACCGGGACGTTCAGGGGATGCCTGCCGCCCCAACCCCCGGTAATATCAAAGAGGCGGCGGCCACAGAGCAGCGCCCCGGTCGTAGCAATCGCGTTTTCAAACATTTCGACGCTGGAGTCGGCCAGTTTCATATCTATATCCCCATAGCCCGTAGTAACCGCGTAGTCCTGCTGGCCTTTGCTCATCCAGTCAAAAAGCGGCCCCATCTCGTCATTTTTGCGAGCGATAAAGCCGTCCAGCGACATCGAAAACCCTGTACCGACCGTTCCCATTTCATTTCTCCTTTTTACACATTTTTAGCGTGCGATTTATTCAACGAACACCTTTATTGTAAATGGCTGGCGGGAAATAGTCTTGTACGAAATGGCAATCAGGCGGATTTCGCGCTTTCCCGCAAGAGTTGGGAAGGAGTATGGCCTATCCACAGTTTGAGGGCGCGGGTCAGGTGAGGCTGGTCGAAATAACCGGCTTCGGACACGGTATCCAGGATTGGCAGGCCCTGGCCGAGCATTTCAGCCGCCCGCTGGGCCCGTTCAATCTGGTAAATCTGGTTGCGAGATAGCCCGGTGGCCCGCAGGAAGCGGTGACGGACGGTACGCGGGGAATAGTCGTGGGGTTCACCCGCCAGGACCGCCTGCACCAGCGGGTCGCAGGTCAGAATGTCCCGGTGGGCCAGGCGGTTCAGGAAAGTATCGGCGTTTTCAAAATCGGGGAATTGCCAGGCCGAGCCGTTCAGCCAGAAAGATTTGCCGGAAGCGTCGGGCAAGGTGGCTTCCAGGTTTAGAAAGTTGCCCAGGTCCAGGTGCGGCATGAACGCGCCATGTTTGAATTTTATCCAGAGGATTTCGGCCCCTTCCGTAAAAGGCGTCACCCCGGCTGACGTAAGCGGCCCCACCATAAAAGTCAGGGTATGGCCCTGGAATTTCGTAAAGACCATGTGCCAGTGGCTTTCGGCGGGCCGGATGGTCGAGCCTTCCCCGGCGCTAAACCCGTGAAAGATTTTTTCTACAAAAGGCGAGTCCGAGCCTCTTTCCTCATAGATAAACCCCATTTTGTCCTGTCCTTTTCTCTCGTAGTTATGGTTTGCGCTATCATGATTATGCCTGTTACCAACCGTATCCGCAAATTGGCCTATTCAGGCCAATCAAATACTATACTTTAGGCCCCTGGCAGCAACCACTGAAAACAGTTTATAATAGGGCAAGTTGAAGCAGACCGGCAGACAGATTGGGCGGCCAGATTCGTTCAATTTGAGTTGGGGCTTTTATAACTTCAACTACTCACTCAAAAAGGAATCGGCCAGACAACCGGCGAATTTTGAGCCAGCGTCAAACCCACACCCCGGCGCGACCACCCTTGCGCCAGGCGCTGGCGAACGCCCAATATGCAGCGAGGTGAGATGAAAAATGGCTAAAGTTACCGTACTTGGCACCGGGATGGTCGGGGCCAGCTTTGCGTATAAGCTAGTTGGCACCGGCCTTGCGTCCGAAATGCTCCTAGTGGACGTGAACGCCCGGCGGGCTGAAGGCGAAGCGATGGATTTGCAACACGCCATGGCCTTCGACAAACCCTGCAACATCCGGTCGGGCACCTATGCCGATATGACCGGCAGCGACATCGTGGTAATCAGCGCGGGCGTAGCCCAGAAACCGGGTGAAACCCGCCTGGACCTGGTCAAACGAAACGCCGCTATCTTCCGGGAAATGATTCCCCGCGTGGTGCGGTCCGCCCCGGAAGCTATCCTGGTAATTGCGACCAACCCCGTGGACATCATGACCGAGGCGGCTATCCGCTATTCGGGTTTACAGCCAGGTCGGGTCGTCGGTAGCGGCACAATCCTGGATACCGCCCGCTTCCGCTACCTGCTGGGCACCTATTACGGGGTTGACCCACGCAGCGTCCACGCCTATATTATAGGAGAACATGGCGACAGCGAAGTGCCAGCCTTCAGCACGGCAACGATTGCCGGGATACCGTTGGCCGAAGTTTCCAGACAACAAAACCGTCCCTACAACCAGGCCGATATGGACGCCATATACGAGCAGGTCCGTAAGGCCGCTTATCACATCATCGAGCGCAAAGGCGCGACTTATTACGCGATTGGGTCCGGGCTGGTCCGCATCGTAGAAGCGATTTTGCGGGGCCAGAATACCGTTTTTTCACTTTCGAACCGCATGACCGGGCAATATGGTGTGAGCGAGGTATCCTTGAGCCTGCCCGCCGTCCTGAACCGGCAGGGCATCAGCCACTTTTTGCAACTGCCCCTGAACAAAGACGAAGAGGCCGGGTTTGTCAAAAGCGCCGAACTGCTGAAAAAACTGGCCGAAGATACCCTGTAAGCAGCTACCCCAGGTGTTACAGGGAACGATTTAAGGTTGGATTCGGAACAATCGAAGGGAAGACCTAACAAAAGATTGAGAAGACGAATTGAAAGGAAGATTCTTATATGAATAAAATCGCTATTCACGGCTTTGGCCGCATTGGCCGCTCGGCCCTCAAGGCCGCCCTGCGCCAGAAGTTGTTCGTCCCGGCTGCCATCTCCGACATCAAGGATTTGTCCACCCTGGCGGCCCTTTTCGCCTATGACAGCAACTACGGTCCTTTTGGTGAACCGGTCAAGGCGGACAACGGCCAGCTTGTTATCGGGGACAACCGGATAAACTATCTCGATGTGTCGTCGGGCCAGCCGGATTGGAAAGCGCAAGGGGTGGACCTGGTAATTGACTGCACCGGGCGGGCGACCAGCCGGGTCAACGCCCAGGCCCATATCGACGCTGGGGCGAACCGGGTGCTGGTCAGCGCCGCTAGCAAGACCTTGCAGGATTGCGACGCAGTGCTTTTGCCTGGCATCAACATGGATGATTTCGACCCGGACAAACACCACATCATCAGCATGGCAAGCTGCACCACCAACGCCATCGCTCCGGTGGTGAAAGTTCTGCGGGAAAACTTTGGTATCAAGACCGGCCTTTTCTCGACGGTCCACGCCTATACCAACACCCAATCGCTGACCGACCAGCCGATGAAGGACCGCCGCGACTCCTGGGCCGCCGCCGAGAACGTCATCCCGTCGTCATCGGGTGCGGCCAAAGCCCTCAAGTTTATCTGGCCGGACCTGAACGTGACCGGCAAAGCCTACCGCGTTCCCGTCCGCACCGGCAGTATCGTCGAGCTTAACGCGATTCTCGACCGCCCGACCAGCGAGGACGAGCTAAAGAATTTATTCCGGGAAGCCGCAACCAAAGCCCCGCTCCAGGGAGTGTTGGGCGTGCTTGAGGAAGAATACGCTTCGAGCCGGATTATCGGCGAACCGCTTTCCTCGGTGATTGACCTGCCCCTGGTCCAGGTCGCCGGGGACGGCACCTTTGTTTCCATCGCGGCCTGGTACGACAACGAAATGGGCTATTCGACCCGCCTGGCCGAAACCGCCGCCCGCTTAGCCAGCTAATAACCGGCTAGAACAGTTTATGTTAGCCTGGTAACAGGTGCACAGGGAAGACAACTTTCAGGTTGTCTTCCCTGTTTTTGCCTTCACAAAAGAACGGGCCATGAAACCCAAAATCTACAAAGCGCAACAACTACTCAGATATATTCGATATTAATAAGCGGGCAAAGTCAGATTAATTTGACCTGACCGGCCTTTGTGAGTATTGTTAAAATCAGGTTGTTGAATTTGTAATTAGTGGGAGGGTTACTGAAATGGAAGAAAATTGCGAACACCTTGACCTGATGAAGCCGGTCGAGGCCCATACCAACGGCTGCGAAGAATGTCTTAAAATGGGCGACCGCTGGGTACATTTGCGGCTGTGTCTCGAATGCGGGCACGTGGGCTGCTGCGATAGCTCCAAAAACAAACACGCTACCAAACATTTCCACGCCACCCAGCATCCCATCATAAAATCGTTCGAGCCGGGCGAAGACTGGGGCTGGTGTTATATAGATGAGGTTGAGTTCGACCCGGGCGATAACGCCGTTTTCGGGGCCGAGGTGGATAACTTGCCCCGCCGGAACTATCGCCAGCACCAACACTAACAGCATTTACCTTCCAGGCTGAAGGCTGACCCTGCCAGGGCCGGTTTAAATGTGTTTGTGAATAAAAACATGGAAAAGGATTAGGGATGACAACAAAAGAGCCGAACGGGCTACCTACGAAAATTCTTTTGCAAACCACTATTGAGCCACAAGAAGACGATTGGAACATCAACCGCTTTAGCCTGCTCCGGGACCACCTGGCTGGGCTCCGGGATTCTAAGGGCCAACCGCTTTATGAGGTGACGGCCCGTGACCGCGAGGCTCCCGCCGGGCAGGACGACCCGGTCTTGAGCCGGCTTGACCGGAGCGATTTTGACGAGTTGTGGCTTTTCGCGGTGGATACCGGCGACGGGCTGAACAAAAAGGAAGCGGCGGCTATCGAGAAATTCTGGAATGACGGTGGGGGCCTGATGATTACCCGCGACCACCAGGACCTGGGCTCTTCGGTGCTACTGCTGGGTGAACCGGGCAGCTTTCATTTCTTCCACTCGAAAAATAACGACCCCGACTCGACCCGCTGCGCTATTGATGACACCTTTACTACCACGATTTCCTGGCCGAATTATCACTCCGGCAACAACGGGGATTACCAGGAAATTACGGCCCAGGAGCCCCTCCACGATCTGCTAAAGAAACCGGGCGGCCAGATTGAGTATTTCCCGGCCCACCCCCACGAAGGAGCGGTCGGCGTACCGGCCTGCTTCCCCGATGCCCAGGTTATCGCCACCGGCAAAAGCAAAGTCACGGGACGGCCTTTCAACCTGGCGGTGGTCTACGAAAAACCGGGGAGCGATGGCAGCAACAGCCGGATTGTAGCCGAGTCGACCTTTCACCACTTTGTCGATTACAACTGGAACCTCGACAACGGTTGTCCGAGTTTCCTGGGCGAGAAACCCGGCCACGGCATAAAGGACGACCCGGCCAAACTGGACGACATCCGGCAGTATGTCGGAAATATCGCGGCCTGGCTGGCCCCTACCAACCGGGCCTGATAACGGGTTTAACTTAAAATCAGGCGATCGCGCTGGAACCGGCTGGCCGTTACGCCAATCAGGATGGCATCAACGACGACCAGGGCCACCGCAATAACCAGGATAACCCCGTAAACACCGATGTTTCCGGCGAAATTGATTATGTTATTTATCCAATCTTTCGGCAAAGCCTGGGTACCATAAATCAGGGCGAAGAAAATCACCAGGAAAGAAATGCTCAAGGTCTGCTGGGCCTGCCGGACCGAGGCGGCTTTCAGGGATATTAGGATGCCGAGAGCCGCCATAAATGTGACCATCAGCAGACTTAACAACAGACAGGCCACCAGGACTTCACCCGAATAAAACATAAATGTGCCGGTCGAGTGAGCCACGTTTACCACGATTAAACCGACCACCAGCAAGGCCAGCGAGATAGCCCAGCCGTAAATAATAGCTGTCAGCAGTTTGCCAAAGAGTATCGAGCGGTCCGACAGCCGCGAGGCCAGCAGAGTTTCCAGGGTATGCCGCTCCCGCTCCCCGGCGAAGGCATCGGCGATTACATTTAGGACCAGGAAGACCGGCTCCATCACTATCAACTGGACCGCCAGGGACGAATGGAGCCAGAGCTGGCCCTGTTGTAGCGGCAAAATAATTCCAGCTATTGCAATAAAAATCAAAATGCGGCCTCGGATCGAGTTCCCGGGCGCGAAAAAGAGTTCGCGGATTTCCTTCCAGACCACTGCCAAAATATCCCGGACCATTTATTTATCTCCTTCAATACTTTTTATATCTTTCATTAGTGGCGATTTTTAATTTTGCTTGACCAGGTCCAAAAACACGTCTTCAAGGCTGCGGCTGGCTCTGCGGACTTCTTCGATCTGGCCGCCATTTTCCACGATGAGCCTTACCAGGGGAGCCAGCGAAACCCCGCTGCCCCGCAGGTCCAGCACCATCCGGTCGTCTTGCAGCGTTACCCCGGCCACTTCGGGGCGTTCCTCCAGGGCCACCAACAAACGACCACTGAAATTGGAGCCTTCGATTTCGGCCTGGGGCTTGCCCCGGTTGGCCCGGAGTTCCGCCGGGCTGCCCTGGGCCAGCACTACCCCCTGGCGAATGACCGCGACCTGCTGGCACAAATGCTCGGCTTCGGTCAGGTTGTGGGTGGTAAGGAAGATAGTCGTGCCTTCGCGTTTGACCAGGTCCAGCAAGTCCTGGTGAAGTTGGGAAGCCGAAACGGGGTCGAGACCGGAAGTTGGCTCATCCAGGAAAAGAAGGGTGGGCCGGTGAAAGATGGCCCTGGCAATCGCCAGTTTTTGCTTCATCCCCTTGCTCCATTTGCCAACCACTTCTTTGCGGCGGTCCCACAGGCCAAGCTGGCTGAGTAACTCTTTGGAACGGGCCTGCCTTTCGGCGGGGGTTAAGCCCCAGACCCGGCCATAAAATTCCAGGTTATCCTCGGCGGTAAGGCGCTCGTAAAGGCCGGTGTGTTCCAACAGGACGCCGGTCTGTTCGCGGATTTTAGCCGCCACCCGGCGGGTATCGTAACCCAATACTTTAGCTGTCCCGTTGGTAGGTTCGAGTAAACCCAGCAGCAGGTGAATAGTGGTGGTTTTCCCGGCCCCGTTCGGCCCCAAAAAGCCAAAAATCTGGCCCGCCGGGACTGTCAGGTTCATATTATTGACCGCCCGCACATTTTTAAAATCGCGCGTCAGGTTTTCCGTGCAAATTGCTTCATACCCAGCCATCTTCAAGTCCTCGTTTATTTTTACATTTCTTGGTTTTGCGGCCTGCGTTTCAGGCATTTCAAGCTACCTTTTAAGGATACCGGAATGGGGGAATTTTGAGATGTGCCAAAAGAAACGATTGCGAGTAACGATTTTCCGGGAGGCCAGGCGTGACTAAAGACACATTACTTTCGATGGGGGAGCGGGTGACTTTCGCGGATTGTTCCGATTATAAATTTTTGCTATGCTGTAACTACCCGGAACAGGGGATTTTTAGAAGGTAACAAGATTATGGAACGCCAAGCAAAACCCGGCCCTGACACCGCCAATAATTCCAGGCCAGCCGAGAACCCCGGCAAAATTACCGGTGCCTGGAAGACCTACTTAACAGACAAAACGGGCCACCCGGACCTGAGCCGCATAACCACCGTCGTCCTGGCATCGGCGCTGGTACTCACGATTCTGCTGACCTGGCTACCCTCCCATCTTGGCGAGAACCTGGTTTTACCGGGGGAAGCTCTCTTTTTGATAGCGAGTGTTTTTTTCAATAGCCGGATTTACAAATGGCAACCGCCTCACGCCAGGGAAATCATTCTGGTCAGCCTCGTATTTCAATTCATTATAATCGAACTATGCTGCTGGTTGTTTCCCTCAAATGGTATTTTCTTTCAATATTTCGTTTTACCCTTCCAGGCCTACCGCTTTTTTAACGAAAAGGTGAGCATCCGAATAGCGGTGGTGGTCTGGCTGGTCTTTACCATTCATAGCTTTCTTGCCTTCAAAGATTTGCAGAACCTGCTGCTAACCCTGTTTGCCGGGACCCTGGGCATGGTCTTGCTGGTAACCCGGTATCGCCAGACCATAAGAGAAAGCATCGAGCGGGAACGGCGCGAACAGTTGTTGCAGGAGTTGGAAGTTTCGCACCGCCAGTTAAAAACCTATGCCGCCCAGATCGAGGAACTGGCGACCATTGAAGAACGCAACCGCCTGGCCCGCGAAATCCACGACTCGCTCGGCCATTACCTGACCGCCATTAATATTCAACTTGAAAAGGCCCTCCTGCAGCACGACGACAAACCGGACGAAGCCATGCAGACGATCAGTGACACCAAACGGCTTGCCAGCGAAGCCTTGCAGGATGTCCGGCGCTCGGTGGCGACCTTGCGAGAGCAGAATTTACCGGCTTTTTCGCTGGTGGCCCAATTGCGCAAACTGACGGACGAGGTGCGGAATAACAACAACTTTGACCTGAAACTGTTCATCGAGGGGGACGAGCAAAACTTTTCTTACCAGGTACTCCAAACGCTCTACCGGGTCGCCCAGGAAGCTCTGACCAACATCCAGAAGTACGCCAACCCCCGGCACGTGCAGGTGCGGCTGGAACTGGCAAAGACCGAAGCCCACCTTTTAATCCAGGATGACGGGGCCGGGTTCGACCTGGCCAAACTGCAAACCGCCGGAAGAAAACAATTGGGCGGCTACGGGTTGCAAGGTATCCGGGAGCGGTTGGAACTGGTGGGTGGCAACTTTGAACTGGAAAGCGCGCCGGGAAGCGGGACGGCTTTGTGGGTGACCGCCCCCAGAGACCCCTTTCAGAGCCCCGCGTTAAAATCGCTGTTATTGCAGCCCTAGAAAACTTAGAAAGATTATTACCGGAAAACTATGAGCCAGGAGCAAGCTTTAATAAAGGTGCTGGTGGTGGACGACCAGCAAATCATCCGGGAGGGGATTTCGACAATCCTCGACTACCAGGCCGGGCTGTCGGTGATGGGTAAGGCCATCAACGGCCAGGAAGCGGTCGAGTTAGCCCTGGAATTGAAACCGGACGTGGTTTTAATGGATGTGCGGATGCCGATAATGAACGGGGTTGAGGCGACGGCCCGGCTACGCCAGCAGTTGCCGTCCTGCAAAGTCCTGATGCTGACCACCTTCGACGACGAGGAGTATATCACCGAAGCGCTGCGGGCCGGGGCGAGCGGCTACCTTTTGAAAGATATTCCCGGCAAACAACTGGCCCAGGCTATCCGCTCGGTCCACGAAGGACTGTACCAGCTAGACCCGGCGGTCGCCTCTAAGCTGATGAATAGCCTGAACAGGGGGCGGGAGAGCGCCGCCCCGGAACCACCTCCCACCCCGCATACTATTCCTGCCTCAAACGGGTCGGCCCGGCGAAAATTCGACCTGACCGAGCGCGAACTCGATATTCTCAAATTGCTGGCCGGTGGCGCGACCAACCGGGAGATTGCCGAGCAGTTGTTCCTGGCGGAAGGGACCGTCAAAAACCACGTTTCGAACATCCTGGTCCGGTTGGGTCTGCGCCACCGCACCGATGCGGCCCTGTTTGCCCGCGAAAACGACCTACTCTAAAACCCTTATAAAGAAGGTAAAATCGTATTCGGAAGCCGTCAGGCGGTACTGGGGTAAAGTATCCACCCCCAGGCCCGTCCCCAGGCCGCGCATGCCATAATCCAGGTTCAGGATTACTTCGGGACGCGGTTTCAGGTCCGGGGTGTGCCGGGCCACCGTCAGGTCGGCATCGGTAAAGTGCAAGGCGTTAAACTCGAAGGTGCCTTCGGCCCGGACTTCCAGGCCCTGCCCCTCGGTCCCGGTCAGGCGCAGCCAGCGCACATCGGTCCGGTGCCCGTTCTCCTGCGGCATGATGTAGGGGACATACTGCCCGGTGACGGTGCCGGAATAGACATCGACCGGGCTCCCGGCCTTGCGGTCGCTGTAGTTATCACCCGGCCCGCGCCCGAACCAGGTCAGGTTTTCCAGGTCAGGGCTGAGATGCAGGTTCAGGCCGACCCTTGGCAGGTCGGTAAAGTCCGGGGCCAGGCGGACCTGGCTTTGAATCCGCAAAGCGCCATCCGGCAGTAGCGTGTAGGTGTGGGTGTAGCGCACATCGTTCCACTGCTCCCGGCCACTGAAAGACTGGCGGATACGGACCGCCGGTAGACCCTCGGCGCTCTTGATAAGCTCGAAGTTTTCCAGCTTGCGCTGTAACTTATCCAACCCCAGCTTTTGCCAGGACGCATCGGACCGTTCGGCGTAACGATAATGATTTTGAAGCACGTCATTATCGAGCGGGGCCCGCCACAGGTTCAGGACCGGGCCATGCACCAGGGCGTCAAAATCGCCCAGCCCGGTCAGTTCACCCAGGTCGGCATCGAATGTCACCTGGAGGTCGCCCAGGCTCAGGGTAAGCTGGCCGCCATCCTCGTTAACCTCTACCTGCTCGCCGCTAACCGGTTGAGCCGGGGTCGGCAGGGCCGTAACCGGGGCCGGAAGCTGGTCCCAGGCCACAAGGTGTCCTTCTTTAGCCCAGGCGGTCGCGGCCACGGTGGTAAAGCGGAACAGCAGGAAAGCTTCGCCGGTTTCGGGCCACTTCGCGGGAATTTGAAGGGTAGTCTGGCCGCGCGGCGGGATTTTCAGACGCCCAATTTCGCCCGTTTGAACGGTCTCGCCTTCCACTTTCAAAAACCACTCGCCGTGCAGGTCGCTCACGTCCGCGAAATAGCGGCGATTTTCAACCTGGACCATCCCTTTGGCAGTGTCCGACCATTTCACCCGCACCGGGCGGGCCAGGTACTTGAACTCAATCAGGCCGGGATGCGGCGTTCGGTCGGGCCAGACCATTCCATCGGCCACGAAGTTACCGTCATTCGGTTTATCGCCAAAGTCGCCACCATAAACCCAGTAAGGGGTGCCGTCAGGCGCTTCCTGGCGGATACCGTGGTCGAGCCACTCCCAGATAAAACCCCCTTGCAAACCGTGATGGGTCTCAAAAGCCGCGAAATAATCGGAAAGCGAACCACTGCTGTTCCCCATCGCATGGGCATATTCGCACATGATGAAGGGGCGCGGGTCGTTCGAGGTTGACACCCAGTTGACAATCTCGGAAATCGGCTGGTACATCGGGCAGATTATATCGGTGACGGTACTGCCCCGGCCCCAGTGAGCGGTCCGGCCCGTGTTCTTGCGGGTGGTAACCGCACCTTCGTAATGGAGGAGGCGGGTAGGGTCGTAGCGGCGAATCCAGGCGGCGGCGGCTTCGTGGTTCTCGCCATAGCCGCTTTCGTTGCCGAGCGACCAGACAATGATGCAGGGATGGTTCTTGTCGCGCAGGACCATGTTGCGGACCCGCTCGTAATAGGCGGCGGCGACCCGGCCATCCTCGGCCAGACCCTGCCACTCGTGATTTTCGATATTGGCCTCGTCAAAGACGTAAAACCCGTATTCGTCGCACAGGTCGAGCCAGTAGGGGTCGTTCGGGTAGTGGGAGGTCCGCACCGCGTTGACGTTATGCTGTTTCATGGTCCGGGCATCGAGTTCCATCAACTCGCGGGTGACGGCTTTGCCCAGGCGGTCGCTATGGTCGTGCCGGTTCATGCCGTTAATCAGGACCGGTTGGCCGTTGACCAGCAGTTCGCGGTCGCCCTTTACAACCTGGCGGAAGCCCAACCGTAAAGAAGTGCTTTCGATGCCCTGGGGGGTTTCGAGGGTAACCACCAGCGTATAAAGCTGGGGCGTTTCGGCGGTCCAGAGGCGGGGCTTCTGGACAGTCGCGGTGAAGACGACCGGGAGGGTATCCGCCGGGGGCGCGTAGCTATAGTTAATATCGCGGTCGGGGTTTTGCTCCGGCAAATCGGTGGCGAACGGGTGAGCCAGGACCGCCTGACCTGCCGCGTCATAAAGCTGGGCTGAAAGTTTCCCGGTTATCGTGGCGGTCTCCTGGGTCCGCACCAGCAGATTGACTTTGAGGGCAGCCGAAGCAAAATCGGCGGCCAGGTGGGTCACTACTCCGACATCTTCCAGGTAAATTTTGGGCGTAGCGTAGATAAAAACGTCGCGGTGAATCCCGGCCTGCCACCAGTGGTCCTGGTCTTCGAGGAAACTGGCATCAGAGAAACGGGGGTTTACACAGAGCAATTCATATTCTTTCCCGGCTTCGACCAGCGAAGTCAGGTCGTATTCGGCGGCGGTCCGGCTGTCCTTGTTCATCCCGACTAATTTCCCGTTGAGATAGACATAGAGCAGGCTTTCGCAACCGGCAAAGTGCAGCACGATACGCTGGCCCGCCCATTCGACGGGAATTGCCAGGGTCCGGCGGTAGACCCCGGTCGCGGTATACTCCGGGACGTGTGGGAACTGGTCCCCAAAAGGCATTATGATATTGGTGTAATGCGGTTTGATAAAGGCGTGGCCCTGGTACGGCTCGTTGCGCAACTGCATGGTCCAGTTACCGGGTACAGCCAGGGTCCGCCAGTTGCCGGCGGCCAGGGCGGCAGGAGTAACATCGCCGGGCCGGTCGAACAACTGAAAATCCCAGTCGCCGTTCAGGCTGCGGACCAGCGGGGAATGTTCGGGGAGCCGGGCCAGGGCCTCCTGGGGGCCGGGGAAAGGCCAGAAGCTCGCGTGAGCAGGTAACTTCTGAAGGCTGGGTAGTTCGGGCATTTCCCAGCTTGGCTGCCCGTTAAAAAACAGGGCAGGTAAAGCCGATTCTTGGTTCATGAAAAAAAGTTTCCTCTTTAATATTCTTAACTGCCGGTTATTAATTGAGCGCTGCAAATTGGTAACTCTATTATAGCCCGAATTTCCCAGGATTTCAGCCAGAACGGCTTATTTTTTGGTTTAGAAAAAGGTCTGTTAAGTTTGAGCCCTCCCGGCATACTACAGGATGAAAGCAGCTTTCATCCGTTTATCAACTGGCTTATCAAGAACTAAAGAGGTTTTATGACTAGAGGGATTAAATACAAACTAAGTTTTACAGGTTTTTTACTGGCCCTGCTGGCTTTAACGCTGGCTGTGGCGCTATCCAGGACAGCCAGCCCGGCCAGCGCCGCCACCGGCCCCGATAGTACTCCCGCCCCGGCCACCAGTGGAGCCACCAATGGCACCACTACTGCCGCCCCGGTCCCACCCGGCACAGGCTCTGGCACCACCATTGTCGCGGCTCCGGTGCCGCTTCAGGCGGGCGCGGCGGGCCCTGTAGCCGTAACCGGGGCGGCCACTTTCGCCATTGCCGCCGGGGACGGCTCCGAGTTGCAGGGGGATATAACCAAAATTGACGGTAACAAAATCACCGTCAACAACGGCCCGACCATCAACCTGAACGACCAGACCGTGATTGGCGACTCCAAAGGCACCCTCAAAGCCAGCGACCTGAAAGTCGGCGACCGGGTCTTCGCGACCGGCACCCCCGAACAGGATAAATCGCTGACGGCCCGATGGCTCCTGAAACTGGCCGTCCTCCCGACTATCCAGGTCGGCACCCTCAGTTCGGTGGATAGCGCCGGCAACAGCTTCAAGTTCAAGGCCGGACCGGACAACACCGAGTGGACCGCCAAACTTTCCTCCGACACCACCCTCAACAAGGATGGTAAAGAAATCAAGTTGAGCGACATCGTGACGGGCGACCAGGTGCTGGTAACGGGCAAAGCCGACCAGGCCGCGCACACCATCGAAGCGACCTCCGTCCAGTCCGGTCTGCCGAAGGCGAGCCTTGTAGCAACGAGCGCCAGTTTCATCTTCAGCAAGGTAAAATCGGTGGATGCCGCCAACAATACTTTCACCCTGGACGGCGACATCAAGGTAAGCGTTGACAGCACTACCCAGTTCAACGGCGACTACAAGAGCCTGGCCGACCTCAAAGCCGGGGACGAGGTGACCGTGAGCGGCGACAGGCAGGCCGATGGCAGCATTAAAGCCAAAACGGTCGGCCCGAAACCGGAAACCATGGCAATTCCAGTCCCCGGTGTCCCGGTACAGGGCGCGGCCCTGCCGGGTACCAGTGAGTCTGTGACCATCGTGACCGGTCCGGCCCCGGAAACGGGCAGCAGCCAGGCGGTCGAGGCGGCCCCCGCCCCGCCTACCGCTAAGGCCTAGCAGTAAATAAATGACGAGTCGCGGGGTGGTAAGGAAACTTACCCGCTCCCCGGCTCGTATAAGAAAATTAAAACCAGAAAATAAATCCAAAGAGCTCAAAAAACTATAAAGTTTCGCGGTGATTAGCTTTAATACAAACCTACTATCCAATACGAACGAGAATACCAATCCCCTTATCGAGCCGGGCGCGACTTTGACACCCGCTCTTTTTGAAAGTATATACGAAACCTTTTTCGACCGGGTCTATAATTATTTCTCCTATCGAGTAGCCTCCCGCGAGGAAGCCGAAGATTTGACCGCCCAGGTCTTCGAGCAAATAATTAACCGCTTCCGGCAATATGACCCGGCTAAAGGTCAATTCCAAAACTGGCTCTTTGGTATCGCCCGGAACGCCCTGGCAAGCCAGTTCCGCTCAAAAAAACGGCACCCGCAGGCGGCATTGGACGAGTCTTTCGAGGAAGACACCGCGGTCGGTCCGGCCCAGCAAATCCTGCAACTGGAAGAACATTCCCGCTTGCTGGTCTATATCAACAAATTGCCGGAGCGGGACCGCGACCTGATTGCCCTCCGCTACGGGGCCGAGATGAGCCAGCGGCAAATCGGGGAAGTGTTGAAAATGAAGGAAAGCGCAGTCGCCGTCGCCCTTGGACGAGCCGTCCAGCGCTTGCGCCGCCACTTTGAAAAAGATGAGATAACTTAAAGTAACAGGTTGAAAGGACAGGTCACCAGACCGTCCCACCCATCGAGCAGGTTAGTATGAATTTCTGGAACAAATCGAAATCACAAACGAATACCAAAGCGAAGGCCGCCCCGGTCAAACCGGAAGACCTTGAACAAAAACTGGCAAGCATGCGTTTCCAGGCTCGCCCGGACTTCCGGGAAGACCTGAAGGAGCGTCTGCTCCAACGGCTCGAAGAACCGGCCCAGCCGAAAGTCGGGGTTGGCAGAGTCAATATTTTACCCGGCCTGACCCGCTACCGGCACCTTCCTTCCCGGACCAGGCTGGCCCTGGGGGGCATTGGTCTGGCCGCCCTGCTGGTCGTCCTTTTCTCCGTCTTGAGCGTAGGCGGACTTTACCGAAACCCTACCGCTTCAGCCAGCGTGACGCCAAACGTGGTAGCCGGGGCGCACCCGGCGGTTCCCCCGGCAGCATCTGGCACTCCCGGCGCAACCCCGGCCCCCGCGTCAGGCACCAACCCAGGTACTGCCGCAACCGGAACGGAGGCGACCTCGACTATCCTGGCTGCCTTGCACAAGTTTTTTGACCCGGCTGAAACGGCCAGGACCGCCGGCTTTACGGTTAATATACCAGGTTATCTCCCGGAGGGTTACAAGCTAACTTACGCAGCGGTCGCCAACCCGCCGGCAACCAGACCGGCCCCAGCCTCGGCCGCAAACGGGCCGACCCTGCTAACCCCGGCGGGATACAACCTGCGGTTTAGCGATACAACCGGGCAAACTACGGTCGCCCACCAAATCGAACTGGCCCAGTGGCAGGTACCCTTCACCCTTTCCACAACCGGGGCGACTACCGTGGCCCAGGGTGCGGGCACAGGAGTGACCGGGCCGAATACGGCTAGCTACCAATCGCCCCAGACCATTAGTATCGCCGGGCAGCCCGCCTTTGTTATCGAGGGAGGCCAGTGGCAAATCCAGTTAGCCACCGCGCAGGCTGTCACCGCCACCGTAGCCGGGCCCGGCCAGGCCGTCCAAAGTGCGCCGGTAGCGCTCAATCCTGTAAGTGTGCCGATTTCAAGCACGACCATTATCACCTCGGCGGTACAGGCCAGCGGCTCGGTTAGCCCTACTTTGACTGTTGCCGGTCCGGTAATCTCTTTTACCCAGGTCGGGGCACTCAATGTAACTTCCGGGGAAGCGGTCCCGGTCGGGGCTGTCTCAGGTGGAATAGTGGTGGCTTTTAGCGCCCAGGACCCTCAAATCAGGACGCTTGTCTGGCAGCAAAACGCCGTCTTTACGGTCTTAACTGCCCCGGCTACCCTTAGCGAGGTCGAACTCAAGCAGATTGCCGAGTCGCTCAAACCGGCCACTTAAAGTTAAGCAGACCCCTATCTGACCCTGACCGCACGTTAACTCAAAAGAACAGCCCGGTTGTCCCCTAAAAGCAACCGGGCTGTTTTCTTCCTGGCAATAAAATAACCCCGGCTGCCTTAGACCCGCAGCAGCCGGGGTTATTTTGTCGCTAACATTGGTAGAGGTAACTGACGTTTGCTAAGATTTTATTCAAGCAACCTGGCTAACCTTACCGTAGCCCTTGTTTCTCGTCCAGATAAGGTCAGGTATTAACCCCCTGATTTAATCAGGTCGTTAAGTTGTTGGACCATTGTCGCGGAACCGGACTTCAGATCAGTCTTGCCGTCCAGGATGTCGTTCCACTGTTTCAGGATGTCGCCAGCCTTGGAAGCGTAGACCGCGGTGAAGCGGATCGGTTGTTTGTTCTTGGTCTGAAGAATGTAGTTAACCGAGTCGGATACCGAGTTCAGGCCCATTTTGTTCAGGGTATCGAAGTACGGCTGGGAAGACGGGACATAAGCCGCCGGGGCCACCGGGGCGCTCGGCAGAACCTGTTCCCACACGCCGGAGGCCAGGAACTGGCTCACGGCCCAAACCGCGTCAGGGCTCTTGATGGTGTTGGGCGAAATAATACCAACCGCGTCATACGGCTGGACATCAGTGCCACCAGCGGCAATCGGCAACGGAGCAAAGCCATATTTGAAACCAATCTTGGCTTTGGCGAAGGAAGGAGCCAACCACTGGCCGAAGTAGAGCATCGGGATTTTGCCAGCGATGAAACCGCTGGTCGCATCGTCGCCGGAAGGAGCAGCTTCAGGCGGGTTCAGCGAACCGGCTTTAATGGCGTCAATGTACTTCTGGGCACAAGCCATGTACTTGTCGTCAATGGTTACTTTGGTCGCGTTGTTGATCTTGTCAGCGAACGGAGCGCCACCGGACGAAACCGAGCAGTCACCGATAGCGAACGGATCGTAGGGAGCGTTTACCAGACCCCAGTTGTTGGTCGAGCCGTTCTTGGTGGTCAGCTTGGCAGCCGCATTCAGCATGTCATCATAGCTCCAGCCCGCTTTAGGGATGGTCAGACCGGCTTTGGTGAAAGCGTCAGCGTTGTACCAGACACCGTAGGTGTTCATCAGGGTCGGCAGACCGAACAGTTTGCCGGTAGCCGCGTCGCCAACTTTCCAGTTGTCAATCGAGCCGGGGGCGAACTTGCTGATGTCGAAGCTATCAGTCTTGGTCGAGGTCGCCTTGCTGGTCCAGTCGTAGAGCAGACCCTGGGAGCCGAACTGCTGTTCGGTGTCGTTGCCGGACCAGATGATGTCAGGCAGTTGTTTGGCCTGGAGCATCGAGTTGACCTTCTGGCCGTAGTCGGTGCTGGGGGACGGCACGCGCTGAACGGTGATGTTCGGGTTGGCCTTCATAAAGAGCGCCATCGCCGCGTCGAGCGAAGCGTTGGTGTCGTTATTTTCCCAGGTCATATAAGTTACCGTGGCAGCGGGCCCGGTATAGATTGCGGGAACAGTTCCAGGAGCAGCGGCAGTGCCGGAAGCGGCAGTCGTGCCAGCGGCAGCCGTAGTAGCGGTACCGGCAGCAGTTGTTGCAGCCGCAGCGGTAGTTGCAGCCGCTGTCGTAGCAGCCGCGGTGGTAGCAGGAGCAGTCGTTGCGGTGTTATCACCGCAAGCCGCTAACACCATGGTCAGCAGAAGAGCCACCAGCACAAACGCCGGCGCTATTCTGTTCTTCCTTGGGATCAACATTGATTTCCTCCTCAATGGGAATTAACACTAATAGCTATAACAGGATGTTTTAAGAGCGGAAGGTGGTCCTGGTAGATCCAAATCTACCTTCCTTTCTTAAGACAAGAGTTGGACGTAATCCTAAAAACAGCCGTACGTGAGCGAAGAGAGCTGTTATTTCTGGCTAATATTGCCCAACGAACCCAAACCTTGTACGAAGTAACGCTGTGCCAGAAAGAAGAAAATGAGTGGCGGCAACATGTAAAGCAGGTTTGCTGCCATATACAGGTTCCATTGGGTATTAGCCACACCAGCAAACGTGGAAGAGAAGGTAGCCATACCAATAGAAAGGGTCCATTTTTCGGCGGACTGTAGATAGACCAACGGGTTAAGATAGTCGTTCCAGGAACCCTGGAAGGCCATAATTGCCATGGTTATCCAGACCGGTTTGGTGATAGGAGCCATAATCCGGGTCAGAATGGTGAAGTGACCGGCGCCATCCAGTTTGGCCGACTCATCCAGGTCGTAAGGAATGGTCAGGTAAAACTGGCGGGCCAGGAAAATAAAGAACGGATTGCCCAACCAGGCCGGGACAATCAGCGGCAACCAGGTATCGTACCAGTTGATGCTCAGGTATAAGCGGAACAACGGAATAAGGGTAACGATAGACGGGAACATCATGCTGCCGATGAACAGGAAAAACCAGATCTTCCGGCCCGGAAATTTGATGCGGGCGAGGGCATAGCCAATAATCATAGAACTGACCACCCCACCGATTACACTTAAGACAGTGATGATCATGGTGTTGAGAAACAGTCTTCCAAAATTTATGGCCTGAAACCCATTCCAGAAATTTTCAAAGTGGAACTCGTTCGGAAAGAAATCCGGCGGCGTTTTGTAAATGTCGTTATTGCTCTTGAGAGCGGTAGTTATTACCCAGAAAAGGGGTAAAATCATTACTATCGCCAGCACAATTAACAAGGCGAACCAGCCGACTTTATCCCATTTGATCGGTTGCCGGTTAGCGGGTGCTGCCGCACCTGTGTTATAGCTTACAGCCATCGTAAGACTCCTTTGAAGAAACTATTCCGCCAGATAATTTTCTGCGAACCGCCCATTAGTCGGCGCTCGTTTCGTTATAGACCCAGAAGTTAGAGAAGCGGAAAGTCAGAGCAGTTACCGCCATAATCAGGAAGAATAGGATCCAGACCTGGGCCGTTGCGTAACCTAAGTCGGGGAATGAGCCCAGGTTGCCAAAGCCTTTGGCGTAAATGTTGTACATCAAGAAGTTGGTGGCGTTGTTGGGTCCGCCCTGCGTCAGAATTTGGGCCTGGCTAAAAGCCTGGAGAGCCCCAATCATCTGGGTAATGAGTTGCAGGAACAAAATCGGGCTAATCATCGGAATGGTCACATTCCAGAAAAGCCGTACTGCATTCGCCCCGTCTATACGGGCAGCCTCATAAACTTCTTTCGGAACCGCCTGCAAACCGGCCAGGAAGACAATCATGGTGCCGCCAACGCCCCACAGACCGATGATAATGATAGAAATCAGGGCTGTATCTTCGCCAGTCAACCATTTGCTGGTCGGCAGGTGAAAGAAGGAAAGAACCGCGTTTGCCAGACCGTAGTTAGGCTGATAGATAAACTTCCAAAGGGTCAGGGTCGCTACCGCAGGTAAAATCGTCGGCAGGTAAAGGATGGTCCGGAAGATTTTGATACCGGGGAGGTGCTGGTTGAGCAGGACCGCCAGCAACAGACCCAGGGCCAGGGTAGCCGGAACGCTGAGGACCACGTAAAGAACTGTCGCCTTAATACTGGGCCAGAATACGGGGTCTTTGGTAAACATATACTGGAAATTCTGGAACCCGATAAATTTAGGGTCAGTCACGCCATCCCATTTGGTCAGGGCGATGTAAGCCGAATACACCAGCGGATAAATTACAAAGACGCTTAACCCGATAATACCTGGCAGGATAAAGAGATACCCCCAGAATAGATCAGATTTATTTATTTTTTTCTTGAATTTTCCTAAGGTATTAGCAGAAACCTGATCACTGGTAACAGCGGTATTGCTCATCTTCGAGTTCCTTTTAGTTTATTAGCTAAATAGCCGTTAAGCCTGTTGCGCCCACCCCTGGATAAACTGGCCGAATAGAGTGTTGGCCCAGGCAAACCACTCGCGGGTAAACTTTTGAGGATCGTTGCAATTAATGCTTTCGTGCATAAAATTGGTACCGGCAGTAGTTTCGGAGAGAGTCTTGACGATTGCGTCTTGCTCGCTCCGGTCGGTGGAGGTCAACCCTTGAATGATTAAGCTTATCGGCCAGACGTAACCGGCAGGTGTATGCGGGCTACCGATACCATGAATATAAGTTCCGGTATAATAGTAAGGATTGTCTGAACTGAGCACGAACGCCCGCGTGTTCTGGTAAACCGGGTCGGTGGCCGGACGATACCCCAGGTAAGGCATTGAGAGCAGGCTGGGGACATTGGCATCGTCCATCAGGTTATAATTGCCGTAGCCATCGGTCTCGTAGGCGTAAATCCGGCCATATTTCGGATGGTTAACCAGGCCATAAGTCTGGATACCAAAATCAATATCCTGGCCGAGTCTTTCGGCCTGGTCGATTAACTCCTGGTCCTGGTAAATATCCCTGGCAAATTCCACAATATGCTTTAGAATAACAACAGCAAACATATTGGCCGGGATAAGATAGCCAAACTTACAGGCATCGTCACTGGGCCGGAAACCGGACCAGACCATCCCGGTGAAATTAGTCCGGGTTCCCCGGCCCTTGAAGGGCAGGGTATCGGAAGGCAGGGTCAGGTGTTCGCTGGGTCGTTCGAACGAATAGGCCGAGTCATGGTCGTGGTTTTGCTCGATGCGCATAACCTCGACCACCCTGGTAAGCATCTGGTGGACTTCCGTCGAAAAGACGGTGGCGTCCCTGGTAGCCTGCCAGTAATCGGCGAGCAGTTGAACCGGGTAACAGAGTGAGTCTAGCTCGTATTTGCGCTCCCAGACCCAGGGGTTTCTAACCGTAATATCCTGGTGACCGTTACCGTTAGCTTCTTTATTGAAAGCGTTTGCGTAGGGATCAATCCCCAGATAGCGGGCCTGGCGTTGGATCAGGCCAAAGACCAACCGGCGAACATCCGAATCCTGGGATGACAAAGCCACCAGGGGTCGGACCTGGGCCGCCGAGTCGCGCAGCCACATGGCCGGAATATCCCCGGTAAAAACAAAAGTAGTCTCGTCGTCTAGTAATTCGGTCGTCGTTTCAACGGTATTGAGATAACACTGGCGGAACATCTGGGCAAGTTGGGGTAAGGAACTGACCTTTAACTTACCAGCTACCTGTTCGACCAATTGGAACAGGGTTTTATAGGAACTGCTGCTAATGGTCAAAGGGTCACCTCCAACATCGTAGTTGTTTAGCCCGGTTATGGATTTATGCCAGGGTTAATATGCGTTCGTGAATTGTTATACTATTTGGTTTCAATTGATATTGTTATACTAACACCTGTTTTTCAGTATGTCAACACCATTTAAAAAAATTCATATTAGTAATTTTGGAACCTTTTCTCATAAAACAAGTTAGAAAAATCACAAAAATAGGACATTGTGTCAAAACCGGGCATGTTTGGATTGTACTTTTTGCCAAAAGGAGTGACGCGAAATCACCCAGCGGACCTATTGTCAAAACAGGAGACTATGATATACTAACCGTATGCAAATAGCATATCATTTATGAATAAGGGAATTTCAATGCCGCGAACCGATATACCGCTATATGAGCAACTCTACAACTATGTTGTAGGTGAAATTAAGGCCGGCAAATTGAAGGGTGGCGACCGGGTTCTTTCGGAAAAAGAGCTGGCCGCCCAGTTTAAAGTCAGCCGCATTACCTCCAAAAAAGCTCTGGAGAAATTGGAACTGGCTAACCTTATCGAGCGAAGCCGAGGCAAAGGCTCGTTCGTTGTTGAAACGCTGCCCGACCTCAATACACTTGACACCGAAACCGAACCTAAAGTCGAGGAACAAACCGACGAGGAAGAATGGGGCCTGGTAGGCCTGATTCTGCCGGACTTCTCGGCCACCTACGGTTTGGACCTGGTAAAAGCGATTGAAGGGCGCTGCACCGAACTTAAATATCACCTGGTGGTGCGCCAAACTTACGGCGGCCACGAAGAAGAAGCCGAGGCAATCCGCTCGCTGGTCCGGCTGGGCGTAGAAGGTTTGATTATCTGGCCGGTCCACGGCGAATATTACAACGCCGCCTTGCTGCGCCTGATCCTGGATGGCTTCCCGGTGGTGCTGGTAGACCGCTACCTGAAAGGTATACCCGCCAGCGCGGTCTATACCAATAACCGGCTGGCGACCCAGGAGTTAACCGAATTTCTGCTCGACCAGGGCCACGAGAATATCGCTTTCGTATCGCCTCCCCTTGAAAACACCTCCAGCCTGGAAGAACGGGCCCAGGGTTTTATGGCGGCTTTTTCGCAACGCGGTATCAGCCTCAACCCCAGCTTTCTTTTCACTCGCCTGCTCAGCACCCTGCCCGGCGCCTTTAATAACCGGGGGGTCCAGGCGGACGCCGACATTTTGCGCCGGTTTTTCCTGGAAAACCCCCAGATTACGGCTTTTGTCGCATGTGAGTATAACGTGGCCCTCATCGTCTCCAAGGCGTTAAAATCGTTATACCCTCAAACCAGCCAGAACTATACTGTGGCCTGTTTCGATTCCCCGGAAGACCCTTTCGAGGAACCCCTTTTCACCCATATTAAACAGGACGAATACAATATGGGCCGGAAGAGCGTCGATATATTGCGGGCGCAAATTGCCGGGGAGAAGACGCCCCTGCACACTATCATCGAATTTAAACTGGTGCCGAGCGCCCAGTCTCAAACCGGGACAGTCGAGGTAGGCATTCCAGCACGACCCGCCGCAGACACGGTAGAGATGGCACCGGTCCTGACCTCGCCAAAAACCAAGCTGCCGGGCTAGATAGCCGCCCGGCCCGAAGCCTCGCCTGATTTTTAATAATTTTAGTGGAAATTCAAAGAAGAAGGAGCTAAACTCAGTTGACACAGGCAAACCCCGGCCAGGGTCCAGACCACGGGCCCGGTCCAAGATTGCAACCGGCCCGTCTCCAACCTTTCCCGCTCGGCGCGATTAAACCCGCCGGGTGGCTGGCAAACCAATTGCGGATTCAAGCCGACGGCCTTTCCGGCCACCTCGACGAATTCTGGCCCTCTATCGCCCAAAGCGCCTGGATTGGGGGTGACGCCGAAGGCTGGGAGCGCGGCCCTTACTGGCTGGATGGCGTGATACCGCTGGCCTATCTGCTCGATGACGAAACCCTCAAAGGCAAAGTGAAATCGTGGATTGATTACATCCTGGCGCACCAGCGCGAGGACGGCTGGCTCGGCCCCCTGGCCGATGTCCAGCACGGCTATGCCTTCGACCCCTGGCCTCGCTTCCCGCTCCTTAAGGCATTCGCCCAGTTCTACGAGGTGACCGGGGACGAACGAATTATCCCGGCCATGCTCCGTTTCCTGAAGAAATTGGACGCTATTTTGGACGAAGAACCGCTCAAATCGTGGGGGCATTTCCGCTGGGCCGACCTGGTGGTGAGCGTAATCTGGCTGTACGAGCGCACCGGGGAAGAATGGCTGCTCGGCCTCGGCAAAAAGGCCCACGACCAGGGGTTCGATTGGGGCCAGTACTTCAAGACTTTCCCCGACCTGGATAAAGTACCGCTCGATAAATGCACCCTCATCAATCACGGGGTCAATAACGCTATGGGCATCAAAAACCCGGCGGTCTGGTCGCGCCTCTCCGGCCAGGAAGAAGACCTTTTTGATACCTTCAGGATGATTGCGACTCTCGACCAGTATCATGGGCAGGCTAACGGCACCTTTACCTGCGACGAACACCTGGCCGGGCTCAACCCTTCCCAGGGGACCGAATTGTGTACGGTCGTGGAATACATGTATTCGCTGGAACAGGCGATTGCCATCAGTGAAAGCCCGGCCCTGGCCGAGCGACTCGAATTCATCGCCTACAACGCGCTACCGGCCACTTTTACCCCGGACATGTGGGGCCACCAGTACGACCAGCAGGTCAACCAGGCCATCTGCAAAATTGCGGAAGACCGCATCTATACCAACAACGGCCCCGATGCGAATATCTATGGCCTGGAACCGCATTTCGGCTGCTGCACCGCCAACATGCACCAGGGCTGGCCCAAACTAACGACCCATCTCTGGATGCAGGCCGAAGATGGCGGGCTGACAGCGATAGCCTATGCCCCCTGCTCCGTCAGCGCGACGGTGGATAACGTGCCGGTCCAGCTTGTCGTAGAAACAAACTACCCCTTCGAAGGTGAGATAAAAATCCGGGTCAAGACTAACCGGCCTATCGAATTTCCCCTGAACCTGCGGATTCCGGCCTGGGCACCGGGCGCGACGGTCCAGGTTGGCGAGGGGGAAGTGGTCGTAGCCGAGAACGGGATATATTACCGCCTGAACCGGGAATGGCTGGGCGAGACGGTGGTCACAGTGCAATTCCCGCTCGAAGCCAGGGTCGAACGCCGCTATAACGACAGCGTTTCGATTTACCGGGGACCGCTGCTCTACGGCTTAAAAATCGCGGAAGACTGGCGGCAGGTGCGCGGCCAAATCCCCCACGCCGACTGGGAAGTTTACCCGAACGGTCCCTGGAATTACGGCCTGGAACTGGACCCCGAAAAGCCAAGCGAAGCGGTGACTTTCGAGACCGATACGGTCGGGATTCAACCCTTCGCGCCCGCCAGCGCCCCTATCAGGGCAAAGGTCAGGGGGCGGCAAATTCCGGGCTGGCAGTACGAACACAACGCCGCCGGAAAAATCCCGGTCGCGCCGGATAGCGGCGACCAACCACTCGAAGAACTAACCCTGGTGCCTTATGGCTGCACGAACCTGCGGATTGCCGAATTTCCGCTCCTGACCGGGTCCAGTAAGTAGGGAGTAGGGCCAGGATAAGGCTGTTTCGGATGGAGATTTCTTAGATTGTCTAATTTATAACAAGCTTTGACAGAGCGAACAAAGAGGTGAGCTAACCGTGCCATATTATTACGAGAAGACCGGTCACGAACTCAAAAATATCGAGGGCCGGATAGAAGCGGCGATTTTTCAGCCTATCGCGACCTTAAAGGCCCAGGTCTGGGTAACCCCGGAGCCGGTACCTTTCAAGGAGCGAACGAGCGGTCAGGCCGCCGAAATCGCGGTCGGGCAGACCTGGGCTAAACTGTGGGACTGCGGCTGGTTCCACTTTACCGGGCAGGTCCCGGCAGAAGCCAGAGGCAAAAAAGTAGCCTTGCTGGTGGACCTGAGCGGCGAAGGATTGGTTGTGGCCGACGACGGCACCCCTCTCCAGGGTCTGACCACGGTCAGTTCCGAGTTTGACCTGAGCCTGGGACGGCCCGGCAAACGCGTCATCGAATACCTGGACAAGGCCAAAGGCGGCGAGACGGTCGATTTCTGGGTCGAGGCCGGGATGAACGACTTGTTCGGCAGATACCAGGATAGCGGTATCTTGAAAGAAGCCAGCGTCGCCATCTGCAACCCGACCATGCGCCAGCTCTGGTACGACTTTTCGGTCCTGCGAGAATTAGCCGAGCAACTCCCGGCAGATACGGCCCGGAAAGCCCAGATTGTCGCAGCCCTGCACTCGGTGGGTAACCTGCTGTTCGATTACACCGAGGAAGAAGCGGCCCAGGCCCGCGAATGCCTGGCGAAAGAACTCGCCAAGACGGGCGGCACCCCTTCTTTGAGCCTGACCGCTACCGGCCACGCCCATATCGACCTGGCCTGGCTCTGGCCGGTCCGCGAGACTATCCGCAAGGCAGGCCGGACCTTTTCAACCGTGCTGCGGATGATGGAACGTTACCCCGATTATATCTTCGGGGGGAGCCAGCCCCAGTTGTACCAGTGGACCAAAGATTATTACCCGGCGCTGTTCGAGCAAATTAAGAAACGGGTGGCCGAGGGTCGCTGGGAATTACAGGGCGGCATGTGGGTCGAGGCCGATACGAACGTGTCGGGCGGTGAAGCCCTGGTGCGCCAGTTGCTCTACGGCAAGCGGTTCTTCCAGGAAAACTTTGGCAAGACCATGGAAATGCTCTGGCTGCCGGATGTCTTTGGCTATAACGCCTCCATTCCCCAGCTCCTCAAAAAGTCAGGCGTCAACTACTTTTTGACCATCAAACTCTCCTGGAACACTTTTAACGTCTTCCCGCACCACACCTTTATGTGGGAGGGGATTGACGGCAGCCAGGTCTTAACCCACCTGCCGCCGGAAGGCACCTACAACAGTTCCGCCGCGCCTCGCGCTATCGTAGCCTCCGAAAAGACTTTCCAGGACAAGTATGTATCGGATAAAGCCGTGTTGCTGTTCGGAATTGGCGACGGTGGGGGTGGTCCGGGCGAGGAACACCTGGAACGGCTGGCCCGCGAGAAAAACCTGGCCGGACTGGCCCCGGTAAAACAGGGTCACGCGATAGACTTTTTCCACGAAATCGAGAAGGACCAGGCCAATTACAAGACCTGGCGCGGCGAGCTTTACCTGGAAAAACACCAGGGCACTTTCACCACCCAGGGGCGCAACAAGTGGTTCAACCGGAAGCTTGAACTGGCCTTCCGCGAACTCGAATTATACGCCAGCCTGGCCCACAACCTGGCCGGAAAAGACTATCCGGGCGAAGAACTTATTAATATCTGGCGGGAATTTTTGCTCTATCAATTCCACGATATTCTGCCTGGTTCCTCGATTACACGGGTTTACGACGAGTCGAGGGCCCGCTATGCCGCCCTTTTAGAGCGGATCCAAACGCTGACCGGGGAAGCAAAAGCGGCCTGGGCCAGCACCCTCAATACCGGGACGGTGAAACAGCCTGTCCTGCTGACCAACTCGCTGTCGTGGCCGCGCCAGGAATGGGTCAACATCAAAGGTAGTTGGCGAAATGTGGAAATCCCGGCCCTCGGCTACACGGTGGCGGACCTGGGCGAATCGGCGGCCAGTATCCCGGCGGACGGACTGGCGGCTTCGGCAGAGAGCCTTGAGAATGACAAAATCCGGGTGTCCTTTGCGAAGGACGGTTCTATCAACTCTATCTTTGATAAAGAAGCCGGGCGGGAAGTGGTTGCCGCCGGGGGCGCAGGGAACAAACTGACCCTTTATGAAGATAAAGGGGACGCCTGGGACTTTGCCTACGGCTACGAAGATAAGGCTATCGCCGGGGGCGTTAAACTGGCCGAGACCAACGCTTACCTGGATGGGCCGCAAGCGGTGGTGGAGCAGATTTACTACACCAGGGATAACCGCTCGAAGATTTCGCAAAAAATCGTGCTGACCCTGGGCAGTGCGCGGCTGGACTTCGTGACGGAAGCGGACTGGCACGAGCGCGAAAGGATGCTGCGGACCAGTTTCAAGACGAACGTGCGCTCCCAGGCGGCGGCCTGCAATATCCAGTACGGCACGTTGATGCGCCCTACCCATCAGAATACCAGTTGGGACATGGCCCGCAACGAAATCCCGGCCCAGAAATGGATTGACCTGTCGGACGGTGGCTACGGGGTAGCCCTGCTCAACGACTCAAAGTACGGCTACCGGGTAGACCAGGACGTGCTTGACCTCGATTTGCTGCGGTCCCCGCTTTTCCCGGACCCCGAAGCCGACCAGGGCCAGCATACCTTTACCTATTCGCTGTTCCCGCACACGGGCGATTATACGACCGGGGGCGTGGTCCGGGCGGGCTACGAACTGAATGTGCCGGTGAGCGTTGCGGAAGTCCCGGCGCGTTCCGGTAAGGGCGCGGCTACGGGCGGCTACTTCGCGGGTGTACCCGAAAACGTGGTAATCGAGGCGGTTAAAAAGGCCGAGGACAGCGACGCCCTGGTGGTACGGTTGTACGAGACCTGGGGCCGCCCGATCAGCGCGACCCTGCAACCGGGCTTCGCGTTCCGCCAGGCGACCCTGACAAATTTGATGGAAGAAGACATCGAGGATTTGAAGGTGGAAGGCGGTCAACTGACGCTAAACTTCGGGCCTTTCGAGATTCATACCGTCAAAATGGCTTAAGGTAAAGCAGTAGGATTAAGTGCATATTTGTGCACAGTTGGTGAAACCCAATTCGGCATAATTATGACTGTGATATTGTCCAACGGACCGGAGATTCTGTGGCAGAGCCACAGAATGACAAGTACACAGAAAGAGAGTGGGGAGGTAGTTTGCGAACTACCTCCCCACTTTTTATTATCCCCTTTATTTAGCCCCGGTTATAGCGCCACTGGTAGTATTGCAGACCGACATTGCCCATCTCGACCCGGTAGGCGGGCGGGTTGGAGGGCGTATAGGTGAGGACCCGCCGCTCGAACATCTGCACCAGCACATCTTTGACCTCACCGCCGACCGTAGTAGCGGTCCAGTAAGCCTCGGTTATCGGGTAACCGGTCGCATAGAAAAGCGGGTCAAAGATGCGCCCGGTATACTCTTTGTTGTCATCGTCCTTGAGCAGCCCGGTCGAATTGAGATAATCCCAGAACGGGCTGGCGATATGGTGAGAAGTTTCCTTGACGAAATGGACCGCCCGGACATTGTAATCCGGTAGGGCGTTATTGCTGTAAGTCGAACCATCCTGGTCTATTTCCTGCCGGATTATATCGCCATCCTGGTAAGGGGCCCAGCGCATAACCTCGGCATAGGCGGCAAAAGAGGGGCTCTGGTTGTCCGGCGAAAGGTCGCCCGCCGCCGGGATACTGGCCGGGGTTGTAGTCTGGAAAATGTTATCGCCGAGTTGCATCTGGCCCGTTACCATTTCCTGGACGAGTAACCCGTTGGTGACGTAGTAAGGGCTGCTGGTATCGCCGCCAGGATTGGTCACTTCCATGCGGGTCTTATCATAGTAGGTGACGAAGCGCCAGCCGTGGGAAGCCTCGGCGTAGGGTTCGAGCAAACTGACAAAGCCGTTACCGCTATCGCGCGGACCCCACAGCCAGCTTCGACTGGTCTCCCCGGCGGCAATCAACTGGTCGGTGCGCTTCCAGAGGCGGTCCATCGAGTAAACCGGGGTGTTGGTATCGTCGGCAAACGGCCCCTCGGTGTTGTCGGTAATCGTGAAGTCGGCCCGCCCGCCCGAAAAACCGTTAAACTCAAAAAAAGAAATTTCCATGTGGCCGAGCGGCACCTGGTAAAGCTGGGGACCGTCGGGGCTATCGTAGAACCCGGCGCGAGGCAAGGGGCCTTCCCAGGTAAAAGTGCCATCGGACTTAATCGAGGCCGCCCCAAAGGTCAGGAAAGGCGGCAGGTTCTTGGAGGGGTCGGAATTCTGGAAGGTAAGCAAGCCGTAATCGTAGCCGTCAATCAGGTTTTGCTGCTGGTTAAAACCGTGTATGGTCAGGTACATCCCGGTCGGACCGGAGCTTACGGACAGCGATATGCCGGGGGTAGCCGCATAAGCCGGTTTTCCGGCCAGACCGGCCAGGGCGAAGGTCAGGACCAATAAAACCGCCGCCAGTAAATTCAGGGGTTTTACTATAGATTTTTTTATTTTTAACATCTTTTACTCCGCAGGAAGTTGGTTTGCTTTGGGGGAAGTTTTTCTAAAAAGCCACAAGTCGTACAAAAGCCCTTAACTTTAAAAAGTATAACAAAGGCTATTTTTACCAGATATGTAATTAATCACACCCTGATTTTTACCTGGCCGGGGTTGACGGTAAACCTGGCGACTGCTAAGCTAAAAAAAGAAATGCTGATTTCCAGTCTGAAATTAAAAGGATAAGACTATGGACGAACAGGTAGCAAAGTTGCTCCGCGAGATGACTCTGGAAGAAAAGATTGACCTGACAGTGGGCAAGAATTTCTGGAGCACGAATGGGGTGGAGCGGCTAAATATCCAACCGATAAACCTCAACGATGGCCCGCACGGTGTCCGCAAACCACCGACCGGGGGTGAATTAGGACTTGGCAACTCACTCCCGGCGACCTGTTTTCCGACCGCGATGGCCCTGGCCGCTTCCTGGGATACCGCCTTGCTCGACGAAATTGGGAAGGCGCTGGGCGAAGAAGCGCAAGCCCTCGATACCCAGGTGCTGCTCGGCCCCGGCGTGAATATCAAACGGACCCCGCTCGGCGGGCGCAACTTCGAATATTTCTCGGAAGACCCGGTCCTGGCGGGCGAAATGGGGGCAGCCCTGGCCGGGGGTATTCAGAGCAAGGGCGTCGGAACCTCGCTCAAACATTACGCCTGTAACAACCAGGAATACGAGCGCATGAGCATCAGCGCCGAAATTGACGAGCGCACCCTGCGCGAAATCTACCTGACCGCTTTCGAAAAGGTGGTCAAAAAAGTCCAGCCCTGGACTGTAATGGCTTCTTACAACAAGGTCAACGGTGTCTTTGCCGCCGAAAGCCCGCTCCTTTTGACCCAAATTTTAAAGGAAGAATGGGGCTTTGAAGGGGTGGTAGTGTCTGACTGGGGCGCAGTCAACGACAAGGCCGCCAGCCTGGCCGCCGGGCTCGACCTGGAAATGCCCGGCCCCGGCGCGCACAATACCGCAACCCTCGCCGCGATGGTAAGGGCGGGCGAACTCGACGAAAAGGTGATAGACGAAGCGGCCCGCCGGGTTTTGGAAATGATTTTCAAGGGCAACGCTTCCCGCCAGAATAGCGCGACCTTCGACCAGGCCGCTCACCACACCCTGGCCCGCCGGGCCGCCGCCGAGTCGATGGTGCTGATAAAAAACGAGGGTGGCTTTTTGCCCTTGCAACCGGAAAATGCCGGGACAGTCGCGGTTATAGGCCGGTTTGCCACGAACCCACGTTACCAGGGGTCGGGCAGTTCCCAGGTTGTGCCGACCCAACTGGATAACGCCTATGACGAACTGATGGCCTGGCTCGGTGGCGCGGACAACCTGACTTACGCCGACGGCTATGGGGAAGGAGAACAAACGGAAAGCGGCTTACTGGATGAAGCGGTCAAACAGGCCCAGGCGGCCTCGGTGGCGTTGGTTTTCGTGGGTCTTCCCGGCTCCTTTGAGTCGGAAGGCTTCGACCGGACCCATATCTCCCTACCGGAAAGCCATAACCGGCTGGTGGAAGAAGTTTGCAAGGTCCAGCCGAACACGGTCGTTATCCTGCACAACGGCTCAGTGGTGGCGATGCCCTGGCTCGACCAGGCCAAAGCGGTCCTCGAAGCGGGGCTGGGCGGTCAGGCGGTCGGGAGCGCCGTGGTGGATGTACTTTCGGGCAAGGTCAATCCTTCGGGCAAACTGGCCGAGACTTTCCCGCTCCGGCTGGAAGATACCCCGGCCTATATCAACTATCCCGGCGAAGCAGGCAAGGTCCATTACGGCGAGGGGTTGTACGTGGGCTATCGCTACTATGACAAAAAGAAGCTGATGCCGCTCCTGCCGTTCGGATTTGGCCTATCCTATACCACTTTTGAATACGAAAAAGTCGAAACGGCCAAAAGCGAAATCGGGCCGGGCGAAAGCCTGGAAGTGACGGTAAGCGTCCGCAACAGTGGGAAAGTGGCCGGGAAAGAGGTGGTCCAACTCTACGTCCGGTCGCTCAACCCGGCATATAGCGGGCCGGACAAACAACTTAAAGCGTTTGGCAAGGTCAGCGTCGATCCGGGCGAAACAGCCCAGGTAAAACTTACCCTGGAAGAACGCGATTTCATGCTCTACGACACCGAGCGGCAGACCTGGCGGGTAGCCGGGGAAGATTTTGAGCTTCTGGTGGGAGGTTCGAGCAACAAACTACCGCTAAAGGCTCAAATCAAGGTTAAAGCCGATCCGCGCACCTATCGCCGGATATTAACCCGGCTTTCTCCGCTCAGCCAGTTCCTTGAAAACCCAACCGGCAAGGCCATTATAGGCCAACTCGCCGCCGGGACGCCGTTCGAGGTCTGGTTGGAAGACCCGATGCTGGCCTCGATTCCGATTGGCAAACTGGTCAACTTTGCCGGGATGCCGGAAGCGGCGATCCAGGCTATCATCACCCAGGTAAACGAAGCAGCCTAGCTTTTCGGGCGGGACAGGTTCAACCGGCGGCCTCAATCCAGAGCGGTTGGACCTGTTCCAGCGGTTTATCGAACAGGCCGAGTTGAGCACCGGGCCGGAAAATCTGCTCGTAATCCTCCCCCGAAAAGGCCTTGCGCAACCGCGAAACAAACGATGTATGCAGCACCTTCACGTAATAATCCACGTCATAGTCGCTTTTGGCGGCGGGCGGGCGCGGGTTCAGGTGTGGAGAAACCATTTCAAGCGAAGTTATTTCCTGCACCTCCTCGAAAGTTTCACCGTCTTCCTCCCCTTCGGTAGACTGGTCTTCTTCCTCGAAATCGCTTTCTTTTAAATAGATGGGCTGGCCGTCTTTGTTGCGGTAGAACCGGATGCGTTCACCGACCCGCCACTCCCGCCTACCCGCCGCAATGAGAGCCTCGTAGGGAGCCTCGCGCATCCGGCTCGACGAATTAAAATATTGCTCCGGGGTCTTGGCAAGCCGGGCCAGGGTGGTCATTTCAAAATTCGGGTAACGGCGTTCCCGCAGGGCGGTGAGGGTTTCCTGGTAGACTGCGCGCAACCCCTCGATGTCGCCGGTCAGGGCGCAATAGACCGCTTTTTGCAAAAACTCGACCCCGAACTGCTCGGCCCGAACCGACCGGAAAGCCACGCCTCGCACAATCAGCTTGTCGTCATAGGTCAGGAGGGCGTAATTTTTCACCTCGTGATTGAGCATGGCCTGGTAGCGGCCCTCGTATTCAAGGCGCAAACCTTCCGGCAGGGTCGCGGCCACTTTTGCCACGTAAGCTCTTTCCTGGGCTTCGGTCCAACCGCCCGGCGCGGCAAAGAAGACCCCATCGGTATCGGCTTCGAGCAGACCCATGCCGTCCTCCCGCAGGGTATTCACGACGCCTTCCAGGATGGCCCGGCCCCGCGCCGTGACCTCGTTGGCGGCCCGCAAATCGGAAAAGAGCGCCATCGAACCCGCTCCCAGGTAACCGTACCCGGAATTGATAATAATTTTCATGGCGGCCTGGACCGCCTGGTGGTGAAAGTTTTCGGGCGAACTGGGCGGGGTCGTGCGGGCGGCGGCTTTATGTTCGAGGCGCAAATCGGTCAGGCGACTGACTAAATAGAGCAGGACACCCAGGCGGTCCGATTTCGGTCCCACCTTGAAAGTCCGCATAATCGAGGGATACATCGAGGCAATATCGGCCTTGACAACTTGCCGAGCCGCACCGCCCTGGTAAAGATAGGTCGCGCCGCCCGCGTGGGGTCCGAGTTCGGCCCGTTCGCTGACCGGGTACGGGGGTAAAGCGGTCCCGGCCCGCAGATAGGCCCGTATCAACATCGGTTCGAGAATGCCCATGGCCGGACCCGCCGAGGCCACCCGCCCATAAGGCCGGGGAGCCATCCCGGCGAGTGCGAACGCCGCTCCCATCAAACGCTGCGAAAGGCCGTCCACTTCCAGCACATCGTCAAAGGCGTAACGGCGAACCGTTTCAGGGTCGGTGCGGTAAGTCGAGTAGATTTTGGAGCCTTCGAGATAGGTCCGTTCGGGGGCGGCGACCCCAAAATAACGCGCCGCCGCTTTCAGGCCGTGACCCGGCATATCGCGGGCCGAAAAGTCGTGCCGCAAAACAGCGTCGAGGGTATCAATCAGTTCGCGCCCGGCCAACGTAAAGCGGGTGCGGCGGGCCCGGCGAAAGGCCAGTGGTTCCTTGTAACTTTCGAGGCGGTGCGGCCCTTCTTTCCGGCCAATTTCGAGCGGGATACCCAGAACCTTGGCCCGTTCTTCCAAAAAGGGCAGGTCGAAACCAAAGAGATTGTGGTTCTCGATAACATCGGGATCGCGGGCCTGGATGAGTTCGCACAGGTCGCGGATAAGGCGGGCCTCGTCTTTGGCGGTAGGCGCTTCGAAGACCTTTGCCAGTCCGCGCGAGTCGTGGACGGCCACCATAAAGATACGGCCATGTTTGGGACTGAACGAGGTTGTTTCGAGGTCGAATTGGAGGCGGTGCAAATCGGCGTAGGCCAGGCCGCGAAAAAAGACCCGCCCGGTCGCCATCAGGTATTGCTCGTTAGGGCCGACCCGGTAATAATCGTCGCCCAGTTCGTTCAGGTTGGCGATTTCTTTGCCCAGCCGCCGCTTCGCCCCCTTCAGAATCTCGCGTTCGAGGTTGCGGCCATCGTCCGCCGAAAGCAGGTAGCGAAACGAACGGGGTGCGCCCGCCAGTTCGCGATAGCTAAAGGGCTGTTTGCCGTTGAGGTCGAGGTCAAGCGGATTTTCAACCGGGGCCAGGGTCGAGCCGAGATGGGCGAGGTCGGCCAGAGTGGTGGCGTAAAGCCAGGGCCGGAACCGGGCGGTGGAACAAACGACCCGGCCCGCCAGTCTTTGCCAGACCAGGGCCTGTCCGCTGCGCTCGGCCCAGACCGAGACGATACCGGGCGTATCGTCCCAGCCGAATAGCCAGGCATCTTCCGGTTGAATGGCCGTTTCGGGGATGGTTTGAGAATCAATGGTCGGGGGCATTTTTTTTTCCTGCTTTTCAAAAATTAAAGGTTTTTAAAACCTCTTATTAAAGCTTTCTGAACTAATCCCCGGAAACGGCCAGAAGTGCCGCCTTAATTTGCGTCAACGGAAACGTTCTTCTGGGCTTCGGGCAAATCGGCCTGGGTCTTGACCGAGCTAGTTGTGGACGATGCCACAGCCTGGGGTGCCGGTGCGACAGCTTTGGGACGGCCCTGGCGCAAGGCGTCACCCGCGTCCGGTTTGAGTTTGAATACATCGAAAAGCCCGGTAAACGAAATCAGGCCGATTGCCAGGAAAGTCAGGTGGAAAGCGCTCACGGAAATCGAGCTATTCCCGCCGGGGTCGCCATTTATCCATTCGCCCACCCGCAGCAATGCCCCGCCAAAAGCGATACCCATACCGAGAGTCATTTGCTGGACGATGCTGCTCAGGCTGTTAGCCCCGCTCAAATGCTCCGAGGGCACGTCCGAAAATGCCAGGGTGTTGAGGGCCGTAAATTGCATCGAACGGGTCAGGCCGCTGATAAAAAGGAGTAACGCGGTTATGAAAATGGGCGTGTCAGGCTGGATGAGGGCGCAGCCGAGAATGGCAAATCCGTTCAGCACCCCGTTTACTATAAGCGTTTTCTTGAAGCTAAACCGCCGCAAAATAGCCGTGGTAAAAATCTTCATGATGAAATTCCCGGCAAAGACAGCCAGCACCAGTGCCCCGGATTCGAACGGGCTGTAACCGAACCCAATCTGAAAAAGCAATGGCAACAAAAACGGCAGCGACCCGATGCAGAGCCGGAAAATCGAGCCGCCCAGGATTGTGACCGAAAAACTCCGCAGCCGTAAAGCCCACAGGTCGAGCAGCGGGTGGGGAGTACGGCGGCTGTGCCAGATAGCCAGCGCGCCCACCACGAAAGTCCCGGCCACCCAGGGAAGAAGGGTGGTCAGGGCGAACTCGCCCCGGCTGATTAAATCGAGCAGGAACATGAAGGCGAAACAGGCCAGCCCGGTCAAGAGGAAACCGGGCAAATCGAACGGCTTCGGGTTTGCGCCGTGGCCTTTGGGGATGACCTTGAAGACAAAGAAGAAGGCCACGACCCCTAACGGCACGTTCAGGAAGAAAATCCAGTGCCAGGAAAAATAGGTCGTGATAAACCCGCCCACCGGGGGACCGAGGATAGGGGCAATCAGGCCCGGCCAGGTGATTGTCGCAATGGCCCGTATCAGGTCTTGTTTCTGGGTCGTCCGCAAAACCACCAGGCGACCGACCGGGACCATCATAGCCCCGCCGATGCCCTGGAATATTTCGGCAAAGATGAAGAAGGGCAGGTTCTGACTCAGACCGCACAGAATCGAGCCAGCCGTGAAAATGGTGATGGCGCTGGTGTAGACCAGCCGGGAACCGAGGCGGTCGGCTATCCAGCCGCTCACCGGAATCAGCACGGCCAGGGTCAGGATATAAGCCGAGATACCGATATTGACGTTGACCGGGGCCACCCCGAACGAATCGGCTATTTGAGGGATAGCCGTCACGACGATGGTGCTGTCCAGGTTTTCCATGAAGAAAGTCCCGGCCACGATATAGGGAATTATCGCGGCGGGCGAGATACGCGAGCTAGATTTCACCGGGGCCTGCCTTTCCAGGCAGGGGCGGGGAAAATCCGGGCACGGCCAAACGCTAAAGTTAGGTTATAGATTTGTTGGTGGGATGGCCCTGAAAAAACGGGCCGGGAAGAATGGGCAGTTTGTAAGAATTGTCCGGTCATTCGGATTCCTTTCCTAAACCCAGGACCGAACTCGTGAGGAGCACGTACAGCACGAGTCGAACCTGGGTGCAATAGCAGTTGCCATAGTTCGAATAGTGCGTTGGCTCACGTTAACACTTACGTGCGGGGTTTTCTTAACCGCAATTTACTTGAGAAAAATTATACCTGAAAACCTGGCAAGGCGCAAAGTTTTGCCGATTATTTCAAAAGAATTGTTGAGCGGTTGCCCGTAAAGGGCCCGAAACAGCAATTATATACGTTGCCCTACCTTGAGTAATATCAAAAAATGGACTGGTTAGTTTTATTCGCCTCTGTAGGCTTTTTCGAGTTCGCTTATATTCAGTTTGCCCTCCATACCAAGCATAGCCGCGCCAACCCGGTCAGCTTTAGCAGGGTCTGGGTCACGCATCATGATGTCCAGGCTTTCCGGCATAATTTGCCACGTTAAGCCATATTTATCTTTAAGCCAGCCACACGACATTATTTCGCCGCCTTCGGATAGCGCTTCCCAAAGCTTATCAATCTCTTCCTGGGTCTGGCAGTTTACCGCTATTGATATAGCCTCACTGAAAGCGTACATCGGACCACCATTTAGCGCAGTAAAGTTTTGACCATTCAGTTCAAAGTCTATTGAGGATACATCTCCGGGCTTTTTTCCGGCTACTTCTGCCACTGACTCTGTGAGATACGAGGTGTTTATTATTTTTGCATCTTCAAACAGCGATACATACAAATCTACGGCTTCCTTTGCCAGGTCGTTAAACCAAAGAAAAGTTACTATTTTTCGCATACGAATGTTCCTTTCTTCTTTCTAGCAACTTATCGTAGATATTGGGCGGTTAGCGAAGTGGGCGAGCCAAGCAACTGGCGGGGCGTCCCCTCGAAAATAACCTCGCCACCTTTGTGGCCGCCTTCCGGCCCCATATCAATTAACCAGTCGGCGTTGCGAATCACGTCCAGGTTATGTTCGATGACAATCACGGTATTCCCGCCATCCACCAACCGGTTCATAATGGTTAGCAGGCGGCCAATATCCGACATGTGCAGACCGGTGGTCGGCTCGTCCATGACGTAGATGCTGCCCTTTTTGGGCAACTCGCTTGACAGCTTGATGCGCTGGCACTCGCCACCCGAAAGGGTGCTTAACGGCTGGCCGAGCGTCAGGTAATCGAGGCCCACGTCGCTCATGGCCTGAAGACGAGCCTTAATCTCCTTCAGGGAGAAGAAAGCCAGGGCTTCCCGGATGGTCATGGTCAACACCTCGGCGATATTCTTGCCGTGGTAGGTGTAGGCCAACACTTCGTCCTTGAACCGCTTGCCGCCGCAAACGTCACAGGGCAGTTTGACTCCTTCGAGGAAACCGAGGTCGGTATAGGTCACGCCGGAACCCTGGCAGTTCGGACAGGCCCCCTTCGAGTTAAAGCTGAACAGACCTGCGTCGGTCTTATTGGCCGAGGCGAAGGCTTTGCGAATATCGTCCATAATCCCGGTGTAAGTGGCCGGGTTTGAGCGGGACGAAACCCCGATGGCCGACTGGTCAATCACGACCGCCTGGGGATGGCGCGGCAGGAACGCTTCATTAATAAGGCTGCTTTTGCCCGACCCGGCCACACCCGTAATTACCGTCAGGACGCCCGCCGGGATATTGACGCTGACGTTCTTCAGGTTGTTGGCCCTGGCCCCGACGATGGGGAAACTGCCGGAGGGCTGGCGAAATTCCGCCTTGATGGGCAAAGCCTGGCGCAGGTGAGTGCCGGTCAGGGTCGGCGCTTCCAGGAGTCCCTGGTAACTCCCCTCGTAGACCACCTCGCCGCCTTCGCTCCCGGCTTTTGGCCCCATATCCACGATAAAGTCGGCCCCCTTGATTACATCCGGGTCGTGTTCGACCACAAGGACCGTATTCCCTTTGTCGCGCAGTTTGACCAGCAGTTCGTTCATGCGGTGGACATCACGAGGATGCAACCCAACGCTCGGCTCGTCAAAAACATACATCACGTCCACCAGGCTGCCGTTAAGATGTTTGACCATCTTGACGCGCTGCGATTCGCCGCCGGAAAGGCTATCGGTTTCGCGACTCAGGCTCAGGTATTCGAGGCCGATTTCCACAAGGTGTTGCAGCCGTTCAACCAGGGTTTTTATGACCGGGCCCGCCGCCGGGTTATCCAGCGTCTGGAGGACGCCGACCAGTTCGCCCACCTCCATTTTCGACAGGTCGTCAATGTTGTATCCACTAATGCGGCAGTTCAGGGCAGCCTGGTTGAGTCTTCCCCCTTTGCAAAGCGGACAGGGTCCCATTTTCAAGAAAGGTTCGACCTGGGCGCGGACCCGGTCGCCCACGGTCTTGATGTCGCGGGTGATAAACTTGCGGCGGAATTTTACGGCCATACCTTCGTAAGTGGCGTTCATATCCTTGCCGCCGACCGCCAGCTTGTACTTGATTCCGTCCCCGTTCAGGAGCAAATCAAGTTCGGCGTCCGTAAAATCGGCCAGCTTTTTATCGTTGTCGAACATGCCGCTACGAATCGGGCTCTCGCGCTCCCAGGCCGCAAAACCCGGCGCAATCACCGCCCCTTCGTTAAGGGTTTTACTCATGTCCACCAGGGCATGGTCGTCCACTCCGATTTTCTTGCCAATCCCGCCACATTCGGGGCACATCCCCTGTGGGTCGTTGAACGAAAACATGTTGGAAAAGCCGACATAAGGCTGGCCGAGCCGGGAGAAAAGAAGGCGCAGGGCCGGGGAAATATCGGTCACGGTCCCGACAGTCGAACTCGACCCGCCGCCGAGCCGTTTCTGGTCCACCAGCACCGCCATGCTCAGGTTTTCGATGCTATCCGCCTCCGGTTGAGGGTAGCGCGGCAGGAAGTTTCGGACGAACATGCTAAAGTTTTCGAACAAAAGGCGCTGGGCTTCGTTGGCAATCGTATCAAAGACCAGCGAAGACTTGCCGGACCCGGATACCCCAGTAAAAATGGTGATTTTGCGCTTGGGAATCCGCAGGGTCACGTCTTTGAGGTTGTTTTCCCGCGCCCGGCGGATTTCAATATATTCCTGTTCGTATGGCATCGGCTATTGCTCAATTACTGAAAGAATATTGCCTGCCGGGTCGGTAAACCAGGCGATAGCCGGGCCCTGGCCGCGCTGGATACCTTTTTCATTCTGGTAGGTGCCGGGGTACTTTTCAAACTTGACCCCGCGCCCGGTCAATTCGTCCACGGCGGCCTCCACGTCTTCAACTTCAAGGTTCAGGATGGTGAAGGTGGCCGGTTGGTGGGCCGGGCCCTTAGGATAGGCAAAAACAACTTTCCCACCGGGCAGATGCAAATCAATACCCACGCCCGCGCTGGTCACTTCCAGGCCAAGCGTCTCCCCATAAAACTGGCGGGCTTTTTCCAGGTCATCTACGGAAAATCCGCTAAAAGCGCCTACGGGCTTGAACATGGTTTTTCTCCTTCTTCTTTTATATTTACCTTTTAGATCCTTTTGAAGTGCATAAAATCCGCTACTTCTCGCCCACAATCGCGGCGGTTTTGATGTCGTTAGCCGCCGCCCACACGTTCATATCCTGTTTGCTGATAGCCGCCGCCATGAGGTCTGGGAAAAGGTCCGGCGTACAGGCAAAGGCCGGGACTCCCAGTTCAGCCAGGGCCGCCGCCGTGGTATGGTCATAACTCGGCGCGCCATCGTCACTCAAAGCC
This sequence comes from Chloroflexi bacterium 54-19, assembly GCA_001898225.1. Classification (GTDB taxonomy): domain Bacteria; phylum Chloroflexota; class Chloroflexia; order Chloroheliales; family Chloroheliaceae; genus 54-19. The sequence continues at coordinate 94,406 of MKTJ01000017.1, forward strand.
AGGAGGGCAATCATCTTCACGCCCGACCCGGCCAGGTTCGCGGCCCGTTTGAGCATTTCGGTGCGGTTGCCGCCTTCATATAAATCGCTGATAAGGACAAAAATGGTATCCTGGGGCTGCTGCACTAATCCCTCGCAATAGGCCAGGGCCCGGTTGATGTCGGTCCCGCCGCCAAGCTGCGTCCCAAAAAGCAGTTCCACCGGGTCGCTCAAATCATCGGTCAGGTCGACCACTGCCGTATCGAAAACGACCACGCGGGTCCGGACCGCCGGGAGCGAGGCCATGACCGCCCCGAAAATCCCCGCATAGACCACCGAACTTGCCATCGAGCCGCTCTGGTCCACGCACAAAATAATATCGCGCAGCGCCGAGCGTTTGCGCCCGTAGCCTACCAACCTTTCGGGAATAATGGTGCGGTAATCGGGCTGGTAGTTTTTGAGGTTGGCCCGGATGGTGCGCGACCAGTCAATCTCGTTGTGGCGAGGGCGGTTGTTACGGATGGCCCGGTTGAGGCTGCCCTGGATAGCCTGCCGGAGCGGGTTTGCCAGTTTGCGCTCGATTTCCTCGACCACCTTGCGTACGACCTGCCGGGCCGTGTCTTTGGTTTTAGAAGGTAAAACACTGTTGAGGGCCAGCAAGTTCGCCACCAGGTGGACATCCGGCTCGACCGCTTCCAGCATTTCTGGCTCCAGCAACATCTGGCGCAGGTTCAGCCGTTCCAGGGCGTCCTGCTGCATCACCCGGACCACGCTCGAAGGAAAATACTTGCGGATGTCCCCCAGCCAGCGGGCCACGTTGGGCGCGGAATTGCCCAGACCGCCCCGCTTCGATTTGGGGCCGTTGCGGTCACCCTCGTCATCGCCGTCTTTATAGAGGGCTTGCAGGGCGGCGTCCATCCCGGCGTCATTCCCGGAAAGGGCCATGCCGGTGCCATCGGCTTGTTGCCCACCCAGGATTAACCGCCAGCGTCTTAACCTTTCATCGGTTGCTTGAGTCATAACAATCTTTCTTGAGGATTCCCCACCCCTGGCCCCTCCCAATGGGAGGGGAAATAATAGGTAAAGAGTAAATTTTTTGCATTTAAGGCAAAAAATTTACTCTTTACTTCATTAATATACTTCTTGCCAGGGTTGGTTAAGGATTTGAAATGTCATTTTTCTTTATTGTTACAAATTCTCTATTTCTCTGAAAGATTCGGCAAATCTGTTCTTACTTTCAAAGTTATCGTGCTTTTTGGAATAAAGAGCCTTAATTCTCGCCTGCCGGGATTTTTTGCTCCGCCACTTCCGGTTCGGGCAGGCCAAGCAACCGCGCCACCACCGGCAAAACCTTGCGGGCGCGCCGGTAATCGAAGTCACGCTCACCAGTGGCCACCGCGACCCGACCGGAGCCCCGCTGTTTGGCCTGTTCGCCCATCTGGCGGCGTTCGGAATTGGTGAAAGCCGAGAAAGTCCGGCGCAGAAGCGGCAGCAAGTTCTGGAAAATTTCGCCATCCAGGGTGCTAACCCAGTCGTCAAGCACCTGCCAGAGCCGGGTATCGTGCAAAAGCACCTGGCCGCTCCCGCTCAAAAAGCCTTCTACCCAGGCGGCGGCTTGCGGCGGCTCGACGCCTGGTGAAAGCGCCAGGCCCATCCGGCGGGCGGTTTCCTCTATATCGAAGGCCCCCGCGTCCATGAGCAAGCGGCAGCATCGCCCCGCCAATAGCCCGTGCAGGTTGGTCTGCCCGGCCAACCGGACCAGCAATCTCTGCCAATCGCGGCTGTATTCCTCGTTTTGCAACAGTGAAACGGAATTGTGGACCGCCACCAGGTTTTTATCCACTTCTCTGGCGGCTTCGTCGTTCAAAGAGCCGGTCGCACCCGGTAGCCCGACGATAATCCGGGCCAGGAGTCCTTCGACCACCGCATTGATGGGGCCAGAGTGGGCTTTGCGGACGTTCCCATAGCGCAAGACGTTCGCCAGGGGCGGCAGGGCTTCCATTAAATGCCCGACATCGCTCGAAACCGCCGCGACGTTCTGGACCCGCAACATCAGGTCGTCAACAGCGTCGGGCAGTTCGGCCAGCAAGGTCTGGTCTACCAACCGGGTCAGTTCGGGCAGGGTCGTGGCGGCGGCGGCCTGGTGGCGCACCTTCGAGGTGGCCGCTTCGAGGACGGTCGTCCCCCACATACTGGCCTCAATCAGCCGGACGGCCAGTTCGGGCTGCCACTGAATCCGCCAGATTTCGTGAAAAGTACCGCGCTGCCCGGTGGTGCGCTCTTTGACACCCCATTGAATTTCCAACAAATTGAGCCGGTGCAGGAGATAACTACGTTCGAGGTCGATAGTCTGGCGCTGGTCGAGGTCGAGGGTGCGCTGGGCCGCTTCCGGTTTCAGACGCAACCGTTTTTGCTCGGCGGCCAGGTTTTGCTGCAAGGCCACCATCGGGGTTTCGCCCGGCACCTGGCCCAACCGTTCGCCCACGATGAGCTTTTGCTGAATCAGGCGTAAAGGGGTGTCACTCCCGCCACAAAGGACGGTCAACGTCGCCTCGTTGAGTTCGGGCAGACCCGGCAAAGGCCGGTCACGCAAAGCGGCCAGCGCTTCGGACAGACGCACCCCTTCGATAACGTGGGCCGAAGAAACGTCAATATCCTCCTCGCGAAGCAGCCGAGCGACCTTCGTCAGCCAGCGAATCGCCACGTCATTGCGGGTTTCCCACAGGTGGTCGTACCAGCCCGGCGACTCTATCCCGGCCCCATAACCACTAAAATAGGAAAGACGGCCATAGGTCCAGGGAATCCAGGTCGCTTGCACCTTAACTTTGGGCATATCTTTCAAAAGGGCGGCATCTTCTTTGGCCGGGCCAATTTTCGCCAGGGCCGGGGCGTGCCAGGCCCCGCAGACCACCGCGATTTTCTGGAAATTCTCGCGCTGGGCTGCCCGGATGGTCTGCCGCATGTAGGCTTCGCGGCGGGACTCGCGTCCCTGCGGGTCGGGGCGGGGTGGGATTTCCGAGCGTAAAACGGTCATTGCTTCCAGGATAGCCTGGAACAAATCGCCACTATCCTGGCGATGCTCGACCATCTGCTCCCACCAGCGTTCGCCGTCGCTATACCCGGCGGCGCGGGCCAGCCATTCGAGCGGGTCGGACTGCGCTTCGGGCAGGGCCTTGTCTTCGGTCTCGAGGCCGGTTTCGTCTGTTTGGCCCTCTTCCGCCTCGGAATCTTCGCCGGGAAGCACCCCTGGTTCCGGCAACTCACCTTCCGGGGCATCTTCCTGGGGCAACTCGACAGGCTGTTCCCCGGTGGGTAAACCGGCTGGCCGGACAGGCTCCATCGCCAGGCTAAGGGCCTGGGGTAAATCCATAAACCGGGCCGGGATGCCGCTTTTCAGGGCATAGTTAAGGGCCTGCCACTCCGGCGAGAAAGTCGCGAAAGGATAATAGACCGCCTGGCCGGGCTGGTCGGGCCGGTAAATCAGGATAGCTACGGGCGGTTCCATGCCTTCCCCGGCCAGCAGAGGCAATACCGCCTCGGCATCGGGCGGACCTTCTACCAGCACAATATCGGGCTGCAACTCTTCCAGGGCCTTACGCAGACTGCGGGCCGAACCGGGGCCGTGATGGCGGATACCAAAAATTTGTACATTTTGAGCCGGGCTTGAAGTCATAAGCTTTATCCCGGTTATTCCGTAATTTCCCGGCAGGCCCGGTAAAGGTCTTTCCAGCCGTTCCGCTCTTTGACGACGGTTTCGAGGTATTCCAGCCAGACCACCCGGTCCTGCACCGGGTCTTTAATGACCGCCCCAACCAGGCCCGCCGCAATATCCTGCGACCGCAAAACCCCGTCACCAAAATGGGCCGCCAGCGAAAGCCCCTGCCCAACCACCGAAATGGCCTCCGCCGGGCTGAGGGTGCCGCTCGGCGTCTTGATTTTGGTCTTGCCGTCGGCGGTCACCCCGCCTCGCAACTCCCGGAAAATCTGGACCACCCGGCGGATTTCTTCGAGCGCGGGCGGTTCTGCCGGTAGTTCAAGGGCCCGGCCCAGGCTGGCAACCCGGCGCTGGACAATTTCGACTTCTTCTTTATCGGTGGCGGGGGTTGGCAGCACCACCGTGTTAAACCGGCGTTTGAGCGCGCTCGAAAGTTCGTTGACGCCTTTATCCCGGTTGTTGGCGGTAGCGATTACGTTAAACCCCTTGATAGCCTGGACTTCCGTGTTGAGTTCAGGCACCGGCATGGCTTTTTCCGAAAGGACCGTAATCAGCGCGTCCTGCACATCCGAAGGGATACGGGTCAATTCTTCCACGCGGGCGATTTTACCATCCTGCATGGCCCGGATGACCGGGCTCGTCACCAGGGCCTGGGGCGAAGGGCCTTCCGCCAACAGGCGAGCATAGTTCCAGCCGTACCGGATTGCTTCCTCGCTGGTCCCGGCGGTCCCCTGGACAATCATGGTCGAATCGCCGGAAATAGCCGCAGAAAGATGTTCCGAAACCCAGGTCTTGGCCGTCCCCGGCACCCCCAAAAGCAGCAAGGCGCGGTCGGTAGCCAGGGTTGCCACGGCGATTTCGATAACGCGCTGGCTGCCGATATACTTGGGCGATACCTCGAAACCGTTGGGCAGGCGGCCCCCCAGGAGGAAGGTAGAAACCGCCCAGGGCGAAAGTTTCCAGTTCGGCGGCCTCGTCCGGCGGTCGGCCTGGGCCAGTTCGTGCAATTCCTCGGCAAACTGTTGTTCCGAATGTTCGCGCAGTAACGAGACGCTCATGCGTAAATCTCCTTTAACATTTCTTTGCGTAATTCCAAAAGTGATAAAAATTCCCTGACATCCCTGGCCCAACTCGACCAGTTCGGGCTGTCTTCCGGCCACCCTTCCGTGAGTTCGTCGGCCATGCCAGGCGGAATATGCAGGGCCATCTTCTTCAAACCGTCCCTTTGCAGCCGGTACTGGTAGGCATTGTTCGAGATTATGCGTTTTCTGAGGCTTTTCACCAGGGCCAGGACCAGTTCGGGCCGCCAGTTGCCCTCTCCGTTATACCCCAGCATCAATTCGGTGGCGGGGTGGCGGTCCCAGAGCGCTTCGGTGTCCTTTCTCAGGGCTTCAAAGACTAAACCCTCGAACTGGGCATAGCTTAACCCGCTAAAGACAGGCTGGTAGTAATCTTTTAGCTTCTTTTCCTGGCGGCTCAACCAGTATTGCATGAAAACATCGGCCCAGGTGTTATTTGGATGGTGGTGCAGGGCATTGCGCCAGCCCCGGACCAGGACTTCACCATATTCCGAATCGGCGGCATCCCGCAAAATGGCGTGGGGATTAGCCTGCCAGCGGTCCAGCCAGTAGGCGGGCGGAATAGCCTCGACAATCTGGTAGATAATATAGGCTTTATCGCCCATCGTCCGGGAACTTGATTTCGGCTCGATACCGTCCCGCAGCATCGAAGGGTCGGCGGTTTCGAAGGGCGTTACCTGGAAGGTCGCCTTGCTAGCCTTGAGGCCAAGGAAACCCTTTTTAGGCTGGATGTACTCGATGGCGGTATTCGCCCGCGCAATCATCCGACCAACCAGGGCCGAACCGGGCAACCGGCCCAGCAAATCGACAGCCACCCGGCGCACTTCCTTGCTGCGGTCGTCCAGCTTTTGCTCTAAAAACGGCTCGTCGGCCATGCTTAAATTCTGGACGAGTGTATCAAGCAGAGCCGCCCGCTGGTCCGCGCTTTCATTGGACCAGGTCTCCTCTAAAAGCGACCGCGCCTGGTCGGGGTTGGTGGTCCGCAACTTCTTTAAAAAAGCAACCCGGCTGGACCGGCTCCCTGTTTCCCACGTTTCGGCGGCGTCAACTAAACCCGGTCCGGCGAAAAGGGACCAGGCCGGGTTTTGGGCCGCCAGCCAGCGACCCCGTTCCCCAAGTACCGGCTCGACTAGCGGAGCCAGGAGCGGGTAACTTTCCATCAGCCCGAATATTTCGGGCAGTTTTTCGGAGGGAAGACGTTTCCCGGCCTGGGCCAACGCCGCCAGCCACTCGCGCAAAATATCATATTGCCGAATGCTTAATATCCTGGTCAGGTGCTGGCGCGACCGCACACTGCAAGACCATAAAGTTTCCGCCGGGGCCGGTTCGGGTAAAGGCCGGGTATCTACCGGCAACTTGACCCCGGCTCGTTCGAACAAGAAGCTGGCCGCCGCCGCCCCCAGAAGAGCCTTTTCGGAGTTATCACCGGGCAGGTTTTTTAGCAAATCGCCCAGCCCTTCCTCACCACCGGAAGGTTTGAAAGGCTGGCGGGCCGTACCCAGTAACGCGTTTGAAAGAATTTGATTATCCATTTTGTATTCTTTACAAATCTTTTCTTCTTAAAGATTTTCAATCAGGTCTATAAAACGGTTCTCGGCCCAGGCCCCATGTGGGTCAAAATAATGGCCGTCCCACAATCCGAAAAGCCCCACCGGGTGACCGCCGCTAAGAGCCAGCAGTTGCCAGCCCCTGGTAAAACCGGGGTCAAGCGGCAGACACAACCCGCTTTCGTCGCGGATTTGCCATTCTTCTTCGCCCGCCCGGACCGGGTAGACCCGCCCTAAAGCTAGCGGAAACTGCTCCAACCAGGGGTTTTCGGCCAGGGCCTGGCTGTAACCTTCCAACAGGTCGTCGCAACCGGCCACACCGGGCCATTCCTCGAAGCTGGGATTATGCCGGGCTCCCGGTTTCACCAGCGCCCGCATGGGGTATGACCCCGGAAAATAGACCAGTTCGGCATCGAGGTTACTGCCCGGCACCAGGCTGGTATCGAGCGGCTGGCTGCCATGCGCGAAGTCCAGCACCACGGCAGCCCGACCACTCGTGCTCCCCCACAGCCAGGTGCGCTGGGTCTTCAGACGATTATCGTCTTCCTCGCGGGTCTGGCCCAACACCAACCAGCGGTCGAATTGCCCGGTGGCCTGGGCCAGTTCATCCTGGTTCTGGGTCCAGCCGACCTGGTTGCGGACCTCCGCCTGCAACTCGCCCGGCAAATTTTCGAGGTTACGATAGCCTTCCAGCAACAAATGCAGTTGGCCCAATTTTTCGAGCAAGCGTTCCTGCCAGCGGTAGTTACTGGCGGCAGTCCCGCCCATTTCGCGCAACCGCCGGGCTACCCCTGGGGCCTGGGCATCTACCATCCGGGCAGCGATGCCGTCCCAGAACTTATAAGGCTGCCCCTTGGCCGCCGCGAGACCACCTCGCATCAAGTCGCCCAGCCAAACTTGTAAATCTTCAAGGCCCGCCGTTACCTTGGCCTGGCGCTGGTCGGCCCGTTTGTCCTGCCCGGCCTTATTCGGGGCGGCCTTTTTAGGCGGCGCGGCGGCAGCAACTTCCTCGGCTTTCTCCTGCCGTTTGGCCCGCTTTTCCAGCCATTCGTTTACCCAACCCGGCGGTCCATCTGCCGGGCGCGCAAAAGCGGACGGCTGGTCGGCCAGCAACAAGAAAAGACCCAGCGCATGCTTACAGGGAAACTTTCGGCTGGGACAGGTGCAGTGATAAGCCGGTTCTTCGAGGTAAATTTCGGTCTGGTAAGGTGTTTTCCCGCTACCCTGACATTCCCCCCAGACCACCACATCATTGACGCCCAGGGATTTCCATTTGCTCCTGGCGGCCAGCCCTTTTCCGGCGCTGGCCGAACTGGCGTCCGGGGCCAGTTTAAGTATCTGTTCCGGGGTCCAACCTGCTGTCAAATTACGCTCCCATTTCCGTTGTTCCGTTAATTCCTATCAAAGGCCACACAACTAAAACCTTTTGCCCCTGCTGAACCGGCAAAATTAGTCGCGCGACCCGGCTGGCTTTATTATCGTGATAAATCCGATTTTTGGCTACCCCCTGAATGCGAAATTCTTATAAATTCATCAACCTCTTAATTAAAATAGCCCATTCCAAAAGCTTATCTGCAATTTTTGAACCGCTAAAAATAATAAAAGCGCCCTGCCGGTTAATTGCAAGACGCTTGGGAGATGGTATTTGTTAGGAGATAAGTGAACTGTGTGGTTAAATTCCGGGGCCGCCTCACACACTTGAAACGGCTCGTTGATTCCGCCGCCTATCAGGCGTTACTCTTAAGCAGGCTTTCGTACCAGTAGGCGCTATCCTTTATAATACGTTTCTGGGTGGGATAGTCCACGTAGACGATGCCGAACCGCTTATCGTAGCCGTAGCCCCACTCGAAATTGTCGAGCAAGCTCCACACGAAATACCCGGCCAGGGGCACGCCATCCCGGTAGGCCCGCAAAGCCGCTCCGAAATGTTCTTGCAAATATTTCTTGCGCCCGGCGTCGTGGACAAAATTGTTGCCGTCTTCCTCCACCACGCTATCCTGGAAGGCCGAACCGTTTTCGGTTATGTAAAGCTTCTTTATCCCGTAATCACGGTGGAACCGGGTTAGCAACTGGTAAAGCCCTTCGGGATAAATCTCCCAGCCCATCGCCGTGTATTCCGAGCCTTCGTTAGGACGGTCCTTGAAACTCATGGTCGCCTGGTCGGCCCACTCCACCGGCAGGGTGCGGAAATAATAGTTCACGCCCATAAAATCGACCGGGGTCGAAATTATTTCCATGTCCTCTCGCTCAAGCGGCAAATACTGGCTGAGGATAGGATACAGTTCCGTCGGGTAAGCCCCCTTGAACAGCGGGTCGAGAAAGAGGCGGTTATCCCAGGCGTCTTTGAGTTGAGCCAGTTGTTCAGCCCCAGGACGGCCCGGCTCGATATAGTTGAAACTCAAGGTAACGCCCACTTCCGCGTCCGACCGGAGCGCGTTCCGGCGCAGGGCAGGCACCGCCAGGCCGTGCGCCAGCAGCATATGATGGGTCGCCCGCACCGCTTTTTCCATGCTGTGCAGACCCGGCGCATGGACTCCCTGGAGATAGCCCAAAATGCTCGCCACCCAGGGCTCGTTGAGGGTAATCCAACCCTTGACCCGGTCGCCCAATAACCGCGAAATCTTGTCGGCGTACTCCTGGAAATAGAGGGCCGTATCCCGGTTGCTCCAACCGCCCTTATCCTCAAGCACCTGCGGCAAATCCCAGTGGTAAAGGGTTGCGTAAGGCTGGATGTTTTTTTCAAGTAGTTCGTCTACCAGGCGGGCGTAAAAGTCCACCCCTTTAAGATTTATCTCGCCCTTACCCTCCGGCACAATGCGCGGCCAGGCTATCGAAAAGCGATAGCTGTTGAGACCAAGCTGGCTCATCAGGCCAACATCTTCTTTGTAACGGTGATAATGGTCGCAGGCCACGTCGCCGGTATCGTCGTTATCCACCTTCCCCGGTGTATGCGAAAAAGTATCCCAGATACTGGGGCTGCGGCCATCCTCGTTAACGGCGCCCTCGATTTGATACGAGGCCGTAGCAACACCCCAGGCAAAATCGGCAGGGAAATCCGACCGCGCCAGTTCCGGCTTTGGTTCCGCACTCATTGTTTGTTACCTCCAACCTTTGAAGATTTGAAAACTGCCGGTTAACTCTATTTCCAGGCTCTAAAACCCCGCCGGACAGCGCCGGGCCGAGCTTATTTCTCGACCCCGGTGCTGACCACGCCCTGCATGAACTGGCGTTGAGCCAGGAAAAAGAGGATAGCCGGTAAAATCATCGTCAGGACCGCCGTCGCCATCGCCCGCGTCGGGTGGGAGCCGTAGGTGCTGACGAACTTGGCGATACCTACCGAAATCGGGTACAAATCTTCTTTGCCGACCAGGTAAACCAGTGGGTTAAAATAGTCGTTCCAGGTATAGAAGAAGTGGAACAACGTTACCGCCGTAATGGCCGGGATAGCCTGGGGCACGATAACCCAGACCAGGGTCCGTAACGGGTTAGCCCCGTCTACCTCGGCGGCTTCGTCCAGTTCTTTGGGGATACCCATGAAATACTGGCGCAGCAAGAAAACATCGTAAGCGTTCGCAAAAAAGGCCGGGACAAGCAAGGGCAGCCAGGTACCGGCCCAGCCAATCTTGGCAAACGCGATAAACAGAGGAATAATCGTGGCCTGGGGCGGCAAAACGATGGTTGAAATAAGCAAGATAAAGAGAAAATTCTTGCCCGGAATCTTAAAGCGGGCAAAGGCGTAAGCCACCATAATACACGAAATCAGGGTGCCTATCGTGCTTATGACCGCAATTACAAACGTGTTGCGAAACAGCAGCGGAAAGTTTACTTCGTTCCAGGCCGCCGTAAAGTTATCAAATACCGGCGCGAAAGTGTAAACGGGGTCGAGGACGCGGTAGCGACCTTTCCAGTTAAAGACGCCGTTATTTACATTCGATGGGTCAATAAAGTCGGCATCTTCGCGGTAGCCTTTGACCAGTGCCCATTGTTTCACCCCGTCAGCCGTGGGAACGTTATAGAGCGGTAAATCCTTGCCCTCATAATTATAAGTGACAGCTTTGGCAGGCCACAACGGGGCATTTTGGGCCGAAAGCTGTTCCTCAGGCTTAAAAGCCAGCGTCAACATATAGCCAAGAGGCAACAGGAATAACAGCATTATCAGGAAACCGACCAGACTTACAAGGATAGTTGGCAGAATGTTTCGCCGCTTCATTCTGCGAAGCTCAAAGCGAGGTGCCACAGACCGGCGAACCCGAACTTCTTTAACAGTTGCCATATTTTTTCTTTACTCTCACCCTTCTTATGTGTTCGTCCTTGCCGGAACCGACTACATCAGGCTTCGCCGCCCGCATAGTAAACACTCCGCTGCCCGAACCGGAACAGCAGCGTGGTTAAAATCATCACGATAACAAATAGCAGCAAGGCCAGGGTCGAAGCGTACCCCATATCATTAAATACAAAAGCTTGCCGGTAGAAGTACAGGTTATAGAACATGGTCGAGCCCTGTGGGTCACCATTGCGACCGCCAATCAGGAGGGCTGCCACGAAAAACTGGAAGGCGTTAATAACACTCAAAACCACGTTATAGAAAATGACCGGCGAAATCATGGGGATGGTGATAAAGAAAAAGCGCCGGACCCCTCCGGCCCCATCCAGAGTTGCCGCCTCATATAACTCGGTCGGAACGCTTTGCAACGCCCCCAGGTAAATCAGCATCAGGTTGCCGATGGCCCACAGGCTCAAAAGGTTGAGCGCGGGAATAGCCCACATCGGGTCACTCAACCAGCGGGGCCCTTCGATGCCGAATATTTTTAAGAGACCATTAATCCAGCCGGACTGAGAGTTCAAAACCCCCTGGAAGACCAGCACTCCGGCCACCACCGGGATAACCGTCGGCAGGAAGAAAAGCGTCCTGAAAATATTGGGGGCAATCAGGTGCCGGGAATTTACCAGTAACGCAAAAAGCAGGGGCACTACCAGGCCCAGCGGCACCGCAATCAGGGTGTATTTAATCGTAACCCCCATTGAATTGAGAATGTCCGGGTCCGAGAAAAGGCGGGCGTAGTTAGACAGGCCGACAAAGTCAAAGTTGCCAAAGGCAAACTCTTTTGTGGCGCTATAGTTGGTGAAACTGAGGAAAAAGGTAAAGATAATCGGCAGCAACTGAAAAGTTAAGAGGCCGATAAACCAGGGTGATAAAAAGAAAAGACCCCACTTCAAGCGCTGCATCGCCACCCGGCTGCGCCTATCCTTAATAGTGGGCATTAAAATCGGGGTCTGGGTGTCGTTCTTCGTTACAGCCATAATAAATTCTCTCCTAATTTGCCTGATGCACCACCTGCTTCACAGGTGGTGCATCAGCTACGCAAAATACTGATTTAATCTATCAGGCTTTAACTGGCGGCTTTGAAAAGCGCATCAAGTTGGGACTGAAGCTTATCAATTTCCGAGTTGATGTTCAGGTCAGGAGTCTGGTCCATCAAAGTACGGAACTTGTTGAAAGCATCGTTTGCCTTGATAATGTTGGGTAGCCAGGACTCGTGGTTCGGGAGGTCCGGGTATTTCAACATTTCTTCCGCCACCGACCAGTCAACTTTGTTGTTGCCCAGGCGGGAGTTCAAGGTGGTGAAGAACTCGGCGCGGTCGGCCTGGTTAGCCGGCATACCGCCGTAAATCTGGTACAGGTCTTTGTCAACTACCATCTTGCTAAGAACATCGAAGGCAACCTTCTGGTTCTTGCTCGATTTGAGGATGGCGAAGGTGTCACCGTGGAGTTTGGCGGTAATCTTGCCATTGATAGTCGGCATTACGGCGATGTCCCAGTTCTGCTTGGCGATGTCGAAACAGCAGGTGTACCAGGTGTGGCTGGCCTGCATCGCAACGTGGCCGGATTTGAACTCGTTACCTTTGGCGAGCAGGTCGCTCTGCTGGTAGTCGTTGTTCGGCGAGATGTGCAGTTTCCAGATGCTGTTGTAATACCAGGTCCAGGCTTGGCGCCAGTTATCCGGAATTTTAGCAGTCTTCTGGTCAGCCGGGTCGTAAGGCAGACCGCCACCGAACAGGACAGCGACGCCACGGGCATCGGTCGGGCCATCAAAGAAACCAAACTGGGTAATGTTCTTGGCATCGAAGTTCGCGTCGGTCGCAGCGTTGCCACTCTTGTCAACGGTCAGTTCCTGGGCCAGGGCCGTAAAGGTATCAAGGTTCCAGTCTTTGCCGTCATACTTTTCACCGACCTTGTGGGGCGGGTAAGGCAGCTTGGCTTCGTCGAACAGGTCTTTATTGTAATAGATGAAGCTGGGGAAGAGCGCGAACGGAATACCAACCAGCGTGCCTTCGTCTTTGGTGAAGTCGAGCAGCGCCGGGTCGTATTTGCTCAGGTCCACACCGGCAGCCTGAGCCAGCGGGGCGATGTCCGTCCAGGCACCCTGGAAGCTGGCGCGACCGGCTTTACCAACCGGGCCAACGATGTCGGGGCCCTGACCGGCGGCGAGCTGAGCCTTCAAGGTATCATAGGATTCAGGGTTGTGGACGACCTGCATAATTACGCAAGCTTCGGTCTGGGACTTGTTGTATTTGTCAGCCCAGGCTTGTTCTTTCGGAATAACGTCCGCGTCAGCACCGGCACCCAGGCCGATATACCAGGTAATCTTGGTAGCGCCGGAAGCGCAACCTTCACCGGTAGAGATAACCGTGGTCGGCGGAGGGGTCGTCGAGGAAGCGGCGGCAGTCGTCGCGGCGGGGGTAGTGGCCGCCGGAGTCGTTGCGGCAGCGGTTGTAGCCGCAGCCGTGGTCGCAGCAGCCGTAGTGGCCGCAGCGGCAGTTGTTGCCGCAGCAGCGGTTGTAGCGGCGGCGGTCGTAGCGGCAGCGGGAGCCGTAGTCGCAGCCGGGGCGGTCGTAGCGGTATTGTCGCCGCAAGCGGCCAACACAACGGACATCAGCAACACGAGCGTTGCTATATACGAGATTTTTTTGCTCGCGAAGGAGCTTTCCCGGCCCGTTGGCTTAGAAAGGTGCATAGTTTTCCTCCTTGAAAAGATTTTTGGCACGTCAAAATCACGGAAAGCAGCAGGCACTACTACCAATCGTTAAAAAACCGAATGTTAAATTTTTGGTACAGAAAATTTACCTGGTTGCTGTTGCCCGGTTTTTAGGTTGCAAAAAAGTTAGGCTCGACAGCCTGCAAGGGTTAGATTGCGTTATTAGCCATTAATCAAATCATTTTAGCTAAGAATGAATTGATGATACAATACTTTGAAAGCGGTGTCAAGAGTATTAATTCAAATGAACAAATATGATTGTTTTTTCAAACTAATATTTCAAGGGCAAAGCCGCTAAAAGGCCCTGGAATGGCTTATTTTAGCCTCGAATTGTAAACAATTCTTTGTAAACAACTCTAATTTGTTCAAAATTGGGTAAAAGTCGCGATTTCCCTAAATTTGGGTCTTGGAATTTGTTGCAACCCGTGCAATAATAAGCGCGTAAATGTCGTTTTTTTCACAGAATTTGTGAAACCGCTTTCAAAGTCGTTATAACCAGGCTGACTGCCTAGCAATAGAATATTTAAGGTGTTATGAGTAAAAAAAGGCGCAACTCCATAACGATTTTTGATATAGCCAGCGAAGCGGGCGTCTCTGCCAGTACCGTTTCTCGCGTTTTAAATAACAGCATGCCGGTCGACCCCGCCAAACGCGACGCCGTCATGAAAGCTATCCAGACCCTCAATTACAAGCCCAACCTGGCCGCCCAGGAGCTAGGGCGCGGGCGAACTATGACTATTGGCATCCTGATGCCCCTTAGTGTCAGTATTTTTTATAACACCATCATTAATGGGATCGAACAACGCCTGGAACAGACCCCCTATCGCTCCCTGGTGGCGGCCAGCAACTTTAACCCGCAGGAAGAACATAAACTGCTCGATTTACTGGTTGCCCGCAAGGTAGATGGCATCATTTCCCTGTGGAGCCAGCTCGACGAGAACTATTTACTTGAGATAGCGAAAGAAACCCCTTTCATTTCGATTGGGCGGGTCCTGCCCGGTATCGAGAAACATTCCCTGGTCGTTTCAAACATGCTGGGGGCCTACCAGGCTACCCGTTACCTGATTGAACGGGGGCATACCCGCATCGCCCATATCACAGGGGCCCTTTCCGTACCCGATGGTGTGCAGCGTCTGGAGGGATATAAAAAAGCTTTGAAAGAGGCCGGGTTAGAGGTAGACCCGCAACTGATTGTGGAAGGTGACTTTGACGAACAGGCCGGACTCTTCGGGGTGGGGGTGCTGTTTGCCAGGGGAGCCCGCTTTACGGCTCTTTTCGCGGGCAACGATATGATGGCAATGGGGGCGCGGCTCGGTTTCTACCGGCACGGTATGCGGGTGCCGGACGACGTTTCCCTGGTAGGCTTTGACGACCAACCCGGCGCGGCTTACACAATCCCACCGCTTACAACTGTCCGCCAACCCCTGGTTGAAATGGGCCGCATGGCAGGCCAGGCTATCCTCGATCTGATTGAAGACCAGGAACCCGACCTACCTCAATTTAACACCGAACTGCTTATCCGCGAATCGGTGGCAACCGTCGTGCGGAACGACTTTAACTATAAGATGTACATGCCCAGTTGAAGCAATCTCCCGGCTTATTTTCGAAAAAAGCCGGGAGAAAGAAAATTAAGCCTTGGCGGAGGTCTCGTTCATATTAAAGTTGCCGGGCGTAGCGGCATAGTTCGGCAACCCGGTGCCGGGGCCTAACTCCTCAACCGGGGTGTTGAGCTTGCGGGCCTTTTTCTCAAGGGCTAACGCCAGCAGTTCCACCACATCCCCCAGTTCAATGACGGCAGTATTCAGCACAATATCGTAGAGATGTTCATCCGAGGGATTGCGCTGGTGGGTGCTCGACAGGAAACGAGCCCGGTCCCGGTCTTTGCTCTGGATCCGGTTCTGCGCCCTGGCATAGTCAAGACCTTCCCGCCGCATCACATAAGAAATGCGCTGTTCGAGCGGAGCAATAATCCGCACGTGCAACACATCCCGGCGTCCCGCCAACAGCACCTGGCTGCCGCGCCCGATAATTACCACCTGCCCGCGGGCGACGGCGGCTTCAACCACCTTGCGCCGGGCCTCGTCGTATTCTTCCGGGGAAATCACGTTGGGGATGGCCTCGACCGGAAAGGAGACCGGAGCCAAATTCTCGCTCAGGTTAGAAAGCAGCCGCATCATAAAATTGTCGGAATGCTCGTCGTGGGCGTCGGCCTCGGCTTCGGAAACATTGAGGGCGCGGGCCACCTGTTCGGCAACCTCGTGGTCAATCAATTTCCAACCGAGCCGCCGGGCCAGTTGGCGGCCAATTTCACCACCTCCGCTGCCATACTCACGTGAAATGGTAATGGCCCGCATCTGCGCGGCGACCGGTTCTTTGGACGCATTCACATCAGTCATAGCTTTTCTCCTTACTTACTAAAGGCTTGTCAGGCAAGTCTTTCTCATTCATGTTCCCAACTTCGGGCTGACCGGGACCGGTGGGCCGTAAACTCTCAGCCCCGGTCAGGTCATAGGACTTCAGTAATTCAGGGTACTCCGGTAAATCTTCGGGCGGCGAATTGGCAGCGCTAACGAATTTTTTTAATAACGTATTAAATAGTTCGAGTTCTTGATTACTAAACCCGGTCATCCAGAGGTTAAGCTGACCCCGGTTAGCTTGCTGGACGGCCTGAATCTTCATGGTCCCGGCCTCCGTCAAAGAAACATAGACCACTCGGCGGTCGGCTTCGTCCCGTTCCCGCGCCACCAGGCCAGCCGTAATCAACCGGTCTACTATCCCGGTCAGGGTGCCACCCGAAATCTGAATCAGCTCGATCAACTCACTCATTTTAGCCCGGCTACCCAGGCCGGACAGGGTTCCCAGCACTACTCCCTGGGGTAAAGTCAAATCAAGCTCCTTCAGTAATTCGGTGGACCGCTTGTGATTTTCCCAGGCCAAATTCTGGAGGGTATTATGAATTATTTCCAATAATTGATTACGCTGGTCGTTTTCCAGCTTCTTATCAGTCGTCACTGACTTGCTCCAAATTAATCCTACGCTAAGTACTAAATACCCTGGCCTGATTGGGTTAGTTACTCTCTCCTATTGTCATCCTAATGTAATCTTGTTATCCTTGATTACAACCCTGCTATCTGCTAAGATATTTTGGAACACAAAATATTCTTAACAAGAAATATTTAACTTAATGCTATTATAGCATACCAAATGGCCCTTGAACGCCACAAAGTACAGGAGTTAAAGTTTGATAGCGCTTACCAGACAGGCCCTGAAAAGGCCCTCTGTCACCATTGTCCTGGCTCTTGGTATCATTATTTTCGGACTTATAACCGTTGGTTCGGTTAAACAAGAGCTACTGCCAAACCTATCTTTCCCAATTGTAACCATTACGACGGTATATCCTGGGGCCAACGCCGAAGCGGTGGACCGCACCGTGACCGCCCCTATCGAAAACGCTCTTTCGGGCTTGCAAGGTGTCGAATCCACTCAATCCACCTCATCCGAAGGTTTTGCCTTTACAATCGTCCAATTTGATGTAAATGCCGACGTAAAAGCGGCTAAAAGCGATGTCGCCGATAAAATCAGCAGTGTAACCTTTCCCACCGGAGTACAAACACCCAAAGTCGGTACTTTTGATTTCAACTCGCTACCCGCCATCAATGCCAGCGTGAGCAGCAAAGACCCTAATATCAGCCTGGCCGACTTGCAGACCAGGGTCCAGGGTGAACTTATACCAAACCTTAGTTCGATTAATGGGGTTAGCCGGGTCAACCTGACCGGCGGCGAACAGCAGCAGGTCTTGATAACCCTTGACCCCGATAAAATGGCTCAGAACAAAGTCACCCAGACCCAGGTCGTCCAGATTTTACAGGCTAACAACCTGGCTTTCCCGGTCGGCACGCTCGACGAAAGTGGCCGCTCGCTGCCGTTGCGCGTAACCCACGCCTTCAGCACCACCACCGAAATTGAAAACCTGGTCCTCGGCATCAAGGGTGGTCTGCCCACCGGGACCGGGGCCACAGGTGCGACCGGGGCCACGGGTGCCACCGCAACAACCCCGGCGGCAAACCAGACTCAGCCCGCCACCACCCCCGGCGCAACTACCGCCGCCACCGGGACCGGGCAGGTCCAGATTCCCGACGCCCTGCTTTTGCACGTAAAGGATATTGCGACGGTGCAGGTCGCCAAAACCGGCAACGCGACGATTACCCGCACCAACGGCAATCCGAGCCTCGGCTTGCAGGTCTATATTGACCCGAACGCCAATATCATTTCGGTCACCCAGGCGGTCAAAGACGAATTGAACCGGGCCGCCAACGCCCAGAGCGCCACACCCCTGACCTTCAAACTCGTAACCGAACAGGCCGCCACCATCCAGAAATCCATCAGCGGGGTGGTGCAGGAAGGCCTGACCGGGGCCGTTATTGCGGTCATCGTTATCTTTATCTTCCTGCTCAGCCTGCGCACGACCTTAATCGCAGCGGTTTCTATCCCGGTTTCGGTCATTGTGGCCCTCATTCTGATGCGGCTCCAGGGCTTCTCGCTCAACGTTATTACCCTGGGCGGTCTGGCCGTGGCGATTGGCCGCGTGGTAGACGACTCAATCGTGGTGTTGGAAAATATCTACCGGCACGTCCGGGAAGGCGACGAGGTCAACTCGTCGGTCATCCAGGGCACCCGCGAGGTTGCCGGGGCCATCACAACCTCAACCCTGACCACTGTCGCGGTCTTCTTGCCGCTCGGCCTGGCCGGGGGCTTTGTCTCGAAACTCTTTTTACCCTTCTCACTGACCGTGACCTACGCGCTGCTGGCCTCGCTGCTGGTAGCCCTGACGGTCGTCCCGCTCCTGGCCAGGCTTTTTATGGGCCGGTTGGCTAAAGGCGGCAAGGTCGCCCAGGCCGGTAAAAGCGAGGAAGAAGAAAATTCATGGTTACAGCGGGCCTATACGCCCGTCCTTAAGTGGTCGCTCAAGCATCGCTGGATTACCCTCTTGATTGCCGGGGTAGTCTTTTTCGGCTCCTTAGGGCTGGCTTCGCAACTAAAATTTACCTTCTTGCCCGATTCACCGCAGAAGAATATTTCGATTAGCCTGACCACTCCTCCCGGCACCGACCTGCAATCGACCACCGCCAAGGCGGTCCAGGTTGAAAATCTCATCAAACCTTTGCAGAGCCAGGGCAAAGTTTCCGACATCCAGACCACTATCGGACAGGGTAGCGGGACCGCCGCCGCCCTAGCCCAACTGACCGGGGGCAGCGCCGGGGGCGTGCCAAACACCGCCGCCCTGACCGTCAGCCTGACCGGGCAGGCGGGTGACGCCGATGCCCTGGCCAGTAGCCTTGAAGCTCAAATCAACGCTATCGGCGGCTTCCAGACCGTAACCGTCCAGACCGTCGCGGCCTCTCAGAGTGGGGGCGGAGGCCAGTCTTCCGGCCTTGACATCGAACTGGTCGGCAACAATACCGACAGTTTGCGCCAGGCCAACAAGACTATCCTCGATTACCTTAGCGGCGACAAGGCCAAACAACTCAATATTGCCAACGTCACTTCCAACCTGGCCGATGTCAAACCGGCCCTGCAAGTGGACGTGAACCCGCAGCTTGCCATCGTGCACGGCACCACCGCCGCCCAGGTCGCCCAGCAAATCGGCGGTCTCCTGAACGGGGCCAGCGCCGGGACTATTACGCTTAGCAGTTCGAGCGACCCGACCGCCGTCAACAAGCCCCTCACCATGTACGTGCAGGTAGACCCCTCCAAGTTGAACCTCGACCGCATCAAAAACCTGCCGGTCGGGACCATCAACCCGGTTGCTTTAGCGCAGGTCGCAACCATCCAGGAAGTGCCGGGCGCAGTCAGCATCACCCGCATTAACGGCGACCAGGCCGCTTCGATTACCGGCAAAATCACCAGCAAGGACACCATCAACGTCCAGCGCCAGGTCGAGCAGGAAATCAAAAAGCTGAGTCTCCCGGCAGGCGTGACGGTCGGCACCGGTACGCAGGCCCAGTCGCAAGCCGATGCGTTGAGCAGCCTGGGGGTGGCTCTCCTGGTGGCAATCGGCCTGGTTTACCTGGTGATGCTCATCTGGTCCGGTTCGCTCCTGAACCCGCTGGTCATTTTGTTCTCGCTACCCCTGGCGGCTATCGGGGCTATCCTAGGCCTCTTTATCACGGGCAAACCCATCGGCATTACCTCGCTAATCGGTATGTTGATGCTGATTGGTATCGTGGTGACTAACGCCATCGTGTTGCTCGACCTGGTGGAGCAATATCGCCGGAGCGGTCGCTCGGTCTACGACTCGGTGTTGCACGCCGGGCGGGTCCGGGTACGGCCAATCCTGATGACGGCTATCGCGACCATCGTGGCGCTCGTACCGCTGGCCCTTAGTTCCGGCAACGAGAGCTTCCTGACTTCGGACCTGGCAATCGTGGTAATGGGCGGGTTGTTCACCTCGACCATGCTCACGTTGCTGGTAGTGCCGGTGGTCTACAGCCTGGTTAGCGGCTTACGAAACCGGCTTTCGCGCAAACCGAAATCGCCTCAGATTCCCCCGGCGCAACCCCTGCCCAGCGAGGAAACTACAGCCGAAGCGGTAAGCTAAAGCCCCTGCTTTAAGCGGGCAATAACGCCCCAAAACTAAAAACCGGGTGACAGACTTTTTCCTAAGCTGTCACCCGGTTTCTTTTTACAAAAAGGACGGCTTATAAAACCTCCCTTCCCTTAAATTCAGGCTTCCATAGTTATAGAAAGTCTATCCCCTATCATTCCATAAGCCGCTTCAAGAAAGAAGACTTGCCACAATCGAACGGCAGCTTACGGAATCTCGCGCCGTTGGCGAATATTCGCTACATTACCCAACGGGCCGGGGATTCCTCGGTTCCCTCGGAATGACAATGGAAAAGTTTGACTCAAAACCAGCACTATCTATCCGTAACGGATGGTGGCGCTGATACGGACACGGGCCGCGCCGAGAGCGGGAAGGAGACTGGCCGCCCCGCTCAAAGCAAGGGCAAAAAAGAGGGTCAAAAGAATCATACCGGGGTCAAAAACAAAGGTAAGCGGGAAAGTATTCTCGCCGATAATGCCGACCAGCGCCGCCGCCAGGGGATAGCCAAGGGCCAGCCCGACCACGAAACCGAGCAACCCCAGCATCAACCCTTCTACCAGGAAAATTTGGACCAGCCGGGCATTGGACCCGCCCAGGCTGCGCAAGACCCCGATTTCGCGCCGCCGTTCCAGCACATTAAGCGTGAGCGTGTTTATAACCCCGATACCACCAATCAGGGCGATAATCGCCACCATGGCGTAGAGCATAATCTGTAGAATCGCCGTGATTTGCTGGGCGCTGGCCTTGTCGCTGTAAGCCGCCAGGGTACTGGGGGTGAGGTCTTTGTAACGGGCCTCGATAGCCGCCATAGTCCGGTCCACCGAGGTCTTGTCGTGGGCGGTAAAGCTGACCGCGAAGAAATCAGAGCGGCCCTGGTGGCGGAATAACCGCTCGACCGTCTGGTAGGAGGTGAACAACTTACCGGCGGAAGTGCTGCCCAGGTATTTGCTGTTATCTTCCAGCAGCCCGATAATCGTAAGCTGGCCCCGCACTTTACCGGCTTCCACGTCAATCGTGTCACCCACCTTTATGTTTTTAGCCGCCGCCAGCGAAGTGGTCGCCAGGGCCACGTTATTTTCGTTGGCCTCGAACCAGCGCCCCTCGACCACCGGCTTCTGGTACAGGGCTGTATCGTAGGGTACGCCATAAAGGTCGACCTGCGAAGCCTTGACGGTCAGGCGACCTCGCGACCAGGGCTCCGACGCGACCACGCCGTCCACCGTTTTGAGGCGTTCGGCAAAATTGTCGCTTTGCAAGGTGCCAAACTGGACCCAACCGTCCGCGCCGTAAATATCGTAAAGCTCGGTGATGGTGGTGCCGACCGAGGTGCTGGCGCTCTGGGCGGCCAGGAAAGCGGCACAACTGAGCGCGACCACCCCGAAAGTCACCAGGTTACGGGTCTTGCGCCGGGCCAAATTTCGCAGCGATAGCGCGACCAGCGGCGGCAAACCCCGCAAACGGGCCAACCCACGCTCCAACCAGCCCTGCCCGAAAGTAGAATTGATACCGTAACTCGCCAGAGCTTGCCGGACCGAAATAGAGGTGCCGCTCCAGGCCGGGACCAGCGCCGCCAGCAAGGTCACGCCCAGCCCGACCACCAGGCCCAGGTAAAGCGCTTCCGGCTGGAACGAAAACCGGTTCACATCGAAATTGACGACAGTTCCCAGGTAGCCCATCAGGAATTTACCCAGCACGAAGCCGCCAATCACCCCCAGGATACTCCCCACCGCGCCGTAAAGCAGGGCCGTTATGAAGTAGACTTCCAGCACCTGCCGCCGGACCGCTCCCAGCGCCTTCAAGGTACCGATTTCTCCGACCTGCTCGGTGACGATAGCCGAGAGGGTATTCGCCACCAGGAATCCGCTGATAACCAACCCGACCCCCGAAAAAGCCAGGAGCAACAGCACCAGGGTATCCAACTCCTGTTTGCCCAGGAAATTATCGGGGTCGCGGGCCGCAAACCCGCCATACTGTAAATTGCGCTTCTGGAAAATATTCTCGACCTCGCGCCGGGTTTCGTCGCGGCTGGCGAGGTCATAAACTTTTAGCAGGATTTCGTTGTCACCGGGAATCCCCAGCATTTTCTGGACATCTGACTCGGTGGTGTAGCCCATCGTAAAATTCAGGATGGCAGCGGAAGGGCTGGAAGGAGTGCGGACGAAACCGCTAATAGTAAAGCGGGCTTCGGTGTTATTGGGTCCGTAGCGGTAGATAACCTGGTCGCCGATTTTCAGTCCGGGCACCAGGTCGCGGGTAGATTGCTCGAAGGCCACCTCCCCCTTGGCGGGCGGGCGGCCTTCCACGAAGTCGAGCTTATTTACTTTCAGACTGGCGTAGTCGGCATAACCGTAAAAAGTCACGTCGAACCAATCCGGCCCGGCCCGGAACTTGGTCACGTAACTGGCCCGGCGCTGAACTGCCGCCACATTCGAAAGCTGAGAGATGGCGTATTCGGTAGTCTCGGTATTATTCCAGACCCACCAGCGCAAATCGTCCTGGCTGGCGTTGGCATAGTTATAGCGCTGGGCTTCCTCAAGGTTGCGGGCGGTCGCCACGATTGCGACAATCCCGGCCACCCCGATAAAAATCCCCACTACCGTCAGCAGAGAACGTATCTTGCGCCGCCGGATGTCATTTACCGCTTTAAGAAAGGTCCAACGCATAAAACAGGTTACGAACCAGGGTTAAGGACCGCCTAGTTACCCGATTGCCAGGTACTCTTGGTCATAAAATAAAAGATAAAAACAAACAACATGAAGACCAGCACCCCCACCACGGCGTAATCGGCCCGCAATTTCGCCAGGGGGTCCACGTATTTCTCACGGGCGCGGGCAGAAGGTGGTATTGCCGCCCGTTTGAGGTGTTCCGCTTCCAGGTCTAACGGGTTCGACCTGAGGCCGCTGGCAATCTTGCGGCCAAACGGGGTAAAACGCGTACCGAACATTATCAGGGCGACCACGATGATTGCGCCGCCGGCAAAAATTACCAGGTCGGTAATATTATTGGGTGAGGGCATACGGCCTCCTTTGGTCGTTGAACGAACTAAATAGCGACATAGCTAACCACAAGAACGGGGACAAGCCTGAATTTGAAATTAGATTTACGCGCCCTTTATGGGCGAACGTTTAACGTTGTTTCGTGCCCTTTACGGGCAGACGTTCAACGTTGCTATTCGTAACTATAGCCGGGCTTAAGCCAGCGCGCCGGGACGCTTAGACCGTCTTCCTCGGTGGGGTCGCCATAGACAAAACCCGCCCAGGTGGCTTTGGCCTCCTCGCGCAAAAGACGCGGCACGACCTGGCCGTGAACAACCTGCCGCCCTAGCGAAAGGTTGTCTTTCCAGAGCGAAACCGCCTGGGTATAGGCGTCCTCGCCGGGGTCGGTCGCCCGCAAATACACCACAAACTGGCGCGTTGTGAACTCCGGTTCCGGCAGCAAGGCCAGCGTCAAAGGCACCAGGGGCCGCAGCAAATCAAAGGCCGCTTCCTGGGAAGGACGAGTTTCTTTCGGTTTGCGATTAATTAACGGTTTCGGCATATGTTCGCCAGACCACCCATTGAATTCTTTTTGAGATTGAAGCAGAAGGTCGCGTGCTACCAGTGAAATTATTATAGCCTACCGCACAACCCGCGTAAACCCGACCGGATTAGATTCTGCTTAGCTTCAAAGAAATTCCGACCAAATCACTCCAAAAAATTAATTACCACGCAATTAGGGCATGACCAGCCTCAGGGCAAATGCATAGCCCGAAACCATTATCATGTCCCTTCGACTGTGCTATACGCCAACGGCGCTGCCCATAGGGAACCTTACAGGCTAGATTTCTCGACTACGCTCGAAATGACAATTTGGAGGTGATGCTTTTCGCCAACGGCGCACTTCGAAATCCCGCGCCCTTTAGGGTGAACGTTCAACGTTGTTTTGTTCAACAACTTGCATTCGCCCTGAGGCCAACCTATCCAGGCGTTCCAGGGCCATCTCGGTGTAGTCGGGCCGGATTTCAAAACCTAAAGAAACCCTGCCGCAACCGTAAGCCGCCGCCAGGGTCGAGCCGGACCCGGCAAAAGGGTCCAGCACCAGTTCGCCGGGATTGCTACAGGCCCGGATTATCCGCTCGATAACCGCCACGGGGAACTGGGCCGGGTGGGGCATCCGTTCTTTCGAGGAACGTTTCGCGCCCGAAGTCACTTTCGGGATACGCCAGACATCGCCGGGATTCTTGCCGAGCGGGTTGACCTTTAGCTTGCCGTTCTTCTTCTGGTTGGGATATTTCACGTCGGGGTCGCGCACCGCGTCCAGGTTAAAGGTATATTTCTGCGGGTCTTTGACAAACCAGAGCCATTTCTCGTTGCGGGGCGAAAAAGCTTTCCGGGCCGCCACTCCCGCCTCGTAATGCCAGACCACCTCCTGCTGCAAATAAAAGGGCGATTTGTCCCACAAAAGATAGGGGAGCGGCACCGCCCGGCCTTTCCCGGCCACTTCCAGGTAACCCAGGTTCAGCCAGAGCGCGCCGTGAGGTTTCGTAACCCGGTAAATCTCCCGAAGCCAGGTCTCGCACCAGGCCAGGTAATCGGCCAGGGCCCGCCGCGACTCGTATTCCTTCCCGATGTTGTAGGGCGGAGAAGTAACCGTCAGGTCCACCGAGGCGTCAGGTAGAGCCCGCAGTCCATCCAGCAAATCGAGGCAGCGCAATTCGTAAGTTGGCATTAGCATCCTTGAAAGTGGTATTACACGCGGAACGCTATATATAATACCAAGTATAGGTAGATAGTAACCCATAGTACATCCTGAACGAAGTGAAGGCACCCAAAGGGTACCCGCCGGCCCGTTGGGCTAAAGCATAATAGTTGTCCAACGGTACCCGTAAACGGGTGCCCAAGATTCCTCGCAAGCTCGGAATGACAAGTATTGACCCATACCTGATATAAGTGGGAATAAAGCGAAGAATAATTTAAATTATGGGGCGGGTTTTGTCCAGCGCCAGCCCCAAAATTAGATTTGTTTCCGATTAGAAAAGGCGAGCTACCCTTGCTACCACGTAACTTAATGCTATAATGTTTAACAAAGAGGCGCTTTTCCTTTAACGATGAAGGTATTTCGGGGCGACCTCTTGATAGGTTT
Organism: Chloroflexi bacterium 54-19; assembly: GCA_001898225.1. GTDB lineage: Bacteria > Chloroflexota > Chloroflexia > Chloroheliales > Chloroheliaceae > 54-19. Next base: position 119,487 of record MKTJ01000017.1, read on the forward strand.
TTAAAACCCGTCAGCGGGATTCTTTTCTTCACATCGTTAGTGCGTAGGGGTTATAAACGCTCGAAATTGTTAAACGGAAACTACATTTAGGATTCGTTTAACAAATTGATAATAAATTCTAAAGATTTAACCACTAAGATTAATACGGCTGTCAGCCTCATCAGAGATTATGACTTCCCAGGCCAGCTATACCTTATAACTACCGGGTTACTACCATTTGCAGAGAAGCGGGTTTAACCGGGGCCGTTCGCATAAAAATTCATCTGATTTGATTCACCCATAAATTATTGTTCTAGCTGTGACTGGCGAAGCGGGAGCATCGAAAACGTATGTTATTCTTTAGAGTATTAGCCCGTTTACTAGGCGGCTTCTTCAAGGGCATTGGCCGGGGTTTCGGCGGCATCTTCCGCTGGATTGCCCGGCACGAAATGTTTTTGGGCCTGGTGACTTCCTTTGTAGTCGTGGTATTTGCGGTCTGGCTGGTCCTCACTCTCTTAAATATCAATATCGTCATCGGCCAACCGCCTGCCGTACAAACCCAGCCTTCCTCTGCCGTAATTGAGGTCACGCCCACCCCTTCCACTACCAGCACGCCCGCGGTTACCCAGGCTCCGGTCTCTCGGACGAACGCGCCCCAGGCCACCGAAGCTTTTATGATAGGCCAGATTAACGGCGACGCCGACGAAGTTTGGAACTCGCTAACAGCCACCCTCCATAACCAGCTTACCGGGGCGGGCCGGGACAAAAGCTATTTCCAGCGCCAGTTTGACGACCAGAAGAAAAATGGCCTGGTCTACGAAAGCTACCAGTATGTGGGAGGGGTAACTAATCCCAACGGTACCTCGCTTCATTTCTATGTCCTGACAGTTAAAAATACGCAAACAAATGTCGAAAGCAAGATTCCCTGGACCTTTGAAGTCGATACGGATGGCAAAATCGCCCAGGCCGATTTTCCAGCTTAGCGGCAAATCATTAAAACCGCTAAACGGTCTGGCACGTACTAAATCCAAATAGCGTAAACAAGCTACTAAAAACTATTTCATTTAAGGATTGCCCTATGTTTTTCAAGGTTGTAGGCCGGTTAACCGCTCGTCTCTTAAGAAGTATCGGAAAGTTCTTTTATACGATTTTCCGCAATGTTGGCAGGCACCCGGTCCGGTCGCTCTTTTCTTTCGTGTTCACGGTCGCTTTCCTGGTAGTGTTCTGGCTTACCGGGGCTTTTGGGTTAGCCGGTCTTTTTGGCAATTCTAACTCCCCTGTCCTTACGGCGGTCGAACCTACCGCGCAACCGGAGGGGAAAGCGAACGATTTCCTGGTCGCCCTGAAAGACGGTAAAGCCAGCGGCATGTACGACGCGCTCAGTGACGACTATAAGAACACCCTGAAATCTCGTGGCATCAAAAACGCCACCGATATGCAAAACCTGGTTACGAAAAAATTAAATGAAATAACCGGGCAGCCGAACGGCCACCTTACTTACTCCTTTACCTTTTACCAGGGCGTCCGCTACAACGATGGCTCGGTGGAAAACGACTTTACCGGCTCGTATGAGACTGCCGGGAACCGCACCAGCGTGCAGGTTGTTATGAAACTCAAAGACGGCAAAATTTTCTTTGTCGATGCAACCGACCCGGTAATCCTGGCGGCGATAGGGACCGGCAAGGATGCTTCTGGCGGGGACGCCCAACTCGGCGTGGTCAGCAACAACCGCAGCCCGGTGGCCGAAGATTTCATGAAGGGCCTGACCACTTTCGATGTAAATAAAATCTGGGACAACCTGGCCGATAGTTATAAAACCGAACTTACCAACCGGGGCGTGACCAAAGATACCATGTCGAAAGTTTTCGACCAGGTCAAAACGATTAACGCCTCCAAAACCAAAAATTCGGTCACCTATACCTATGATGGTTACGCCTACCTGGACACCATCAATTTCCCGAACGGTATCACGGTCAACGAATTCGTATCAATATTGAGTATTTCCGATGCGCCGACTCAGCCGCGATACAGTATCGTGCTGGACGCCAACCAGAAAATCATCCGGCTGGGCAATGATAGCGCGCAAGACCCTATCTTCACTAATATACTTGGCCGGAACAGCCAGGGTCAGGGGCAATAGCTTATTTGGGCAACGGCGGCCAGCCTGCACTCGATAAGGCGGCCCTCGCACAAAGAACAGGAAGTTTAATCTATGGAAAATGTCAGAAGCAAGCGGAGGCCCGTCAAGCAACAGGACGATGTCGACCTCGCTATAGAAAAACTAAAACACCGCTGGAAATATAACCCTATTCGCTACGGCTGGTGGCGCTGGCTGGTGGTATTCCTGGTAGTTTTCGGCCTTTTAAGCTTCTTTGGGCCGACCTTTAGCTCCAGTGGTCCGGCGGGGGTCGCCAACCAGCTTATTACGATGGCGCTTCAACTCGCTATCGCAATGCTCACGGCCATCATGTTTATCTATATCCAGTTCTTTGCGATTTCCAAGCCCCGCGTGTACTGGTTAAAACCCTACGAAACGGGTGTCAGTTTCAAAGACTACCGGGGCAACCCGCAAGTGTTGGAAATGGCCCGCGAGGTAGTGCTAATCCTTAAAGGCTCCAAAGACTTCAAAGAAATGGGCGGTGAGGTCGTGCGTGGTCTGCTTTTGGAAGGCGACCCCGGCGTTGGTAAGAGCTACCTGGCCCAATGTATCGCCACCGAATCGGGCATGCCTTTCGGCTATTGTAGCGCCCCCAGCCTCCAGAGCCCCTTCCTGGCCGGTGGTATGTTGAGTATCCGGGCCCTCTATCGTAAGGCCCGCAAACTTTCCGGCCAGTATGGCGGCTGCATCCTCTTTCTGGACGAAATTGACGCCATCGGCCAGAGCCGCAACAACGGCGGCGGCGGTATGACCATGGGCATGGGCGGCATGATGGGTGGTAACAGCAACCTCCTTATCAACGAACTGCTGGTCCAACTCGACCCGCCCCCGGTGGACGACCGCTGGACGACCAAACTTCTGCGCTGGCTGGGCCTCGAATTCAGCCGCAAAAGGGCCGAGCGTCCCCCGGTGATGACAATCGGCGCCACCAACCTGGTTTCTACCCTTGACGCCGCCCTTCTCCGGCCCGGTCGTTTCGACCGCCATATCACGGTTGACGTGCCGGACGCCGATGGACGCCAGGAAGTTATCGAATATTACCTCGACAAGGTAAACCACGAAAATATCCCGGTAGACCGCCTGGTAGCCGAAACCATCGGTTATACCCCGGTCCGTATTCGCCATATTATCAACGAGGCGGTAATCCGGGCCCACTTTAGCGGGCGAGACGTGATTACTTACCCTGACCTGATTGAAGCCAGGGATGTCCACGAAGTTGGTATCCGCCAACCCATTCGCAGTTTGTCCCGCGAAGAAAAACGCCGCCTGGCCTACCACGAAACCGGCCACGCCGTTGCCCAGATTTTACTGGTGCCTTGGGAGCGGGTGGTCAAACTCACCATCGTCCGGCACGGTTCCGCTTTAGGCTTCATGCAACCCAAACCTCTGGAAGAAAAACACGTCCTTTTGAAAGAGGAAATGGAGGTTGATATTCAGGTCAGCCTGGCAAGCCGGGCCGCCGAAGAACTATTCCTTGGCAGCCCCACAAACGGTTTCTACGGCGACCTGAACGCCGCCACCGCCCTGGCTATGCGCATTATCGGTGACGTTGGTATGAACGGGCATCTTTCCTCCCGCAGCGTCCTCGGTATCGCCGGGGCCCAGATGCAGATGGAAGTTGAAGACTATCTGCAAGACCAAATGAAGAAGGTCAAACAACTGCTGGAAGCCAACTCGGATATGGTCCACGCCCTGGCGGCGGAACTGGCCGAACGCGACGAAATGCTGGGTGATGAAGTCATGGCAATCGTCAACCAGTTCACGCCAAAACTGACCAACGACGCCAAAAACAAGCAGAAAAAGATTGGCTTTATCCGGGAAAACGACACTATCAGCAAAAAGCCTACCAGTTGGGATGATGGGCTCGATAACGAACCAGTAGCCGCCGCCCAGCCCCTGGCTGCGACCGGCACCGACGATTTCCGAGCCACCCCGGTCCAGGCCCAACCGCAGCCGCCCCAGGCCCAACCGGAAGCCCAGACTACCCCGTTCCGGGTTATCAACGATAACCAGCCGACCGGTACTTTCCAGGTGCCCTCCAACCTGGCCCCAACCGGACAGGCAGCGAACCCGACCGCCCCGGCCAACAATCCCGCTCCTACAAATAACCCAACCGGGCAGTTCGGGACGTGGGATAACCTGGGCCACCCGGTAAGCGGCAGCCAGGTCATTCCTCCGGCGGCTAACACGGCCAGCACCGCGCCGTTTACGCCGATGTGGCCGCAGCAACCGCAGGAACAACCCGAACCGGACCAGGCTCAACCAACTACCCAACAGCAACCGGAACAATCGGCCCAGCCGCAAGCGCCCGCCGACAAACCGGCTGAACCGGCCAAACAGCCCGACCCGAAGCAGGATACCAAGCAGGACGACGATGACCTGTGGGACTTGTTACCGAAAGGCTGGTAGTTCCCGGCTAAAGTAGGTTCACCCGGCCCCACCGGGTGAAACGAGTTAGAATAAAAAACCTCCTGAGAGCGCCCATCAAACGGCGAAACCGGGAGGTTTTTTGTTACCCAAATTTCCTCTTTAGTGACCAACCAAATAGTAATTTTAATAATATGCGGGTATAGTGGGGTATTGCTAGAAAATCGCCAGCTAACTGCAAGGTAAACCCGGCTGGAATATGGTTAAGTGGACGGGTTGGTAAAGACGAAACAAAAAATAAAAAGTAAAAGAAAGAAAGACGAAAACGAATGGTTCAAGAAAAACCGGCCCGGCGGCCCCTGGGAGTGCGTCAGGCCAGGTGGGCCGTAGCGGTCGCGGGTTGGCTGATCCGGCGCGGGGCCCAACCGAATCACATTTCGATAATGAGCGTGGTCGTGGCGGCCCTGGGCGGACTCTGCATCATCGCCAGTACCTGGGTGGATACCACCATCGGTATTATCCTGCTAGTCCTGGCCGCCGGTTTTATCATCCTGCGGGGTATCTGCAACATGCTGGACGGTATGGTGGCTATCGAGGGCAACCGCGCCTCCAAGGTCGGGCCGCTCTATAACGATGTGCCGGACCGTTTTTCGGACATCATCATCTTTTTCTGCGCCGGCTACGCTGTCCAGTGGTTCGACTGGGGCCGCGACCTGGGCTGGGCGGTGGCAGTTTTAGCGGTCCTCACCGCCTATATCCGACTGCTGGGAGGCGCAAGCGGCACAACCCAGGATTTCTCCGGCCCGATGGCGAAAACCCTGCGTATCTATTTAATGTCGATAACCTGTCTGTTGGCGGCGGTTGAACTGGCTTTCGGGTCGCAGGGCAAGGTATTTTTCGGGGCCCTGGTTATAATCGGGTTGGGTTGTATCCTCACCATCATCAACCGGCTGCGCCATATCGTGGCCGAGTTAAACGCCAAATAAATAATGAATGACGCGGTGGTAGCGTTCTAAAAAAGAAAATTGTAGTAAGGGAAAATCTATAAAGAATATGGAAACGTTAGGTCTTTTTCTAAAAAATTCGGCCCGCCAGTTCGGGTCACGCCCGGCCCTCCTTTTCAAAGAGGGCTACCGGACCAAAAACTGGTCTTATGACCAACTCCTGGCCCGGAGCCTGGCGACCGCCTGCTGGCTGGAAAAACAGGGCGTCAAAAAAGGCGACCGCGTAGTCATCTGGGCCCCCAACAGCCCCTACTGGGTCATGGCTTACTTTGGTGCGTTGCACCTGGGGGCCAGCCTGGTGCCGCTCGATGTGCGGGTGAATAAAGATTTTGTCCATAATATCGTAAGACAGACCGAGCCGGTCCTGGCCTTCCTGAGCGAAACAAACCTGGCCGAATGGTCCGAAACGATCCCGGCCCACAACCTGAAATTTTTAGAAACCGTCGAAGGAGAGGCCGATTTTCCCACCAACCCGACCATCAGCCCCGGCGATATTGCCGAGATTATGTTTACCTCCGGCACGACCGGCGACCCTAAAGGGGTGCTGCTGACCCACCGCAACATTTTATCGAACGTGGACGCGGTCAATAACATGGTGCCCTATATCAAAAATTACCGGATGCTCTCGATTTTGCCACTTTCGCACATGTTCGAGCAAACCCTGGGCCTGTTGCAGCCGCTCAAACAGGGCGCGAGTATCTTCTACCCGGCCAATATCCAATCCAATACCCTTTTCGAGGCCATGCAGGACCAGAACATCACGACTATCCTGATGGTACCGCAAGTCCTCGACCTTTTTATGAACAGCATCGAGCGAGAGGTTAAAAGACAGGGGCGCGAGAAGACCTGGCAAATCCTGCAAAACATCGCCGGGAAACTGCCGATGGGCTTGCGACCGCTGCTTTTCCGCCCGATTCACAAACGGCTGGGCGGGCATTTGAAGTTCCTGGTAGTGGGCGGGGCCTATCTCAATCCCGACCTGATAGGCAAGTGGGAACGGCTGGGTATCCCGATTTTGCAGGGCTACGGTCTGACCGAGTGTTCGCCCATCCTGACCGGGAGCCCACTCAACAGCCGCAACCCGGAATCGGTCGGTAAACCTATCTCCGGCGTCCAGCTTAAACTCTCGCCGGAAGGGGAAATATTGGTCAAGGGACCAAACATCACCCAGGGCTACTGGCATAACCCCAAAGCGAGCGCTGCCGTCTTTACCGAGGATGGCTGGTTCAGGACCGGCGACCTGGGCAGCGTTGATGATAGGGGATATGTCTTCCTGAAGGGCCGCAAAAAGGACATGATTGTCCTAGCCAACGGCCAGAACGTCTTTCCCGAAGACATCGAAAGAGTCCTCAAAGAGTTACCCGGCCTCAAAAGCGCCGTGGTGCTGGCCGACCCCCGCTCCAAAGAACCCCAGGTCCACGCCGTGTTGCTTGGCGAAAACGAACTGGACCAGGCCGAGGGCGAAAAAATTGTCCAGCAAGCCAATACCCGGTTGGCCGCTCACCAGCGGATTCGCGGTTTTTCTATCTGGCCGGAAGAAGATTTCCCGCTTACCCACACCCTGAAAGTGAAGAAACACGAAGTCGCCAGGGCCATCAAGGAACAGGCTGGCCCCCAGGACAAAACCGAAACACTCCCGGTGGAACAACCGCAAGAAACCACCGAAGACCAGACCGGACCGGACGCTCCGGCCCGCCTGCTGGCCCTGGTAGCCGAATTGGGCGAGGTTGACCCGGCCAAACTTAATTTACAATCAAAACTGGGCGACGACGCCGGGCTGGATTCGCTCGGCCTGGTCGAACTTCTGGCCTCAATTGAGGAACATTTCGGGCAAACCCTGGACGAAACGCGGCTCGGCCCCGACACCACCCTGGCCGAACTGCAAGCCATGATCGAAGGCAAGGCCGAAACAGCCCCCGGCGAAAGCAAAAAGCCGGAGTTCAAACGCTGGCCGCTCTCCCTACCGGTGAGTTTTATCCGGCAAGCGTTGCAGTTGGCGATGCGCGGCCTGGTCGGGCTGGTTGTGAAGACCAGGGTCGAGGGCCGGGAGAACCTGGGCGGCCTCAAGGGTCCAGCCATATTCGTCGCCACCCACACCAGCCACCTGGATAGCCCGACCATTCTTGAAGCGCTACCGGGCAAAGTGCGCCGGAGAATCGCCATCGCTGCCGCCGCCGACTACTTCTTTAGCAAAAAATGGCTGGGTTTTATAACTTCGCTGGTCTTTAACGCCTTCCCCTTCTCGCGGGGTGGAAGCGTGCGGCCCTCGCTCTTGCACAGCGCCTGGCTCATCGAGCACGGCTGGTCCATCCTCATCTATCCCGAAGGCACCCGCACTACCTCCGGCAAGGTCGGCTCGTTCAAACCGGGTATTGGTCTGCTGGCGGTCGAGATGGGCGTGCCGGTCGTCCCGGTCAATGTCGAAGGGCTTTTTGAGATTTTGCCCAAGGGGAAAACCCTGCCCCGGCCCGGCGCGGCCAGTGCCAGGATTGGGCCGCCTGTCCGTTTCGGGCGCAACGTGACTTATGAAGAAGCGACCAGGGAAATCGAGCAAGCCGTCCGCCAGCTAACCGGGGAAAACGGGAGGAGCAAGTAGCCATGTTTGAAAATCCGCTGGTAAGCCCCTACTTCCTGCCCCTGCTGGCTCTTTTCGCCGGGCTGCTTTTCGTAACCCTGATAGCCATCCTGGTCAGCGTCCGGTTTAGTTTTGCCAGACTCAATGAAAGTGTCCTTTTCGAGCGGTGGAAGGTCTGGGCCGTTATCGCCCTTGTCTGCACCTTTCCCCTGCTCAGCGGCGACATTCCAACCCTGCTGCTGCTGACGGCCATGATTTTCCAGGGGTTGCGCGAGTATACCGCCCTGGTCAAGCTTCCCGCCGGGTACAGCCGCCTGTTAATCGGGCTGGGATTCCTGGTGGTCCCGGCGGCTTTTATCTCGCCGGAGACCTTCTTTTTCCTGCCGCCCATCCTGCTGATTTTCGGCACCCTGCAACCGATGTTCCTTTACAACGAATCGAAGGGCGAAGGAGTGCGGCACCTGGCTTTCGCCGCGCTCGGCTGGGGCTATATCGGCTGGCTCATCGGCTACCTGGCCCTGATTTACAAGTACGAATCGCAGGGCCGGGCTATCCTGGCGGCAGTCATAATGGCGGTGGCTCTCAGCGACGTGGGGGCGTTTACGGTCGGTAAACTGTTCGGGCGGCACAAACTGGCCCCACGTATCAGCCCGAACAAGACCGTCGAAGGTTTAATCGGCAATATCCTGGGGGCGTACATCGGGTTTGGCCTGATTTATTTCACCCTGCCGTTCCACCAACCGCTGGTCTTGCTGCTGGCCCTGCCGCCGGTTATCGGCCTGGGGGCGGTCTGGGGCGACCTTGTGGAGTCGGCCATCAAACGGGAGTTTCAGACGAAGGACGCGGGCAACTGGCTGCCCGGCTTTGGCGGTCTGCTCGACCGGATTGACAGCCTGATTATCGTGGGGCCGCTGGTTTATTACTTTTTGCGGATAATCCAGTAGGGCGTTAATATTTCTCGCCGGTTCCTATCAAAAGGTACGACATTGTTTGCAAGTCGTAGATGGCATTCCCTGTTGGGTAAATGGCAACGGTGGTAGTGAAGGGACTGCCAACCTCAATATTACCCCTGACAAGGACATAACACAGACGGGCATCATCCGGGACCTGTAACTGGGCATCATAGCGGCTTTTGGCTTGCTGACCGTTTACAAACAGGGCTTTTTCAATCGTGAAACCGTCTTCGGCCATCAACCGGTGTGCAACAAAGCCCTCGGTTTTAATCTTGTGGTAAACCGGCGCACATTCGGCGTCAATTGTCGAGCCGGGCGGAGCGCCTGCCATTTGTAAATAATTGAACAAATTCGGCCCAAATAAAAACCAGCCTGCTAATCGTGCTGATTCTAGCAGGCTGGTTACTCCAAGAATTATTCTTTTTCCCGTTAGAAACCGCATGCTTTTTACCGGATACGGCGAGAAACCACGATTTCACACAATCTCGTTATTGCTTACGCCACCGGCGCGAGATTCAGACGCCTGGCGTCAGAATGACAAGGTGAGATGCCTGGAATGATAAGAGGTTGTAAGGTTCTGCCTTATCATAGTTTAGACGGTAATGGCTTCTCGCGTCGCCGCCACGGGCATTTCGAGACTCAACACGGTCCCCTGGCCAAGCGTGGACTTGATATTGAGGAAGCCGCCCACGCTGCACGCTCGTTGTCGCATGCTCAGAACCCCCATTCCGCCTCGTCGGGCCAGGCTTGTCAGGTCGTCCGGGACAACAAAGCCTTTGCCGTCATCCCGAATGTTCAACATGATTTTGTCTTCCTGGACATCCACGTTAATGATGACCTTGTTCGCGTTGGCGTGCTTGACGATATTCGCCACCGCTTCCTGGGCAATCCGGTAGACCTCAAGCTGCTGGTCGGCGCGCAACGCATTAACCGTCTCGGAAAGCTCCACCTCAACTTTAAGGCCGCAGGTCCGGGAAAGGTCGCTGGTGAGGGCATCAAGAGCAGCGGTCAGGCCCAAATCCTTCAAAAGCTGCGGTTGCATCTCCCGGCTTAACAGGCGCAACCCCTGGATGGTGCGGTCGAGCGAATCCTGCAAGCGGGTCAGGCGGCGCTCGATGGCGGGCGGCAGAGGCACTTCCTCGCCGGAACCCTCGGCATTGGTATCAATAAATTCGTCGCTCAAATCGCAACGCAAAAGGTCAAGCTGGCGCGTCACCCCGATAAGGGCCTGGATAGTATCGTCGTGGAGGTCGCGGGCGAGCCGGTTACGTTCCTCGGCGATAGCAGCCTCGCGGGCGCGGGCGGTCAGGCGGGCGTTTTCAATCGCAATTGCAATCTGGTCGGCCAGGATTTCGAGAAACGGCACATCTTCCGGGTCGAAAGCGTTCACGGCAGTGCTTTCAATATCCAGCACACCAATCACCTGACCATTCATCTTGAGCGGCAGGTCCAGTTCGGCCCGTGTTTCTTCGGTCGAGAAATAATAGTAAGGGTCACGGCTTACATCGTTCGCCAGTCGGTGCTGCTCGTGCCGGAAAACCCACCCGACCATACCCTTGCTGATGTGGCTGCGGCCACAGGACTGGGCAATCAGGCTGCCGGGCCGGACGCTCCGGTGGCTGTTGAAAAAGAATTCCGGGTCGTGCTGGTCGCGCAGGAAGATACTCACCAGTTCAAAATCGAAGGTCTGCTGGATTAACCGGACCGACTCGGCCAGCAAACGGTCGAGGTCTAAAATCTGGGTAACCTTGCGGCCAACTTCCAGCACCGTACGCAAACGGGCGGCTTCGCGGCTGCTCGACTCAAAGGCTGTTCCAGGTTCGCTGCTAATTCTTACCACTTTATTACTCTCCAGCATCAATATCTTCGATTGTAATCCAATGTCTTCTCAAACCCTGCAAGACCGCCTCGGTCCGCGAACCCACCTGCAATTTGCTAAAGATATTAGCAAAATGGGCCTGGACCGTCCGGGGACTCAATACCAACCTGTCGGCGATTTCTTTGTTGGAAAGACCCTTCCCCGCCAGCCGCAACACTTCCAGTTCGCGCTCGCTCAGGTTTTCTTCGACCCGGCCCGGCATCTCGGTTTTCTGGGGTGTATGGGCGAAATGGCCCAGCACTTTCTTGGCGACCGCCGGGTGTAAAGCCGCCTCCCCCCGGAAGACTGCCCGCACCCCCTCGACCAGTTCGTGCCCCCGGACGGTTTTGAGAAGATAACCGGCGGCCCCTGCTTCGAGCAGGGCAAAAACGTACTGGTCTTCATCGTGGGCGCTCAACGCCAGGACGGCGATGGTCGGGGAATTCTGCTTGATTTTGCGGGTGGCGCTGATTCCATCCAGGCCGGGCAACGCCACGTCCATCAGGATAACATCAGGGTCGAGCTTGCTTGCCAGGTCCACCGCCTCCTGGCCGTCCCCGGCCTCCCCGATAACCGTCATATCAGCCTGGCGGTTAATCAGTTCGGCGGTCCCTTCGCGGACAACCGCGTGGTCTTCGACCAGTAAGACCTTTATCTGGCGGGGTTCTTCACCCGGCAAAGCTACCATGCAACCCTTTCTTTCTTATCCAGACTAATCTAAAAGCTAATTCAAGTTATAAATTCTCAACATATATTATACCGCACCGGTAAAGAGCGGCCTACTGTACCCCTGCCTAGTTTTGAGGCTGAACCAATCGGTATTTATACCTAGTCCAGACCTCATTTTGCATGCACTAAATGCCAATCGTGAATATGTCGGATGACTGTAGGGTATTTCTAACCCCGGTGTTACTATAAAGCCATAGAAAATAAATTATAAAAAACCGGAGCATCAGGCAAAGGGTAATAAAACGATACAGCAATAAGGGATAGGTGAAAAAATGAGTCAATTTATCAATGAAATGGAATGGTCTTATCGGCAGGCCGAACTGGCGCAAAGGCTGGAGCGAAAACGCCAGCTTGCGGAAGCAAAAAATTTAGCCCGGTTAGAACTCGAATTTGACCGGGAAAAAGCCGGAACAACAAATAAAAATAACAACAAAATTGGAAAGGAGACCCTGGGATGGAACTAATAATTGGTTTAGTCGCTCTGGTAGCGTTATTAGTTATCTTTGACCTCGCCGCTTTGCGCTGGGGCGTCAATAGCCGGGGTGCCGGTGGCGATTTCAACCAGCGCGAGGAATGGGAATACTACGAATCCCAGAACCTCCTGGCCTAAAGCCTTTCTATTAAAAAATTTCTCCAAATACAGGTCATGAGCCAGCCGTCGCTGGCTCTTTTTTATTTTCCTCTCACCAAGCCCCGTTGTAAAATCCGGCCTGATAGGGTAAAGTGAATGCATCAACTCATACGCCTTCGGTTTATACGTCAAAACAAGAATTCTTCCTGACTTAACTTTTCTTTAGAATCAGAAAAGGAGGATACTCCATGGCTAACTCCGAAACCAAATTCCTACTCCAGGAAAAAGACATGCCGACCGCCTGGTACAATATCCAGGCCGATTTACCCCAACCCCTCCCACCGGTTTTACACCCTGGGACCAAACAGCCAATCGGCCCTGCCGACCTGGCCCCGCTTTTCCCGATGGAGCTAATCAAACAAGAGGTCAGCACCGAACGCTATATCGACATCCCCGAAGAAGTCCAGGCCATTTACAAACTCTGGCGGCCTTCGCCGCTCTACCGGGCGACCCGCCTGGAAAAATTGCTCGATACCCCGGCCAAAATTTTTTACAAATACGAGGGGGTCAGCCCCGCCGGTAGCCACAAACCTAACACCAGCGTCCCCCAGGCCTATTACAATAAACAGGAAGGGGTCAAACGCCTGACCACCGAAACGGGCGCCGGTCAATGGGGCACCGCCCTGGCGATGGCCTGCAACTTCTTTGGGCTGGAATGCCTGGTCTATATGGTAAAAATCAGTTACGAGCAGAAACCCTACCGCCGCTCGCTCATGCAGGTGTACGGCGCGCAAGTCCTGGCAAGCCCAACCGATACGACCCATTTTGGCCGCCAGGTGCTGGCCGAACATCCCGATTCGCCGGGCAGTCTCGGTATCGCCATCAGCGAGGCCGTGGAAGACGCCGCCCAGCGCGGAGATACCAAGTACGCTCTCGGTAGCGTCCTCAACCACGTGCTGATGCACCAGACCATTATCGGCCAGGAAGCCAAAAAACAAATGGAGATGGCCGGGGAATATCCCGATATAGTGATTGCCTGTACGGGTGGCGGGAGCAACTTTGCCGGGTTGACTTTCCCCTTTATCAAAGACAAAATCGAGGGTAAAGACGTCCGCGTTATTGCCGTAGAGCCTGCCGCCTGTCCCTCCCTGACCAAAGGCGTCTACGCCTACGACTTTGGCGATACCGGCCAGCTAACACCCCTGGTTAAGATGCACACCCTCGGCCACGACTTCGTGCCGGAAGGCATCCACGCGGGCGGTTTGCGCTATCACGGTATGGCCCCGCTGGTCAGCCATCTCTACGAACTGGGAATGATGGAAGCCCGCGCCTATCCCCAAAACCCGGTCTTCGAGGCCGCCGTTACCTTCACCCGCACCCAGGGGTTATTGCCCGCCCCCGAACCGAGCCACGCCATCAAAGCCGCCATGGACGAAGCTATCCGCTGCCGCGAGTCAGGTGAAGCCAAAACCATCCTGTTCAACCTGTGCGGACACGGTCATTTCGACCTGTCGGCCTACGACCGGTACCTGAGCGGCAACCTGCAAGATTTCGAGTTACCCCAGGCGGAAGTCGATTCAGCCCTGAGTCGCCTACCGGCCATGGCCTGATAACCAATTTTTACCGGGGCTCCCCGCCTACTTTAAACCGGAAACGGTCTGAGTAAGCAGGGAGTCTTTATTTTGCGTGAAATGTGATTATCTTAATAGGAATCGGCCTTAAAGATTACTATAATAAAATTACCTACCAAACGTAAAATCAAAATTTGGATTTCTGAAAGGAAAAATCTATCATGGAAAAGAATGAACTAAACAATGAGAAGGAACCCACCACCTCTCAGCCCGAAATGCTTCAGAGCGAGTCCCAGGACGGCGAACTGACCGACGAAGAACTTGATACCGTAGACGGGGGCTTGCTGCCTGCCGTGAAAAATGCCACCGTTGGCCCCGTAGTTGCCTCCAAACCCGCCCAGGCTGGCATCATCGCAGTCCTGATTGGCTTATAAAGTTTACTGGCCTCGTAACAAAAGCCCTCAACCTTTGATAAAGAATTGAGGGCTTTTTGCATGTTAGTGAAAACCTGTTAGCGCCGGACCAGCGGGACTTGCAGGTTAGTCGGCCTGTTTTCGGGTTTATCAAAGGCCCGGCCATCCACGTTTTTGCTGCCGTTAAAAAAGAGGTTGTCGTAAACATAAATAAGGTCGTAATCAATGTAGGTCTCGCCCTCGACCAGGCTGAACAGGGGAAAACCTTTGCCCAGCAAGTCCTGGGTTACGCCCACTTCCCAGGTATTGACCCCGGCAGCGGGAAACCGGTTCGCCACCGCTACAAAACCGGGGTGGAGCGGGGTTACCCGGTAAGCCTCGTCCGCCACATAATCGACACTGTAAGCGCCTTCGGCGATAGGGTGCGGACCCTGCCAGGCGTTATGACCTTCGATTTCAATCTTTACCAGGGGTACTTTGCCATAAGGGTCGGCGTAGTTTGTGACGATACAGGCAAATCTATCATCGGGGGAATACTCAAATACGCGGGAGCAGTAGAAGGGAAGGATGTCCCCGGCAGGGGATTTATTGGAACTGGGGCGCAATTCGGTAGTAAGGCTGACCCATTGGCCGCCGTACATAAATTGTTTGATTTCTTCGGGTGTCATATTTTCTCCCTGGTCTTAAACCTTTTATCGCTTCTCATAAATTGGTGGTTTTTTTATGCAGGCCGGTTAACAACTCGGCTTGAAAAAAAGCACAACAAGTTAGACTCGGTCAAAAAGCATTTGTGACCGCGAAACACCCTTACTTTAAAACTAATTTAACCTTTGACTCCCTGGATAGCAAAACTCCGGTAGGCGAGGGGCACATCGGGTGGATTTGAGCCGGAAAGGGATGGGTAGTAGGCTATTTTTATCGTATAGGTAGCATCGGGAGATTGGGGTTCGCTGGCGATTAGCGAACCGTTAACCAGAAAAGAAATTCTGTCGCCCGTACCGAAGACTTCCACCAGGTTCAGGTCGGAAGCCTGGGTGTTAACCAGCTTCAAAGTACCGTTATCTAGCCGGGTAGGGGAAGAAATCCCGCCGCCCCGGACCTGGTAGATGCTGTAACTGTCGCTTACATTGATGGAAAATAAAAAGCCTTCCCCCGCCGAGGAAGTTACCAGGAAGCCATATTCCCAGGAACCCCTGGAACCGTCAAAAGGGTTAACGGTTAAGGCGCGGGCATAGAAAGTTTTCAGGTTCGCGGTAGACTGCTGGCTGTAGGTCCAGGTTTTATTGGTGAAAGGGATTTGCCCGTCAGAAGACCGTTGTACTTCCGGCAAGCCTTCAGCAAAATTTTTGAGTTTGGTTTCGGGCGCTGCGGCACGGGTAGCGGAAATCTGGGTGCGGTAAGCTATCCCGGTCTGCGTGACCTGGCCCTGGACCACGGTTTCCCGGCTGCTCTGCACCAGGTACCCGAAAAAGACCAGCAGGACGCTTACCACCACCAGGCTGGCCACCAGGAGATTAACCCCCGGGTTGGAGGGTCTTTTAAGGTCTGCCAGGCCAGGCGGTTTCCGGCCCGAAGACTCGGTTTCGGCGGCCCCTGGAACAATACCTCGGATGGCCCTACCGCTGCCGTCATGCTCAAAGAGACCGGGGCAATATTGCCGGATTAAGCTGCCGAGCCTGTCGTTTTCCCAATCCTTCGAAAAAATGCTCAAAGGAATCTGGCCGCCAACGGACAGGTATAGAGGGGAGTCGGGATTATTAACCAAAAAGTGAGAGGGTTTTCTCTGGCCCGTTTTTGCGGCTTTGCCTTTGTAAACGGCTTCCCTTCGCACGTAAAAACCTTCTATTTTTAACAGGCCATCAGGGGCAGGACCACAGGCAACAATATCGTCCCAGCCAGCATTATTACATAACGATTGTCTCTTTTGTAAGAGATACCGCCCGGTCCAACGGCCAGGAGTTGCCCGCACATGGTCCGGTAAAGATTGAAACTGACCAACCAGATTAAGGCCGTAAATATAAGAATCAGGACCAGGGCGGTAAACGCTTCACCCTCATAGCCGTCATAGAAAAGTGAGGCGTTAATTGGGGTGGTCCGAGCGTAATTGAGATAGGCAACCGGGAAGGCAAAGGCTATCAGCACGGATAAGATAATACCTGCCCATTTCTGGACACCCTTTACCGGGAACAAGGTCACTTCTCTGGCAGCAAAGTCTTTTTCAGAGAGCATTCTAATTTAACACCTCACGTTCAGGTTTGAATTTACACGAGTTCATATATCAAAAAGTAAACCGTGAATAGAAGGTGGTTTTGAGGTGTTTCAACCGACCGAGGTTTTAACAAATAATTTGGGGGTAGAATTGTTATTCCAGGCAAAACTCAGACGGTTCGAAAGTGAACATCTGAGTTATGTCAAGTATCAGAGAGGGTTTTTAATTGAAGGTGAGTCCAAAACGCCTAACCAATCCGGGTATTGGGTTCTTCTTCCGTGGCGCGGTCGAAATCGGTCCAGCGGCCCTTACCCGAACTATAGATAACTTTCATACCGGGCGGCAGTTGTTTTTGAGTGGTTTCGAGGCGGGTCACTTTTTCCGGCTCTTTCTCCCGGTTCAAACCGTTCCGGTCCCCTATTTCCCGGAAATATGTTTTTATAGAATTAGGGATATGTAGACTAAAACCCGTGAACAGTACCAGGCAGGAAACCAGCCCGACCACCAGGCTTTCAAGGACTAACAAGACCAGCACCCCCAGGTAATCGGTTAAAGGCGTCCTGATACTGACGGTAAAGAGCCAGACCACCAGGCCGAACAAACCACAAACACCGAGATGCACCAGGACCGCTATCCACCGGGAAGGGCCTGTTAAAGCCCGTAGGTTCCGCCGTCCCGGAAAGCGGGCCAGGGTCAGGGCGGCCACCAGGGCGCAT
Source organism: Chloroflexi bacterium 54-19 (assembly GCA_001898225.1). Lineage (GTDB taxonomy): Bacteria > Chloroflexota > Chloroflexia > Chloroheliales > Chloroheliaceae > 54-19. The sequence continues at coordinate 136,590 of MKTJ01000017.1, forward strand.
ACGAGCAACAATGATAAGATTGGAGTCATACTTCTCTCTCACATAAATAATGCTAAATGATAGTTCAAAACAGGTTTACCCGGGCAAACCAACCAAACAGGTGGTGGATATAACTGGATAAAACCGAATTTGAAACATAAAAACAAAGGTGAGTCTATAGCTCACCTGTCCGCGCATAAGTATCTAAAAAGGTATCTGGAAAATTAGAAAAAAGAGCCCTGGGTAGGATTATCGTCCGATTTGGGGCGGTTGGCGTAGGTGGGACCAAGCCCCATATTTTCGTCGTGGCGAAGTTTCATACCGTTCAGGCGGTACCGCAGGGCGGTCTGGGTAACCCCCAACTCCTGGGCCATCGCCTCGACATCCCCGGCGTGCTTTTTATTAAGTGAACGTACCAGGTCGGAGGGCATCAGCAAGCCACGCGCGAAAATATTGGCCTCCCATTCGGTCCGGTCGGCTGCTTCTTTAGAGCGCAACGCTTTGGCAAGCTGGGATTGTGTTTCCGGCTTTTGCAAAGCCTGGCGGCTCACCCGGCCCATCACTTTAGGCGGGGTTGCCGGTTGTTCCAGAGAATTCTCGCTGGTATCATCTTCAGAAGCGCTGGCCGTCACGTTGGCTTCCGAACAACGGAAAAAACGAGCCGCAGGAGTAACGGCCCGTTCGAGGGTAACGCCCGGCTCAGGGCCGGGAAATTCAAGGGCATCAAAAAGAGTAGGCTGCTGGGATAAATTTACTGCCGGGATATAATGCAAAAAGTAGTGACCCAGTTCGTGGGCAATACTGAAATTCTGCCGTCCTTCGGGGTCGTTTTCTTCGTAAAGAAGTTCGCCGCGTTCCATATCGAGCAACCCGGCCATCTCTTTACCATTGTGGGACAGACCATCAACAGCGCGCAAGCTCAGTTCGGTAATGGTCAGGGCAATGTATTCAGCCGGGATGGGCGGCATTTCGGGCACACTCAAGCCAGCCGCTTGCAGACAACGCTGAAATTCAGCTACCTTTTTCAGCGCCAAATCTTCAATTTGTCCCAGGCTGGGTCGCCCGCTCCACTTACCGCCGCGTCGCACCATGCAACTTGTCTCCTTGCTAAACCTTACCGCCACCACCGGATAAATCGGGGCCTGCTTTTCCGTCCGACATATCTATTATACGTCAAACCGGGGCGGCAGGTTACTCTTTTTCGGTATTTTCCGGCTGCTCAGTTGGCTGTTCAGGTTTTTCGGACTGTTCCAGGTGTTCGGCCAATTCCGCTTCGCTCAGACCCTGGCGGCGCGCTTCTTCCTCGCGGGCGAAGACCATGCTGCCCGAACTACCGAACGAAGGCAGCGTCAGCGATTTGCCCAGACCCTTGAGCCAGCGCAACATGCGCGGGAAGGCGCTATCCTTAACCCCGTACTGCCGGGCCAGGTTGGCGTAATCGTTCAACTGGTAGCCGCGCAACTCGTCCATCGAGGTCCGGTCAGCTTTAATCGCTTCCAGGGTCGATTTCGAAAGACCCGACTCGGTAATAGCTGAAGCCTCGTTCTGGTCCAACGCCTGGGAGACATAGTGGCCGAGACTGGCTGTATTTTCCTGGGCTACCACCGCCGGGCTGAACGAACGCTGTTTGAAGCGCATCCAGGCGCTATCCACATCCGAAGAGCGGGGTTTTAAGCGGCCCGGCAAACCCAGTAAAGACTCTACCTGCGGGTCAAGGCTGGCAGAATTGGCGATCACCTTGCCGGAACCTTCCGGGCCGTTCAGACGCTCAAAATAGACGGCCAGGGCTTCTTGAAATTCGGGGGTTACTCCCAGGTTATCGTCGGACGAGGTTGATGCCACCTCTTTGTTAAATTTATCCTGCATTTTGCTGCTACTCCTTTCAGACTCTACGGCCCGCCACCGGGCGGACCCGACTACCGGATTTGGAACCCTTGTTACTGCTTTGCCACCAAAACCGGTTAGCCCGCCAGACCTACAGTAACCAATCGCTGGAATTGCCTGGCATCCGTTTTTGCAGCCACTTTATACCTCTTGCCGTGTTGTGCTTGACCTGGTCAATCGTCAGGTCAAGTTCTTCACTAACTTCTTTGATTCGCATTCCCATCAGCCACTGGCAGACCAGCGGAGCGCGATACTGGGAAGGCATTTCCTCGATTAATTTGTGCAGAACTCTTATCAGTTCGCGCCGGGCGGCGGCTTCCACCACGTCGGCGTCCGGGTCGTCCAGCAAATGAATCAGTTCGAGGTCATCGCTATCGCTGTTTGCTGCCGGGGCATTCAGGGAGAGAACCGTCGCCCCCTTGACCTTGGGACCACCAACACTTTCGGTATCGGTGCTGGTCAACCCGGCCCGCATCAGCTTTTTACCCTGAAATAACTTTTCCAGCAAGGTTGCGTATTCCCGTTCGAACGAGTGGCGGACCAGACCGCGCAGGTTCGTGATAACTTCCTTGCCGTTCAACCGTTCCAGGACGGTTGACATGGCTTCCGCCGCCAGGTCTTCGGCGTAAACCGCCCCCAGCCTGCTGGTCGCCAGGTTCGAAACATAAGGCCAATAACGCCTAAAAATCGGTTCAAAGGCCAGCGAGGCTTCTTCACTGTGCGGGCCATGTTGGCCGGAAGCCAGGCGGTACGCTTCTACCAGTTGGACATCCGGCACCTGATTGTCTATCCGCATCCTTAGTCTCCACAAAGGCACTTCTTCCGCATCGGTAGTCATTCCAACAGGCTCAATCGTTCTCGGTTTCGTATCAAACACAATACTTCCTCCCTGCGTTCCGGCTAAAATTCAAGTTACGGCTCACTTTATTTCGTTTGACTTACCGCGCCTGTCTTATGTATCAAACAACCTAAAAAAAAGTGCCACTCCTTTTCACAAATTTTAAAAATTCGTTTTCCTACCCGGCTAATTCTAGCATACCCGCGCCAGTTGATATTAAAATTAACAAAAATAGCCCATTCCCGGCAAAGAAACAGAATTGATTGTGAGGCCCAGGAGGTCTATAATTAATAGCCTTAGAGAAATATTCGGGTAACTGCTTAAAAGGGATTTTCGATGAACGCGGGAGAGTTGGAGACCGAAAAGAAGGTCGAGCCGGTCAAACCAAAAAAGACTATCTGCATGGATTGCGGCACACCGCTTGAGGACGAGTTTGTACCGATTTACGACTGGTACAGCCGGGGAGAGCCTCAAATTATCGGGCGGTTATGCCTGGATTGCTATAACAGCGCCTGTAGCCACTGTCACGGCATGGGTTGCCTGGGCGAATGTGCCTACGATTAGCCTTCTTACCCTGGAACAACCCATCGCAACACCGGCAAAATAAACCAGGGCCCTCGTATAGCCGGAATTGTTTTCGCGAAAACAATTCTTCCAGGCAATGAGGAGTTCCCCTGCGGCTAGAACCTGGAAACCCTGCCCCTGGTGGCGGGGTGTTTCTTTAGAAGCTCTTTGACCAGGGCTTCTATTTTTTTGAGTTGTTCGCTCTCCGCCACGCTCATTGATTGGCGTTGCTCGACGTTATCCTGGAACTGTTGCAGACCCCGCCAGACCGTCGCCAGTTTGCTTAACGCCACCCGCTCCAGGGTCTTCGCGTCAACTTCTTCTCCCCCACCTCCTTCCCCTTTTTCCAGGCTCGCTTTCTTTTCGGAAGCAGCCTTTTTAGCAGACGTGGGAATGGTGTCCTGCTCTAAAGCAGGCGAAGCCGGGGCCCTTTCCGGTCCGGCCAGGTAGGAGGGCAGGTCGTCGGCGGTTAACTTCCCGCTTTTGAGAAGCTCGATAGCCTCCTGGCGCCGGGCCGGGTCGGTAACTTTTATCAGGGTCGAGACAGCCCGCAGGCTATCCGGTTTCTCGGCCACCAGTTGTTGAATATCCTGGGGGGCGCGGGCCACCCGCAACCGGTTTTCGACATAGCCCCGGTTTTTACCGATTTCACGGGCGATTTGCTCGTGAGTATATTCCATTTCTTCGGCCATCAGTAAAAAAATCCGGCCTTCTTCCAGGGGCGTTAAATCCTCACGCTGGATATTTTCGGTGATGGCAAGCCCGGCCATTTCTTCCTCGGAAAGTTCCTTTACCACCACCGGCAACAGCGTTAAACCAGCCTGGCGGGAGGCTTCCCGGCGGCGGTGTCCGGCGGTAAGCTGGTAATGGCCCGGCACCTGGGGATGGGGACGGGCTACCAGTACCCCCTGGAACCCCTGCGCCTTTATAACCTGAGCCAACTCTTTTAGATTCGACTCGTCCGCTTTCAAGCGGGGCTGGTAAGGGTTATCCTGCAAAAAATCTATCTCTACCAGGACAGCCTGTTCGATATCATTTTTATGTAAAGCCAGTAAGTTCGAAAGGACCGACCGTTTCGGGGTGGAAACAACGCTAATGGGTTCTTTTTCCCCGCTCATAAAGTCGAGGTTAAGAGGTTTTTGTTTTCTCGCCACAGCCTTACTCCCCTGCCTTACCGGCGGAAGCCGCCGCTACGGTGGCGCGTTTCCGGCTCGAATTCTTGCTCCCGGACCCATTCTGTGTGGGAACCGCCAGCCCATCTTTAGGACTTTCAACCGGGTCTTCGAAAGACTGGCCGTTAAAGGGAGTTTCCAGCATTTCAAGCCGGTCGAGGCCAGGGCCACCGACCACTCTTAAAATTTCGGCCAGGAGTTGGCGGTAGGCTTCAGTCTGGTCACTGCGGGGGTTGTGGACCGCCATGACGGTGCGCTGGTTGGCCGCCTCGGCGAATTGCACGCTGCGTTTGATGACGGTGGTAAAGGCCCGGATGCCGCGCTGACCCAGGGCCTGGCGCAAGGCTTCTGCCATCGCCCGCGAGGCGTTGGTCATCTGGACCATCAGGGCCGCCGCCCCGGCGATTTGCAACCGGGGATTACCCTCGGCCCGCGCTTCGTCAATCCGCTCCAAAAGCAGTTGCATCCCTTTGACCGATAGCATTTCCAACTGGGTTGGTATGACCACGTAATCCGCGGCGTAAAGAGCATTGACCGTCAGGCCATTAAGGCTCGGCCCGGCATCGAGCAAAATATAATCATAATTGTGCCGGATTCTTTTCAGGACGGTCGCCAGGCGCGTGCCCCAGGTCGGCTTGCTGCTAAGCTCGCGGTCGGCGTTGCTGGCAATAATGTTGTTTGGCGCGAGGTCCGGTCCAAAAGAGGTCTTTAGTATCACCTGGTTTATATTGAAGTCACGTTCGCCAATCATGGCGTCGTAGATAGTAGTCGAAAGGTCTTCGGGGTTATAACCAAGCGTAAAGGTAAGATGCCCCTGCGGGTCGAGGTCAACCAGCAAAACCCTGAGTCCCATCTGCTTTAACAGGACGCCCAGGTTAGCCGTCGCGGTGGTCTTGCCAACGCCGCCTTTCTGGTTGGCAAAGGCGACTACTATGGCCCCTTCTTCTTTGGAGCGCTGAATACTGGCGATAAAAGCTTCGAGGTCGGCCTCACTGACCCGGTAGTGCCCCCCGGCGGTAGCCGATGCAGGGAGCAACCCTTCCCGGATATAACGCGCTACGGTGCCGGTATCCACACCCAGGCGCTGGGCGGCCTCGGCTGTCTTTAGCAGTTTGCCAGTATTTGCCATCTTTACATTTGCTCCTGAAGCGATTACACTAATTAAACGATATGGAGCCATTATTACATAAAATCGCTCAAACTGTCAATACCCTGTATCTCTGACAATGTAGTTTACAGGCTAAGTAATCAATAAATGAATAGATATTAATTGAATAAAGAAATATTATGAACAACTATAATTGTTTTCGCGAAAACAATTTATAACCCAGGCACCGAAAACAGTCCTGGGAACGAAACCAACCCGTTCTTGAAAAGAGGTAACTTACCTTATAATTATAATAATGGTTTCGAGTAAAACCGCCAAACAGTACATCCTGAGCGTAGCGAAGGATCTCCGCGCCATTGGCGAATATCACAGTCGTTCGCTATTGAAACTCAAAGCCTCGACAAACCCGGGATGAAAAACAATAAACCCGTATTTGCTATAAAAGAAAAAACCCCGATTAGATAATTGTTTCACACGAAACATTCTCTTTTTCTGGGGCTTTTTAATTCAAGCTACCAATATACTATCGCGTCAGGGCGCCCTTAGCTGGCCTTGCCTTCGAGGACCGCTCTCACCTCGGCCAGTTCATCGGCGCTCAGTTGCCATTCGGCAGCTTTGACATTGGCCTCAACCTGTTCGAGCTTGCTGGCCCCCGATATAACCGAGGCCATCTGCGGCTGGCCGAGCAACCAGGCAATCGCCAGTTCGCCCATAGTGTGGCCGCGTTCCTCGGCCCAGGCAGTCAGTTTTCGTACTTTAGAATAATTCTCAGGCGTGAAATACTGGCTGACATAACCGCCCGCTACCGCACCCCGCGTACCTTCCGGGGCCGGTTGGCCCTCCTGGTATTTGCCGGTCAGGAAACCTCCAGCCAGCGGGAAAAACGGCAAAATACCGATGTTGGCAAACCTGGCATAGGGCACCAGTTCGCGCTCGATGGACCGTTCCAGCATGTGATAGTGTGGCTGGATTGAGATGAAAGAAGTCCAACCCCTGAACTGGGCAATATCGTTCGCGTGCGACAATTGCCAGGCCAGGTAGTTCGAGGCCCCCAGGTAACGGACTTTCCCCTGGCTCACCAGGTCATCCAGCGCTCGCATGGTCTCCTCAAAAGGCGTCTGCGGGTCAAAAGAATGGACCTGCAAAAGATCAATATGGTCGGTGTCGAGCCGCTTCAGGCTTGCCTCTACCGCCGCCATGATGTGGTAACGAGAGGCTCCTTTGTCGTTCGGTCCTTCACCCATCGGGCTCTTAAACTTGGTCGCCAGCACCACCTTATCCCACTTGCCTTTGAGCGCGACCCCTAAAAATTCCTCCGAACGGCCCCGGCTGTAAACGTCGGCGGTATCGAGAAAGTTAATACCCAGGTCAATGGCCCGGTGAACGATAGTGGTGGTGTCTTCCTGGTTAACCTTGCCCCCAAATTGATTACATCCCAACCCCACGGCGGAAACATTCACCCCGGAATTGCCAAGCAATCTATACTGCATTCTCAAAAACCTTTCTGATAATAAATATCTTTTTAGTTGGTGGATTACTAAATACTGGTCAAATGGCTATGTAAAAATCAGGCTCTATAACAGTGGGTTTTACACCACTTCAACAACCATAAACGTTTCCAGCAGCATTGAGCAGAAAGCTGCCGCCAACCAGCTTAACCAATGGGTTCATCATAGCCTTTTAATAGTAATTTCGACAACACCGAAACTTTGTGGATTGCACACTTTACATAAATAATAAAGTATTAATGAATGGAAGCAAAAGAAGGGAATAGGGCCAAAATGGTTGGCCCACTTTTAATTTTAGACAGTATGGTAAAATAAACCCCAGGGTGGTACACTCTCCCAATACCGGGTTTTTCAACACGTCAAAAGTTAAAGGCTAATCACATGGCTAAAGCTGCAACAAAAAACGACAATCCTTTGCCAGCCGAGGATAAAAATCCGAAGCCCTCCAAAACCAAAACTACTTCCAATAATAATGAAGATACTGGCAAAAAGCGTTTGGCAGCAACGCCTTCTTTTTTTGATTTGACCAAGCCAGGTGAGGTAAAGGTTAACCAGTCCGTTATCGACCGGGGAGATACGGATAACGCGGAAACCTTCGAGGACGACGCCCATATCGTCCGGGCCTCCGACCTATTTGATATTCAAAGCAACACCGAAAATTACGAAGAGGAAGTCTGGACCAGGGAAGACCTGGCAAAACTGGCGATGAACTGGGCTCAGACCCTCCAGGGCAAAGACTCCCAGGATATAAGCAAAGAACTCGAAGAGCTTGGCGCTAAAATCTCCGGCCTGGTGGTCTTACCTGAAGCCTATAACGATGATACCAACCTGACCGTCCTCAGTCACGCCATCTACCAGGCGCTGCGCGAAGCCATGGCGCAGAATACTTTCAAACAGACCGAGGGTTCGCCCTGGCCGACCGCCGAACTTAAAAAAGGCGGCGCCAGCGGCCACGCCCAGTTGCGCCCGCCCCTGGTCGAGAATGGACCCCTGATGCCACCTGACAAAGCCGAGGCTCTCGCCAAAATTATGTGGGAACAGCAAAAAGACCTTTCCGACCTAGACGCCGACGCGCTCGACCTCCTAAGTCACATCTGGCTCCAACAGGCCCGGACCCCGGAAAGTTTCGCCGTAGCCCACGTCGACCAATTCCTGGCAATGCGCGGGCTTGAACAAAGATGGGGCCGCCGCAAAGGCTATGAAACCCAGCAGCGCGATAAAATGCTCCAGGTGCTTTCCCATATCCAGAACATCTGGCTAAACCTTGGTGAGGTGGAAATCTACGAGACTGAAGGGAGCGGCCTGAACAAAGGCCGTCGCAAAGCGGTCAAACGAGCCCTGCAAAGCCGGGCTTTTATCATTACCGACCGGATGGGGCAACTCCGTTTGGACGGCTATCTCGACGTGGAACGGTTTATCTTCCAGCCGGGACGCCTGTTTGCCCAGTTCCTTTTTGGGCCGGGCCGCCAGACCGCTCTCCTTTCGACCAGGGCCGTCCAATATGATCCCTACCGCCAGAAATGGGAAAAACGCCTGGCACGTTATCTTAGCTGGCAGTGGCGCATCCAGGCCCGGCACGGTGACTATGCCCGGCCCTACCGGGTGGCGACCCTCCTGGAAGCGGTCGGGGAAGAATTGAACCCCCGGCGGGCTTCCGCGACCAGGGAGCGCCTGGAAAAGGCTCTCGATACCCTGGAAAAAGATGAGGTGATTTCGGAGTGGCGCTACGACCGCTGGGACGAAGACGTGGCCGAACTGAGGGGCTGGTGGCTGCCCTGGCAACAGGCCACCATTCTGCTGGAACCGCCGGAAATCATCCGGGAAACCTACAAAACTCTCGACCGCCACAAACCCAAGGAAATCGCCGCCAACCGGTTGCGCCCCCAACTCGTCGCGCCTTCCGAGAACGAAAAACCTGGCGTGGATAATGTGCTGGCCGAAAAAGTAAAAAATATGCGTAAGAAATTGGGCTTATCTCAGGCCGAAGCCGCCGAGCAACTTGGAGTGGTCCAGAGTTCGCTCAGCCGCCTGGAACGAGGCATCGTAACGCCCACACCGGACCTCTTGAAACGGGTCGAGGAATGGTTAAACCAGTAAAAGGCGACCATTTTTAGCACCCGCATAGCTACAAAGATAGTTTTTCCGGTTGGATAACAACTAAAAACGGGCAGTCAATTTCGAGTTATGCATGCATAATTTTGAGTCAGCCTTGAATCCTTCACCCACAATTTGAGCTTATTTTACCCTCAATTACCTCTTGCGCTACCTTCTATATGCTTGCATAATCGGGAAGTTATGCACAAAATGGATGATTATCGCCGCCCAACGATTTAAGGTTATTTCGGTAAATTTTTAGCCGGATTCGCATGCATAAATCTCAACTTATGCATGCATTGGATGGTTATCGCTGCCCAACAATTTCTTCCAGTTCACAGCCGCTTTCCAACGCGACCTTTTGAGGGTCTGCGCCCCTGAACTTTGCTGCGCCAGCCAGGCCTTAAACCTATCCTACAAACTGTAAGTAAGGATACTGTAACCCCGGATAATTGCCCGTAAACCTGTTTCTTCAACCTCAAACGAAGTTAAGAAATTGAGTCATGCATAATTTGGGTTTATGCATGCATTGGATGATTATCGCTGCCCGGAGGCTGCATAATAAACGGCTGAACGGGTGGATTGGGTGACCATGTCTGCCCATGAGGGGGGTTATGCACGCCCATGAGGAGGGTTATCGCTGCCACGAATCAATTTTTCAGGTTCAAAAAGAGCCTTATGCACGCCTAATAATATTAATCATGTTAACCATCCAAACATTCCAATGCATAAAAAAGCCCTTGTTTATAATGATAAAACAAACCTGAATCAGGTTAGAAGGCCGGTTTGTAGCTCGGTCAGGGTCACCTTACTAAAATACGAAATTGTTCAAAGATAAAGTTAAAGAAACAAAGGCGTGCATAATTATGCCGGTTAAAGGTAACGTTCGATTTTCAAAAGGGTCGACCAAACAGGAAAGACCGAACACCCCTGCGCTTAAAAACGGCCAACCAACCTCACATGTTGAAGACCATCAAAGCGAGACCACCCTCGCGGAAGAAACTTTGCCGCCTTTTCCGGTCCTGATGCGCTGGCTGGAATTTTATCATACCAGGACCGGCCAGTGGCCCCAACCGGAGACCCTGGAAGAAACTGAGCCGGGTAGCCCTGCCGAAAAACCGTTGTTGACCCTTTTGCCAACCCCTGCTTTCTTCAATGCCAGCAATACCGGTCTTGCCGGTAACCGCGACCAAAAAGAAGTAAACCCCCGAAAACCTCGCCTAAAAACCGAAAAGGCGGTAACCAGTGTAAAGGGTAGTGAAAAGGAAGAAGCCCCTTTTTCCAGCCTGGCGGCTTACAATCTGAAAGAGTCCGTCTATTACCGCACCGCCCTTGATTTAATCCAAAAACAGGCTGCGTTTACCGCGTCCAGCCTTTTTTCGCAAAACCCGCAAGCCGGTGAAGAAACAACTTTGACCCTGGCCTCGTTCCTGGCGTGGTGCTGTCTTCCGTTATCTGGGAATTTGGCTAAACCTAAAAGCGAACCTGTCAAAATGGAGATGTACCTATCGCTAGACCGTTGGAGCCGTCTCCTGAAAATGCGTAAGGCGACCCTGGGGAACTGCCTGAAAGAACTGGCCGGGTTAGGGTTACTGGATATTGCCGACGCGGACGGTGCGGTTGGCAAAGGGAACCGCGTCTACCGGTTGGCCGTGGCACTGCCACAACCCCTACCCCTGTTTGACCTTTTGCAAGATTCGACTGTAAATACCTCGCTGAATGGGCAGAAACCGTCAGAAAAAATTGGGGAACTAGCCTTAAGCCAGTTCCGAGTTCACGAAACCGTTGGTGAGAGAGAATTACAGCCGGAACCGTTCGCCATGAATCATGCTAGTAATTTAGAATCTAAAAAAATAAAATCTAAAAAGCATGAGCATGAAAACCAGGTTGAAGTGGGAACCGGCGACTTTAACGATGAGAAACTACTCTTTTTACTCGAAACCGCTTCTTTTCCCGGCTACGCGAGCCCGGAGGGTTTAATCACCCTGGCAGAAAAGGAAGCCCAGAAGTTTGCGGCTGACCCCCGGCTCGACCTTGCCAGCCTCAAAAGAATTTACAGCCAGGTGCTGGCGACCTGGTCGGCGGGCAAATGCACCAAAAACCCGCTTGGCCTGTTCCATTACTCTTTGACCCGGCATCTAAAACAACCTGCGACCGGCGCTCCCAGCCGGCCCGGTAACCTTTTACCCCTTTCGGCCACACCAGATCAGGCAGGAACCGTTCCCTTCAAGAAGAATAGTAATAGTTCCCGCCACCAACCAACTTTACATAAATATACAAGGGGTAAATCTTACGCTAGCTTCGAGAATGAAACAACGCTGGTTTCGACTTCCGTTGTGGAAGACGCGCCGTTTGAGGAACCGTTAGAACCGGTGGTTCAAGGTGGCAAAACTGAAGCTATTGCCGAATTAAACCTCGAAGAAATAAGGGCCGGACTTCAAAAACATGCTATCGAAGCTCTAAATAACCGTTTCCGGCAGCCCGGTCTTGCCGGTACCCTTGACCAGCTTGCGTGGGTCTTTTCTATAACCGATAACAAGGTGCGGTTGGAACTACAAAAGACCGGTTCCCACTTTTTAGCCGTTTCGAGATTAGGCCAGGCCGAATTATCCTTAATAAAGATTGCTCTCTCGCAGGGGCTGCGTACTATAACCGGCAAATCCCTCGAAATTGAGGTTTTCCTCGCCTCTTAAGAAATGTAAGAAATAAAATGGGAAAGGGTTATGTTCACCCTTTCCCACCCAACCTCTTTTCAAACGGTCTAGTGCCTGCCAGGATATCAGAACTGGCTGGCGTGTAACCCGGCATAAAAGCCCTGTTTCGCCAGCAATTCCTCGTGAGTGCCCCGTTCGACAATCTCGCCCCCGTTGATTACCAGGATCTGGTCGGCGCTGCGGATTGTACTCAGCCGGTGCGCGATGACAAAACTGGTCCGGCCTTTCATAAGCCGCAGCATCGCCTCCTGGATGTGCTGCTCCGTCCGGGTATCCACGCTGCTGGTCGCCTCGTCCAGTATCAAAATACCGGGGTCCGCTAAAATAGCCCTGGCTATCGCCAGCAACTGGCGCTGCCCCTGGCTCAGGTTGCTGCCGCGCTCCGAAAGAGGTGTGTTGTAGCCCTGGGGCAGCCGGTGGATGAACTGGTCGGCGTTTGCCAGCCGTGCCGCCGCCCTGGCCTCCTCCTCGGTGGTGTCGAGCCGCCCATAGCGGATATTGTCCATCACCGAGCCGCTAAACAGGTAGGTATCTTGCAGGACAATCCCCAGTTGTCGCCGCAGGTCTTCCTTCCTGATGTCGTGTAAATCTTGCCCGTCGATAGTCACCCGGCCCCCGGCCAGTTCGTAGAAACGGGTTAAGAGATTCACAATGGTCGTTTTACCCGCCCCGGTCGGTCCGACCAAAGCCACTGTCTGGCCCGGCCTGGCATGCAAGCTGATATGTTTGAGGACCGGCACACCCGGCTCGTAACCGAAACTGACATCCTCGAAGACCACGTCCCCTTTTATCCGTTCGAGCGGTGGGGCGTCCAGCGCGTCCGGCTCGGCAGGTTCATCAATGATTTCGAAGACCCGCTCGGCCCCGGCGATAGCCGCCTGGATGGTATTGTAGAGGTTGGCAATATCGTTCAGGGGACGGCCAAACTGGCGGGTGTAGTTAATGAAGACGGCGATAGTGCCTACCGAGGCCATTCCCTGTAAGGCGAACCAGCCGCCGATACCGGCCACGATAGCCAGCCCCAGGTTGTTGACCAGGTTCATGGTAGGCCCGATAAACCCGGCAAAAATCTGGGCCCTGGTCGCTACCTGGCGTAGTTTGCGGTTGGCCTCGTCGAACTGCTCGCCTATCACTTCCTCGCGGTGATAAGCCTTGACCACCCGCTGCCCGGAGATTGTTTCCTCTATCAGGCTGTTAAGGGTCCCCAAAGCTGCCTGTTGCTGGCGAAACCCGGTCCGCGTGCGCGGGGCAATCACCCGGTTGACCAGCAGCGTCATTGAGGTAATCAGGGCCAGGCATATAACCGTCAGCGCCGGGTTGATTGCCAGCATTGCGATGATAACGCCCACGCTGGTCAGCAGGGCGGAAACAAGCTGGGTCACGACATCGGAGAGGACCAGGTTGATATTCTCGACATCGTTGGTCAACCGGCTCATCAGGTCACCATGGGCGCGAGTGTCAAAGGTGCGGAGCGGTAAGACCTGCAAGCGCCCGAACAGGTCGTTACGAAGGTCGCGCACGGTCCGCTGGGCTGCCCCGGCCATCAGAAAGCTCTGAAGCCAGGTCAGGGCCGAGTTCAGGGCGTACATGCCGAGCATCACCAGGCAGAGGCCGAACAGACCGGAGAGGTCGCCCGGCAGGATATAGCCGTCAATAGCCCGGCCCAATAAGTAAGTCCCCAGCAAAGTTAAGCCGGTGGTAACCACCACGCTCAACCCGGTAACGATAAGCGCAAAACGTTGTTTTCGTAAATAACGCCAGATGCGGAGGATGGTACCGCGAGTATCCTTGGCCCGTTTCTTTTCCTGGGTAAAACGCTGGGCCGGGCCACCACCGCCGCCCGGCAAATTCCCAAAAATCTGGGGCGGCCCCTGTTCGCCGGACTTGCGTTCCAGGGTATTAGATTGCGCCATGACCGACCACTCCTTGTTCCACCTGGGAGGCATAAATTTCCTGGTAAATCGGGCTGGTCTGTAAAAGCTCGGCGTGAGTTCCCTCTGCCACGATTTTGCCGTCATCCAGCACCAAAATTTTGTCCGCCTTTAACACGGTGCTGATGCGTTGGGCCACTACCAGGCAGGTCTTTTTCCGGTTTTGTGCGGCCAGGGCCACCTGGATACGCGCTTCCGTCGCCACGTCTACCGCGCTGGTGCTGTCGTCGAGGATTAGGACCGCCGGTTCGGCCAGCAAGGCCCGCGCGATAGCAATCCGTTGCTTCTGGCCTCCTGAAAGGTTTACCCCGCGCTGCCCGATATTCGTATCGTAGCCGTCCGGGAACCCACTGATAAAATCGTGGGCCTGGGCCATTTTAGCGGCCTCAATCACTTCGGTCTCGGTCGCAGCAGGCTGCCCGTAGCGAATATTGTCCCGGATGGTCCCGCTGAATAACACCGACTCCTGTAAAGCCATCCCTACCGTTTTGTGCAAGACGGTCTGGTCAATGTCCCGCACATCCACCCCGTCAATGGTCACTCGCCCGCCGCTGACGTCGTAAAAGCGCGGTACCAGGCTGACCACGCTCGATTTTCCCGCTCCGGTCGCGCCCAGCAGCGCCACCGTTTGTCCCGGCTCGGCTACAAAACTGATTCCTTTCAAAACCGGGTCGCCCTCGGCTCCCTTGTAGCTAAAGGTCACGTCCTCGAAAGCGACCCGGCCTTTCGGTTCAAAGGTGGTCAGGGCCCCAGGCCGGTCCTGCACATCGGGCTCAACCTGCAACACCTCCTGGATCCGTTCGGCGGAGGCTTCGGCCCTCGATACGCGCATTATCAGGGTGCTGACCATCAGCAGCGCCATCAGAGCCTGGGTCAGGTAGTTGATAAAAGCCACCAACTGTCCGATTTGAAGGCTTCCACTCTTAACCGCATTCCCGCCTATCCAGAGCGCCGCTATCACACCCGCATTGAGGACCAGCATCATAAAGGGCATGGTAATCGCCCCGACGCGGACCGCCGTCGTATTTTTACGCATCAGCCCTTCGTTGACGCGCCCAAAGCGGCTTATTTCGTGTTTGGCCCGTGCGAACGCTTTCACTACTCTTACCCCGGCCAGGTTTTCCTGCATCACCGTATTGAGGCCGTCGAGCCGCTTTTGGACCTCGCTGAACAGGGGATAGGTTTTTCGGATTATTATAAAAAGCGCCCCTCCCAGCAGTGGCAGCAGCCCGATAAAGAGCACCGCAAGCTGCGGACTGGTCAGGATAGCCATTATCAGACTGCCGAAAAGAAGCAGGGGAGAACGAATCATGCGGAGTATCATCAAGACCAGTTCTTGCACCTGGCTGACGTCATTGGTGAGACGGGTAATAAGCGACCCGGTTTCCAGGCGGTCCAGGTTGCCAAAGGAGAGCGATTGGACTTTACGAAAGAGGGTTTTGCGCAAGTCCGCCGCGAAATTCTGACCGACCGTAATGGCGAAAATCGTACAACCCATCCCGCCCAGAAGTCCGACCAGGGCCACCCCACCCATAATAAGCCCGGTGGTGACTACCACGTTCAGGTCCGAACGCAAGACCCCCTGGTCAATGATGTGCTGGATTAGCAGCGGTTGTAACAGGTCCATTGAAACTTCGAGGACCATCATTAAAGGAGCCATTATCGACCAGAACAGGTATGGCTTGAGAAATACAAGTAATTTACGGGTTTCGTGCATGCAAACTCCGACCCATCCCCAACCGGGTTTGAATAATCTTATTTCTTCCTATTATATAGGTTGCAACTCTCTATATTCGGTGCAACCCTTAAAGCCGACCTAAAAGGTCAGACCTGTAGCATGTTAATACCTTAGCAGATTGTCCGAAATTGGAAAATGGATATTTTGGAGTTTGTGATGTGGTTTTTGGTTTTACTGTTCCCGGAAAGTTTTTGGAGATAACCCTGTTTCCTGTTTGAACAATTTACTGAAATGATAGGGGTCATTATAGCCGAGCGAACTGGCGATTTGTTTGACCGGAAGCTCGGTAAAGCTTAACAACCGCTTGGCTTCCAGGAGAAGCCGTTCCACTATCAGGCGCTTGGCGGACTTGCCGGTCCTTTGTTGGAGCAAATTGGATAGCTGTTTGGAGGATAGCTGCAACTTTTCGGCATAAAAATCGACGTTATGCTCGCGCCGGTAGTGTTCCTCTAAAAGCGTTAAATAACTATCGAAAAATTGGTACTCCCCGGCGTCATAACGGGGCGAAATCATAGAACCCTGAAGCAGGATTAACCGCTCAATTTTTATCAGGAGCGCCAGTAAGAAATGTCTTACCAGTTCTTTTTTGCCTAAAGAATTTTCCCTGTAAAACTCGCCCGCGATTAAATCGACGAGTTGCTCTATTTCGGCCCGGTGTGCGCCCGGAATAAGCACCGGGTTGAAAATGCCGGAACTGGCAAAGCTGAACAGACCGCCATAGATTTCGGCCTCCTGGCCCTGGAGGTCGGGCAGGAAATCGTCGGTGAAGCGCAGGTAATAACCGCTGGCATTCCGTAGCTCGTTAAAACGGTGGACCTGGCCTTTGCGAATGAGCGATAGACTGTTGGCTGCCAGGTCATGGCAATTTCCATCTATGCTATGGCTGCCGGACCCCGTTTTGAGCCAGATAATTTCGTGGAAATTGTGGCGGTGAAAGACTGGGTTGGGCACCACGAAGTTGTCCGCCTCCATTTTGCCGATATAAAAAGAATCCAGCTTTTCGGGCGAGATAAAGAAATAATCAATTTCGCGGTTCTTCATAAATTCTTGGGTTACTATAATCAGCCGGTTTAGATATATCTTATTCCTGGCTATTATACCAGCTTGGTTTTAGTTACCAACACCTCTACGAACCCCTATCCAAAAGGCCGGTGTCGTTTTGGGTTTGACCGGGATTCCCCTGGGTAAACAGGTGCTGTCCGCCAGGTTAAATTTTATTTGTGAATTTAAACCTGAATTGAAATTTAGGAAAACTAAGCTATAAAGGGGATTAATATAAATGGCAAAAGAACCCGCACCGGCTATTGGTGCTGCTGGCCCCGGCATTACCGAGGAGAGTTAAGCCTATGCACGAACTCGCGATGGCCCAGAGTATCACTGAGGTCGTAGTGAAAAAAGCCCGCGAAAACCAGGCCCGTCAGGTTAACACGGTCCGCCTCTTAATTGGGGATGGCAGCGGGGTGGTGACAGGGCCGCTCACCTTTTGCTTCGAGATGATAGCTGGCACGGAGCCGCTATTGACCGGGGCCAGGCTGGAAATCGAACGGGTACCTCACCGGGCGCGTTGCCGGGTTTGCGCAACAGAGTATACCATCCCCGATTTTGTAATCTGCTGCCCGAATTGTGGGCGGTGGGAGAGTGAGGTTATCTCCGGCACCGAACTTCAAATCTTGGACATGGAGTTCGAGGCTGAAAACGAACAGGGGGTACAACTGTGCCAAAACTAACGATTGCCCAGAATATCCTGGCCGCCAATGATACTTACGCCGCTGGTATCCGCCAGGCTTTAGCGCCGCGCCATATTTTCTCGATAAACTTTATGAGCTCGCCGGGAGCAGGGAAAACCGCCCTGCTTGAGCGGACCATCGAGCGGTTGGGCGGCCAGCTTCAAATCGGCGTTATTGAGGGGGATGTCGAAACCAGCGCTGATGCCGAGCGGATTGAGGCCGCCGGGGCCAGCGAAACGGTCCAGATTAACACGCGCGGAAATTGTCACCTGGAAGCCCACATGGTCCAGGCCGCCCTCGACCAGCTCGACCTGGACCGGGTCGAACTGCTCATTATCGAAAATATCGGCAACCTGATTTGCCCGAACGCCTGGGACCTGGGTGAAGATTTGCGGGTGGTTATCACCAGCACGACCGAGGGTGACGACAAACCCTCCAAATATCCCCAGATGTTCGCGGACGCCCAGGTGGTCGTCATCAACAAGATTGACCTGCTTCCTTACGTTGACTACGACCTCGAAAAAGCCCGGCGGCAAGTCCTGGCTCTCAACCCCCAGGTCCGCTTTTTCGAGGTGAGTTGCCGGACCGGCGCAGGGCTGGTGGAGTGGTGCGACTGGCTGGCGGACTTTGCCCGGCGAGAAGTTACGAGCGGTAGCAAAGAACTTCAAAGGTAAGGCATTCTTATGGCAAACCTGACGGAAACGACAATGCAACGCCAGCGGCTACTGGTCCAGGGTCTGGTCCAGGGGGTCGGTTTCAGGCCGTTTATTTACGGGCTGGCTTTGCGCTTGGACCTGGGTGGGTTTGTCCTCAACGACAGCGAAGGCGTGACTATCGAAATTGAGGGTTCGCCGGAGCAACTGGTCGCTTTCCACTCAGCCCTGCACGACGAGTTGCCGCCCCTGGCGCGGGTGGACTCCCTGGTTACCGCACTCATCCCGACCCATCACGAAAGCGCCTTTCGCATTGTCCACAGCCAGGCGGGCGGCGAGAAACACGCCCTGATTTCGCCCGATTCCGCGACCTGTCCCGATTGCCTGCACGAACTCTTTGACCCGCACGACCGGCGTTACCGCTATCCTTTTATAAACTGTACCAACTGCGGCCCCCGGTTCACCATCGTTAAAGATGTGCCCTATGACCGCGACCAGACCACCATGGCGGTCTTTCCGATGTGTCCGGCTTGCCGGGTCGAGTACGAAGACCCCCTCAACCGGCGCTTTCATGCCCAGCCCAACGCCTGCCCCGTCTGCGGCCCCCAGGTCCGGTTGCTGGCGCAAGACGGGCAACCGCTAGAAGTAGCCGACCCTATCGAGGCGGCGGCCCGGCAGTTAGCGGGGGGTGCTATCCTGGCGATTAAAGGGCTGGGAGGCTATCACCTGGCCTGTGACGCCCTGGACGAGGCGGCGGTAGCCCGCTTGCGCTCTCGTAAACACCGGGAAGCCAAACCTTTCGCCTTGATGGTGCCCGACCTGGCGGTGGCCCGGCAGTTGTGCGAGCTAAACGAGGCCGAAGAAAAACTGTTGCAAGCCCGGCAGCGCCCGGTAGTTTTGCTCCTCCAGCGTCCCGGCGCAGGGTTGGCCCCGGCGGTCGCTCCCAATTACCACACCCTCGGCCTGATGCTCCCCTATACTCCACTTCACTACCTGCTGCTCGACGCTTTCAAACGGGTTGTGGGGCTAGACCGCCCGGCGGCCCTGGTGATGACCAGCGGGAACATGAGCGACGAGCCGATTGCTTACCGGGACGGCGACGCTACTACCCGGTTGGCCCCGGTCGCGGATGGCTGGCTCACCCACAACCGCGAGATTCACATGCGCTGCGACGACTCGGTGGTGCGGGTCCTGGACGGTAGTCCCCAGTTCTTCCGGCGGTCGCGCGGTTATGCCCCCGAACCGCTCCGCCTGAACCGGACCTTCGCCAGGCCGGTCCTGGCCTGTGGCGGCCACCTGAAAAACACCTTTTGCCTGGCTAAAGAGCGGCAGGCCTTTGTCAGCCACCATATTGGCGATCTCGAAAACCTGGAAACTTTAACCTCATTCCGGGAAGGTATCGCCCATTACGAGCGTCTTTTCGATATTACGCCCCAGGTCGTCGCTTACGATTTGCACCCTGACTACCTGGCAACCCGCTACGCTCTCGACCTCGATTTACCGCACAAAATCGGGGTTCAGCATCACCACGCCCACATTGCCAGTGTCCTGGCCGAGCATGGCCTGACCGGACCGGTTATCGGGGTGGCGGCGGACGGCACCGGTTACGGCGGGGATGGGACCATCTGGGGCTGCGAGATTATGCTTGCCAGCCTGCTCAAATTCGAAAGGCTGGCCCATCTCGCTTATATCCCCTTGCCCGGCGGCGACCGGGCGGTGCGCCAGCCCTGGCGGGTGGCCGCCAGCCTGCTGACCCAGGTCTACGGCGAAAACTTTTTGGACCTGGAAATCCCGTTTGCCCGGCAGCTCGACCCGGCCCGCTGGAAACCGCTGGCCCAGATGATAACCAGGGGCGTCAATAGCCCGCTTGCTTCCAGCCTGGGCCGGTTGTTCGATGGTGTTTCCGCCCTGGTCGGTCTCCGCCAGGAAGTGGTTTACGAAGGACAGGCCGCTATTGAACTGGAAGCCCTGGCCCTCCCCGCCGACCGGCCTTATCCTTTCTCTATAAAAGAAGGACAACCGGCCATTCTGGATGTCGGGCCGCTATTGCGGGCTATCGTGGACGATTTAAAAGAAGGTGTGCCTGCCGGACTAATCGCGGGACGGTTCCACCGTTCGATAGCGGAATTACTGGCGGCGGTCTGCCGCCTGGCCCGCGCCCAGACCGGCCTGAACGAGGTTGCTTTGAGCGGCGGAGTCTTCCAGAATCGTTTGCTTTTGGAGCAATTGTTGGGTTTGTTGGAAGAAGCGCACTTTACTGTTTATCGCAACTGCCAGGTGCCGCCCAATGATGGTGGCTTGAGCCTGGGTCAGGCGGTGGTGGCGGCGGCCCGGCTCGAAACTTAGCCCGTTCAACGTTAAACAGGAAATCAATTCAGGGCATGCTAAAAAACTTGCCCGGTTTGACAGAGGAAGGAGTGCTTGCGATGTGCCTGGGTATTCCCGGTCAAATAATCGAATTCGTAGACGACCAGAATAATCTTGCGCGGGTCGAGGTTTCCGGCGTCAAACGCAACGTCAACGTCAGCCTGCTGCGCGGCGAGATTGGCCCTGGCGATTGGGTCTTAATCCATGTTGGGTTCGCCATGAGCAAACTGGACGAACGTGAGGCCCAGGAAACCTTAAAACTGCTTTACGAAATGGGGCGCGCTTACCAGGACGAACTCCTGATGCTGGAAAAAAGCCAGCTAGAATGACGGGGAGGTATCCGCTATGACCACCCAACTGGACCCGGCCTGTCCGTCCGATTCGGCGGGCCACTGTGTAACCTGCGCAGATGAAGCCCGTTCCGTCCTCGTGGTAAGCCTGGACCCGGCTATGGGGATGGCCCTGGTGACGGCACAGGAACCGGAAACCGGGGAAGAAATTGAAGACGGCAGTGAAGTAGATATCAGCCTGCTGGAAGAAGTCGGACCGGGCGATATTTTGCTGGTCCACGGTGGTGTGGCCTTATCCAACCAGACCCGGCCCACCGGGGTGGAACTTTATGAGCGGGGCCGGGACAAACAAATCTAATCGCCTTTTAAGCTGTAATTTTGATCTGCTGGCAGTAATCTTTACCGGGTTATAAGGAAACGGGGAGGTACAACATATCCCATGAAATTTGTAGATGAATTCCGCGATGGCGACCTCGCCCGCCGGTTGTGCAGCGAAATTGACCGTTTGAGCCGGGGCCAATCCCTCAAAATTATGGAGATTTGTGGTGGCCATACCCACACCATTTACAAACACGGTATCGAAGATGTGTTACCGCCCAATATTGACATGGTCCACGGGCCGGGTTGTCCGGTCTGTGTCCTGCCGATGGGCCGCATTGATGATGCCATCGCGATTGCCCGCCAGCCGGGAGTTATCTTTGTTACTTTTGGCGACATGATGCGCGTGCCCGGCTCTAAAAGCAGTTTGCTCGATGCCAGGGCCGAGGGAGCCGATGTCCGCTTTGTCTATTCCCCGCTCGACGCCCTCAAAATTGCCCACCAGAACCCCGACAAGCAGGTGGTTTTCTTCGCGATTGGCTTCGAGACTACCGCGCCCTCCACGGCGGTTACCTTGCTGCGGGCTCAGGCCGAGAAGATAAAGAATTTCTCGGTCTTTTGCAACCATGTCCTGGTTATCCCGGCCATCCAGGCTATCCTCGACTCGCCGGATATGCGCCTGGATGGTTTCCTGGGACCAGGGCACGTCTGCATGGTTATCGGGATGCGCCCTTTTGCTTTCGTGGCCCGTGACTACCGCAAGCCGGTCGTCCTGTCCGGGTTCGAGCCGCTCGATATTATCCAGTCGGTCTACATGACAGTGAAACAGCTTGACGAAGGGCGGCGCGAGGTCGAAAACCAGTACGCCAGGGTCGTCAGGCCGGAAGGCAACCTGAAAGCCCTGGAGGCTATGGAAAAAACGATGGAGGGGCGGCCTTTCTTTGAATGGCGCGGTCTCGGTTTTATCAGTCACAGCGCCCTCAAGCTGCGGCCAGAATTCGCCGAATGGGATGCAGAAAAGCGCTTCGAGGTGCCGGGAATCCGGGTGGCCGACCCCCCGGCCTGCCAGTGTGGTGAAGTCCTCAAAGGGGCCATCAAGCCCTGGGAATGTAAAGTCTTCGGGACGGCCTGTACTCCCGAAACACCCATCGGTACCTGTATGGTTTCCTCCGAGGGCGCCTGCGCGGCCTATTTCAACTATGGCCGTTTCTCGCTGGCCGCCCAGCGCAACCGTTTGCCGGTAATCGACCTGACCGCACCCACCGGGGCAAACTTAAAAGATAGCTAAAAATTGGCTAAGAAGAAAGGTTTAAAAGAAAGCTGAGAAGCCATGCCAGACCGGGATAAAGCCTACATTTCGCTGGGGGATACCCTCGCTAAAATCGAGCGGGTCCGCCAGCACCGCCGCCAGAAATTCTATCTACACGATACCCACGTCACCCTCAGTCATGGTAGCGGCGGCAAAGCGACCCATAACCTGATTGAAGCGATTTTCGCCCCGGCTTTCTCCAATCCTTTGCTTGACCGGATGGACGACTCGGCGGTCTTTGATATAACGGCCTCCCGGCTGGCTTTTACGACCGATAGCTACGTGGTCAGCCCTCTTTTCTTTCCGGGTGGCAGTATCGGTGAATTAGCCATTAATGGCACCGTCAACGACCTGGCTATGGCCGGGGCCAGGCCGCTTTACCTCTCGGCGGGGTTTGTTCTGGAAGAAGGGCTGGCAATCGAAGAACTGCAACGTATTGTCGATGCGATGGCGAAAGCCGCCGCGCGGGCCGGGGTTACGATTGTGACCGGCGATACCAAGGTGGTCCAGCGGGGCAAAGCCGACAGGGTCTTTATTAACACGGCGGGCGTTGGAATAAGCCCGGTAACCTGGCCGATGGGACAGGCCCAGGCCCGGCCCGGCGATAAAGTTTTGCTTAGCGGTCCGGTCGGCGACCACGGCATCGCTATTTTGCTGGCCCGAGAAGCCCTCGATATTGAAACTACCATCGAAAGTGATACAGCCCCGCTGCACGAGTTGGTTGCTAATCTGCTCGAAGCCGCCGGGCCGGGTCTGCATTGCCTGAAAGACCCCACCAGGGGCGGGGTCGCCACCACCTTGAACGAAATCGCTTTAACCTCGGAAATCTCCATAGCCCTAGACGAAACGGCTATCCCGGTCCGGCCTGAAGTGCGTGGAGCCTGTGAAATCCTGGGCCTGGACCCCCTCACTATCGCCAACGAGGGCAAACTCCTGGCGATTGTCGCCCCGGAAAAGGCTGAGGCCGCCCTATCCGCTATGCGCTCTCATCCCCTGGGCAGGGAAGCCGCCTTAATCGGAGAAGTCCGGGCCGAGCCTGCCGGAATGGTCTTTTTAAAAACAGATATTGGTGGCACCCGCGTCCTCGACATGCTGGTCGGTGACCCCCTGCCCCGCATCTGCTGATTTCTTTTAACGTGTTGCCTGAACCGGTGCGGATTTTCGATGGATTTGTAAACACCATAAAATCGCCGGATGGTGACACCGTCTGGTTGGGCTGGTGCCGAACTGGTCAGGGCTGCTTAACAGGTTTTTGGCTTAATGAAGTTGTATAAATGCTCCAAAATTTCAATTTTTACCGTCTATAAAGGTAGATTTCTTAAATCTTATGCAATACCAACTTTATAACTTCTTAACAATACGAAGGTATCCTATAATCAAAAGGTTATAAATACCGGTGGTTACTAGATATACTTTAGAGTGTTAACCCCGACTACTTGGACATCTTAAATAACCACACAAATTACCAGGTTTTTTACGGAACTTTTAAACTTAAAATCTTGTTACTGGTGGTCCTATTGACAGCAAAATATTTTAATGTTTAACTACAAGCAGTACTGTGATAAGGAGAACGCACCGCTTACCGGATAAAAGCCCCCGTATTAAGGTAGGCTGAATAAAAGTGTACCTGGCTATTTATAGTTGGGTGCCCCCTCGGTTGCTGTGTGAGGGCATGCATAAATTTCGTTTCGTTCAAAAAGGTATTATATGACCTCAAGTATTTCTCCAAAAGGGCATCTGGTCCTTATCGTTGATGATAACCTCGACAACCTTGGATTACTTAGATTTAACCTGGAACACCTGGGGTTCCGGGTAGTCCAGGCCACTAACGGTGAAGAAGCTCTTTTAGTCTTTAAACAATCCAACCCTGAAATTGTCCTCCTGGACGCGATTATGCCGACCATGGATGGCTTTGAAACCTGCCAGAACATGCGTAATATGCCTGGTGGGCAAAACCTTCCCATTTTGATGGTTACCAGCCTGTCGGATAACGAGTCTGTCGAAAAAGCTTATGCCTGTGGTGTTACCGAATTTATATCCAAACCTTTCCAATGGGCGATATTAAAGCACCGTTTGTTGCACCTGCTTGCCGAAAGTGAACGCCGGATCGAAGCCGCCTCGCCAAAAGTGCTGGCAGGGAAGGCGGTTAGCTCTCCGCGTGACCTGGTCGGGCTGACCGCCAAACTGGACGATAACTATATTAAATTGTCGACCCTCGACCCCTACCTGATTGAGCAGTTAAGGCTAAAACGGGATTTGTTCTGGGTAATCCAGAATAACGAGTTGGTCTTACATTACCAACCCCAGATTGATTTCGTCACCGGGAAAATGGTAGGCGTCGAAGCCCTGGTACGCTGGAACCACCCCGACCTGGGGTTGATTGGCCCGGACCGCTTTATCGGCCTGGCCGAAGAAACCGGGCTAATCACCAAAATCGGTTACTGGGTGTTGGAGAAAGCCTGCCGGGACAGCAAAACCTGGCAGAAAAAAGGCTACCCTCCTATCAAGATGGCGGTAAATGTTTCACCAAAACAACTGGCCGAGGTAGATTTCGTGGATAGGATAATCCAGATCCTGGTAACAACCGGGTTGGAACCCCGGCACCTCGAACTGGAAATAACCGAAAGTATCCACTTAAAAAATTTAGGTAACACTCACTTTACCCTCAACCAGTTGCGCAAAATCGGCATCGAGATCGCGGTGGACGATTTTGGCACCGGCTACTCATCTCTGAGTTATTTACAGCAATTGCCCATTGATGTGCTAAAAATTGACAGCTCTTTTGTGCGTTCGCTCGGACAAAACCACAAAGAGAATTTGAACAGCGAGGCCATCCTCAAAGCGATTGTCAGCCTGGCCCAGACCCTGGACCTGGTGGTGATTGCCGAAGGGGTGGAAAGTGGGGCGCAACTGGAAATTCTGCGCAAAATCGGGTGTCAGCGGGTCCAGGGCTTTCTTTTTAGCAGACCACTGCCGGAGGAAAATATCCTGAATTTTTTCTCAAAGACCCTGTTAATTTGAAAAATAGCTTTTACTCAACAACCGAAAAGCCGTCACTGGCAGGATGTATCTCCTGCCAGTGACGGCTTTTTATTTCAAAGCTTACCTGCTTAACAAACAGCCGTTTATTCGGGGTCGTTGCCGGAAGTCGGACCCACCTGGAAAGGTGTCATGACGTTGTTATACATCAGGTGCATCACCATCCCGGAAGCGGCGTGTTCGAGATTGTGGCAATGGTCCATCCATAAACCCGGGTTGTCGGCTTTGAGGGCTACCGTGATAATCTCGCCCGGCGCGACATTAAGGGTGTCGGTCCACCAGGGGCTACCGCTGATCGGTTGACCGTTGCGGCTCAACACCAGCATTTTGTGACCGTGAGGGTGCATAGGGTGGTCCATCGGGCTGCGGTTTACAAAAGTGATTTTTACCAGGTCGCCCTCGTTCACGTTGATGGCCGGGGTGTTGGGAAAGACCTGGTCGTTAATCAGCCAGAGGGTCGCCAGCGAGCCGTTGTAGAACCCCAGGCCGTTATCCAGGGTGAGAGTGTATTCCCGGTCGAAATGGCTTTGCAAAGTAACGGGTTGCTCGCTTTCGGGCTGGCCGTAGGTGGCCGGGTTGAAGACAGCCTTTGGGGTTATAGGCGTCATATCCCCTTTACCATCGGGACTGAGTAAGATGCTGGCGCTCCCGCTATTGAGCAAAACAGGGTGGTCGGGCATGGTAAATTCGAGGTCGTAACGCCCACCCGCCGCCAGGGGTAGTTTTATATCGGTCAGTTCGCCCGGTTTGTTAAGGTCGGTGCCATCAATGGCCGTGACCCGGAAAGGTGTCCCGGTCAGGGTGAAGTTTAATAGGCTGTTGTTGGCATTTATCAGGCGTAAACGTACCGGGGTGCCCGGCGCAACCGTTTTCCGGTCGGTCGTGGTCGCGAGACCAAAGGCAAACTTTGACCCGCCACCGGTTGACCAGGTATGCGCCAGGACCGCCAGGTCGGTTGTACTGGCGGGGGCGGGGGTTTTAGGTTCGACGATAAAAGCCCCGAACAGACCCATCTTTACCTGTTCATTTGAAAACTGGTGCGAATGGTACCAGTAAGTCCCGGCGTCATTTACCCGGAAGCGATAGATAAAGGTTTGACCGGGCATCACGGCGTCCTGGGTCAGCCCGGCGACCCCATCCTCGGCGTTAGGCACGTCCACGCCATGCCAGTGTAAAGTCACCCCTTCGGTCACGTCCTTGTTTTGCAACGTCACCTGGACCAAATCGCCCTGGTTGACCCGCAACTCCGGTCCCGGTAGCTGTCCGTTATAGGTCCAGGCGTCAACAGTCTGCCCGTTATCGAGTTTGACCTGGGCTCGCTCGGCAGTCAGGGTAAAAGTTTTGTCGGGAGTGCCTTCTTGCGGCCCGGTCAGGTCGGTCACGCTCAACATTTTCTGGCCCGGCGCCATCACCATCCCGGTCGAATGAATTTCGTCCATTGTCATGTTGAAGCGGTCGGGTAACCGGGTTGTGGTAATTCCGACCAGAAAGATAACCAGGAACCCCGCCGCAAAGGCCGCCACCGTTGCCAGCCGTAGGCCAAGCCGCGTTACAAAGCGGGGAATTGCTGCCGGGCCGTTTTGGGCCAGTTTTTGCTGAAAACGGGTCTGCCGGAACCAGGCCCAGCCACCAAATACCAGCCAGGCGGCAGCAGCTACGAGCGTTAACACCGGTGAATTGGAAGCGATAGTGAGTATCCCGCTTAGCAACGCGCCCACTAGCAAACCCTGGACCGGGACGACCAGCCATGTTTCGGCGGCAGCCACCCTGACGGGGTCGGAGAGCGGCACCGGGCCGGAGGCTTCGCGGGGTTGGCGCAACCTCCACAGGCGCGGGATGGTCAGGCCCAGGGTCGCCAGGAGCGGCACCAGCGTAAAAAGAAAACTGATCGCGAAATTGACCGGGATTAGTTCTAACCCGTTGCTTCCCATGATGATTAACATAACCAGCCTGGCCACCGCCAGGGCCGTGATTAACCCTGACAAAATGGTATTAAGCCAGATACGCGAATTTAAACTTTTGGTGGTTTTTCGCAAGACCAGTCCGCTGACCGAGAATGCCAGGGCTATTGCCACCAGAAAAATTATAAATCCTAACGCCAAGCTAAGGCTGTAACCGAGAAGATAATTATCATTCATTTCTTTTCCCTTAAACCCACTAAATTTGCAGGTAATTTTGTATTCCTGCAAATAGTTTATTGGGAGAAGCTCAAGAAATTGTGCGTTAAATATAAACAGATAATAAACGGACTCAAATCTGCGTTACGGACCCTTGAAATCGGCGCTGAAGACTCTTAGAATCGTCCTGATTGTTTGTTTAGCGGTTTGACGAGGTGGGAAAACCAAAGAAGTGGAACCTAAAAAAGAGAAATTCCTGGAAAATAGACCGACCGTCCTTGTGGTGGACGACGACCCGCAAATTGTTGAACTGATGCGAGACTTTTTGCTGGCCGAAGATTACGCGGTGGAGTCTGCCACGGATGGACTGGAAGCCTTGCGAGTGATGGAAACCCACCCGGTAAACTGCGTCTTGCTCGATATAATGATGCCAAACCTGAACGGCTTTGAGGTCTGCCGCCAGCTCCGCGAGACTTACGACATCCCGGTCCTCTTTCTGAGCGCCCGCGACGAAGATTACGATAAAATTCGCGGCCTGGGTCTTGGGGCCGATGACTTCATCGTAAAATCCGCCTCACCCCTGGAAGTAGTCGCCCGAATAAAAGCGGTCATGCGCCGCTACCGGGTGCCGGGGCCAACCCCGGTCGCCCGGCTCGACTTCAAACGGTTTAGCATAGATATAAAAGCCCACCAGGTGCTGGTGGCGGGTAGTCCGGTGAATTTTACTGCCCGCGAGTTTGAGTTATTGCACTTTATGGCCGAGCATCCCTACCAGATTTTTACCAGGGAACAACTTTTCCAGCGTTTCTGGGGTGACATCGGGGACCGCCATACCGTTACCGTCCATATCGGGCGGATTCGTGAGAAAATCGAGGTTGACCCCAACTCGCCGGAGTATATCGTAACGGTCTGGGGCGTGGGGTATCGTTTTGAAGGAGCAAAACAATGAAAGTCCTTTCGGTCCGGCGCTGGCTGCTCTTAACCTGGCTCCTCGGTTATTTTCTCACGACTACCCTCACTTTTGGCGTCATTACCTGGTGGACTTTCCACGAACCCTCGAACCTGGCACCCCTGCGCTTTGTCGTTCCTATCCAGTTTTTCCTACAAATTATCCTGGCGGTTATTACCAGCGCCTTTGTGGACCGGGCCATCCTGAAACCGCTGGCTGCCATGAGCCGTTCGGCTCGCCAGATTGCCGGGGGCGACCTGAATTTCAGCCTGCCACCCTCCCAGGTCCGCGAGGTAGCCGAGGTAGCAACCGCCTTCCAGGAAATGGGCAATGCCTTACAAATCGCCCTCTCCCGCCAGGCCGAACTCGAACAGCACCGCCGCATGTTTATTAGCGGCATCGCCCACGACTTGCGAACGCCTTTGTTTTCCCTGCGCGGCTATTTGCAGGGCCTGGAGACCGGTATTGCCAGCACTCCTGAAAAAATCTTGCATTATGTAAGAGTCTGCCAGGAGAAAGCCGACGACCTTGAGAAAAGAATCAGCGACCTGTTCGCCTACGCCCGGCTCGAATACATGGAGCAGTCGCCCCGTTACGAAAGCTTCGAGATTGTCCAGATGCTTTTTAAGGTGGTCGAAAGTTTTCGCCCTCAACTGGAGGCCAAGCGGGTCGAGCTTAAGATACCCACTTCCCCGGAGCCGTGTATGGTGCGCGGCGACGTTTCGCTCCTGACCCGTGTCTTTGAGAACCTGCTCGACAATGCGATTTGCTACACGACCGAGGATAGCACCGTCCGGCTGGACTGGATTGTCCAGGAGGATAAATTCCGGTTTAAGGTGGTCGATAGCGGTCCCGGTTTCACCCCCGAAGACCTGCCCCATCTTTTCGAACCGTCCTACCGGGGCAAATCGGCCCATTTACGCCAGAGTGGCGGAGCCGGGTTGGGCCTGACCATCGCCCGGCGGATTGTATTGGCGCACGGCGGCAACCTGCTGGCCCTCAACAGCCCGGAAGGTGGCGCGGAGTTCCAGGGTTATTTCAGGCTCAATTCTGAAAACAAAAATAGCCTGTAGTTGACAGCCCTATCTCCCAAACATATAATGTGGGATACAACTTTGGAATTTGACCTTTTCAATACTGGCTTGTCCGGCGCAATGTACCTGTTAAACCGGCTTGATACTTCAAGAGAGGAAACTCTATCATGGCGATGAAACTTGTAGTTGCCATTGTCCAAAACGAGGACGCCGACGATTTGATTGATGGCTTGACGGCGGCTCACTACGGCGCGACCCGCCTCGCCAGCACCGGCGGCTTTTTGCGCCAGGGTAATACCACCATCATAGTCGGTGTGCCTGACGAAGCCGTGCAAAACGTGCTGACTATCGTCGCCCAGCACAGCCAGAGCCGCCGGCAGACGGTGACCAATCCGTTCCCGGATAGCACCTCGATTCCCCGTAAGTCCGGCAATCCCCTGGAGCAGTTTATCGACCAGAGTGTTGCCGGGAAAACGCCCGAAATTCAGACCGGGCGCGCCACCGTCTTTGTGCTGAATCTCGACCGTTACGAACGCGTCTAAAAAATACAACCTGTAAAATAAGGATTCCGGCCAGGCCCTTTCGTCTGGCCGACTTTTTTATCCGGCCCTTTGTACCAATAATTTAATCTTTGGGGAGAATTGCAATGAAGCAAATTGACCGCACCGCGACTACCCAGCCTCGTCCTAAAAAACGGCGAAGCTGGCGTTCTCGTCTGCTGCGCTACGCCCTTTTCCTGGTTTCGCTGCTGGTGATACTGGTCCTGCTGGCCGGGGCTTTTGGCGTGGCCTGGTTCGGTTACCGTCCGTTGCCCCAGACTTCCGGCTCTATCCAGCTGCCGGGCTTGAGCGGCGAGGTTAAAGTGGTGCGCGATAGCAACGGCACTCCCCATATTTCGGCTACCACCGCCGATGATATGTTTATCGCCCAGGGTTATGTAACGGCCCAGGACCGGCTGTTTCAGCTCGATTTCTTTCGCCGGGTCGGAGCCGGGCGGCTCTCGGAGGTTTTGGGGTCGGCGGCGATAAACCAGGACCGGTTCCTGCGGACCATCGGGTTGCGCCGGGCCGCCGAGGCTGAAATGCCCTCGCTTGGCGCGGAAGACCTGAAAATTCTGGAAGATTATTCCAAAGGTATCAACCTCTTTATTGATACCCACAAAGACAACCTGCCTATCGAGTTTAACCTGCTCGGCTATGTACCTGAACCCTGGACCCCGCTCGACTCGGTCTCCTGGGGCAAATACATGGCCTACGACCTGAGCGGCAACTACACCCGCGAAATCTTGCGGGCGGCCCTGGTCGATAAGCTTGGCGCGGATAAAGCCGCCTTCCTTCTGCCGACCGACCCCGCCGATAATACGCCTTTAATCGTGCCGCAGGGAGCCAATTACGCCGGGATGGATAAAGCCCTGGCCCTGGTCGACTTGCAAGCCGAGGTTTCCGCTATCGCCGGGAGCGACCCCGCTTCCCAGGGCAGCAACAACTGGGTCGTCAGCGGCGCGAAGACCACTACCGGCAAACCGATGGTTGCCAACGACCCCCACCTGGGTATTCGCAATCCTTCCATCTGGTACGAAGTGGGTTTACAGGCGCCCGGTTGGGATGTCGCGGGGGTCACTTTCCCCGGTGTGCCGGGTGTGGTTATCGGCCACAATGAGCGGATAGCCTGGGGCGTTACCAACGTGGGCGGCGATACGCAAGACCTCTACATGGAAAAAGTTAACCCGGCCAACCCCGACCAGTACGAGTTCCAGGGTTCCTGGCAGAATATGCAGGTCATTCCCGAAGAAATCAAAATCAAGGGCAAGCCTTCCCAGACCATCAACGTCCGCATAACCCGGCATGGCCCTATCATGAACGATGTTACCAGCACCCTCGATGGCAGCCAGCCGATGGCCCTTCAATGGACCGCCCTCAAAAATGCCCCGCTTATCGGCTCGGTGCTGGATTACGACCGGGCCTCCAACTGGACCGAGTTTCGAACTGCCCTGCGCGGTTTCAACTCCCCGGCCCAGAACTTTGTCTATGCCGACGTGGACGGCAATATCGGCTACCAGGTGCCCGGCCTGTGGCCGGTACGGGCCAAGGGTGACGGTCTGCTGCCTGTGCCGGGCTGGACCGGCGAATACGAGTGGACTGGCTACGCTTCGTTTGACGAGTTACCCTCGGCTTACAACCCTTCGACCAACTTTATCGCCACGGCCAATAACCGCCCGGTCCCGGCCAATTTCAGCCAGAAGTTTACCCTGGGCGAGGAGTTCGACCCCGGTTGGCGGGCCGCGCGCATCACGCAACTTCTCACCGCGAAGGATAAACTTTCGCTTCAGGATTTGACCGCCATCCAGAATGATGTAATCAGCCTGCCAGGCCGGGAAATCGGCGCGGCCTTCGCTAATCTCTCCGATAGCGACGCCCGGACCGGTAACGCGGTCAAGCGCCTCAAAAACTGGGACGGCAGCATGGCGGCCAATTCGGTCCCGGCGGCCCTCTACAAAGTGGCTTTCCAGGACCTTATTGAAGACATGTTCAAGGACAAACTCGGTGATGTTTACGGCCAGTATCTTGACGAACCACGTTTTTATATCCCGCTCGTCCTCAAACTGCTAAAAGACCCTACTAACGAGTGGTGGGGCGCGGGAGGCCGGGACGCCCTGTTGCAAAAGGCTCTCGGCCAGGCGGTCGATAGTCTCGGTTCGAAGTTTGGCGGCAATATGGACGATTGGCGGTGGGGCCGCTTGCACACGCTCAGTTTCAGCCATACCCCGCTCGGCCCGGCCCTGCCTTTCCCGCTGACGCTCGTCCTTAACCAGCGCACTCTCGAACGCAGCGGCGACGGTCAGACGGTAGCGGCTTCCTCCTACGATTACGGCGATACCGGGTTCGTCCAGACTTCCGGCCAGTCCTTCCGCACCGTGATGAACCTGGCGAACTTTGACGACTCGGTCATCGTCAACACCCTGGGCCAGTCCGGCCAGCCGTTTAGCAAACACTGGGGCGACAACATTGACGATTGGAACAACGGGCGCTATCACCAGTTCCTTTTCACCACCAACGCTGTCAGCACCAAAACGGAGGATACCCTGACTTTGCACCCGTAACGTCATGATGGCCCCGGTTAGGCACTTGTCATTCTGACGCTTTGCGTCAGAATCTCGCGCCGTTGGCGTATATCACAGTCCTTGGTACTTAGAACATGTCATTTCGAGCGTAGCGAGAAATCTCCGGTCCATTGGACAATAGCACAGCCGTCTGTGCATGGAATCGCGATTCCTCGCCTTCGCTCGTACCCATAGGTAGCACCTATAGTCGCACCTGTGTGTGTTTCAAAAACTAAACACTGAACACTAAAAACTAAACACTTGCATTCCCCGAATCGAAATGGAAAACCTATTGCATTAAAGCCAAAAAGACTTTAAACTGTAGAAAATGATTCGCTCGTAGCTTTTGGCATTCTGGTGTACCTTTTGGGGAGGTTGTCATGCGCAGACTTAAACTTTTATTCAAAACATTCTTTAGTGAGCCAGTCGAACCCATTCCACCTTCTTATAACCTGGCGGCGGTCAAAAAAGAACTGTGGGAAGTTTTGAGTATTGCCCCCGAAGAGGCCAAATCGGTCCGCCAGGCCGTTGTTGCCGGGGATATTGACGGCGGCTATTACATCGGTGAGTGCTGCTGCATCAAAGGCATTATCGCCGCGAAACTGGGTATCCCGGTTAAAAACCTCGAAGCGGCCTATGGCATCGGCCTGAACCAACGCTCCTCCCTTGAGAATTTCCTCTTTAACATCGTGGAAGGCGATACTCCCGAATCGAGCGCCTTCTCTCGCGCCTTGCTCGAATGGTGCGACGAGTTTATCGCCGAGCAGAAAGCCCTCAAACTTCGCCGGGCTGTCGAGGCTGACCTCGAAGAAGTGCTGGCCTCCGTTATGCCCGAATCACCGGAACAAGCGGTGCCGGACCGGACCCTGACTTCACTTTAAATGCCTTTATAAATCGGTTTACATAACAAAAGCCGGGGTCTATCCCGGCTTTTTGATTTAACGATAAAATGTTTTACCGTTGTGAATTGCGCCCCAAAATCGGCTTTCTGGCCGGTTTTTCTTCTTCCAGCTTGTCCTCCTGGACCATTCGCTTTAGCTCAACTACCTGGTCGCGCAACATGGCCGCTTTTTCGAACTCAAGCATTTTGGAGGCTGTCCGCATCTGGCTTTCCAGGTCTTTAATCAGCCGTACAATCTCGTCTTTAGGCAGCGCACCTGGTAAGGCCGGTTGGGCGTCCGCCGCCGAGTCTTCCGCGTTGACGATATACTCGCCCCGCGACTCGGCTACCGCCCGTACCCGGTCCGTGATGTCCTTGATTTCCTTGACGATACTGGCCGGTTCAATCCCGTGACTCTCGTTGTATTCCATCTGGATTTTACGCCGCCGGTAGGTTTCATCAATCGTACGCTGCATCGAGTCTGTGATGTTGTCAGCATACATCAAAACCTTACCTTCCAGGTGCCGGGCCGCCCGCCCTGTAATCTGGATGAGCGAACTGGTCGAGCGCAGGAAGCCTTCTTTGTCGGCGTCCAGGATGGCTACCAGCGACACTTCCGGCAAGTCCAGACCTTCTCGCAACAGGTTGATACCGACTATCACGTCGTAAACCCCCAACCGCAAGTCACGCAGGATTTCCACCCGCTCCAGGGTTACAACCTCGCTGTGCAGGTAGTGCGTCTTGATACCCATCTCAATCAGGTAGTCAGCTAACTCCTCGGCCATCCGTTTGGTCAGGGTCGTCACCAGCACGCGCTGGCGTTTGCGGACCCGCTCCTGGATTTCCCCGACCAGGTCGTCAATCTGGCCTTTGGTCGGGCGCACGCTGATTTCGGGGTCAATCAGACCGGTGGGCCGGATAACCTGTTGGGCGATGGCTTCCGGTTCGGTATGTTCGTATTCGTAGGGACCGGGCGTCGCCGAGACATAGACGGCCTGGTGGACGTGGTTTTCGAATTCCTCAAAGGTGAGGGGGCGGTTATCCGCCGCCGAGGGCAACCGGAACCCGTAATCAATCAGGGTCATTTTGCGGGAGCGATCACCGCCATACATGCCCCGCACCTGGGGTAGCGAGATGTGCGACTCGTCTACAAACGCCACGTAATCGTCCGGGAAATAGTCGAGCAGAGTCCAGGGCTGTTCCCCGGCCCCCCGCCGGGCCAGGTGCCGCGAATAGTTCTCGACCCCGTTACAGTACCCTGCTTCTTCCAGCATTTCCAGGTCGTAAAGGGTCCGTTGTTTCAGGCGGGCTGCCTCTAACAACTTGCCGTCTTCTTCCAACTCTTTCAACCGCTCGTCCAACTCGGTCCGAATATCCCGGATAGCCGACTGTAACTTCTCCGCCGAGGTAACGAAGTGTTTGGCCGGGTAAATATCAATCTTGGTCCGTTCGATTAAGATTTCACCGGTTAACGGGTCAATTTCGGTAATCCGGTCGATTTCATCTCCGAAAAGCTCGATTCGGAGGGCAATTTCTTCATAAGCCGGGTAAACTTCGAGCGTATCGCCCCGCACCCGGAAAGTCCCGCGCGAAAGGGTCAGGTCGTTACGGGCATACTGAATATCAACTAAATGCCGTAACACCCGGTCACGCCGGATGGTATCACCCTTTTTCAGGCTGACCACCACCTTGCCGTATTCTTCGGGCG
The DNA here is from genome assembly GCA_001898225.1 of Chloroflexi bacterium 54-19. Taxonomy (GTDB): domain Bacteria; phylum Chloroflexota; class Chloroflexia; order Chloroheliales; family Chloroheliaceae; genus 54-19. The sequence continues at coordinate 171,611 of MKTJ01000017.1, forward strand.
AACCCAGGCCGTAAATACACGAAACCGAGGCTACAATTATCACGTCTCGCCGTTCTAATAAAGCGCGAGTGGCGGCGTGACGCAACTTGTCAATCTCTTCGTTCACATCGGCGGTTTTTTCGACGTAAACATCGTTTCGGGGAATATAGGCTTCCGGCTGGTAATAGTCGTAATAGCTGACAAAATATTCTACCGCGTTATTCGGGAAAAACTCTTTAAACTCCTGGTACAACTGGGCGGCCAGGGTCTTATTATGCGCCAGAATCAGAGCCGGGCGCTGGGTTTGTTCGATAATCTTTGCCATACTGAAAGTCTTACCGCTACCGGTAACACCCAGCAAAATCTGGTGACGTTTGCCTTCCTGGACCCCTTTTGCCAGTTTATCAATGGCCTGGGGTTGGTCGCCGGTAGGTTTGAAGTCCGAAACAATTTTAAATTCAGGCATAACTTTGGGCTTTCCTGCTTTTCTTCCTGCTCTGCTGGTTAGCAGCCTTCCACAATATAAGTCTTAAATAATCCGGTCTTTTAGTATTTTGGCTACAATGTTTTAAAAAAATGTTTCTATACAATATCCGTATTCCGCGAAAAAAGTGCATGCCCATATTATACCAGACCCCCAATATTTTAACGGGTCCGCTCTCTTTGAAGATAGTTAGATTTAATGTAAGGTGTTTGGGGGTCTAACTATCCGGTTTGCGCAGCAGGTAAACTACCTGTTCCTGGAAAAACCCATCGCTAAACGGAAAAGTTTTTACAACTTGCCAGCCCTCGCCGGCCAGGGGTTCCAGGTAAAAATTAATCTGGTATTCGGACTCTTTCTGGCGAAGGGGCCGCCAATTGTCGAACATGTACTGGACATTGGTCAGGTCTGGATTAGTCTTTAAGTAATCATCAAAATTATAACTGCTATACCAGCCCCAGGGTCCCATAATTTTGAGGGGTTCGCTTCCCAGGGTCAAGGCATAGTCGCTGGCTTTCCACTCGGCGGCCTGTTCGGCCTGGTCGAAGCGGGTTATTATGGCCGTCAACGCCACCAGTAGCAAGCTGAAAACAATTATATAACGGGTTAAACCTTTCAGGCGGGGTTGGAGGTGACGCCCCAGTACAATAAGGGCAAACGGTGCCAGGGTGAGCAAATAGCGGTCACCAAGATTAAAAAACAAAATAAAATACACTGACAGGAAAACCGTGGTTGTATCTAAAAACCGTTGGTCCAGGGGTAAGCTTTGCCAGCGTTTCCAACTCCCCACTCTTTCCCAGGTCAGGGCTCCGATGATGATGCCGCCCGGCACCGCCAAAATTGTTGCTAACTGGCCTAGTTGAGGAAGTACCCTGAGAAAATCTAAATTAAATCCCATGTAGGGGAAATACCAGTCGGCTTTTAACCCTACCGCCTGGTAAACAAGGGCCCCAATTATCAGGGCAGTGAAAAACAGGAAAGCTTTTAAATTAAATGGCCGGGACTTGCCGGTTATTAACCCGACCAGGCTGGCGATTGCGAGCGGCATACAAAAAAGGCCGAGATAATTCAAATAGATGCCGGGCCGCCACAATAAAATAGCGGGCAGAAAGGTATCAAGCTGGGTCATAAATTTTATCTGACCCGCCCCGTTTGGCGAACCGGAATTTAAGCTCCCGTTAAAATTGCTCCCGGTATTGCCAAAAATGAGAAAAACCAGGCCCGCCAGGGGAATAATTACTCCGGCGGTATATAATTTCCAGTTTTTGATTCGTTCTTTATCCAGCCAGATGATAGCGGCCAATCCCAGGAGTAAAGCAAGGCCAGTAGGCCGGATAAAAAATCCCGCGACCGTAGCGGCCCCACCGGCTGCCATATAGATTTTGTTGTGCTTTTTGATACCGCGAGTGTACAGAAGCAGGGCCAGTAATTGCAGGGCCAACGCCGGTACATCTGTCATAAAGGTGGGCACCAGAAACAAGAAGATGGGGTTGGCAACCAGGCATAAACATAAAAGCCCTGCCATTGGGCGGTTTAAATTATGTTCCAGGGCTAATAGGTAGAGTGAGATTAACCCGATTACGGCCAGGGCTATAGTTGAAAGGTGTAAGGTGCCGATAGAAAGGCCGCCCACCAGCGCAAACAGCGCTCCCCAGTAAGCCTGGAACATTATGTTTGCCGAGGCCCAGGGGTGCAGGATATATTGGCCGGTGCGGACCAGGTGGTTACTGGTCCAGATATAGGCCCAATCGTCCGAAATGGCGGTCTCATTAAAGGGGTTTATATATATTACCGCCAGGGCCAGCGTCACCAGGCTAAATATCAAAAGGGCATGGTTACCTGAGAATTGCTTTACCTTCTCGAAATAACTGATTTTATTTATGGCAACGGGCGGGTCAGTTATGGCATCCATACTTTTTTATTTTACCGGTTTTATATTCAGGACTCAGGGGATAGGGAGCAACGGTAGGATTTAGTCCGGTTGACAGTTTCGGCCAGTTCAACTTACAAACTCAGGCTGACTATATCATACCCTGATTTTTAAAGGAATAAGAAGCTGGTACTATTGTTGTTAAATATATGAAACCCTGTCTACTTAATGTTAATATTATTTACCCCTTGACAACCAGCCTGACAATGTTATAATTCAGTGTAAATAATACACTATATGAAAAGAGGTAACGAAGAATGACGCCAGACGGGCAAAACGCTAATTTAATAACACCACTGGACCGGGCTAAGGGTAGTATCCTGGGATTGGTTGTAGCCGACGCGCTTGGCAGCACCGTCGAATTTACCTCGCCCGTTGAAATCAAGCAGAAGTACGGGCCTGCCGGGCAGACCGAAATGCGCGGGGGCGGGTTTTTAAACTGGGCCGTTGGCGACTATACAGATGACAGCCAGATGATGCTTTGTCTGCTGGAAAGCCTGGTAGCTACCAACCGGGAAGCCGTAACGGGTCTGGATGTAGAAGACCTGGGCCGTCGCTTTGTCGGTTGGTACGACTCTCGCCCGCCCGATATTGGGATTACGGTCAGCCAGGCCCTGTCTCGCTTAAAAAGCGGTGTCCCGGCGGCGGATTCCGGTGACGCCAATCCGCAGAGCCAGGCCAACGGGGCTGTAATGCGCTGCGCCCCGGTGGCGGTTCTGTGGCACCAACCCTCTCGCCGGGCCGAACTCGTCCGCGACTCCTTGCTCAGTGCCGCCCCGACCCATCGTTCCCCCATCGCAGCGGGTTCCTGCGTGGTAGCTAACGTAATGATTGCCGGGTTAATCAACGGGCAGCCTTTCGAAACCGCCCTGGCCCAGGCTAAACAGGCCGCCGGGCCGGAATGGCAGCGGGTGCTGGACGAATGGGAAAAGGCGGGCCGCCCCCACCGGGGCAATTCCGGTTGGGCCCTTTCGACCGTCCTCACCGCCCTGCATTGCATCTTAACTACCTCAACCTTTGAGGAAGCCGTCGTCAAGGCTGTCAACGGCGGCGATGACGCCGACACGGTCGGAGCGGTTACGGGCGAGATTGCCGGGGCTTTCTACGGCTACGCGGCTATCCCGGACCGCTGGTTAAAGGTTTTGAAGGACCGCGAGAAATTCCTTGATTTGACTACAACCCTTTTTGCGGTGGGCGAGAAATAAACCAAAAAGAATAGCTCTCCTCGGAAATGAGTGAGAGCTATTTGTCAGGTTAACAATTGATGGAATTTTATCCAGGTAGCAGGCGCTAGGCGCTTTCTTCCAGAGTTTGTTCCTTCTGGTCGCTAAAAGCGATTTCGCCCCGGTTCGGCCCCTGCAAAATGGGCCGTCCGCGCCCTTCAATCACGTCCGCGTTCACGATACACTTGCGGACATTTTCCATCGAAGGAATTTCGTACATCACATCCAGCAAAGACTCCTCGATAGTGGTTCGCAGACCGCGCGCGCCGGTTTTGTGGGTGAGGGCTCTGTCGGCGGTCGCTTCCAGGGCGTCCTCGGTGAAGACCAGTTCCACTTTGTCGGCGGCCAGGAATTTCTGGTACTGTTTGATGATGGCGTTTTTCGGCTCGGTCAGAATCCGCATCAGGGCCGGTTTGTCCAGCATATCCAGGCTGACCGTAATCGGCAGACGCCCGATAAATTCGGGGATAAGGCCGTATTTCAAGAGGTCATCCGGGCTGACCTTCGCCAGCAGGTTGTCTTTTTCTTTCTGGGCCTTCTGGGCATCCTTCTCCTGGTCGTGCCGGAAGCCTATCGAGCGAGTACCTACGCGCTGCCCGATAACCTGCTCCAACCCTTCGAAAGCGCCACCGCAGATAAACAGGATGTTGGTGGTGTCAATCTGGACGAAATCCTGGTGGGGATGTTTGCGGCCACCCTGGGGGGGTACGTTCGCCATCGTCCCTTCAATAATTTTCAAGAGCGCTTGCTGCACGCCTTCGCCCGAAACGTCGCGGGTAATCGAAGGGTTGTCGCTTTTGCGGGCAATTTTATCTATTTCGTCGATATAGATAATGCCTTTTTCGGCGCGGGCAATATCGTGGTCGGCGGCTTGAATCAACCGCAGCAGAATGTTCTCGACATCCTCACCGACATAACCGGCCTCGGTGAGGGCGGTCGCGTCGGCAATGGAGAAGGGGACGTCCAGAATTTTCGCGAGGGTCTGGGCTAACAGGGTTTTGCCGCTACCGGTGGGGCCGATTAGAAGGATATTGCTTTTCTGAAGTTCGACATCCTCGTTTTGCGCGTTCATGCTGATGCGCTTGTAGTGGTTGTACACGGCAACCGAAAGCACCTTCTTGGCGCGGTCCTGGCCGATAACATACTGGTTGAGCAATTCCACGATGCGTTTGGGGGTTGGCACCCGGCCCAGGTTCAGGTCCGCCTTGGGGCCGCTCATTTCCTCGTCAATGATTTCCCGGCATAAATCTACACATTCATCACAGATATATACCGCCCCAGGTCCGGCAATCAACCGCCGTACATCTTCTTGCCCTTTTCCACAGAACGAGCAGCGATACTGTACCCGACTGCCCCGTGTATTAGCCATGTTACCCATTCTCCTTAAAACAACAGTTTTGGCCTTCAAAGCTACACTCCTTCGCTGTAGCTTTTATGCCAATACCGGAAAAGCCAATTAGCGTACTTTCGTACTCTATACTATTACCAAACCCCGAAAAATTTGGAAATTCCTTACCGCATTCTGCCTCCGGCCCAACGGACCGGGTTTTAACTACACATTAATCCAGATGTGTCAGGCGTCTTCAAATATTATAGCACACCCGACAAGGTTTCAATGGCCCTTTCGGATTAGAAAACCCGGTTTAGAGGTACTAAGTTACCTTGCAATTAATTAATACTTAGCGATTTTAGCCAGGAAGAAATCCTATTGTGGAAAAAGTTATAACCGTCTTTAATGTATAGAAAAATGAGGGTGGCGGCTACCGGAAAGACCAGTTTATTATAGCGGGCGGCGGTCCTGACCTGGCCGCGTAAAAGCGCCGAACTGGCCCTGGTCATTCCGCAGGCCGGGCAGGGGTGCCCGGTGATATTTCGAATCAGGCATAGACTTTGTTTGCCTTCGAGACGGTTTGGTCCCACTAACGCTAAAAACCCCGCGAGAACACCGAACGCAATCAAGCGTCCTCGCGGGGTAGCTAACGAGGCTGTCTCAACCGCCAACCGGGCGGCAGAATGTGGCCTCGCCATTTTTAATTGCGGCGTAAAGGCCGGCCCTGCGCGTCTTTAAGACCGCCGGTAATAATCATAATCAGGTCTACCAGCGCCCAGATACCGCACCCGCCCAGGGTAATCAACTTTACGATGCCGAGGCCAGTATAGCCCAGGTAGAAGCGGTCTACGCCCAGGCCACCCAGGAAGATGGAAAGCAGAAGGGCTGTTGTCCAGTCCTTGTCCGAGACTTCGCCATAACCCATCGGTGGTAGCGGATTGCCATAAGCGTCTACCGGCGGCGGCCCATAGCCTGGCGGCGGGGGGTACTGCGGCTGTCCATAACCGCCCGGTTGTCCGCCTGGCTGCTGTCCGTATCCGCCCGGTTGTCCGTAAGGTGGCTGGTTTGGCGGAGGCTGCTGGCCCCAGCCCTGGTTGGGATTGGGATTTTGAGGATTGCTCATCAGGAAATTGCTCCTTTAATTTGTTATAAAGATTGAAATTGTTAACCTGCGCCTACGGGCTTATTGTCCCTTCTAGATTAACTCTAAAAGGTAAAACGGTTGGTAAAAGTGTGATTGATAAAGTTAGAAAGCCGTCCAATACCCCCCGGTTTAAGAACGGGTTAGCTGGTGGTTTTTACCCTGTTTTTGGTGCTGGTTGTGCTCAAGACTTAGATATATCCAAAGTATAGCATAGCCCAATATGTTGTCAATTAGTACTTTCTCCGCAGTAAAGCCCGGTTGGGCGACCGTTTTTCAGCCAACCGGGCTATTTCTTTGGGGTTCTACTAAAGGCAAAATCGGCTCCATCCGGTTAGTTCAACTTGGTATTATCCTGGGGCGGAACAATCTGCTGCCCATCTGAGGCCGTGGTAGGCCGGGGATAATACTGCTGTTGCTGCCCCTGGGTGTTAAAGCCCTGTCCCGGTGTGGTATACCCCGGTTGCTGCTGGTAATACTGCTGCGGCTGCGGGTTAGGCTGGCCGTACTGCGGCGCAGGGGGGAAACCCTGTGGCTGTTGCTGGTAATACTGCTGCTGCGGATAGCCCGGTTGCTGCGGCGCATAATAGTTTGGCTGCGGCGGCTGGTAAGGCTGTTGCGGCGGATAATAGCCCGGCGCCCCGGCAGGTTGCATCTGGGTCTGGTTCTGAGCGGCCTGTTTCTGGAAAGTGCCCAGGAAAGCCAGGAGCGCCCCGATGACTAGGAAGAAACCGGAAAAAGCCCAGAATACATTCGCGATTACAAATCCGCCTACCCCGGCTACGGCCATCAGAATTGCCCCAACCGGCGGTTTGAAGAAGGCCATAATCGCGCCAATCAGACCCACCACACATAAAATTCCCAGGATACCGGCCCCACCCGCCGCCCAGGCGAAGTAACCACTGGCGTCGGAAATATCTTTTGCGGTCTGGGCCAGTTGCTGCTGACCGCCGGAAGCGGCGGCTATCGTTGGGTCAGCCTGGGCCTGGCTGATAGCGTCGTTGGCCGCTTTGCTGGCGGCTACCCCGACGACCCCAATAAAAAACGCGATAGCGGCCAGAATCCCCCCAAAAATGCTACCTATGATACCCATTACCCCGCCTGCCGTTCGCATCTCGAACCTCCTTCAAGCCTCTTGCGCTTGTTCGCTTACATAAACTTAATTATGGAATCTACCTGGTGACTATTTATAGGCTTAAACACTAACTTTTATAGGGTGAAATAAATTTGGCTAAAAATCGTCGTGATAATTTTAGTATAGCATCGAGTTAGCTTGAGTCAATGATTTAAGTCACATACCATTTCGTCCCTTCCTGAGCGGTGTTCCGGCATTTCTCTTTTCTCGCACCCCCTAAAATGCTAAAATACTATGCCTGGCTAAAGATAGAAGGCGGAAGGAGCTAGAATCTTATGGAATATCGCAAATTAGGACGGTCCGGTCTCAAAGTCAGCGAAATCAGCCTTGGTAGCTGGCTGACCTACGGCGGCAGCGTCGGCACCAACGCCGCCCGCGAATGTGTCCTCAAAGCGTACGAACTCGGTATCAACTTTTTCGATACCTCCGACGCCTATTACCGGGGTGAGGCCGAGAGAGTCCTGGGTGAGGTCTTGCATGATATACCCCGGACCTCGTATGTGCTTGCCACCAAGGTCTTTTTCCCGGTAGGGAGCGGCCCCAACGACCGGGGTCTTTCACGCAAGCATATAATGGAAGAATGTCACGCCAGCCTCAAGCGCCTGGGGACCGATTATATCGACCTCTACCAGTGTCACCGCTACGACCCCGAAACGCCCCTGGACGAAACTTTGCGCGCCCTCGACGACCTGGTCAGCCAGGGCAAAGTCCTGTACGCCGGGGTCAGCGAGTGGTCCGCCGAACAACTCACGGCGGCCAGCCAGGTGGCGCACCAGTACAACCTGCACCCGCTTATTTCCAACCAGCCGCAGTACAATATGCTCTGGCGGCGGATTGAGCGCGAGGTTATCCCGGTCAGCGAACGCGAGGGTTTGGGTCAGGTAGTCTTTTCGCCGCTGGCCCAGGGGGTCTTGACCGGCAAGTACCAGCCCGGCCAGCCTTTGCCTGCCGGAAGTCGCGCCACCGACCCCCGCGCGAACCATTTCATGCCGCAACTGCTCCAGGAGCAAACCCTGCAAGCCGTCGAGAACCTGCGCCCTATCGCCCACCGGTTAAACCTGACCCTTTCGCAGTTGGCCCTGGCCTGGGTGCTGCAACAGTCCAACGTCGCCAGCGCTATCACGGGGGCAACCCGGCCCGAACAGGTTGTCGAAAACGTGGGAGCCGCGGGGGTCGTGCTTTCCGCCGAAGACCTTGACGAAATCGAGACCGCCCTGCAAGGCGTGGTCCAATATTAGCAGCCAGAAGCCAGAGGTCAGCAGTCAGTAAGAATAGACAAAGTTTGGTGTAAACTTAATCTTGGAAAAAAGCAATTTCTATAAGAAGTTTGCCTGAACCATTACAGGTTAAACCGGCTCAGATATTTGGTATCAACGCCTGGCAGCTATCCAAATTACTGATTACTGGCTTCTGACTACCGACTACTGAGAAAAAAATGCCTACTCAAACCTATTTTGAAATGTTGGAGATGTTGCAGGCCGAGAGCCATTCCCACAGGCCGGGCCGCCACCGCCATGTCTGCCCGGTCTGCCGCCTGACTCTTCAGGGGGTAGACCGTTTTATGCACCTTATCAGCCTCGAAAACGTGACCGACGTGGACATGCGCCTCCAACTCCGGGCGTCGGGCGGCTTTTGCAACCGCCATTCCTACGAGTGGCTCAAATTAAACGATGCCCTCGGTACGGCTATCATCTACGAGGATTTGTTGCGCGAGGCTACTAAAAGGATTGAGAAAGGCGAGTTCCAGGCCCGGCGGGCCGGGCTTTTTGGGCGACCTGCCGCGCCCGGCAACCCCTTTAGCCCCTGCCCGGTCTGCCTCCACCAGGAAGAAATCGAAAACCGGGTGGCTAACGATTTCGCGGAGGGTTTCGCCGAGCAGCCCCGCTTCCGCGAAGCCTACGCCGCGCCGGGGGTGGCCGGGTTATGCCTCTCGCACTTCAGGCGCGTGGTCAGCCGCCTGGATGGGACAATCGCGGCGGAATTAAGCAGCCGCCAGCAGGAAAAATTCGGGGCTACCCAGGCCCTGTTGCGCCAGATTATTGATAAAATGGACGCAGGACGCAAGTTAGAGCATGCCGACGAAGAAGCGAAACAGGCTGCCAGGAGCATCGGGGAAGAGCGCGAAGCCCTGACGCGGGCAATCTGGCAAATGGCCGGTCTGGAGGACATTAATTAATTGAAAGAGAATATTTTTCTGGTCGGGTTTAGCGGAACCGGCAAAACCAACGTGGGCCGGACCCTGTCGGCTTTGCTGGATTACGAATACATTGACACTGACCTGCAAATCGAGGCTGATACCGGACGGAGCGTGACGGCTATCTTTGCCGAGGATGGCGAACCGGCCTTCCGGGCCCTGGAAAGCGCCATCCTCGAAAAGATTTGTGAGTCCAATTACCAGGTAGTTGCGACCGGCGGCGGTATCGTCCTCTCTAAAGAAAACCGGACCGCCATGACCGCCAACGGTTACGTGGTTTGCCTGGAAGCCCGGCCCGAAACTATCTATGTACGCTTGATGCTCGATACCGCCAACCGCCAGGACGCCGCCAACCGGCCCCTCTTAAAGAGTGACGACCCCTACCAGCGCATCTCTACCATGAAAGCGGAGCGGGCCCGCTATTACGCCGAGGCCGACTGGACCATCCATACCGATTTCCTGGCGACAGAAGAAGTGGCTTCCGAAATCGCCCAGGTCTTGCCGCTTTTACGGCGGCGCAGCGATAAACAACGCGGTGGGGCGGGCAGTCCGGCCACGCCCGGTTCGCCCCACGCCGCCCGGCAGGGTTCACTGCCTTTCCACCGGGGCCACGAAGGTCTGTCCCTGACTGCCGCATCTTCCTGGGCCAAAGAGCCGGACCCGGTTGCCGGGCCTGTCGCACCCGCTTCCGCTCCTTCCGATGATTCTGCCCTCGTAGTCCAGACCAGCCAGGGCAGCTACCCGGTCCTCTTTGGCGAAAACCTGCTGGCTAACCTGGGGGATGTCCTGCTAAAGTATTTGCCGCAAGCCGCCAACCGCAAGGCTTTTATTATCAGCGACGACCAGGTCGGGCCGCTCTTTGCCCCGACCGTCCAGGGCGCCCTCGAAAAAAGCGGCTTCCGGGTGTTCGTCTACCAGGTGCCCGCCGGGGAGTCTTCCAAGTCGCTGACCCAGGTCTCGGCCCTCTACGATTGGCTGGCTGCCGGGCGGGCCGAACGCAAGGACCTGGTCCTGGCCCTTGGCGGCGGGGTCGTGGGCGACCTGACCGGTTTCGTGGCTTCTAGCTGGCTGCGCGGTCTCCCTTTCGTCCAGCTTCCCACCACTCTCCTGGCGATGGTCGATAGCAGCGTCGGCGGCAAGACCGGCGTCAACCACCCGACCGGCAAGAACTTGATCGGAGCTTTCTACCCACCTCAGGCAGTGATAGCCGATGTCCTGACCCTGACCCATTTGCCCGAAAGGGCTCGCCGCTCCGGCTGGTCCGAGGTGGTAAAACACGGGGTCATTCCCGGCACCGGCACCGAACAGGCGGCTTTGGCCCGCTTCGAGCGGCTCGAAAGGAATGTCTTTGCTCTCAACACCGGGGACATGGCCCTCACCGCCTCGATTTTACGCGAGTCGGTCGCGGTCAAAGCCGGGGTGGTCCAGGAGGACGAGCGCGAGATGGGCCTGCGGATTACCCTTAACTACGGCCATACCTACGGCCACGCGCTCGAAGCGGCAGGGGGTTATACTCAGTTATTACATGGTGAGGCGGTCGCTATCGGCTTGCAGGGCGCTGCCCGGTTAGCCGAATTATTGGGCTATTGTTCACCGGAGTTCGTGGCTCGCCAGAAGACTTTGCTCGAAGCTTTTGGTCTGCCAACCTCGGCCCGTGTCTATAATTTCGACCGCGAGAAAATCCTTGCCAGCATGAAGCTCGATAAAAAAGTCGAGGCCGGGGCGGTCCGCTGGATTTTGCCCAGGGGTATCGGCTCGGTCGAGGTCACTCGCGCCGTCCCTGCCGAGGCTGTCGCCCAGGTGTTGGAAGAACTCCTTTAGGTTACATTTAAGTCACACAAAAATACCCATGTCCGCAAGGTATGGGTATTTTGATTTCTCAACTTCGCTCCTAATTATTTCTTCAGTATTGTATAAAGGGTGGCGATACGGCCATCTTTTATAAGGGCTATATCTATTCCGCTTACTACGGGAGGCTGACCTTCTGGACCAAAAATCCAGTCCAGGTAGCCGAGATTATGGTTTGCATAGGCGGGACCGGCGGGACTGAAGACAAAACCGGTGGCTTTTTCAAGTAAATCCCTGGCTTTCTCATTCAAAGCGTTGTGCCCGGTAACAACTTCCTCCGGGTCATAAAAGACTACGTCTTCGGTGTAAGTCCTGGCTATGGCCGCAAGTCTTCTGGCCTCATCCCGTTCGTTGAATACTTCCAGCAAGTTTGCGCGCATCAAATTTATTATTGTTTCGGACATAAATACTTTCTCCCGGTTATCATTATAAAGCCGCATAAAGGGTTGATAAGTTAATTCACAGGGGTTAGAAATAGCTGTTGTTTAAGCTTTTCCGCCGTAACGGCGGTGGCCGTATAAATCATTAATTTCAATTCAGGATGGTCCGACACCTGCAAATTCACGTGTTCAAATTCCAATAATCCTAGGTGCGGGTCATTGAATAATTTGTGACAATCGGTAACCGTCTTAACCTCATACCGAGGCCACCATGTGCTGAATAATTCGCTTTCTTGCTTAAATTTCTCAATCATTTCGTTTAGCCTGGCGTCGTGAGGGTAGCGCGCGGAATCAGCCCTGAAGCGCGCAAGCATAACGGCGAACCGTTCCTCCCAGGCTGAATTAATTTCTCGGTTGAAGGGCCTGGTTAGGAAATGTTGTAATAAGTTTGGTTTTGGTTCCAGGTTCGCAGCATAGGTGGGAAAGTGAAATAAATATTCGGCGGCCCGGTTCCACAACAGGACATCCCAGTATTTACCTAACACATAGGCCGGATTTGGCTCAAGGGCGAAAACGGTCCTTTCTAAACCGGTACTTACCTCCTCATAACTTTCCGCTTCATCTACTTCATCTGATTTGGCTAATAAGAAAAGATAGCGGCGTTCGTCCTCAGATAACCTTAATGCCGTCGCCAGGCTTTCCAGGACTTGATGGGAAGGATGAACGTCTTTGCCTTGCTCGATGGAGGTGTACCAGGAGACCCCGACACTGGCAAGGTAAGCGACCTCCTCACGCCGCAATCCGGGGGTGCGGCGGCGTCCATACGAAGGCAAACCGGCCTGTTCCGGGGTAAGGCGCTCCCTGGTGGCCCGCAAAAATTCACCCAGCGACTGCTGTAAGGTAATCTCTTTCATTTTTTAGCTGCCTGCTTCTAGCCTAACATTTTCAATCATACGATAATCACAGGTTTGTTGAACTATTTTAGCCCTGTTAAATTGGTAATGCAAAACCTTATAGACACAACTATTTAGATTGGAGTGGATTATTTTATGAAAATGTTCGTAACTGGGGCCACCGGCAAGGTAGGAAGTCGTTTCGTACCGTATGCCCTTAAACAGGGCCATGCCGTCCGTATCCTGGTAAGAGATGCCGGGCGCGCCGCCACCTTGCAAGAACAGGGGGCCGAAGTGGTCGTGGGTGACCTGGTAGATAACGAGAATCTCACCGAAGCGGTACGGGGTGCCGAGGCCGTGGTGCATATTGCCGCCCAGTTCCGGGGTGGTGTCAGTGAAGAAACGGCGCAGGCTGTGAACCTGGATGCCACTATTAAACTGGCTCAGGCTGCCCTTGATGCCGGGGTTACCCGGTTTGTGTTTACCAGCACCTCTAATGTATATAGAAACTTAAACGTAAACAGGCCGGGCCGGGAAGACGATGAGCTTATCCCACCTACCCTCGTATATCCCAGGACGAAACTGGCCTCAGAAGAAGCCCTCCTGGCCTTATATCGGGAGCAGGGTCTTGACGTTCGTATTTTGAGGCTTCCTTTTGTCTATGGTGCCAGCGACCCCCACATTGAGGAAGCCCTGCCATTTATGAAAGAGTGGAACCCGACCAAGCAACTATCTATCGGGCATCACGAAGATGTAGACCAGGCCCTGTTGCTGGCGGCTACTACCCCCGGTATTGGCGGTCGCACCTACAATGTCGCCGATGATTACCCGGTAAGGGTAGCTGAATTATTTCAAATTACCGGGCAGCCGGAGCAGGTAGCTCCCGAAGGCGGGTGGCCTGCTTTTAATCAATGGGACATGATACAAGATACCACCCGGATTAAGACCGAGTTGAATTTCCGCCCGAAATATCCTTCTATTTATGTCGCCAGAGATTTGGATGCTTTGTAGTTAAAGTTTGCAAAGACGCCTATTTGATATTACCCGGCCTTCCTTTGTAAGGTTCTACGCCTGATTTTGCATTAGCGATTACTTCAAGGCTTGCCGGATTAGCTCATCTGTGCTACAATTTCTAAACCAACTTTTCGCCGGGACCACTCCGGCCCTGACTGTCCAGGCCGGTGCGAAAATCAGAGAGCTATTCCGACAAACCAAGAGGTTTTTCCATGCCGATGGGTACGACCCACCGCCGCCTTAACACGGCCCTGTCCGTGCCGTTGGCCGCCGGAACCTTGTGGTTGAAATGGGACGCCGGTTTCGTGGTGAGTCTGCTGGCCGGGTATCATTTCGCCACCTATTTCATGAACCCCGACCTCGACCTCAATTCGCTGGGCTATAAAAGCTGGGGCTGGCTGCGTTTCATCTGGTGGCCCTATCAAAAAGTCCTGGCCCACCGCTGTTTTCTGTCGCACTTTCCGGTCATCAGCACCCTCCTGCGAGTAATCTACCTCCTCTGGTTTCCGGCGTTGCTCCTGCTGGTCTTTGGTGGTAGCGTCCAGGCTGCCGCCCGTGACGCTATCTTCGACTGGTTCCCGGTGACCTGGCCTTTTCTGCTCGTCTTCGTTATCGGCATGATTATCAGTGATTCGCTCCACGCCATTTTCGACACGAGCAGCACCGAGCTAAAACGCCTCTTTCGGGGTTCCCGCCGCCGCAAACGCGCCCGTGACGAGAATTTCTTCGAGCATCACAACCAGGCCCCACCCGCCTGGGCCTACCGCCGCACCCGCAGCCGCTAATTTACAAAGATTGGTCACGCCCTTCAGATTTAAGCAAAACTATTCGGACTAAGACTCCCATTCTAAAAAGATGATGAGGCGTTAGCAACGAACTTTATAGAGATTTTTAAGAGCAGAAATTCGCCATTGTCGCGTTCCTGCTCTAAAATAAAAGTCCTACTATGGATAAATCACTCTGGAAACAACGAAATTTCATGCTTCTGTGGAGCGGACAGCTTGTTTCGTGGATGGGCACGGAAGTATCCAATATTGCTGTCCCCCTGGTGGTCCTGGCGCTGACTGCTTCTCCGTCCCAGGCCGGGGGAGTGGCCGCTATTCGTGGACTGGTCTACGTTTTCTGGTCTATACCGGCGGGCATTGTTATTGACCGTTGGGACCGTAAGCTGGTGATGATTGTGGCAAACCTCGGCAGCGGCCTGGCGATGGGCAGTATTGCACTTGGCCTCGCTTTGAATGCCCTTCCGATAGCTCTGCTTTACCTGGCGAGTGCGATTGAAGGTTCGTTTTTTGTATTCGCCAACCTGGGGCGTTTTGCGATTCTCCCAAGAGTCGTTTCAAGGGAACAATACCCGGCGGCGGTGGCCCAAACCGGCACTGCCGAACATACTGCCCTGCTGGTTGGGCCACCTTTGGGCGGATTTCTTTTCCAGGCCACCGGTGGTTTTGTGGCTTTACTGGTAGATGCGCTCTCTTATTTTTTTAACGCTTTTTCCCTCTTGTTTATCAACAAGAGCCTCAATGCTGATACACCCGCCGAACACAAAGCTATTCATCAACAAGTCAAAGAAGCATTTCTCTGGTTGTGGCGGCAAAAGCTGCTTCGCTTTTTGAATCTGCTCACGGCGGGCCGGACTATTCTTTCAGCCGGCCTCTATTTGCTCGTTATTGTCCTGGCAAAAGAAAATCAGGCCTCTCCTTTATTTGTGGGTGGCATTTTCACGGCTGGGGCGGTAGGTGGGATTCTTGGTTCACTTGTTTCGGCAAAACTGCACCGGCGCTATGGGATGCGGCAACTGCTCGTGGGTATTTCGCTGCTCACCTTCTTTATTATTAGCCTGTATGCGGTGGCGGTAAATAATTTTCTATTGGCCGCCATAACAGCCCTTTATTACGCGCTTGACCCGCTTTATTACGTTACGGTATCTTCGTATTCGGTGCGAATTGTCCCTGACGAAAATCGAGGCCGCATTGCCAGCCTTACCCGGTTGGTTACCCTGGCCGCCTATTCATTCGGCTTTTTTATTACCGGCTATCTGCTTCAATATCTTGGAAGTAAGTGGACGGTTGGCGTTTTCTCCGCCCTGCTTTTCGCCCTCTTCCTGGCAAGTGTGCTAAATAAAAATCTCGCCGGACAAAATTCAGACTCTTTAAGCTGAATAATTGGGTGCAAACAGCTAACCCTATCCTTAACAGGTGCATCCTGTTTTACATCTTGAAATTATCTTCCCAACCCCATATAATACAAACAACTAAGATACCACTTTGTTAACCTATTCAGGATTTATAGCTATGGATGCATTGATCAAGCAAATAAAATTACAGCGAGTTTTTAATCCACCTCAATTCGTTTCGGAAAAAGGCTCTCGCCCAATTCCCCTTCCACCACCTGTAACAGTTGAGGAACTCGATGAGGCCGAAAAAAGAATGAACTTAAGGTTGCCAGAATTATTACGCGAGCTCTATCTTTATGTTGGGAACGGTGGCTTTGGTCCAGAATATGGAATTTTAGGAATAACCCCAGCAGGCTGGAAAGATGATTTTGGAGATACAGCTTTCAGCTATTACTTAAAAATTATCGAACCCCCTATTTATAATGAAAATTATATTGGATTACTTCCCATTTGTTATTATGGGTGTGCCGAACATATTTTTCTCGATTGTAAAAGCGAGGATGGACGAATAATTTTACCCAACGAGGATATTGAATCAGCATCATTAAACTTGAGAGAATGGCTTGAAAAATGGCTAAATGAAGGTGGAACAACCTTTTTATTAATGGAAGAATTTTATGAAGAGAATGGCGGCCCAAAACATATATAGTGCAAACAACTAAAGTATTATCTGAAAACACTTCATTTCAAAGAAAGGACCGGGCTATGGCACAGGAAAATTTGAACAACGAACGGCAAATCATCGAATCTTTCCAGGCATCTATCCTCAAATCGTTGGGAGGTGTTATGAAGACGCTGGAAGGGTTGGATGAGCAGCAGCTAAACTGGAAACCGCCCGCGCCTGAAACCAATAGCCTTTACTCTATCGCCTCGCACGTATTGATTAACAGCCAGGAAAACTTGCTAACCCTGCTTTGTGGAGTGCCCGCCGCCGAACTGCCGCTCAAACCCATCCCGCGCGAGCAGGCCCTTGGGGCACAGGGCGAAACCGCCGCGCGGCTTATCGAACAGTGGCAAATCCTCCAGCCGGCCCTGGTCGAACATCTCGCGGCTTTGCCTGGGGAAGCCCTTTTTAAGGAATACCAGCATCCCCGGCGCGGCCCGATTTCCGGCGTCACTATTCTTGTAACTGTCACCGGGCACATGGCCGAACACCTCGGTCACGCCGAACTCACCCGCGACCTGGTAAAGGCCCTGAAATAATCAAAAAGCCAGACTTTATAGCGTCCTTAAACCCTGCAAAGTCTGGCCCACGTGCGGTCTTTTGTAACTACCCGTTTACTGCGCCATTATGGCAGTGTCTTTCCGGGTAGGTTGCCCTTCGCCTTTGGTTATCAGGTCAAACAGACTTTGCTTGATGTAAAACATCCAGGCAACCGAACACTGCCCATAACACGGTATAGCCGGAATCAGCCCGGCATGGGTGAAATGAAGCTCGGTCCGGTCATTCTTCCGGCTAATCTCGAAGATAATCTGGGTGTTTTCCCACTCGCTTTTGTCCTCGACAAAATTTATCAGGCTTTCCGTGACCAGCCAGACTACTTTTTGACCCGGCACCAGCTCGGTGACTTTCTGGGTGGTGTGGTGAAGGTCTTCAAAATGGACTCTGAATTCAGCGCCGAGTTTGCTGCTATCCTCCTCAAAATCTTCCGTCCACCAACCCCGCACATTGTTAATGGCCGTGAAGACTTCATCAGGAGATTGGTCTACCGTAAATGACGCCGTGTAATCGGTGCGACTCATTTGCTCTGCCTGGTTGACAACTTCTTCAATTGGGTTTGGTTGGCCCTTCCCGGTCGTTATAAGGTCGCGTAAACTCCCGGTTATATAGGAACCCCAGGCGTTCGAGCAGACCTCATAACATTCATACTCCGGCACTAACCCGGCGTGGGTGAAGTGCAATTCGGTTTCGTCACCCTTTCTGGCAATTTCAAAGATAACATCCGTACCAATCCATTCGGTCTTATCCTGGATAAAGTTAAAGTGGTTATCCAGGACGTGCCAGGCAACCCTTTGGCCGGGTACGAGTGCGGTAATTTTGAATTTGCTGCGGTGAATATCTTTGTGGTGGTAATCAAACTCCGCCCCTAGTTTAGTGGTATCACCCTCGATTATTTCCGACCACCAACCCCGGACATTGTTGACGGCATTAAAGACTTCTTCCGGGGTTTTATCTACCAGAAAAGAGACGTTGTAACTATTATTTTCAAGCATTGGAACCTCCATTTGGAAATTTATCCGGCAGTTGGCATGGAAAATTGCCGGGTTTAACTGCCTGCGGGTTTACCCAGGCACTTTTTTTCGTTTCAACAAATTAGGTTTGTAACAGTCGGGTTGGAATTGAACCTAAACCTGCTACGAACTAATGTTCTCCAGGTTGGTAGTATTATAGATAAGTTCAAGAAGACAATCTATGCCGTAATGTTCTGCATTTATGTCCGATAGACCGGAGAAAAGTTAGAGGGTCACTTATGGAAGTCCTGACCGATTTGTTAAATACCCTGGAACTGAAGGGGTGGTTGTCTTCCCGCCGGGAACTGGTACCTCCCTGGCGCTATGACTTCGCGCCCAGCAAGGACAGCATGTTCCACATTATTACCCAGGGTGGGGCTTACTTGCAGGTCGCAGGGGAAGATGAACTAATTCACCTTGAAGCCGGGGATGTAGTATTGTTTCCGGGCGGCTATCCGCATTCGCTCTACGACAGTCCTACCTCACCTCGGACCCGCCTGGTCCACCTCGACTATAACCCGCAACGGGGTTACCAGGTTGTTTCCCGCGACGAAGAGGGACCAAAACTCTTGCTGTTGTGCGGGGCTTTCCATTTTGATTATCCCAACGATTTTCCACTGCTGCGTCGTCTACCCAGGCTTATCCATATTCCAGGAGTCCAGGGACAGATGGAGCCAGGTTTCGCGGATATTTTGCGCCTGCTCACCCGCGAATCGGCCTCCCAACAACCGGCGGCGGAAGTTATCCTCCGGCGTTTGACCGAGTTGCTCTTTATTCAAACCCTCCGGCTCTGGCTTGACCAGAAGGCCGAAGGACCTACCGGGTGGGCCGGAGTCCTGGGGGACAAACCCATTAGTGCCGCCCTCAGCCTGATTCACTATTCCCCCGAACACCCATGGCGGGTTAAGGAACTGGCCGAGGCGGCGGGTCTATCGCGTTCTATCTTTACCACCCGCTTTACCGAACTGGTAGGTGAACCGCCAATGACTTACCTCACCCGCTGGCGTATGCTCAGGGCTGTGCGCCTGCTCAAGAACGAGGTCAGTATGGATATTATTTCCGACCGGGTTGGCTACGAGTCGGAAGCGGCTTTTCGAAAGGCATTCAAGCGCGAAATAGGTATTCCTCCCGCGCAATATCGAAAGCAAGGGTAAATCCTGAGAATTTCTGGGGCTATTTTAGCTTTGGGGTAAAATGGGTCCAGCGCCCCTGGGGTTGTGCGCTGTTTGATTTAGCCTGGCCTTTACTTTATCGCGGCGAGATAAACTTCTTCCAGGGTTGGGGTCCGTTCTTCGAGATACTGAATATCCGCCCCGGCTTCCACCAGTTTGCGGACCAGCACCGGGTTATTTTCTTCGGGGTCGTTCAGGCGCACTTCCAGGGACGGGCTGCCGGTTGCCGCCGCTTCTTCCCCTTCCAGCCAGTTCACAGCCTTGACGAAGTCCAGTCCGGCCAGTTGGTCGGGTAAGTCATCCACCTTCCGGCGCACCCGCACCACAATCCGGCGTTCTTCCAGGCCGAAATGTCGCCGCAAATTAAGCGGCGTATCCAGTTGCAACAACTTTCGCTTAAAAATGGCAATCCGGTCGCACAACCGGTTAGCCTCTTCCATGTTGTGGGTCGAGAGAAAAATAGTTCGCCCGGCTTCTTTGAGTGAGAGAATCGCTTCCCTCACCGCGAAGGCTGCCTCGGCGTCAAGCGAGGCGGTCGGCTCGTCCAGGAACAGCACTTTGGGCTGGTGGAGCAAGGCCCGGCCAATCGCCAGTTTTTGCTTCATACCCTTGCTGTAAGTTGCGACCGGCTGTTTGCGCCAGCGCCAAAGTTCCAGCCAGCGCAGGGCTTCCTCGGAACGCTTACGGGCTTCAGTTTCGTTCAACCCGTAAAGCTGGGCGTAGAAAACCATGTTATCGAGCGCGTTTAGCGACTCGTACAGGCCGGGCGACTCGGTCAGCAGACCGATAGAAGCGCGGACCGCGTTGCTATCCGGCCCGACCTCGAAGTCGTTTATCCAGGCCCGCCCCGCCGATGGCGCCACCAGGGCGCAGAGCATCCGAATAGTCGTGGTCTTTCCGGCCCCGTTGGGACCGAGGAAGCCGAAAATCTCGCCTTCCTCGACCTCGATATTCAGGTTGTCAACCGCCAGGTTTTCACCAAAGCGCCGACTCAGGTTTTCCGTCCGAATCATTTATTTGTTGGATTTTCGCTCATTACCGGTATCTTCGCCAAGTTGTTCCTCGTAATATTCCTCGATGTTTTCGTAGATGCCATCGGGGAATTTCAAATCGGAATAGACATTGCAACTGCCAGGGTCGTCCGAATTGGGGCAGATTTGAAATTCTTGCTGGCTCTGCCATTCCAGGATGCGTTCGCGTTTGGGCGGATTATAGTCGCGGGTTTTGACCTGGTTTAACAAGACCTTTGCCTCGGCCTCGTTGTGGCCCGGTTGGTCGGCCAGCAGCCGGACGATTTCAGCGTCGTTCAGGAAGTGGCGGGCCACCATTACAAAGGTCAGACGGCCATAGTGGCCGATGTCGGTCCCTTTTTCGAGCGCATCGAACAGGTGAGCCATCATCGGTGAGTTGCGCAATTCGGTCTCGCCATTGGTTTTGGTGGTACTTTTGCGTCCGGTCTTTTCGGCTTGTGTCATTTTCTTTCCTTTCATAGCTTCTGCACTAGAACATTCGTTCAATTATTCTTATGCAAAAAATATGCCAGCGCGGCGGAAATGCTTAGCTGGCAAGAAAGGAGTTTTACGAAACGGTCTAGCCGATGAGGACGGTCATGGCGCTGGCTACGACTTTGGCCGGGCCGCCACCCGGCGCAAGCCCACAGGTAGGCGCAGACTGGTCATTCATACGTACCGCCGGTTTGCCGCCTATCAGGACGGTCGGGCTGCCCATGACAATAGTACTCTGGTTTGTGGCCGGGGGCACTGCCGGGCCGGGAATAGCCGCTCCACCGACTGGAGGGTGAATCGCCTGGTTAACCACATTATCACCCATTACCGACGCCGGTTTTCCGCAAATCAAAACGGTCGGCGCGCCCGGTCCCACAATCATTCCCACAAAAGGCAATGGCATAGGGACGGGTGTCGGCACCGGCCCGGCGGGGCTAGGTGTGGTACTCTGGTAGGTGTGGAGGCAATTTCCCAGGACCTTATCGGTGAGGGTGGCGGCTGGCATGCCCATAGGGTTCTCCCAATAAATGCAAAACCAAAAATTGTTAAAAGTTTTTCTTTACCTGTAATTTACTCTATCGTACCCTGAATTGCAATAGGAAATAAGTAGCCGAGGAGGGCTCTCAACCTGAAAGAAAAGTTGTTAAATTCTCGGCCCGGCTTTTAACCTGGTTTCGGCCAATCCCCCGGCCTGGCAGGTTTACGGCAAAATTTGTTTTTGATTATCAGGCTTAATTCCGGCTTAATAATTCCTTTATAACCGAACCCTTTGTAATTCCAATATTCGAAGCACAACAGAATACTACTGAAACTCCATTGAATATACTCTAAAAGCTTGCTAAAATCATTCTAACTAACCCGCTAACCTGCCCTAAAGACTCTTGCACCATTTATTTCTATTTCGCAGGTTTGGTTTGTTAATTGGCACCTGGTTTTAATACTCAGGCCCTACCCGCGTCACCCCATAATAGAGTCGGAAGTTGAGGTTAATATGCCGCAAGCCGCCCAAAGAGTTACCAACACCCCGCAATCCAAAGATTCGCAACCGGACAAGGCTACCACCCCGGAGACTCCCGGAATGGAAGTCGCAACCGGACCTGGCCCCGGAAAAAACCATCCCGGCCAGTATTCGCGGAGCGAACTCATGCGCTTGCAGCCTGTTATCGGCAACCAGGCCGTTATGCGGTTAATCCAGCAGCAAAAACAGGGGCTAATGACCAGGCCTGTCAACACCGCTTCCAGAAGCATTGCCGGGGTGGTGCAGCGCGATATCGGGTTCGAGTTCGAAGTGCCATCCTCAAAAACCCGCATGCCCAATCCCAAGCTGACCGATGGCGAGAAAGACGGCACCGTGCCTTTACCGAGTACCGCCATCACCACCAAAACTACCCGGCAGGGCCATACCGTTGATAATCCCAAGACCATTTCACCTCTCTGGAAACAGGCCATCATTATAGCCGGGGATAACTTCGAACTCCAGGCCGACGAATCTTCCAATGGCGGCACCAACATGGAGTTTGTCATGCCCCGGCCCGTCCCCGAAACCAAAGAGGGGCGCAAGAGTCTCGACCGGACCATGAAGGCAATCCTCGAACTGTGCGAATACCTGGTTGCCAATCCCCAGCTACCGCACGAAGCAAAAGACATTGCCTCTGCCGGGTATGGCCGCGCCCAGCTACCGCCCGCGATTATCAACGTTACCGCCAAAATCACCGGGAATCCCCAGTCCACGGTGGCCGTCCGGCTCGAACAGTTAGCCAAATTCATGAAAGATATAGGCGCGCCGACCGATGGCAGCAACCCTGACCTGGCGAAATTGGACCTGGGCTTGCAGCGCCCGACCTCCAAGAAAGATTATGTCACGGTTGGACAGATGCCGGACCTGGCCGAGCAAGCCATCCAGAATTTTAGAACCAGCAAGGGTTTAGGGGATGATTGGGGCAGTAGTTCGTTAAAAGGGTTACTTTCCCTGATATTTACCTATCTGAAAAAGGGTTCCACCGACGATATGGACTATCCGAAGTTGATTGCCCCGCTCATGGCCCGGACCGATTTCTCGGCGATGTTCAGCCAGGTACCCGAAGCCGCTTATTTCAAGGCTCGCCCCAAAGTATGGGTGGATTGGATTCTGGAGAGCCTCGGAATGACCGGGCAGAAAAACTATTATGTCTTCACCAGGGGTATGCGCGGTGAGGAATTCGGGCCTTCTCGCAAAGAATGGCTGACCGAAATGCTTGACGGGACCGATTTACTGACCCAGGCGGCCTCAAACGAATATTTCTATATGTCCATGGGCAAACTGGGTGCTAAGACCGAGCAGGTCGGCCAGAAGAAGAAAAAGACCCAGGCCCCGATTTTCGAGATGCGCCGTATGACTGCTGACGTACCTTACAAAGAATGGCGCGGCCTGGCCCTGGATGTCTTCGACTACATTTATGCCCTGAATAACATGGAGAAGAAGGCCAATTATTCGAGAAAGAACCGAGATAAACTGAATAAATAGTTATACTGGTTTTATCCTGGATAGAAATAAAAAGGGGGTCCCAACCGGGACTCCTTTTTTATTTATCAGTCGAGAAGAAATGAGATAGGCAGTTTGAAACCGGGAAAAGTACAAAATAAAAACAGGTTAGGTGCTTATCTGAGAAAGCGGACTAACCTGTTTGTTTAGTGAATGGATGGATGGTTAAACAACTATTTCCTGGGCCGGGGTAGGCTCGGCCTGCGTGGTTGTTTCGGCCGGTTGTTTGTAGCGGCCACTCACCAGGGCATATTCCAGGCTATCGGCCAGGGCCAGATAGCTGGCCTCAATCACGTTCGTGCTGGACCCAACCGTGTGCCAGGTATCCACCCCATCGCTCGAACTGATGGTCACCCGGATACGGCTGCCCGTCCCTTCGTCGTTCAACACGCGCACCTTGTAGTCCTGCAAGCGGACGTTGCCAAGTTGCGGGTAGACCGGCAGCAAAGCTTTACGCAGGGCGTGGTCGAGCGCGTCCACCGGGCCGTTCCCTTCGGCGGCGGTGTGGCTGACCTCACCCTGAACATCCAGTTTGACCGTCGCTTCCGAGAGCAACTGCCCGCCGGGTCCGCCTCGTCTTTCGGCCAGCACCAGCATATCGCGCAGGGCAAACGGCGCTTTGTAGTCGGCCTGCGTGCGCCACATAATCAGTTCGAACGAGGCCTCGGCGTTCTCGAACGAGAAGCCCTGGTTTTCCAGTTGTTTAATCTGGTCAATCACCTCGCGGACCTCGGCGTCACCCTTGCGCATTTCCAGGCCAAGCTGGTAAGCCTTGTGCAGCACGTTCGACTGCCCGCCCAACTCCGAAACCAGGACGCGCTGGCGGTTGCCGACCAGTTCCGGCACGATATGTTCGTAGGTGCGCCGGTCTTTCATCACGGCGGAAACGTGGACGCCCCCCTTGTGGGCGAAGGCGCTCCGGCCTACGAAAGGCATCTGGTTATTGTGCGGCAGGTTGGCGACCTCCGCCACCAGGTGTGACATCTCACTCAATCGGCTGAGATGGCCTTCCGGCAGACATTGATAACCCATCTTGAGCTCAAGGTTCGCCAGCACCGACACCAAATTGACGTTGCCGCAGCGTTCGCCGTAGCCGTTAATAGTGCCCTGGACCTGCCGGGCTCCTTCCCGCACCGCGAAAAGGGTGTTGGCGCAGGCCAGGTCGCCGTCGTTGTGGACGTGGACGCCCAGTTTTACGTTGAACTGGTCAGTGACTGCGCGGACGCGGGCCATTATATCCGGCACCTCGAAGGTGAGCAGACCGCCGTTGGTGTCGCACAGGACAATCCAATCGGCCCCGGCCTTCGCCGCTTCGGCCAGGGTCGCCAGGGCATATTCCGGGTTAGCCTTGAAACCGTCAAAGAAATGCTCGGCGTCGTAAATCAGTTCGCGCCCGGCCTGTTTGAAGAAGTTCACACTGTCGCCAACCATTGCCAGGTTTTCTTCCAGGGTCGTGTTGAGGGCGTTGGTTACGTGCAAATCCCAGGTTTTTCCAAAAAGGGTGACTACCGGGGTCTTGCTTTGCATCAGCAGGCGCAAATTCCCATCGTTTTCCGGCAGAGTGTTGGCCTTGCGGGTGCTGCCAAAGGCGCTCAGTTTGGCGTTTTTCAGGTGCAACTGGGTCAGGGCGCGGGTGAAAAACTCCTCGTCTTTCGGGTTGCTGCCCGGCCAACCGCCTTCAATATAATCCACGCCCAGTTCATCGAGTTTGCGGGCCAGGTTCAGTTTATCTTCAACCGAAAAGCTGATACCTTCGCCCTGGCTGCCGTCACGTAGGGTCGTATCGTATACAAAGATGCGCTGCTTGTCTGTCATCGGCCTTTCCTTCTTTCCTGAGAGGTCGAACCGGGCTAAACAGGCCGGTTTACCTTACAACTCTATTTAGCCCTGGGTAGATATTGCCATACCCTTTGGTTTAAGACTCTCCGGCCCGTTAGCCCTGGTTTGATTTGTTGCCCAACGGGCCAGAGATTCCTCGACTACGCTTGCGCCCAAAGGGTGTGACAAGTTTCTTACTTTTGGAGTTCCGCGATTACAGCGTCACCCATTTGCGAGGTGCCGAGTTTGGTCATACCGCTTTCATAAAGGTCCGGGGTGCGGTAGCCTTTTTGCAGCACGTTCTCGATAGCCGTTTCAATCGCGTTCGCTTCGGTTTCCAACCCATAAGTCAGGCGCAGCAGCATCGCGGCGCAACCAATCGCGGCCAGCGGGTTCGCGATACCCTGGCCGGTAATATCCGGGGCCGTCCCGTGTATCGGCTCGTACATGCCGAACTGGCCGCCTTTGGGATTCTTTATCGAGCCGAGACTTGCGCTCGCCAGCAGACCCATTGAACCGGCCAGCATCGAGGCTTCATCAGTCAGGATGTCGCCAAACATGTTTTCGGTGACAATAACGTCGAACGAGGCCGGTTTGCGAATCAAGTTCATGGCAGCGCTATCGACCAGCATGTGTTCGATTTCGATGTCGGTATAATCCCGGCTGACCTCGATAGCCACTTCGCGCCATAACCGGCTGGTATTTAGGACGTTGGCTTTGTCCACCGAGGTCACTTTTTTCTTGCCGTTGCGGGTCCTTGCCAGTTCGAAGGCCACCCGCACGATGCGCTCGATTTCTTGCTCACTGTAAGGCATCGTATCCACGGCTTTGCGCCCGCCTTCATCGGTGAAACGCTGGCTCGGTTTGCCGAAATAGATGCCGCCGGTCAGTTCGCGCACCACCACCAGGTCAACCCCATTCAGGACTTCCGGTTTGAGGGTGCTGGCATTTTGAAGGACCGGCAAATTCTTGACCGGGCGCAGGTTTGAGAAAAGGTCAAAGGTTTTGCGTAACGCAAAAAGAGCCTGTTCGGGCCGCCGGTCTGCCGGGGCCTGGTCGAACTTCGGTAAGCCGACCGCGCCGAACAGGATTGAATCGCTATTTTTACAAAGATTGAGGGTCGCCTCGGTAATGGCGACACCTTCTACGTCGAGAGCGGCCCCACCTACCAGGGCTTCCTCGTAGTTAAGACTATGGCCGTACTGACCGGCAACCGCCTGTAGCACCTTGAGGGCCTCGGTGGTTACTTCCTTGCCAATCCCATCACCGGGCAATACGGCGATATTTAGTAGCATTAAGAAAAGTCCTTTTCGTTTTGTTTTAGTGTTATGGGTGAGTTCCAACGGAACTCACCCATAACATCTTACATATAAGCCCGGCTGATACCGGCAAGCGGCCCGAAGTCGTCCCGTTTGTAGGGGTCGGACCCGGTTTCTTCCTCGAAGTTGCCCATTTCGGCGAACTTGTTTATCGCATGCAAGAAAGCTTTGGCCGACGCCGCGATAATATCGGTCGCCGAGCCTCGCCCGGTTACGGTCCGGCCCCGGTAGGCCACCTTCATGGTCACTTCGCCCAGCGCGTCTTCCCCGCTGGTGACCGCGTTGACGCTGAATTCGGCAAGGGTAGTCTGGAGGCCCGCCGCCCGCCCAATAGCCGCGCACACCGCGTCAACCGGGCCATCGCCGGTACCGACCTCGGTCAGGACCGTGCCGTCGCTCGTCACCAGTTTGACGGTGGCGGTCGGCACCACTTTATCGCCGGTCGTCACCTGGAAATGTTCGAGGCGATAGGCCGGAGTGGCGTCGCTCTGCACCTGGTCGAGGATGAGGCTCAAAATATCCTCGTCGTTCACGACCTTCTTCTTGTCGCAGAGTTGTTTGAACTCGAAGAAAGTGCGGTTCAATTCCTCGCCGTCGAGTGGATGGCCCAGTTCTTCCAGTTTCTTGCGGAAGGCGTGGCGGCCACTGTGCTTGCCCAGGACCAGGTTGGTTTCACCCGCGCCGACCGCCGCCGCGTCCATGATTTCGTAGGTGCGGCGGTCTTTGAGCATGCCGTCCTGGTGAATCCCGCTTTCGTGGGCGAAGGCGTTCGAGCCTACCACCGCTTTATTTGGCTGGACCGGGATGCCGGTCAGGGTGCTGACCATGCGGCTGGTCCGGTGAATCTGGGTGGTATCCACGTGGGTATTCAGGTTGTAGAAGTCCTGGCGGGTGTGCAGGGCCATCACGATTTCTTCCAGGGCGGCGTTCCCGGCCCGTTCGCCGATACCGTTGATGGTGCATTCGACCTGCCGCGCGCCCGCTTTGAGGGCCCGCAGGCTGTTGGAGACAGCCATGCCCAGGTCGTTGTGGCAGTGGACCGAAATAATCGCTTTACGAATATTCTTCACCTGGGCCAGCACGGTCAGGACCATCTTTTCGTATTCGTCCGGCGTGGTGTAGCCGACCGTATCGGGCATGTTGACCGTAGTGGCCCCGGCTTCAATCGCGGCCTCGATTATCTGGCAGAGGAAGTCCAGGTCAGAGCGGGTGGCGTCCTGGGCCGAGAACTCGACATCCTCGCACAGGCTGCGGGCGTAGCCGACCATCTCGCGGGTCTGGGCCAGGGCTTCCTCGCGGGTCATCCGAAAGAGATGTTTAAGATGAATATCCGATGATGAGATGAAGACGTGGATACGGGGCCGGGGATTATCTTTAAGAGCTTCCCAGGCGCGGTCAATATCCTGCTTGCGGACGCGGGCCAGGCTGGCGATAACCGGCCCCTGGACCTCGCGGGCAATCCGCTGAACCGCTTCAAAATCACCCTGCGAAGAAATCGCGAAACCGGCTTCAATCACGTCCACGCCGAGGCGGGCCAACTGCTTGGCGATTTCAACTTTTTCCTCGATGTTCAGGGTCGCTCCCGGCGCCTGTTCCCCATCGCGCAAAGTGGTATCGAAGATAATTACCCGGCGAGGATCAGAGGCCGGGGTGGCTACATCAGGGTTCATCTATCTTTCCCTCCTTAAATACATCTTTTCGTTGAACGTTGAACGTAAAACGAAACAACGTGGGAACTATTTATTTACCGGCTAAATTTCTTGAGCTATTTTTGATTTCCAGCCGGTTATTTTAATCTTCTTCAAGCCTATGTTTAACGTTTCGCGCCCTTTGGGTGACCCAAAAGGCGCGTTTAACGTGATTTATTTGGTTTCGTTCAGCCAGCTCATCATGGAGCGCAGTTCTTTACCGACCTTCTCAATCTGATGTTCGGATTCTTTGCGGCGCATGGCGCTAAAGGCGGCCCGGTGGCTCTGGTTCTCCACGATAAATTCGCGGGCGAATTGGCCGGTCTGAATCTCGCTCAAAATCTTCTTCATTTCGGCCTTGGTCTCGTCGGTCACAATGCGCGGACCGCGCGTGTAGTCGCCATATTCGGCGGTATCGCTGATGCTGTAGCGCATGTAGGCCAGGCCGCCCTTGTAGAACAGGTCTACAATCAGTTTCATTTCGTGCATACACTCGAAATAGGCTGCTTCCGGCTGGTACCCGGCGTTCACCAGGGTTTCGAAACCGGCTTTAATCAGGGCCGAGACGCCGCCGCAGAGGACAGCCTGTTCGCCAAAGAGGTCGGTTTCGGTTTCTTCCTGGAAGGTGGTTTCCAGGATACCGGCCCGGGAGGCCCCGATGCCGCGCCCGTAAGCGAGGGCAGTCTGTTTGGCCTGCCCGGAGTAGTCCTGGGCGACCGCGACCAGCGCCGGGACGCCGCCGCCTTCGGTGTAGACGCTGCGGACCAGGTGACCGGGGCCTTTGGGCGCAATCATGGTTACGTCAACGTTCGCCGGGGGCACGACCTGGTTGAAGTGAATGTTGAAGCCGTGGGCAAACATCAGCGTATCGCCCTCTTTGAGGTAGGGTTTAATATCCTGTTCGTAGACGGCCCGCTGGGTCTGGTCGGGCAGCAAAATCATGATAATGTCAGCTTCTTCGGCGGCCTCGGCTACCGTCTTGACCGGGAGGTGTTTGGCCGCCTGGTCCCAGCTTTTGCTTCCTTTGTAAAGGCCGACCCGGACATCCAGCCCGCTTTCGTGCAGGTTCAGGGCGTGAGCGTGGCCCTGGCTACCGTAACCGATAATGGCAATCTTTTTATCGGCAATAAGGTCAAAATTCGCGTCTTTGTCGTAGTACAGCTTCGCCATCTAAAATTAGTCCTCTCCAGTCTTCTTACGTTGAACGAAACAACATTGAACGTTAAACGTAGAATTGCATTCACTAATAAATTGGTAATAACTCAAAACTTCTCAACTACATCCACTGCCTGTGGCGGGTTATCCTTCCGCTTTTCTCGTATTCACGTTCAACGCGCCCTTTAGGGTGAACGTTTTACGTTTTACGAAAAAGGTTAAATCGCGCTATTCGCGGTACTGCCTCGCGAAATCGCAATCCGGCCCGTGCGCACGCTCTCCTTGATACCGTAGCGCCGCAGCAAGGCAAAGAACCGCTCGACTTCTTCCTCCGCCCCGGTAATTTCGACCGTAATGGCGTCGGCGGCCACGTCCAGGACGCGGGCCTTGAAGATTTCGGAAAACTGCATAATCTCCGCGCGAGATTCCGGCTTGTCAGCGGTTACCTTGATGAACGCCATCTCGCGGACGATAATGCTGTCATCGGTTACGTCGGTTACCTTGATGATTTCCAGCAGTTTGTAAAGTTGTTTGATGCATTGCTCGATGATGTTGTCCTCGCCGCGCACAGACAGGGTAATCCGGCTGATATTGGCTTCCTCGGTATGGCCGACACTCAGGCTTTCGATGTTGTAACCCCGGCGGCGGAACAGGTTGACCACCCGGTTTAACGCGCCCGGTTCGTCTTCCAGCAAGACCACAATCGTGTGAAGGGTCTGGGTAGGTGCAGTTGCAGTTGCCACAATCGTCTCCTTTAGAGCCTAAAGCCGGGCTGCCTGCGCCTGGTGCGGAGCAGCCCGGTAAAAAATTTATTCAGCCGATTCAATCGCGTCCAGGTTCGAGCCGCCCGGCGGTACCATCGGCATCACCATTTCGGCTTCGGGGATGAGGAATTCTACCAGCGCCGGGCCGGGCCACTCGTTGGCCTCTTTAATCACCTGGGCTACCTCGCTCTGCTCGCTCACCCGCCATGCCTTGATGCCGTAAGCCTCGGCCAGTTTGACGAAGTCCGGCCCGGTAATCGGGGTGCTGTGGTAGCGTTTGTCGTGGAAGACCGACTGCCACTGGCGAATCATCCCCAGCACGCCGTTGTTAAAGATGGCAATCTTGACGTGAATGTCGTCCTGGACGCAGGTCGCCAGTTCCTGCAAGTTCATCTGAAAACCGCCGTCACCGGTAACGGTCCAGACCGGGATATTTTTATCCTTGACCGCTAGCCGGGCGCCCATCGCCGCCGGTAGGCCAAAGCCCATGGTGCCCAGGCCGCCGCTCGAAATAAAGGTGTTGGCTTTCTCGAATTCAAAATGCTGCGCTACCCACATCTGGTGCTGGCCCACGTCCACCGTAATAACGGCGTTGCCGCCCAGCACTTCGCGCATCTGCTGGATGATGAATTGCGGCGGGAGGATGCCCCGGCGGTCCATCTCGGCGGCCCGGCGCTTGGTATCGCGTTCCTTCCACCCGGCGATTTTCTCCAACCACTCGGTGTGTTTCTTTTCCTCGATGTTCTTGTTCAGCACCTGCAAAACGTTCTTAACATCACCCACAATCGGGATGGCCGCCGGAACGTTCTTGCCGATTTCTGCCGGGTCAATGTCGATGTGAATGACCTTCGAGTTGCGGGCGAAAGTTTTGAGGTTGCCGGTTACGCGGTCGTCGAAGCGCATGCCGATAGCAATCAGCACGTCCGATTCGTTGATGGCGTGGTTGGCATGGATACCGCCGTGCATGCCGGGCATACCCAGGCTCAGGGGGTGGGCGGTCGGGAAGGCGCTCAGACCTTGCAGGGTCGAAATCACCGGGATGTCGGCTTTCTCGGCCAGGTCGGCCAGTTCCTGGTAGGCCCCGGAAGTGGTGACGCCGTGACCGTGCAGGATGACCGGGCGCTGGGCCTGGTTAATCATGTTGGCGGCCTGTTTAATCTGGCGAGTGTGGCCGAAGATGGTCGGGCTGTAGCCGC
Organism: Chloroflexi bacterium 54-19; assembly: GCA_001898225.1. Classification (GTDB taxonomy): domain Bacteria; phylum Chloroflexota; class Chloroflexia; order Chloroheliales; family Chloroheliaceae; genus 54-19. The sequence continues at coordinate 202,705 of MKTJ01000017.1, forward strand.
GCAGTTTTACCTCGGTTGGGTAGCCTGCGAAATAAGTCTTCGACTGGAAGACATCTTTCGGAATATCGACCAGCACCGGGCCGGGGCGACCCGTCTGGGCCAGGTAGAAGGCTTTCTTGATGGTTTCGGCCAGGTCTTTGGTGTCCATCACCAGCCAGTTATGCTTGGTAATCGGCAGGGTGATACCGGTAATGTCGGTTTCCTGGAAGGCGTCTTTGCCGATTAAGGGGCGGCCTACCTGCCCGGTAATCGCCACCAGGGGAGCGCTGTCCATGTGGGCGGTCGCGATGGCGGTTACAAGGTTGGTCGCGCCCGGTCCGCTGGTGCCCATACAGACCCCGACCTTATTGGTAACGCGCCCGTAGGCATCGGCGGCGTGACCCCCGGCCTGTTCGTGGCGGACCAGGATATGCCGGAGTTCGGGATATTCGCCCAGCACCTGGTAGAGCGGCAACAGTACGCCACCCGGATAACCGAAGATTACTTCCACGCCCTCGGCAATCAGGCACTCGCACAAAATGCGGGAGCCGTCGAGTTCACGGGCGGTAAAGCGGTTAGCCGCGAGAGGTATCGGCAACCCGGAAGTGGTGCGGGCGGTTTTACCTGGGGCGCTTTCCATAAGTGTCATTTCTATCGTCCTCCTGGTCCATTAAGTGATTAAAAAAATTCCGTTTTCAAACCTAAAATGCTTTAAGAAAACTTACGGGTTGAAAAGTTACGCCAAAAAGCGGTTAAGTAGCCTTAACTACTCGGTCCGTTCTTAGACGCTTCACTGCGCCCAAATTGATTTACAATTTTACGAGTCTAAAAGAAAGGGTATTAGTCGAACCTGGTAATCGCTTGGCTCTTTAAGGTTTGGTGGTGGGCTCTGAGACTACTGCTCTGTAGACTTGTCCCGCCAGGCCCTAAAGACCAAGCAGAATAAGTACGAGGCTAAGAATTACTACTAGGTTAATAATAATGAAGAAAGAGGAGGAGGAAATAATTACAGGGAGGATTTGGGGGCGCGGCAGGGCAAGGGCGATGGCTTGAGACGCATATTGCTCCTGAGCCATCGCCGCTGGACGGTTAGCTCGCATGTAACACTTCGTTTCCTCACTGTTGCGGTACATTTGCCTGATTCCTTTCTTCAACCGGCCTGGCCGGTAAACACCTAACGAATACTCTTTATCCTATGATTTTACTTACTAAAAAACCTCCCCTGGAGGGAGGTTTCGGCTTCTGTGGCACTCTGGCCCTGGTTATTTTCCAGCCGTAATCCCCCTCCGTACTACCGTTACTAGGAGTACGAGGCCAATAATGAGTAGGAGAACGGGCACTATTCCGTTGTTCTTTTTAGTCTTGGTCATAGGATTCTTTGCCCTGTGGCAACAAGCCTTCCATATTCTGTCAATTTTTCACAATCAAACCAACTGCTACGCTTCTTTGCGAGAGGTTTCCCACATAGTAACAAGCTTTTCTTGAACTGTCAATCCCTAATTTGCCCAAATAATCACAATTCTTGGTTATTACTGCCGACTCAGACCCGGATTCGTTGGGCAAAATGCCATAAAAAGAAAAGAGCCGGGGTTAACCTCGGCTCTTTTCAGCTTGCGAACCGTTTACTTTCGTAATCGGTCCTGGAATATTTAGCTGTTGCCCATGGGCCGGTCGTCCACGCCGTTGTTGTCTTTATCTTCGACCAGCGCCGCACCCGTGTTGGCGTCACCGATAAAGGTTTCACGGTGAGCCTTCAACTCCTGCTGGAGATTGACATCATCGTGGTACTCGGCGGCTTCCGGCGTATCAGACCCGGCACTTTCTTTCTTGGCCTGGTCCACGAACTTACCCGAAAGCTTTTTAGCGGCTTCCTCGACCCTGGTCGCGGCTTCATCAGCTTTGTCCTGGACCTGGTTCTTTACCTCACCGGCATTATCCTGGGCTTTTTTGCCACTTTCGGTCGCCTTCTTGACGGTATCTTCAACCTTCCCGGCAGCGTTACCGGCCAGATCTTTGGCTTTGTCGGCAACCTCGGAAACTGTTTCAGGCGCTTTTTTGGCGGCGTCTTTCACATTGTCCTGGACTTTGCCGACCACTTCGCTTACCTTGTCACCGGCCTTCCCGGCCAGTTCTTCCACTTTGCCGGGGGCTTTTTCGTGCGATTTGGTGGCGTCGCCGGTCTTCCCGGCGGCTACACCACTTTTATCGCTGGCCGAGAGTTTCGCAGTAGTCGGCTGGTCCGGTTGGGCCAGGAAATCCAGCACCGCTTTATTAAACTCGGCGGCCTGCTCCCAGTGAGGCAACAGGCGGGCCCCGGCCAGGTTGATAAGGTGGGCAGCGTTGTTCTGGCGGCGCAGCGTCTCGCCTTCTTCGGGTGAAGTCTGGCGGTCTTCGCGACCCTGGACTAACAGCACCGGCTTGTCAATCCGGCCCATGGTCTGGCCGATTTCGGCGTTTAACTGCCCGGTGAAGAACGAGTAGGCCGGGTATTGCGCGCCCGGCTGGTGAGCGGCCACGTAATACTGGTCCACCATCTCGTCGGTAACCAGGCTCTTATCCAGGAACATCTGGTTTTCCATGTAGGACCGGATGTAATTGCGCGAGGCTACCCCGCTGTAAATCGCTTTGCCCAGGATAGGCGAGCGTAGCAGGAAGTAGAGGAACGAGGGCACAATCTGGACGCCGTTGTTCCCAGCGGCCCGGTTAATCCCGGTCGGCGAGGTCAGCACCAGCTTTTTAATTAGTTCCGGGCGGCGGTAGGCCACCTGGACCGCGTAGCTCGCACCGAGCGAACTGGCAATCACATAGGCCGGTTGTTTGACCACTTCATCCAAAAATTCGGTCAGTTGCTTGATATAAACTTCCGCCGTATACCGGAGGGTCGGGCGGTCCGAGTTACCAAAGCCCAGCAGGTCGTAGGCGTAGACCTTGTGCTGCTCGGCAATCGGCCCGATATTTTGCAGCCATTCGTAGCTGCTGTTACCGGCCCCGATACCGTGTACAAAGACCACCGGCAGTTTGCCTTCTTCACCCTGGGCCGTCTCTTTGTAGAAAACGATACCCTGGCGCGAGCGGAAATAGCGATTTTCGCCCGGCAGTTTGCTTTCGAGCGGCGGAATAGCCGACCAGATGCGGGCGTTGTTCAGGGCCAGCCCACCGGCAACCGCCCCGGCTCCACCGACAATAAGTCCGGCCCGGCCCCAGTTAAAGCCTTTCTTTTTCGGCGGCTCGTAGAACGGCACGCTTATTTTGCCGGACTGGATGTCCTTGCGGCGGGCTTCCAGGAACTTCTGGGTCTGTTGCTGGCGGACTGCCAGGGCTTTGGTGACTTCTTTTTGCTGCTTACCTGCCGCCTTGACCAGCTTTTTGCGGTTCTGGCGGAACTGCTTGGCCGCTTTCTTCGGGTTGCTGATGGTTACGCCCGGTATAATATTGGCGTACTCGAACAGCTTTTCCGGTAGCTGGGCGTCGGCAATCTTCTTGTCGAGCTTGGCATCTTTCAGGGTTTTAGTGGCTTTGTCACCGGCCATGCTCAACAACTGGTTGGCGCTTTCCGTCACGGTTCCGGCGGCACCGGCAGCTTTTTTATCCAGCTTGTTGTCCTTAATGAATTGACCGACATTTTCGGCTACCGTCGCGGCTAAATTCCCGGCGGTCTCGGCGACGTTAGCTACCACGGGGGCGGCAGTCTCGACCACGTCCTCGAACTTCTTGTCGAGTCTGGCATCTTTGACGGCCCCAGTTACCGTATCGGCCAGGTCGGCGGCCTTTTTATCGAGTTTGGCGTCCTTGACGGTTTCTCCTACGGCGGTTGCTGCCGCCAGCAAAGCTCCGCCGACGGTACCGGCCACTTCACCCAGCTTGTTATCTTTAGCCGCGCCGGTCAGCGTATCGGCCAGGTCGGCGGCTTTCTTATCGAGCTTCAAGTCCTTAAGCTGGCTATTCGCCCGGTCGGCCAGTTTAGCGGCTTTCTTGTCGAGTTTAAGGTTGTTAAACTGTTTGTTAGCCTGCTTGGTAATCCGGGCCGCTTTCTTATCCAGTTTCAGGTCGGCCACCTGGCTCGAAGCGGTACCGGCTAGACTGCCGAGCTTCTTGTCCAGTTCGAGGGCAGCCAACTGGCTGGCGGTCAACCCGGCCAGGTTACCCAGTTTCTTGTCCAGTTCCAGGTCGGCCACGGCGTTAGCGGCCTGGTCGGCCAATTTCGCGGCCTTCTTATCAAGTTTCAGGTCTTTAAGCTGTTTGTTGGCCTGGTCAGCGAGTTTCGCAGCCTTTTTGTCGAGTTTGAGGTCGGCAAGTTGGCCTGAAGCCTGGTCGGCCAAATTTCCAAATTTCTTGTCCAATTTTAGATCCTTCACTTGCTTTCCGGCCTGGTCAGCCAGTTTCGCAGCTTTCTTATCGAGTTTAGCATCCTTGACCGTGTCCTGGGCTCCGCTGGCGGCATCGGCGGCCAGTCCAAAAAGACCACGACCCCGTTTTCCGGCTTCGTCCAGGGTATTCTTGACCATATCCCCGGCCTGTCCGGCTTTTTGGTCCAGCTTCATATCTTTGACCGCGTTACCCAGGTTAAACCCGGAAGGCTCCGCCGCTTCGGCGGTATCGCCGTGGGAGCCTCGTTTATCAAGCGTATCCGCCGCCGCCTGGAAGAAAAGACTGGCGCTTTCGTGCAAGTCGGGGGTCGGGGTTTTGTAATTGCGTTTTTTTCGATTGGGTTGGTAGCTGTTGACCGCCTCCACGAGCGGGTCGGCGGCGTTGGCGACATCATTCCGGTAGGAATCAAAATCGAATTCGCCTTTATCCTTGCCAAAAATCATTATCCGAACTCCTTTCCTGAAATCTCCTACTCCATGACCCGGTCGTATATACGAACGACGGAGTAGAGAATTAGGTGGCTGGTATTACTGGGCCTTTCCGGCGGCAACCAAAGCCGTCCAAAGTTTCCTTACTGTTATTTTGCTTATATTGCAATTACGGTGCCACCACTGGGCCTTAGATAGGCCGGAAACCGGGCGCAAAATCGGAAATTTCCGCAGTAAATTTCATAACAGCGCCGTGGCATTTATGGGAATTATGTCCCCTTCCCAGGAAAATGGATTGTGTTATTATAAAAACAGTTTTTTAGGGTCGGTATTCTCAGGGGTTAACCGAAAACAAATTACGTCTTACCACGCGGGGAGAGGCCGAGGGAAGCAAATGTCGTTGTTACCAAGTCTATCATTACGTCGTTTATCCGGTCGTATTTTTTGGGTTATGATTTTCCTGGCTTCGATTATGTTGATGGCCGGGATTGCTTCCAGCCTGGTTTTGAGTTCCGCCGAGCGCAGCAGTGAAGTCGAAAATTTGAGCATGAAGCAGGTGGCCGCCCTGCAAGTCCTTGATGTCCGCAACGAAAGCAATAGCAGTAGCCTGGGTTTAATTATCACTCACAAGTTGACCGGTGTTCTTAATATTATTTCCGAAAATCAGCGCAATTTGGTGCCGCTGTTGGAGGATATGCGCCAGTATTTTAACGGAACCGACCAGGCTTCGCTCGACTTTAAGAGCCTTCAGGTTGCCTACGCCAAGCTGTCCGCGCAAGTCCAATCCGCCCAATCCACCTCGCTCTCCACTGACGATGAAATTAATTTGTACCGGGATATAAAACTTGGAATTGACCAGGTCGGGATTGATGTAGCTAAATTACTGGAAAACCGCCAGGTAGCCGCCAATGCCGCCCACGCCGAACGGGCAGCCCTGACCGACCGGACCCGCTGGTCTTATCTCCTGGTAGGGCTGTTATTGTTCGTGCTGGCGGTCCTTTTTGCCGTGGTTATCGCCCGGTTGGTGGCAATTCCCTTTGGCCTTCTCGCGGGCCGGTTGCAGCGGATTGCTTATGGCGATTTAACCGAGCAGATTTTACCCCAGAGCCACCAGGGTATTGACGAGGTCGCCGAGTTAAGTACGATTTTTAACCGGACTATTGTCAATCTCAAACTGGCGATTTCGCGTATCCAGGAGCAAGTCAAAGCTATCAGCCAGGCCAGCCAGAAAATCAGTCTTTCCAGCGACCGCCAGGCCAGCAGCCTCACTCAGCAAGCCCTGGCCGTGACCCAGGTGACGGCCACGATTGCCGAACTCTCCAACACCAGCGAACACATCGCGGGAGCGGCAGCCCAGGTCGCTTCCAGCGCTGACAACGCCCTCGCCAGCGCCAACGAAGGCTATCTGACCCTGCAAGGGACCGCCGCCACGATGAACGAAATCCGCCAAAAGGTGAACCTGATTGCCGACCGGATTCTGGCCCTGAACTCGGTGGCCCAGCGTATTCGCGAGGTAACCTTATTGATTGATACTCTTTCAAATGAAACACATTTGCTGGCGCTGAACGCCGCGATTGAGAGCGCCGGGGCGGGCGAGGAAGGGGTACGTTTCGGGGTGGTGGCCGGGCATGTCCGTAAACTTTCCCAGCGTTCGCGGGTGGCCGCTGTCGAAATTCAACAACTGGTCAGCCAGATTCAAAATGCGACCGCCAGTAGCGTGATGGCGACCGAGGAAGGAATAAAAGTGGTGGCCCTGGGTGACAAGATGGTCAGCGACAGTTTGAAGGCCAACGAGAATATTATCCGGCAGGTTGACCAGACCAGCCAGCTTGCCCAGGGGATTTCCCAGGCTACCGAACAGCAGCGCCAGGCCAGCACCCAGGTGGCAGTCACCATGCAGGAGTTGAGCCAGATTAGCCAGAATATCCGCGACAATGGCCGCCAGTATCTCACGAGTACGACCGACCTGGAAGAAGTGGTCCGGCAGCTAAACAGCATCGTCAACGCCTTTACCGTCGAAGATACGCCGGGTAATGACTCGAAATTAAGTCTTACCCCGCCGCCTAGCCTGGAACCCGCCGAGACCGCCAACTCCTACGAAAGCCAGTGGTCGCCCGGTATCGTATAATAGCCGCGACATTCGCAAAAGTTTGTCTTATTCCCGCCTCGCTCTAATTAAAAGAAAATCTGGATGTTTGAGGAGATGCTCGGAATACTCCGGTAGCACTTTGCGAAATTCTGGGGTTGGTAATGGTTCTATTACTCTCTCAACTACGAAATCGGCTTTATAAAGCGCCTCAAAAATGGAAGATAAAGACCTCTGAAAAAACCTTACCTTACCCAATGAACCCCATTCGTCCTCAACCTGGGTTATCTTGAAATAGTTTTCGGGTTGAAACTTTAGGAATCCGGTTGTAGGGTGGTTTATCGAAAATAGTAACATGCCATTTTCTCGTAAAATCCTATGGAATTCACTTAATACAGCCGTCCAATCCTCGATATAGTGCAATACCAGGGAACATACTACTAAATCAAAGCAAGCATCTTCAAAAATTATAAGGGGTTGCCCCAGGTCAGCTTGAAAAACCGCAACCTGATTTCCCAATCTGGCTTTTGCCAGTCTGACCATAGTAGGACTTATATCAACAGCGCTTGGCCTGGCCCCGTTATCCAGGAAATATTTTGCGTACCATCCGGCGGCTGTCCCGGCATCTAAAACTCTTAAACCGGTTAAAACATCTGGCAATAAAGTCAGCATGGCAGGGCGTTCATAATAGGCATTATGGGGAGATGTATCGACCATAGTGGCATACTTCGTCCCCATTCTTTCATACTCATCAAAACCTATTGGATTAAGCTGGCTGTTGTCAGTCATGAATCAGGTTTTAACCGGCCTTTTCCAGTTCGTAGACGCCGTTCTTCCCCGCAATGACCACCCGCCCGGCAATGTCGATAAAGAGGCCGTGTTCGACCACTCCGATAAGTCCTTTTATCGCGGTTGCCAGGGCTTTAGCGTCGGTTATAGGCGGGAAACGACAATCCAGCACGTAATTCTCGCCGTCCGTAAGATAAGGTTTGTCTCCAACCATTCGCAAGACCGGTTCGCCACCCAGCGCTTGCAGCCGTTTGGCTGTATGCGACCAGCCAAAGGGAGTAGTTTCGACCGGAATCGGCATTTTCTCCCCCAATTGGCTCACCAGTTTGCTTTCGTCGGCAATAATAACCTCTAAAGTCGAGGCCGCCGCAACCAGTTTTTCGCGCAAAAGGGCCCCGCCCCGCCCTTTGGTCAGGGCAAAAGTGCTGGTTTCGATTTCGTCGGCTCCGTCTACGGTAACATCGAGTAAGTTTATATCATCGAGGGCTTTTACTTCCAGTCCAAAACTCCGGGCCAGGTCCGCCGATTTTTCCGAAGACGAAACAGTTACCAGCCCGGTTAAAATCCCGGCCTGGGCGCGGCGACCAAGTTCCTCAATAAATAACTCGGCGGTGCTGCCGCTACCAAGCCCTACGTGCATGTCTGAGTGGATAAAGGTATCCACCGCGTAGACCGCCGCGGCCTGTTTTAGTTCCTGCTGGGTTAAAGCCGGGTGGGATTCGCTCATCACATTTTCTCCTGGGTTGCAATTTATTTTTAGTCGGAGCCAAGCAGTTATAATAATTTTATCCAGTCTATTATAGCCGAAGAAAATTAAAAAGGACCACTAAAAAAGCGCCGCCCATGATGGGAAGCGCCTTTTTGTGAGAGGAGAAAATTTTTACTTTAGTAAGCCGGTCTGTATCAGCCCTTCGTAAGTAATGGCAAAACCGAGAATGGCGACCAGGGCCGCGCTCACGATAGGGAGCAACCGTACCAGGGTGTTAGCCCGGCCCATCTTCAACCGGTTAAAGCGGTTGCGGGCGTAGACCAGTAGCAGCCCGACCAGCGTCAGCGTCCCGGCCAGCCCGGCGCTGAAAAAGACAATCATTACCAGGCCGAGGGCGGTCCGGTTGAGTGCGATGGCGCTTAGCATCAGCACCAGGGCCGAAGGGCAGGGCAACAGGCCCGCCGAAATGCCGAACAGCAGCAGATTTTTCCAGGTAACGGTTTTGCCGTCCGTGCCGGGCGGCAGGTGGGAGTGCATCTTGCCGCCGTGGGAATGGACCAGGCCGTTATCATGGCTGTGGTCGTGCCCGTCGTGAGAATGAGCATGTCCGTGGTCGTCATGTGTGTGCGCGTGAAGGTGGTCGTGGTCATGCTCGTGATGGCCGTGGCTGTGGTCGTCGTGCGAATGGCTGTGGCTGTGTTCGTGGCCGTGGTCGTGATGGGAATGTTCGCCTATCCCATGGGTATGGGCGGTTTCGAGCGGGGGCAGCAGGGTTGCCGCCCGGTTTTCGACCGGTACGGTGGAGGCTGCCGACCCGGTCGCGGTTAAAGCCAGCGCCGGTTGTTTGGCCGCCATATTCTCGGTTTCTTCGTGGCTGTGTGTATGGTCATGCTCATGGTCGTGATCGTGGATATGCCCTTCCTGCGAGTGAATATGGTCGTGGTCGTGCGAATGGTCGTGCATGTCGTGGCTATGTGCCTGGTGCGTGTGACTGTGCGACCCGTGACTGTGGGTGTGTTCGTGGTCGTGGTCATGCGAATGAGTGTGACCGGCATGGCTGTGGGAGTGGTCGGCGTGGCCGTGAGCGGCTTCAAGGACGGTGTTGTTACCCTTCCCCCTGGCCGAAAGTAGCCGCGACCGGAACAGGCTCAAGCCCATGCCGACCACCAGCAGACCCGAAAGCAGTCCCAACCAGGGGTAAAGCTTCTCCGGCAAGATGTATTGCGAGGCGAAAAGGGTTATCAGACCTAGCACAAAGACCCCGATGGTGTGGGTGATGGTCACGGTCAGGCCCAGGAAGACGGCGTGTTTGGCCGTGCCCCGGCTACCTACCAGGTAAGCCGCCACCACCGTCTTGCCGTGACCCGGCGAGAGGGCGTGGAACATGCCCAGGACGACCGAGGCCAGCAAGGCAAAAAGGATTACCGGCAAGGTAAGTTCGCCGTTGATGAGGTTCGCCAGGGGGTCCTGGGTCTTGACGATTTCGGCGTCCTGCGGGTAATCGTTGCGGTTTACCACCACCGAAGGGTCGAGCTTGAAGGAAGCCTGGGCCGAGGTCACCTGCAACGGGCTTGCCAGCATATCCTCCGGGTAAACTCGCAATTCGTTGGTCTGGTCTTTATCCGGTACGCTCGCCCCGGTGACGGCTACACCGGTAGCGTTCCGCAGCACGATTTCCCGCCAGCCAATCCGGTCGGCGTAATTGCTATCGCTGTACGAAAGGCTGGTGGCGTCCGAGGACAGCGCGGCGGTCTGGAAATGGGCGGTCAGGCGCAACGTTTGGAGGCCACCCTGTCCCGCGATAAAAGAGATATTATTCGAAACGGTCTTCATTTCGACCGGGGCACCGTTAATTGCCAGTTTCAGGTTTGAAAGAAGTTGTTTAGTTTTGGCGTCGCCGTACTGGGTCTGCTCGTCCTGGCTGAGTTGGCCGTCTTTGTTCTGGTCAATCAGGTCTTTTTCCTGGAAAGTCGGGATTTCGGCCATATCCAGCACAAAATAGACGTTTACCCCGGCGGCTCCGACCTCAATCCGGCTGTACTGGTTGACTGTAAAGTTGCCCAGCGGGTGGGCGAAGGCGGTCGCCGGTAGGGCCAGGACCGTCAGGGCCAGCACGGCCAGAAAGATTAGTTTCACCCTGGTTTTTGGTTTAAATGCTTTCATCCGGTCACCATCTTTTCTAAAGGTTACAACAAATCGTAAATTCCCAGGTGGAAACTAATTTCCCAGGCTGGCAAGGGTCTGGCGGGCCTCGTTTGCGTAGAGGAAGGAAAAGCCGGGGTTGACCAGGGCCTTTTGTAAATAGCTTTTCGCGTCGTCTTTTTGCCCTAATTTGGCGGCAATCATCCCGGCGTGGAAGAAGGCCAGGCGGTCGTTGGTGCCGAGGGCCAGGGCTTTTTTGGAGGCTTCGGCGGCGGCCTGGTAATCGCCGGTCTTGTAGAGGGTCCAGGCTAAAACGTCCTGGGTCTTGTAGATGCCCCGGTTGGCGGCGGCCTGTCTGGCCTCGGCCAGGGCCTGGGGCAGGTTGTTGTTGGTATCGGCCTGGAAAAGGGCCAGTTCCATATCGGTCACGACCCCGTTATCGCGGTAAATTTGCATAATGCCCTGGACCAACTGGTACTGCTGGTTGGCTGGTTGGGTCTGCCCGGCCAGGGTGTAAATATCGCCCAGGCTAATCAAAAATTCGGGCAGGGGGAACCGCTGGGTTACGTCCTTTAGTATCGTGATAGCGCCGTTCAGGTCACCTTTGGCGGCCTTGATATAGGCCAGCCCGGCCTGGGCGTAGACGTAGTTGGGATAGAATTGGAGAGCTTCGTTGTAGGTCTTTTCGGCGGTGTCGAAATCGCCCTTGTTGAAATAAAGCAGGCCAAGCTCGTAAGTGACCCAGGCCCGGTTTTCGGTCCCTTCCGCGCCCGCGTCCACAGCCTGTTGCATGGCCTGGATAGCCCCGTCATCGTCACCGTAAAGCTCGCGGATATAGGAGACCCGCGAATAAGAACTCAGGTCGGGCCGCGCATCTACCATTTTCTGAACCGTGTTGGTGGCGTCGTCCATCAGGCCAAGCTGGGTCTGGGCGTCGGCAATCACCCCCAGGGCGTAGCTGCTCGGCGCGGCGTTGAAAGCCTGTTTGCCGAAATCGAGCCCTTTTTGAAACTCGTGCCGGGAGAGGTAGAGCGAACCGAGCCCGCCCAGGGCTGTCGCGTTTTGAGGTTCTATTTTGAGGGCCGCATTAAAGACTGCTTCGGCTTTGTTATAAAAAGTCGGGTCGCCCACTTCGCGGGCTTTTTGCAGGTAAAGCAAGCCCAGGTTGGACTGTCCGGCGGCATCATTCGGGTTGGCCCGCAATTTATCCTGGTAAGTGGCAATTTGCTGGTCGGTCTGGCTGGGGCCGAGCGAAGCGCCGGGGGCAGTCCGGTTCGAGGTGCCGAGCAGGTCGCCCAGGGTCTTGCCGGAGGTGGTCGGGTTGGCGCGGACCGCGTTTACAATCAAGACAGCCAGCAAGGTCAAAATAACTACTCCAATAAGAATAGTTTCTCTTTTGTGGCGGGTTACAACTTGCATTACCTGGTTCTCCTTATCCCTGCATCCTGGCTATTGTTTAGCCGGGCTCATAGCTTCCCTGAGGGGGAGTTTTCTAACTTAACAAATCATGGTCCAAATTCGAAAAAATACTACCGGGAGAGACCCTCGCCAACGGATGAAAAGTCCGCTGGCGAGGTCACTCTTCTGGTTGCTTCGTTAGCGGGCAGCGCTTTGCTACCCGGGTAACAATGGACCGGACTGTTAGCAGCCGCCGTAACCCTGGACGTACGGGTTAGTGAGGCTCTGCTTGCATTCCTGGCCGGAGGTGCCCCACAGCAGGCCGCTATAAGGCAGAGCCTGGTAAGGGAAGGTGTTGGTCATATCGTTGACGCGGGCCGGGAAGTCCACGCCGTCACCCAGGACGTTGTTCGGGGAGACCGTCGGGTCCACCAGGATACCGGCGACGACCCGCAGTTCGATGTCAATGACATCGTCTTTCAGGCGGCGGCCATTCGGGAAACCGGCCACGTCGTTACCGAGGACACCGAGCGAACTGGCGCTGGCGGGCGCGGTCGGCGGAATGGCTACGTTAAGACGCAGTTGCTCCGACGGAACCACGTTCGGCGGCTGGTTAAGGCCGTCTACACCCGTCAAAAAGACCTTGAGAATATCGGTGCGGTCACCCGATGGCAGTTTCAAACCGTACAGCTTGGTCAACAGGGTACCAAGCTCCGGCTGAAGGATAATGCTGGCCGGGATGGTGCCCGCCTGGATTAACTTGTAATCCTGGGAAGGCATCAGGTTGTTGAAGGCGTCTTTCAGCTTGAGCGGAACGACTACTTCGTTCACCAGAGGCATGCCGAGGCGTTCAATTTGGACCCAGTTGCCGCTGCTGGAGGTCGCGCCCAGGGCACCCCGGACGGTCGTAGCGCGGCGGCTGCTGGTAATCCAGAAGCCCAGCACCGAGCTGCCACCCTTCGGGTCGGTCGGGGTCGTGCCGTCTTTGGTCAGCATGTTGATCGGGAGTTGCATCGAAATGGTATGGACGTTGTAACCGGCAAAGCTATTCACGCCACCGCCCTTGTTGCCGGGCAGGTTGCGAATGCTCAGCAGGTCGAACAGCGAGCCGATGTCCCCGAAGAAAGGATCGGCGCGAGGGCCGGCAAATACTTTCATGCCGTTGCCCAGGTCGTGGACGACTTTAGCCGCAGTCATCGGGTAAACCGGGAAGGAAGCGGCGCCCACGTTGGCGGGGGCGACTTCTTTATCGGCAGCGATGGTGGTCCGAACGGCGGTGGGGCAGTTCGAAAGGGCCTGGTCTTTGCAGCTACCATCGGCGGGATAGGTCAGCTTATCAATGTACATGTACTGGCGCAGGTTGTACTCGGCGTCCATGTTCTCGCCGACGACCCCGGTATTGTGGAGGAAAGTATCCCCGTTAATAATCTTGGTCTTGAAGCGGAACTGGAAGACGATATGGTCCTGGGCATCACCTACATTGTCCACGTGAATTTCGTACAGGACATCGTCACCAAAGCGGAACCAGTTCGGCCCGCTGGCGGCATTTTCGTAAGGAATCCAGTTGGAAATGATAGAGAGTTTGCTGGGGTCTTCCGGGCTGACGAACGCGTAGAGGTCGGTTGCGTCGGCGACCGGGTCCTGGCTAATCAGGGGCGCTTCACGGTGACTGGATGCTTGAGCGACCTGTGGGGTCAAAAAAGCAGGCGCAATGCTTATCACAAGCATCGCCATCGCACCGACCAGGCTAACCCAGAAGAGGGAACGTTTTGCCATCGGTCCTGTCCTTTCTAAATCTCGAACTCGCAGGCCGGGTTTTATCCCTGCCTGTTCTAGGGGGTTAGGGTTGAGTAGTCCTGAGCCGCCGGACTACTGTTTTGGGCAACACAAAGCCAAACGCATCTCGTTGCGACGAGTCGAAGTGGGGATGCGTCCCTGTTAGATTGGTTTTAGTGTCTTACCCTGGATTGGGCGGGGCCTGGTGGAGTTGGCGTAACCAGGGGTGCCAGACCCTTCGGATAATGCGTTGAGCTGAGGTTACTTTGGAATAAACTCCAAAGTATTCTGGTAATTTACACCGTTGTAGTTAAAGGTCAGCGAGACTTCCACGGTTATGTTAGCCTGGTCGCTCGTGACATTTACCGAACAACTGGCGACGCCATCGGGACCGCTTGCACCGCTGGTACAACTGGCGGTTTTAGCCAGGAAGCTAAAGCGGGCCGTCATTGGGACGCCTGTGATAACCTTCCCGCCTACGATTAAGCGGCCAAAGACCGTTAAATCGCTCCCGGCAGGGGGAAAGACGTTGTTGACACAACCCTGCACTTGCGCGCCGGTCGCATCGGACCCCGGCAGACACCCACTGGCCGGGATGGCCGTTGGAGCCGCGAGGTCGGGATTATTTTCAATGTAGCGCCACTTGTAGTAATGCTGGCCCAGGTTGCCCATCTCGACCTTGAGGCCGTTCAGGGCGGGATTGTAAGTCAGCACTCGGCGCTGGAAAAGCTGGACCAACACGGTCCGGTCAGCCCCCGCGACCCTGGTATTTACCCAGAACGGTTCGGTCACGGCGTAACCAAAGACGTTTACGGTCGGATTATCGGTGTAGACTGGCTGGTTTTCCAGGCGCTGCCCGGTGGCGGGGTTGGTGGTGGGGCCGCGCAGATTTTCAAAGTCGAGAAAGACTTTGGCGATATTGTGGCCGGTTTCGCCCTGGTAGGCCCCGATAGTAAGCTGTTCGGGCGGCTGGAAGGTCGTGACATTCCCGGCTTTGTCGATAAACTGGTTTACAACCGCGTTAGGTGTGCTCGGTTTCGAATGGTCGTCCGGCGTACCAAAAGTAATCACGTTCTTGAAAGAGGCGTAGACCGGCGCGTTGGGATTCACCGAAACATCGTCCCCGGCGACCTGGGTCTGTGAGGGGGCCAGGGTCACAAAGGTGTTATCCCCATCCTGGCGCTGGCCGGTTACGAGGTCGCGCACCAGGAGCCCGCTTGTCACCTGGCCGGTCGTAGGCTGGTTGAGTTCCATGCGCCCTTTGTCGAAATACTGGACCTGGCGCATACCGCTGGGCGATTCCTTATAAGCCTCGAATTTCACTTCTTCGGCGTTTCCCTGTACTGCCGGACCCCAGGTGTAAAAGCGGTCCACGCCGGGCGCACCCACCAATCTATCCTGGGCAATCCAGCGGTCCCGGAAAAAGAAGTTGTTGAAAAACGGCTCGCCACCGGGGGCGGCGGAAGCAACGGTCGAAGATAAAAGGGAAAGAAGGATTGCAAGGCCCAGGAAAGTGACCGGAAGATTTTTTTTCTTCATCGAAGTTTATGTCTCCAACGGCTAAAAAGGTTTTTTAAAGCCGGACTACAATTCAACCTTAGATTTGGCGGGTGTACACAGCCAACTGCTTTGTACAAGTTATACTTTTAAGGTTTCGCTTTGGATTTATATATTTTGAGGCGAAATAAAAAATGTAAGTCATCCCGAACTTTGAAATCAAATAATCGTGGATAAATGGAATAAAAAGAAACAGTAAAATTGTCATTTCGAGCGTAGCGAGAAATCTTGGGCATCCGCTTGCGGGTACCGTTGGTGAATCACACAGAGGATAAATTTCAGCCAATTGAAAGAAAAGGTTGATTTTGCCAGCCAGGCGTTACGATTACTCTCTAACGGACCGGCGGGTACCTTCTGGGTGCCTTTTACTTTTAGCGAAAGCCCTGCCTGAGTGAAATTGGTCACTTCCGAGTGTGTATTTTTAACGATGTAACGACCCGCCGGAACTGGTAAATTAGAGTTGTCAAGAGAGCGCAGAAAAAATTCAAGGTGAGCGACTATTAAAAACTTTTGGCAACCATCATCAATAATTAAAATAAAATCTTAAAGCATGCAGGAGCAAACCAATGACAAAGACTATTGAAAAACCTATTTTTATGATTGGCGAAAAAATTTATTATCAAAAGCTCGAACAGGATTTACTGCGCCTGAGACAGGCCAGCCGGACCCAGACAAATCCATATGTTGAGCAGGTGTGCGGGATTTACCAGGAATGGGAAGCTTTGCGGGAAACGGTCGAGCAACTCCTGGCGGCAGAATTCAATTCATGTCCGGCATATTTCGAGCAGTTCGGCAACCAGGGCGACCTCTTGAATCCATTGGCCGCCGACCACCGCATCCTGGCCGAGCTAATCATTCAAATTGAGGGTCACCTTGAAATCGCCCAGCATTCCGGCAAGAACCGTCTTGGCGCTTATAAAAATTACCTGGAAGCGCTCGACCGGTTTAGCTCAGTTACGCTGGCCCATATCGGCAAGTAAGAAACCACCTGATTTTATGGCAAATTACTCCCTTCCCCGGCACGGGGAAGGGTTTTTTTATTCTATAACCAGGTCTTCTTCGGTAATTTCGCCGGTCGCACCCCAGGGGTCGGCCTTGTGGATTTTGTAAGCGTGAATGACCGGGTTGGCCGGGTCGGTCAACGACACCAGCACGTAGAAACTGTCGGGATAGTAGGCCGTCCGTACATCGGTCGGCGAGGGGTAGGCCGGGGTATGGGTATGGCTGTGGTAAATCGCCACCAGTTCGAGGTCTTCCTCGTCTAGGGCTTCTTCCGCCGCCAGTTGTTCTTTGGGGTCAATCAGGTAGCGGATATACTTGTCCACCGGTTCGACGTTGGTAGTCGGGAAGTGACGGCTCACAATCCCCTCCCGGCCTCCCAAAAGACCGCAGCCTTCGTCGGGGTAGTCCTGGCCCAGGTGTGCGAGCATCTCAGCGTATATGTTGGCCGGAATCTTTAGCATATTACCACCAGAGTTTCTGCTCCATTTCGTCTTCCAGGTCGTCCAGGCGCCTGGTAAAAAGCCCGGCGCTCAAATATTTCCAGCCGCCCTCGGCCAGCAGCACCACGATTTTACCGGACTTCCCGGCCTGACCCTGCTCTTTTGCCAGCCGGATAGCCCCGTAAACCGCCGCGCCACACGATACGCCGCAGAAAAGGCCACATTTTTCCAGCAAAGCCCGCTGGGCCAGCACCGATTGAGCGTTGGTCACGACAAATTTGCGATCGAGCCGCTCCAGCTCGATAATCGGCGGGACATAACCGCCTTCCAGGTTCCGCAACCCCTGGACCACCTCGCCCATCATCGGTTCGACCGCCACAATATCAATCGCCGGGTTCTTTTCCTTGAAAAAGCGGCTGGCTCCCATGAGAGTGCCACCGGTCCCCAGCCCGGCCACATAGGCGGTCAGGTCGGGAATATCGCGGTAAATTTCCGGGGCAGTCCCTTTGTAGTGGGCTTCGGGGTTGGCCGGGTTGGCATACTGGAACAGCATCACGTACTTGGGGTCTTTCGCCATTTCTAAGGCCAGTTCAACCGAGCCGTTACTACCCTTGCTGCCGTCGCTCAGGATAACCGTCGCGCCGTAAAGTTCGAGCATCTGGCGGCGTTCGGCGGTAAAGCTGTCGGGCATTACGACCGTCACTTTATAGCCTTTCAGGCCGCCAATCATCGCCAGGGCGATACCGGTATTGCCGCTGCTCGGTTCGAGGATATGCTGGCCGCTGCCGGGCACCAGGCGACCATCGCGCTCGGCGGCTTCAATCATGGAGAGGGCTACCCGGTCCTTGACGCTGCCGGTAGGGTTTTGTCCTTCAAGCTTGGCGAAAATGCGGACGGTTTCAGGGAAGGGGCTTAGTTCGCTGATTTCCACCAGCGGGGTGTTGCCGATTAATTTTAAAATATTGGGGTAAAGCATAAGAGTGAAGACCGGGCGGCCCGCCGTTTTTTCTGAGTGTTATCCAATGATTTTTCCCGGCTGGTAAAAGGCGGACCGCTCGCCCGTTCTATCTTCCTCCACTCATCGCGGGCAGGATGACGATGGTATCGCTGGCCGCGACCGGTGTCACCAACCCCTGGATGAAGCGGACATCTTCATCGTTGAGGTAGATGTTGACGAAGCGGGCAATCTGGCCGTCTTCGGTCAAAAGCTGGTTCTTGATGGTCGGGAATTTGCGGTCCAGGGCGTCGAGGACTTCGCCGATGGTGTTGCCTTCTACGTCGACTTGTTTGGCTCCGGCGGAGAGTTTGCGCAGGACCGGCGGTAATTTTACAGTACTCACTCTTGAAAAATTCCTTTCGATTCGATCCGGTTTAGAAACTTTCGCCCGCTACCATTCCCAGAGGTCCAGGCAAGCGGGCGAAAATCGCAAAATTCGTTAGGTTAATAAGTAATCCGGCAGGCCGGGATAAGCACGTCACCCCGTTTGTGCTGTTCGAGCAGGTCGTCAATGTCGGCGTGTTCGCCGCAAGCGACACAGTTCGGGTCGCGGCGCAACTTTAGCTCGGTAAACTCGGTCTGGAGGGCATCAAAGAGGAGGAACCGTCCCGCGAGGGTTTCCCCGATACCCAGGACCGTTTTGATGGTCTCGTTGGTCTGAAGTAGCCCGATAATACCCGGCAAAACGCCCAGCACGCCCGCTTCCGAGCAGTTCGGGGCCATGGCGGCTGGCGGCGGGTCGGGATAGATGCAGCGATAGCAGGGGCCTTCGTAAGGAATGAGCGTGGTTAGCTGGCCGTCAAACGAAAGGATGCTGGCGTGAATGACCGGCTTGCGATATTTCACGGCGAAGTCGTTGACGAGATAGCGGGTCTCGAAGTTGTCGGTGCCGTCCACGACGATGTCGTAGTTAGGCAGGATGTCTTCGATGTTGTCGGCGGTCAGGCGTTCCTTGTAGACGTTCACCTTTACATCCGGGTTGAGGGCGGCGATAGCCTTGGCGGCGCTATCGGCTTTGTACTGGCCGACCCGGTCCATGGTGTGAATAATCTGGCGCTGGAGGTTGCTTTCCTCGACGAGGTCGTTGTCAATAATGCCCAGGGTGCCCACCCCGGCGGCGGCCAGGTAGAAGGCGTTCGGCGCACCGAGCCCACCGGCCCCGATTAACAGCACCTTGGAAGCAAGCAGTTTAAGTTGGCCTGCTTCACCCACTTCCGGCACCAGCACGTGGCGGCTGTAGCGTGACTGCTGCTCTTTGGTCAGCGATTGCGGTTTAACAGTTGGCAGCCCGGCGTTCTTCCAGGCCCCGTAACCACCTGCCACCGAAACCACGTCGGTATAGCCCATTTCTTGCAGGGTCTTGGCCGCGAAAGCGCTGCGGACCCCGCCCGCGCAATAGATTAAGACCGGGGTATTTTTGTCGGGGATGGCTTCTTCTACCCGGCTTTCCAGGAAGCCCCGCGGGATATGGGTCGCGCCCGGCACATAACCATCATCCCATTCGTTTTTCTCGCGCACATCCAGCAAGCGGGCCTGGCGGTTTTGCTTTACGAAATCGGCGGCTTCTACCGGCTTGGTTTCGCGGATTTGCTCTTTGGTCTTTTTTAGCAGGTCGTTATATACCTGGGTCATAATTTGCTCCTTAAGAGTTATTTTTTTTTGATAAAATCTGGCTTTTAATAAGGTACTTATTTATCCAAGTATGTATATTAAGTATGTCAGGATTGACCTTATGATTATAGTATCTGCGGCGGGCTTAGTCAAGGAACCGATATACACTGATAACCGGTCGGATTTAATTGGCCCTAGTAGTAAGAGCCACGCAAATTATATTACAGCCCGCTCTTTTGCGATACCGAAGAGTCGGACCCGCAATTTATCAAAAAGGCCGGTCGGCAACCATTTTGCCATTAAAGGTAACAGTCTCGAAAGGGGCCCGACCGGGTAGCGGTTGCGGGGCCGGTGGGCGTTCAAAACTTTGAAGACCGTTTCCGCCATGACCTCCGGGCCGACACCCCTTTCCTCGCGTTTGTGAAAGGCTTTTACAAAAGAACGGTAAGCGTTGCCATAAAGTTTAACCGCATCCGGCGAGAATCTTTTTAGCATTTCTTCACTATCGGTTTCCAGTTTTTTGGTCGCCGGGGTCTTGATACTGCCGGGCGCTACCAGCACTACCGGGATTTTCCAGGGGCGTAACTCCATCCGCAGGGCGTCGTTTAGCGATTCAAGCGCATACTTGGAGGAACACAACGGCCCGCCAAAGGGCAGGGTTATTTTCCCGCCGACCGAACCGACATTGATAATACGCCCTTTTCCGGCCCGGATGAGGGGCAAAAACGCCTGAATAACGGCCACCTGCCCGATTACATTGACCTCGTATTGTTTTCTAAGCTCGTCCAGCGGTACACATTCGACCGGAGCCGTGACCCCGATCCCCGCGTTATTGACCAGCCCAACCAGTTTCAGGCCGGTTTCGTCGAGCTGTTTGGAGATTTCCCGGCAAGCGGAAGTTATACTTTCAAGGTCCGTGACATCTAAAATGACCGGTTTCAGGCGTTCCGACCCCTGCGTTTTCAGGGCCTGGGCGTCGGTTTCCTTGCGTACCGCCGCGAAGACGGTATACCCGGCCCGGTCGAGCCGTAAAGCGCAAGCCCGGCCCATCCCGGAAGAAGTTCCTGTAACGAGTATCGCGCCTTTTTCATTTGAACTTTTCATTGTAAATCTCCTATTTTAAAAATTTCGGGGGTAATAATTTGCCGGAAATTTGTCACGATAGAATTTATTACCTCGGAGGATGGCATCTGGGGAAAATTGTTTCCCAGGAAAAGACCGTCAAAGAGGGCGTAAGTCAGCAAAGTTCCCAGGAGCATGCGGCCCGTAACTTCCAAATCGAGATCCTTTTTAACCAGCCCACCGGTTTGGCCTTCCGCCAGCAAGGTTTGTAGATAATTGAGGGCCTGTTCCGGTACAGTTTTGCGGAAAAGAGGCCCTAGCCGGGGAAAACGCGGCGACTCGGCCACGATTATCCGAATAACCGCCAGGTAATCGGGCTGCAACATCGTGGTTAATATTTCCCGGACAACTTTTTCCAGCAGCGCCTCAAGCTCCTGTGAGTTCGAGGGTGGCGCGGTCTGTCCGAATAGCCCCTGAAAATGAGGACCTTCAAGGGTGAGGGAGCGTAAAACATCCTCGAATAGTTCCTCTTTGCTCGGATAATAGCGATAAAGAGTTTCTTTGGAGGCAATCCCCGCCGCCGCCATGATGGCGTCCGTGCTGGTAGCCATGAACCCATTTTCCAGAAAAAGCACGCGGGCCGCCTCTCGGATTTGGGTTTTTTTCTTTTCGGCCCGGCTAATCCCGGTCAGGTCTTTCCCAGTCAAATTCATAACTCCTCTTTCTTTTACCGTACCGTACTATACGGTACGATTTTATCACAAAAAAGTGGTTTGTCAATATTCGAATAAATTGAATTGAAAAGGTGGTCAGCCAAGGGGAATTATTAAATCATTTCAAATTTTATCGCTTGCGCTCTCTTTAATTTGAGCGATGGCAACCGGCAATATTTTCTTCGATAGATTTGGGATGTGGGGTTGTTTATTGAGATTCTCGGCCACAATTTATCTCCCTCTTAAAATTTGAAGGAGCTATATTCAGATTAAACCGGACTACTAAACACCGAAAACTAAACACTCGTCTTAAAATCAATAATTCGGAGTTGCAGCCGGGCCTGGCCCTGCCACTCGTCCTGCTCGATAGCGTAAACGAGGTCTACATAGCGAGTCTTTAGCAGTTCGTCGATGCGCGAGCCCTGCCGGAAGGCAATCGCCTCGACAATGCGGCCCCGGCTGGTGTCATAAAGTTTGAGCCGCACGTGCGCGCCGTCCGCCCCGACCGGTTTGACATCTTTCAGATAGGCCCGGTAGGTCACGTAGACCGGGGAAGGGTTCTCGCTGCCGAACGGTTCCAGGGTTGCGGCCTGGTCTAGGGCAGTTTCAATCTCATCGAGTTCGAGAGCCAGGTCAATTTTGAGTCGTGGGACCAGCGTTTCGGCCTGTAGTTTTTCGTCGGCCAGCTTTTGCAGCCGGGCTGTGAATTCGTCCAGTTTAGCCGTTTCGAGCGTGAAACCTGCCGCCTGTTTGTGGCCGCCGTGGCGCAACAGCAAGTCCTGGCACTCGCTGATAGCCTCGATAATATTGAAGCTCGCTACCGAGCGGGCCGAGCCTTTGCTGGTTTCGGGGCCGCGTTCGAGGACCAGCACCGGGCGGTTAAATTCCTCGCACAGGCGTCCCGCCACCAGCCCGACAATCCCGGCGGCCCAGCTTTCGCCGCTCAAGACCATGAGGTTGTTCTTTTCGTGGAGATTTTCCCGAAAGACCTGCTGGCGGGCTTCTTCCAGCACCAGGGCCAATTTTTGCTGGCGTTCTTTGTTCTTCTGGCTCAGCTCGTTTGCCAGGGCGCGGGCCCGTTCCAGGTCGTCGGTCAGGAGCAGTTCGTAAGCAATAATGGCGTCGTCAATCCGGCCCGCCGCGTTGATGCGCGGCCCCAACCCGAAACCAATCGAGCCAGTATCGAGCTTGCCCGGTTTCAGCCCGGCAGCCTCTATCAGCGCCACGATACCGGGCCGCCTGGTGCGGTTGAGCGCTTTTAGCCCGGCGGCAACCAGCACCCGGTTTTCCCCTCCAAGAGGAGCAATATCGCAGACCGTTCCCAGCGCCACCAGGTCAAGCAGGTCGCGGGGTTTCAGGCCGCTACCATCGGTCGGTTTGATACCCGCCTGGGCCAGGGCCCGCACCAGGTTAAAGGCCATTCCCACCCCGGCCATCCCCTTGTCGGGATATTCGCAACCGGGCTGGCGGGTGTTAAGAATGGCGAAGGCGGCGGGCAAGACTTCCGGCGGGCGGTGGTGGTCGGTGATAATAACGTCAAGGCCAAGCTTTCGAGCGTATTCCACTTCCGCCACGTTACTGATACCGCAGTCCACGGTTATGACCAGCCGCACGTCCTGGGCGACCAGGCGGTCCAGGGCCGGGGCGTTCAGGCCGTAACCTTCATCCACCCGGTGGGGGATGCGGGGCACCACGTTTATCCCGGCGGCCCGGAAATATTGCACCAGCAGGGCGCAGGCCGTTACGCCATCCGCGTCGAAGTCGCCGTAGATGGCAATTTTCTCCCCGGCGGTTCGTGCAGCCTTGATGCGTTCGACCGCCTTACCCATGTCTTTTATCAGGAAAGGGTCGGCCAGCGTCGCGTAGGTCGCTTTGAAAAAATATTCGATTTGAGCGGGGGTAGTCAGTTGGCGGTTGTAGAGCAGTTGAGCGGCCAGGCGTGAATAACCCGCCGAGGCCAGTTCCTCCAAAAAGTCAGCCGGGGCGGCGGGCTGGACTTGCCACACGCGCTCGACCCGTGAAGTTGTTGCTTTAGCGGGTGTTATCCCGGCTGGCGATTTGTCGGTGAGCATGGGTTAAATCGGCATACCTATAAACTGGAAGATAAGGGCCGGGATAATTACCGCGATAATAGCCTTGTTGTAGCTAAGCCCGGTGCTGTAACGGACGCCAATCGTGTCCACCACAATCTGCCAGACCAGCAGTAAAATCCGCAGGGCATAGCCGAAATCTCCCAGCGGCAGGAGGAAAATAAACGAAAAGATAGTGACTATCCGGCCAAACCCGGCCACCGCCGCTAACGATTTATAGCTAATCCGGGCTTCCCGGCGATACAGCAACCGGATAGTGTAAAAGATTGCGATGGAGAAAAAGAGCCAGCTCAGAAAGAATACAAAGTAGTTGATGGCAATTTCGACTATGCCGGGAACCGGGTGGAAATTGGGGTCGAGCAAGGTGTTGCGGGTATCCACATTTCGCCACAACTCATCAATCCGGCCCAGGGCATCCTTGAGACTTTCGTAGTAGGTATACACCTGGAAAAAGATAAAGACGGAAGCCGCCACGATAACGGCCAGGAAGGCCTGCATAATCGGCATAGTCGCGGCAATCCGGGGCATCGCTCTCATGGGCCGGACGACAGTCTCCAACAAATTTATCCATAAGGATTTGGGCTGTTGCAGGTCGTTGTCGCAGTTCTCGCAATTCTCTACGCCTAGGGGGTTAATCGCCCCGCAGTTCAAACACATAACCTTGTCACTGGAAACCTGGCGCAGGAAATGTTCGTAAACTCTACTCATAATTAATAATTACATACCTTCTTTTAGTGAAACCTTCTGGTGAAACGTGCTACGGCTATCGTAAGACGTTGGTTCAATTCAATCTCTCATCCAACTGGAAATGCCGGATACCCCGAAAGGATTACTCAACCTTACTCCTTGAGCCAGCGCATTTTATAAAAATTTACGTTCCACGATTGCCGTTTAACGTTTTACACTTGCGGGGCAGGCTGAACTTACTCAAATTATACCACATTTCCCGGCCCTTTAACGGGATTGGCATAAGACGTGCAGTAAGCCTACCCACCACTAATTTGAATTTGGTTGTTGTAAGGAAAAGGCCATTTGCCAGCCTTTATTAGCTGTAAAAGAGAGGATGAAAAGCAGGTGAACAAATTTCAGGGCGTTATTCTGGATATTGACGGTACCCTTATAGATAGCAACGATGCCCACGCCCATTCCTGGGTGGATACTTTCGCCGAGGCAGGTATCCCGGTGCCGTTCGAGCGGGTCCGGCCCCTCATCGGCGAGGGCGGCGATAAACTTTTGCCGGAGGTGAGCGGTTTCGAGGCCGGTTCGGCGGAAGGCAAGCGCCTGACCAAACGCCGCACCGAGATTTTCAAAGAGAAATATTTGCCCCACATCCAGCCGTTTCCAAAGACTCGCGAACTAATTACCGCCTTTGAAAAACGCGGTTTGAAACTGCAAATCGCTACTTCCGCCCAGGAAGCCGAGGTTAAAGACCTGCTTAAAGTGGCCGGGACGCCCGAAATTATCGAGCAGAAGACCACTTCCGATGACGCCGAAAAATCGAAACCGGACCCCGATATTATCCACGCGGCCCTGCAAAAGATTGGCCTCGAAGCGGGGCAGGTGGTAATGCTGGGGGATACCCCCTATGACGTGGCGGCGGCTAAAAAAGCCGGGGTGAAATCGTATGCCTTCCGGTGCGGCGGGTGGTGGCAGGACCGCGATTTCGAGGACGCGGCGGCTATCTTCGATGGCCCTGCCGATTTACTGGAAAAGCTCGACGACTATTTATAAGAGTTTAGTTCGGGCTGGCGACGACCACGCGGTTGCGACCCCCGTTTTTAGCCTGGTAAAGGGCCTGGTCGGCGGCGGCGTTTAGCTCTATGGCGTCCTGGTACAGGGGGTAAGCCGCCACGCCACAACTGAAGGTCGCCGTAAATTCCATTTTATCGCTCTGGTGCTGGATATGGGAAAAACGCTCCCGGATTTCATTTAGAATCCGCTCGGCGTTGGCGGCATCGGTGCCGGGTAAAATAACCGCAAATTCTTCCCCGCCGTACCGCCCGATAGCGTCGGTCCGCCGCAAGCGCTGGCGCAACAGCCGCGAGATACTCTTAATGACGCCATCCCCGGCCAGGTGTCCATAAGTATCGTTTACCCGTTTGAAGTGGTCAATATCCACCATAGCGAAGGCCAACGGCTCGGAAGTGCGCCTGGCCCGCGCCACCTCGGCGTCGAGCCGGGCCTTGGTAGTGGTATGGTTGAGCAGGCCGGTCAGGCTATCTCGTACCATATATTCCCGCAGAATCCGTGAACGGTGGGCCCGGTTGGTGATGGCCGATTTGAGGTGATAAGGCGCAATCGGTTTGGTCAGGAAATCGTCCCCGCCCTGGTCCATCGCGGCCAGTTGCTGGTGACGGTCGGTTTCCCCCGACAAAAATACAATCGGGATACTTACGTAGGCTTGCTGCTGGCGGATAACCGCCGCCAGTTCCGGGCCGTTGCAACCCGGCATATGAAAGTCCATCACAATCAGGTCAAAATTCTGCTCACTTAAAACCTTGAGCGCCTCGGTCGGCAGGTTCACGGTGCGGGTATGCATCCCGGTTGTTTTAAGCACCGCCGCGTAATAATCGGCGGCATTCTCGTCGTCGTCTACAATCAAGATTTCGTAGGGGTCGGGCGTGAGCGGCAAGGTAAAATTATCCAGCGTATCGACCAGTTCGAGGGTCTTGAAGGGTTTTATAAGGTAGGCTTTTCCTCCTTTGCGGACCGCGTCCAACCGGGTTTCCAGGTCGGTCAGGGCCGATATGAAAATAAGGGGCACTTCCGCTCTGTTAAATCGGTGGAGTTGGGCCACTTCATCCTGGCTATTGAGTTGCTTCTGAGGGTCGGTCAGGTTAATAATGACCGCCGCCGGAAGCTGTTTGAAAGCCTGTTCGGGAATCTGGACCAGGTTCGGGAAGCGGGTTACCTCGTAGCCGAAATAGCCCAACTGGTATCCGCCATTTTCGCGGCTGGATTCTTCACCCTCAATCAGCCAGATATTGCGCTTATCGGTCTCTTTTTTAGGCGCCGTCCTTGCTTCGAGCGGCGCGCTAACCGGGCCGTCCTGCGGCAGGGGCAGGTCAGGGGTCAGGTAATCGGTAGACCGGCGGCGAAGGGGTGTATTCTCCGCGCTAGATGGCACCGGGACCGGAACCGGGTCGAACAGCGGCATAGTGATAGGGGGCGAGTCGTTATCCAGTTCCCCGACAACCTTTTTCAGGTCATCAAATAAAAGTTGGATTTCATCTTGCTTCTGGTCTAATCCCCCTGTCGTATGCTGAATAATCCCTTTGAGAACTTGTTCCAACTTGCGGGCAGCGGCTGAGACATCCGGCAGGCCGTAGGTAGCCCCACTTCCGGCCAGCGAGTGAGCCTTGAGGTGAAAGTTTTCCAGGAGCTCGGTTTTTTCGGGTTCCCGGCGGACTTCGGCCCAGGTATTTTCCAGGGCCGCTATCTTTTCGGGCAACTTCTCCCGGTAAGCCGCGTTCAATCTATTCAGTTCGTCCTGCAATTGTTGAAAAGCGTCACTCATCCTTCCTCAAACCCCTTATAGTTCACCGATCAAAGGTTGTCTTAAAAATCTAAACTTTGACCCGGTTATTCCTGATTATTTTAACCCTATGTTTTTATCCACTGAATTTGCTGAGATTTCCAGCTTCTTAAAAATATTACTTATTGTATTAACCAATTCCTGGTTGCTGGTGCGTGACTTGATGAGTCCGGCGGCAATCTTGCGGGAGACGCTGGGGTCGACCTCGCTGCCGGAGAAGACCACCACCGGGATAGTCCCCAGGGCCGGGTTATTTAGCAAGGTCGGTAAACTGGTGCTGGTGCTATCCGGCAATTCCACGTCCAGCAGAATCAGGTCGAATTTTTCGTGTTCGAGCTTATTCAGCGCCTCACGGGCAGTCGAGGCGTTTTCGACCTCGGCTATTTCTCCCAGCAAAGCCCTTATCACTTTTACCAGGTCATGATCATCCTCGATGTGCAAAATCCGGGGAAAATGATTGCCCGTAAGCAGGGGCCGGGTCGTGGCTTTGACCGCCGCCAGGAGACGTTTCTGGTCAATCGGTTTATCAATCCAATCTACGACGGTAAAAGCCTGGCCGTTGAACTCAATCATACCTTCGTGCGCTTTCGCCGAAACCACAATAACCGGCATGTGGCGGGTCTTCTCCTGGTTACGAATTTCGCGCAATAGTTTCAAGCCATCTTCGTCCGGTAGCAACAAATCAAGGGTCATCAGGGTGTAACGGTTTTCGGCCAGGAATTTGCGTGTTTCGCGGGCGCTATAAGCTATGTCGCACTCAAAGCCGAGGTGGCGGAAGGTCTGGAACATGAACATGGCGATGTCGTAATCGTCCTCGGAAATCAGGACTTTTGAGGACGGGACGATTTCCGGCAGGTTTAGAATTTCTTGCAGTTCGTGAACTTTCTCCCGCCCGTCTGCGCCCGCCCCCTCCGGCAGGATCGGTCGGGCCGGTTTAATTACCCCCTGTACCAGGGGCAGGTCTACATAGAAAGTAGAACCTTTGCCCGGCAGGGTTGTAAAATTAATGGTGCCCTTGAACTTCTCGACAATAGCTTTACAGATGCTGAGACCCAGACCGGTTCCCCCCTTCTGGCGGGTATCCGACGAATCGGCCTGGGCGAACTTCTGGAAAATCCGGCTTTTGAACTCCTCTGAGATGCCCGGCCCTTTGTCGCTCACACTGATGCGGAGCCATTTGTTACCAATGGACAGGGTTTCGATGCGGACGGTCTCTCCCCTTGGTGAAAATTTGGCCGCGTTGGAGAGCAAATTTACTATAACCTGGGTCAGCCGGTCGGTATCGGCGACAACTTTAAGGCGGTGGAAATTGGTCGCGGCGATATTTTCGAAGGTGACGCCGTACTGCTCGGCATAGGAGCGGGTGGCTTCAATAGCCTGCTCGACCACCGGGGCTACTTCGAAGGGTTTCAGGTGGAAGACCATCTTACCCGACTCGATTTTTTCGATGTCGAGAATATCGTTTATCAATCGGACCAACCGCTCGCTATTTTTATGGGCAATATCCAGCATCGAACGTGTAGCCGGGCCGATTTCCCCGGACACGCCACCCATAATCAGGCCGAGTGAACCGAGAATCGAGGTTAAAGGGGTACGCAGTTCGTGGCTCACCACCGAAATAAATTCTGTCTTTAATAGTTCGACGTTTTTGCGCGTCGTAATATCGCTAAAGCTACAGATGACGTTACTGACGAAACCTTCTTCATCCAGAAGCGGCTCGGCATTTACCAGCAGCCAGACCCAGGAGTTGTCCCTGGGGCGGTATACTCCCATGGTCTGGTTGCGGACCGGCTGCCTGGTGCGAATAGCTATCGGGACCGGGTGCTGTTCGCCCGGAACATCGGTGCCGTCTTCACTGATGCATTTCCACTGCGGGTCATAGGAAGTCTTACCCAAAAATTGGTCTTGTGTTAAGCCAAGCAGGTTACAGGCGGCATCATTTGCCATCACCGCTTCGGCGTTGGGCCCCTGTAAGACTACGCCGACCGGAATCTTTTCGATTAAGAGGCGGAACCGGGCCTCGCTTTCCCGCAAGGCATCTTCAATCTTTTTGAAGGAGGTTAAATCCTGGAAAACCGTCATAGAGGCTTTTAAGGTGCCGTCCCGGTTATAGATGGGGTTGGCCTCGAAAACGATATAGCGGCGTTTACCGTTCAGGTCGGGGAACCAGGTTTCCACCCGGATGCTCTGCCCGGAAGCCCTGGGTTGGATTTTGTAATTCTCGTAATACTGGTCCAGTTTAGATAAATCCTGGTCAATAATCATATCGCCGAGCGAAGGGCGGTCTTCGTGATAGAAAGCTCTGGCGTGGTTGCTGGTGCCAATCACGTCACTGCCTTTAACCCCGGTCAATTTTTCCAGGGCCGGGTTCCAGAGTACCACTTTGTGGTTGGTGTCAATAACTACTTTTCCAATTGGTGAGAGAGCATGAATACTGGTAGCGAACTCGCGTTGCTCGGTGAGTTCCTCCTCGGCGCGTTTCCGATCGTTATTGAACTGTTGTAACAGGTAAACCAGCAGCAAGAGCAGACCGGCGGATAAGAAAGAGAGCATCAAGAAAGTCAGGCTGGTCAGGTTTGAACCGCTCTGCGCTTTGTTCGAGCGTTCCTGGAGCAGGCTATTTTCCTCGGCAATCATCGCGTTAATATCAGCCTGGATTTGCCCCATCAGATAAAATCCATTATTAGACTGGATGTAAGTTTTGGTGGCTTCAAATCCCTGTTGCTGGTTAACCTGAATGCCTTTTTGTAAAAGGTCCAGTCTTTGGTTGACCAGTGGTTGGAGGGTGTTCAGGTTACTTTGCTGGTTTGGGTTGTCCTGGGTGAGGGTGCGAACTTCCGTTAACTTCGCCGGAATGGCCTGGATAGCGCTACCATAGGGCGCGAGATATTCTTCGTGCTGCGAAATCAGGTAGCCGCGCTGGCTCCCTTCGGCCTGGGTAACCAGTGAGCGGATTTCTTCCAGCCGGGCAATCACCAGGTTGGTATGGGCAACCAGGCTCGAATCGTTCTGGAAATTTTGAATACTCCAGAAGGCCAGGATGGTCATTATGGCTAACATTCCAAGGGCGAGACCGATAGCGATTTTAACCCTGTTCAGGAAGTTCCAGTTAGCAGGACTATTTGGCTCTTGTGGGGGCGTAAGTTTTTGAGCAGTCATCAAATAACAATCAGTTACAAAAGTTCAATTATTTCTAACATAAGTTGTAAAACCGTAATTATTTTAGTATCTAAAAATTACGGTTAAGATTACATTTTGGTTTTTTAGGACTTTTGCCCTATAGAATAGGCTAAACCTGGGTTTAAGGGCTATTTCTGAGGGCCTTTTTCTTTAATACCGGCTACCGCTTCGTTCAGGGCTACCTCGATTTCGGGTTGGGAGTGAGTTAGGGTTAGAGCGTGGTCGAAATCTTCCAGGGCAATTTGAAAATGGCCGAGCGCGTTATACACTTTTCCGCGCTCATAATAGCCTCGCCACCAGCCCCGGCTGCTTGCTATGACGTGGTTGGCGTCAACCAGCGCTTCGTCAAGACGACCCAGGGCCAGCCGGGCGGCGGCTCTCCCCGCGTAAGCCGGGGCGTTGCGAATAAATCGCAAACCCGCCGTGTAGTCTGCCTCAGCCGAGACGAAATCGCCCAACGCGGCGTAAATTCTGGCTCGTTGAAAATATAAGTCGGCGTGAGAGGGATTTAAGCGAAAAATCTTCTGAATCGTAGCCAGGGCGAGCGAGAAATTTTTAAGAGCGACCTGGCGGCGAAGTTGAATTTCCAAAACCTGTAACTGAAACCCTCGGATTACCGCCAGGATTAGATAAAATCCAGTAATAAGGCTTCCCACAATGACCAGAGCGTATAGGATAACCTGCCATATTCCCGTCATTTTCCTTGCGCTCCTCAAGGGTTGGTACTCTAAATTTCAGTATAACATAAGAAATTTATCGCCGACCCGTTACTTTTGTCCTGTAGTTACCCGGCTAAATCCGGGACCTTTAAAATAAAAACGGGGCCGCTCTTAGCTCAGCCCCGCGCGACCCTATTGATTTAGTCCTACCAGGAGGCCCCACCGTTGCGGTTGTTATCCTGGTAATTGGTGGTCTGGTTTTGGGAACCTTTGTTGCGATTAAAAATCCAGCCAAAGACACCACCGTTGCTCTTGCCCCAGTTTTTAACCGAGCCGAACAAACCGGCGCCATTCGGATTCGGATTGGCAATTTTATTCAAAAGTCCGTTGCTATTCCCCTGGTTTTTACCAAAAAAGCCCATTTTGTTTCTCCTTTTGCGCTATTCATTCCTATCCTGTTTTAGCCTGCTACAAACGCCTGACCGTACCCGGTGCTTTCCTTTGCGTCTGTGTTACTTTTAACCTAATGCAAAATGGATGCCAGGACTTTGAAAGGCCAGAGGGTAGCAGGCGAGAAAGCTTGAAACCACCGCCCCAAAAGGCTACAATCAGAGCGACCATTCCAAAAGAAAGTGGCCTGGGCTTATAATAGGCCGGAAAGGATGCCGACGGCTATGCAGGAAAACAGTGAAGGGTTGCTCGATAACGACGAAACTATCCTGGTAATGGTGCATAAGCGGATTCGTAAACGCGCCGGGTACGACCTCGATAGTGAGGATATTACGCGGGCCCTGGGCGAACTGGGCTATCCCCTGACCGAAGACGAGGTGCTGGAAGGGTTGGGCCACCTGAAAAGGGAGGGCTATATCCGGGCTTTTGAGGATACCGACGAGACCGT
This sequence comes from Chloroflexi bacterium 54-19, assembly GCA_001898225.1. Taxonomy (GTDB): domain Bacteria; phylum Chloroflexota; class Chloroflexia; order Chloroheliales; family Chloroheliaceae; genus 54-19. The sequence goes on from MKTJ01000017.1 coordinate 234,124, forward strand.
CCGGCGTAACCCGCGCATCGTGCGCTACTGGGGCCTGGAAATTACCCCGGAAGGGGCTATGAAAGCGATTGATTTGATGAACCAGTTCCGCTATGGGGCCTGACCCAGCGGATTAGCGGCGGTCTGTATCAGATTTGTAATCAGGAACATTGGATTTGCCCTTGCAAAGGCGCAAACAAATTCAAGAGGTTAATTATATGTCCCCCGAAAAAGCGAGCCCCGCGAAAGAGGCAGCGGGAAATGAAAGCCCCGCCGAGAAAGAAAACGATGTTGCCAGCCTGTTCGAGCAGCGCGGTATCCGGTGGACCCCACAGCGCCAGTTAGTGTTGGATACCTTTCAACGGCGCAGCGGGCATATTTCGGCGGAGGAAGTCCATTCCGAAATCAGCAAAACCTTTCCGAGGGTCAACCTTTCGACGGTCTACCGCACCCTGGAATTGCTCTGCGAACTTGGCGTGGCCGTTGAAGTTGTACCGAACAAAGGCGACGACCGCCGCCGCTACGAACTGGTCGAGGGAGCCGAACATTATCACCTGATTTGCGAAATTTGCGGTGCGGAAATGGAGTTGGCCCCGGAAGTTATCAAGCAGTTACAGGCTCAAATCCAGGAACGCTATAACTTCCAGCTAAAACTGCCCCACTTTGTCGGCCTGGGCCGTTGCGCCAATTGCCGGGAAAACGAGGCCGAGCAGACCCGTACATCCGACCACGAACATACTCAGAGTCACAGCCACGGACCAGGACACGACCATACCCATACTCATGCCGATGGGACAACTCACACCCATTGAGGCTCTTTACGCTTTAAGTATCAGGCGGCTACCTGCTTCCGGGAGAACTAACACCGGGCCGCTTGCAACCAGTCAATTCTATTATTTATAAGGAGATTGTAGCTTATGGCAGTACAGGAACAGCCCGAAGAATTAAACATTAACATCGACCGGGAGCTAAAAGACCGCCAGGACGATATGATTCGCTTGCGGCGCGATTTTCACCAGCACCCGGAGCTTTCTTTCAAAGAAGGCCGCACCAGCCAGATTGTGGCCGACCGGCTGGCGAAATCGGGTTTGCAGGTGCGGACCGGGGTCGGTCAGACCGGCGTGGTCGCCATCCTTGAAGGCAAGAAACCGGGTCGTACGGTCATGTGGCGGGCCGATATGGACGCCCTGCCGCTCCAGGAAGACTCCGAACTGCTCGATTTTCATTCCGAGGTTAATGGTGTTATGCACGCCTGCGGACACGACGCCCACACCGCGATTGGCCTGACCGTCGCCGACATCCTGGCCCGCCACAAGAGCGACCTGCCGGGCCGGGTGATGTTTGTCTTCCAGCCTGCCGAAGAAGTTGGCGGTGGGGCGAAAGCGATGCTGGCCGACGGTCTTTTTAAGGAAGGCGGCCCCGGTGGCGGGCGGCCCGATGTCACGCTCGGTTTGCACGTGGGTAGCCTGTTTCCTGCCGGGAAAGCCCTGGTCAAGGCCGGGCCATTGATGGCCGCCGTGGATACCCTGGCGATGACTATCCGGGGCAAGGGTGGTCACGCCGCCACTCCCCACCTCACGATTGACCCGGTGATGGTGGCCTGCGAACTGGTGGTGGCCTTGCAGACCCTGGTCAGCCGGGAAGTGCCGCCGATGAGCGCGGCGGTCCTGACCTGGGGCGCTATTCACTCCGGCACCAAGGACAATATTATCCCGGTGGAAGCCCACATGATGGGCACGCTCCGCACCTTCGAGCCGGAAGTCCGCAAGCACATGCTCGAACGTATCGAGTCCCTGTCGACCAACCTGGCAAGGGCTTTCCGGGCCGAGGCGACTTTCCGGGTGACCGAGAGTCTGCCCCCGGTTATCAATGACGACCGCCTGGCGGGGCTCGTCCGCGAGAGCGCAATCCGGGCCCTGGGAGCGGACGGTGTGATTGACGGCGGGCAGCGCATGGGCAGTGAAGATATGTCCATCTTTATGGAAGAAGTGCCTGGCTGCTTTATCACGATTGGGGCGGCTCGGCCCGGCGACCCACCCCGCCCGCACCACAGCCCGCTTTTTGCGATGGACGAGAGTTGCCTGGATAGCGGCGTAAAAGTGGCTACCCGGACTATTCTCGATTTGCTGCCGGTCCGCTAACCGCTAAAAGGAGGAAACTGGATAATGCCGGGTCAAGATTTATTCCTGGTGGTTGGTGCGAGCGGGCAGACCGGGCGCCGGGTCGTCAAAAGTCTGCTGGCGAAGGGTTTAGGGGTGCGGGCTTTTGTCCGCAGCCAGGCTAAAGTGGTCGAACTACAGGATTACCTGGGTTTAGACGAAATTCCGGCAGATAATCTCGAATTTGTGGTGGGCGACCCGCTCGACCAGCCCCAGTTGCTTGGCGCGACGGTGGGAGTTAAAGCAGTCCTGACTAACCTTGGCGGCGGTATTAACACAACCACCGAGGAACGTGAGGCTATCGAGCATTACTACCTCGTTAAGTTGACCCAGGCCGCCGCCCAAAACGGGGTCGGTCAGGTCGTGCTGTGTTCCTCGATGGGCACCGAGACGCCCGCAGCAATCCCGCGCCTGGCGAAAATCCTGGAAGCCAAACGGCGGGGTGAAATCATCCTGGAAAAAAGTGGGTTGGATTATACGATTGTCCGGCCCGGTGGGTTGCATAATAACCCAGGTGGCGAGCCGGTCAGCCTGGCCCGCCACCTGCCCGGTTTTGGCGCTATTAGCCGGGACGACGTGGCCGAGGTGATGGTCCAGGCCGTTTTGCAACCGGCGGCCCGGAACCGGATTGTCGAAATCATCAATGACGGGTCGGGCTTAAAGGCCAGTTCGCCGGACCTTTTCAGCCAACCGCTCTAGTTTTTACCCGAAATACTTTTTAGTGCGCCTCCTTCCGTGGGGGCGCTTTTTTAAATCCCTTTGACAGGATAAGCCAGACCGCCCGGTTCCAACTAAAAACTAAAAACAGAACACTAAAAACTTCCCCTTCTATAGTCCTTTTGTCCCTTGACTCTTTCTCCTTTGGCAGCTAAAATTAATATGTTCGAACATATTAGGCTATTTGAGTTGATTAATTTCGAATATATTACAAATAAAACCGGCAAATGGGTAGTTTAGCCGGATGGATAGCCACCGAATTCTGCCAACGGCGGGGCGCTAAAGACAAACTGGATGGGACAATGGGTACTGAGGTAGTTCTGATACTGCTGGCGCTGTTCGCCGTGGCGTTGGTGGCAGGGGCCTTTGGTTCACTGGCCGGGCTCGGTGGGGGCATGGTTATTGTCCCGGTCCTGACCATCTTCTTTGGTGTAAGCATCCACTATGCTATCGGGGCCAGTGTGGTTTCGGTAATTGCTACTTCGAGCGGCGCGGCGGCGACCTATATCAAGGCCAACCTGACCAACCTTAAAGTCGGCCTGTTTCTGGAAATGGCGACCACTCTTGGTGCGCTTACAGGGGCGTTTGTGGGGAGTTACCTGGCCGGGCCGTTTCTGTTTTTGATATTCGGGTTGGTGCTGGGGTTTTCCTCGTTCGCGATGTGGCAGAAGCGCAACCAGGAGTTGCCCGAAAATGTCCACCCGGACACCTGGAGCCGCCAGCTTCACCTGGCCGATAAATATTACGATAGCGTCCTGCAACGCGAGGTGCCCTACGAGGTTCAGGGGACACGCCCGGCCCTCGGCCTGATGTACATCGCAGGTATCGTATCCGGTCTGCTGGGTATCGGGAGCGGCGCCCTCAAAGTCCTGGCGATGGACCTCACCATGAAACTGCCGATTAAGGTTAGCTCGGCCACCTCCAATTTTATGATCGGAGTGACGGCGGTAGCCAGCGCCGGTATCTACCTGGCGCGGGGTTATATCAATCCTTACCTGGCGGCCCCGGTCGCACTCGGCGTCCTTTTCGGCTCGGTCATCGGCACCCACCTATTGATGGTCCTGAAAGGCCAGGTCATTCGCTGGCTGTTTATCGGTTTACTGGTGGTGCTGTCTGTGCAGATGTTATTAAAAGCGGTAGGAATTTTTAATTAAGGCTAAAATAGCCGGTCCCGTGGTAGGGGCCAGGGAGAGCGAGTCGGCAATGGCGGTAAGTCCGGTCAAACCCACAAAAATAATCCAACAAAGTTTACCCTCCCAGACCGGACCAGACCGGCTTTTGTTGAGCCTGGTCCTGCGGGGCGGGGTCGGTTTAAGCGTGGTCTTTATTGTAGTGGGTTTGGTGGCGTTCCTGGTCACCGGTCAGACCGGATATGTCGAAAACCTTAGCGCCGGGGTGAACGGCTTTATCACTTTCCACGCTACCGCCGCTTCCGGCAACGCCATCTATTTTCCGACCTCGCCCGCCGAAATCTGGCAGGGCGTGATGGCTTTCAAACCGTTTGCCCTTATCATGCTCGGTCTGCTGGTCCTTATCGCAACCCCAATTTTGAACCTGTTTCTGGCCGGGTGGGGCTTTTTACATCAGAAAAACTGGGCTTTTAGCCTGATTTGTGGGGTGGTGCTGGCAATCCTGGCGGTAAGTTTCCTCCTCGGTACCGCCGGGGGTTAGACAATGCGATAGCTAAAAACCAATGGCTTCGTCTGGGGGCGGGGCCTTTTTTATTTCATATTTTTTCTTATGGGTTTAATTTCAAAATGTCACAAAAATCAGGGTTCACCTGTCTTTTATAATGAAAGCTACTGATAATAAACCTTTACTATGCCTTTTCGCGGTCAGGAGATTTTTATGGAGCCAACGGAAGCCGACCGGCTGGAGGCGCAGCGCCCTTATATGTTTGCGATTGCTTACCGGATGCTGGGCAGCGTTACCGAAGCCGAAGATATTGTCCAGGAAGCCTATTTGCGCTACCAGACCAACCCGCCCGACCGGGTAGTGTCACCCAGGTCTTACCTCAGCACTATCGTGACCCGGCTGTGTATCAACTATTTGCAGTCGGCCAGGGCCAGCCGCGAAAGCTATATCGGCCCCTGGCTTCCCGAACCGGCCCTGACTGCGGGGGACGAACGCTTTTCTCCGACCGGTAAAGTCGAACTGCAAGAGTCGCTTTCCCTGGCTTTCATGGTCATCCTGGAGCAACTGACCCCGCTCGAACGAGCGGTCTTTCTGCTGCGTGAGGTCTTTGACTACGATTATGACGAGGTGGCCCAGGTTGTCGGTTCCACCCCGGCGGCCTGCCGCCAGTTGATGAGTCGAGCCCGCAAACACGTGGCCGAAAGGCGGCCTCGCTTCAAGCCGAGCCCCGAAGCCCACCGCCAGATTTTCGATAAGTTTATCGTGGCCGTCACAGAGGGTGACCTGGGCGGGTTACTCCAACTGCTTGACGAGGACGTGGTGTTATGGGCTGATGGCGGCGGCAAAGTCAAAGGGGCGCTCACCAGACCCCTGGAAGGGCCGAAGGCGGTTACAAAATTCCTGGTGGCCTCGCCGCGCCTGTCGGAAGGTCCTTACAGCCACCAACTGGCCGAGGTCAACGGCGAACTGGCCCTGATTCTGAGCGTGCACAACCGGATTGTCATTATTATGACTATCGGGCTCAGTGGCGACAAAATTAACGTCATTCACGTGGTGGGCAATCCCGACAAGTTGCAAAGGATTGCCCGGACCCTCCATCCCGACCCGGGAGATAGTAATCCGGCCAGTGAATAAAATTTATCAGAATTAAAACTTCGTCCTGGCACACCCGCAGGGCGTGACTATTACCCTCTTTTAAACCAGGTTTGTTTATATTTTAAAAGGAGTTTTCGAATGAAACTGCTTGTCTTTGGTGCGAACGGCGGGATTGGTCGCCAGGTGGTCGAACAGGCCCTGGCGGCAGGGTATAGCGTCCGGGCGGTGGTCCGCAACCCGGCCAGCCTCACTTTGGAGCATGAAAACCTTCAAATTGTCCGGGGTGATATACTGGATTTGAGTTCAATCACGCCCTATTTCGTTGGGGTGGACGCGGTAATCTCGGCCATCGGGGCCAACTCTCTCAAACCGACCACACTTTATTCGGCGGGAATGGCGAACATTATCAAGGGGATGAAAGCTGGCGGGGTCAACCGGGTGACCTGTATTTCGGCGGCCCCGCTCGAAGTTGGCAAGGAGCTTCCCTTTTTTGAAAAAGTCCTGATGCGGCTGGTGCTGCGGCCCCTTTTACGCAACCCCTACGCTGATAACCGCCGCATGGAAGACGAACTGGAAGCCAGCCAGCTTGATTGGACCGTCATCCGGGCTCCGCGCCTTACCAAAGGGGCGCATACCGGGCGCTACAAAATCGGTCTCAACAAACATCTCTCGGCGTTGGGGTTGTCCAGGGCCGATGTGGCCGACTACATCTTAAAATACCTGGGCGACAGGGCGGCCTACCGGGCCAGGGTCGAACTGGCCTACTGATTTATTCTGGAAATAGCAGGTAATAATGAAATGGCAAAGACTTTTAAATTAAGCCGGTCCAGGCGTTTGGGTAATAGCCTCGTCGTGGGTCTTTTGCGCCTGGGTCTGCCGATGGGCGCGATGGTTTTGCTGACCGTCCGGGGCCGCAAGAGCGGCAAGGAATATCAAACCCCGGTCAGTCCGATGGAACGGGATAACGCTACCTGGCTGGTCGCGCCTTACGGTGAGGTAGCCTGGGTTCGCAACCTGCGCGTAGCCGGGGAAGCCCGCCTGACCAGGGGCCGCAAGACCCGCACCGTTCAGGTGACTGAGGCTTCGCCCGTTGAGGCTGCCCCGGTCTTGAAGCAATATCTAAACGAAATAGGGATTGTCCGGCCCTATTTCGATGTGACTAAAGATGCATCTCTTGACCAGTTCGAAAAGGAAGCGCCGCGCCACCCGGTCTTTAAGGTAGTTGGTTAATTTTTTATATTGACTATCCAATATAAAAAGATGTGTAACCTGCTACAGGCAAGACAGGTACCCCTAGCAGGTTACACATTTCCTCGATTTTCTTTGCAGTAAAACCAGCCCAGGACAGGACTGACTATTTGACAGTCCCGGCGATCAGGGCGGTGTCGGTATAATCGTCGTAACGGCTGAATTTGCCGTCCTTGAGTTTCCAGACGTGGGCGAAAGGCGCGTTCACCTGGCCGTCCTTGCCCGCCAGGGTGTACTCGCCCAGGACCACCACCTGGTCGCCGCCGTCGATAAAGTCCTTCGTAACCATACCGAGTTGGCCGTAGGTCGCCGGGATTTTCATGACAAAGTTCTCAAGCACACCCTGGGGACCGTGGAACTCGCCTGGAATGAGCGACCCTGCCGGTTCGGCCCAGACAATATCGGCATCAAAGCTGCCCAGCACCGCCGGTATGTCTCCCTGGGCAAAATCGGCATACATCTTTTTGGTCGTTTCTACATTCTGCTGAGACATAATTTTTCCCTCTCTGCTTTCTTTAAATTAAACTCACACGCGGGCAACCGGGACCACGATTTCCGTGACAAAGTTAGCCTGGTCGCCGGGAGGCGAGAATTTAACGAATATTTCCCGGTTCGGCCCGTCGGGCCGGTAATGGTTGGCCTCCATCCAGCCGAGCGCCGCCCCGAAGGCTTTGACCAGCTTTTCGTGCGGCCCGGTATGGACCACGCTGGCGGCAGTTTCCAGGCCGGGCAGTTCGCGCAGTTTTACCCGGTCGCTCTCCGGTACGGCTCCCCGCACCGGCAAGGTCGCCTCAATATTGAGGTCGAAGTCGCGATACTCGTCGTCGTAAAACAGCACCTGGGGCGGCCCGGCTGGCATGACCTTGTGCCGGGCCAGGTGGGCGGCTAACTCCTCGAACAGGAGCGGCACCTCCTCCATACCTGGCACAACCGTCCTGATGGCGACGACCTGCTGCGGCTCGACCTGTTTCAGTCCAACCTGGTATTCCAGGTTCAGGCTGTTGGCGTTAAGCTGCTGAAACCAGGTCTCAATCCGGGCCAACCGGTCGTAGCTCTCCTTGATTTGCTGGTGTAACTCGGCCTGTTTGAGTTTGAGCATCCCCCGGATTTGCTCCGGGCTGATGTCGCTGTCGAGTAAGGGCCGGATTTGTTCCAGGGAAAGCCCCATGTCTTTGAGGACCAGTATCCGGTTCAGCCGGGCCAGTTGTCCCGCCGAGTAATAGCGGTAACTGGTCGCCAGGTCTTGCTGTTCCGGTTTTAGCAGGCCCATCTCGTCGTAAAGACGCAGGGTCCGGGTCGAAACCATCGCGAACTTTGAAAACTCACCAATCCGGTACATTCGTTATTCTCACCTCCTGCAACCACTCTACAACTTTTACCCTGCGTTAAAGTCAAGAGGGTAAGCCACCAGTTTTTAAAATTCGTTCCAACTCCGCCTGGGTCGCCAGGCCGAGCATTTCGAAAGCCATCTCATAAGAGGGTTGAGGGGTTCGCCCGCTCAGCAGGGCGATTAAATCCCAGAACCGCTGCACCCGTTTCTGGAACAGGCGGGGTGTTACCTCGGCCAGTCCGGCTATAAATTCGGGCGTGACCGTTTTGCCCTGGGTCAGGGCGGCGAACTCGGCCCAATCTCCGGCCAGGGCCAGGGCTTCCGGGCTGTCCGGAGCGGTGTGCACGGTTGCCAGGGTTTGGGCCCGGTTAAGAAGCGCAAACATGCGCTCGTTATACCATTCCAGCGAAAAATCGGGCTGGCCTGTTCTTTTCCAGAAATGGGTGTTGGCATATTGGGCTTCCGCCGTAAAGGTGGGGTCGTTCAGCAGTTGGACCAGTTCGGTCCAGGCGCGGGCCTGTTCGGTGTTGAGTTCCGCCGGGAACTGAATCCGGTCGAAGGTATCGAGCAGCACAGCCTGCCATTCCGGGGGTGCTGCCGGGACTGCCCCGACCACCATCGCCCGCAACTTTTCGGACAAAAACCGCTGGCGGTCCAGGCTGTTATCGTTTAAGGCCAGCCCCAGTTGTTGCAAAAGCTCCAAAGAGATTTCCCGGTCTGGTTGAACCTGGGTTTGTACTCCGGCTTGAGTCCTGGCCTGGGCCAGTATCGCCCGGATACGTCCCAACTGGTCGAGCTGGCGGTCAATTGCGGCCAACTGCCAGTCCAGGCTTTCACCCAGTTCCAGGTCGCCCGCCATGATAGCCCGGATTGATTCCAGCCCAAAGCCAAGCTGGCGCAGCAAGCGAATCATCTGCAACCGCCAGATGTCACCGGTCGAGAAAAGCCGGTAGCGGGCATCGGTGGTCCGGGCCGGGGGTAGCAACTGGCTGTCAGCGTAAAAGCGAATCGTCTTGATGCTCACCCCGGTCAGCCGGGCCAGTTCCCCGATTGGGTAGAGCGGCTCTTTTTCGGTTGCTGTCGTCATTCCAAATTCTCCTTACTATAAATTCTGCCTGATTCTATACCAAACAAGGCTTGACTTTCCAGTTACTGGAGACTGTATCCTTCAAAAGGCAATGAATTAATAAAGAAAGGAGTTTTATAATGAATGTACAAGTAGATGAAGAAGAACTTTTCCTGGAAGCCGAGGGGGTCCGACTCCCGGCGAGATTGACCCTGCCCACCAGTGGCTCGCCACGCTGGGGCATCGTTATTATCCCCGGCTCGATGGCAAGCGACGTGGACGGCAACTACCCTGACACCGGCAGCCGCCCGCATCTCTACGCTGACCTGGCCCGCCAGTTGGCCGAGCGGGGCCACGCCGTCTTGCGTTACGCCAAAGAAGGCGCACAGACCGGCTCGGTGGTGGTGGACGAAGCGGCCAGCCTGGCCCATCCGATTTTCGGCAAGCAACAGTATATCGCTGCCGCCGCTGCCCGGAAATTACGCGAACTGGTGCCCGGTCTGGCGAGGTTGGCCCTGGCCGGACATAGCGAAGGGAGTGTCCACGGCATGGTGGTGTCGCAGTGGCCGGAAGTCCATCCCGACGCTTTCATCAGCCTTTCGGGGCCGGGGTTGCGTTATTTCGACCTGTTCTTCGCCTGGGCCGATAGCCAGCCTGGCGACTCGGTCAGTTTAGGTCCGGTCAAGATGTTAAAGACCCGCTATAAAAAAGTCTTTGAGGTGTTGCGGACAGGCGAGGAATTGCCGGAGGAAATCGCCACCGACCCGGCCTACCTCAACAGTTTTGGCCGGATGGGCGATGACCCGCGCGGCAAGCAGTACATGCGCGATTATGACGCGGTTGACCCGACCCAGGAAATTGCTAAAATTCCCTGCCCGGTGTTGCTGGTGCAGGGGGGCCTGGACGGCTCAGCGGTCCAGTCGAGCAGCGCCGAAACTCTTTTGGCGGCCCGCCAGGCGGTAGACCCGGCGGCTCGCCTTGCCTACTTCCCCGACTTGCAGCACTTTTATAAAAAGACCACACCCGACGCCTCCCCGGTGGAGTCGTTTGGCATCAGCACCGAGAGCGACCCGGCGGTGGCGGACGCTATCAGTGAATGGCTGGACGGCTTAAAGTAACCGTTACAGTAACCAGCCACATATTATTGCGGCACCTTCAGGGCGAAAAAATTCTAGCCTGACGGGTAAGTCAGGCTAGAATCTGAAGTAATTAAGAGCATTTAGGGCAACACAAAATTCCACATTTGGGGTAAAACTTAATAATTACTTAATCCAGGTCTAAATAAATGGCCTTGAACCGTCCTGCCAACCTAGTGACAAACGCCCTGATATAAGATAAAATTGTTTTAAAGACTGCAAACTTACAGCAGGCAACTTTTATTGTTTATAGGACTTTCGCTTGAAACATTTTTTGAGGCGGTCTAGCCTCAATATTTTGGTTTTCCCAGGCCGAAGCGAAAGTCGTGTTTATAAAAATCGGTGTGTTTCGGTTGGTCTTACGCTAACCGCCTAGCTAGGGCTGTGGCTGAGTCCGGGGTTCTATTTTAGGGAGAGGAAGTTATAAGTGGCACGTCCAAATTCAAGGCTGGGGGTTAATTTCAGGCCGAAAACGGTTCAAAAAATAGCCCCAAGAACTTTTGATTGTCCGCATTGCGGCGAGGCTATCGAACTAGACGCTAATTCTAGACCTATTGCGATAGATATATTAAGTAAATCTACCCTGAACCCGGCCACCCCACCCCAGATGGATACCGCTTCCCGGTTGCGTCACCTGCTGGACGAACCGCCCGTTAAAGCCTTGCCCGCGCCTGCCTTCGAAACTCAGGTGGTTGCCCCGGTCCGGGCCAAAGCACCCCGACCCCGTCGCCGATTGCCCAACTTCCGCTGGATGGTTGCGCCCGTGACGCTGACCATGGTCGGGTCGGTACTATTTTTCGTCTGCGTCGTGGGGCTGGGTATTTTCGTTTACAACAGCACCGCGCCCCAGGTAACGCCGGTCGTCAACGTGAGTCTGCCGACCCGCAACCCTACCAAACTGGCCCAGCTAGATAAGCCGGTCCCCGCCGACCAGACCCAGGCCCCGGTCTTTCTTCCTACCGCCACCACCGAGGCCCCGACCTCCGACCAGACCGCTGCCGGACCGGACATTAACGCCACGGCCAAAGGTTCAGGCGATAACGGGCCTACACCCGAAGTTCTCGCCCCGGCGGTCGCGACCGAGCCTTCGGACACAATGGGCGTTGCCAGTACCGGGCAGGGTTTTGGTGTAACCGGGGCCCAGGGTAACGCGACAAATCCGACACCTACTTCAGCAGCCCAGGTTTCGCCTTCCGCGACGGTTACGCCTACTCTTTCGCTTACCCCTTCGATTTCAGCGGCATCCGTCGTTTCGCCTACTGTTACCATCGCGCCGACCAGCACCTCCGGTCTGCCGAACCCGCTGGCCGCCAATAGCAGCGGCGGGTTGTCTTCGGCCCTTCCGGCCAACACTTTCCCCCCGGCCTCCCCGGTCCAGACGGTCAATAACCAGGCCGGGTGGATTAACCAGGTTGCTTTTAGCGCCGATGGGAAACTGCTGGCAACCGCTAACGCTGACTATACCGTACGGCTCTGGAACGCCGTAACCGGGAAGGCGACTAAAGTCCTGTGGGGCCATAGCGGCTCGGTCTATTCGCTTTCGTTTAGCGCCGATGGGAAACTGCTAGCAACTGCCGGGGCCGACCGGACGGTTATCCTCTGGGACGTGGCAACCGGGAAACAACTCTTTCGGATGACCGGGCATACCGGTGAAATTAACTCGGTCGCTTTCAGCCCCGGCGGTCAACTCCTGGCGACCGGCTCGAACGATAACTCGGTCCGGTTGTGGGATGTAGCCACCGGCAAGCAGGTCGGGATTGCCCTGGGCCACCAGGGCCCTGTCCAGAGCGTTGCCTTTAGCCCGGACGGTAAGACCCTGGCAAGCGGCAGCAACGACCACACCATTATGCTCTGGAACCTCAGCTCGTTTAGCAACCCGGTCCAGATTGCCGTCCTCAAGGGGCACAATAGCCCGGTGTGGTTGGTTGCTTTCAGCCCGGACGGCCAGAAGCTTGCCAGCGCCAGCCTGGATAACACCGACAATTTGAAAATCTGGGACTTGAGCGCAGGCAAGGAACTGTTTAACCTGACCGGGAATACCCGTGGGGTCTACTCGGTGGCCTTTAGTCCGGACGGCCAGAAGCTTGCCAGTGGAGGCCAGGATAAGGTCGTACGGCTCTGGAGTGCCAATACCGGAGACCTGCTGGGGACTTATACCGGCGCGACCGGGACCGTTACCAGCGTCAGCTTTAGCCCGGATGGCAAGATGCTGCTGGGGGCCGGGGAGGACCGGGTTATCCGCCTCTGGAAGTTACAGGGCTCTTAACCTAAAAGCCGGGTTAGAACTTTTGACGGGAGAAAAATTCTCCCGTCTTTTTTATTGTTGCCTAATTTTGGGGAATTCAGGGTAAATGCAAGGTCCAAAAAAAAT
>MKTJ01000018.1 GCA_001898225.1 Chloroflexi bacterium 54-19
AGGGGCTGTTGGCTGAGATAAACGGCGGGGAGGGGCTGTTGGCTGAGATAAACGGCGGGGACCAGACCTATGGCGGCCTTTTGGGCGGGAAGTACAGCCCTGAGAAGGCGGCGAAGTTGAGCGGGACGACCTTCGACGTGGACAAACTGGCAAGCCGGGGTTACAAGTACGAGAAGCTCGACCAACTCACCATCGAGCTTATCCTCGGCGTCCGCTAATTCTAGATTCAAGAAAAAGCCGGGAAGGAGAAAAAACAATCCTTCCCGGCTTTTTTTTATTTATTCTCTTTATTTTCGGTCGGGGCCTTTAACCCGGCCAGGTGATTGGCATCGTTGGTGGATAGGAGGCGGAAGAACGGCTCTTTCCCTTTGAGGTTTACCTCGATTACGCTCAGGGCGCAGTTGCCGATTTCCAGCCGGTCGATATTGGTCTGGCGTTTAACGATAGCATCGGTGGCGTTCAGGGCGTGGAGAACCATAAGCTGCACATTGATTTTGTGGGATACCACCAGGGCGGTTTTGGGGACGATTTTGGGCTTCTCGGTGGGCGCAACCTGGGTTTGAACCTGGGTGTCCGTTTCCGGCGAGTTGGCCCGGACCACGTCGCGAGAACCAGCCCCGACCTCCTCGACCTCGTCAATATCCTCGGCGGGCGGTTGGGGCCATTCCTCGCTGAGCATGGCTATCTCGGTGAAAGCGGCCAGGGTCCGGACCATGACCTCCTGGACCGACTCGCCGTCCTCGAACTTAAAGGTGTAGTCGTCACGAAAACGTTCTTTTTCCTCCTTGGTCCATCCCTTAACCATGTCCCTGCTCAGCATCCCTTCCATACGGGCGCTGATGCGGGCTTCCTTCAAACCTTCCAGCACGCGCAGGGTCGTTTCGGGTTCGTGGCCCTGGGCCCGGACAATAGCGGAGGCAGTCTGGTAACAGCGATAAATCGGGCTGGTAAAACAATAGTCAAAGGGCTGGTCCTTCAGGCGCTGGCCGATGCGCCCTGCCTGTAACTCACCCAGGGGCGAGAGCGGCACGTTGTTCCAACCCTGGTGCCGTTCCTCGGCGTTCCATAGCGATTGGCCGTGTCTTACCAGAAATAAATACATTGTGTTTATCCTTTTGTTATGTTACTTTCAGGGATATGTCCCGCAAAAATGCGGGGGGTACCCCTTCGAAACCTTTCGGGCAGGGTTTGCTACTTTATATTGATAACCTCGCCGCCCGTCATTTTTACGAGGTCCGCCGGGGCCAACCCAAAAATCGTATGGGGTGTACCCCCGGCGGCGTAGACCCGGTTGTATTGCAGCAAATCCTCGTCAATAAAAGCCAGGACCGGGTTGGCATAGCCGAGCGGCGGCACTCCCCCGATGGCATACCCGGTCTGCTGGCGGACAAACTCAGGGGTCGCCCGTTCGAGCGGTTCGCCTAGGCGCGCCGCCAGGGCTTTCTCGTTGACCCGGTTAGAACCGCTCGCCGCCACCAGGACAGCCTGGCCGCTATGTTTGGTCCGAAAAATTAAAGACTTGACAATTTGGTCTACCTGGCAGCCAAGGGTCGCGGCGGCTTCGGGGGCGGTCCGAGTAGCACTCGGCATTTCCTGGACCTGGTAATCATACCCTAGCTCTTTGAGAGCGGCCTGGACTTTTTGGGCGCTCGAACTCAATTCTTCCGGCATGGCGGTGCCTCCTGTATATTTATTAAATCCGAGGGGCATTTTACCACAACTCCCTTTTGCACAAGGTTGAGTTCGAATTTAAATTGATACCGGGTAAAATTTTTATAAATTTTGGATAGAAAGGGGTAGCCTTATGTTATTATATGCAAGGTCGGCCTTAGTATGGAAGGAAAAATGGCGGCACAAATTGTGACGATTATAGCCGTTTTGGAGTAATGGTTTTAATAAAAAGGATTTTTATTAATTTTGGATATATTTAAGAAAAAAATAAAATCCGAAATCTGGAATTTGCTCGACCACTTACGGCAGGCCGGGGGTAGGCCCTTGCTGGTCGGCGGGTGGGTGCGCGACCATTTGCGGGGTATCGATTCGCACGACGAAGATATAGAGGTTTACGGGCTGAACCCCGAAGCCCTGAAACAGTCCGTCGAGAAAGCCGGACAGGTCTTTGCGGTGGGGGTCTCCTTTGGGGTTTTAAAGGTAAGGCTGGGTCCGGGCTGGACCGTGGACGTGTCCCTTCCCCGGCGCGAGTCAATCCAGGGGCCACGCGGCCTGATTTTTACGCCCGACCCGAATATGACACCCCAGGAAGCGGCTTCCCGGCGCGATTTTACCATCAACGCGATGGCTTATGATCCCTTCACGGGCGACTTGCTCGATTTCTTTGGCGGGCAGGATGATTTGCGAGAAGGTATTTTACGCCATGTTGGTCCGGCTTTCGCGGAAGACCCCTTGAGGGTGTTGCGCGGGATGCAGTTCGCGGCGCGCTGGGAATTTCGGATGGCCCCGGAAACTGTCGAGTTTTGCGCCGGGTTGCGGGAGTACTACAATACCATTGCCGGGCAGCGAGTCTGGGGGGAATGGCAAAAGTTGCTGCTAAAAGGCCGCAAACCCTCCGCCGGGCTGACCATTTTAGAGCAAACTGGCTGGCGAGGTCTCTACCCGGTCCTGGAAAGGCTGGCAGCCGTGCCGCTCCTGGCCCTACCGGGCAAAAAAGCGGAGCCGGAAACCCAGACCGCCTGGGAACACACCCTGGCCGCGATGGATGCAGCGGTCGAAATTTGCAAGCGCGACAAGCTTGAAGATGGCGAGCGAGAAATTATCCTGCTCTCCACCCTTTGCCACGAGTTCGGCCAGGTCCAGCAAATCCTGAGTGGCCGCCCCAGCCTCGCTTCCGGCCATCGCCTGGCTGAAATGGCGGAAGACCAGACCGAAAAGTTTTTGCAGTCAATTGATTGCCCGCATAACCTGTCCAAAAAAGCCCTGCCGCTCGTTAATGAGTATATGCGGCATCGCCTGGAAGGTCATAAAAGGCCGGACGCCGCCAAAGTCCGGCACCTGGCGGTACGGCTGGCCCCGGCCAGCATCATCCAATGGGAAAGATTGGTCGAAATCTGCGCCCGGAGCGGGGACAACCGGCGGCGTAAACGCCCGGCCCTGGCCTGGCTGAAACTGGCCCTGGAACTCGGTTGTGCCGGACAGCCGGTAGCCCCGCTCCTCCTGGGGCGGCACTTGCTTGAAGCCGGGCTTAAACCGGGCAAGCGGTTCCGGGTGCTTTTGGATGAAGCTTACGCCGCCCAGCTTGACGGACTCTTCGATACCGAAGAAGGTGCTAAAGAGTGGTTGTTTGAGGCCGTCCCGCCGGACCCGCCCCAGCCGGAAGAAGAGGCCCTGACTGACAGCATACTCAGTGATGCAGAAGCGAATTAAATAATTTATTCTTAACGGGTTAAAATGTTGCGGTGTGTTAAATTGTTATGAAATCAAGTGGCTAAAAGGTAGCGTGAATTTAAAAAAAGTAATATAATAAATTTAGTATACCTCTAAAAGTCCTTTTGATACCGGAATAATCAGGTGGTGTATAGGTAGCGCGAAAGTACACCCTTGAAATATCTGACCAAAATTAAATAATACCGGGGGTCGGACCAGGCGGTAATTTATATACCGGTGGTTTTCCCCAGCCAGCTAACTTGCAGGAGTAAAGAAAAAGGTGCCAGGTCGTTCCCAATAAAATTTAACTGCCAGGTTGGGAGGGGCCAAAGTATTAAAGAATGAGTTTTGATAGTGTCAAAGCTCCTTTTTTATATCCCGTTTTGAGCAAATTAAAGGCATTTTTTGATTTATTAGTGGTAGAAGTAATAGCAACTTAACATAGGCTTTAAGATACCGTCACAGAGCCGGGTTACTATGAGTTCACAGGTTTTATGGTGAAACTTGTCCTTGGAAAAGGAATCTCACTAATACCAGGAAAACTCGTAGGGTTAAGTTTTAAAGGTTGATAAATTATTAAGGACAAATTTAAAGAGAGCCACTTCCCTCATTATGAGATTTTGTCATTAGGAATTTAACGGCCCTGCATAAAATATCAAGTCCCGGCTATATTACAGCGCGGAACTAGAGCGGACTTGAACCCTCACCAAAACAGGGGAAAATAGTTGTCCTATCGTGGTTGGGCATTTATTTGGATTGTATTACTGGGAGCCGCCGCTCTTATCGCGGTGATCTTCAATAATTTTCCAGCGGTACAGGCCGATTGGTCAACCTTTGTATTGCTCGTTTTCGCCGTAACCCTCACCCAACTATTCCAGGTAAATAACTCCAACGGCCATTCTTATTATCCCGATTCGGCCTTCTTTATCGCCGGGGCTTTTCTATTGCAGCCGACCCAGTTCTGCCTGCTGGTGATTATCCCGCACCTTATTGAATGGGTCCAACTGCGCCTGACGAATAGTAACCGGCTCAAAGAATGGTATGTCCAGCCTTTCAATATCGCCACGACTATCCTGGCCGGGTTCGCAGCCTTGCTGGTGCAGTTCATTTTACACGACTATCTATATTCGGCAGCCCGCTTTCCTTGCATTATCCTGATTGGTTTGAGTTACGTTATCGTCAACCATTCCCTGGTAGCGGTATTTTTATGGATAATGCGCAACCAATCCTTTCGAACCAGCGGCCTCTTTCAACTTGATAGCCTGGTGCCCGACCTGGTAATGACCTGCCTTGGCTATGTTGTTTACATCCTCTGGCAACTCGATTTCTGGCTGGTCATCCCGGCCCTTAGCCCGCTGGCCCTCATGTTCGAAGCGGTTAAAATTCCCCAGTTGAAGAAAGAAGCCCAGACCGACCCCAAGACCGGCCTGCTCAATTCGCGTTACTTTAATATGGTCTTTCAAGAGGAATTCGAGCGGGCCAAGCGTTTCAACCGGCCCCTATCTTTCCTGATGGGCGACCTCGACTTACTGCGTGACATCAACAATCGCTACGGCCACCTGGCCGGGGACGTGGTCCTGACCGGTATCGGTGAGCTAATCAAGACGAATGTCCGCGAATTTGACCACCCCAGCCGGTTTGGAGGGGAGGAATTCGCCATCCTGCTGCCGGAAACGACCCTGGACGAAGCCTACCGGATGGCCGAACGCTTAAGGATGGCTATCGCCAACGCCAGTTTTAAGGTGGATACAAGCCCGAACCCTATAAAAGCGACTATGAGTATCGGGGTGTCCTGTTTCCCCGAAAATGCCATTTCGGTCCAGGCCCTGGCCCACGCCGCCGACCTGGCGGTCTACCAGGCCAAGTTAAACGGGCGCAACCAGACCGCCCGCGCTTCCGAGATAAATAACATGGAAGCTTTGGAGAGGATGCAGCGCGAACCGAAAGCGCCGCTCCCGGCGGTCTATTCACAAACCCCGGTTAACCAGAACCCCGGCGATCGCCGCCGCGATATTGATGGTGGAAGCGGGCAGGAATGGCAGGCTTTACTGGCTTTGCCGTCCAACCTGGATAATCTTACCGGGCTACCCAACCGGGCCCTCCTTATCAGGCGGTTAGAAACCGTCCTGGAAACACCCGAACCGCGCCTTAACGCCATATTGCTGGTTGACCTGGACAGCTTTACCAAGATTATGGACAGCCTCGGCTATCTTCTGACCGAGCAACTGTTAAGGGTTGTGGGCCGCCGCCTGGTGAAATGCTTGCGCCAGGGCGACCTGGTGGCGCGGTACAGCGAATATACCTTTGCCATCCTGCTGGAACACCTGGAAGATGAAGACGAGGCGGTGCTGGTGGCGCGGCGTTTGGCCCAGGCTTTACAGGCGCCTTTCTCGCTGGCAGACCAGGAAATCTATCTTACGACCAGCACAGGCATTGTCATAAACAATAAAGGGCCGATGCTGGCCGGGGAACTGCTGCGCCGGGCCGAAAAAGCCCTCTACCAGGCCCGGCGGCGAGGTGGTGGGGTCTTTGAAGTCTACCAGGACCAGGTTATGGATAAAGCCCAGGTGCTGCAAAACCTGGAAGACCAGTTGCGCCAGGCCCTCGACCGCAAAGAATTTGAAATATACTACCAGCCCAAGGTTGATTTGAAAGAGGGCCGGATTAAAGGTATGGAAGCGTTAGTCCGCTGGCATCATCCCCAGAAAGGAATGCTTTTACCCTCGGAATTTATCCCGGCCCTGGAAGAAACCGGCCTGATTCACCCGCTGGGCAACTGGGTACTAAAGGAAGCCTGCCGCCAGGTCCACCGCTGGCAGGAAGCCGCGCCGGGAGAAGCCAGCGAGTTTGTTATCAGTATCAACCTATCGGCCCGGCAATTGCACCACCCCGATTTGCTCGACAACGTAAGCCAGGCTATAGATGAAACCGGTATCGAACCGCGCCTGATTCAATTTGAGATAAACGAAAACGTGGTGGCCGATAATTCGGACCGGACCCTTTTAATCCTGGAGAGGCTCAAATCGCTGGGGGTCAAACTGGCCGTGGACGATTTCGGGACCGGCTTTTCGAGCCTGCAAACGCTCAGACGGCTGCCACTCGATGCCCTCATAATTGACCGGTCGTTCGTCACCGGCCTTAGCAACGATAACGAGAACAAAGCGATTATCCAGACCGTCCTCAACCTGGGTGATATTCTGAATTTGAGTGTAATTGCCGAAGGGGTCGAGACCGCTGAAGAGGCGGCCTTTCTCGACCGCCTGGGTATCCAGTACGCCCAGGGCTACTATTTCGCCCGCCCGATGAGCTATCCCGAAGCCAGCGCCTTGCTGGAAAGTTACTAATCTGCCTTTGCACTGGTCCCGACTATTAAATCGTTTACCACCGCCTTTATTTGAGCCGCAATTGGATATGAAATAAAAAAAGAGGGTAGCTGCAGGGCCCACCCTCGTTGGAGAAGTTAGAGCATGTGTTTCCACATGTGAGGAGAGTATGGTGTGGAGTGAATTCCTTGGAACAAAGTAGAAAATTTGTTCTGTTTAGATTGTAGCACAGAATTTCGATTCTGGGCCTTAAAAAAGTATTAAAATTGGCAGATGAGTTCAAAAAGCAGGTTTGAATTGGTTAGCCCCAAATGTTATAATGAGGTGATAAGCTAGAAAAGCCTTTTACGGCAATCATGTGAAAACAGACAGAAAGATTCGAGGAAACCATGTCAGGACATAGCAAATGGCACTCCATCCGGCGCAGCAAGGGCATCCTTGATAACAAACGCGGCGCGCTCTTTACCCAGATTGCTCGTGAAATAACAGTCGCGGTCCGGGAAGGTGGCGGCGGTGACCAAAATGCTAACTTCCGTCTGCGCGTAGTGCTGCAAAAAGCCAAAGCCGCCAACATGCCTTCGGATAACATCGACCGGGCCATCAAACGGGGTCTGGGTAATGTCGAGGGCGAGGCCCAGGACGAGGAAATTACTTACGAGGGTTACGGACCGGGCGGCTGCGCCATCCTGGTTAAAGCCCTGACCAACAACCGCAACCGCACCGCCAGCGAAGTTCGCAGTGCTTTTACCAAGGGCGGCGGTAACCTTGGCGAACTCGGTTCGGTCGGCTGGATGTTCCAACGGCGCGGCGTTATCCAGATCGAAATTGGCAAACATGACGTAGAAGAACTCGAACTCGCCGCTATCGACGCCGGGGCCGACGATGTTACCGAAACCACCGACGAAGACGAAAATCCCATCCTGGAAGTCTATACTACCTTCGAGGATTGGAAGAAGGTCCAGGAAGCTTTCGACAAAGAAGGTTTTAACACTATTAGCAGCGAAGACGTGATGCAGCCAACCACCACGATGGACCTGCCCCAGGAAAAAACCTTACAGGCCCTCAAATTGATTGACCGCCTGGAAGAACTGGATGATGTACAGAACGTTTACACGAACCTGAACATCTCCGACGAAGTGGCGGCGATGAGCTAGGGCTTTAGCCCCGGGACGCCGGTTGCCGGTTACTTTTCCAAAGAAGTGGCTGGCGACCGGCTCTTTTTATCTCACATTGAAGCAGGAAAATACACTGTCAACCTCTGAAAAAAATCAGCAGACTGACCCCGACCTGGTGCTGGGGATAGACCCCGGTACGGCCATAATGGGTTACGGCCTGGTAAGGGCTTTCGACGGCGGGTCTTCTCCCGGCGATTTCGAGCTGGTCGAATATGGCGCTCTGACGACCCCGGCGGGGGAACCGCTGGCCCGTCGGTTGCTCAGCCTTTATTCCCAGCTTAACGCCCTGCTCGACCGCTTCCACCCCGCCGAGGTGGTCGTCGAGGAGCTTTTCTTTAACCGCAATACGACCACCGCCATCGCGGTCGGACAGGCCAGGGGGGTGGCTTTGCTGGCTGCCGCCAACCACAATTTGCCGGTCCAGGAATATACGCCTTTACAGGTCAAGCAGGCCCTGGCCGGGTATGGCCGGGCCACCAAAGACCAGATTCAACAGATGGTTAAGGTCTTGTTGGACCTCGATTTTATCCCCAAACCTGATGATGCCGCCGACGCCCTGGCCCTGGCGATTTGCCACCTGCGCGGGCGACGTTTCCAGAATTTGTTAGCCGAGCAGACCGACTATTAACTATCCCGGTCAGCTTTCGGCGCTTCTTTTAACTGTACTGGTACCTGCACTTATCAAAATTAGCCGATTTTTATAACAGGAGTTTTATAAAATGACTTCCAGTTTGCCCGAAGGTTTTACCAGCAGACCGCCCCGGCCCGATGAAATTGAGACGGTATTCGAGTTTATCCACGATTGCGAGCTGGCCGAAGAAGGTTATAGCGATAAAAATTTGTCCGACTTGCAGAGTAAATGGAATTCTGAGAAGTTTAATCTCGCTACGGATGCGCTGTTAGTGCTGGACCCATCTGGGAAAATCGCCGGGTATGCCTGTGGGACCGAACTCCACCAGCCTAACCTGGGAGGAAGCGCCTATGTTGGCCCGGCTTATACCGGCAAGGGTATCGGTTCGTTCCTGGTGGATTGGTTAGACGAGCGCATGAACCGGCAAATCCCGGAAATCGCACCGGAAATGGAAATCAATTTTATCAACTGGATAAGCTCTAAAAACGACGACGCCCGGCAAATTCTGGAAAAGCGGGGCTATAACCAGACTCGCGAATTCTGGCAAATGCAGTTTTTGATGGACGAACCCCCCGCCGCCCCGGCCTGGCCCGAAGGTATCACCGTCCGCACCATGGTGCCTGGACAGGATGACCGCCTCTTTTACGACCTTTACGAGGAAATATTTAGCGACCACTGGGGGCACGTCCAGCATCCTTACGAAAATTTTGCCCGAAATGTGTATGAAAAGAAAACTTTTGACCCCTCGCTCCTGTTTCTGGCAGTTGATAGGGGTACCGGGGAAATGGCCGGGTATTCCATCTGCTCAAATGAGGACGGAGTCGGGTGGATTGGCTACCTGGGGGTGCGGCGGCCTTACCGTCGCCTGGGCCTGGGGCTTGCCATATTGCAGAACTCTTTTTATGAGCTTTATAACCGCAGTCTCAAAGAGGTGCGACTGGTTGTGGACGGCCAGAGCCTGACCGGGGCGACCCGCCTCTACACCGGGGCCGGGATGAAACCTATCATGCGTTTTGCCCGCTTTGAGAAAACCGTCCGCCCCGGCATTTCCCTTGGCGTGAAGGAACTGGCCGAATAGATAAGCAAAAAAGAAAAGGCCGGGGCGTTGAACCTCCGGCCTTTTTTGTTACAGGTCAGTCAACCCCTTTCAGGGAAGCCAACGGCCACAAATGGTACTCGATTTCGGCCAGCCCGGCCCCGACCACCGCGTTTACCACTTCTTCCGAAGATTTGTAGCAAGCATCGGACTCGTCGAGCGGCACATCCCCGTTTATATTGACGATAATTCCGGCTTCTTTGTAAATCTTGTTGACCTTTTCCTGCTGCAACCGGCGTTTGGCTTCACCCCGCGAGAGCCTGCGTCCCGCCCCGTGATTGACCGAAAAGCCGCTTTTAGCCGACCCTTCCAGGGGTCGCAAAATATAGCTGTAGTCGCGGTTGCTGCCCGGAATCAGGACCGGGTGGCCTGTTTCCTCCCAGATAGTCTTTCGCAGGCCGGGATGTCCTGCCGGGAAAGCCCTGGTCGCACCTTTGCGGTGAACCCAGACGTTCCCAAAATCGGGCTGCCATTCCTGCTGGACCAGGTTATGGCTGATTTCATAAATCAGTTCAAGCTCGGCGTTAAAGACTTCCTCGAAAGCTTCGGCAATCTGCTCGAACAGGATCAGCCGGTTGATTATGGCAAAGTTACCACCCACCGCGACCGCGTTCAGATAGCTCCGGTGGTGAGGTGAGTCGGGCGTGAAATAGCCCAGGTCGATATGGGTCGCGGTAGCCGGGTTCTCCTGGCGGGCCAATTCAAAGTAGTTGGTCGCCAGTCCGTGCCCGAAGCCGCGACTACCGGTATGGACCTGTACGAAAAGAGTCTGGGTTTCTTCGCAACGCTGTAACTCGATAAAGTGGTTGCCGCCACCCAACGAGCCAAGCTGTGTCAGACCCCGTTCGGGCCGGCCCTTGCCGCCCCAGGGGATTTTCCAATCGTCGTCTACCGGGATGCGGTTTCGTTCGGCCCGGCTCCGGTCAATCCTCGCCCCGTACTTGCCGATATAGTAATCGGCCCCACCACGCACCAGTTTTTCGAACTCGCCCTCGGAAATTCGCCCGGCCCGCGACTTGCTCGAATGACCCGCCCCCATCGCTACCCGTTCGGTCACGGCCTTGTTAAAAGCCAATCTCCTTTTAGGTGTAGCTTTTTCTACCGATACATCCGACCGGGCGCTCATCATCCCGCAACCTATATCGTACCCCACGGGACCCATCGCCACAGTCCCATCGGTGATAATGACACTGCCGACCGGCACGCCATAGCCGAAGTGGGCGTCAGGGGTAATGGCAACCATTTTGACGCCAGGGAAGCGAGTCGCGTTTACGATTTGCTGGTAAATGCCATCCTCGGCTTCCGCAAGCAGGGCCGGGGTGAAGAAAAGCCGCACTGGCACCTCACCCGTATCCGGCGTCTGCAAATCGAAATAGCCTTCCGGGTTGGCAACCGCGTAATCTTTCCAGTTATAGACTAAATTTGGTTTACTCTTCATCACTCAGCCTGTATTTCTAACAACTTCTTTCATTTTCTAATTGCTTAGACGGATGTACTATATCAAGAATAATTTGAGCTGTCAATAATGAAAACTGGCATTTTTAATACCAGGAGCAAATTTTCTCCAGGAAAACCAGGAAAGAAGCGGAAGATTAAGCGGGACAGGTAAAAGTGGGGAAGAATTTAAGAGGCCGGCTAGGCCTGGATAGCGGGGATAAAAGCCAGGTCAAGGAGTGGAATAAGGGTGTTATCGGGGCGCAGCCAGACCGCCCAGACGACCGGAGCCGTCCACAAGTCGTTAATTATGGCGGGGATTTGACGCAGTTCCGGCACCGGTACGCGCTGGATTTCCTGGGCCTGTTCGATGATGAAACCGACAGGTTGGTTTTCTACCAGGGCCTGGATAAGCTGGCCTTCGGCTGGCAGACCTGGCTCGGACTTCAAACCCAACAAATATGCCAGGTCGTAGACCGGGAACGAAGCACCCGTTTTGGTTAAAAAGCCAACCGGCCCGCTCTCTTTTTCGGAAGGTGTTTCGAAAAATTTTAACTGGCCCGGCCCAAAACTCACAAGGCGAATCTGGCGGCCACTCCGCAAGCCAAACCACTGGCCGCCCGCCTGGAAAACTAATATTTCCAGGGAAGTTGGCCCCGTAATCCGTTTTGGTTTTTGGGTTTGAAAACTCATCCGAAAGAGGCGTCCAGGTTATATTTACAAATTGGCGTCAGACTTTTAATTTTTCGAGCAGGGCCGGTAGATTAAGGACCGTCACCGGCAAATCCTCTTTGAGCTGGAAAAGGGCCGTCGAATACCGCCCGGTATCCCCATCAGCCATCAAAATGGGGGGTTGCAACTGGCTGCGGGTGGTCTCGACCATTTCGCTAACCGCTTCCACGATAATGCCGACTTCCAGGTTTTCGTAGAACGTGACGATAATCCGGGCGCTATCTTCGAGCTGGCTGTGGGGCAAATTGAGGGTAGCCCGAATATCTATTACCCCGACAATCGAGCCCCGCAAATTTATCAACCCCAGGACGTGCGGCGGGGTTAATGGCAGGCGGGTAATCTGGTTGACCCGGCTGATTTCCTGGACCATGGTGGCGTCGAAGGCGTACCATTCGTCACCGAGCCGGAAGACCAACAACCGGATTTTTTCTTCTTTACCGACCGGGGCCAGCTCGGTTTCTTCAAGGTCGCGCTGCCGTAGAATATCCAGGATGTCTTCGTTATTGCTCATACCGACGCTGAAACGCTCCGGCGCGAAAGCCGGGTAATAATCGTTTCGATAAGAAGGGTTAACACCCGGTCCCCTTCGTCACCCTTAACTATATAGTAATCCGCGCCCATTTCGTAGGCTGTAACCATATTTTTAAGTTTGTTGTCGGTGCTGAAAATGATAATCGGGATTTTCTTTAATTCGGAATAACCCCGCATACGTTTGCAGAGTTCAAACCCACTGAGGTCGGGCAATTCGGTATCAATTAAAATCAGGTGGGGTCGTTGGTCGAGGGCTTCACTTAATCCTTGACTGGCACTGTCGGCCTCAAGAAGTTCATAATTACTTGCTTCCAGGCTTAAAAGGGAACGGGTGGCGCTATTTTCCACAACTAATATCTTTTTAGCCATCAGGCATCCTCGGTTGTTCGTTAGCTAGAGTGAGCGGCAAAAATGAGCAAGAATAGCAGGAGTCCCATTGGGAACGCCAAGCTTAATTTAACATAAACATTAAGCTTGGCGCAAGAATAATTTTTTTAATTAAAAAGATATTAAAATCTAGCAGACATGGTCCTGCGGATGTAAATGTTCTGTAACGGGCGTACCCGGTTGCGCTACCCTCGGACTGCTGTCACCCAGGGCTCCCGGCTTCTTAAATACCAGTTTGCCTTCCTTGTAGACCAGCAGCGGCTGTCGTAATGTTTCAAGGTCAGAAAGGGGGTCACCATCAAGGACCACCATATCGGCCAGTTTGCCGGAAGCCAGGGTACCCAACTCCGGCAGCATCAGGGCTTCCGCCGAGGTGCGGGTAGCCGCCGTCAGGGCTTGCAAAGCAGTCATGCCGCCCTCGACCATCATCTGGATTTCGGTCGTAAGGTCGGTGTGGGGGTTGAAGGGAGTACCGGCATCGGAACCACAGGCGATATTCACCCCGGCTTTGAAGGCATCGGAGAAGCTCTGGAGATGACGCTCCATCACCCGGCGGCTTTTATCGACCATGAACTTGGGTACCCCTGCCGCCTCACCAAAGGCGACAATCATCTTGGGCGCGGCCAGGGTCGCCGAAAGATAGGTGCCGTGTTCAATCATCAACTGGATGGCTTCGTCGTCCAGGAAGATGCCGTGTTCAATCGTGCGGACCCCGGCCCGGACCGCGTTTTTGATACCACTGGTCCCCTGGGCGTGGCTGGCGGTCAACTTCCCGGCGTTGATGGCCTCCTGGAACCCCGCCCGGAGTTCGGCCTCGCTAAGCTGGGTGTTGTTCGGGTCTACCCCGGCGGTCATCACACCCCCGGTCGCCATCATCTTGATACAGTCCGCGCCCATCTTAATGTTGTAGCGGGCATACTTGCGGGCCTCGTTTTCGCCATCCACTTCCTGACCGAAGAAATGGCCGTGCCCACCGGTCATGGTCAGCACCTTGCCGCTGGTCAGAAGGCGACTGCCCGGCAGCCAGCCCTCGTTTATGGCCCGTTTAAGCGACATCTCGGCAAATTCGTAGCCGCCGAGGTCGCGGGCGGTCGTGATACCGGCTTCGAGCATGGCCTGGACCCGCCGGGCCGCCTGCAAGACCAGGTAGGGCACCGGCTGGCTCAACCCGGCTTCTGGGTTGTTACCCGCGTCGAGCATAATATGGACGTGCAGGTTTATCAGGCCCGGAATGAGGGTTTTACCGCCCAGGTCGAGGCTATCGGCCAGGGCGGGGTTTTCGCTGCTGCCGGAAGCGTGGTCGCTGCTGGGCGTGACCGCTTTTATCCGGCCACCCTCGATTTCAAGGTCGACCCGTTCCTTTACTTCTCCATCATCAATCAAACGAACGTTGAGCAGTTTCATAGAAATTATCCTTTCATAAAAAGGCTGGTAATGTAGAACTATTGTAAAAGAAATTCCTCAAAAGCCCTAATTCCGGCGATGTATACCCGTTTTATAACCCTTTTAACGCTATATTTATATAGGCCTTTTTACAACCTTTTAACGCGCTATTAAAGGTAGGTGAAACCGAAGGGAAAGTTAGAACGAATGGTCGGAATCGGGTATTGTGTGAGCTCAAAAAGTACTGTAAAATCGTTAGAACGCATGTTCTCAATTGATTAAACCATTTAACTTAAAATAATGGTAGCGGAACAGGGGTAATGACATGTCCACAACAACCGATAATTCCAGGTCAACCGACCTTTTAGCGCGGAACATACGACATTTTATCAACTTTTGCAAAGCAGAAAGCCTCAGCCGACAATCGATTCAAATCTACCAGGTTAGTCTCGATTATTTTTACTGGTGGTGCACTCACCTGGGAAACGTGCCGCTCGACCCGAAAGAGGTAACGTTCGAAGACATCATCGAGTATGTGGTGTACCTCAAGACGCCGCAGGAGGCCCGTTGGGGCCTCAAGGTAAGGCGAGATAAGCAAAAGCTATCGGTCGCCTCCATCAACACCTACATGCGCGGTTTGAAGGTGTTTTTCAACCACCTGGAATCAAAAAAGACGATTGTTAAAAGTCCCATTCCACGTGACTATAAGGTGTTCAGCAAGAAGGACCCGCTTCCCACCAAATTTCAAAAGAATCTGGCCCAGGAACAAATCACCAAGATTTTTACCTACCTGACCGACCCGGAAAACCTGTCCCGGTACACCGGCTATCGTAACCTGGCTATCGTTTCCCTGCTACTCGATAGCGGGATGAGGAAGGGCGAGTTGCTCTCGATAAAACTGGGGGACTTCGATTGGGAGAATTCCAGGGTCTTCATCAACGGGAAATCGGGCCCGCGTACCTGCTTTTTCAGCCCCTCGACCGAACAGGCGCTAAACTTTTATTTTGATGACTACCGCTCGAAACAAAGGGATTATATGCACGAGACCGACCCGTTCTGGTTTACCTCGGACGACCATCCCCTGACCTATGAGGGTATCACGACCTTTTTAAAAACAGTTAAACAAAAGACGGGTGTGCATTTTAGCGCCCATAGTTTACGCCACACTTTTGCAAGCCTGATGGTTGAAAAGGTCAGCATCTACGATTTAAGTAAACTGTTGGGGCATAGTAGTGTGGCGATTACCGAGGGTTATACGCACAACTCGGTGGAGAGTATGCAAAGAGTCTTCACCAACAATTCCCCGCTCGCTACCTATGATTACGGGCAGTTAAAGGTGAAGACCCGGCGCGGGCGTCCTAAAGGCGCTAAGAACCTAAAACGTGGAGAAGATGAAGGGTAGGCAGGCAGGTGGCACGGTTCAGGAGCGGCGGCGGCGCAACCCTGCCACACCAACGAACCCGGCCAGGCCGACCAACCCGCCCGCGCCTATCCATAGACCGATAATCGGCTCGTGCAGGCCGAACAGGAGGGCGGGTAGGGCCAGCAAAAGGATGATACCGGCGGTTATCAGGTTTTTGGTAGAAATGGGTAGCATGGCTATTCTTCTTAATCGATTTCAAGTGAAAAGCGTGTAGGCGAGCTAGGCTCGCCATCATCCGAACAAAGTGAGGATGATGCAGTTACTACTATGGTTATCTTAAAATGCTTATAATTAACTTGCTTGTCACTCCCGTGCCTATTTTGAAATTCCAGAAGTATAAAATTTGAATTTCAGTAGTAGCTGGTTTGAACTACCGAAGTTACTCGTTTGAACTACCTTTAGTCTTCCCTTTGAACTGGTCAAATACTTCATAACGGTTAGACATTCCTAAACCGCGCCTTTTAACACTGATTAGGCCATCCCTGGCAAGGTCTTTTAAGGTTTTCGAAAGAGTAGCTCGGCTGACCTGGGCCTGTTCACAAAGTAATTCATATCCGGGCCAGGCGTTGTCATTGACGCCCTGGTAACTTAATAGAAGCGCGTAAATTACCTTGTATTCGGCTGGTCGTGGTGCCCTTAAAATCCAGTCCGGCATTTGCCTGAAATATCCTCCAGTTCCTGAATCAATAGCTTCTTTTTGGACTGTCCCCATACCTTTGTAAGGTTTGGGTTTGCGTGGTACCCTGGTTTTAGGTTTTGGTTCTGGTAACTGACTGTTAAGTATGTTTTCAGCCTCTCTCAAAACATCCGGCGTTCTTACAGTTTCTAATTCTTCCGATTGTAAATAATTTACCCAAGCCTGCCAAAACCTATCACCTGGATTATTATTCATTTTATTGATAGACCACTTCAAACTACCATGCCAGGCATTTTTATATTGGGTCAGGTTGTTTTTATCCGGGTGATAATATTTTTGGAGTTCGTCCCACATAGCATCACGTTTTGCGAGATTTACCGCCTTTTCTACCTTACTATAATTAATCATCTCTTGCCCTACCTGATATAATCTAACTATAACCTGATATAATTTGAAACGTTGGTGTAGGACGTGACCCTACACCAACAATTAAGCCGCCACCGGACTAGCTTCTGCGTGGCGGCTTTGTTTTGGGCTTTTCTCACCTTGGCGGTATTTTAGCCCATCCTCAATTAAAACTTGTATCTCCGCATTTAGCGAACGTTTATTAGTTTTTGCTTCTTCAACAACAGTTTCATGTTGTTCTTTTTGCATTCGCAAAGTAATGCGGACTTCATCAGGATTATCCCCCACCTTGCCCTCCTTTCTAAGAAGATTTACTGACACTACTTTAACACTAAAAAGACATTAAATCAATACCTAAACCTATTGACAATGACACTATTTTGGTGTTACAATAGTGTCATCAGTAGTAATGATGCTGTACCCACAGTTAAAGCCGCAAGGCGAATGGGTTTCGGCTCAACCGAGCCTAACAACAAAACTTCTCTCAGCAGCAACAGCAGCGGAAAATGATTGGAGCTACGGGCTCCAAAACAAGTCAAGTGGTGCAGGGACACATACAAGGGGAGAGGCGGGTAACACCGCCTCGAACAAATAAAAGAGTGGGAAGAAAAGATGTTAGTCCAGACCGAAATGTTTTCAGCCAAACAGAGTTACAACGCGATTACCTTCAGGCTTGAAGGCATCCCGGTTATCTATTACCAGTTCTTTGGCACTCAACCGGTCACTATCCAACCGGGCGATTTCATCCGTTCGAAGATACTTTCGATGGTTTGTGGTTTCGTGGCCGAACGGGTTGAATTACACCTGGGTCGCAATGGCAAACTCCCCGGATACCGGGTCCGGCTTGCCGATGGTCGTATTGATTTTATCCCGGCGGATGTCGCTGAACTGATAGGTTAAGGAAGGAACGGGGCCACTATGTACGAATTAACATTAAGCAGTCGCAAGCAGTTGGAACGGGCCAGCCTGCGCGCTCAGGCCGAGAAACCGAGAATAGAAGAGGTCGGGATAGGCGTCTACAAGGTCTGGTCGTCCGACCCGGCACGGCCCTGGCACTGGTACACGACCGGGGTCGAGAGGAACGCTGACGGGACGCTAACGGTTTGCTGCACCTGTCCCACGCAGAACCACTTTTGTAAACACGCTTCCGCCATTCTTCCGCATTACCTTATGCGGGAACGGTTGGTAGCCGAAGAGGTGGACTGGCGGGCCAGGATGCAGGAAATGAGCGATGCTGAATGGAGCGAGGTTG
>MKTJ01000019.1 GCA_001898225.1 Chloroflexi bacterium 54-19
TGAACCACTCGAAGCTGTCAATCTGCGTCTGAATAAGCCGGGGCATCTCCAGCACCGTCGGGATGCGGGAGAACCAGATCCGTTCGGGGCGCTTTAATTTCGCATCTTTATCGAGTTCTGCATTTGGGACCAGGGCCGTGCGTTTGGTCTGAGGAAGTGACATTAATTATTACTCCTTGAGTCTTACACCAGTAGACTGATTGTCACTGTTTGAGAGAAAACACCCCTAAGGTAACGCAGTTTTGGGACTATGTAAATTAGACTTTAGCCCCTGGCAAACCCTTGCGCGGATTTGCTATAATTAAACTATAGAGAAAAGTAAATTTCCCATCACCAAAAATAAATACGAATCCCTATAATTTGTGCATCCTAAAAAATAAATTTTAGGTTTTCAAGGGAATTCCACTAAAATTTATCCAACCCAATCACACTCCCCTAAAGTGCCTCACTTCGAGCTTAACCCTGATTCGGCGTAGAACCACTTATATTTGCCAGTTATTAATTATTGACTGACTGGTCACTCTTTGATATAATCATAAGGGTTACAAAATCTGGTGACTTTGAATACCGGGGAGAATACAATTGGCAAGGCCCAAAAGCGAAGACAAACGAGAGGCGATTATGGCAGCGGCCACCAAAATTTTCGCGGCCCAGGGGCTGAGCGCGCCAACTGCGATTATCGCTAAAGAGGCCGGGGTGGCTAATGGCTCCCTCTTTAACTACTTCCAGACTAAAGCCGACCTTTTAAACCAACTCTATCTCGAACTTAAAACCGAGATGGCCGCAGTCTCCCTTACCGGCCTGCCGACCGAAAGCGATATTAAACACCAGTTGTTCTATATGTGGTCCCGCTGGCTCGAATGGGCCACTTCCTATCCTGATAAGCGCCGGACCCTGACCTACCTTGGGGTTTCGGATGAAATCACCCCGGCCAGTCACCATGCCGGGAGCCAGGCGATGGCAGGTATAGCTCGCTTATTGGAAAGGAGTCGTGAAAACGGGCCCATGCAAGATGCTCCCCTTGGATTCGTTGTTTCCCTGATGACCGCCCTGGCGGAAGCGACAATTGATTATATGGTCCAGGACCCCGCTAACGCGAAAAACCATTGCAAGGTAGGGTTCGACGCTATGTGGCGAATAGTTGCCTGATTTTTTTTGTAAAGTAATGACTGACTAGACACTCATTTAAGAAGGACAATTAGAATGTCAAAAACTGTATTAGTTACGGGCGGGTCGGGTTTTATTGCCGGGTACTGCATTCTCCAACTACTCGAACAGGGTTACCAGGTCCGTACAACCGTGCGGTCACCCGGCCGGGAGGTGGCAATTCGAGATTTACTCAAAGAGATCGGACAACAACCCGGCACGGCCTTGAGTTTTGTGGTGGCTGACCTCACGAGTGATGCGGGTTGGCCTGAAGCGGTGGCCGGGTGCGATTATGTCTTGCACGTGGCTTCGCCCCTTCCACTTACGACCCCCAAAAACGATGATGAACTGATTATTCCGGCTCGCGAGGGAACGTTGCGAGTGCTGCGCACGGCCCGTGATGCCGGGGTCAAACGGGTTGTCCTGACATCGGCGTTTATGGCCGTTGGTTACGGTTATCCCCATACAGACCGCCTATTCACCGAGGACGATTGGACTATCACCGATGGCCCCGGTGTTTCAGTTTATGGCAAAAGCAAGACCCTGGCCGAGCGCGCCGCCTGGGATTTTATGGCCGCTGAAGGTGGTTCGATGGAACTTACCACCATAATCCCGGTAGCGGTGTTGGGGCCAGTATTGGGCAAAGAGGTGACCGGGTCAAACGAACTTGTGCGGCGTCTCCTGGATGGCGCATTGCCAGGCTATCCCGATTTCTATATGCCTATCGTAGATGTGCGGGACGTGGCGAACGCTCACCTATTGGCTATGACCGCTCCCGCTGCCGCCAACCAACGGTTCATTACTTCCAGCGGCGCGGCGTTCTCAATGAAACAGGTCGGCACCATTTTGAAAGGACATTTTGGCGAAAAGGCCAGGCGAGTACCAAAACGGTCCATACCCAACTTTGTGTTGCGTTTCGCGGCCCTATTTGACCATACAGTCCGTGAAATCGCGCCTGACCTCGGTTATGCCAGGAAGATGACCAGCGAAAAAGCCCACCGACTTCTTGGCTGGCAGCCCCGAAAACCGGAAATAGCTATTATCGAAACCGCTGAGAGTATGATCAAGAAAGGTCTCGTCAAAGCTTAACCCTGCTTTAGCGATGAAAAGTTGTTGCTGAAACAAGCCGATTTTTGTCAAACCTGGGGTGGGATTTTAGAAAGGTCTAACTCACCATCCCAGGTTAAAACCCTGGTCGGGCCAGAAAGGATTACTCCTGTAGCCTGGTCCTTCCAAGAGAATAACCGCCTTATCCAGGGTAATTCGTGCTGATTTTATCGAGTTCGCTTTGAAGAGCCGTTTTGACTAGCTCAAATTCTTCCTCAAGTACGGCAAGTAATTTTTTACTGGCTCCAGGCGTTTTCGATACTTCCAACTGGGCGCAAATACCCGCCATTCTCCTGGCCCCAAGATTACCGCAACTTCCTTTCAAGGAGTGGGCTGTCAATTCCAGATTTGCCAGGTTGCCTGTTTCCACGTCCTTTTTTAAAATTTTCAGCTTGACAGGAGTATCTTGAATAAAGAGATTTACAAGAGAATTAAGTAAATCCGGTTTAGTCACGGATACCTGTTGGAGGTTTCGTAAGCCTTCGATTACCTTTTCATCCAGGACATCGCCCAGGCTGGCGGAAGCACCGGTCAATCTATTGAACTGTTCTGGTTCCTTTTTTTGAGGGGACAGGAGATTACCGGTAGCTGTCCACCGCCCCAAAACTTTATAGAGTTGTTCTGGATTTACAGGTTTTGAGACATAGTCATCCATTCCGGCAGCCAGGCATTTTTCCTGTTCACCTCTTAAAGCATTGGCGGTCATAGCTATTATTGGGGTATGTTTGTCCGCGCCTTCTCGTTTGCGAATCTCTTTTGTAGCTTCATACCCATCCATCTCAGGCATTTGACCATCCATCAAAACCAGGCTGTAGGGGATATTTTCAAGGGCCGCCAGCGCCTCTAGCCCATTGGCTACCACATCCACCTGGTAACCCCGGCTCGTAAGAATTCCCATCGCTACCTGCTGGTTCACTATATTGTCTTCTACAATTAGGATTCGTAAATTGGAGGGAAGGGGTTTTTGTTTTTCGGAAAGGGAATCCGGGATATTTCTTTTTTCGGAGGAAGGTAAATTATCTGTATATTTCTTTACCCTGCCTGGCGCCAGGTCCGCCGCCTGGATGGTCGGACTAACATGGTTTTGTAAAGCACCGGTTTCATTGGCCGTTTCTGTCATTACATTTAACAGGCAGTCGAAAAGTGTGGATTGTCCAACCGGTTTTGCCAGGCTGGCGGCCAAACCTGCCTCAAACAATTCTTCTTTTGAAAAATGCCGTTCAAGTGAACTGAGTAAAACCAGCCGAGTAGCGGCAATATTTTGATCGTTTTTAATTAATTGGGCTAACTCCAACCCGGTAATCTCCGGCATGAAATGGTCCAGGATTACCAGGTCAAAAGGGTCTCCCCCGGCAGCGGCGTTACGCAAGGTTTCCAGGGCGTTAAATCCATTGGTCGCTGATTCATTCCGCATTTCCCAGGATTCAAGCAGTTCGTGCAAGATTGTACAGTTAGTCCGGTTATCGTCCACCACCATAATATGTAACTGGCGGGGGTTAAAAGAAGCGGAAAGGTTAGGGTTACTTTCCTTAACATTTTGAGGGACCTGCTTTTCCAGGCGAGCGGTAAACCAGAAAGTGCTGCCTGTTCCGGGTTCACTTTCTACCCCAATTTTCCCACCCATCATTTCGGTTAGCTTGCTACAAATTGCAAGTCCCAAACCTGTCCCGCCATATTTGCGGGTAGTAGAGGCATCAGCCTGGGAAAATGGTTTAAATAACTGCTCAATTTGCCTTGAAGTGAGACCTATTCCCGTGTCGGCGACCTCAAAGCGAATCAAGCAGGTTTTATCATTTTCTTCGACCAACCGGGCATGCAAAACCACTTCCCCTTTTTGGGTAAATTTAATAGCGTTACTGACCAAATTATTCAATATTTGGGTCAGGCGGAAAGGATCGCCTCTAAGCCGGTTCGGTAGTCCTCGTTCAATCTGGCTGGCAAGTTCGATACCCTTTTTCTCTGCCAGGACCGCAAACTGGCT
This sequence comes from Chloroflexi bacterium 54-19, assembly GCA_001898225.1. Taxonomy (GTDB): domain Bacteria; phylum Chloroflexota; class Chloroflexia; order Chloroheliales; family Chloroheliaceae; genus 54-19. The sequence goes on from MKTJ01000019.1 coordinate 4,235, forward strand.
GGCGGCACCTTCTATTACCGTATCGAGTGTAAAATCCAGTATTTCAAAATCCAGTTTCCCTGCTTCTACCTTGGAAAAATCGAGAATATCATTGATGATTGCCAGCAAACTTTGCCCGGAATAACGGACTGTCTCAGCAAAAGAACGTTGTTGCCGGGTTAAGTCGGTATCCAGCAGCAACCCGGTCATACCGATAACACCATTAAGAGGGGTCCGAATCTCGTGACTCATATTAGCCAGAAATTCGGCCTTAACTTTTGCGGCGGCTTCTGCCGCTTCTTTGGCGGCGACCAGACGTAGTTCTTCTTGTTTTCGTTCCTCCATCTCAATTTGGAGACGCATGTTCTTTTTTATGCCCCGGTTCATAACCTCAATTTGGTAGCATAAAACAGCGCTTTCCAGGGCTACAAAAACAATATGGAGGGAGTATATATATAAATTGGGATTAGGCGCATAAACCGTATAAGTATTCTCAAACAAAAGGCCAATTAAATGATGAAAGGCCGTCAGACCTGCACCCAGGATAATTACGCGCCAATCATAATAAATTGAAAGCAAAGCCAGGGCTACAAAAATATGAAAATGCATCTCTACAAGGCCATTAGAGATATGGATTAAAGTGGCGGAATATAAAATCAACCCAATTGCCAGGATGCTACGACTTATCAATGTGCCGGGTTTTAACCGGACTATGGCTACACAAACAATCAGCCAGACCAGGGCTGGTAAACTATCAATTGCGTGGGGAGTTAAAAAACTAACCGGAGTAATTAGGATAGCGTGGCCTGCCAGTATTAAAAGCATCAGCAAATCTTTCGAAGCTTGAGCTTTTTTTGAACTGGTAAAACTGACCGGAAAGGTCCGGGATATACTTTTTTTCATTCTATTTAGTTGGGCAGATTTTTAGCCAAAAGCGTTGGCCTTAAAAAAGGAAACCTTACTTAAACGATTACTTTTGAACCCCAAAATTACGGAGTAGCATCCATCGTATATCTGTAAAAAAGAATAAAATATTCGTGTGAGGTTAGCAATAGTACTATTAGAGATAGCCCTTACAGTGAACCTCAGGGTAAACAAATATTCAAAATTTTATGAAAGGGGTAAATAAAACTGCCGGTAAAACCGGACTAAAAACTAAGCGACAAATTTGACAAACAAAAACGAGGATTTCACAAAATAGGCCAGTTAAACCCTAATATCAAATAGCCTGTAGACCAATAATTCCAATTCATGCAAATCAAAGGGTTTAGCCAAATAAGCTTCTGCCTTGTAAGGGTTTAACCTGGTAGGGCTTATAGGGCCTCCACTGACCAACATAATCGGTATTGTGGCTAAAATAGGAAAGGCTTTTAATTCTTTGACGAATTCGTAGCCATCTTTCACTGGCATCATCAAGTCGCTTATGATAAGTTCTACCGGTCGTCTTTGTAGCATCTGAAGAGCCACATGCCCATTATAAGCTGTTATTACATCGTAACCCAATTCACCCAGAAAATATTCAAGTAATTCTGCAAGACCCTGTTCGTCTTCGACCACCAGTATTTTATTAGTCATTTTTTCTACCGAAGATAATTTATGAGCTTATACCGGCAGATCCTTTCTTTATTTAATAATCCTAATATGTTCATCTAACCTTTATTTTTTTAGGGTTATTTTCATCATTTTTAGCTCCACCTGTTACCTTGGTTAGAACGGCTATAGGACCCGTTAAACTTTTGGCGGCTTCAAATACATTGAAGCCAAAGGTATCACTCACTGTAAATTCTCGAATGGGCCGGTCGTGATCGCCATATCGCATTTTTAAGATAGATAAAACCCGGTACAAGCGGTTTTTAAATTCTCTCTGCCGCATTAGTAGCAAGTTTTCGGCCATGCATGTAAAGGGTGTATCGCTAAAACCAACCATTCCTCATAAAGTGGGGGAGCGGTCTCAGCCCTGAGACCGCCCCCCCATTTTATATCAGGTCAACTCCCTATCTTACTTGTAACAGTTGAAGCCACAATCACCTTCAATCTTCGGTTTGAACCGGCAGATACAGGTCGAAAACGGCTTCCTCCACCGGGGTAACGGTTTGTTTCAGGAAAACCTCCGGCGTAAGACACTCTTCAAGCCACTGATGGTCGGCTCCCAGGTAAGGGCTGTTCTCCCGCCATAAAGCTAATTGCCCCCAGGTCTCGGTAATATTTTTGAGTTGACACCTGGTTACAGCATACAACCCGCCGGGAAAGTTGAATAACCTGACTTCTAGAGAGGCTTTCACTTCCTGGCCCACGGTCATCCACTGGTCGTAGCCATAGTTAGGACTGCCCGGTGCCGGGCTGGGATTGTTGTAACCGAAGTAGCGGTGAGCTCCCAGGTTATCGAGCAGTCCCTGGGAAGACGCCCAGGTCTGTAACTTTTTCCAGGCTTCCCCCTCCGGGCTGGGGCCGAAACCAGAAGCCATCGCCATATTCATAGGTTCAAGTTGAACAATTCGTACATCGCTTTCAAGCATAGTGAGTAACTCCTTTCCCACAACTTCTTAACCTTTACAAATAAATTGTAGCAACAATTACTGACACCTTTTGTCAGGAATTTAGAGTAAAATAGGCTCAATTAAGAATTGCCCAATTTGAATTTACGCAAGGAATTAAGTAGATGCGTGCTGACCGGCTGATTGCCTTACTGATGCTTTTACAAACCCACGGTCGCATGACCGCTCTGGAACTGGCCCAACGGCTGGAAGTCTCCGAAAGAACCATTTACCGGGATATTACTGCGCTGGGGGTGGCCGGTATACCAATCATCACCGAAAGTGGGCCAGGGGGTGGTTGTTCATTAGTTGATAGTTATCGCACTAACCTGACCGGCCTTACCGAGGACGAAACACGGGCCCTATTCATGCTATCCCTGCCCGCGCCCCTCTCAAAGCTGGGTGTCGGTCACGAACTTCAGACCGCCCTGCTCAAACTGAGCGCGGCCCTACCCGTTACCAGGCAACCGGTAGGAGAACAGGTCCACCGGCGCATTTATCTCGATTCGACCTGGTGGTTTCAGCCGGAGGAGCCTTTACCCTGTTTACCCGCCCTCTACCAGGCGGTATGGGAGGACCGGCTGGTTTATTTAGAATACCTGGTAAGGTATGAACCACGGGGTGAGGTACTATTAGGGCAATCCGTTGAACCTTACGGGCTGGTAGCTAAAGCTAATGTGTGGTATTTGGTGGCCTGTCAGGCCGGGCAAATGAAAGTTTACCGTGTTTCCCAGGTAGTCACCGCTCATTTGAAAACTGAACATTTCGAGCGTTCTTCCTCTTTTGACCTGCCAGTTTTCTGGAAAAACTGGTGCGCGAAATTTGAGCAACGCCGTTTTCACTACCCTGTAACAGCCAGGGTTTCGCCTGAATTATTGCCAGAACTTGGCCGCTATTTTGGTAATGAAATCCAGTCGAAAATAAACCAGGCAGAGAGGGATGTTGGGGGTTGGGCAATTCTAACTTTACCCTTTGAACGCCTCGAAGACGCCCGTAACCGCTTACTCGGTTTTGGTGGGGCCATAGAAGTCCTGGCGCCGGAAGCCCTTCGTAAAAGTATTGCTGACTTTGCCTTTCAAATTGTTAAACGGTATAAACCACCAGATTAAAAAGGCTTATCCTGCTCGATTTCTTGCAGCCCATAAGCAACTACGGCCTCCTCCCTCATAGCTTTGCCCTCACCAAAGGTGGCCCTGAAATCCTTATCTCCCAGCCCAAACCGGGCCGTTTCAAGGGCCTCCTCGTAAAATTCTCTTTCGGATTTATCCAGGTTTGTTTCTATGTCTCCCAGCAGCTTAGAGGTTCCGCCGCAGAGCCGGGCCGACCTGGTAAGGTATTTTGTCCGGTCCCCCCCTTCTAAAGTCAGGGCGTACTTACCAGTTGCACTTGCCAGGCAGGCAGTGCAGGCCGCCAGGTATTTAACCGAACCAAGTTGGGTACTTAACTTCAGGGCTTCGCGATAATTCTCAATGGCTTCCTGGTAGTTCCCCTGGCGTTGCTTTATATTTGCCAGGCTGACCAGGCTGGAAGCTAACAAAATAACACTTTTTAATTCGCGGGTAATTAATAAACATTCTTCAACATATTTGGAGGCAGAATTGTAATCCCCCTGTTCATAGGATAGCCAGCAAAGATTATTCAGGACCGAGGCAAGCCCTGTTCTATCCCCGGTTTCCCGGCGTAAATTCAAACATTCTTCAAGGGCTTTCCGAGCCTGGCTAAAATCTTCCTGGTTTATCGCCAGGACGCCAAGGATATACAGGGCCTGGGCAACCCCTTCTCCGTTATCCAAAAAGCGGTAAATCTCCAAACTTTCATTGATCAGACGCCCGGTTTCCTCGTAAAGGCCCTGGCTAAAAGCCAGGAATGCCGCCGTGTAGAGAGTTTTTGCCCGCGCCGGGGTAAACTTATTCTTTACCGGCATACTTAAAGTTCGGTTTAAATAGGTGCGGCCCTCGGTATAAAAACTTCGGATTGACCAGAAATTTAACAAGGAACTACTAAAACCTAAAGCATCTTCGGACCGGCCCTGCCGGATGTACCAGTCCAGGGCAGTACGGAGATTGGGGTATTCGAGTGCCAGTCTTTGCAAGGCCGCCATCTCGTCCGGCCCTCGTAACTTGCTGTTACACCGGTCGGTCAACTCCCGGTAATAAGCTCCATAACGGTCAAGGACTGTGTCACCCTCCCCACGCTCGGCCAGCTTTTCCATGCCGAACTCGCGAATAGTTTCAAGCATCCCGTAGCGCATCTCCTCGCCCTGTTCGGTCAGGCGCACCAACCGCTTGTTAACAAGTGACTCCAGTCCGTCCAGCACGTCTTCGCGCAAGACCACTTCTCCACTCCCGATTTCTTCTACCCCTTCCAGGTGACTACCCCCGACGAAAACACCTAGCCGCTCGAACAGCCTTTTTTCCCAGTCTTTCAGCAGGTCGTAGCTCCACTCTATGACCCCACGCAAGGTTCGTTGCCGTTCCGGTAACTCTAATTCCCCGGCCCGCAGGACCTTAAACCGCTCATTGAGCCGGGTCAGGATGCTATGCGGTGTCAGAACCTTTACCCGCGCGGCGGCCAGTTCGATTGCCAGGGGCAGACCATCTATTTTCACGCAGATTTCGATGATGGCCCCCGCATTCTCTTTCGTCAGGGCAAAGCCGGGTCTTGCGCTCTGCCCCCGTTCTACAAACAGGGCCACAGCCGGGTTCTCCAAAAGGCGTTCGGGTTGGGACAGGTCCATTTGCCCGGCCTCTGGTACAGCCAGTGGTTCCACCAGGTATTCTCGCTCCGGTGTGACACCAAGCCCAACCCGGCTGGTTACAATTATTTTGAGGTCAGGGGCAGCTTTGAGTAGCTCGACCGGCACGGTTTTACCCTTCATAAGCTGCTCGTAGTTATCCAGGACCAACAATAGCTTTTTAGTTTGGAGATAGCTCTTGAGGCTTTCAAAAAGAGGTTTACCGGGGCTTTCCTGGACCCTTAAAACCCCGGCAATCTCTCCTGGCAAGAGTGTCGGGTCGGTCAGGTTTCCCAGTTCCACAAAGTAAGCACCGTCCGTGAATTGGGGCAGGGCCTCGGCAGCTACCGCCAGCGAAAGCCGGGTCTTACCGCTACCCCCGACTCCTGTTAACGTTACCATCCGGTGACGTTGGAGGAGTTGAACGACCTCGGCAACTTCCCTTTCCCGGCCCACAAAACTGCTGAACTGAGTGGGCAGGTTGTTAGGCTGGTAATCGAGGGTTTTGAGGGGAGGGAACTCCTCGACCAATCCAGGAGCGCAAAGCTGAAAGATATGTTCGGGCTGGATAAGGTCGCGCAGCCGTCTTTCCCCCAGGTCTTTTAAAAATACCTTATCCGGCAAATTCACGTCGGAGAGTTGGGCCAGGTTGTCTTTAACAGCCTGGGCTACCACGTTCGATAGCAGGGTCTGGCCGCCGTAGGCCACGGCCTGGATACGGGCAATCCGGTTGAGATTGGGGCTGACAAAATCACTCTGGCGGTTCTCGGCCACGCAGGTATGAAGGGCCACCCGTATTTTTATTGAACCTATTGCGGCGGGCCAATTTTCCTGGGCCAACTTTTGTTGGGCGGAAAGGGCCGCTTTCGTGGCACTAAGGGGGTCGGTAAAGACGGCGTTAAAGGCATCCCCTATCATCTTGAAAACGTACCCACCCTCCGCCTCGATAGCTTTTCGCAAGATATGGTCGTGACGGGCCAGGGCAACTTGCATTTCAACCGGGTGGTGTTCCCAAAGCTGGGTGCTGCCCTCAATATCGGTAAACAGGAAACTGAGTAGGCCCCCCGGTGGGGCGGAGGGAGAAAGCCTTTCAACTGAATTTTCAGGGGTAGCAATTTGGGTGGTAGTTTCTTCCACGGTCGGGAAATTTTCCGGCTGGCCCTGGTCCTGCATACTGGCGCTCCTGTCAGGCTACCCCAAAAGAAAAAATTTTATGAGAACAAAAATATAAATTCTTCTATTGATTATACAAAAATCGTATAAGCTCAGGCAACCATTTGGTTCCTCGAAGCAGGGCAATTTTGGATAGGGTAAAGCTAAATATGTGGCCCGATTGCTGCTATTAATATTTCGGCACTTGAGTAATTGAAAGGGTGTAGCTGCACCGTAAGAGATGAATTTTTCCTGCCCGGTTTTTGCCAGCCGGGCGGGAGTTTTAAAAATATCGAGTTCAAGTTACAAGGAATTTAAAAAGAAAAGATAAAGGGGTTATCCAACTATGGCGCGTTCATTCACTATAGATCCGGCCGCTCAACACTCCGGTCAGCCTTCCAGCCGGACTGTTTTAGTAACCGGGGCAGCCGGTAGAATCGGTTCCTATTTTGCCCAACACTCGCACGAAAAATATAAATTGCGCTTGATGGTCCAGCCGGGCGAAGAAAAGGCGGGGGATATTGCCGCCTTTGGGGAAGTCGTTAGCGCCGACTTAAGCGACCTTGACCGCCTCAAAGAATTGTGCCGGGGGATTGATACGGTCTTACACCTGGCCGGAGACCCCGACCCCAGCGCCACCTGGGAAAGTCTCTTACCCAACAACATTATCGGTACTTACAACATCCTGGTGGCGGCCAGGTCTGCCGGGTGCCGCCGGGTAATCTATGCTTCCTCAATCCATGCCGTCTCCGGTTACCCGGCGGATGTACAGGTTAAGACCGACGAACCGGTCAATCCCGGTGACTTATACGGTGTTTCGAAGTGTTTCGGGGAAGCCCTGGGCCGTTACATGGCCGAGCAGGAGGGGCTTACGGTCATCGCCCTTCGCATAGGTTCTTTCCAGCCCCTTGAAGCGGGCCGGGAGGAAAATGCCATCCGAATGCTGGATTCTTTCGTCTCGCAGCGTGACCTCAATCAGCTTATCGAGAAATCAATTGACGATGAAAGGTTGCGTTTTGCCATTTTCCAGGGAGTCAGCGACAATCGCTTCAAACGGTTGGATATTTCCGATGCCCGCGAGCTGGTTGGTTACCAGCCCCAGGACGACCTGACCGAATTGCAACCTCAACTCCAGGACCTGAATCTGAACGAAAAAGTGATAACTCACAACCTTTCTGACAGTGGTCAGAAGTCGGGCATCAGAAACGAGGCCAGGTGTTAACCATGAGACTTTAAGCTTATTTTTGGCATTGTTTGAAATTGGTAACCTGAATTAAGCACTGTTATTGGGGCCGGTCGACTCCCGAACAACCAGCGGACTTTCCATCAGAGTATAACCGCTACTGAGGGTCGGCTGGCCCTGGATTAACTGGCGCAACATCTGCATCGCCAGTTTGCCCATGCGATACTTCGGCTGCTCGATGGTGGTTAGAGGTGGGTTGGAATGGGCCGCCATCGCGACACCGTCAAAGCCGATTACCGAAATATCTTCCGGAACCGAGAGGCGATAAGTCCGAATTGCGTGCAAAGCCCCCAGCGCCATCACATCGTTATAGGCCAGGACCGCTGTAGGCCGCTCGGTTTTGGGCAGGGTCAGGAGCGAACTCATGGCCTGGAAACCACCCTCGATACTGGGATAGCTGTTCGGGCACATCTCGCCGGGAAGGGTCAGGTTATGTTCGGACAGGGCCATTTCGATACCGCGTTTGCGGGCTGCGGAGGATTCAGAGTTAATCTGCCCGGCCAGGTAGGCAACCCGCCGATGGTCGAGCCGCAAAAGGTGCTGGGCCGCCCGGTAGGAGGCATTCTCAAAGTCCACTGTTATACAGGGGATACCGGGATAGTCGAGGCGGCGGTTGATAACCACCATCGGGGTATCGTTGCGTTCGTGCAGGGAGATTAAATCTTTGGTAGCGAGGCGGGAGGCACACACGACAATTCCGTCTACCTGGCGTTCCGTCAGCATCTGCAAGATTTGCTGCTCCCGGCGGTGGTCCTCCGAGGTATTGCAGAGCATCAGGGCGTGTTCGCTGATAGCCGCTTCTTCCTCAACTCCACGGACGACTTCCGGGAAGAAGGGGTTGAGAATATCGGTAATCAGGAGGGCAATGACCCCCTGCAAATTTTTGGCTTTGGGCGTCACCGAAGAAAGAGGGGGAACTTCCAGCCCCAGGTTAAACATGGCATTAAGGACACGCTCACGAGTCGACCCGTTGACATTAGCGCTCCGGTTAAGGACACGAGAAACGGTGGCCGGGGATACCCCGGCCCGGCGGGCGACATCTCCGAGAGTAGGTTGGGGTGGATTTTCAGGTATCATCTTTCTTCCCTTAAATCAGCTAAATCTGCACAACTATATTAAAAGACACGGACCTAAAAGACCGGGGCAAGTTCCAACAGCGAGAGCGAATGGACCGGCATCTTAAAAGTGAAAGTCAAATCCTTGACTGCGCCAGTCTGTACTTCAAAAGGTGGCTCTATGAGGCCCAGTTGCATGGCATCTTTGAGCAGGGCTACCTGTTTATTTTCCGGTTCCTCCGGGCGGCCCATGTTCTGCCAGACCGTATAGGCGTTACTATGGTCGCGGTCAATTCTCCAGTGTTTCACCTGGATGCGTTGGCCCGCCTCAAACGGCATATTCTCCAGGTCCAATTTGACCTCTTTTTCGCCGGTCACGGTACGGTCGTCGGCGTGGTGCCATAACAACACGCTTATTTTCTCGACATCTCCTCCGTCCCCTTCCCTGGTCGAAGAAGCCAGTCCTCCGATATAAGCGGCCTGGGGCAAATAGGTCTCGGCCAGCGGGTCGGTGGCGTCGGTGGTATGCAAAGCGATTCTTTCATCACCCAACCGGGAGAGCATTTGCAAACCCGCGACAATCGGTTGGGCTACGTTTTCGTTGGTGAAAAGGGTCCGGTTGCTTTCGAACCAGCGGCGAGCCTCATAATAATAGGAGGCGTGCGAGAAAAAGTCTATCGGGCGTCCCACTTCCTCGCCAATATCGAGCAAACTCCCCACTAATGCCGCCACAAAGGAAGGATAATAGGGCGTATTCCAAATTTCAAAATTAGGGTTATCGTACATCCCGTAAAGGACACCCACCGCCGGGTCGCACTCGTCCACCAGGATAGGTTTCCCGGCCAGTTCCGGAAATGAGGTCACCACTTCCAGGCAAGTTTTAATGTCGTGGGCCATGTCCCGCAAAGAGGGGAACTGGACCGGGGCCGGTTTGCCATAGGTCCGGCGCGGCGAAAAAGCCGCCCCCTTTGAGTGAAAGGAGATGAAATCTACCTGGGAACCGGTCTCCCCGGTGACATAGTTCCGGCCTGAAACACAATGTTCCAGGAATTTCTTCAGATAGCCGGGAGCAAAATGGGTGGTGGCCGGACCGCCATATTTCACCCTGGGAAAAGCTTTGCGAGCCCCGGCTCCGGCGTAATCGTACATCTTGCAGAAATCTTCAAAGGTGCCCCGCCAGTAGTTAGTTAAATCCGGCTCGTTCCAGATTTCAAAATACCACTCCGCCACCTCGTCCTCGCCGTAGCGTTCGACCAGGTGCCGGACCAGGTTTTCAATCAAGTCCTGCCACTTATTAAAATCTTTGGGCGGGTATTTCAGCTTTCCGGTCTCGTAAGGTTCGATGCCCAGGTCGCGTTTGCCAAACTCGCTGCTTTCCTGGTATTCGGTCGGCACCAGGTCGTAAGGCATGAAGCCAAATTCGATAATCGGGCGGAAGCCGTTCGCGACATAGGAGTCGTAGATTTTATCAATTGTTTCCCAGTTATAGACCGGGTTACCTTCTTCGTCCTCGATATAGACGTTGGTCGAGCCTGAAACCGGTGCGCCCAGGCAATTCCCACTGGTGAGAGTGTTATGGTTGCGGACGTACCAGGGCGTTTCTATGGCCCGGTTGCGGACCTGGGTATTCAAAAAGCCAAGGATTTGTTTGCCTCGCCTGGAATAGCTCCAGTTGATTTCGTCGAACATTATGGAGGTCCAGATATGCCGGAGTTTACCGGGCCGGTTGGCGCAATCTACGGTTACCAGGGTAGTGCCGTTCGCTATTTGGGTCATCTGCCGCCTTTCAATTTCTTAATTCCAATTCCGCCCACTCTTACCAAGCCAACCAACCGCCATCTACCGCTAAAACGTGTCCCGTCACAAAGTCGGAAGCTCCCGAAGCCAGGAAAATTGCCGCTCCTACCAGGTCCTCCGGTCTACCCCAGCGCCCGGCTGGAATACGGGCCATGATGCCACTGTTCCGCGTTGGGTTTTCCACCAGGGGTTGAGTCAGGTTGGTCTGGACATAACCGGGCGCGATGGCGTTTACCTGGATGCCCTGGGAAGCCCACTCGTTCGAAAGGGCCCGTGTAATCCCAGCCAGGGCGCTTTTGCTGGCTGTATAGGGGGCGACCGTTATGCCGCCCTGAAAGGAGGAAAGGGAAGCAATATTCACGATTTTGCCGGAATGGCGTTCCAGCATTGGCCCGGCGAATTGCTGTATCAGGACAAACACCGAGTTCAGGTTTACATCCATCACTTTTGACCATTCTTCAAAAGCAAGATTAACCGCCGGCTTACGAATGGTAATCCCGGCGTTATTGATCAGGATGTCGACCTGGTGTTTTTCCAAAATCTCCCGGCAGGCTTCTGGCAAAGTAGCCGGGTGTTCCAGGTCAAGCTGGTAAGAGAAAGCTTGCTGCCCGGTCTGGCGGACCAGTTCTTCGGTCTCCTGCAAATTGTCCTGGTGACCGGTCAGCACGAGGTCGGCCCCTGCCCCGGCCAACCCTACGGCGATAGCCTGACCGATGCCGGACCTGGCCCCGGTTACGAGTGCGGTTTTCCCGGCCAGAGAAAAAAGTGAAAGACTCATAAATTGGACGATAACTTTCTTTTGAATGGCGTTAACCGGGATATCCTAACCCTGCGAGAAGCAACCCTGGTTAGTGCAAACCTGATTAACGTAAGGTTCGAATATCAACTTTATCAACGTCGGTATAGCAGTTGTTTTCCCCGGCCATAGCCCAGATAAGGTAGTAACTGTTGGTACCTACCGACGAATGAATTGACCAGGGAGGGGAAATCACGGCCTGCTCGTTACAGACTACCATATGGCGGGTTTCTTCGGGGCGGCCCAGGAAGTGAAAAATTCGGGCATCCTCGTCCAGACCGAAGTAAAAATACACTTCCATGCGGCGGTCGTGCAAATGTGGCGGCATGGTCAGCCAGTTCGAGCCGGGCTGGGGCACGGTCAGGCCCATCATTAGCTCGCAACTCTGAACCCCGTCGGCGTGAATGTAATTATAAACCGAACGGTTGTTAAACTCCCTGGCATCGCCGTTCCAGGTCGGCTCGACATCCCGCGGGCTGATTTTACGGGTCGGGCAGGTGCGGTGGGCGATGGTCGAAAAAAGATAAAAATGGGCGGGGTTGGAGGAATCATCGCTTTGAAAGAAGACTTCCCGCTGGCCCTGCCCGATATAAAGGCAATCTTTGCTTTCGAGAAAATAAGCGGTGCCGTCTACAATGACCGAACCACTCGGCCCGACATTCATCACGGCCATTTCACGTCTTTCAAGAAAGAAAGAGGTCCGGGTGGTGTCGGGAGCCTCTATTTTTAGGGCATAGTCGGTCGGCACTACACCTCCCAGGATGACCCGGTCCTGGTGGGTATGGACCAGCCGGATTTCCCCATTAACAAACATAGATTCTACCAGGTACTCTTTACGCAACCGTTCGGTCGTATAAAACTTCATATCGGTCGGGTTTGTAGCGTAGCGATTTTCCATCTCTAACCAGCCGCTCCTCTCCAGGTTTTCTTAAAATTTTCAAAATGAATAGCTTGATTGCTGTTTGTTGCTCATTCTTGAAATGAAAGATACAACCTTTTTCACGAAATGTCAATCATATATTTCAAGAATCATGAAAGATTGTGAAAGGGGTTTGCGGTGGTTTTTATGGCTAGGCCTGGAAAATCAGTTTTTTAAGGCTTAAATAAGGTATTTCCTGGACCTTCTTCCTGAATTTGAATATTTCAAGGGGTCTTATATTTTTGTTTTCTTAGAATTTGTTGCCATTAGCGTATTGACAAGTTTTGAAAGACGTGCTATTCTTTCAGAAATCAAGCCATTTTCATGAAAACTGCCCGGTGAAATATCTTAGCCGGGTATCAGACTTATAACTGTCCAACTGGATTAAATATGGCAGGGTCCTGGCCCCATTGTTTTTGTTTGCCCCGCTTACCAGGGCTTTAAAGCACAAACTACGTGGGGCCGGACTCCCCATAATTGTGGTGGGTAAAACAAAAAAGGCCGGGCCTAGCCAGGTTCCCGGTAGGAATTTTTAAATCAAGGGAAGCGGTGATGCAACAACCGTTAATAGAAAAAACCAATTTCAAAAAAGCCGAAACCGGGCGTTTAGCCGGGTTTCAGCGACTTTTTACCAAAAATGGCAGCCTGCTGCTGATGGCCTTGCCGGGTCTGCTGTTACTCCTTATCTTTTCGTACCTGCCGATGTTTGGCATAATCATCGCATTCAAAGACTACCGGGCTGCTAAAGGTATCTTCGACAGCGATTGGATCGGCTTCAAAAACTTCGAGTACCTGTTTGGCACCGCCGATGCCTGGCACGTCACTTTTAATACGCTAACCCTGAATGCGCTCTTTATTGTAACCAGCACCATCGGGGCCATCGGGGTTGCCCTGCTCCTCAACGAGGTAAGGGAAAAGACCAAGAAGCTGACCAATTTCTACCAGTCGGCCCTGCTCCTCCCGCACTTCATCTCGTATGTTATTGTCGGTTATTTCGTCTTCGCCTTTCTCAACACCGACAGCGGCCTGGTCAATAAAACCCTAGCCGGGTTCGGGGTCGATAGCATAAGCTGGTACTCCTCACCCCAGTACTGGCCCGCTATCCTGACCA
>MKTJ01000020.1 GCA_001898225.1 Chloroflexi bacterium 54-19
CTAGTTAGTTTTGGAGGAATCAAAACCGCTTAAAAATGTTCCAATGTGCGCGCATGGCGATATTCGAGGTTTTGCAGAAGCGCGTAAAGGTCTTAGCGAGTCTCCATTGGCGGCAACCGCAACTAACAGCCCATACCTTTCAACTATAAGTTAAGCCTGTTAGATGGTTGACAAACTGGCACCAAAAAATAACCTGTACTAAGGTTTGTCCCAAGACCGTGGTAATAAGGTGTTATAGGTTGATCTTTTATATTTCAATACCATAACACCTTAAAAATAAGAAAATCAATTAGCAGGCGATTCTTGAACCGGCAGAAAAAGTATCTCGTCATCGGCGTCATACTCGAATAGCTCGGCGTAGCGGCCCCAATAGATGAGTGTTTCGAGCTGCCGTTCCGCCTCCTGCGCGGTGAAGCGTCTTTGCAGCACCTCTCGAAAGAACACAGCTTCTAGCCGGTGATTTTCTTTGACGCTCAACGCCCGGTAAATATTTTCGGCGAGGGGAATCCGCCCCAGTAGTTGCTGACGAAAAATCTCCTTGCGTGGTTCCAGGTCACTTTTCGCAAAGATGCGACCTGTTTCGGTCAAAGTTATGTCTCCATTTTTTATTTCGGCCAGGTCAAGCAGATCGAGAGCGTCCGTAATAGGAAGCAGGTCGTCCGCCTCGAAATGTAATTCATCTGCTAACCGATAGATGTCGTCCCGGCCTTCCGGTGCATTCTCATCCAGGTATTCGAGCAACCCGCTCATGCCGTCAACTTTGGCCTGTGGTAACCTGAAATACTGGGCAACCTCCGAATCTGAGCCAAGCAGAGCCTGGGCTATTTGCTCAGGCTCTTCCAGGCCGTTCCCGGCTTCGGCTTCTAGCGCTGGTTTACCGCTCTCCCGGTTTTGCCGTTCCCGGTAAGCTACCAGCAGGTCGTCCACGTCCACTTCGGGATGGGTCATAATCTGGTAAATCTGGTCGACCAGCCCGGTAAATTCGGCGCTTTTGCGGTCCCGCCAGTGGGGTAAATCATTTTTGATAACTGCCCGTAGCCTGCCTGGGTTCGACCCCAGCACTACGATCCGGTCGGCCAGGTAGACCGCTTCTTCAATGTTATGAGTTACTATCAGGATCGCTTTGGCCGGAAACTGGCCTTTCATCCAAAGCTCGATAATTTCGTTGCGAAGATTTTCCGCCGTCAAAACGTCCAGGGCCGAAAAAGGCTCGTCCATAAAAAGGGTGTCCGGCTGCACCACCAGGGCGCGGGCCAACCCGACCCGCTGGCGCATGCCACCCGAAAGTTCCTTCGGGTAGGCTCCCTCAAAACCGTCCATGCCGATCAGGTCAATCGCTTCTACCGCCCGCCGGGCACGTTCTTTGCGCGGCACTCCCTGGGCTTCCAGGCCCAATTCGACATTTTGCTGGACAGTCAACCAGGGCATGAGGGCAAAACTCTGAAATACCATCGCTACGCCAGAGAGGGAACCGTTTACCGTTTGGCTCCGGTAGCGAAGGTGCCCCTGGGTAGGTGGGATCAATCCGGCCAGGATACGCAGCATAGTGCTTTTGCCGCTGCCGCTCTTGCCAAGCAGGGCGACAATTTCACCCTCGTAAAGGGTAAAATCAATATTTTCGAGAACGTTTAAGCTTTTGCCGCCGGGCAGTTTGTAGCCTTTAACCAGCCGATTGACTTCAATAAGCGGGTTCAATTCAGGCCGGAGGGTCGGGTTAGTCAGGGTGAACTGGGTCATTTTGGGTACCTCCATTCAGTTACGAGAGCCTTCAAGGCTGGCGGATAGACCAGCCAGGCTCACTTCTTTTAAACCTGGGGGAAAGGTCCATTTACCCCAGTTTGTAGCGGGTTTCGGCCAAACGGTAGAGCCGTTGCCAGAAAAGCCGGTTGAGCGCGACCACAAACAACGACATCACCCCGACCCCCAGGATTATTCGAGGCCAATCTCCCGCGGTGGTAGCCCCGGCGATGTAAGAACCGAGACCGTGCGCGGTCAGGGTATCTGGCCCCCAGGTCACTACTTCGGCCACAATCGAGGCGTTCCAGGCACCACCCGAAGCAGTTATGGCACCCGTCACCCATGCTCCAAAGATGGCGGGTAAGATAAGCCTGCGCCACCGCTGCCAGCCCCGCAATCCCAGGCTG
This sequence comes from Chloroflexi bacterium 54-19, assembly GCA_001898225.1. Lineage (GTDB taxonomy): Bacteria > Chloroflexota > Chloroflexia > Chloroheliales > Chloroheliaceae > 54-19. The sequence continues at coordinate 2,145 of MKTJ01000020.1, forward strand.
CGGCTGACTTCCCTTAAATCATTGGGAACGGCTAACGCCCCCGAAATAACGTTAAAGAGGATATACCACTGGGCCCCCAGACTCATCAGAGCGGTAGCTCCCAGGTCAATCGGGAAACCGGTCCGCAAAAAGAAGATGGTCGCGAATGGAAAAAGGAAGTTGGCCGGAAAAGAGGCCAGTACCTGAATGACCGGCTGTAGCGCCTGGGAAACCTTCGGATTGAAACCAATCCAGACTCCTATAGGCACCCAGACCAGCGACGAGATAATCAGCATCGCCAGCACCCGTAAAAAGGTCAGTAAACCCAGGCCCAGCACTTCCAGAAAACCGTCCCAGCCGACCACCGGAACGATAAATTCAAATGCGCTGACACCTGCGATCAGTAAAACTACGCCGAGAAGCCCGTAGAAAATAAGGTCAAGGACTACTTCCCCGCGAGCTGAGGCCGTTTTAGGTGAAGCTTCGAACCTTCTGGTCTTTGCCCGCTTTTGTCCTGTTCCTGGAAAAAGGGACGAAAGAGCATCCCCTAACCTATCAAACCCGATACGTACCCACCCGGCCAGGCCGCTCCGGCGCAGGAGGGCCAGTACCCAGCTATCAGGGGTTTCGGCGCTGCGGGTGGTTTCCAGCTTAAACTTATCACTCCAGGCCACCAGTGGCCGCCAGAACAACTGGTCTACCGCCACAATCATTATTATCATGCTACCGAGGGCCCAGGCTAGCGCACCAAAGTTTTGCTCGGTAATCGCCAGGGCCAGGTAAGAGCCGACCCCCGGCAGGGTAAAAGACTTGTTCAGGACAGTGATGGTTTCTGAAACGGAGAGGAAAAACCAACCACCACCAAAGCTCATCATGCTATTCCAGCTAAGCGGTATAATCGCCGCCGGAAGTTCGAGTTTTACAAATCGCTGCCAGCGAGAGAGACGATAGCCGGTCGCTACCTCCGTTAGTTCCGGCGGCAGGGTCTTGAGCGAAGTATAAAAAGAAAAAGTCATGTTCCAGGCTTGCCCGGTAAAGATAGCAAAGACCGAAGCACTTTCCAGACCGAGAGTACTGCCGGGAAAAAGGGCGATAAAAGTCGTGATGGTAACCGACAGGAAGCCTAAAACCGGTACACTCTGCAAAATATCGAGCAGCGGCACCAGCACTCGCTCCAACCGGCGGCTCTTGGCGGCGATGTAGCCGTAGACCAGCGTAAAAACAAAGGAAAAGACCAGGGCCGTGAACATGCGAAGCAGGCTTCGCCCGGCGTAGTAGGGCAAGTTGGCCGGGTCCAGGTTTATCTGGGGTGGGTTTTGCTCTGAAAAGGGTGCAACTACCCCGGCGCTAAGTCGCGCCAGTAAATACAACAACGCCAGTACCGCCCCGGTCAAAAGCAAATCTACCAGGGAGAAACGAGGTCGGCGGCTGCCTTTCTCATCGTGGGGTTGGCGAGTGGAAAATGGAAAAGTAAATCTGGTCATAATGGGGGCCTCCCTTGTTCATTTTTCAGCCATCCTTCTTTCTTGCCACAGGAAAATAACTGCCAGAAATGGAGTAAGCTTCCTGCAAAGTTGTAATTGGTTTGAATTGAAGTGAAATTCCGGCAGAAAAAACGGGCGCACATAATTAGGCCCAAGCCTGGAACGGTTATGCACTGATTCCTTCAAACGAGGTCGGAGAAGAACACCACATAGCCAAACGAGCTGAAACAAGCCCTTGTTTTGCCTCATTGCAAAGCCGGATATTAACTTCAAAAGTTGCTATACAAACTAGAAAATGAAAGGTGAATTGGGTAAGCCCTGACCAGATTTAAGGGGATAGCGGTCAGGTTACTTTGACGGGGAGGTAAATGGAGGTTCCGGGTCAAATAATGTGCTGACTGCTAGGCCAGGAAATGTGTCCAGGGCTTACCCGAACTACTACCGTCCATATAAAAAACTCCTTACTTGCCGACAAACAATCAGACGAGATAAACTCCTTTTTCTTCCGAAAAGGAGAATTCTTGTTCCTAATATTCTTAGAAAAAGCCGGTCTTTCTTTTTGTTGCCGGGATGGTTAATCAATCCTCGCTAATTTTAGCAGCATATAATATAAAAGCAATACTATTTGCCAGGATAATTTCTGAATTCACAAATTTGCAATAAACTCTTTTGAGAACTCAAATTAATTCTGGACATTTAGCTGGAAAATATAGGTCAGGTCAGGTTGTCCGTCCTTATGCAGGACTGCCTCAATTTGCCAGGTGCCGACCTCGGTTATAAGCTCGGTGTTGGCTTGGTAGAAACCGGGCGCGGCCTGTCCACCGCTTTCCAGTTCGAGGACCTGGAACTTCCCGCCATTGGCATCCGCTTTTGAAAAACGCAACTGCACCGAGGTTAAATCGCTGACCACTTGATTGGTCCTGGTATCCAGGACATACAAGGTAAAGCTGTTTGGCCCGATTTCCGCCGGAGACACTACCAGTTCCAACTGGTAATTACCGACCGTTGCGCTCAGTTGGGGGTCGGAATGGCGGGGCACGGTATCGGTGGCAGTCTGGTCAATTTGGATCGGAGTGTTGCGGGGCGGAGCCAGGCTGGTCAGAATGCCCACGCTTACCAGGACGACTACCAACAGAATGGCCTCAAGGGTTATAATTTGCCGAAATTGGAAAATTATCCGCCCGGCGGCAAGACTGCGAGCACTCTTTTTGTAAGGACTATCGGTCTGGGCAAACGCTAAAAGGCGCGGTTTTATCACCAGCCATACCCCCGCCCCCAAAGCCAGCGTAAAAAGAACCAGTACGATTTTTATGAGCAACGCCTGACCATACCAGGTAGTCAGCAGGGTCGTAACCGAATTGATCTCCCGCAAACTCGCCAGCGCCCCGGTTATGCCGAGTATTATCAAACTAAGCAGGGCCAGCACCGAAAAAGGCTTGACAAGCGCCGCGACCAGGCGGGTACGGTTCCCGCTGCCTCCTGATGCCAGCTTTAATACAACTGGCAACAGTAGGGCCAGGCTTATAACGCCACCGACCCAGGTCGAGGCAGCCCCCAGGTGAACCCAATCATTGGTCATTGCAAGCACTGCCGAACCGGCTGAGGTCGAGGCAGCGTGGGAATAAAGGCTGGTTGTGAGAAGAATAAATAGCCCTAACCCTACCAGCAGACCCCATAACACTAATCCCCGGTAAGAATTAGCGGCCTTCCCAATTCCTTTTGAAGACCGGTCAACCAAAGCAAAAAGCACTCCACCCAGTAGAATAAGGCCAAGCCGGACCAGCCAGATTTGACCAAAGAGGGTACCGGTTAGAAATTTCCCTACCTCCGGTATATTTTGGGGCAAATCAAGTAAAGAGGTTCCGCTTTCGGTCAAAAACTGGTAGGCTAAACCCACCAGCCAACCCCCAAACAGTAGAAGTAAAGACCAGCCCAATATATTGCTTAACCTACGCCAACCGGCATGACCAACTTTGGCTACCAGCCCGTCATCGAGTTTAAGAGACCGATTTACATTCTGGGAGAAGGGGAACCAGATCAGGACGGCGAACAGGGTACAGCCTACCAGTAAAGCCGCTGCCAGGTAATTGAGCCAGCGCGAGAGGACGCTCCAGATCGAAAGGTTAGTAGCATCATTCCCCGGTTTTGCCGAAACCAACCCCGCCGCCCGGACCAGGCCAAGTTGAGTACTGCTCCCGGTGGGGCCAATCCCGAAACTGAACTGGCCCTGGGTTAAATGGCGGTCAATCAGAGAGATAACTTTCCAAGTGACGTTATAAACCCCATCCGGTAAATCGGATCGCAAGGGAGCGGCCAGCACATCAGGGTCGGTGGGGTCACTTTTGATATTGCCGTTATTGGCGACCAAACCGTTCGGCCCGGTAATCTGAATCCGGCTATAGGTAATATCGGGTTGCTCATTGAACCACAATTTTAACTGACCGGGCATTTTCTCGGACGAAGTAATACTGCTGATCGGTGGATCGCTTCTGAGCAAATCCGAATGGGCCTGGGCGGTTGGGACGGTCAGAACCAGGGTTAGTAAAAGATAAACCGCCGTTATAAAGACCAGCCGGAACCGTTTGCCTGTTCGAGAAAAGACCGTTTTAACACCCATGCTCATCTTGGAAAATTCCCTAACCAGCCTCAACCTCGGTGGTGTCGCTATTTCCGGTGGTTCTCGCCCGGCTTCTCAGGATTGCCAGGGCCCCCACCACCAGTCCTACGATACCAAAAAGAATGGCTATCAGGCTGAGCGTGACCGCCGCTCCGGCACTATTTTTCGCATCAAAAGCGTCCTGCTGGGCTTGTTGGAGTTGTTGAGCCTGGTTTTGGAGTTGAGCTTGCAATAAAAGGAGATCGGACTGGCTGGCCGCATTTGGAGTAGCCGCTGGTGACGGAATTGCGCTAACGCTGGGAGTAGGGCTTGCCTGGGCCGCCACATTCCCGGTTGTCAGGATAACAAAGATCCCCAGCAATATGAGAAAGTTAAAAATCCCGGCAAAGACAGTTAAAAATGGTACCCTTTTTGTTGCGGATAAGCAGCGGGTAAATTTTGTGGAAAGCTTGGACAAAGAGTCTTTGATTTCTAGTTTTATTTTTCGGTACCAGGTGAGCTGGAAACTTTTGGACTTAAAAGACCCGGCCCGATAAGGTTGAGCAGTTATAACAGGCCAGGAAGGATCCTCAAAGAACCATAAATCCCAGGCTAACAGGTGTCAAATAATTATTACCTCGACTGGGTAGTTTGTAAAGAACTATTTTTTGGTCGTCTGGTTCTATGCTCGCGACCTGGGGCCGTTAGAAACAGAATAAATAGTTCTTTTTTAGTTCTTTTTCAAAATAAAGAACTATAGACGTTTTACAACCCTCTAACTAGAATACTCTCAGACCTCGTTTACTGTCGCGCTAAAACTGCTTTCAGAACTTATCACCGGCAAAGAGTTTGTTTTAGCAACTTTTTCAAAATGGTATAATCGGAACAGGTTTTTATAAATCTTATTCTTTTTCAGAGGCAACGCCGCCTATAACCTTTTAAACCTTGATAGGTGCGCTCGATTTTTGGGACAAGTAAAAACTCTTGTTCTATTCATCAAATCAAACTTAAAGTCAACTTATAGCTTATGAAGCAACAAATTTCTAATAACCGCCGGATGTTGAAGCGGCTAAAACTAGCCACTATCTTTATGCCCCCGGCAGTAGCCTGGTTTTATGAAACCCTCCGCCATACCTTTTTCAGTTACCAGTTACAACAGGACTGGTGGGGTAATTTACTGGCGGCCCTGTTTGTTTTTAGCATCTCCTTTACCTTCGCCCAGGTTGTCTTTACCCTGGTGGCCCGGATGCAAACCCGCCTGGTTTCACAAAACCGGCAGTTGAGAGACCTGAACCAGCAAATCAAAGTCATGGCAGTCACCGAGGAGCGAAGCCGTCTCTCCCGTGAGATGCACGATGGCCTGGCCCAACTCCTTGCTTACTCCATGATGAAAGTTGACCTGGTCGAAACGCTTATCCAGACCGGACACCAAACGGAAGCCCTCAAAGAACTGGAATTAGTCCGTAAAGCCTGTGATGACGGTTACAACGATGTCCGCGAGGCAATTACCGGTCTGAGAGCCGATTTGTTAGATGGTCGGGACTTTTTAACTATCATTGGCGAAGTGCTAAACAATTTTTCGGATACCAACCCGGTAGCAGTCGAATTCAATCGCTATGGCTTTGAAGCAAAAGAGGATTATCGGGAATTAATACTGCCAATCTGGACTTTACAGCTTGTTCGCGTGGTCCAGGAGGCCCTGAGCAATATCAGAAAGCATGCCGGGGCTACCAGGGTAAGCGTTAGCATCGAACTAAAACCGGCTCCGAGGCGAGTTAATACCGCTTTTGCGGCGGATAGTGGCGGAAACTCTGCATCCCAGCTTACTGGCCTGACTTCTCCGACTTTACCCCAAATTGAAGACATGCCAACCCTTTTCCTCGAAATCAGTGATAACGGAAAGGGATTCAGTCACCTGAAACAAAAGGAGACTAATCGAGGTCATTTTGGCCTGATAATTATGCGAGAGCGGATTGAAAGCCTGGGTGGTAAGTTTGAATATGGCAACCGGACCGAAAACGAAAAAGGAGCTTACATCACTGTGGCCCTACCAATTAAGCCGGAAGTTACCAGCGGAACCGATATGCTGATTACCCGGTCCGACTTGGTTGCTTAACCAATAATTAAAGGTTCAATTTCAAAACTCTGTCTTTGCAGGATAGAAATTAGGATAGCTCAACTAATGCTCAAGTTGTTACTGGCCGATGACCATGCTCTTTTCCGGGAAGGGTTGGCCGGTTTACTAGCTCATTACAATGATATACAGGTCGTAGGGCAGGCTGCCAACGGCCAGGAAGCCTTCGAACTGGCTTCCCAACTGCTGCCGGACGCCATCCTGATGGATATTGACATGCCGGTGCTGGACGGGCTGACCGCTACCAGGCTCATTACTACCGAAATGCCTTATATAAAGGTAGTAATATTGACCGTTCACGAAGACGAGGACCGACTTTTCGAAGCCATTCGAAACGGGGCCGAAGGTTATCTATTAAAGAATGTCCGGCCTGCCGAAATGATCGAGATGTTACGGAGTATGCAGGCGGGCGAAGCGCCAATCTCGCGGCTGATGGCAAGCCGTTTACTGCGGGAATTTGCCCGTCAGACCAAAGCCACCGATTCGAACTCAACCAAACCTCAACAGCAAATTGAACCAGTCTCAGCAAAGGAACGCTCCGACCAAACCAAGAAGGCGGACGAGCCCTCTCTTAAGGCTACTACGCTACCCAGCGTCAGTTCGCCAGCCCAGCTAAACCGAGTTGAGGGCCTTTCCGACCTTTCCGGACGTGAACGGGAAGTGCTGGAACTGGTGGCTCAGCAAGCCACCAATAAAGAAATCGCCCTCAAACTTAACCTCAGCGAATTTACCGTCAAAAATCACCTGCGTAATATCCTGGCAAAACTCCACATGAAGAATCGCTTCCAGGCGGCCCAAACCCTCCTGGATTCGGAGCGCCAGCACCATCCTCGTTAACCCGGCTCTTTTCCCACCTAACCAAAATTTAATCTGCTGGGCTGATTCAAGAGACAGCTTTTACCCTCTAATTCCAGTCGTTTACCCGCCTGATCACAAACAGCGAATAGACGGATAAAACGGGACTACTGGTTGAGTTTGAACGATAGTGGAATATTTACGTCCTCTTTACCATCCCGCTGTAATAGTATTTTGACAGACCAATTACCCGGCATGCTTAAAATAGTATTGGTGGCAGTATAACGACCGGGCTTGCCCGTGACCGGCTTTAACTCGACTTCCTGAGGTGAACCCATGTTATCCATATCCAACATTGTTAGCTCTACCAGCACCAACCGGACATTTTCGACCGGGACATAGTTGGCGGTAGTATCAACCAGTTGCACTTCCAGGACATTCGCGCCTAATTTGGCCGGGTTTATCGCCAGGGCGTAATTGATGCCGCCGGTTTCGCCGTGCATGATAAGAGTATCGTTGCCGTACCCGGTTCCCTGAGGTGGACTAAAGCTGGTTAAAGCCCCGACCGCTACCAGCAGCACCAGCATAATAATAAATTCCCAGCGGGTGCTTAGCCGGAAAAGCTTCTGCAGATTTCCGGCTCCCACCGACCCGGCCCCCAGTTGTTCTTCGCGGTTAGGGCCATCTTTTTTCGGCTGATAGCGGGCGTAGCGCCGCATTCGGGGGCTAATCTGGTTGAGATTATAAGCTCCCAGGCCAATCAAAGGCACAAATAAACTCAGTTTTACCACCAGGGAAATGCCATAAGTGGTGGTGAAAAGAGCGTCCAGGCGGCCCAGTTGGACTATGGCCTGGATTACCCCGGAAACCACTAGCACTACTACACTGACCAGGGCCACGTTGGAGAATTTGGGAATAAGGGCGGCCAATAGCCGGGTACGGTCCCCCGTTCCAGGTTTCAAGGCCGCAAGCCCCACCGGCATACCCAACACCAGCCCAACGATGCCACCAATCCAGACGCCGGTACTCACCAGATGGAGCAAGTCATTTGGCACCAATAGAAAAGCGGCTTTGCTAGCCGAGGAATGCGAGTCGAGACTGGTTGTTAGCATCAGACCGATTCCAAGCACAAGCAACAACCACCAGCGCGGGTCGGGACGGCTAAGAACGGCCCCGGCAGCCCTCGCTCCCCTCCCTTTCGCCCGTCTGGTTTGGGCCAGCACAAGAGTAGCATTAGCCGAACTTGCAATTTCTTCAACCTGGGTCTGTCCAACTCCGGCCCCATCTGAGGAAGAAACCGCTGCAAAAGTGGGGACTTCAAGTGGGCTGCGTTTTAGTAAAAACCAGACCAGGGTCGCTAGAATTATTAATCCCAGCCGGACCAGCCAAATAGTGCCAAACCGACTGCTAAAAAGGAGCGTAACGAGGGTATCATCCTGGAACAACTGCCAGGGATAACTGCTGCTGACAGTAGTAGCCTGGTAAATGAAAAATCCCAGCCAGCCCACGCAAAGCAAAACCAGGCTTATACCCAACAGGAAATAGAGCCGGAAAGTTACGTGCCGGTAGGCTAAAGCCGCCGAGTCGGCCCCACTTATTAAGGCCTCACCTATCTTTAAGAGGGCCGGTCGCCAGACTAAGAGCCAGAACAGGACCAGACCGACCAGACCACATAAAGCCAGGTAATTTAGCCAACGCAGAGATACGCTCCAAAAATTAAAATTGGAGTCAATGCTGGTGGTTACACCCTCGTTATCCAAAAGACTACCACCAACAGCCCCGGCGGGTAAGGTTCCTTCCCCGACCACGAAGCTGAAATTGCTTTTAACGTGGTGCCCGTCATCACTGGAAACATTCTCAAAAATTACCGTATAAACTCCGTCCGGGAGATTCGGTTGCAGCCCAATTTGAAGGGCATTGGTAGTACCTGGAATAGGTTGGCTGTTACCTGCGTCAATTCGCTGGTTATCTGTATTTACCACCTGGAGTGAACTGAACTTTGGCTCGATATTCTCGGTAAACCAGACCTGGACCTGGGTCGGGGGTTGGTGGCTGGGCAAGGTTGCCCCGGCTGCCGGGTTTGAATGGTCGTACTGGGCGTGAGCATAAGCGGTCTGGGTGGCAAAACTATAAAAGAATAAAATTCCGGCTACCCCTAGAAGAATAGTAACCGGGATTTTCAAATACTTTTTCTTGGAACTGACCTTTATAGCGGAACGACCTGTTTCCTTTGGGATTTTAATTTTCATTGGTCATGAAGTAGTTTTATAATTAGTCTGAAGAAAATTGGAAAACCTGGCCTCTGAACTATTTTCATATTCAGAGGCCAGGTTAAAAAGATCGGTTTAGCCGCGATTGCTGCCAACCAGGTTAGTTTCCGGTGTCGTCGGACGACCGGCACGATTACTCCGCAACATCACCAGGCTAATCCCGGCTACGATCAAGCCCAGAACCCCGACAACAATTCCGATAATCCCAAAAATAGTCGCACTACCGGCTTTATCGTTAGCATCCTTTACCTGTTGGGCCAGGTCAGCAGTCGAAGGCCCGGAGCTGGTGCTCGTTGCCGGGAACTGGAGCGGCGCTACAGCTTCGACGGAATTAAAACCATCCTTGCTCGAAACAAAGCGTTCGTCCACCGCGTCGCCGTTAATAGTGCCAGTAAAGTGGAAGGTATAATCGCCGGCCTGGGTCGGGAAGAAGACCCCATTGTATTTGCCATCGAATCCATAACGTGGTGTCAGCGTCACCGGGAAAGTTTGTCCGTTAAAAATAACCTCGGCCTTTAAAGTTTTATCCACATCCTTAACCGGGTTTTTGACGGTTTTATCGGCGTTGGTCTGGCATTCTCCCTGGCATACTGTCAGGTCAATCCCGTTCTGCTGGCTGGCAAAGGCCGGCTCATTGAGAAAGCCGACGATAAACTGGTACTTGTTGTCTATGGTACGTTTCCCGTGAGCCGAAGCCAGGCCCGGTGCCAGGGCAATTGCCAGCAAAGCGACCAGGGTTAAAAGCCCTATAAGGCTAATCGATCTACGTTTCCGCATCTGTATCTGCATCAAAATTCTCCTGAGTTTGAACTAAATTCCAAACCGTTTCTAAACCTTATGTTAAGTACACATCCGGGTTAAATATGAATGTTTAACTGCATAAAATGTGAGCAAGCACCCTGCGCCAGTTACCAGACATGCCTCACCGGACGGCGCATTTTTAGTTTTGGTTGGTTGAACGCAAAATAATCAGGCAGAAAAATCAGGATTATCAAAAAAAATATAACTCTCTTAAAGGAGTAAAGCTATAGCTCCTTGGAACCAGTTAAGAGCTAAAAAGGTTGTTTCTTATAAAAAAACCACCAGCGTAGGAAACCCGTTGGTGGTTTTAAGTGTTTTCGGATTGGTATACCACTCTCCCGTTTAACCGCTTGAGCGTTATACCCTTTATGGGAGTTTAGCCTAAAAAAGTTGAAACACAATGCCAGTAATTCTTGAATAGTTCTTTTTTGGTTATAAAGAACTAAGTGTGTCAACTTACAATCCCTCAAGCTACGTTAGTTCTTTTTTAGCTAATATTTGCAAACAGGGAGCTATTTTCACTACCTGAATTCAATTTTATACTTTTCAGGCAGGTTGCTTTTACAGCCTTTGTTCGCGTTGGTCCGGGGGCAACAACCCGAAAAAATTGATTAAAAAGTAGGGTTCAAAGTTGGCCTCTTTATTCAAAGAAACATAATAATGGCGAAACCTCTTCAAAAGCTTACTAACCAAATCATAGCCAGGGGTAAAACCCCTGAAGTTTTTCTGGCCGGGGTAACCGGCCTGGTAGTACTGGCACTGATCACGGCCTTAGTCCTGCTAACCGGGGTAGGGATTACCCCACCCTCTAATCCTGAAGACGGTGGCAGCACGACTATCTACCGGGGCCGCATCGGTTCTTATAATTTAGTCGTTAACTGTTCGCCCCAACAGCCTACTCCCGGTCAATCAGTGCAGCTTGAGCTTGTCTTTCCCGATAACCCTCAACCCCAGAATTTTAATATCACAATTACACCGGATATGACCGGGATGCCGATGCCGGGCGCGGTGGATATAAAAGCGATACCCGAAACCAACTCCGCGAATGTGTATGTCGCTACCATTCCTATAAGTATGGAAGGCTTATGGATTTACAGAGTTACCCTGCAAAACCCGGCCTCAGTCTCGGCTACTCCCTTGACCGTCACTTTCAATGATACGGTGGGTAAACCGGCTCCCCCCTGGCTTTTAGTCGGCCTGGGTATAGCCCTGGTGACACTCGCCCTGGCCCTGGTCATTTATTTCTTCTGGAATAGCGACAAAGACGACCCTGACGAAGATGAGGACGTGGAAGGCAAAGAGAAAAAGGAAATGAATTCACCGGTAATTCTGTAGCTGCCAGTGAATTTTCTAATTGGATTGTTAGGTTGCCATAGACCTGCTTAAAAATTATACTGATACTCATAAAGTAGGGGGTAGAGAGAATATTGTATTTTGGGTAGATAGATTTTTTTGGTAAACGGTATGTTGTATTTGCCGTTATTTATTGCAGGGTAACCTTATTTAGGTAAAGGTCCTCCTCAAACTTGGAAGAAACATGACTATAAAACTATCATTTGCGGCACCTTTTTTAACCAAAAGGGACCGGCTGGCGTTACTTGGGTTATTTTTTGTAAGTATGCTGCTGGTAACTCAATTATGCCCCTGGCTTGTGAAAAGTGCCGAAGCCGCCGGGGTGCCGGACAGTTATTACATTAAAGGTGTGCCTCTTTACACCCAGATCCATAATCTTAGCTGTGAATATGCCTCGGCCAAAATGGTTACAGACTATTATGGCAACATGATTCCCGAATCGCAGTTTGTGGCCGCTATACCGCTACGGGACAATCCTCACTTTGGTTTCCGGGGCAATATAGATGCCGGGGGCGGTGGCTTAACCAATTATGGTATCTACGCCGAGCCACTCGCCAACTATATATCAAGACTTGGTTTCAAAGCGGAAGCCTGGTACGGTAGTGTCGAGGCGCTTAAATATGAGGTATCCCACGGCCAGCCTGTAATCGTGTGGGTGACTATCGCAATGCAGTATGCTACTCCGGTCCGCTATATTGAGGATGGCTCACCCGTGAAATTGGTGCCTGGGGAACATACCGTGGTGGTGACGGGTTATGACCGGGGAGGAGTCTATGTCAACGGACCGTCCCAGGGTATCCGGGCCTACTTCGATTGGGATGATTTTATTCGAACCTGGGATTATTTCGACAATATGGCGTTGTCCATCTGGACCTGACATTTTATAGCGGTTTTCAACAACTTTGACCTATTATAGACTTATTCGATCCAAAAAATCGGTTAAATAATCTTGAAAATCGCTATAAATCCTGGATTTTACCCGGTCATCCCCTGTTTAGTCTTGACAAATGATTATTGTTAGCCTATCCTAATATTATAAGCCTGGCAGCTTAACCAAGTTTTTTTATAGCTATTCCTCCGATTTATGGTTTTGAGAAACCATAAATCGCAAACCTTAATTACCGCTCACCTTATTCTTGCCCAAAACCTGTTATGGTAATTGAGGTTTATTGATTTCCCACAATTTCATACCCTAAAGGGTACTTAAACCTGAACATGTATTCATTACGTGGAGTTCAATATGTCTGAAATTAGCCGCCGTTCCGCCCTCAAAGCTTTGGGACTGGCTACCGCTTCGGCGGTGGTCGGAAGCTCTACCCTAAAGGATAACTTACTTGGGGGCGAGTCATTATCCCAGGTATTTCCTCAAATTCCGGCTGAAGATAACCTGTTTCCTTTTGAAGGCGTTCATCAGGCCGGTATCCTCACCGACCCACCTGACGCTATTTTAGTGGCATCTTTGCAGGTCATCCCCACCACCCTGGACGGGTTGGTCCAGATAATGAAAATTCTCACCGAGCGCATCCGAGCCTTAATGGCCGGCCAGTTGGGACCAGTCGTTGACGAAAGCGATCAATTTCCCCCCAAAAATACCGGAGATATGGGGTATGACCAACTCAATGAGGGTCACTTAACTATTCTGGTAGGTCTGGGTTCTTCGCTTTTTATTCAGGGCGGCCAGGACCGTTTCGGCCTGGCCGCAAAGAAACCCCTTGCTCTCAAACCGATGCCCCGCGACCTGATCGGCGATAAACTTAACCCCGATCTGCTCGATGGTGACATCCTGTTAGAAATCAGTAGCGACCATCCTCTAGAAAACATGCACGCGTTGCGGGACATTTTGCGCAACACGAAAGGGTTGCTCAGCCCCCTATGGATGCAGCCGGGGTTCCAGCGCCACCAGAAGAATGTTCCGGTCGGGCAAGCCAATGTCAGAACTGTGCTTGGTTTCAAGGATGGCACTACCAACCTCGATGTTAATAATGACGATTTAATGAATACCATGGTCTGGACGGGAACGGAAGAACCAAGTTGGGCGCAGGGAGGCACTTACATGGCCTTGCGTCTTATCCGCGAAAGCATCGAACATTGGGACCGCCAGAGCCTGGAATCGCAGCAAAACTCGATTGGACGCTACAAGGTTTCCGGTGCCTCGTTGGATAACATCACTGAAGTTCAGCTACCTGATTATGCCGACGACCCGGATGGCAACACCGTTCCCCTGGATGCCCACATCCGCAAAGCCAACCCCAGGTTAGGGCCGGAAAGCGAAAAACGACGGATACTGCGGCGGGGCTATATGTACCTTAACGGCTTTGATAAGAGCGGGTTGCTAGATGGCGGGGCGATATTCCACGCCTTCTGCCGCAACGTGGAAGAACAGTTTGAATACATCAAGCGCAATTACATGACCAACCGGAATTTTCCAAAGACGAATACCGGGGTGCAGGACCTGGACGAATATATGTTTGCGGTGGGAGGCGGTTATTTCTTTATTCCGGCAGGAGTGCAAAGCGACGGTCGCTTCCTGGCGGATGCGTTATTACTGGGTTAAGCTTGAGATTTTATCAAGTTCTTCCAGCTAAATCCGTTCGAGGCTTTATCAGATAAAACTTTCCCTGAATCTGGAATTTTTAAATCAACCCAGGCTTTACTAACAAAAACACAATTAGCAAAGCCTGGGTTTTGCTTTAAATAAAACTTTGAATATTTGGGGTAAAATCCTATGAAAGTCGAGTTAGAATTTTACCTGGATTGTGGCACTTTCCCCGTTTGCAATTGGTGGAACAACTAATTGGGAACCTTTGAGGCTAACCGCGCCCTGCGCTTCTTTTGGAAATGCCGGAAAGGTCAGGGTTATTCCTTTAAGCGACCGCTTGGCTGTGTTAGTGAGAGTTATAGTAGCGGTTTTGCCGTTATCCGCCCAGTTAACCCGAACCTCTAATTTGGAAATATCCTGCGCATATTGAATTATATTAGCCACACTATCCAGCCACAAACCATTGGCCCGCCGGCTGACCGCATATTCGATCACTCGCTGCCATTCGTCGGCGGAAGGTTGGTCAACCACTGTTTCTTCCGGGTGGGTCCAGATCGAACCGTAACCCCGCCGCTTGATTAACTGGTCTATCAACGAATATGCCTGGTTCTCGCTGGCCGGGGTTGTTACCAGTTTGAAGTCACTCACCACATATAACCGGGTATCTTTGAGTTCCCGGCCCAGGTAGTAATAGGTGTTGGCCGGTCCGGCGAAATCATCAAAGAGTATTTTGCCCGCCTGGCGCTGGCCGTTATCAAACTGAAGCACCCCTGTACCGGTATAATTGATAGATTGGTCAAGGGGATACAAACGGGTGATAGAGTTAAACCCGTGCTCAACCAAAACCTGATACCATTCTTCGCCAACACTGTTGCTTGAGGTCCAGGGGAAGGCAAAGTGCCGCATTGGGGGTAAACCTTTTTGGGCGGCTAATTCGGCCAGTGCTTTAGTATCATCGGCAAATTCCTGAACAGTCGTGCCACGAACATAGACATGACCAAAGGTATGACTTTCGATGTCCTGCCCAGCTTGATGTAAACGGATAGTTTGGTCATCAAAGTACCACTGCGGGTTACGCCGGTAATCCCCATAAGGGTCCAGGCTATACCAGGGATGAGTTAACCAGTAGGAG
>MKTJ01000021.1 GCA_001898225.1 Chloroflexi bacterium 54-19
TTAGGCACGCCGCCAGCGTTTATCCTGAGCCAGGATCAAACTCTCCACACCTTTCTTTTTGACCAGTCTTGCTCCGAAGAGCTTTCCCTGACGAAATATGAGATAATTCGTCAGCACTATGTCTGTTTGGTTTTTTATAGCGACCCATTGGACCGCTCGTTACAACCATTTAAGAAAGAGCTTCAATTTTTAGGTTTGACTTGGTTACCCGCCAAATTGCTTTGGCGATTGCTCACATAAATTGCTTGCTGTTCTCTATCACTCTTCAATTATTAAGGTGCTTTTCTTGTTGCGCCGCTTCTGTCAATTGTCAGTATAGAAGTCTATCCGATTTCTACTTTCGCTTGACTTAGAGTTTCTCTCGTCGGGCGCTCAGGTATAATACCACTGCGAGCCAGGCATGTCAAGGGTGATTTTAAGCGATTTTGAAATCTGGCCGTTTTTTCCCAAATAGCCTCACTTTGGGCCTAAATTAAAAAAATATTCTAAAAATAGGAAACTTGTCTGCCCCTTTGTCCCTTATAATAGGAGTGGTTTCCGGGGAATATTAACCGAAACAGCCTGCCCGGATTTGAACTGAGGACTTTCTTTCTACTATTATAGTAGTATCTTCTTTTTTATTTGTATCAACAGTTAAAAGGATAAAGCTAAATGATTCCTTTTCTCGATTTGAAATCGGCCTACAACGAGTTAAAAGACGAATTCGATAGCGCCGTAGCCAAAGTAATGGAAAGCGGCTACTTTATACTCGGCCCCAATGTAGAGGCCTTTGAACGCGAATACGCGGCTTACCTGGGCGTAAAACACTGCATCGGCATGAGCAACGGTCTCGACGCCCTCCATATTGCCCTGGTCGCCCTCGGTGTCGGACCCGGCGACGAGGTTATCGTCCCGGCCAATACCTACATTGCCACCTGGCTGGCGGTCACCTACACCGGGGCTACCCCGGTCCCGGTCGAGCCGGTCGAAAATACTTACAACCTCGACCCGGCCCGCATTGAAGCGGCTATCACACCGCGGACCAAAGTTATCCTGCCGGTCCATCTTTACGGCCAGCCCGCCGATATGGACCCGATCCTGGAAGTGGCAAAACGCCATAACCTGCAAGTGTTGGAAGACGCTGCCCAGGCCCAGGGCGCCAAATACAAAGGCCGGAGGGTAGGCGGCATCGGCGATATTGCGGCCTGGAGTTTCTATCCGGGTAAAAACCTGGGGGCTTTTGGCGACGCCGGGGCGATTACCACCAACAGCGACGAACTGGCCGATAAGGTCCGGGTGCTGCGCAACTACGGCTCACGGGTTAAATACGTGAACGAGGTGGTAGGGTTCAATACCCGCCTGGACGAGATGCAGGCCGCCGTACTGCGCATCAAGTTGAGCAAACTGGACGAGTGGAACGAACGCCGCCGGAAGATTGCCGCTCTTTATCTCGAAAATTTGCAGGATAGCGATTTAATATTGCCGGCGGTCCCGGAATGGGCCGAGCCGGTCTGGCATCTTTTCGTGATCCGGCATCCCCGGCGCGACGAATTGCAAAAATACCTGGCCGAGGCCGGGGTTGGCACCCTGATTCACTACCCGATCCCGCCGCACCTGCAAGAGGCATATGCCAGCCTGAATCTTAAAGAAGGGGCTTTCCCGGTTACGGAGGATATTCACCGGGAAGTGTTGAGCCTGCCGATGGGGCCGCACCTTTCGCTGGAAGACGCCGGGGTAGTGGTCGAGGCTTTGAAGAAAAATAGCCCGGTAAAGATATAGGCCGGGCAACAGAGAAATAAAAACACCAACCGGAAGGCAGACCGGAAAGACCGGCAGGAACAGGTTATATTAATAATTAGTTATTTTTATAATATAATTCTTGCAATTCTTACTTTAACCTTTTAAGATAAGGTAAGGTATTCTTTCCGGGCTGCTTGACATTGTTTTCGGTACGACCGAGTAAATTTCAAATAAAAGGTTGGTGTTTTTATTCGACGTTTTACCCAAAAACTCCGGTCGGGGTTGCAGTTTCGTTACGCCATTATCTTTTTAGGCATAATAATAGCCCTGGCCCTTACCGCTACAATAAATCCGACCCACACGATTCCAACTTCTCAATCGGCGGCGGCGCAGGCTCTGCCCAACCCTCCTGCCGGGCTAAAAAACTACTTTATGGTGGGTCTGGCTAATTCACCGGGCGATTTCAACTGGATGACGAGTAGCGGTGTTCCCTGGGATGCCCGTTACCAGTATCTCTCTGCCGGGGTCAATACCGGTAGCGGCTGGGCTACCTGGAACTCTCCCGCCGGACAGTTCGCTTCCTATTATATGTCTGATAGCGCCGCGAACGGCTATACACCTATCTTCACCTATTACCAGCTTATCCAGTCCGCCCCTAACTACGAGGATTACTCCAACCTCAACAACGCCTCAACCATGAAGGCTTACTACGCCGACTTCAAACTCCTCCTGGACAAAATCAAGGCTTTTGGCAAAACCACGATTGTCCATGTCGAGCCGGACCTGTGGGGCTTTCTCCAGCAGCGCAACTCCAACCCCAACAACATCACCGCTTCCGTCGCTTCCAGCGGCTATGGCGATGTCGTTGCCAGCCAGCCCAACACCGTTTCGGGCTTTGCTAAAGCGCTCGTAGCCCTGCGCGACAAGTACGCTCCTAATGCCCTGCTGGCCTGGCATATCTCCCCCTGGGCTTCTACCTATGGCGATTTGAGCAGCGACAAGAGCAGCACCTTTAACGTGGCCGGGGCGGCCCAGCAGACCGCCAACTTTTACTTGCAGACCGGGGCCAACTTCGACCTGATGTTCTACGACATCGCCGACCGCGACGCCGCCCTCTACCAGAGCTGGGGCGATCCGAACCGCTGGTGGGACACCACCAACTCCACCTATCCCAACTTTAACCGGTTTCATCAATTTGTCGCGGCTATCACCACCGCTACCGGCAAACGCGGCATGCTCTGGCAGGTGCCGCTCGGAAATACCGTCTACCGCACCATGAACAATAAGGACTACCACTGGCAGGACAACAAGGCCCAGTATTACCTCAACGGCAGCAACCAGCACATCCAGGACGCCGTAAACAGCGGGCTCATGGGTATCTTTTTTGGTTCGGGGGGCAATACTGCCACCGTTTATACCGATGCCGCCGGAGATGCCATCACCAACCCGAACCCTATAAACGGTAACACCCAGACCTCAAACTATTCGGACGACGATGGCGGCTATATCCGGGTCCAGGCGGCGGCCTATTACAACCGGGGTCCGGTGACTTTCGGCAATCCTACCCTTAGTTCGACTCCCGCGCCTGGAAACACCCTCAGTATTTCGGCCAATGTTGGTAGCCCGGCCAGCGCCTCGCTTAGTCTGCGCAATAGCGGGGGCGGCGGAGCAGCCCTGACCGTAAGCGCCCCGGCCCTGAGCGGCGCGAACCCGTCTTTGTTCAGTGTGTCACCCAACAGCGCCCTCAATATGGCGGCGGGCTCCCCGGCCACCACCGTGACCATTCAATGCAACCCGACCGGGCGCGGCAACTTTAGCGCCAAACTGACCTATACCACCAACGACCCGGCCCGGCCCCAGGTCAGCTATTTCCTGGCCTGCACCGGCCTGGCTCCCAAATTTAGCTCCACCCCTTACCAGCCGGGCGCCACTGTCAGTATGTCAGCGGCAGCGGGCCAGGCTATAAGTACTACCCTGGGGATTGATAATGGCGGTAGTCCCGGTACTACCCTCAATGTCGGTACCGCCACGCTTAACCAGACCGTACCCGGCGTCTTTGCCGTAGCCCCAACCACCAATTTTACCCTGGCGAAAGGGGCGACCCGGCGAACCGTCACCATAACCTGTACTCCACCCGTCACCGGTCTGACCTATACCGGTACTCTTACCTTCCCTGTATCCAACGACCCGGATACGAGCAGCGCCAGCTTCAACCTGAGTTGCAAAGGACTTACGCCCCTGCCGGTAACCTCGTCTGGCGATAGCGGTCTCGGCACCTTTAAGGCCGCCGTCGATACCTATGTTTCCGGCGTAAACATTATTACCTTTTCAGTAAGCCAGGTTAACCTGAATGCGGGCACTTCTCTAAATATAGATGGCGGGGCTGTAGTTATTGATGGCGGTAGCTGCAATGGCGGCCAACCGGGCGTTACCATAACCGGGGGCGGCAAAACCAATACCATAACCCTGGGCGCTGGCGTCGAACTGCGAAATCTTTGGATTAAAAATTTTGGTCCTATAACTTTAAACCTCCCAGGTGGCGGTAATAAACTTACGAAGTGCTTGAAAATAAGCAAAAACTGACCTGAGCAGGCCCTGATTGGCATAACAGGTGCCACGGTATATTAATTTTCTTTAATATTAGCACAAAATACCCAAAAACCGGCTTTCCAGACATTAGAATATTTATATTCTAGCTAAATTTTAATGTGCCTTTAATAAATCTCCTTGCTTTAAACGGCTTTATCGGTTAGAGTGGGCGCGTAATTTAGCGTCATATTAACAATAGTTTTTAGGAAGCTAAACAGAGCGAAAATGAGCAGTACGGCCAGGCCTTATTAGCTGGCTGTTTAATCCGCCTGGAAGCTGGGGGTTTCCGGTGGCCGGTAGGACCATTCCTACAGGACTTACTGCTCATTACTAATTAACTATAGTCGAATAGGGATTCGATTTTATAATATTGTTTGTGTGATACCGGAACACAACTTTGCTCAAGTTGGACGGTAATATAGGTTAGTTAGTTTATTATTTTTAGCCCATCTTCACCAGTAAAAATAGCAGTTCGTGCTAACTTGGTTAGGAATAATAATCAGGAGAATTTTTCGTGCGTAAAAAGTTATCGCTATTTGCAATACTTGCTCTCCTCGCGGGTATAATCCTCAATGTTATTATAAGTTCTCATCAGATCGAATCGGCCAAGGCCGCCACTTTACCGGCGGTTCCTTCCGGGCTCAAAAACACCTTTACCCTGGGTCTGGCTAACCAGGCCGGTAGTGTCAACTGGATGACCGGCAGCGGCGCAGCCTGGGACGCGCGCTACGCCTACCTTTGCGCCGGGGTCAATACCGGTAGCGGCTGGGCCACCTGGAACTCTCCCGCCGGACAGTTCGCTTCCTATTATATGTCCGATAGCGCCGCGAACGGCTATACACCTATCTTCACCTATTACCAGCTTATCCAGTCCGCTCCTAACTACGAGGATTACTCCAACCTCAACAACGCCTCGACCATGAAGGCTTACTACGCCGACTTCAAGCTCCTCCTGGACAAAATCAAGGCTTTTGGCAAAACCACGATTGTCCATGTCGAGCCGGACCTGTGGGGCTTTCT
>MKTJ01000022.1:0-9575 GCA_001898225.1 Chloroflexi bacterium 54-19
AATGCTGGTTTTGAGCTTAAAGTTCAGGCTAACATTTTGGCTTTAGCTTTCACCAACTACTAGCAATCAAGGTCTTATTTTATTTTACAATAATATAGTTGTTTACTCCTATTTGGGGTAAAAGAAAAGTGGTTAGTTTTCAGTTTTTAGTGGTTAGTAGTCAGAGTTCAGAAGTCAGGAACTCGCAATCTATCACCAGTTTTTAGGTTTTTTGTCGTTTAAAATAAATTAGGCAACAAAAAACCTCCTTCAAAGGTATCCAATCGTTCGAATAAAAACGAATACCATTTGAAGGAGGCTATTTTTAGAGGGTAAATCTACCGTTAGAACTTCAAGAGTTCACGGAAGCGGTCGTCCTGGTCTTTGTAAGGGCCGACCACCGACAGGCGCAGGTTTTCGGGCTTGAACATCTCCTGGGCTAACTCGTGAATCTGGTCCACCGTTACGGCATCAATAAAGTGGACGACTTCCTCGACGGTCAGGATGCGGTCGAGCAGCAGTTCCTGCCCCCCGGCCCAACTGGCGACCGAGCGGGTGTCTTCCAGACTGAGCAGCATGCGGCCTTTGTTGTACTTCTTGGCCTTTTCCAGCTCCGCTTCCGGCACCTTTTCATCACGCAACTTCTTGAGTTCATCCACGATTGCCCGGATAGTATCGTCAATGTTATCGGGGTCAACCCCGCTGTAAATCACCCAGGCCCCGGTATCGCTCAACTGGTTGGTATAGCTGTCGACCGTATAAGCCAGGCCCCGCTCCTCGCGGATTTCCTGGAACAGGCGGCTCGACATCCCGCTACCCATAATCGTATCCATCATCGAAAGAATGTAACGGCGCGGGTCGGTATAGTTGAGCGAAGGGACGGCCAGGCAGAGATTAGCCTGCTCGGTCTCCTTGAAATAGACGTGGACCAGCGGTCCGCCTTCGAGGGTTTTGGCCGGTCTGGCAACCGGGCGTTCCCCGGCGGGTAACTGCCCAAGGGTATCCTCAACCAGTTTCACGACCTCGTCGTGCTGGATATTACCGGCCACACTCACGACCATATCGGCGGGCAGGTAATACTGTTTCATATAGGTAAGCAGGTCTTCCCTGGTGATACCCCCGACCGTTTCATCGCTGCCGCCAATATCGCGGCCTACCGGTTGTGCCCCCCAGAGCACCGCGTTTATATCTTCGTTAACAAGGTCGGGCGGCGAGTCGAGGGTCTGGTGCAATTCCTCGATAATGACCTTGCGCTCCTTCTCGATTTCCGCCGGGTCAAAGTTGGCGTTCAGGAGCATGTCGCTCAAAACATCAAAAGAGAGTTCAAAATTTTCTTTGGGAACTTTTGCCCAGTAATTGGTGATTTCGCGGCCCGTGCTGGCGTTCAGGACACCGCCGACCCCTTCGATAGCTTCACTGATTTCTTTGGCGGTCGGGCGCTTTTTTGTACCCTTAAAGACCATGTGTTCAATATAGTGGCTGATACCGGCGATGCGGTCTTCCTCGTAGCGGCTACCCACCCCGTAATAAAGAATGGTGCTGACGGATTGGGTGTGCGGCATAGCGTTGGTGATTACTCGGACGCCATTTTTGAGTTGTGTTTTTTCGTAACCCATCTAAATAAACCTTTTTCTTTCAGAATTTGGTTATGGTTATCTTTTGCAATAATTTACTGTGTCATTCAAACCCTAACCAGACGCCCTGGAAACTTTCAGGGCGGGTTGGATTGGTATGATAGCACCCTTTGGGGGCAGGCGCAATTGGGCAAAGATTAATGTCTGCTGATGGTACAATAAAAATTAAGAGTGCATGATTACAGACAGGGTTAATATCTTTCGTTGTCGGAAATGGAGAGTTTCATATAATTGTTTAGCGGGATTGTCTTCAAAAACATGCAAAAAAGGGAGCGACCCGGCTTGTAGATTTTTAGCAATCAAATAATTTATCAGCCGGGTACCATAACCCCTTTTTTGATAATCTGGATGGGTGCAGACCGCGCTTATTTCTCTAAATCCTTCCAATGAGAAGCGTTCACCGGCCATTGCCGCTATTTTTGGACCGTCGCAGACAGCTACATAGCTGCCAAGGCCAATCGTGCGGGGTAAAAATGGACCTGGCCGGGTAAGCTCAACCAGCGCGAGTATCGCAGGGACATCCTTCTCAGTTAGAGTGTTAAATGAAAAAAGTGTTTGCGGCGCAACGGGGGAGTGGTCCTGGTCGTAAACCATCTGGACCATATTTCTTTGCCGGACCACTTGCCAGTTCGCGGGTATGGCAGGCGGTAAAGGGCTGACCAGGGGTACCGCTTCTCCGGGTGATACAATCTTAGCCAGGTCAGCGAACCCCGCCGCGGTATCCTCGGCCAGGGCAACAAAAGGGGCGGTATCCGCAGGGTAACGACGAGCCAGCCCATTCCCTATCGCCAGGGAGCGGTGGTTTTCGTTCAGAGAATACCCTACCGGGTTATCCAGGCGGTTATAACTCCTATCTGCCAAGTTAGTCCTCCAAATAATTTTTGACATACCCGTTAACAAATAGACTATCCAGCCGTTAACGGTTTCAGGCGGGCTGGATTATTTCGGGAGTGGAAAAGCGCAATGTATTAAAGGAAATTTTGCTTTCTAAAGGCTTATCCCTAATTTACCTGTAAATCAAGGTAATTTATTATAAATCTCTTTGGGGACAATGTCAAAATTATTAAATAAAAAAGGCAAGCCAGTGGCTTGCCAGGAAAATACCTCTATAATAGCGGCCCTAACAGGCGGCTTTAAGAATTACCAGCGATTGTTGTTGCGGTTGCGATTGTTATTCTTCCAGGGGTCGCGCGAGGATTTGCGGCGGCCACCCAGCCAGTTTCGCAAGCTACTCCAGCTAAAACTATCGCTCTCGACCACCTGGCCGCGCCAGTATTTCTGGTCGTTATCTAGGTCGCGCCCCCGGAAGAAACGGATAAGCACCGGTGATACAAACACAAAAGCCCCGATAGCACCAATTAATTGGGCCAACCAGGGCATGCCGGGCAAATATTCATTTATGATAAGGGCAACGATGACCAGGCCCAACCCGGCCAGCATCAGGCGGAAAGAAAACCCGATATGATGGGAGGTGAGCCATTGGTTAAAGCGGTACGTAGCCGAGCGCCGGGGCCGGATGGGGACGGGTTGGGGCGGCATAACACCTACCGAACGCTTGCGGGGTTCGCGTTCCGGTTCGCGGTCACGATTCCGTTCCTTTTCTGCCGGGGGAGAATCCGGCACAAAGGTGTCCATTTTTTCAAGAATCTCCCTGATTTCCCGTTCGTACTTCTTCATACTTCACCATCCCCGCTAGACAGGTTCGCGATTACCTGCCAATTCCTGCTGAGTTTTTCGGTTTTAAAAAATTGGTAATTATCTCTTTCCTGGTTACAGGTTATATAAATAATAGGATAATGAGGTGGAAGGGTCGCTCAAATTAAGAAGAATATAATGGCCGGGCCAGCAGGCCCCTGCCGATAAGCGTTCCCCGGAACACGCAAGCTTGAAAATTACCTCCACAAACCTGCTTATTCCTATTTTAGTCCACCCGGCCCTAAAAGTAAATAGTAGCCCGGTGCATTTTAGGAAGCCTCAACCCTTTTTCAATTGATTATATTCTCAATCAAATCAAGCCGAACCAATTTGCCGCCCGGTTCAAACTCCACCGCTGCCAGGTCTACCCGGCAGGGCGGCGGTTGGCCTTTTCCATCTTGCAACTCAGTATGGGAAATAAGGTAAGCTTCGACCAGGTTCTGTAAACGCTGCCGCTTGACCGGAGTAATTGATTCCTCCGGGGTACCGGCGCGACCTCCCCGGCGAGTGCGAACCTCAACAAAGGTCAAGCAATCACCGTGCCACGCCACTATATCAAGCTCCCCAATTTCGCACCGCCAGTTAGTGGAAATTATCCGGTAACCCATCTCGGTGAGTTTTCCGGCGGCCAGCCGTTCGCCCAGGTTGCCCAGCGTTTTCCGCGCCCGACGCTCCATGTTATTTTCCCGCCTGGAGCCAATGCCCTTTTACTTTTAATAAAACGAATAAGTTTCTGGTATGGTACACCGGACCGGGCGCGATTTCAATGGGTTGCCTTTATAGTAAAGCCATTCTTGGGATATATAAACGTTTTTCCCGGTTATTTTGTCACAAAAGTTTTTAGAAAATAGGAGTCTCTTCGCTTGAATTTAGCCAGAAATGGCGTAAAATATTTGAGTGTGCTATATTAACCAAAAGTTTTTAGTGCTCAGGGTAAGTTCGATGCGTTTAGCTCTTATCCGCCATCTTAAAAAGCCATCGGTTTAGGGTTGGACACTGGAAGGTTCAGGACCGGATGCGTTACGGACTGGTAACGGATATTCATAGCAATCTCGCTGCTCTGGAAGCAACCTTGAAATCCATAGAGCAAAAAGGTCCAATTGATGGCCTTTTGTGTATGGGTGATATTATAGGTTATGGCCCCCAGCCCAACGAAGTTATCAAACGTTTGAAAGAATATCCCCTCTTTTCAATCATCGGCAATCACGACATGGCCGTCATCGGCCAGCTTGAACTGGCCGACTTCAACCACGACGCGATTGACGCCAACGTCTGGACGAGGGTGCAGCTCGAACCCGACAACCTGGAATGGCTCGAAAGCCTTTCCCCTAAAGCAGTCTTCGACGAGAAAGTTACCCTGGCCCATGGCAGCCCGCTTGAACCGGTCTGGGAATATCTCACCACCCCTCACGCCGCCACGCGCAATTTCAATGCTTTTGATACCCAGTTGTGCCTGGTCGGGCATACCCATCTACCCCGTCTTTTCTTCTTGCGCGAAAGTGAGATAAACCGTATCTTTGGTTTTTCTACTTTAAAGGCCGACATGCATATACCCGAAGACAATGAAACAATTGAACTGGGCGATAACCGGGCGATTATCAACCCTGGGAGCGTAGGCCAACCCAGGGATGGTAACCCCCAGGCCGCCTTTGCCATCTATGACGACGAGGAAATGACCGTTTCTTTTTACCGGGTATCGTATGACATTATCGCTACCCAGGAGTTGATGCACCAGGCCCACTTACCCGTAAGCTTGAGTATCCGGTTGGACTATGGCCGTTAATACCTGGGCGGAGGTAGGCGCAAGGTCAGAGTGCGGGCAGTTGAAACCTTCCTGTAATCTTTGCGTAAATTATTAGTGGAGCCGTAAAAGGATAGTCAACTGATGCTGTCCTTAAACGGCTTAATCAAGAGAGATATTATTGAGGTCAACAGAATAAATTCATGAGTACGTACGACAATAATAACGGCGGTACAATCCTGGTGCCACTCAAAGGCAATTCTGCCGATGAAGAAGTTATGCGCTGGGCCTGTGCGATAGCCAGGAAAAGCCGGAAGATGATATACGCGGTAAACGTAGTAGTCGTTAAACAGGAGTTGGCCCTCGAAACCGAGTTGCCGGGGGAAGTTGCCAACGGCGAGAAAGTCCTGGAGGCGGCCAACGAAATTGCCCAGGAATACGGAGTTGAAATCGAAACCGGCATTTTGCAGGCTCGCTCCGCCGGGGTTGCTATTGTAGAGGAAGCGATTGTGCGCTCGGCGAGCCTGATTATCATGGCCGTCAACTACCGCAACCGGAAGGGCGACTTTAATATGGGCAAGACCGTTCCCTATGTCTTGAAGAATGCCCCCTGCCGTATCTGGGTCTACCGGGAAGAACTGCAAAAAGAGCAAGTGTAACTGCAAAAGAAAATAGCCTTACGGCTATTTCAGGAGTTGGTAAAAATGAAATTCGTAATTCTAGGTTGTGGCCGGGTGGGCTCCCGGCTGGCGACAATGCTCGATATGATGGGGCACGATGTCGCCATTATTGACAAAAACCAGGACTCTTTTAAACGGTTGCCTCCCAATTACAACGGCCAGGCTATCATCGGGGTCGGTATCGACGAGGATGTGCTGCGGAGCGCCGGAATCGAACAGGCCGATGTCTTTGCCGCCGTCACCAACGGTGACAACACCAATATCATGGCGAGCGAGATTGCCAAGGAACTTTTTAATGTCCCGCGCGTGCTGGCCCGTATCTATGACCCCCTACGTGAGGAAACCTATCACGCCCTGGGCCTGGAAACAATTTGCCCGACTACTCTTATCAGCAATGTAATCGTTGGGCGGGTGCTTCCCGGCGAAAACAAACCCAAAGTACCGACCCCGGCGGGCACGAATCCCCTGGGTACCGAGGCGAGCGCCTAGTCACTGCCGGTACATTTCAGGTGTGAGATTCCAGAGCCGGATTTAAGGGAGGATTTTTTAAAGTGTATATTATTATTGCAGGTGGCGGGAAGGTAGGCCGCTTCCTGACCGAAACGCTGGTCAACCGGGGGCACGAAGTCCTTCTGATTGAGAAGGAAAAATATAAGGTTGACCAGTACACCGAACAGTTTGGCGGGATTGTGGTCCAGGGCGATGCCTGCGAAGCCCAGGTTCTTTCCGACGCCGGTATCGCCAGGGCCGATGTCCTGATTGCCGTAACCGGCGACGACGAGGATAACCTGGTCTGCTGCCAGGTCGCCAAACGCAAGTTTAAGGTAGCCAGGGTGATTGCCCGTATCAATAACCCTAAAAACGAACGCATCTTCCGGGCGCTGGGGATTGACGCCACCGTCAGCCACACTAAAGCCTTACTCGAAATTATCGAGCAGGAGTTGCCTTTAAGCTCGCTCCGGCATTTGCACTATATCCGCGATAGCAAGCTGGAAATCGTGGAAGTCATTATCGGCCCCGAATCCCCCGCCCGCGACCAGCCTATCAGCAGCCTAAACTTCCCCCAGGATAGCTCGATTTTGCTGGTGGTGCGCAGCGGGAAAGTGCTGGTGCCGAGCGGCACCCTGGTGTTGCGAGAACGGGATGAAATTGTCATCCTGACCCCTCAGAACAGCGACAACCAGGTCCAGGAAGTCCTAATCGGCGAATAACCTTACCTTTAATAGAAATAATGAGAAGCCCTTCCGTTATAATCCGGAGGGCTTTTTCTTTTAAGGATGCCTCATCTAAAATTTAGCGGGCAGGCGTTGTGGGGTCGAAAATAACTTTTTCCACAAATCGCCCCGTTTTGCGAGTAAGGGAGGGACCGTTTCGATGGTGAAATCGGCCAGCCGGAATACGCCCTTTTCGACCTCCGACCAGTCAAGGGGCATACTGACGGTCGCGCCTGGCTTGGCCCTTACCGTATAAGCTGCTGCCACCGCTTTACCTCGCGCGTTTTGCAGCCAGTCAAGATAAACCTTGTCCGGCTCCCGCTTTTTGAGGCTGCGTTCCAGGGTAGCTATTTTAGGGAACCGGTCGACGACCAGGCCGGCAAATTTCTCGGCAAAGGTGGCGACTTCTTCGTAAGAATGCCGGGCGGCTTCGAGCGGCACGAACAGGTGCAGCCCGCTCGAACCCGAAGTTTTTATAAAACAAGTGAGCCCGGTTTCTTTTAACAGGGTATCTCGCACCGCCAGGGCCAGTTGCACAACATTTTCCCAGGGGGCTACGTGCGGGTCAAGGTCGAAGACGATATAGTCCGGACTGTCGAGATTTTCCAGCCGGGAATGCCAGGGGTTATGGGCGATAGTCCCCAGGTTAACGAGATAAAGCAAGGTCGCCAGGTTGGTATAAACCGCGTAGTTAACCGGATGGGCCATTTCAATGGTGGTGAGCAGGGCCGTTTTCACAAAAGGAGGCACCGTTGCAGGGTCAAGGTTTTGCTGGAAAAACCCACCATCCCGGTTGCGAAAGTCGGTGCCCCGGTCCTTGCGTTTAACCTCGGCACCGGCAGGGAGGGGCCGGATACCGTTCGGGTAACGTTTGAGGATTGCCGGGCGGTCCTGCAAATAAGGCATGATGAAGTCGGCAACACTCACGTAATAGCGGAGGAGGTCGCCCTTGGTAAACCCCTCGTCAGGCCAATAGACTTTTTCCAGGTGTGTCAGTTCGACCGCCTGGCCCGCGCCAAGGTCCAGGGTTATGTCGCCGGAAGACGGCCTGTTCGCCAGGAATTCACCTGTAGTCAATTTGTCCATGTTTCCAACCTTATAAACTTGTCTTCCTTACTTTCGCTCTCGGTTTCATTATAACAGCAAGGTTATTGCCAAAGGCGACTAATAAGTTACCTAATGGAAAGAGCCACACTTCATTCAGTAACATTCTGGGTTAAGTTGACAGCCCTTTTAATTATGTTCAACGTTGTTTCGTTTAACGTTCAACGATTTTACATTTATCCTGAAATAGGCCACTCGGTCCTTGACCGCTGGTATTAAATTTGCCACACTATAACCGGTTGCAAATATAGAAAGGTTTTTTATAGTGCTAGTGCTTAATAAGGGGAAAATCGAAACCATCCAGGTTGGCACTCCCCACAAATACGACAATCCGTTCCGGTCTACCCAGTGGCGGACCTCTTTTTTCCGAACGCCAAGCCCCGAATCGCGCTGGCTCTACACCACCCACCTGGAAGGGAACAACCAGGCCGATAAGAAAAATCACGGGTCGCCGGGCCAGGCCATTTTGATGTACGCCGCTGCCCATTATCCACTCTGGCGCGAAGAACTAGGCCTGCCCGAGATAGGGCCGGGCGGCTTTGGCGAAAACTTTACGGTGGGAGGCTTTACTGAAGAAAATGTGTCTATCGGGGACATCTTCGCAGTCGGCGAGGCCAAACTCCAGGTGACCGGGCCGCGTTACCCCTGTCCCAAAATCGAAAAACGCTGGAACTTAAAAGGGTTGACGGCCAGGGTCGCTGCGACCGGGCGGACCGGTTGGTACTGCCGGGTGCTACAGGAAGGCCGGGTTGAGCCGGGTATGCCGCTCGAACAGGTGGAGAGGCCTTACCCCGATTTCACGATGGCCCTGATTAACGACTACGGTCACGCCCACCTCAAAGACCCGGTGGTCGCCCGCGCCCTTGCCGCCTGCCCTCTGCTGGACGACTTCTGGCAGGAGATGGTAGTGCGCTGGCTTTAGTGGGCCAGGGCGGTACAAATCGTATTCCTTTACACTCCCTGCCCAAAATGCTAAAATCAACTATTACAACTGAATAATATATGCGCCTCAAAAAGCTAATGCGCTAAAAAGGGTTATTCAGAAAAAAATATACGGTTAAACGAAAAATTATGCCAGAAAAAATAGAATTTTTAAAAAAAGCGCCACTCGTTGACTCCTACGGGCGAGCCATCAAAAACGTACGGATTTCGGTTACCGACAAGTGTAATTTCCGCTGCGTCTATTGCATGCCCGCCGAAGGTTTACAGTGGCTTAAAAAAGACCAGATTTTAAGTTTCGAGGAAATCGAAAGACTGACCCGTGTACTGGTGAGCATGGGCATCGAACAGGTTCGGCTGACCGGTGGGGAACCGACCGTCCGCAAGGATTTACCGCTCCTGGTCAACAAGCTGAGCCAGATTGAAGGCTTAAAGAGCCTCAGCCTGACCACGAACGGCTATCTATTAAAGAACCTGGCGAAACCCCTGGCCGAAGCCGGTCTGACCCGCATCAACGTGAGTATTGATAGCCTGGTCCGCGACCGCTTTTTCGAGCTTACCCGGCGCGATTCTTTGCAGCAGGTGCTGG
>MKTJ01000022.1:9612-11665 GCA_001898225.1 Chloroflexi bacterium 54-19
CCCGATAAAAATCAATGCCGTCGCCATGAAAAACTTTACCGAGCAGGAAGTAGCCGGGTTCGCCCAACTGGCCCGCCGCAAGCCTTATGTGGTCCGCTTTATCGAGTTCATGCCGCTGGACGCCGATGAAATCTGGGACCGGAATAAAGTCCTTACCGGGGACGAAATCCGGGCTATCGTCGAGCGCGAGGTAATGCCGATGGAACTGGTGCCGAGCCTCGACCCGGCAGAGACCTCGACCCGCTACCGCTTTATTGACGGGGTGGGCGAAATGGGCTTTATCAACCCGGTCAGTCACCCGTTCTGCTCGTCCTGTGACCGTATCCGGCTGACCGCCGAAGGAATGTTGCGGACCTGTCTCTTTGCGCATATCGAAACCGACCTCAAAACGGTAATGCGGAGCGGGGCCAGCGACGAAGTCCTGGAAGAAACTATCCGGCGGGCGGTCTGGAAAAAAGAGATGAAACATCATATCAACGATGGTGAGGCATTTAAACGGACCAAACGCTCGATGTCACAAATCGGCGGCTAACCCGTTTCAAGTAAGTAAGTAAGATGGATTGAGTAAGACCTGGCATGAATTTATTTGATTCATCTTTTAGCCCCACTCCCCCACCCTCGAAGCCCCCGGCCATGCTTATCGGCAGCGAGACGCTGCTAAAATCATGGCTGGACCAGCTTGAAACCCGCCTCGAAAAGGTCGCCGTCAGCTACAATAGCGCTTCTTTCAATATTTACATCGGGCGACCCGGCCCCGATTTAACCCGGTTCGACGCCGCCTTTTCGAATATCTTTCTTGAACCGGCCAACCAGCAGGTGGTCAACTTCTGGCGGGAACGCGCCACCGACCCCGGATTACGCCGTCGCCTCGAACTTTTCCGGCGAAATTTTCTGGAAGCCGAAGTCTCCAAAGCGCCCCAAATCTCGGAAACCCGCAACCAGATTAACGACCAGCTCATAAAGTTCCAGGCCCAGGTCGGCGGTAAAAAACTCAGCCGGAGCGAAATCGCCGAAACCCTGCGTGGTAATCCCGACCGCGATTCTCGCCGGAAGGTTTACGAGCAAGCCCTTACCCCGCTCTCGACCCGTCTTTCGGCCCAGGTCTCCGAACTGCTCCGGTTGCGCAACGTGGAAGCCCGCCGCCTCAGTTACACTTCTTTTGCCGATTTACAACTGACCCTGGCCGGACTGGACCGGGCCAGCCTGTTCAAGCTTTTCGATCACCTGGAACAACTCACCGCCGGGGCTTATAACGATTTCCTCGAAGATAGTCGCCGGGAATTTGGGCTCGACCGGGTCGAACCCTGGGATTTACATTGGCTGGCCGAACGAAAAGCCAGCCTGCCGGAAACAGCCTTCACCCAGGATAAGATTCAAAGAATGGTCAAAGATTTACTGGAAAAGTTCGGGCTCGACCTGGCGGCCCTCCCGGTGGAACTGGTTACGAAGGATATTCCGTTTGGCGGCCTCTGTTTCACCATAAAGGTGCCCGACGATATTCGGATCGTGAGCAATCCCCGGCCCGGCTACCCTTCCTTCCGCACCCTGGTCCACGAATACGGTCACGCCCTGCACGCCGCCTTCAACCGGCAGAATTTTTTTACCTTGAAAAGGGAAAACGGCATCTTTAACGAGGGGATGGCCGAAACCCTGGCCTATTTCACGCAACACCCGGCCTGGCTGGCAAACGTCACCGGCCTGGACTCCGCCGAAATCAGCCGCTACCGGGCCGATACCAGGGCCCGCCGGGTGTTGCGGCTGCGGAACCTGCTGGCCCAGGCCCGCTTTGAAATCGAGGCTTACGACAACCCTGCCGCCGACCTGGACCGCCTGCTGGCCGAAAACGAGGCCCGTTACCTGGGAATACGCCTCAACCTGACGCCCCGCTGGGCGGCCAGTTCCTTCCCGACGACCCACCCAATCTACCGCCAGAACTATATCCTGGCCGACCTGATTGCCGCCCAGACCCACGCCGCCCTCGACGAGAAATTCGGCTCTTTCTTCGATATGGAAGCCGCCGGACGGAAAAAGGTCTTTGAGTTTTTACGGGAGA
>MKTJ01000022.1:11699-20826 GCA_001898225.1 Chloroflexi bacterium 54-19
CGAAAAAATAAGCCGCGCCACCGGCCAACCTCTTTCGGCTGAATTTCTAACCGGCGACCTTGGCCTGTAACCTAAACCACGCCCGTCTTCTGCCAGGCCGCCTCGACCTGTCCCTCGGTTGCCGCCAGCGTCCCGCCGTTATCAATGACCACGTCGGCCACGGCCACTTTCTCGGATTGGGGCGGCTGGGCCTGAATCCGCAAGAGAGCTTCCTCCCGGCTAAAATTGTTCCGGCGCATCAACCGCTCTAACTGGATTTCGGGCGGGCAAGTCACGACCCAAACCGCGTCACAACCCTTACTCAGACCGCCTTCCAGGAGCTTGATAGCGTCCAGCACCACGACCCGGGTCGGGGCAGCCTGGATTTGCCGCAAAATCTCGGTACGGACTCGTGGGTGGCTGATACCTTCCAGGCGCGCCAGTTCGGCGGGGTTGGCAAAGACAATCGCACCCAGTTTGCGCCGGTCAATCGCCCGGTTGCCCACGTGGTCGGGTTCGGCCAGGACGTTTTCTCCAAAAGCTTCCACCACCGGGCCGTAAATGCTGCCGCCCGGTTCCATCAGCACGTGAACCACCTTATCGGCGTCAATAATCGTCGCCCCGCGCTGGCGCAGCATTTCGACTACCGCGCTTTTCCCACAGGCGATATTGCCGGTCAGACCCAGCAAATAAATATCACGTCCCTGTTTCAAATCTATCTTTTCCATCTTTTCTTTCTTTAATCCGGTACAGGATGGTCCTTAACTTCCTGGGTAAAAAGTTCGGTCAGGAATTTCTTTAGAAACTGGCGGCTGCGCGGGTTTTGTTGGGGTGACGGTGGCATCAGGGCTAAAAGCGCCTCGGCAGTAGCGGCAATTTGCTGCTCAATCACTTCTTTGCCGCCCTTGTGGCCCGCTATCGGTTGCCCGACCACCATCACAATCCGCTTGCGAAACCACAACTCTTTGGTTCCCCGGAAAACCACCGGCACGATAGCCGCCCCGCTATTGGCCGCGAAATAGCCGATACCCTTTTTGAGCGGGAGAATTTTGCCGGTTTCCCGGCCACTCACGTCCCCTTCGGGGAAAAGACCCAGCACGCCACCCCCGGTCAGGACTTGCTCGACCTGCCGGGAAATTCCCCGTAAAGCTGAAGGGCCACCGCTTCCCCGGTCCACCGGGATAACCCCACCGATGCCCCTGGTAAAGATTTTACGCCAGGCCGGGCGCTCGACATCCTCGCGGGCAGCAATAAAATAAATCCGTGGCGTGGCAGGCGCCCCAATCAGCATTAGAAAAGGGTCAATCCAGCTTAGATGGTTGCCGGCAAAGATATACCCGCCCTGGCGCGGTATGTTTTCCAGTCCCCTGACCTCGATAACAAACAGGGAATGTAATATTAAGCGGAGCAGCCACTGGGCTACGCGGAAAACAAAGGTAGCCCGGTGATAGTTAGCCGGGTGGTCTAAAGCGACTACCTGGCCGGGAACGGTCGCGGATTGGGCCAAATTTGGCTCCCCTTTAACCTGTTTTTCTGCCATTTAAGAATGTTAAGACTCCTTACTTTTCCAGGGCGAATACATAATCCACAACCTTTGTCACACTATTATGACCGTGATATATGCCAACGGTCCCCGCTAAAAACTGAAAACTAACCACTTTCCCGCTCATGAAGTTTAGCACGAACACTGCTATAATAGTACACAATGTCATAGTTGAATCAACACCTTAAATTGTCAACGGATTTTTCAAAACCGAAAGGAACGGAAGACCTTGCTGCTCGCGGTAGACGTTGGAAACACAAATGTAGTGCTGGGGGTTTTTGAGGGCGACACGGTTAAAGCAAGCTGGCGCATGCAGACCGAACGCCGCCGTATGCCCGACGAACTCGGCCTGATGATCCTCGGTTTCCTGGGCCACAAAGGCTATAAAGCCGAAGACATTACCGACGCCGTAATTTCCAGCGTGGTCCCGCCCCTGACGCTGGCCTTCGAGGAAATGGTCGAACGCTACTTTAATATAAAAGCCCTCACCGTAGAACCCGGCATCAAGACCGGCGTGGCGGTCCGCTACGAGAACCCCAAGGAAGTCGGGGCCGACCGGATTGTGAACGCCCTGGGCGCCCTCCATTACTACGGCGGCCCGGCCATCGTGATAGACTTCGGCACCGCGACCACTTTCGACGCCCTATCAGGCCATGGCGAGTACCTGGGCGGCGCGATTGCTCCCGGTATCAACATCGCGGCGGAAGCCCTGTTCCAGGTCGCCAGCCGTCTATTCCGGGTCGAACTGACCCCACCCGCCAAGGCGATTGGCCGCAACACCGTCACCAGCATGCAATCCGGTATCATGTTTGGTTATATCGGGCTGGTCGAGGGACTGGTCAACCGTTTCAAGACCGAGTTAGCCGCCCTGCGCCAGCCCGGTGACCGTCCCGAAATTAAGGTTATCGCCACCGGGGGACTGGCCGAGGTTGTCGCGCAGACCTCCGGTGGGTTGATTGACGCGGTGGACCAGGACTTAACTCTCCAGGGCTTGCGCCTTATCTACGAACTAAACCAGGAATAAAAATGACCCTCAAAAATAAAAATATCCTGCTGGGAGTGGCCGGGGGGATTGCCGCTTACAAGGTGGTCCAGGTGGCCCGAGACCTGACCGTGGCCGGGGCGAAAGTCCACGTCATGATGACGCCCGGCGCGACCCGTTTTATTACCCCCCTGACCTTCCAATCGCTGACCCGCTACCCGGTCCATACCGAGGTCTGGGAATACTGGACCCAGGAAGCCCAGGGCCATATTTCCCTGGCCCGCGAGGCCGACCTGGCCCTGATTGCCCCCGCCACCGCCGATATTCTCGCCAAACTTGCCCACGGTTTCGCCGACGATATTATCACGACCGTCATGCTCGGCCTGCCGCCCGGAGTGCCCGTGTTGGTGGCCCCGACAATGGAAACCCACATGTACGAACACCCCGCCACCCGGCAAAATCTGCAAACATTGGTCGAGCGAGGAGCCCAGATTATCCAGCCCGGCTACGGCAACCTGGCTTCGGGAGCGGTCGGGACGGGACGCATGGCCGAACCGGCCCAACTCCTGGCGGCCGTCAAACTGGCCTTTGGCAAGGTAGAGGGCGACTTGCGAGGCAAACGGCTGGTTATCACGGCGGGCGGCACTCAGGAGAATATCGACCCGGTCCGCTATATCGGCAACCGTTCGAGCGGCCAGATGGGTTATGCCCTGGCCGAGGAGGCCCTGGGGCGTGGGGCGGAAGTCACTTTGATTTCCGGTCCGGTCAAGTTGTCCCCACCTTACGGGGCCGAGTTTGTCGGCATCACCAGCACCCGCGACCTCGAACAGGCGGTCCACGCTGCCCTCGAAAAGCCGGACGCGAAAGCCGATGTCCTCATCATGGCGGCAGCGGTGGCCGATTTTCGCCCGGCCAGCCCCAGTGAACAGAAAATAAAGAAAGACGGCAGCGGACAGGCCCCTCAAATCGAGTTGGTCCTAAACCCTGACATCCTGGCAGGGCTAAAAGGCCGGGCCGGGCTGGAAGGTCTGCTAAAGGTAGGC
Source organism: Chloroflexi bacterium 54-19 (assembly GCA_001898225.1). Classification (GTDB taxonomy): domain Bacteria; phylum Chloroflexota; class Chloroflexia; order Chloroheliales; family Chloroheliaceae; genus 54-19. The sequence goes on from MKTJ01000022.1 coordinate 15,247, forward strand.
TTCGCGGCGGAGACCGAGGATTTAACCCACAACGCTGAAAAAAAGCTGGTAAGCAAAGACCTCGACCTGATTGTGGCGAACGACGCCGTGACCAGTATAGGCCAGCCCGATAACGAAATCACCCTGATTGAGCGGAGCGGGGTCATTACTCACCTCGACCGCCAGCCGAAAACCCTAGTAGCCGGGGCTATCCTCGATAAAGTGGTCGAAATCCTTTCAAAGCGATAAAAATTAGAAACGGAAATACCTTGAGCGCAGACCTCGACACCGCCCAGCCTTCGACCTCCCGCGAAACCAATCGCCGGACTATCCAGCCTTACCTGCCTTTGATGGTCGTGACCACCATCATCTGGGGGGCGGCTTTCCCCATCTCGAAGTCCGGCCTGGGCGATGTCCCGGCGGCGACCTTTGCGCTGGCCCGTTTTGTCATCGCGGCGGCTATCCTGGTGCCACTGGTCTTTGTCGTGCGGAGGGGTTTTCATATCAGCAGGCGGGATTGGCCAAAGGTGGCCCTGGCCGGGGTTTTAGGGTTCGTGGTTATCCAGCTAGGCCAGAACTGGGGCCTTTCACTCAGCCCGGCCAGCGACATTGCCATACTTACAACTACCGAGCCGGTCTCTATCGCGCTCCTGGGCGCTTACTTCCTGAAAGAGAAACCGGCCCCTTTTTTCTGGGTGGGGCTGGGTCTCAGCCTGGTCGGGGTCTTAACCGTAATCGGCATCAACCCGCTTACCCTATTTTCGTCAAGCACCGGCAGCGCGTCTACCGAAAACGGCAACCGCCTCTTTGGTGACCTGCTGTTCCTGGGCGGCACACTTGGTTTCGCCGGGTACAATGTCCTCAACCGAGGACTCAGTAAACGGATTGACGGGCTGGAATTTACGGGTGGGGCGGTTTCGGTAGGCGTAGTGTGCCTGGTCCCTTTCGCCCTGATAGAGATTCTTTTTGGGACGGCTACTATCAATTTTACCGGGCGGGCCTGGGTCGGCATTTTATATACGGCTTTGCTAGTTACGGTCTTTGGTTTCCTGGCGCTTTCCTGGTCGCTCAAGCGCGTACCTGCCGCCCGGGTGGCTTTACTGTTTTACCTGCAACCACTCTCCGGCGTGATTATTTCCTGGTTTGGCGGGGAGCAATTGACCTGGAACTTCGGGGTGGGCGCGGCCTTGATTCTTGGCGGCGTCTATATCGCGGAAAGGGCCAGCCGCGCCCGGACTACATTAGTATCTTCAGAATAAAAATTTATAACTCTGACCCACTGCCTAGACATTTTCCAGCAAATTCAAACCTTCTTCGATGCTCAGACGGCCTCTTTTGACCGCCAGCAAAACATCAAACCGGCGATTGCGTTTTTCCTCGCGGCCATTATTAACCTGACGAGCCTGGCGGTCGCACTGGGCTTCGTGCCGGAATTTTTCATGCCGGTATTTAACTTCGCCGTTTACCATCTCAGAAATTTGACCAAACATAACACACATCCTTTTCTTATTCGTTTCAAAAAGGTTTAACAAAATTATTCGACTTATTTTTGAAAAGTTTGGGGTTAACGGAAGCAACACTTAACAAACCATAGCTGGCAGAGGTATTGGGGTGTTGCTTCCGTTAATTAAGATTGAAAGATTGTTTAGGCTTCGATTTCGCTCAGGCGACGCATTCCTTCGTCAACACTGATTTCGCCCTTCTCGATAGCCTGGAGAATATCTAACTGCCGGGACTTTTTATCACCATCAGCTGGGGCCGGGCTTTCGCGATTCGCCGCGCCGTTCTGGTCGACCGGGGCGTCCGGCGGGACCGGGGTTACCAGCGGCTCGTTGCTGTTGGACGGCGCCGGGTTGTTCCAGCCCTCACCCTTGACCGGGGCGGAGTTGACCCAGGATGGAGTCGCAGGTGGGGTCGGAGCCTGGAAACCGCTGCCGGAATTACCTTGCCAGGGCGCCGGGTACGACGGGACCGAGGGTACGGGCGGCACCGGGGGGATAGGTGGGACCGGAGGCACTGGTGGCACCGGCCAGTTAGCCTGGGCGCGGTCTGCCGGGGTATTCGACCAACCGCCATTTTCGCCGGGCTGATCGTACAAAGCCAGTTCCAGATTACCATTCAGGGTATTTACGCTCACTCTCCGACCTCCTCCGTTCAGTTCAATCCTCGATTGGCTTTGACCGGGCCGGTTGCGGATTTCGACCGCGCTTATCTTGGGCATGGTCAGCCGCCCGTTCAGGGTCCGGCAATCAATCGAAGCCTGGCTATCGCGTGGCAACAGCAGTTTTATGGCCCCGTTCGAGGTGTTAATCTTGTAATCGCCATCAGCGGGTTCGGCCAGGGCGGTCTCGACCAGGATCCGACCACTATTTACTGATAGGTCGAGCCCGGTAAAATTACAATTGGTCAAGTCGACGCTCCCACTCGTTACTTTGATTTCGGCCCGGCCCCCGATTTCGGAGCCCTGGACCCTCCCGCTGATACCTTTGACCCGGACCCCACCGGTCATGTGGGATAAAGTGATAGCCCCACTGGTGTTTTTCACCACGCAGTAACCGGTCATATTGGATATTTCGAGGCCCCCGGAGACACTCTTGGCTTCCAGTTCGACACTGGCCGGGATTTCGATAAACAAATCGTCCGGTCCGGCAAAAGCCTGGGCAAACGTCCGCCCGAAGCTGTTAAGAATTTCGCCAAGCGGTTCCAGCCCTTCTTCCAGGCTGCTCCAGAAGTTCCGGCCCATCCGGGCGGCTTCATTGGCCTGCCGCATGCTCTCCCGGACCTCGTAGCGGACTCGCTGGCGTTCTTCCCGCTGCCGCTGCCGTTCCTCGCGTTCGCGCTGCCGTTCGGCCCGCTCTCGCTCCCGTTCCAGGTGCTCCCTTTCACGTTCGAGGCGCTGGCGTTCCCGCTCTTTGGGGTCGTTGCGCCATTCTTCATGGATTTTTTGGCGTTCTTCCCAGCTAAGACCTGCATCCTCGGCTTCCGGCCACTGGCCCATCTTATGGACCCATTCGCCGTCCTCGTAGGTCCACTGGCCCGAAAGGTCGGTATCCTTAAAGCCTTTCATTACCTTGACGAACCAGTCCGAGCCGGAACTCGGCACTGAGCTGATTTCGATGATGGCGCCATCGTTTTTAAACTCGACCGCCGGGGTGTAGTTGAACGAACCGGTATTGGCCGTACGGATGGTGATCCGCCCTTCGGGACCGCCGGAGATAAAGGTCTTGCCGGAAATATTATTTATTTTTATTTGTTCGAGGACTTTACTGTTTACCGGAATAACCTGCTCAAAATGGCGGGTTTCTTTTGCCTGGGAGCTTTGCTCATTTTTCTGCTCTTCAGCCATCTTTAATCCCTCCCCTGAAGATTGCTGACCGGGCGATTTTCGGCCTCAGCCGGTTTGGGTTGGCCCGCCAGGAGTTGCTGGGCCTGGGCCGCCGAAATTCGCCCCTGGCTCAACATTTCCAGGACTTCACGCCGCTGGTCGACCACTGGCACCGGCACTACCGGCTCGTAACCCATCCCCAGGATTAATTCGTCTAATTTTTTAACCACGGTCGGGTAGGAAATATTGAGCGTTTCCTGGACCGCTTTGTTCTGGCCCCGGCACCGGATAAACACTTCCAGGAACTGGAGCTGGTCGGGAGTCAGCCGCTGGAAAGGCCCCAGGTTAAACTTGCCTTCCAGGGCCGAGTCGCAATTTTCACAATGCAGGCGTTCAATGTACATTTGCTCGTTGCAAATCGGGCAGACCCCGCTTACATTGTGTTTTATAGTTGCCATTACTACCTCTTTCAGATTTGGTAAATTGGTTTTAACGATTATTGCAAAAACCTAAAGATTATCAATCCAATCTTTAATAATATTTACTTACAATCCCTATTATCCATAGGTTTTGAAATTTGTCAATACCTTTATGGAAAATTGTTGTAAATCTCAATATTGAAATTAATATTATTAATTTTGGTTGCGGAAAAATGAATTTTATAAAACTTCCAGGCCGGAAAAGTTAGGATTATTAACTCACCTTCTGTATAATAACTCTAATTACATTTTTTGACAGTATTATTTCGAAATGGAAGGGAGTTAAATGACCAGATTAAGTGGAAAAGTAGCCCTCGTGACGGGGGCTACCTCCGGTATCGGGAAGGCTGCCGCCCTGGCCTTTGCCAGGGAAGGAGCTAGGGTGGTCATGGCCGGACGCCGGGCCGAGGCCGGGGAAGAACTGCGCGCCCAGATTGAACAGGCGGGAGGCCAGGCCCTTTTCGTTCAGACCGATGTCTCGCAAGCCGGCCAGGTCGAAAATTTAGTCAACCGGGCTGTGGAAAGGTTCGGGCGGCTCGATTGCGCCTTTAACAACGCCGCCACCATCACCAACTTTTCTTTCACCGCCGATATTAGCGAGGAAGAATTCGACCACGAGATAAATTTGAACCTGAAAAGCGTCTGGCTCTGCCTGAAATACGAAATCCAGCAAATGCTCAATCAGGCTTCGCCGGGCGGGGCTATCGTCAATACCTCGTCGGTAAATGGGCTGGGCGGCACACCCGGTGCCTCCCTCTATTCCGTCTCGAAGAGCGGTATCCTGGCCCTCACCAAGTCCGCCGCCCTCGAATACGCCACCAAAAACATCCGGGTCAACGCCCTGGTGGCGGGCGCTTTCAATACCCCGATGCTCCAGGGTGTCATAACCAGTTTCGCCGACCGGGCCAACCTCGAACAATCCGCCGTGGAGAATTTTTATAACGAGAGGATACCCCAGGGCCGGATTGGCAGGCCCGGAGAAGCCGCCGATGTCGCAGTCTGGCTCTGCTCGGACGAAGCGGGATATGTCACCGGCCACTCCATGATTGTGGATGGCGGAATGTCCGCCGCCTACCGCTAATCGTAAAAATTTATATGAACAAATCTATTTGAAAGTGAAAAACCTCTGGGTTATACTTGGGATAATTTGAATTAACCTAAGTTATGATAAGGAATGAGGTTTTGAAACTTTTCCAGCCTGCCAGTCACCTTGAAGCACTCTATCCGACCGAAGACGTTTATATCTATCGAAACGGCCACCGCCTCCATTACCAGGTGGCCGGTGCGCCCGATGCCCCGGCCCTGGTGCTGCTCCACGGTATCGGCGGCAATGTCAACTGGTGGCAAATGAATATGCCCGCCTTCAGCCGCCACTTTCGGACCTATGCCCTCGATTTGCCGGGCTTCGGGTTTAGCTGGCGGCTCCGCAAACCCTTCTCGATTGAGGAAGGGGCGCACTACCTGCGGGAGTGGCTCGATTTCCTGGGGCTGGGACAGGTGCACCTGCTCGGCCATAGCATGGGCGGCCATATCGCGGCCCGTTTCGCCTCCCGGCACCCGCACCGCCTTTCCAAACTGGTCCTGGCGGCACCCAGCGGTCTCTGGGTCACGACCCGGCAGAGGCTAACCTGGCTGCGCGACATGCCAAGGGTGAGCGTGCCGCTGAACCAGACCCTTTCTATCGCTACCGGGACCATGAAGACCGACCTCATTACGCTCGGTATCAGCTTGAAGGCTATCCTGGGCGACCGAGGAGCCGCCGCCGCCCTGGCCGCCCTGACCATGCCGACCTTGCTA
>MKTJ01000022.1:20841-112689 GCA_001898225.1 Chloroflexi bacterium 54-19
GACGGGGTTTTGCCGCCTTCCCTTGGTGAACGGGCCCTGCAACTGCTCCAGAAAGCCCCCGCCCGCCTCGAATACATCGTGGGCGGCACCCACAACATGATGTACGACCAGGCCGAGCAGTTCAATCGCCAAACTCTCGACTTCCTGCTCGAAACCGCGCCTGTCTCCCTACAGGTCTACAGCAAGAGTTTAAGTTAGCTCTATAGTAAGCCCGGAAAGGACTTGTTAAAATGTTTGAGGGTTTCAAGCAGGTCAAAATTGATACCGGCGAGGCTACTATCAGCGTCCGGTACAGTGGAGATGGTCCGCCCCTCTTGCTGCTGCACGGCCACCCTCAAACTCACGCCTGCTGGCACAAGGTCGCGCCTCGCCTGGCCCAGCATTTTACAGTCGTGGTGCCCGACCTGCGCGGCTATGGCGATAGTTCCAAACCGCCGACTACGCCCGACCACGAACCCTACTCCAAACGAGCGATGGCCCGCGACCAGGTCGAAGTAATGCTCCAGCTTGGTTTCGAGCGCTTTAAGGTGGCCGGGCACGACCGGGGCGGGCGAGTGGCCTACCGCATGGCCCTCGATTACACCGAAAAAGTCCTAAAATTGGCTGTACTGGACATCCTGCCGACCTACGAACATTTCCAGCGCACCGGCAAGGATTTTGCCCTCGGCTACTGGCACTGGTTCTTTCTGGCCCAGCCCTTCGACTTGCCGGAACGGATGATTGGGGCTAACCCCGATAACTATTACTACCATTTCCAGCGGCCCGGCGTCGAATCAACCCAGCCTCGCCCGGCCTTTTTCAGTGACGAAGCCCTGGCCGATTACCTGCGGAGCGTCCACAACCCGGCGACCATCCACGCCATGTGCGAAGACTACCGGGCCGCCGCCACCTATGACTTTAAGCTGGACGAAGCCGACCGGGGCCATAAACGGATTGAATGTCCGGTCCTGGCGCTGTGGGGCGGAAAGGGGTTGGTAGGCCAGTTGTACGACGTGCTGGCGGTCTGGCGGGACTGGGCCGACCGGGTAGAGGGGCATGCCATCGAAAACAGCGGGCATTATATCGAGGAAGAAGCGCCCGAAGAAACTTACGCCGCCTTCCACAAATTCTTCAGCTAGTGCTTTAATAAAAGCTTTATAAGCAACCCTGCCAGGTTAAAGAGGCTGTTTTTGACGGTCGCCCCGGCCTGGGGATTGGCTTGCGGTGTTCCCGAACCCGGTTTGAGGCGGTCGAGCAGCCAGGTGGCCTGGTCGTCGAGGATTTGCTGCGGTACTACCTGCCCCAGGGTTACGGTATCTGTGTTTTTGGTTAGGCTGTAAAGCAGACTGCCCGGCACGAAGGAGTGAGTCACGCCGGGATAGATGTTGAGGATGGTTGGAATATTGGCTGAACTCAGTTCGGCGGCAAGGGCCTGGACCTGCCCCACCGGGAACCGCTCGTCTTCCAGGCTGTGCTGGAAAAAGACCGGCAGACCCAATGGCAGTAAAACCTGGGCCAACTGGGGGCCGTCTTCGAGGCTTTTCAGGGCCGCCGCCGACTCCCCGGAGTTCTTCAGGATGTCCGGTTGGCTTAGAAAGGTCGCCCGCTGGTTGAGCAAGAGCGGGCGCAACTCTCCTTCTATCGAAAGTTGCCCGTCCCCGTTTTTATCAAGGTTCGTCCCGCTCTTAAACGGCCCGACCTGGCCGGGAGCAGGACGCGAGAAGTAGGGCAAGACCCCTCCTTCAAGCAGTTGCAATTCTCTGAAATTGGTAAAATTCGAAAGGTCGTTTTTCAGGGCGGCGGTCAATTCGGCGGGAGTCAACTGGCCGTCGTGGTTCAGGTCGGCTTCGTTGGCCGCCTCGATGAAACGTCCCACCAGTTGGTAATCAAAGGCCAGTTTCCAATCGGTAATCGTGCCGGTCAGAATAAGGCCCTTAAGCTGGCCGGGGAATTTCCGGGCGACCTGGGCGGCGATTAAGGTGCCCTGGCTGTGCCCCAATAGGAACACCTTCCCTTTATCCACCCGCGCATCGGCCAAAAACTGGCGCAGAGCGGCGGAACCGTCCTGCACCAGCACGTCATTGGTACGGCGGTCCGACTGGGCCTGGTCGATAATCTGCCCGCCCGTATCGAGGCCGCGTTTGTTAAACTTGTAGACGATAAAACCGCGCCGGACCAGGTTGTCCAGCATTTCGCGGTAGTTGGCAAAGGCCGGGAACCCGGCGGGGGTAGGGCCTTCGCCGTCCATGTCGGTCTGGCCGCTCCCACCCAGCAGCAGGACCGCCGGGAAGGGGCCGGTAGCATTCGAAGGAGCGTCAATCTCGGCTTTGGTCGTAAAACCATCATCGAATTTGAGCGTAAGCGATTGGCGGTTGATAGCCGGGTCACCGGTTGAAACAACCGGCGTAGCCGTCTGCGCCCGGACGAACCCCGGCAGCAAAGCCAGCAAGAACGCCAGGACTATTAAAACCGTTGTGACCCGTGACCCTTTTCCCACTTTAACCAACCGCTCCTGCTCTTATTTTTACCCCAAAACCTGCTGACTTATGTCAAGTGCGACGCTGGCGCTGTTGCCTCCCTCGAAATATTCGAGGACGACCGTATGCACCCCGCCACCCATATTAACCTGGAAACTCTGCGGCGTGGCGCTTTTGAGAATCCAGTAGAGGTTGCCGTTAGCCCCGGCCAGGTTTTGCCCATCCACCAGCAACCGGAAGCCATCATCCGAGGTTACGGTGAATTTGTAAGTGCCACCCTGCCCGAAATCAATCGCCCGCGAGAACCGGATCGAGAAATTGTCGGCAAAGATACCAATCCGGCCACTTTCGGGCGCACCGTTTCCATAATCGAAGCTGAAGCCGCCGCTGGCGTTTGGCGGTTCGTCCCGCCGGAAGGCCGGTTGCCCTGCCAGCCCGGTATTGTTGTAATACTCGGCCTTCCAGCCGTTAAAACCTGAAGGCCAGGGGAAAGCGCCCAGCACAGTATCCGTAGCTCCCTGCAACTGGATATACCCGCCCTCGAAGTTCTGCTGTCGGTTATTCGCCAGGTTGAAAAATTCGTCGCTGACCGGCGCACCCAGCACCCCACCGAGGCCGCCGTAGGTACCCTGCCAGGCTTTGAGGAACGGCCCAAAGACCGCGAAGGCCGGTTGAATCGTCGGCACCGGCTGGTCATCGGGTCTGTCCGAACGGTCGTCCACCACAATTGCACCCTCGCCACGCGGCCCGCCCTTAAAGCTTTGCTGCCAGCGATTGTTGATTTTGGTAACCTCACCGGAGGGCTTACCGATATTGTTCTCACCGCCGTTCCGGCTGGCTGCCGCTTTGAAGCGGTCCGAAAGAGAAGGGTTCCCCGCTCCCACGTCAGGGACAGTCGTGACCGTATTCGGCTGGGGCTGGTCAATCGGCGGAGCGGAGTTGCCGGGGGCGGGGGGCGCGTCTTCCAGGGTTATCATCCAGGGCGTGCTGCCAAATTGCCACCAGGAATAGACGATTTCGCCCGCCCCCGGCTTACCCCAGTAGGGGTCGTTCACGATAATGCGCCCGTCATTGGTAAAACCCTTGGCAACCACGATATGCCCGAACCCCTTGATGGTGGTGCTGAGCAGAACCGGCTTCCCGGCGCTGAGATAGTTTTTGACCAGGCTGGCCGAAACATTGGCCCGGAAGGTCGCGCGCAGCCCTAGCCGGGTAAAGAAATCGGTCAGCCGCCAGGCGTAGGCAAGGCTACCCTGGACGGTGTGGCCGTAAGCCCCCGGTGTCGGACGGCGTTTGGGGTCATTCTCGTAGCGGTTAAAAGTGTAACCGGTGGCCGGGCTGTTAAAGATGTTCGAAACATACCAGCCGAACTGGGTAAAATTCCCCTGGTAGGTATCGCTGCGAGGTGCCAGCTTTTTGTAATAACCCGCAATCATAACCGCCGAGGCCGGGCCGCAGGCCCAGTTGCCGTCAAAATTGGGTGCGACCATCTTTAGCTGCTGGATATAGGGCACATCGAGGTTCACCTTAACCCCGCTTATCGCGAAGACGCTGGCCCCGCTATCGCCGCCCACCGAGAGACCGGGGTTGGCCGAACTGCCGGGGACGAGCGCAGTCGCGGCCCCGTTAAAGTTTACGAATTGGACCGAGCCATCTCCGCCACTTACGAAAAGCCCGCTATTGTCTCCGGCAAAACCCAAAACAGTGTACTGCCCGGCCCCGGCCTGGGCCGGTAAGACTTGGGCTACTCCCCCGTTCTGGTAGACCTGGACCCCGCTGGTCGGCTGGTTATTGCCGGAAGCCTCGGCGTTGGGGAAGGTCAGGGCGGTATAGGCCAAACGGGAGAGGTCGGGCGAGAACCGGAAATTGGTGGCCGCGCCCTGGGCCTGGAACTGCGATAGAATGTTACCTGATGCGGCGTCCACAATCAAAACCGGGGTCGCCGAATTATCCTGGAGATAGGGCGAGCCGTTCAGGACATAGGCCAGGCGGGCTTGACCGTTCCCCTGGGCATAGGCCAAACCCAGCACGTTAAGGTCCGCCTGGCCGCCGGAATTGTCCGGCAGGATAATATCGCGGGGAGCGCCCCCGCTCACGTCTTTGACCGAATAGCTGAAAAGGTCGTTCACGCGCCGGGTAAAATAGATTTGCGCGCCGTTCGGGGAAAAGCCCAGGAGTTGCAAAACATCATCACCGTAAAGCTGGGCCGGGCCGCCACCGCCACTCGGCACCGTCCAGACCTGGCAGGTATAGGGCTGGGAGTCGTCCCCGGCAGGGACGGTCCGTAAATAGGCCAGGGCCGAGCCGTCCGGTTTCCAGGTAAACCCGCCCAGCCGTTCATTCCCGCTGGCTTTGAGCAGTTCGCGGCTGCTGCCATCGGCCAGGTTAACCAGTCGCAAGCTGAGATTTTCCAACGAGGCATCGCTGACCGTATAGGCCAGGCGGGTGCCGTCCGGGGACAGGTAGGCTGCGACCACGCTATTCCCGGAATCTACCACAACCACTTTTTTAGCAGAGGAGCCTTGCGTTACAAATACTCCCGGTTTACCGTCAACAGTGGCTGCAAAAACAGCCTGGGCTTGACCGGCAACCGCCGAGATTGTATCGGACATCGGCAAAAAATCCTTTCCTGCCATTAAAAGGCAAATGTCGCCCTTAAACGGCAAAGACCGGCGGGTGACGTGGCGGAGAGCCCGTTACCGGCCAGGATGGACTAAATTTTTAAATCAGGTGTTGCTATTATATCCCGGAGGAGACCCAGATGTTTAACAAAAAACTATTCGCTCTTGGCGGGGCCGCTATTTTCGCGGGCCGCTAAAGCGCTTTTAGCCAGTTCGCTAAAAATAAGGTCAACATTTTCGCCAGTGCTGGCGGAAGCGGTAAAGTGAGGCGCATTGGCATACTTGGCAAAGTAAGGGCCCCAGGAGGTGTTAAAACGATAGCCTAAATCTATTTTATTACCAACCACCACAATTTGCGCGCTTGGAATGGTGCGGCGGCAAACATTCAACCAGACGGCCAGTTGTTGCAGGGTTTTTTCTTTGGTGACATCGTAGACAAGCATGCAGGCCAGGGCGTTGCGATAAAACTCGGTCCGCTCGAAATATTCCCCGGCAATATCCCACAGTTCCAGTTTTACCGGGCGATTGGCCGCCATCGCGATGTGAGTCGTTACGTTTAAGCCCAGACTGTGACTATATTGACCACTAAACTTTCCAAGGGTATATTGCTCTACCAGGCTAGTTTTACCGACGGTCTTCTCCCCAGCTACAATAACTTTGATGTTGCGTAGCATTAACCTGCCCTCTTCCAATACCCTTACGGCTTGAATTCCAAAAGTTTTATTTTCCCAGAAGGAAAGATGGTGCTAACCAGTTTACCTTAATAAGAATAATTATAACCCGATTCAGCCTGGCTTATATAGGAAATTTAGTGTATTTTCTAACTATAACCCGGTATTTAATCGCGTTCGCAATCAAATAATTGTGAGCAATTATAACTTAACTATTTGCGCCAGACAAGTTAAATTTCACAAAACCGCCCGGCAACAAAAATACCCCGCCAGAACGGGGTATTTCAGCTACAAAAAGCCTTAAACCAGGGTTCCTTCCTGGTCGAACTCCATCTCTTTTAACTCGCCAAACGCGTAGCCATCTCGCCCTTGCAACTCTCGCATGAGCGCCTCGGAAACCTCGATTTCGCCCATCGAAAGGGTATCTTTAATCCGAATGACCCGCGCGTTTTCGGGCGCAATCGCCCCGACCAGGTAATCGAGGGCGACCCGGATAGCTTCGCGGTCGGTATCGAGCGGCACCGGCATGGCGGCCTGGGCCGGACCCTGCCCGGTAATACAGTTGATATAGGTCGAGCGGAAATCAATCTTATCGGCAAAGCGGCGCGTAATCAGGTCAGCCAGGCCCATACCGGTGGCGTTCCCGTGGCTCTCCTCGGTTATGTCGAGCGCGATAATCGCCTTGATGACCGGTTCCGGGAATTTGTCATAGTCAGTCAGGCGCACCCGCCCGATGACATTCGTATCCATCCCGGCCCCGCTTATGTTCTTACCGATTTTCTCGACAATCAACAAATCAAGCTCGTTAACCGGCAGTTTGGGGGTAATCCGCTTGGCTTCTTCCAGCAGCCGTTCCTCGGTGCGCTCGATTTCAGCCGCCGGGATACCGACTACCCTGCTGGCCTTGTGGTAACCATCTTCCAGGACCGCGAACCCGGCCACGACCGGGGCGCGCTGGATGATGGTCCGGGCCACTTCCGGCATATAGTCGCGCAGACCCCTGGTACCGTATTTGTGGATTGCCATGGCCTGGGTGTGCTTGCCGGTGCCGATGGCGAGCATTTTCATGAGGCCGCTTTCGACGTGCCCCCGGAAGTTGGTATGCGCTTTAACCCGGTTGGTAATAATAATCGCGTCGGCCTGGGAAGCATTTTTATCGAGGTAGACCGGTACCCCGCTCGGCGACTGGCCCAATTCGACCACTTCGAGGCTGCTTTTTATCGGACAGCCGATGTATTCCTCGGTAATACCAAGTGTTTCCAGCACGTCTTTCTGGCCCGGCCCGGTCGCCCCACCGTGACTGCCCATGGCCGGGAAGACAAAAGCCTCCGCTCCCAGGGCTTTTACCTGGGCTACCAGCGTCTTGATTATCAGGTTAATCGAGGCAACACCCCGGCTCCCCGCGCCCAGGGCCACCGTCTTGCCCGGCCCGATTTTATCCCCCAGGTTCAACTTGGCGAACTCACGCTCGACCGTCGCCACCACTCCTTCGTCCCCAAGGGGCGCCGAATATAGCTGCTGGGTAAGTTTTACCATCCGGGGGAATTTATCGCTTTGCTCTTTCATCAACATAGACTTTTCTCTCCTTGGGCTAACGCTGGCCTTGGTTTTTATTGAGACAGTTTGAATGAAGTAATTTGAATAATGATAAGTCCAGCCTGAGTCCGGTGTCAAATCTAATTGAAACTTTCCGGGCTGGACAAACGTAATAAATGAAGGTATGGTTAGCCTGGCACTAAAAGTCTAATTTTCAGAGTAAAATTCGCAGTAACAAATAAATGAGGATTATTTGAGTAAAGAGTTTGGACCAGCCCGCCCGGTAGTTTACGGGAGCCTGGTTTTGATGTCGCTGGTTTTAGGCTCTCTTTTATCGGCCTGCCAGGTGGAAACCATGAGCATGAGCGGGACGCCCACTCCTGGAACCCAGGCCCAGGTCGTCAGCCAGGCGCTGGAAACGCCACTGGTGCTGCCGCCGACCGCCACGCCGACACCTGTACCAACATCCACCCCTACGCCTACCAACACACCTGTGCCAACCGCGACACTTCGGCCAACCGCTACCCCGCCTCCGACCGCGACAGCCACGCCGACGCCCCGACCTACCTTCACGCCTTTACCGACCGCTACGGCCACTCCAACTAAAGCGCCCACCAGCACGCCCCAGGCTACCGCCACCCCGCAAGCCTTTGAAAGCGCCCTGATGAGCCGGGCTGCCGACAACCTTAGTACCCTTGATACCGTCCATTTCGTCCTTGAAATCCGGGCGGGCAAGGTTTCTCTAAGTGGGGCCGACCTCAAACGGGCCGAGGGTGACCTCAAGCGGCCTGACGGCTACCAGGCTTCCGTCAAGTTACAGATTCTGTTTGGCAATGTAACGGTGAAAGTAGTCGGGCAAAACGGCGTCCAGCAGATGACCGACCCGATAACCGGTAAATGGAAACAGTCCGGGGCCAGTGAAACGCTGAACCTGGCCGAAATGCTCGACCCCGAAACGGGTGTCGGCGCGGTCCTCAAAAATCTGAGCAACCTGACGCTGGTAGGCAGCGAACTCCTCAACGGCACCACCGTCTACCACGTCCAGGGGCTTGCCAGCGCCTCCCAGGCCGGCCAGCTAACCTTTCACAACCTGGGCCAAAACCCGGCCACGATTGACGCCTGGATAGGTCAGGACGACAGCCTGGTGCGGCAGTTGTACCTCAAGGAAAATTCTCCGGGCAACGGCTACTGGGCTATAAATTTCTCGAACTTTAACCAGCCCGTGGAAATCAGCCAGAAGTAACTTTTGCTTTGCTGCTCCATTGCCGAATATCACAGCCCGTCCTTTTGTCATTCCGAGCTTGTCGAGGAATCTAGCCCGAAGGGTTCCCTGGGGGCAGCGCCGTTGGCGTAAAGTAATTACTCTGACATTGCTATTCGATAAGGTCGAAAGTTGGGGTTTAGACACCCCTTCGTCTCGGCTATTGTCCAACGGACCGGAGATTCCGTGCTGCGCACGGAATGACAAGTATAATGACTTTACTTGTATTTGGTATTACTCAATTCATTTTCGAACATTTATCAACAAAAAAGCCAGCCCCGTTAAAGGCTGGCCTTTTTATTATAGAATCCTACTGAGCGGCAGCGGCGGCTGGCGCGGAATTGACCTTGAGGGCGCTACCCAGGCGCTGGTCGTGCCGGACCCGCCAGATTTTGCTATCGAGATAATAATGCACGAAGGCAAAGCCCCAGCCAAAAGCCGTAATATACTGGGCCATCTTCGGGCTAACGCCGCCTTTACCCTGCCCGAACGTGCCGAGCGGTATCCGGTAACTGGCCCCGAACAGGAAGGCTATCAGGGCGAACCGCTTGCCATTCTTGGAGAGGGTTGAGGCCAGGCCGAAAGTCTGCCCCTTCTGCGCCCCTTTCACATACTTATTCTGGTTGTGGAACCAGATGAGGCGGTTGTACTGGATGTTATGGTAAACCGTCAGGATTGCTACAATCGGGGCCAGGCTCGAAAGCCCCCCGCCCAGCTTCGAAAATGGCAGCTTAAACGTCACCATGTGCATCGTGATGGACGAAGCGAGCAACATCTGCTTGGGCGCGTCGATGTTCTGATGGGTCGCCAGTTTATAGCCCTGTCGTCCCAGGTAAGCCGTCAGGGTCGCATAGAAGGCGGCAGCGGCCAGTTTGGGCGTCCAACCGGGCAGCATATCGCCAACCCGTTTGTAGCCGGTCGGGTAGTTCGGCCCAAAGATAAAGTTGACATAGGGCAGCGAAAACCCGGTCCAGATGAGGGCTTTATCGAGATAATTATCAATCTTCGCCAGGTCGTTGTTTTTCTTCTTATAAAGAATCGAGAAGCCATAGTGCTGTTTGACCAGGTGATAATAGGCCCACATGTAGGCGAAAATGTCGAAGTAGTCGCCCAGGCCGAGCCGGACCAGCACCGGACCGGGCAGGAACCATAACAGGCTTAACAGGAAAAGCTTGCGCCGTTTTTGCCATTCTTCGGGGTCGGCATAGGTCCGGCTAAAAGTGCCAAAAATGTGCGGACCATCAAAAAAGAGGACATAAATCCAGAAAATGGTCGAAGGTTTGACCTTGAAGAAGAAAATCAGGGCCATAAACAGGTAACTGACCGCCGAACTGCCAATCATGTAAATAAGGTCGTCGTTCTTGCTGATGAGCCAGGGTGATTTGGGTTTGGCCGGGGCGGCACCCGTGACGGCCCGCGCCTTCTCGGCCACGGCCAGGAACAGCAGTTGCAAGGTCAGGCGGGCGGTCATCAGCGGGCCAACCTTACGGGCCGGGGCCGGACTTTCCACCGGGGCCTGGCTTACCGCGACAATAGCGGGTAAAGATGACAGTTTCGCGGGCAGGGTCATTTTTGACCCGGCCAATTTGCGCTCGACCAGGGGCAGCACCTGGGTCTCTACCAGGTGGGCGGTCTGTCGAGCGGTTTTAGCTGCCAGGTCAAAAGCTTTACTTGAAGCCAGTTTAGCTTGCCGGAGGACCGGTGTTAAGTCCTGGCGGACCAGGCTGGCCTGGGACCTGACCTGGGTCTCGGCCTTTGTCAGGGTCTGGCGAGCCAGGCCGGGCAATTTGGCAATGTCCAGGTTTAGAGCCGGTGGAAGGCTTAGAAGGCGGGTTGAGAACATCTATGTTGCTCCTCGAAAAAGATTTCGCTACAGGGCGAGAATGTTAGCAAAGACGCGGAAACAGGCTTTTAAATAATAAACGTCAAGCGAAAATCCAAAAAGTAAAATTTGGTTGGGATATGCTATATTAACATACCCTGCGGGGATTTGACTAGCGGGCTTAAACCCGGTATAATTCTACGGCTAATCGGAACGAGATTTCCGGTTAAAGGCGAAAACTAATGGTAAAGCCGGGCTTCGCAGCTAAAGCGCCCCGCCGTACCTGATAAGATATTTTTAGACTAAGTTTTATAGACACATTTGAAGTGGGGGTGAACTCAGCGACATGACCAAACGAACCTGGCAACCTAAGCGTATTCCGCGCCGCCGCAAGCATGGCTTTTTATCGCGCATGGCCGACCGGAACGGACGGGCCGTCCTGGCGTCGCGCCGGGCCAAAGGCCGCTGGAAGCTGACAGTCAGCCACGAGCATCGCGAACCGCGCTAATCCTGGCTATCCGAACCGCCTCCGGTAGTCCGAAGGGCCGGGCCAATAACCATATTAGCCTGAACCATCTCTTTTCTTTTATAATGCCAACTACCGGGCGACACGTGATAACTGATTTGTAGCAAGTGAAAAGAAGCGGGCCATTAGCTCGCTTTTTTATTGTATCAGTCAATCCGGCTATCTAAAGGCTTTTAAAAGTTTCTTATTTAGGTAGTCTAGTATATAATATAAAAGGCTGATGAAACGGATATACAGCCTGACCAAAGGTCACCAGTTCCAACAAACCCGCGCCAAAGGTCGTTCCTGGGCGCACCCGCTGCTGGTCCTGGTCGCCGCACCAAACGGTCTGGAAATCACCCGGAGCGGTTTTTCGGTCGGCAAGCGCATGGGCAAAGCCCATACCCGCAACCGGCTCAAACGTGAACTGCGTGAAGCCGTCCGGGTCCGGCATCCTGGCCTGAAGAAAGGTTTCGACCTGGTCTGGATTGCCCGCAACAACCTGACCGAGGAAACCGACTTCTGGACCATCGACCAGACGGTAGATAGCTTGCTCCGGCGCGCCCGGTTGGTCGAATTCGTCCCCGAACAGGTAACGACACGACCACGCAAAACGTTTGCCCCTAAAGGGCACGAAACAACGTTAAACGTTGAACGGGGGACGAAAGCACCGGGATAATAAGGGCCGGAATTTAGAAATCATCTTAAAAACTATCTTTCGGTGGAACGGAACCATCTGAAACCCACCAGGAGTCACGTTCAACGTTGTTTCGTTTAACGTTTCACGAAAAAATATGAAGTACCCTCTGCTCTGGCTAATTAAACTCTATCAAATGACCTTTTCCCGGTTGCTACCGGCTGATACCTGCCGCTTTTACCCGACCTGTTCCCATTACGGGTACGAGGCTATTGAAAAGTATGGCGCGTTCAAAGGTAGCTGGTTAGCCGTTAAGAGAATTGCGAAATGCCAGCCGTTTCATCCGGGGGGCTATGACCCGGTCCCCTGAGAGCGAAGTGGTCCGGCCAAATGTTACAAAGTTTGATATTCAGCGGTCAGCAAGTTAGAGAAGTAGAAACTAAACCGGGTTTCAGGGCGTATACTTAATTAACGACCCAAAACCGGCTACTGACAACTGATACAAGGAGGCAGTCTTTAGTGGGCCAATTTATAGATGCCATCGTAGGTGGGTTGGCAAGTGTTATCAAGTTCTTCGCTACTATCGGCGGTGGCAATACTGCTGTTGGTATTATTCTCTTTACGATAGCAATACGCCTGGTATTACTGCCTCTGACCTTAAAATCGGTGCGCAGTTCCCGCGCTATGCAGCAACTGCAACCCTACATCAAAGAAATCAACGAGCGATATAAGACCAAAGCCGGCGAACGACTGGCCCCCGAAAAGGCCCAGAAAAAGCAAGCCGAAATCATGGCGCTCTACAGCGAGTATAGCGTCAACCCGGCGGCAGGCTGTCTCCCTATCGTGATTCAAATCCCGATTTTCTTCGCCGTTTACGCCGCCGTCACGCGCTCTATCGGTTCGACCGACCCGGCCATGCAACTGGTCCAACATTCCTGGGGTATTTTCGCCCCCGGCTCCATCCAGGCTGCGACCGATGCCCAACTCGCCAACCAGGGCTTGCTCTGGTTCCACGACCTGACTAAACCGGACCCCTACTACATTCTACCGGTCATGATGGTCCTTTTCCAGTTCCTGACCCAGCGTATGACCATGCCCAAAGGTGGCGGGGCCGACGAGCAGCAGCGCCGCATGAACAGCATCATGCAGTGGATGCCTTTGATTTTCGGTTTTACCGCCCTCAACTTCCCGACCGGCCCGGTCGTCTACTGGGTTACCACCAGCATTTTCAGCGCCGTACAGCAATTCTTTATCACCGGGTTTGGCTCCTTGAGCGACATTCCTGGCCTGCACTGGTTGCCGGTCAAAGAACTGCCTAAAGTCCAGTTGAAAAAACGCGACCCGAACGCCGCTCCGCCCAAACCGGGCCTGATGCAGCGTCTCGCCGATAGCCAGCAGAAATTGCAGGATGAAAAGACCCGCCAGACCGGTACTGTTACCGCAGACTTGAAAGCCGCCGATTTGAAGAACATTTCAGCGGACAAAAAGAATCGCCAGAACAGTCCTGCCGCAGCAGCCGATGGTGGGGGCGAGAAACTTTCGAATACGACCCTGGTTGAAGATGCGCCTGCCAATAACTTTGGCCGGAAAAGCAGCGCGAACCCGAACAAAACCGGCGGCATCCTTCCCAATGTTGAGACCACGCCGGGCCGTTTGACCGAAACCAGGGCCGCCAAGCAGGAAGATGCCATCCGGCAAGCCTACCAGAACTTGAACCGGCGGCCCCCTAAAAAGAGTGGTGGGGCCGGGAACGTTACGGGTACCAGCACCAGCAGCACCAATGTCTCTAACCTGAACCAGAACAGAGGGACCAAAAAGAAGTAGTCCGGCTCTAAAAGCTTGAAGGAGGGGCCGGGCCGAAATTGGAAGTAGACCGCCAGTTCCGGCCCGGATTAACAGGGTATAAAGGGCAAATTAACCACACCGGCCCGCATTTGAGGAGGATGAATAATACTTATGCAGAGCGTTGAAGTTCAGGGTCGCACCGTAGATGAAGCAGTGCGAATTGCCTTACAACGATTAGGCCGCAGTTACGAGGAAGTTGACGTGGAGGTTCTCCGGCCCGGTACGCCGGGGGTACTGGGCGTCGGGGCCGAAGATGCCCTGGTCCGGGTAACCACCCGGCCTAGCGCGGTCCGCCCCCCGATGGGGCCACAACCGCAGCCTTACTATCCCGGCCCGGTGGCGCAACCGCAGGCGTACCGGCCCCAGGGCCAACCGCCGATGGGCCAACCTATTCCGAACGCCCGGCCCATCCAACCGATAGGCCAGCCTATTCCGAACGCCACCCCCAACGTCGCGCCGATAGGCGTTCCGTTGGGCCAACCGCTGGCCCGCCCGGCAGCCCGCGCCTTTGACGCCGAAGAACTGGCAAATATTGGCCGCGAAGTGGTCACTAACCTGCTGCGCCGGATGCGGATTCAAGCCCGCCCGCGCATCGAGTTTATGCCGCCCGAACCGGACGAAAATGGCGAGGAAGACAACCAGTCCCCGCTCGTCACCATCAACCTGGAAGGTAACGACCTGGGCGTCCTTATCGGACGGCGCGGTGAGGCCCTGACCGACATGCAGTACATCTTCAACCTCATCATGAACAAAAAGACCCGCACCTGGGGCCGCGTCATGATTGATGTGGAAGGCTATCGCACTCGTCGCAAGGCTAACCTGGTTAACCTGGCCCACCGGATGGCCGACCAGGTGATGGCGACCCGCCAGCCGATTACCCTGGAGCCGATGCCCGCCCACGAACGCCGGTTGGTCCATATCGCGTTACTGGACCACCCCTACATTCGCAGCGAAAGCTTTGGTGAAGGCGAAGAACGCAAGGTCACTATCTTCCCTAAATAAGTTATCTCGACCCCAACGGGTACGAAAACCGGAGTGGGGGACCAGCAGTGTCCCCCACTCTTTTTTGTAGAGCATTATTTTTTGATTAGTCTGTAAACCATAAACGAGGACTGTTGAACCCAAATTTTGTAACAATCGGGCATATCTGTAAAGACTTGATGCCCGATGGCAGCTATATTCCGGGCGGCACGGTTACGTTCGCCTCCGTCACCGCCCGCAACCTGGGAGAACGCACCGCCATCCTTACAGCGGCGCCCCACGATGTGCGCCAATCACCCCTCTTTCACGGTATTGAAATTCGCGGCCCCGAAACCAACGTCGCCACCATCTTCGAAAATATCTATACGCCTGCGGGCCGGGAACAGTTCGTGCGCGCAGTCGCCCCGGTCATCGGTGAGAGCGACGTGCCGGAAGAATGGCGCGGCCCCAGTAGCGGTATCGAAATTGTCCTCCTGGGGCCAATTGCCCAGGAGTGCGACCCCAACCTGGTAAAACAATTCCCCGACGCCGTTATCGGCCTGACACCCCAGGGTTACATGCGGGCCTGGCCCACGGACGGGCGGGTCCAGGCTATTGACTGGGAAGGCGCGAAAGCGTTGTTGCCCCGGTTGTCGGCTATGGTGTTGAGCGGCGAGGACTTGCCCAAAGGCCCGCACGGCCAGGAAGTGCTGCAACTCTATATCGACCATTGTCCTATCGTGGTCCTGACCCAGGGTCCGCGCGGCTGTACGGTCTTCCAGGGCGGTCAGTCCACCCGCGTCCCGGCTTACCCGGCCCAGGAAATCGAGCCGACCGGGGCGGGAGATGTCTTTGCGACTTCCTTCCTGATTCACCTGAGCAAGTCGGGCGATTCGCTGGCTTCGGCCCGCTTTGCCAACGCTGCCGCCGCCTGCAACATCGAAAAACCGGGCGCAACCGGGGTGCCGACCCTGCCCGAAGTAGAAGAACGGATGCGCCTGACCCCGCTTCCGTAGTCCGTAGCCAGAAAGAGGTAACACAATGGCTTTGCTTGGTGATGAGGACCGCGAAATCCTGCTGGAACGCTTCGGGGAAGAACTGGATACCCCAGTCGAACTGCTTTTTTTCTCCCGGCAGGAATATCATCAAACCGAAGTGGTCGAATTCCCCGACGAAATGGGCGAAGACCAGGATTTAACGGCCCAGGCGTGCGCCATCAGCTACCAGTTGTACCGGGAAATCACCGCTCTCTCGCCCAAACTAAGCGTTATCTTCGTGGACCTGGATTCGCCGGAAGGTTTCCAGAAAGCCCTCGACCTGGCGATTGACCCGCTCCGGCTTCCCGTGATGGCCTTCAAGGCCGGGAACCTGGCCGGAAAATCCCAGTTTTATGGCATCCCGGCAGGCTACGAGTTCGCGACCCTGGTTGAGAATATCTCCGACCTCTCGCGCAACCGGAGCCATCTCAAGGACACGACCCTGGCTGCCCTGGCGGAACTATCCGCCCCGGCCCTGATCAAAATTTTCGTCACGCCGACCTGCGGCTTTTGCCCCTCGGCGGTCCGTATGGCCCACCAGATGGCGATGGCGACCCCGCATGTTACTGCCGAAATCATCGAGGCCAACGAATTCCAGGATTTGACCGAGCAATACAACGTCTATGGGGTACCCAAAACCATCATCAACGACCGGGTGGAATTCGAAGGAGCCGTGCCGGAAAAGGTCTTCCTTGAAAAAGTCCTGGCCGCCGCCGGTTAGAATTAGTAGTAAAAATTGAAGTTAGAGGTTGTTTAGAAAGCCGTCCCGGAAGGCCCAACTTCATTGACGGCAATCGCCTGACATGCTAACATTCGGCTTATGGAGTTAGAGAACAATATAAACCTGAAAACCGCTTTGAAAGAGGAAAAACCGGCTGGACCGGAGACCAACCCCGCCCTCGAAGAGCCAGAACGGCCCTTGCCGGACGGTCTGCGCTACCTTATGGTGGGTCTGCTGGTCGTGGGTCTGGTCGGCGTCCTCGGTTTCGGCTATATCCGCCAGAGTTCGGTCAAACCACCCGCTACTACCGCCGCCGCTGATGGCAGCGATTGTAAAGACCCTGTAACGGAAAACCGGCTGCGGGAAACCCTCAAGCAAAGCCCGAACGATTTTACTACCCTGATGGATTGGGGCCAGTATAACCTCAGTTGCGACAAAAACTATGCCGCCGCTGTCGCCGCCTACCGGCAGGCTTCCGAGCTTTCCGACCAGGCCAACTCGACAGTTTCGGCGGACGAACGCACCGAGGCCCATTTCCGGCTGGGCCTGGCTTACTTCTATAACCAGAATATGAACGAGGCGCGCAGCCAGTTCCAGATGATTATCAAGGAAAATCCCCAGGACGCCTCGGCCCTGTTCGCGCTCGGTTCGAGTTACCGGGACAACCCGGAAATAGCCAGCGCCTACCTGAAACAGGTCGAGCAAATCGCCCCCGGCAGCGAAATGGCCCAATTAGCCCAGACCATGTTGGACGGCTTTAGCAAAGGCTCGGCTACCCCCGGCACGACCCCGGCAGTCACGCCGCCAGCCAAATAATAGAAACGTCGGCTTGCAATTGCAGTAATTTGTGGCATGGGCATTAACAGGTTAATTTAGATGTAATTGGAAACCAACCACCGTGACAAAACCAATAACCGAAGGTAGTCATTTAGAGAATACCGCAGCAGGCCAGGGCCGGTCGCTCACACAACCAGGCGACCCACCCCGGCCTTTTATTTATGAACTCTTTTTACGGCCCCGTTACGCCGAAACCGATGCCCAGGGGGTGGTCTACCACGCCAACTATCTCGTCTGGTTCGAGGTCGCTCGCGGTGAATTCTGCCGGGCCCTCGGCTACCCCTACAGCCACATTGAGCAAGAAGGTTACGGTTTTATGGTAACGGACCTTTCTATAAAATATTACAGCCCGGCCTTTTACGACAACGAAATCGGCATTAAAGTCTGGTGCGAGAAAATTGGCCGGGTCAGTTGCGTCTTTGGTTATCAGATTTATAATAAAACTACCGGAAAAATCTGCGTGGAAGGCATGAGCAAACATGCCGCCGTCAGCCGCGAAGGTAAACTGGTCCGGTTCAGCCAGGCCCTTTACGACATCATTGCGCCACTGGTGGGACGCGGCCCATCCCGGTTAGCGCCTTTATCCTGAGAGTAAGTCCCGGAGGAGATTGCGACATGACAACGAACAACCGCCTGAGCGCTTTGCGTGACCTTCTAAAAAAAGAAGGGTTTTCCTACGAAGGGGTTTTCATCACCCGGCCCGAAAACCGGGCCTACTTTAGCGGTTTCACCGGAAGTTTCGGCTACCTGCTGATTACCGCGACCGAGGCTATCCTGTTCACCGATGGCCGTTATGTCGAGCAAGCCGCCCTCCAATCGCCCGGCTGGAAAGTAGTCCGGCTGCAACGGCCTTTCGAGCAGAGTGTTATCCCCGAAATCAAACGGCTGGGGCTGGCAAGCATCGGTTTCGAGGCCGACCACCTCAGCTATAACGATTACACCTCCTGGACCGAAAAAATTAAAGAAACTCAGTGGCAGCCTGCCCCGAACCTGGGAGCGAAATTGCGCCAGCGCAAGGACGCCGTCGAGGTGGAAGCGTTGCGCCGGGCCGTTGATATTGCTGCCCAATCCTTCGACCGGTTGCTGGGGCTGCTCAAACCAGGCATGACCGAACGGGACGCCGCTGCCGAACTCGAGTACGGCTTCCGCAAATTCGGGGCCGACTCGGTAGCTTTCGATACGATTGTCGCCAGCGGACCGCGTGGGGCGCTTCCGCACGGGCGGGCCACCGACAAAGTTATCGAGGCCGGTGAACTGGTCACGTTCGACTTTGGGGCCAGGATTGACGGCTACAACTCGGATATTACCCGCACCATTTTTGTTGGCGGCAACGGGAAACAGCCGAGCGAACGCCAGCGCCAGATTTACAACCTCGTGCTGGAATCGCAGATGGCCGGGGTCGAGGCGGTCAAACCGGGCGTGAGCGCCGGGGAGGTCGATAAAATCTGCCGGGACATTTTCGAGAAAGCCGGGCTGGTCGAGTATTACATGCACAGCACCGGCCACAACCTGGGCCGCGAGGTCCACGAAACCCCCTTCCTGATGCCCAACGACCCCAACCCGCTCGAAGCCGGAATGGTCCTGACGGTCGAGCCGGGGCTTTATTTCCCGGAATGGGGCGGAGTCAGGATCGAAGATGACTTGCTGGTAACGGCGAATGGGGCGGAAATTCTTCCCCGGCTAACGAAGGAACTAATCTTGCTGTAGTGGTAGGTGCTTAGCACCACTACGCAAGGGTTAGCGGAAGCCACAAGCTGGTCTTACCGCGAAGTTTTTTCCTGGTAAGGCAGCGCGCCGGGCAAGTTTTCTCTTAAGAGAACTGACTTTTATTTTTAATGGTTAGCGGTTAAAATAGGGCTATGAGATTAGTAGAAAATTAAAATGGAGAACTAGCAATGCCCTGGAGAATTGACGGATTAGCCACCGACAATGGTCTTACGCAGCAGGATATTCAAACGCCCGGCCTCAAAAATATTCATTTCGTGGAAGGCGGCGACGCTAACGGTCTGCCGGTAATCCTTTTGCACGATAACCTGGCTTCTTCACGCTGGTGGGAAGCAATTCAGGAAGGTTTGCCCTTCCGCTACCGGACCCTGGCCCCCGATTTACGCGGCTACGGCCTGACCGAGTACCAACCGGTCACCAGCATGACCGATTTCTCTAAAGATTTGCACGATTTCGTTACGGCGTTAAACCTCAAGTCCTTCTACCTGGTCGGCTGGGGGATGGGTGGGGGCGTCGCCATGCAGTACGGCATCGACCATCCCGAAAGGATTGTCGGGATATGCCTGGTCAATTCAATCTCCCCCAAAGGCTACCGCCCTTCCGAACGCTACGGCGAACTGGACGAACTGACCAGGGCTTTGCGCGGAGGCAACCAGGCCGAGGTAGCGACATACCTGCGCCAGCACTATTTCCAGAATGGCAACTTCCCGGTGGGCGATATAGCGCCCGGCTCGTTAAAAGGGACCGGCCCGAACGCCAATGAAGAAGCCTTCATGTATATTATTGGCGGGACTATGCAGGCCCGTAATTTCAGCTTTAGCGAACAGACCGGGATTTTCCAGGTCATGCGCAATTTTGATATTCACAAAGCCGTCCAAAACGTGAAATTCCCCGTTAATATTATTACCAGCCAGGCCGACCGGGTTATTCGGCCTTCCGAAGCAAAAGAATTGCGCGAGACGCTGGCTAATAACGAGCACCGGCACGACGAACTGTTCTTGCCCCAGAGCGGGCATTCTCCAATGGTGGAGCGGCCCAACGATTTCATCCAGGCCCTATCCGGGTACCTGGGTAGGTTCAATTACCAGCAGGTTGTTTTTCCTAGTATCAGCGAAACGGTGGGCCGGATGGAGCAACAGGATGCCCAGACCGGCGAGAGAGGTTATGGAGTGAGCGGCAACACCCAGGTCGCCTTTAATAATAATAAACGTTAGGGGGGTGTACCATTCTGGCTAGGTAGGCGCGGACCAGGATGGTACTTTTCTGCCAGTTATCTATCAATTATTAAAACCTCGGTTATAATTGAATTAAGTATAGGGTTGAAGTTTCAGATATTCTAGGCAATAATTATTTTATGCCATATTAATATTAATTGATACCTTCACTGCCCTGGTCATCGTTATATTTATCATTTGAGATTAGTACGCCCTACCCTGTTGGTACAAGAGGTTGCAAGTGAATGTTGAAGAATTAGAAACAGGTACATTGTCTAATTCGGGTAATAATAATACAAGACTCTCGGAATTCTTAACCTTTGCCCCGGTATTGCTACGGGTTCAGAATCAGCGGGTCGTAATGGAATTGGCGGTTACCGCTACATCTGATTTGATTCCTGACCTGGCTTTTTGCGGGTTACTTATTTTTGACGACAGCAATGACCTCTATACCCTGACTGCTCACCAGGACAATCACCTATTATCCCCGGTCGAAAATAATATTTTGCTGGACCAGTTACCGGCCTGGCTTTTAACGCCCCACGACCAGCCCGAAATCTTTAAAGGCGGTAAGCTGAGCTCAGACCTGACCGGGTTGATCGAAACCAATATCATTTACCTGATGCCGGTTAAAACACCGAGCCATAACTTCGGATTTTTCCTGGCTGGCGCTAACCTGGATTTGGCGGGTGAAGATTTATCGTACCTGCGTTCGCTAGCGGAATTGACCGCGATTGCCCTGGATAACGCCACCCGCTTTGACGACTTAAAAGAGGCCGCTTACGAGATGGGACTGGTCAACGAAATGGCCGGGTCGCTGGCAGCCAGTCTTAACGGCGAGGAACTTTTTAACAGCTTTATCGCGCGATTACAAAATATCGTACCCATCGAAAGGGTCAGCCTGGCCCTGGTGCCGCCGGTCGGGGATACTTATAGCCTGCCTTTTTACTGGGACGCCACGCTGGGCCGCTCCCGCCGGACCTATATAAAAAACCAGGCCCTGGCCGGAAGCCCCTTTGAGGAAGCCATCCAGCGCCAGGAAATCCTGACCGGTGCCTGGAATAGTCCTGAAACTGACCCGCTTCTGTTGGATAGTAACCTCTTTAGCCCCGAATTTCTCTCCCAGATGATTATTCCGCTGGTCGCCAAGCGCAAGGTCGTAGGGGCCATCGCAATGGGTAACAGGGAGGAAAATATCTACCAGGAGGACAAAATCCGGCGTTCGCTCCTGGATAGATTGGCCGCCCTTTTCGCCCTGGCCCTCCTGAACAGCCGCCTTTACGAAGAAAAACAGCTTTCGGCGGAACTCGACAGCCGGATTGGCGTTTACAACCACGACTTTTTCGACCGCGAACTCACCACCCAAATTGGCCGGGCCCGCCGGGATGAAACCCGCCTGGGCCTGATGATGGTGGATATGGACAACCTGAAAACGGTCAACGACCAGTACGGCCACCTGGCCGGGGACGAAGCCTTACGCCACGTCGCCAACATGATTAGCCGGAACGTCCGCACAACCGACGTGGTGGCCCGTTACGGCGGGGACGAGTTTGGCGTGATGCTGCCCGGTTGTACGCCCCTTGGGTTGGAAGCGGTCGCCGAGAAGACCCGCCTGGCAATCAATAACAACCCGCTGGTCCTGGAAAGCGGCGCCGAAATTACCCTTTCGGTCAGCATCGGGGCGGTGCTTTGCCCGGACGATGGCATGACCCCCCGCGACCTGGTGCAAAAGGCCGATGCCGCAATGTATATTGCCAAACAACACCGCAACCAGGTCCGTATCGGCGCGAACGCTCGCCCGGCTCACCTGACCGACATGGACCTGAATACAGTGGATAATCTGGATAAACAGGGCGGCGACTCCCTTACCGATTGGTTAGAAGAAGATTACGAGCGGTTTTTGTTGTGGGTGGGTGGCAAACGCAATGACATCGAAAGTAAAATCATGCAAGAACTCAACGAGCGTCTGCATGAAACCACCGACCGGCTCAACGAGGCCACCGACCTCAACTCTACCCTGGAAGCGGGGCTATGGGACGGGTTGAAGGTTATAGCCAACCTGGTCGAACACCGCGAGCCCTATCTTTCCGGTGGGGCCGAGAAACTGGTCCGGCTGGTCCAGGTACTGGGCGGGAAAACCGGGCTTAACAACGAGGACTGCCGGAACCTGGAAATAGCAGCCTGGCTGGCAAACCTGGGCCGGGTGCTGACTCCCGAAAGCGTCTGGAAAAACCAGGGAAAGCTTAGCGAGACCCACTGGCAGCATATCCGGCAAGTGCCCCTGGAAATTGTGACCATCCTGGCTCCTTTTGGCCGCTTTTTAGGGCAAACCAGCCTGCTGGCCCTCAAACACCAGCGCGAGAATTTTGACGGTACTGGTTACCCGCTCGGACTGGTGGGTGAAGAAATTCCTTTCACGGCCCGGATCCTCGGAATTGGCTCGGCCCTGGTAGCGATGTCACAGAGCCGCCCTTTCCGGTCCCACCGGACCCGCGCGTACTGCCAGCGCCAGCTAGAACGAGGCGCGGGCCGCCAGTTCGACCCGACCCTTGCCAGTATTTTGCTCAACCAGCTTGAACAAGGCCAGTTAGATTTTCTCGACTTTGCCTGATTTGTTCAATTCGTTCCATAATCACCTTTAAGAGGTTCTAAGTAATGGTTGACCAGACCAGACCCGATAAAACAACTAACCCCCAGGCTGAGGATAGCCTGCGTGAACAATTCTTTTCCTACATCTTTCACGAACTCCGTACACCTCTGACGGTCATTCACAGTTACGCCCAGATCCTGGCCGCCAAGCTGCCTGGGACGCCCGAATTTAACAGCCAGCGCCGGATAAGCGAACAGATGATAAACCAGGGCGACGAAATGGTCGATATGATTGAGGAATTGCTGGAAGCCTCGCGTATTCCCCTGGGGCGGCTCAATTTGGACCTGGCCGAAATAAATTTCCAGGAATTTTTAGAAAACCTGGTAGAGCGCCTCGCAGAAACTGAGGGGAAGGACATCATCTGGCAGACCCCGGACCAGAATCTTACGGTGCTGGCCGATGGTCCCCGGCTTGAACGGTCCATCCGGGCGGTTTTAACATTTATCTTACAGGCGAACGAGGCCGCCGAAATCCGGGTAGAGTTTGACGAAACACGTAACCATGTACGGCTGTTGATGCCGCTACCAAAGCCCATCCTGACCCCGGAACAGGTCAAAGTGCTATTCGACCTTTACCGACCAATCCTGCGCGAACAACCTTTCCAGCTTGATGTCCCAAAGGCGGGTGGGCTCGACATCGGCCTATACGTGGCGCGGGGCCTGGTGGAAGGGCATAAGGGCACCCTGGTCTATTCCGAGGAACTCCCCGGCTTTGTTATGACCCTGCCGGTTTCCGCTGACGCTTAAACCATTATAATTTGAACGAAAAAAGCCCGGCCAAAACCGGGCTTTTCTTCTGGGAAATTTTACCCTAACTTTTCTTTGCCCCACAGGTAAGGCTGCAAGGCCACCGGAATCCGAATCGAGCCGTCGGCTTGCTGGTGGTTCTCCAAAAATGGCACCAGGAAGCGCGGCGTCGCCAGGGCCGTATTGTTGAGGGTGTAGCAGAACTGGACCTTGCCATCGGCGTCCCGGTAGCGCAAATTTGTGCGGCGGGCCTGCCAGTCGCCCAGGCTGGAGCAGGAGTGGGTCTCCCGGTACTTCTGCTCGCTCGGCACCCAGCTTTCGATGTCGTGCATCTTGGTCTTACCCGCGCCCATGTCCCCGGTGCAGACCTCGACTACCCGATAAGGAATTTCCAGCGCTTCGAGGATTTCTTTGGCGTTACCCAGGATAGTTTCGTGCCAGCGGCGCGACTCTTCGGGGTCATTTTTGCAGAGGATAAACTGCTCGATTTTGGTAAACTGGTGGACCCGGATTAGACCGCGCACGTCCCGGCCCCCGCTGCCCGCTTCCCGGCGGAAACAGGGCGAAAGAGCGGCATAGGTGAGAGGTAAATCGCTCTCGTTGAGGATTTCGCCCGCGTGAAGGCTATTGAGCGGCACTTCGGCGGTCCCGGACAGGTACAAATCGTCGGCAGGGAGGTAATAGACCTGGTCGCGCCCGCTTGGGAAGTGGCCGGTCCCGACCAGGGTCGCCTCTCGGGCCAGTGACGGCACGGTCATGAAGGTAAAACCCTTCTCCATCAGGCGGTCCATCACAAAACGGTGCAGGGCATATTCCAGGATAGCCATTTCATTTTTGAGAAGATAGCTGCGGCTACCCGCCACCTCGGCGATACGTTTGAAATCGGCCCAGTTGTGGTTTTCCAGGATTTGAACGTGGTCGAGCGGCGGGAAATCAAATTGGGGCTGCTCTCCCCAGCGATAGACTTCGACATTTTCGCTATCATCTACACCGACCGGCACATCGGGGTCGGGAATATTGGGCGTTAAAAGCTGAAGCTGGCGCAGTTTTTCTTCGTCCTCGCGCAGTTGAGGTTCCAGGGCTTTTAATTCTTCGCCGATTTCTTTACCGCGCTGGATAATCAGGGGACGTTCCTGGGGGGCCGCCTTACCCATCTTTTTAGAATTGGAATTTTTCTCTTCATTAAGGGCCTGAATCTGGCGTTTCAGTTTCAAAACTTCCTGGTCCACTGCCAGCAGTTCGTCCAGGTCAAGGTCTACCCGCTTTACCTGGATAGCCCAGCGCACTTTATCGGTATTTTCCCTTATAAACCGCAGGTCAAGCATTCTCCGCTCCTGAAATTTCTTTCTAGTATTTTATATTGGCAAAAGACGTATAAAAAAAGCCGCTCACCTTTGAGGCGTTCAAAGGACGAGAGGCCGGGACTCTGGCCTGCCAGGCAACCTTATGTCACGTCTTTTGACTTTAGCGGGTAAAGTTTACCCCAAACCCCGGCCCCGGTCAACCGCCAGGGCCAACGCCAGTCTCTTTTTGGTGGGACTGCCTGACCTTACTTTTGGATTAGTTGACCTTTAGGCACTTAGAGAGTAGAATCAATAACAAGTAGTGCAACAAAACTGCTCCCCGGTCCGTTTGCATACTGTAAGTGCTTGATGGTTGGAAGGGCAAAGTTAAAAGTTAGGCTTAATGAAACTCGCTATCCAAATTCCCTGTTATAACGAAGAAGAAACCCTGCCCCAGACGCTGGATGATTTGCCGCGTCCCGAACATATAAACGGGGTAGATGAAATCGTAGTCGTGGTTATTGACGACGGCTGTAGAGACCGGACGGTCGAGGTCGCCCGTGAATGGGGTATGCGAAACAAGGTGCCGATGGTTATCGCCCACCATACCCGCAACCGGGGTTTGGCTGCTGCTTTCCAGACCGGCCTCAATACCTCGCTCTCCCTCGACGCCGATATTATCGTCAACACCGACGCCGACAACCAGTATCCCGGCCAATCCATCCCCGAACTGGTCCAACCCATCGTACTGCGCCAGGCCGACATGGTTATCGCCGACCGCCAGACCGACCTTATCGAGCATTTCAGCTTTGTAAAAAAGAAATTCCAGCGCCTGGGCAGCATGGCCGTCCGCATCTTTAGCGGCTCGACGGTGCCTGACGCCGTCAGCGGGTTCCGGGCTTTTAGCCGCGAAACTGCCCTGACGTTAAACGTGGTCACCCGTTACACCTACACCGTCGAAACCATCTTCCAGGCCAGCAAGAAGAACCTGGCGATTACCTCCATCCCGATTTTCACCAACCCGGTCACCAGGGAGTCACGGCTGGTCAAAGGCGTCTGGAATTATGTAAAGCGAATGGGCGCGACCATCGTGCGCATTTACGCCATGCACGAACCACTCAAAGCCTTTTTCTACTTCAGCATCCCTTTCTTCCTGGTCGGGGCTTTCGCGGTCGGACGCTTTTTGTGGTTCACCGTAGCCGAGCATAACGGCAGCATCGGCCACATCCAGTCGCTGTTGTTAGGGAGCGCCTCGCTTATCATCGGGTTCTTGATAATGCTGTTCGGTCTTATCGCCGACCTGATAAGCAACAACCGGCGCCTGGTCGAGGATACCCTTTTCCGGGTCAAGAAGATGGAATTCGAAATGGACAAGCAGAAGACCCGCGAGACCGATTTGCTGGACGAAATACGGCAACTCCGGGCCGACCTGGGCATCACCAGGACCACGGTGCCGGTCCCAACCCCCTCAACCATTGCTAACGGAAACGGTAATGGAAACGGGAACGGTCAATCCAAACCAAAAGTGGCCTCCCTGCGCGGAGTTACGCGAGTGGAAGAAATCGAAGTCGAATCGATTAAGGAATAAAGAGAAATAAAAAATCCGGCCTGGAAAGAAGCCGGATTTTTATTTTCCTCAAAATGTGGTTTAGAGACTGGCTATATCTTCCACCAGTTCGGGCAAACCGTTCATTATCTGGTGACCGCCCGCATTTACCAGGCGGGCAGTTGCCTGTGGCAGGGCCTGGGCGTACTTTTCAAAATGGGCGCGTGGTATGACTTCGTCATCGGCGCTTTGATAGAAGAAATAGCGGGTGGTCGGGAGATATGACCCGAAGTTTTCTCGCAGGTTGTACTCGGACACCTGCCAATCTTTGTCCGCGCTCCAGAAGGGCGATGCCGCGATAAAAACCCCTGCCAGAGATTTTATTATTTTCTGCTCCGACAAGAATTTCAGGATGACCGAGCCGCCCAGCGAATGGCCGATAAGAATCGCCCCGTCATCAAGCCGGTTAAATTCCTCGGCAAATTTGTCCCGCCATAGTTTGTAGGATGGTGCTTCGGGGTTAGGCATCAAAGGGCTGCGAAAATCATAACCGGGAAGCGACTTTTCCAGGAACTGTCGAAAATCGGTACTCCCGTCGTGCAAACCCGGACCCTGGCGGCCCGCACTATGAATGAAAAGAATCTGCTTTTTCTCCAAACCGTCCCTCCTTCACCCTAAAAACCTTTTACCGTCCCTTTACTATCACCGGAAAGCCTGAAACGAGCCTCTTAAAAATCTCCCGCACTCATTCGAGCCGGGAGATTTTAGGTGTTATAAATTTTCAACTGGGAAACTTTGCTTATTTTCCAGCCGGAGAGGGTCAGCTACCCTCGCAAACTATCCCGATGAAGGAAGCCTACGAAGTAACCGCCCGGCCCCAGGACCGCCACCGGGTAATCGCGGCTGGCCTGGACCGTCGGAATTACCTCGCTCAAGTCCTGCTCGGCCTTAACTACCGTCAGGCTGCGCCGGGGGACCAGCACCTGGGCCAGGGTCGGGGCCTGGGTTGGCGACGAGTTGAAGGCATCGGGAGCGGGGCCTTTGCGGGCCAACCGTTTGGTAACAATCCCCATCAGGTAGCCTTCCCGCAGGACCGGCAGCCAGGCCCGCTCATCGACACCATATCTATCGGTCTCCTGAATAAATTCGGGTAAAGGCGTTCGCTCGTCCCAGGCGCGGGGAGGCCGCTCCATCACCTGCTCGACCGTAACCCCCAGCGGTTGCCGGGGAATGGCCGGGGGTGGCGCACCGGGGGCAGGCCGCGGACCGCTGGGGGCGGGTAGAACCTCGCGCAACTGGGCCACCGAGCCCTGGATAATCCAGAAGGCAATCAAGCCCATAATAAAGGCGTTGAAAATCGACTGGGCTACCAGGAATTGAATCGCCAGCCAGCTAAAGGCCAGCCCGGTCAAACATCCCAGCACCGCTACAACCCAGGCCGCCCACAACTCGCGCTTGGTCAGCCAGATTATCGCCGAGCGGACCGCCTGACCGCCATCCATCGGGTAGCCTGGCAGGGCGTTAAAGATTGCCAGGTAGAGGTTATAGGTGGCGATGGTGTCGCTGACTACCGTCCAGACCGACAGCACGGCCGGGAAACTGTTGGCATCGGCCCGCAGACTGGCGTCGGAGGCTTGCCGGAAGATAAACCAGAGCGCCAGGTTGGAAAGCGGCCCTATAATCGAAATCCAGAAGTTTTTGCCTTCGGAGGCCGGTTTCGAGCTAAAAAAGGTCGCGCCACCGAACATGGTCAGCCGGATAGAGGTGACCTTCGCTCCCAGCACCATACCGGTCCAGGCGTGGCTGAGTTCGTGGACCAGGATTGAGCCGATAAAGAGGACCGCAATTAACACCCCACCCAGGATAGTTTGGGATTGGTCCCAGCGATAGATCCGGGAATATTGGGCCGCCTGGGGCACGAAAAATATAAGAATGAGCAGCAAAACGCTAAAGTCCAGCGTTACATCAACTCCTCGGAACCGCATCAGACGGATGCCGGGACCACCACCAAACATAATAGTTATCCTTTGTAGGTTATTTTGTAGACAGCATTAGCGTAATCGTCGGTGATATACAAACTGCCATCCGGCCCGACCACCGGCTCCACCGGGCGACCCCAGTAACCACCCCCGGTCTGCCAGCCGGTCGCGAAATCCTCGTAGCTATCCGGGCGGCCATCTTTCACCCGGACCCGGACGACCTTGTAGCCGGTCGGCACCGAGCTATTCCACGAACCGTGGAAAGCCACGAAGACATCGCCCTGGAAATCGGCAGGGAATTGCATAGTCTTTGGCGTGTAGAAATCGAGCCCTAGCGGGGCCGAGTGGGCCTGCATCGGCAGGGCCGGGGGTAGTGTACCCTCGCAGTAAGAAGCGTCCTTGCCGCCAAAATTGGTATCGTAGACCTTATTCGAATAGCAGTAAGGCCAGCCGTAATTGCCGCCATCTACCAGGATATTGATTTCTTCCGGTGGAATATTGTCGCCCAGGTTATCACGACTATTTTCCACGCCCCAGAATTCGCCGGTTACGGGGCTGAATTCTATCCCAACCTCATTCCGCAGACCGGTCGCGAAAATCCGCTCACCGGAGCCATCGTCATTATACTGGATTACGGCGGCCCGCTTCGGATTGGTCTCGACACAAACATTACAACTCGAACCGGCGGAAATATACATCTTGTTATCGGGACCAAAGGCAATCGAGCGGGTGGTGTGGTTGCCGCCCGTCGGCAGGTCCGAAACAATCACTTCCTTATTCTCGGCGGTAGCCTGGCCGTCCTCGTATGGAATTCGGGTCACCTTATCGTTTTCGGCCACGTACAGGTACAGCTGGCCGTTGGAGGTATGGAAGGCGAGGCCATGCGGCCCGTTCAGGCCGGAAGCAAAGACGCTCGGCTCCCCGTACTGGCCGTTATCCTTGAGGACCACCACCTGCCCGGCGCTCCGCTCCGAAACAAACATGCGCCCATCCGGGCTAAAAGTGGCGTGGCGGACCGCGCCCGTCAACTGGCTGTAGAGGCTAATCGAAAAACCCTGGGGCAACTTCATTGTCCGAGCCTGGGTGAAGGTGCCCTTTTTGAGGGCGTCGGGAACCTGCAAGGTTACGTCCACCAGGCCCCCGGCAGGCGGAGCAGCGGTAGGGGCCGGACCCGGCGGGTAGCGGTTGTCAATGGGCCGGTCTTTAATGTCAGTACTCGCAGTGGCCGTGGCCGTAGCCGCCGCGGTCGGATTACTGGCAGCGGTCGTTGCTACAGATGTAGTTGAAGCAACGGTAGTGCCCGCACTGGTACCTGCCGCAGTTGTGCCCGCTACTGTGGTAGTCAAAGCGGCTGTGGTTGATGCAACCGTTGTTGTGGCTGCCGTAGTAGCGGCAGCGGTCGTCTGGGTGGAGGGGGTAGCGACAGCAGTGGTGGCAGGGGCGGTGGTAGAACTGGCAGTTGGGGCAGCGGTATCACTCCCGCAAGCCGACAGTAGTCCGGCCACTAAAAGACCGGTTAAACTTATTCCTAATTTCCGGGCCGATATAAAAGCAAATATTCGGTTTTCCACGGGCAATTTTCCTTCCTTCTAAAGCCTATGGCGTTTCCTGGTGCGACCTCTCGGTGCGACCGGCCTCTCCTACTGGCCGGGGGGGGCGCGTCTTTGCTAAATTATACCATTTGTCATACCACTAACCGCCTTAAAACCATCTAAAAGGATTAGGGTTAGATAATACTCTGAGGTTTCTTTTAGGTATACGTTTTTTAGGAGTATAATGTTACCAGAATTACTAAATCTTAAAGGATAGGAGCAAGCAGCGATGGAGACACCTTTAAAGGGAGGGTTAGGATTAGTTGTAGACAGCGTGGCCGATTTATCGGAAAGTATCTTAAAAGAACTTGGCAATATAAAAATCGTCCCCTTTCACATCTATTTTCAGAAGGAAAATATTACCTACGACGACGGTGTAACCCTCAGTTACCACGATTTCTATAAAAAATTGGAACAACCGGAACTGGGTCTGCCCAAAACACAGGGCCCCAATACCGCCGAATACCTGGCAGCTTACGAAGAAATGCTGAAAAAATACGACAGCCTGCTTTCGCTCCACATGAGCCCCAAAATGAGCGTGGCCTTCAACTCGGCCAAACTTGCCCGCGAAATGCTTCCCAACGCCGATATTACCCAGTGGGATAGCGGCAGCGTTTCGATGGTGCTGGGCCTCTATGCCATCCAGGCTGCCCGGAGGGCTAAAGAAGGGATGTCCGCCGCCCGTATAGTCGAAAAACTGGATAAATTCAAACAGGAGACAGTCCAGTTATTCGTGGCCGATACCCTGAAATACCTGCGCCAGAGCGGGCGGGTCAACCAGGTGGCCTACCTGATCGGCCAGGCATTGCACATCAAGCCGATTTTCACTTTCAAAGATGGAATGGGCGAACCTGCCGGGCGCGAACTGAGCCAGGAACGCGCTTTCCTGCGTATCGCCAAAACAATGGCCGAAAAATTCGGGCAGCGGCCTATCGTGGCGACGGTCGTCCACAGCATGGCTCCGGCCCAGGCCGAACTGCTCAAACAGCGCATCACCAACAATACCAATGTCCAGGAGCTAATTGTGGCCGAAATGGGGCCAACCCTGGGAGCACACGGCGGGGCAGGGGTGGTCGGCGCGGCTGCTTTTCCCGTGGATTAACTCCTCAAGACCGGCTTTTGATTGAAATTTCCCGCCCGGTCCAGCTTCACAATCCGGACCGGGCGATACTGACCGGGTTTTATCTTTCCCCCAAAAATGTTACAATCACCCTACTTTAACTGCCCAGGTCCGCAGAGTGGAAACCTGGCGCGGTTCGGTGTCCAGAGCATTGCATTATTAGCAGGGCAGGCTTTTTTATCGAGCAAAAGCCGGCCATCGTGTGGGTAATTTAGAGAAACAAAATAATAGGAGGTAAAATGGCGCAGGAAACACCCCCGGCGAGCGCTGAGCCGGGTTCACATTCGCATGCCCCGGTCAACCCTATCACCAGTCTTATCCGGGACTCCAACGGCTTTGAAAAAGGCATCTATACGCTCTTAATTTTTATTCCGCTGGCTTTCGTGGCCGAATTTGCCGGGTTCCCACCCGTGCTGGTCTTTTTTACGGCCTGTCTGGGTATCGTACCACTGGCAAAAATTATGGGCACCGCCACCGAAGAACTGGCCGCTAAGGCCGGACAGGGTATCGGCGGTCTGCTTAACGGCACCTTTGGGAACGCCGTCGAATTGATTATTGCTGTCCTGGCCCTGATTCGGGCCCAGGAAAACCCGAAACTGCTGGAAGTGGTCAAGGCTTCGATTACTGGCTCGATTATCGGCAACCTGCTTTTCGTGCTGGGGCTTTCCATCCTGGTAGGCGGCTGGAAACGAGACAAACAGACCTTTAACGAGACCGCCACCCGCGCTTCCAACACCCTGATGTCTTTGACCGCGATAGCCCTGATTATCCCGGCGGTCTTTGCATTCACCCTGACAACCCCAACCAGCGACGTCGAGCGAATTAGCCAGCGCGATTTGCTGGAAAACCTGAGCCTTGGCGTGGCTGCCATCCTGATTTTGTCGTATATGGCGCAACTGGTCTTTTCCCTGCGGACGCACGCACACCTTTACACGGGAGAGGAGGAGTCGGGTGGACACGAGGAAGAAGGGCACGGCTGGAGCGCCAGAGATAGCCTGATTGTGCTGGTAGTGGCGACCGTGCTGGTCGGGTTTATGGCCGAATTCCTGGTAGGCAGCGTGGAAAGCCTGACCAGTCAGTTTGGTTGGACCGAGCTATTCATTGGTGTCATTCTGATTGCCATCATCGGTAACGCCGCCGAACACCTCACGGCGGTAATCGTTGCCATGAAAAACAAAATGGACCTGGCTATCGGAATCGCGGTAGGCAGCAGCACCCAGGTCGCTGCCTTTGTCGCCCCGGTCCTGGTCTTTGTTGGTTTTTTCCTGGGCGGTAACAGCCAGTTAAACCTGGTCTTCAGCCTTTTCGAGCTAATCGGCATCATCCTGGCAATCTTTATCGTAAACCTGGTGGTCAATGATGGAGAAAGCAACTGGCTTGAAGGTATCCAATTGCTGGCCGCATACCTTATAATAGCGATTGCCTTTTTCTTACATCCACCACTGGCATCGGACTTGCCGATACCGGGCCATTAACCCAGGGAGGTTTTCTGCGCTATGAACGTTAAAGAGGTCGTGAAAACAGAAGTAGCCGAGCGGCGCAAAGGCGGGGCCCGGTTACCTCTGCAGATGTTTGCTGGCCTGCTGGTCATAGCGCTAGCCTTTATCGCCCTGCTCTATTTCTTCGCGCCGGGTGGGAAAAGTAACGGCCTGATGCCCGCCCCGGTCCTGGGTGTGGTGGTCAGCCCCGACATGACCGTGGTCGGAGTCGAGCCCGGCAGTATCGCCGAGCAAAGCGGTCTCAAGACAGGCGATAAACTGGATAAAGTGGACGGCCAACCGGTCAAAACACTGGATGATACCAAGAGCAAAATGCTGGACGATTTGTACAACCAGAAAGAAATAACCCTGGGTGTCATTCGTAACAGCCAGCCGCTCGATTTAAAACTAACGCCGGGGAGTTCCAGCGGCAAAAGCAGCAATCCCGGCCCGACCCCGACCCCGGTCCCCAACGGCTACGCCTATTTCTAGGCTAATCCAAGCCTTATAAAACGAAAAGTCCCGGCCTGTCTTTAACAACCAGGCCGGGACTTTTAAGTAGAAAATCGCGCTTATTATTTGTCCAGCCGTTTGGTTGGGTAGAAATCTTTCAGGTAGCGGTTGAAATAGCGGCCTTTAGATTCGGCCTTCAAAAGCGCCTCGTACTCTTTCGCCGGGACATTTGAATACTGGTAAAGACGCCCCTTTGGCCTGAACTCGACCTCCAGAACTTGCGCTTCAGGGTCGTACCCGACGCTTTTGATACTACTGGAAATTACTTCTTTTCGCTCCATTTTGCTCTCCTTTCCAGGCTATCTCCAAATTCTCTTCAGAGATTTTCTTACAAAGCTAGTGAGCGGCAACCGTCTCCTGGGTGGTTTCGTCCACCGGGGCAGGCTGAGTTTTCAGGTCGCGGACAGGCGAGAACAGCACCGGCAATACCGATAGAAAGGTGCCAAGCGCCGCCACCAGCAAAGTCATTCGCAGACCAATCACTTCACCGAGAAACCCACCTAACAGTGACCCAATCGGCATGGTGCCCCAGACCAGGAAGCGCATACTGGCGTTCATCCGGCCCAGCAAGCGATGCGGCGTGATAGCTTGACGCAGGCTGACCTGGGTGATGTTGTAGACCGGGTTGACCCAGCTTGAGATAAAAAACCCTGCCGTCAGGGTGAAGACGATAAACCAGACCGGACCGCCCGCCAGGGGCGCAGCCAGGGCCCCTACCCCAAAAATCGCGGAGGTGCTGATGATTGTCCAGCCAACCCCCAAACGACGGGCCGTCCACCCGGCCATTACTGCACCAATCAGCGCCCCCACGCTGCCTATACCGAAAATCAGGCCAAGCAGGACCGCGTCCAGGTGCAATTCGCGGATCACGTAAAGGGTAAATACAGCCGTCCCGATATTGCCAAAAAGGTTGCTGGTGCCGGTACAGGCCGCAATCGAGCGCAGGTAGGGATTGCCAAAGACCACGCCCAACCCCTCGCCGATTTCTTTCCAGATGTTCCGTTTCTCGGTGCGGGGCGGTTTGGCCGGTTCGGTGTGACGAATCAGGCCCAGGAAAAAGGCCGAGAAGGCAAAGGAAACCGCGTCAATCGCCATTGCGACCGGGGCCGAGGCGACCTGGACCAGCCCGCCCGCCAGTCCCGGCCCGGTAATCTGGGCCACCGAACGGCTGACTTCCAGTTTGCCATTACCCTCGACAAGCTGGTCCCGGTTCACCAGGACCGGCAGGTAAGATTGGTAGGCCACATCGAAAAAGACCGTCAGGGTGCCAGTCAGGAGGGCTACCAAATATAGATACTCGACGCTCAACCAGCCGACAAAGTAGGCGGTTGGGATGGAACCGAGCAGGATAGCCCGACCAATGTCGGCGATGACCATAACCGGCCTTAACCGCCAGCGGTCGACCCAGACCCCGGCAAACAGGCTGATGAATAGGAAAGGCGCCATTTCGATAGCCCCCAAAATACCCATCTGAGCCGGGGTAGCGCCCAGCACCAGCACCGCCGTCAAAGGCAATGCCAGCTGGGTAACTTGCGACCCGAAGACAGAAATGGTTTCAGCCGACCATAGTTTTAAAAAATTCGGATGCTGCCAGAGCCCACCCAGGCGGTTTCTCATCGGTGATACCTACCCTTTATCAATCTGAATGTAAATTGCTTAGTTAGCTGTATTATATCACAGCTTCCTAAAATATTACATGCAACTTTAGACCCATTTCAAATGTTGTATAATAAACAAAAAGTGTTTGTGTCAATGCAATTTGGGGACGAGGCCTGACGGTAAAAGCTAAATTTATAATTTATGTTAAAATGAGGCCTATGATAGTCACCACAGAAAATTACCTGAATGTATTTGACGGACGGCGCTGCCTTGTTACAGGCGGGCTCGGTTTTATTGGTTCAAACCTGGCCTGGAGGTTGGTGGAGCTTGGCGCAGATGTGACGCTCGTTGATTCGCTTATCCCCACCTACGGCGGCAACCTTTTCAATATCCAGGGCCTGGAAAATAAGCTAAAGGTTAATATCGCCGATGTACGCGATGAAAATAGCATGGATTACCTCGTCCGCAACCAGGACATTATCTTTAACCTGGCCGGGCAAATCTCCCACCTGGATAGCATGAACGACCCTTATACCGACATGGAAATCAATTGCCGCAGCCAGTTGTCCATCCTCGAAGCTTGCCGCAAGAATAATCCAGAGGTCAAAATCGTTTACGCCGGGACACGCCAGATTTACGGCAACCCCGATTATCTCCCGGTGGACGAAAAACACCTGGTGCGCCCAACCGATGTCAACGGCATCAACAAGGCTGCCGGGGAACGCTATCACCTGGTATATGCGACTGCTTACGGCATGCGGACGGCCTCTTTGCGCCTGACCAACTGCTACGGGCCGCGCCAGTGGATGCGTGATAACCGCCTGACCAGCCAGGGCTGGCTATTGCGCCTGGTGCTGGACGACAAGACCGCCCAAATCTACGGCGATGGTAAGCAGTTGCGCGACCTGAACTACGTTGATGACGTGATTGACGCTTTCCTGCGGGCGGCAGCCTTCGAGGAAGCCAACGGGCACTTCTTTAACCTGGGAGCGCAGCCCTATTCCCTGGTGGAGCAGGTCGAGAAGATGATTGAACTGGCCGGGACCGGACGCTACGAACTGGTGGCGTGGCCGGAAGACAAAAAGAAAATCTCAATTGGCGATTATTATGGCGATTACCGAAAAATCCAGGGGATGCTCGGCTGGCAACCCACCATCGGGATTGAGGAAGGTTTAAGGCGGACTATCGATTATTACCGCAAAAACAAAGAATACTACTGGTAATTTCCGGCCAATACAAATAAAGGCCGCCCGGCTAATAATACAGTGCCGGGCGGCCTTTATTGATTTAAATTTCCCAGGCAGTAAAGCCAGTTAAAACTAGCGGGACACCACCAGCATATGGTCATTAGGCTCCCCGAACATCGCTTCCGGCGGTCGTTCGTTAAACCCTTCGTCCTGGGCCTGCCGGGACGTATCCATGGCCTTCCAGAAAGCCGGGTCGGAGCGGTCAATATCAATCTTTTCAAACCGCATATTGCTTCCGTCGTCGTCAAAGGTAAAGAGGCCGTAGCTGTAGCAGAGCAAGGGCGCGCCCAACTGCACGTAATACCAGCCCTGGGCGTCCGGACCGGTTATACTGTTGGAGTGATTGTGGCCGCAGACGTAAAAGGCGGGGGGCCGGGTCAGTCTGGCAAACCTTTCCTGGACTGCCGGGCTGTTAAAAATGTTGTACCAGAGCAGTTCGCTCAAATGGGTCGTGCCCGTAATGGGGTGATGGCCCATTGCCACCAGGAAAGGTGGGCCAGATTGGTTGTAAGCGGCAATTTGCTCATCCAGCCAGGCCAGTTGCTCATCTGTAACGAACCCGCTCCAATTGGTGTCAATTTCCCTGGTGGTATCGAGCAATAAAAAGCGGACCGGACCGGCATCAAAAGTGGTAAACAGGTCGGTCTGGCTGGCCCTGGGGTGTTCGCCCAGGAAGAACGGGGCCAGTTCATTTTTGGGCACTTTATAAGCATCGTGATTGCCGGGTATCCGTAACATTTTAAGACCGGCTTTAGCGGCCAGTTCGTCCTGGCGGGTCAACTCGCTGATATACCCGTAGGTGACAGTATCGCCTACCGCGATAACCAGGTCGGCCTGGTGCGCCGCTACCTGGCGAAAAAACTCCTCAAAGAAAAAGTCGCGGGCCTCGACTAATTGTGGGTCATCAAATTCGGTCAAATGCAAGTCGCCCAACACAATCAAGCGCATTCAGGACTCCTTTGCTTTCTTTCGCTAATCAAAATCGGCGTTCCGCACGTAATACAGCCCGCTGAGTATAAACGCCCCGGCCACCAGCAGTCCAGTCGAAAGGTTCGCCACCGCCGCGATACTCCAGGCTACCCCGCAAAGAATGAGAGCGAACGGCCCGGCGTTTGGCACATCGAGCGGATTGCCACTCCATTTGGCAAGGCCGCGTTTGAAAAACCCCAGGGTCACCACAAAATTGACCACGACCAGGACCAGCCACAACACCTGCCAGCTATACAGGATGGTTTTATCCAGGCCGGTTAAAAGAGCCAGGAACAAAACCACCTCGCCGCTCACCAGGGGCGTGATAAAGCCGAGGACCAGGTAATAAATCGAAAAACGGAGGCGGCTGACCGGCCAGTTCACCAGCATATCGGGATGGGAAAGTTCACGGCGTAACCCGCCGACCCCGGCCCGCAGCAAGACCCAATTTACCAGGAAAATCACCTGGATTTGAACTATCAACGAGGCGTTAAGCTGTCGCAAAACGACCAGTCCGAGGGCCGCGATAGCCCCGGTCCCGACCGCCAGGGCTACTCCCGGCAAAAGCTTGGTGACAGGGAGGCGTTGCAGGCGCAAACCCTGGCGCAAAAGGATGGTCAGGACCGGCCCGCGCCAGAAATCGGCCTGGGCCTGGCGGGCTTTGAAAGCCCCTCGCCCACTCTGGAGACGGCGTCCCAGGTGATAGAGCAAGGCCGCCTCACCCGCCGAAGCCTTATCCACCTTCGCGGCCAGCCGGAACCTTCCCCCCAGGCTCCCTTCTTCCAGGGCCGGGGCCAGGCGACTGGCTCGGCCTTGCCGCCAGAGTATCAGCACACCTGCCAGCACCATTAAGAGCATCCCACCCAGGGCCAAAAGGGTCAGGGTCGCATTTTCGTCAAGGGCGCGGCCTACCAGAAGCCAGCTTGTCAGAGTAGCGGGCCAGAAAATATAAGGGGCGTAGGGGGTAAAGACCAGCACCAGCAGGGCCAGAGCCACGGCATAACCGAAAATAGGGTGAGGCCGCCGGACCGGGATATATTTCCACATGCCGAGAACCCAGCGCAAACCACCGGACACGATAATAAACAGGGTCGCCGAAGCGCCGCCGATAACCAGGGCCAGGATGTCATTGCCTTTCGACAGGTAAGAAGCGGTGCTGCTCACAATGGCACAGACCAGCACAAAACCCCCGATAGTCCGTTTGAAAAACGACTTGACCCACCAGACCAGGGTTATAAGACCGGTTGAAAGAGGCGACTGGCTCAAAAAGTCGAGGTCAGACAGTTCGAACTGCTGCAAATCATAGGTGTTGGCCGAGCGGAAGACCAGCCAGACCAGCCAGAGGGCCATCCCGGTAAAGACCAGTTGAGAGAAAGGCTGGAGCGGGACGGTAAAAATCGAAAGGACTTTGCCTATATTGACTACAATCCACGCCAGCATGAAAAGCCCGCCCAGCCCCAGGAGTATAACAATATAAACCCCATAGAGTTTTTCGGAAACGTCGGTACTGCCGGAATCGTAACCGACATACATATAAGCCAGCCGCCGCAAACGCTCGATTTTTCGCTCGTAGAGTAACAGTAAAGCGTTCATGAGCGGGGCTTCCGGTAATTTGGGGCGGACGGTTTGGCGGATTTGGACGGCGCGGCATTCCGGGGTGGGGGCGGGGCCACAGGTGGAGTGGGCGGGCCCACAGGTGGCTCTTCCGGCTTACGGGCGGTATCTTCGTCACCATTTTCGGCTGGTTCGTCTAAACCGGCGTCGTCTTCCATAAAGGCCAGGTAGATGTCGCGTAAACCTGCTTCCGGCGGTAAATCGGCGCTTTCCCGCAAAAAGTCCAGGCCACCGACCGCCAGGGTCTGCCCCCGGTCCACCAGGACGAACATGTCGCAAAAATCCTGCAAGGCTTCCCATTGGTGGCTGCTAAAAATCGCCAGGCCACCTTCCTCGCGGTACTCGTCCAGGGCTTCATACAGACGTGAGACGCTGCGAATATCCAGGGTGCCGCCCGGTTCGTCAAGCAACATTACTTTCGAGGGCCGGATAAACCCGCAGCATATCGAAAGCTTCTGGGACATACCTCGCGAAAGCGTAAAGGAGGGCTGGTGACGGGCCTCCCACAGCCCGAAACGCCGTAACAACCGTTCGGACTTTTCGGTGAAGTCGGTCATGGCGTTATGGGCGCGAGCCAGCAGTTCCATGTGTTCGATTACGGTCAGTTCGACGTAAAAATTGGGTACATCTGGCACGTAAGCCAGGTAGCGGCGGGCTTCGCTCTCCTGGGTCGAAAGGTCGTGCCCGTTTATCTTGATAGTGCCTTTTTCAGGCTTGACCAGCCCGGCCAGTGACTTCAGCAGGGTGGTTTTACCTGCTCCGTTCGGCCCAAGTAGGCCGACCAGCGAGGCGGGCGGCAATTTCAAATTGAGGTTATCCAGGACGGCATGGTCGCCGTAACGCTTGGTCAGGTCGTACACTTCAAGCGCGGGAGGGGGAATAAGCTGGTCCATTTTAATTTTTA
The DNA here is from genome assembly GCA_001898225.1 of Chloroflexi bacterium 54-19. GTDB lineage: Bacteria > Chloroflexota > Chloroflexia > Chloroheliales > Chloroheliaceae > 54-19. Next base: position 59,930 of record MKTJ01000022.1, read on the forward strand.
GAGACTTTCCAGGCCATTTTACAAGCTTTTCAGAACGCCCCTTTATTATAGCAGTATCTGGCGCAGACCGTGACCCGCCCGCCTTAACCCATGTGCTGGGGTGCTATCGGACCGGGGTCCAGCACTTCAATGTCGGTGAAAGGCAAGACCAGGGTGGTGCCCTGTACATCCACTTTTGCCAGCCGTTCGAGTTGACCGGGATGGATGCCGCGCCGTGAGGCGGGGAGACTGACCACCTGGCCGACCGCCCCCAGGTAGGTCGGGTTTAGCAGGCGGACGATAGAGCCGACCCTGGGCAAAAGCGGGCCTTCAAAGCGGGCTGCCGGGCGGTTGGCCCCACCGGTCGTGATTAGCGGAATGATGATTTCGGGGCGTTGCAGGCCCCGCCGCAACTGGGTCTGACCGTTTAGCGAAAGTTCCTCGCCGTCATGCCCGGCCAGCATTTCAAAAAGGCGGGAGGCCATAGGCCGGATACCAAAACCTTCGGTGATAACCAGGGTAAAAGGGCTATCCGGGCTGAAAGGTTCCGCCGGAAAACGCCAGTTGTAGGAGCCGACCCGGTAAAGCTGGGATTGGCGGCGGTATTCCAGAAATTTGGCGAGTTCTTCTTCGTGGATACTCCCGGCGATAATACCGCGCACCTTCAAGTCGATAGCCCGGCGCAGACCTTCGGCGGTAAGGTACGACCCGCCGAGCAAAATAAAGTTGGTGGCGCGGGCATCAATCGCGGCAGGGTCGAGCGGTTCCGCCGGGTTGGTCGCCATTACTCGTAAAAGGCCGTGCCGTTCGCGGCCAAAACCAAAAGCCCCCCTGGCATAGGCAGCCTGTAACTGGATGCCCACCCCATAATTCTGGATAACGTCGACCACCATACCTCGCACATAGGCTTCGAGTTTGAAAGGCTGAGGTCGCGGGGTCAGGCTGATATAGCCGCCGAGGTCGTCAAGGGCCGAAATCGTACCGTCAAAAGGGGCGCGGAACTGGCGACGCCCGACCAGGCTCTTGTTGACGGCGATTATATCGTCGGTGTTAAAGCTTTCCTGAACATCTTTTTTGAGGAATTTAATCGCCTCTTTGGGCGTTACCCCAAAATACTCGGCCAGGTTGAAAAGTTTAGGTTGGCCAGGAATCCTGGTCGTGGCAATAACGGTGTCGCTTTCGACCTTGTGACCGATACCGGCCAGCACCTCCCCGGCGGTAGGCAGGCGGCGGGTCACTTTGAGAGTAAGGTTCTGGGCCAAGGCCGGTAGATACTGGGTAGCGCTGCCGGGAGTGTTCCCGGCCAACTGGACCCGGTTGCCCAGGTTGGGCCGCAAATTGCCGCCAAGGGTTATGCCCGAACTGACCGGGGGATTTTCTTCTAGCAAGTTTCTACCTCCTGCGTCCCAGGCTAAAACCACGTTTCTTGGTCTCGCGCAAACTGGCCGGTTGGTCCACCGCGCTGTTGGCGCTCAGGCCGCCCGGCTCACCCGGTGGGACCGGACCGGAAGCGGGAGCAAAATCTTCGGTACCATCGGCCTCGGCCTGTCTGAGGGCCTGGCGGTAAACGTTGTACCAATCCGTGACCTGGGCCATCCTGGCTTCGGCGTCTTCGGCGAACTTGATGGGCCGCCCGCGCGCGTCAATAATCAGTCCAAGCGCCCCACCGCTAATGTAGGTCCCTTCGGCGGTGCTGACCAGCGCCCCGGCCTTGGAACTACCGATTTTGAAGCCGCCCTGCAATTGAATTTCGAGGGTAGCCTGTTCGTCCGCCCGCAAATTGAGCAGGGCGATAGAGCCGTAGGCCACCGTCGTTTCGCGGACCTGGCCGTTGCGTTTGCGGAGTGTAACCTTGGCTGCCATCACGCCGGGATTGCCGTGCCCCTGGACGATTACCGCCGCCCCCAACCGGTGCAGGCAGTCGTAACGGAAAAGGTAGGCCGCCGCGTTCGGGTTCAGACTTGCCAGCGAACCCGCCGCCGACATGAGCATGGTCGAATCGAGGTCAAGCTCGACCAATCCGGTTTCGCTGGCCCCGGTCGGTTGGAGACCGTCCAGCATCAAAAGGGCGGTTTGCCAGAGCGGGACGTTTACCATCGGGCCACCAACCCCAATCAGGCGGTTGTAGTTAAAAGGGGAGGGAGCTTCCCGGTTCATTTCGGCCAGCAGGATGCGCAGGGCCTCCCGCCCATAAGCGCCCTCGATAAAAAGCTCGCGCTCGGTCGCCGGTAAAACCTGGGGCCGCAGGGTCTTGTTGAGGGCGTAATGAACCAGTTCTTCATCATTAATCTCGAAAGGCAGCCAGCGCCGCAACAAATCGGGCGAGGTTTCGGCCAGCAAATTACTCAGGCCAAAGCTAAGACCAAACCCGCCCCGCACCATCGAGGTAAACCGGGCAGCATCGGCGTAAAAAAGGGCCGCGTTCGAGCCGCCCAGGTCGGCGGTCAGCACCCGGTTAGCCTCGACATCTTTCGCCAGGAACCGGGTTATCAGGCTCAGCGAATCGCTGGTCGTATTAATCAGGGTCTTGCTCATTTCGCTCAGGCGGCGATAGCCCGGCAGGTTCGGCAGCAACCGCTCCTGGTAAATATTAGCGAGTTGAGCCTGTAAGGGGTTCAGGTTTTCGCGGTCGCTGGTAGGCCGGATGTTATCGACCAGGAAGACCTCACACTGCCCTGCTACCTGCTCCAGCACTTCCTGCTGGGCTTCAGGCGGCCCGGCAAAAACCAGGCTGGACGAGCGGCGGGTCTCCCCGGTCGCAATACCCAAAAATCTTTCCTGGCGGTTCGCTTCGAGGACCACGTCTACCAGTTTGCGGTAAGAGGCCGAGCGCGCCCCCTGGCTGCCCCCCGAAATAACCACGACATTGGGTGAGAGGCGGCGCAACTTGGCGACCTGGCGGGCTTTCCAGGATTGAGGGGTTGGCCGGTTTTTCTTGACCTTTTTGGCTTTGGACTTTGCCAGGACCGGTTCCGGTTCCTCCGGGGTCAGGCCATCCTCGGTTAGCCCGGCGAAAGGCGAGGAAGTCATTTCTTCGGCGTCGGGGTCGTAGTCGAGCGAAGCAGGCGGGGTCGCACCGTTGGCGGAAAAGTGGTAATCGTCGCCGTAATCGTCCAGGCTGATAGTGCCGACGACGCTGGTATAGGTGCCGTGACTGGCCCTGGCCGCCGAGGAAGCCGATAGCTCTTTGACCAGCCCGGCGGCGACCACACGCAACGGCTCGGCAGCACTGCTGCTGGCGACGAAAGCGTCCACCCCGCTGCCATCTTCCTTCTGCGGGGTGATAAGCCTGGTTCCGGCCAGGAGGCGTTTACCGGTGGTTTCCTCAATCACCCTGATTGCATTCAAAACACCGATGGTGACATCCGGGTAAGGTTCTTCCAGGGTACTGGGCGCTTCCCCCCTGGCGACAAAGCGATACGCCTGGTCTACAACCTCAACCAGGGCCACGCGAGTAGTATTGCTGCCGCAATCGGCAATCAAAACCGATTCTATTTTGCTGAAACGAGTTTGCATTGGATGTTCTAACAGGTCTTAAAATTTCAGATTGATTAGAAAGAGCAAGCGGTCTACCAGGGCGGCAAAATAAGTTAAAAAGACCGATGCAAAAACAGCCCCAAATGCCAGCATTATAGCCCAGCGTCCGGCCAGCCTCACCCGGCTACTAAGGCCGGTATCTGCTACCTCCTGGACCGGTGTGGACCTCTGGTCGGAAGGATTAACCCTGAAAAAGGTAAACTGGAAATACCACAACGCTAAAATTGTGCCCAATATTAAAATAACCCGGCCAACAATGTCGCCGGAAGTGAGCGGGAGCATGGTCGCGCCGACCTGCGGCAGCAAGGTGCCGGTGAGCGCCCCCGCCAGGGCCAGGGCCGCGACCGTACCAATCACCAGGGCCATAACCAGGTTCGTAACCGGCTTGGCCGCCCGGAGCGGCCTGAGCAGCAAAAGCACCCCCAGGACCATTGGCACCAGGTAAAGCCACCAGTCCAGGCCACCGGTCTGCCCGGTATTAAGGATATAATCAAAGGCCGGAACGAACAAGTTAAAGACGATTTGTAAAACGACCCACCCTACACTCACACCGATTAAAATGTGTTCGGCCAGACGGAAGACCGGGTTATCGCCCAGCAGGTAACTAAAAACCATTAAAGTCAGGATTACCGCGATGATTGTCCCCACCACATTCAAATCCATCTATGAGCTTCTCCCCCTGGAATTTCTAACGCCGCCGCCGGACCAGGTAAATCACATTTACCACCACAATCACCACTATGAGAAGGATGGCGGCCAGGCTCTGGGCGGTCAAACGTCCCTCCACGCCGACGGTTGGGTCCGTTTTAAGATTGAGTTTATCCTGCAACAACTGGTCGTACTGGGCGGTCTGGTTCAGCCCGGCTAACAGAGCCTGGGCTCTCGGCTGCGTTTCGCTCGACATCTGGCCGGGGTTCGCCGTTGATAACCCCTGGGCATAAGGCCGCGCCACCGGCTCGACCGCTTGCGGTACCCCCAGTACCATGTGTGCGCCCGGTTGGACCCCGACCTGCTCGACCCAGGTCCGTACACTACCTTCGTCCCCGGCGAGGACCACAATCAGGTCAAAATCGGTGAGCGAATTGATACCGGCGGTCGCCGCCAGGTCCCCGGCCCGCTGGCCGTTTTTGTAATCGGTCAGGTCGCCAATCGAACTGAATAAGCTGCGCAAAGCGGCTTCCTGGCCGGAACGCCAGCCCAGGTTCAGGTAAGTGGTACCGTATTTGTAGAAATTGTCGTTTCCATAAATCGGGTTGGTCGCCAGTTCATCGGTGATACGGGCGGCCAGGGCCGGACCCTGCGGGTTGAGGCTGAGCGTAACCAGTTTGGCCCGTTTCGCCATTAAATGCTGGACTACCGCTGTCGAAAGCGGGCTCATCTCGCCGGAGCGGTCGGCGTCCCAATCGAAAGCCACCAGCACTTTAGCATTGGCTGGCAAACCGTCAATCTGGCTGTAAAAAGCCTGGACATTCGGCGAAATGGTTAGAGAGCCGAGAGGTAAGGGCCGGAGCAGGCCAAAAATAGCCACCGCCAGCAGCAAAATATAGAGGAAGTAGCGCACGAAATTGGGCGATAACCGCAAGCCGCGCTTGCTTTTAGCAGAGACTTCCTCGACCGGGACAGGGCTATTTGGCAAGAGCAAAGTTTCCAGGACGGCGGCGCTGGCAAGGCGCGGCGGCAGGTTGACCGAAGGCAATTCGTCTTCTGCCGGTTCAGGTTCAGGTTCGGCCTCGCTTGCGGGCGGCTCGGCGGGCGAGCTTGCCGGGACTTCTTCCGCCTCGTTTGGAGTCGCGGGCAAAATAACCCGGTCGGTTTCCTGGTCGGGCGCGGCGTTTGGTGGAGGCGCAACAGAACGCAACCAGGCAGGCAGGGCATTTTCGGAGGGAGCCGTAGTCGCTGCCGTGTCGGGGGCCGGTTCGGACGGTTTAGGCGCGTTCGATTGTTGCAACCAGGCCGGGCCTTCCACGTCGCCAAAGAAATTGCTGCCACTTAACTGGTCATTCGGCACTTCCTGGAGCAAAGCCGCGTAATCAACGGGCGGGCCTTCCTGCCGCTCCCTGGGTAGAGTCGGGCCGGTGTAATCTTCGGGACCAAAGGTCAGGGCCGGGGCTTCCGGCTCTTTGAGCCAGTCCGGCAACTGGGCCGGGGATTGGCCGGACAGCAGGGGCGGCAGGGTCGGGTCGAACTCCGGTTCCTCGCTCGGTTCCTTGAGCCAATCCGGCAACTCGCGTTCCTCGACGGTCGAACCCTTGGGCTGGAGCGGCTTTGTAGGCGTGGCCGGGGCAATTATCGCCGGGGTATCGGTCTGTTCAGGTTCGTCCCGCAACCAATCGGGCAAATCCGCGTCCGGCGTGGTTGTTTCAGCCAGGGCGCTGCTGCCCTGGTTCATTTCGGAATAACCGCTGACCGCAGGCGGCGGGGCCGCTTCGACCGGGCCGCTGGCCGACAAAGCCTTAAGCCAATCGGGTATATCATCCGGGTCTTCCTGAAGTTCAGCCCCTGCCGGGGAAGTCGCAGAAGGGAGGGAGGGCAGCGGTGGCAGGTCCGGCAGAGCCGCCGCCGCGGCTACCGGGTCGGCAGTATCATCGTCGGCGTCGGGACTCCACCGGGCCGCCCAGCTATCTTCCTGGTCCGGTTCGGTGGTCTCGGTGGTCGAGACCGGGCTGCCGCTCTGGATAGGGGTGGCCGGGGCAATTACACCCTCGCTTGCCAGGCTTTGTGACCCGGCGTCATCCTCAGTTTCCTCATCCGGTGCCGGTGTGGCCGCAGGTTCGGCGGTTTCAGGAACAAAAAGCCGCTGCCAGGTCGGCAATTCGTCCTCGCCGGAAGACGCCGCCTGAGGATTTGCCAGGAATTCCGGCAATTCGAAGGTGGAGGGTTTACCCTGCTCGGACGCTTCCAACCGGGGCGCTTCGTTGGACGTTGGGGCGGGCAAATCACCTGTTTCCAGGTCGCCGGTCTCGTTATCAAGATAGCCAAAGCTATACCGGTTGGAACGCGTCCCACCCTGCGGTTTAGCCGGGGGGGCCGGGGCCGCAGCCGTATCTTCAAGGGAAAGGTCCGGCAGGTCGGGTAAAGTGGCGAGTAAAGCCGAGAGCGCTTCTTTATCGGGCATTTCCTGGCCGGTCAGGTCGCCGCCGGGTGAGAAACTTTGCAGTTCCTCGCCAGCGTCGGTTTCACCGGCCTTATCGCCACTCAAAGACATCTCCACGTCCGGTTGGGTCGATTCGACTGTAGCATCCGGGTTAGTGGCTACCTCGTCGGGAATCAACTCCGGCTGGCTCAGCATGGCTCCTACCGAGAAAGGCCGGGTGCCTTTTGACCGGACGTTCTTGATATAATCGAGCGTAAACCCGTCATCATCCAAAAGTGTGTCGGAAGTCCCGGCCTGGTTCCCATTAGATAAAGAACTATTTTCAAGTACAGGCGGTTGGAGACCGGCCAGCCAGGGTTTTAAATCCGGCGAGGTTCCACTCCCGGCAAACCCCGAAACCGGGGCAGCGGTAGTTTCCAGGACCGGTTGTTCCAACCCCACCAGCCAGGGTTTTAACCCGCTGCTGGCGGTAGCAGGGGTCGGCGGAGCCTCATCGAGGGAAGCCAGGTCATTCAAAAAGACCGTGTGGGGCATCCTGGAAGATTCTTCCACCGGGGGATTTAGCTCCGGCGCCTCGTCAAGCTCGGCCAGGTCATCCAGGAATACCGTATATTGCGGCAAATTCCGGGGATTTTCGGGCTGAGATTGTGAGGCCTGGGCAGGGGGCGTCACCGGGGGCGCTTCCTCAAGGTCCGCCAGGTCATCCAGGAAGACCGTATGCTGCGGCAAGTTCCGGGGGTCCGGGTTAGCCTGTGATGGGACGGGTGCAGCCTGGGTGGGCGGGGCTTCATCAACCAGGGCTAAGTCATCCAGGAAGACCGTATGCTGCGGCAGGTCCCGGGGATTTTCGGCTGGTGGGGTCGGCGGGACCGGGTCAGGGGCTTCCTCAAGCGAAGCCAGGTCGTCCAGGAAAATCGTTTGCTGCGGGAAATTTCGGGGGTTTTCAGACGGCGGCTGGTTGGCAGGGGCCGACCCCGGATTTGCCGGTGGAGTTGCGCCCATTATTTCATCGGGAGCGTAGGGCGAGAAACCCAGGATACTCGTCAGGCCGCTATGGGGCCGACCGTTGTCACCGGAATTGCCCGGTTCGGGCTCATCAAAAGCAAAATTAAGCCGCTCCTCGACATCCACGTCACCAAAAGTAGGTGCTGATGGGGGCGCGTCGGAATGGTTAGGACCTTTAAGCCAGTCGAGAATATCTCTCTTGGGCGTGTCATCTTCCGGAGCTATTTCCTCGTTGGTAGAACGCAACCATTCGGGCAGGTCCGACTCGTCATCATCAGGTTTCGGTTCAGGCGCGACCTGGGGGATCGAAAAAGCCTGTTTTGGCGGGACGGGTTCGTCTTCCGGGGCCGCCGAAAAAGGCGTGCTTTCCGCCGCAAAATCGCGGAGCCATTGCGGGATATTCTCGCCGGAAAGACCCGGGTCGCCGGTATTCGGACCAGAGACAGCCCTCGGTTTTGGTTTAGTAGGCTTCTGGGGAGAGTCACCTCCAAGCTCTTTAAGCCATTCCGGCAAAGTGCTGTCGTCCTTAAACTCACCGATAGCCGGGTTGACCTGGGTAGCCTCGTTATCAATCGGGCTCGAAATATCGTCCGGCTCGTCCAAAGGCGCAGGAATAGTGGGGAAATCGAGGTTCGCGGCCCCAGTCGGGTTAACTTGACCGGTGGGGGCAGGCGGCGTGGCGTTAAAGTCGGCGGCCTGGGTAGTGGGTGCAGCGGTTTCCTGGGAAGGTGGCACAACCGGGGGCGGCGGGACGGGCGGCAAATTCTTGCCAGGGATAGCGGCGCTATCCGGACGCAAATTGCTCAGCCAATCGCCACTGTCGCCGGAGGTTTTCTTATCAGCTTCGTATTTATTGCGAGCCTGGGCTAGCCGGGAAAGACGGCCCCCCGCTTGGGGTCCTGAGCCGGACGGCGTGGAGTTGGAGTTGCCCTGCAAGTCGTCGGGGTTGAGGGAAATGCGTCCCCCCTGACCCTGCCCGGTGTTTTCACCGATAGCCGGTTGGTTGGCTTTGAGGGGCGCGCCACACCAGCGGCACTTTACAGAGGCGGAAAAGTTAAATTTACCACAGTTCGGGCAAGCCACTTCGTGGGGGTCGTCCGGCTGGTTGGAAAGCAATAGAGGCCGCACTTCCTCACCGCAACCGGGACACCACCGGCAAAGTCCGGGGATATTTTTACCACATTTTGTACAACCAACCATCGGCAAAACCGCTACAACCCTTCTTCGATGAAACCAACCGCGACCCTTCGCACCGGGGCCGGGCTACCGCATGTAATTGTTATCTACCCCCAGCAAATACCTTAAACTGGTGGCAATGGCCCCTAACGCAGTCCCGATTAATATGCCCCGGATAATTCCCAGCACCGGGTAATCCTGAAACCACTGGCTGATCGAACTCAGGCTGCTAAACGGGGTGAACGCAATCTGTCCCAGCAGCACTACAACGGCCCCGATAACCAGCAAAGCCGACTCGATATTGCGAATCCGCAATGTTCGCAGCGCGGCGGATATTAAGAGAAACGCCAGCAGCGAGAAAAGGGTAGTCGCCAGCGGCTGGTAAATATACTGGAAAATCCAGTTGGAGACGCTATCCTGGTACCCCGCAGCCCGCCCTATCACCCCTGCTACGATGACTACGAACGCGCTCACCAGCAAGGCCAGGCTGTAGACCCGGTTCGCGCCGCCCTTCTGGAGGCGTTGGAGGTGGACCCAGGCAATATTAGCCAGCCCCAGAAGCAACAGGACCCCGGCAATCATCGAGACCCATAAGGCCAGGGCGTGACCGACACCATCTATCAGGCCGGTCGTAAAGAAATCGGCCAGCACCAGCAGGGCGGTCAATAAAACGACAATCAGGGGTAGATAGAGCTTGAGGCGCTGCATGTTAAAAGATTCCCCTAGCGCAAGAAATAGTTACCAATATCGGATACCAGGCCCGTCGAGGCGGCAATCACTCCCAGGATAATCGCCACGATTATGAGCAGCCGCAGGGCATCCTGGGCCCGCAGACTGGCGAGCAGGGCCGGGCGGTGGTCGAGATAGGCCGGGACGGCGTAAATTTCCTCACCCAGCAAAGTTTCTTCGGACCCGGCGCTGATTATCATCAAAGGCATGGCTTCGACCCGGCTCGACCCGGCAATCTGCGGAATTGCGAGACGGCTGGCGGTCTCCCCGGCCAGCAAATATTCCGCGTCAAACCGGCCCAGTAACACGGTCCCGGCAGTCGGCTCGGTGGCGAGAGAACTCTCGACCCCAGCAATATAGGCCAGGCGGTCCTGTTGAGTCACGAAATGGACATCATCCCGGCTGAAATCGTCAGGGCGTCCGGCTTCGGTAAAGGCGACCTCGGTTACATCGCCCGCCGCCAGGAAGGTCAGGGTATCGTTGGCCGAAATCTCCAGCGAAGCCCCGGAACGGGCTGTGCCCCGCGAAATCTCGCCCAGGGTGGTCAGGCTGCTCAAAGTTTCGGCAGCGCCCGGCTGGTCGTTGAGACCGCCGCTTCCCGGCGAGTAATGCAACCTCCGGCCACTCTCGGCGCTCTGCCCAATCAGGCCCCGCAGCCGGGTCAGGGGACGCAAAGCCCGCAGGTTGGGACTACGCCCCTGCTCGCTATTCGACCAGGCTACAAAGAAAAAAATCAGAAAGGCCGCCAGAACAATCAGCGCGAAAACAGTGGAGGGGCCTAGGGCCAGCGAAACATTCATACCCGGAAGCTTTCTTTTAGCTTTAAATCAGCCTTCTTGCTTGTTTGAAATCCGGCCCGTCACGCCGGATTTTTCCTTCAAGTGACCCCTGTCCCTTGTGTCCGCTTCGAGTTCGTCCAGGCGGCGCAGCAACCGGTCCACGTTCTCGCGGTCTTCCAGCAGCCGGTAGAAACGCCCGGTGGGGTCTTGCTCCCGGAAAAGCAGCCGGGAAGCCGGTTGGACCAGCAAAAGCATCTGGCTACCAAAAAAATTGAGCGGTCGCCCCGCCGAGAGGAACAAACGGGCCGGGGTCGTCAGCCCGGCAGTGTGCAGGCGCCGGGCCAGGCTATCAATTTCGGCGGTCCTGGCGGCATGCTCCTCCTGGAACCGGGCGACCAGCCGGGCCGGGACCAAAACGTCCATGCCTCCCGCCCTGCGTCCGGCCTCGGCCTGGGCTTCATCGAGAGCCCCTAAACGCCGCAGTTGGTCTATCTGAGCCCGGTTTACCCGGATATTTACATTTTCGTCGCTAGAAGGGGGAGCGGTTTTGGCATGTTTTGAATCTAGCGGAATGTTTTCACTCAGCATAAGCAACATTTCAGTAAATGATTCAAAGTGCGGATATTAGGCTAACTGCGGGACCGCGTAACTCTTGTTATGTTAATCTTTGCCTATAATACCACATTTTAGTTGGATGTAAACACTTTGAATTGAGTGTTAAACCCCCCCATTAGTCACATTTTTATGTTAAATCAAGCGCCACAATGGCTTGCCCGCCTCGGCCTCGTTTTTGCCGAAAAGGGCCGTATTCCGGTAGAGCGCCTTGTTAATTTCGCTGCGGGTGAGGCTGGCCGGGAAGCCGCTTTTTACCAGTTCTTGCCGGATTTGCCCGGCCTCGGCCTCCCCTAACCGGCCCAGGATAGCCTGGATTGCCGCGACCATTTCCTCGCCTGAGACCGGGTTAGGGGTGTCCGTTTCGCCTGCCGTCGTCACCTGCCGAACCCTGGGCGACGGCGCGGTTTCGAGGCGGGCTATCCTTTCTTCCAGTTCGGCTACCCTGGCGCTCAGCCGGGCGACCTGCTCAGCCAGGTCCAGTTCATCGTAATTGCTCATACAAAAATCCTCCTGGCCCGGTAACCAGACCTTCTTAAATGTGGATAAGTTGTAAGGGTGGAACGCCGGTATAAGGATAACCGATGCGTTAATTATCAGGCAAGCCGGGATACCGGGGTTGGAGGGTGCGGGTTTCCATGTCGAAACGTTCGGCCAGTTTAGCCATAGCGGGGTCGGCCATAAAGCGGTCGGCCAATTTCTGCAATTCGGGGTCGGGTTGGGCCGGTTCGGTGGCAAAATAAGCCCCCAGGATAGTCTGCAAATAGCCCTGCTCGTACTCGCTGAGGCTGGTTTTCTGGCTGGCCTGTTCCAGTTCGGCTTTGAACCAGGCAAAACCGTCGGTCTGGACCGGTTTAAGGGCGCGGCCCTGGCTCAATTTTGCGGCCATGCGCTGGGTCTGTACATCGAAGGCGCTTTCCCCGATGAGGTAGTAGAGCGCCAGCATAGCGTCCAGGTGGCCTTTTTCAAAGTCGTTGGCGGCGGGCCGGGCCTGCCGGGCTTCAAATTCCCGCTTAATCCACTGCCCAAAAGGGCTCTCCGTTATTTTTTTCTCAGCCATAGTTTTTAACTAATCCCGCCTGGTTTCCGGCTACTCTGTTCCCCGTTCAACGCTTTTACTGACTTCTGGCTTCTGGCTACTTACTACTTTTTAAGGCTTTTTCCATTTGTAGATGGAATAGCTCACTGACCCTTTGGCGGTTATGGCGCTGCTATCAAATCCCAGTTCACCACCGATGTCCAGGCCAAATTCGACTTCCTTCTTGGTAAGGTTGGCCTTAATACCCACGGTAAATTTAACATCCCCATCAACCTTACCTTCGTCTACGTTCCACGTACCGGTTTTGGGGGGTTCATAAGGTACCAGCGCGGTTGACATGGACGAACCTGTGGTTGGGACCGTGCTGCCCCCGCCCGTATAGGGTACCAGGCCCGTAGACGGTGAGCTACCGCCACCACCCGTTGATTCAGGTCCTTTTATTCCCTGGTAAACCACCAGGGCAAACTGGTCCTTGGGTGGGACACCCGATCCAATAAGCCCTGCTACCTGGTTGGCGCTGCGCAACGCCTTCTTGGACATACCGGCGGCGCTGGCGAGAAGTTTCAACTGTTCCGGCATCTTACTCCCGGCTAAACCAAGGGCGGTTTTAACCGTCTCCCAGAGTTTGGCAGCTTTGTCCGGCAACGAATCGCCATCCAGTTTGGACAAAGTTCCCACGCTGATGCTGAATTCAACACCCCATTCGGTGCCTTCACGCGCGAGTTTGAGGCTGGTTTCCGTGCCCATGATTTCTAACTTGACGGTAAATTCCTTCGTGGTCTTACTTTCACCCAGGCTCGATTCATAGGAGCCACCCAGCCAACCCCGGCTCATTGTGCCTTTGAACCCACCGGAACCATCGTCAGTTCCCTGGTTTTCGATACTGTCTTTGCTGTACTCGGTGCCTGTGGTTACGACACCTTCCACGCCGAGTTTGTTCCCGCCTTCGCCATTCTTACCGGTATTGACGGTGCCGCTTACCGCACCAGCCACAGCCGTTCCGACAAATACTTTATCATCGGTGGCCGCCATGCGCCCGGCGGTGGCAGACGACCAGGATTCGCGGTCGCTACCCCAAATCCAGTTCAAAATCCGGCCCGGAATATAGCTGGTTTCCTGGACGCTCCTGTAGAGACCAAAGGAAAGGGCTTCCATCGCCCCGGTGCCACCCCGCGTTGACTCGGCCTTGATATTGCGGACCAGGGAGGCCCCAAAATCAACCTGGCCGTAATAGAGGAAGGTATAGGAGGCTTTACCTTCGATACCGAGCTTGGAGTCAAGTTTAAGAAGACCCGGTCCTGTGGAGCCGGTGGCAGGTTTTTCTCGCTCAGCCTCGCCCGACAGTTTCAAGCCCAGGAAGATACCGCCACTGACCGGCACCCGGAACCCAAACTCAAAGCCTAATTTAAGGCCAGGTTTGGAAACGACCCAGTCCAGGTACTTACCGATGGCCGAAAGAACGGTCCCCAGTTCAGCCTGGTTAGGGACCGGAGGCGGTCCGCTGGTGGTCGTGGTAGTTGATGATGTACCGCCCGTGGTTGTGGTCCCGCCCGTGGTAGTTGTAGAAGTGGAGGTAGTAGGCACAGGGGTAGTGCCGCGCGGCAATTTGACGGTCGTGCCGGGGGCGACGGCGTCATTCATCTTACCCATGTCAATGCTGTTGGTATCAATAAAACTTTGCATTTTAGAGGTCAGGGTAGTCGCAAAGAACCCGTGTAAAGTGGCAATATCCTTCCAGGTCTGCCCGGCCTGGGAAGTGTAGGTAGGATGCGCGCCACCGGCCCGCTGGACCACGTTCGACACCGTGGCGGCGGTCTGGGGTTTATGCCCCTGTAAGAGGCGCTGGACCGACCGATTGCCGATGGTACGTTGCAACCGCATGATGGTCGCCGGGGTAAACGATTGCGGCCCGGCCATCACCCGGCGCAAATCGCCGGAAAGCGCAAACTCCGGCCCAAAACTCCCCTGGGCCTGGGTTTCGGGAGAAGATTCTTTTCCACTTTCGGAATGGGCAACTTCAGAAGCAGCAGGTTGGGCGGCGGCCCTGGCTTCACTCATGGACTATCTCCGTTCCAATGATTTTTCTTCTTACAGGGATGTTCCAGTATAGCATAAATTAAAGAAATTTAACCATTTTTCGCACAGGGATAGCCGAAAGGTACCAAACCGAACCGGCTCACATTTACTTATAGCGGAGACCTTAGATGATTTTCCCAATGCAAAAAGACTTTCGCTTTTGAATGGCAGCGAAAGTCTTTTCAGAGAAACCAAATTTTTGTGATTTAGGCCGGAAAGAAATAAAGTATTCCGATAGAGGTCAGGCCCCAGAGAGCGACACACGCCAGAAGCGGTATATCCTTAAAAAGCAGTTCCTCCGGGCTCCCCCCTTCGTCTTTCTTATAGACCAGGTAAAGATAGCGGAAGATGCCGTAGAGCACGAACGGGATGGTGAGGGCCATCAGGTGATTCTTGGGTAGCTTGTCGTAGGTGATGGTATAAAGCGAGTAGGCGATGACCACCGAGCTTGTCACCACCGAAATCATTTCCTGGACCAGTTCGCTCGAATATTCTTCCAGGATTTGGCGGTGACTGGACGCGCCTTCGGCCAGCAAGACCAGTTCGTGCCGCCGCTTGGCCAGTCCGATAAAAAGCGCTCCCAGCATAGTACAGACCAGGAGCCAGGGCGAAACTTCCACCTGGATAACCAGCGCCCCGGCCACCGCCCGCAACACGAAACCGCTGGCAAGCGTAAAAACATCGATAATAACGACGTTTTTGAGATAAAAGGAGTAGGCAACCTGGATGACAAAATAGAGGAGGACAATCCCGCCAAAACCCGGTTGGAGGAAAAAGGCGGCAGGCACACAGACCGCCACCAGGGCTATCAACGCCGCGATAGCAACCGATTTGGGTAGCTTGCCGGAAGCAAGCGGGCGGAACCGCTTTTTAGGGTGTTGCTGGTCTTTTTTAATATCCACCAGGTCGTTTAGCAAATAAACGGCGCTGCTGATGCCACAAAATATTATAAAACCAAGCGTTGCGATTAAGATGGGCCGGACTTCAAACAAATGCCGGTCGAAAACCACTCCAGAATAGAGCAGTAAATTTTTTACCCACTGCTTGGGACGCATGGTCTTGAGCAGTTGCTTTAATATAAAAAACAAGTTGGTATTCCTTAAATCAGGCGCTCGCCTGCCCCACATGACAGACCGATTATACTATCGGCCTTGACTAAAATCAAACCATCAAAAGTCCAATTGACATGGGTTGACCGGCGGCATATAATTAATCCGGTAACAATATAATAAAGCTTTGATTGGGAAAAGTACTCGGTGTCTTGCTAAATAGAGATTGACGGTCACAGGCTGGAAGCCGTCTTTAGTCGCCCCGGCGAAAACCACCCATGAGCCGCTCCGGTAAGCCCCGGCCCAAAGAGCGCGGTCGAACCCGTTATCGTTCACCAAATGAGCGCCTTTGTCGGGCATATCCTGGTATATGGATAGGCGAGTGCGAGAAGGCGGAAAGCAGGGTGGAACCACGAAAGAGTAAACCTTTCGTCCCTCGTTTTTGTGTAATAACAAAACGCCAGGACGAAGGGATTTTTGTTTTTATAGCTCCTTTCCGGTCTGGCCCAAACAAACGAGGTTTTTTATGAGTACGCAAGCTGAAGAAAAACACGCGGCGCTTCCCGAAGATTTGGACCGGATGCGCCATTCGACGGCCCACCTGATGGCAGCGGCGGTCCAGGCTCTCTGGCCGGATGCCAAGTTCGGAGTCGGACCGGCGGTTAAAAATGGCTTTTATTACGATTTAGACCTGCCGGTAACGCTAACTCCTGCCGACCTGGGTAAAATCGAGCAGAAAATGCGCGAGTTGAAAAACAAAAAGTTACCTTACGAACGCGTTGAAATGCCGATTGATGCCGCTATCGAGGAAATGGACCGGCGTCACCAGCCCTTTAAGGTGGAACTGTTAAACCTGTTAAAGGAAAAAGGCAGCACGGCGGTAGCCAAAGAGACCGGTGACGATGACGCCGTAGGGGTAGACGAATCGGGCGGGGTGTCCCAGGTCTCCTTCTACAAGACGGGCGACTTCGTGGACCTGTGCCGGGGCCCGCACGTCAAAAATACCAGCGAGGTCGGCGCGTTCAAGCTGATGAGCATCGCCGGGGCTTACTGGCGCGGTAACGAGAATAACCGGCAGTTGCAGCGTCTGTACGGGGCCGCTTTTGCTACGAAAGAACAACTCGACCAGTACCTGTGGCAACTCGAAGAAGCCAAGAAGCGCGACCACCGCAAACTCGGCCAGGAGCTGGACCTCTTTACCTTCTCCGACCTGGTCGGGGCCGGTCTGCCGCTCTTTACGCCGCGTGGGACGCTCCTGCGCCGGTTGCTGGAAGACTTCCTCCAGTCGCTGCAAGAACCGGCGGGTTACCAGCGCGTAGTAATCCCTCACATCACGAAAAGCGACCTGTACAAGACGTCCGGTCACTGGGATAAATTCAAGGACGACCTGTTCCACGTTACGGGCAAAAGCGAGGAGGAGTTCTGCATCAAACCGATGAACTGCCCTCACCACACCCAGATTTACGCCAGCCGCAAGCGCAGTTATCGCGAACTGCCAATGCGACTGAGCGAGGCGACGGCGGTCTACCGCGACGAATTGCCCGGTACGCTGCAAGGTCTGTCGCGGGTCCGCATGATTACCCAGGACGACGCGCACGTCTTCTGCACGCCCGAACAGGTCGTGGACGAGGCGTTAAAGATTTACGACATTGTCGAGAAATTCTACGCGCCTTTTAACATGAAGTTATCGGTCCGGCTGTCGTTGTGGGACCCGAAACATCCCGAAAAATACCTGGGCACGCCCGAATTCTGGGAACAGACGCAGGAAATCTTACGGAATGTGCTGCGGGCCAAGGGGGCGGAGTGGTTCGAGGAAGAAGGCGAAGCGGCGTTCTACGCGCCCAAGATTGACTTCACGGCCAGGGATGCCCTGGACCGGGCCTGGCAGTTGGCAACCATCCAGCTTGACTACAACCTGCCGGAACGGTTCGACCTGAAGTATGTCGCGCCGGACGGCCACGAAGCCCGCCCGGTCATGCTGCACCGGGCTATCCTGGGTTCGTTCGAGCGGTTCCTGTCGGTAATTATCGAGCATTACGCCGGGGCTTTCCCGTCCTGGCTGGCCCCGGTCCAGGCAATGGTTATCCCGATTGCCGACCGCCACTTCGATTACGCTTCGCAGGTCTTGCTGCAAATCCAGGGCGCCAGTGGGGATACGCTTACCAACTCGTTCCGGGTAGAACTGGACGAGGCGCGTGAATCCATGCAGAAGAAGATTCGCAACGCCCAGTTGCAGAAGATTCCTTATATGCTGGTGGTGGGTGACAAAGAGGCCGAGAACGGCACGGTTTCGGTTCGTCTGCGGAGCGGGGCCGACCTCGGCAGCATGCCGGTAGCCGCTTTCATTGAGCGTCTGCGGGATGAAGTCAAAACCCGGGCCGACCTGAACGCTTAGGTTCGTGAAGCGTGGGTAAATCATCTTTAAGTGTTACACCAGTTTTAAGGTAACCCTAATTTGATTGGAACCCCGTTTAACGTTGTTTCGCGCCCTTTAGGGTGAACGTTTAACGCATTTGTAGGTTGGTAGAGCTTGACGCTCTTACCAACCTATTTTATTATTGCTACCACCGAAGCAGTTTGGAGATTAGAGAGATACATCACCGGAAAGGTATTGGGTAAGTTGGCGTCAGAATTAGTGGGGGTAACAACAAAAGCCCGCGTAATAATTACCGGCATTGGCGGGTTTGTTGGCAGTCACCTGGCCGATTACTTGCTCAAAAATTTTCCCGGCCTGACCATTCACGGCATTTGCAATGCTCGAAGCCAGGCCAACCTGGCCCACCTGGCCGGAAATCCTCGTGTAGTTTTGCACCGCCTGAACTTACAAGATTGTCCGCAGGTTACGGCTATCCTGGCCGAGGTTGCCCCGGCCTATATCTTTCACCTGGCCGCACAGAGTCTGCCCGGCGCATCTATTAACACCCCCGGCGAAACTCTCAACACTAACATCAATATCACGCTGAGCCTGTTCGAGGCCATTCGCCAGGCCGGTCTTACCGGGCAGGTCCGGCTGCTAAATGCCGGGAGCGGCGACACCTACGGCTTTATCGAGCCGGAAGATTTGCCCATTAGGGAGACCACCCCTTTCCGGCCCGGCAATCCTTATGCGGTCAGCAAAATTGCCCAGGAAATGCTCGGCTATCAGTATTTTCGCTCCTACAAAATTCAGATTTTTAATACGCGAGCTTTCAATCACCTGGGGCCGCGCCTGGGGGAAGCCCTGGCACCCGGCGCATTCGCCCGCCAGATTGCCGAGGCCGAGGCCGGGAAAATTCTGCCGGTCCTGCGCGTGGGCAATCTCGACTCCCAGCGCGATTTCACGGACGTGCGCGACATTGTGCGGGCCTACTGGCTGGCCCTGAACTCCCCCGCCTGCCAGCCCGGCGAACCCTACAACCTTTGCTCCGGGCAGAGCCACAGCATCAAGGATGTCCTACATAAGCTGCTGGCCTACTCCAACCGTGAACTGGAAATCCAGACCGACGAAAGCCGGATGCGTCCCAGTGACATTCCGACGGTCCAAGGCGATTTCTCCAAGTTCCGCGAGGCGACCGGTTGGCAGCCCGAAATCTCCTTCGACCAGAGTTTACTCGACCTTCTCAACTACTGGCGCGAACGAGTTAAAGCTTAATTTCTACTTTACAGATTTTCTAATTTGGTAAGCCACTCATCAAAATGGGGACATTCGGCTCTTATCCGGTCAATACCTATTTCAAGAACAAGTAAAGGTCCATCAACAGTTTTCGAATAACTGGAAATCAGTTTTATAAGCCGTTTACTAGGAGCCGTTTCACTTCCTTCGTCTATTTCTTCTGGGGAATTATATTTACTTTTAATCTTCTCAAGGTTACTTGCCACATTCGTACCGGGAAATGCATTCGAAACTACCTCAGGAGCTACAAAAACCATAGCTTCAAATTCGTGTAACTGAATATATGGAATGAACCTGCTATCGTTGATTTTTCTGGCAAATGCTTGCTCCAAGAATTCTACTCTTGTATAACAGTTACCTGCCGGAAGTTCATCATATGATGGAAAATCGGTAGCTATGGCGTAAAAGTCGAACATGGTTGTTACGGCACTAACACTTGTATCTCGTAATAATTTAGATAAATCATTCTCAATCTTACCAAAGGACCGACCACCTCCTTTGGCCTTTTTCTGGTTCGCGGCCCTACTTGTATAAACAATAATTGGGATGATAAGTATTTCTTTTTCAAGAAGATAAGGATTAAAAACCTCTTTGATAAATGTTTCTTCTGCCTGACCTTCTACCAAAATGAAAACCTTTTTCATCCTGGTCTACCACCAATAAGGTTCTTTTCCCAAATCTCTCCCAAACTATAATCTTCTAGCCATAAGTTAAGGTCACGGGTTTTTAGAGGAGTAAAAGTAGATTGATTATCTTTGCGATCTACAACGATAATATTTTCAGGGCTAAAATGATTGACCAGAGGAACCGATTGCGTAGAAATTATTATTTGAGACTTAATAGAAGCGCTTTCTAATAAACCCGCCAATAATGTAATTGCATAAGGATGTAAACCCAATTCAGGCTCATCAATTAAGATAGTGGCAGGTAATTCCGGTTGAAGTAAAAGAGTTGCTAAACAAATAAATCTTAAAGTCCCATCTGAAAGTGAACTCGCATTAAAATAACCATCATCATTTTTTTCTCGCCATTCTAATTGAATGTTTTCAGGATTAAGTGGAGAAGGTCTGAGAACAAAATCATCAAAAAAAGGAGCGGCTAATTGAATAACTTTAATTATTCTTTCATAAGAATAGCGCTGCGTTTCTTTTAGTAAATAAAGAAACGCAGCTAAATTTGCCGCATCTGGTTTCAAATAGGCATTATCGTTTATCTTATTTGTTTGTTTAATTCTGGCATTTTCGCTTGTATCGTGAAAATGGTAAACCTTCCAACTCTGTAATGCGTCGAGAACATGCTCAGCTATCTTACTAGAATTTATGAGAATACGTTCCTCCAACAATGATTCTTTATGACCACGTCCGAGTATTTCCTGAAAAGGTTGGTCATATTTTGAATTAGGAGCCTGGAAAAAACAACGTTCATCACCAAAGAAAAGAGAATCATCGGCGGAAGGAACGAGTTCGGCTTTATAACTATTAAGTCCGAAAAAAAGTTCAATTTCAAGAGACGTTGTCTTTTTTCGTCCATAATGCAATAAAACATTTGCTCCACCAGCCTGACGAACATAAAACTGCAAATTCTCTTCAATAATTTGGTTTATAAGCCTGAAAACCCCAATAAAATTACTCTTACCTGCCCCATTTGCTCCAATCAAAACATTTAATGAGCCTAATTCAAGGTCCATTTCTTTTATGGACTTAAACCCTTTTACTTTTATCCTATCAAGTTTCATTTCTTGACCTCTTAATTACAATTGAAACCTGTTTTAATTATAGCTCACCAAATCTAAAAATAGTGCTATTTAGCCCGCAAGAGCGACACACTCTCCATGTGATAGGTCTGGGGGAACATGTCCACCGCCCTGGTGCGGACCAACTCGTAGCCTTCCGACAGGATTTTTATATCACGGGCCAGGGTGCTGGGGTCGCACGAAACATAAACCAGCACGGGCGGTCGCGTTTTCAGGAGGCTGTGCAGCAGGGCCGGGTCGCACCCGCGCCGGGGCGGGTCCACCAGGGCCCCATCGTAATGTTCCCCCTGCGCTTCCAGTTCGAGGATATATTCTTCCGCTTTAGCCGCCACAAAACTACACTGGTCTTCGAGGCCGTTAAGCCGGGCATTTTCAGCCGCACCCTCGACCGCCCCGGCATATTCCTCGATGCCCAGGACTTTCGCGCCGCGCCGGGCCATCTGCAAGGCAAAAGTGCCGACCCCGCAGTAAATATCGAGCAGCCGCTTGCCCCGCAGATTCAACCCCGCCTCGCCAAACGCACCCAGGGCCTCCCGGACCAGTTCGACCGCCATCGGGGAATTCGATTGGAAGAAAGCCAGGGGCGGCACCCGGTAGGTCACGCCGTCCAAAGCCTCGGCTATAAACGGGTCGCCGCCGACCGCTTCCAATCGCCGCTTGCGCCCTTCCCCGACCACTGTTAGTTCGACATAGCGGTCTAACGACCTCTGCAATTCCTCCAGAAACGGCTGCAAGTCAGTCACTTGCCACTCACCGAGCATGCGCAAAACCAGCAGCATCGTCGGGCGAGGTTTTTCCAGGGCCAACTCCAGCGGCCCGACCGCCAGAAACCTTTCCAGGGCCGCCAGCTTGCGGGTGGGGTCTTCGCTGTAACTTGCCAGGGCCGCGATTTCTTCGGCGGAAATCGGCGCGTCACCCGAAACCCCACCGACCCGGATTGTTACCTGGTGGACCCGCCTGGGCAGGTGTTTTTGCAAAGCCCTTGTCAGCGGCTCAATCGCCAGGGTTATCAGGGGGTGGGAAATGTGGCAGGACTGGACCGGCACCAGCCTGATGCTATTCTGGCGGTGAAAACAGGGCCGTCCATCGTGCTCGTCAACCTGGAACTCGACATTGTTCCGGTAACCCCAGGGACTGACCGCTGCCAGGGGTGAAAGCAAAGGCGGTTCGCGGTCCACGAAACCACCAAGCCGGACCATCTGGTCGCGCAGGATATTGTGTTTGTAATTTAGCTGGGCGGCGTAGTCGGCGTGCTGCCACTGGCACCCCCCGCAGTTGGGCCATTTATCCACCCCGAAATAAGGGCAGGGCGCTTCGCGGCGGTCGGGAGAAGCCTGCTCGACGTTGCGGACGTTTGCCTTAATAAAACTCTTTTTGCGGCGGTAAAGCTGGACCTCGACCGTTTCACCGGGTAAACCACCCGTCACGAAGACCACCTGCGAACCCGCCGGGACCGGTGGAGCGACCAGTTCGGTTTCAACCGGCTCCTTGAGCGGCTGGAAATCGCCTTCTTCCGCACCTTCAGGCAGTTCTTCTGTGGCGGCCGGGCCGCCTTTCGGAGCCGCACTCGCCTCCGGCAACCGGGCAACTACCTCGCCGCCATAGGCCATTTCCTGCAAACGTAACCCGCTAACAATCTCCGGGGCCGGTTTTTCCCGTAATTTTTTCGCCATTAGTACCTATTTCCCCTGGTTTAAGTTTGACAAACCCGCTACATTAACTTATAGATGTAACTGAGATTTTAACACATTTAACACCCAAAGCCGGCTTGAGTTATGTGGTATCGCAACCGCTATCTTTTTATCCTTGATACAGCCATCTGCCTGCTGATTTTTCCGCTGGTCCTGTTCATACGCCTGGACCGGCCCGATGTGTTGCCCCAGGCCTGGAATGACTTCTTGCCGCTAATCATCCCGATTGTCGTACTAAAGCTGCTGGTCTTTACCCTGTTTGGCTTCTACCGCCGGGCCTGGTATTACCTGAGCCTGTCGGACCTTTATCCGCTGCTTTTCGCTGTAATTGTCGCTTCCACAGCGATTGCCCTTTTTACCCTGCTCATCAATAACACCATCCCAACCTACGCCGCTAACTGGTTTCCCCGCAGCTATTTTATCCTCGATGGCTTATTGAGCCTGATTCTTATCGGTGGGTCGCGGGTGATGGTGCGGGTGGTCTTCGAGCGGACCGAAAACGAACGCACTAGCCACCGCCCTACCAGCCGAAAAAGGGTCATAATCGTGGGAGCCGGGGACGCCGGGATTGCCGTTGCCAGGGAGATTTTGCGAAGCCGCCGCCAGTACGAACTGGTCGGCTTCGTGGATTACGACGAGCGCAAAAAAGGACAGCGTATCCAGGGTAGGCCGGTCCTGGGCGTCCATTCATACTTGCCCGAAGCCATCCGGCGGCACGGCGTAGACGAAGTGATTATCGCAATTCCTAACGCGCCCGGTACGGTGGTCCGGCGTGTCCTCGAAATGTGCAAAACTGAAAATGTGCCCACCAAGACAGTGCCGGGCGTCAACGAGCTTATCGAGGGGCGCGTCTCGCTCAAAGAGATTCGCGATGTGCAGATTACCGACCTCCTACGCCGGATGCCGGTGGTGCAGGATACCGAGGCCATCGCCAGTTTCCTGAGCCAGGTCACGGTCATGGTCACGGGGGCGGGGGGCTCTATCGGTAGCGAGTTGTGCCGTAAAATCGCCGCTTTTAACCCGGCCCGGATGGTGTTGTTCGGGCGGGGCGAAAACAGCATCTTCCACATTCAAAACGAACTCCACCGGCTTTTCCCGCACATCCCGCTCATCCCGGTTATCGGTGACATCCGGGACGCCCTGAAAGTAGACTGGGTCATCGGGCAGTACCACCCGGAAGTCATTTTCCACGCCGCCGCCCACAAACACGTCCCCCTGATGGAACAAAACGCCGAGGAAGTTATCAATGTCAACGTCCTGGGGACCAAGAACCTGGCCGAGGCCGCCGTCCGCCATGGGGTCAAACGGTTCGTGGCGATTTCGACCGATAAAGCGGTCAACCCGGTCAATGTGATGGGCGGCTCGAAACGGCTGGCTGAACTGATTATCCAGGATTTAGCCCGCTCCAACGCTGCGACCTCGTTTGTGGCGGTGCGGTTCGGGAACGTGCTGGGGAGCCGGGGCAGCGTGGTGCCTGTTTTGAAGGAGCAAATCGCCCAGGGCGGACCTGTAACCATCACACACCCAGATATTACCCGTTACTTCATGACCATCCCCGAAGCAGCCTCACTGGTAATCCAGGCCGGGGCGATGGGTGTAGGCGGTGAAATATTTGTCCTCGATATGGGAGAGCCGGTCAAAATCGTGGACCTGGCGAAAGATTTAATCCGGTTGAGCGGGTTTGAAGTAGGCGAAGATATTGCGATTGAGTTTACCGGGCTACGACCGGGCGAAAAGATGTACGAGGAATTATTGACCCACAAGGAAACGCTGGGCCATACCCGCCACCAGAAGATTTTTGTCGCGCCCCCCTCCGAGCCGATTCCCCACAACCGGTTGGAATTGTATTTGCAGGAGTTAGAAGACCTGGCCCGCTGTTTCGACCGGGCAACCCTCCGCAAGCGACTGCTCGAAATCGTCAGCCAGGCCGACGAACCGACCCACCTGATCACCCCTTCGCCACGGTCCGAACCGGAAACCGCCTAGCCCCGGTTAGCTATTAAAGCCCGGCTGCCTATCTCGCGCAGGACCGGGTCGAACCTCTCATCTTCTAACAGTTCGAAATAGGCTGGGTGACCCGGTGCCGCCGGGATATAATCCGTATCGGCCACTTTGGTAAACCCGTCTCGGCTGATACTGCGGGCCGATGTTTGGTTGCCGGGAGCGGTGGTTATCCAGGCCCGCTTCAATCCACGGTCGGCCAGTTCGCCGAGAATATAACGCAGGAGGGCCGGGTAAAAACCCTGGCCCCGGTACTCCGGGACGGTGGCAAAATCGAACAGGTAAGCGTCGCCCGGCGGCGGTTCGAACGAGCACCCGGTGTTGCCGAGCGGCTCGGCGGTCAGGGCTACCCAGCCAAAAGTCACTATCAAACTACCGGAAGCGGTTTCAACCTCGCCCACAAAGGCTTCCCGCCCGGCGGCTAACCGGCGGGCCACGTCACCGGGTGAATAATCACCCGCTTTCTCCTGGGCTTCCTGCAAGGGAGTAGCTTCGGCCCGGAGAACCCGGCGAAACCGGATAGGTTGTTTGTTCAGCGCATCCGGCCAGCTTTCGGGTAGATTCTTTAACTCGAAAACCGATAATGTGCCATATTTATCGGCGCTTTGAGGGGAGAAAACCGCAGACTCTGCCAGGGGAGGGATCGTTCTTTTTTCCGGTATCATTTAGCCAAAACCTCAAAATAAAGACTTAGCGAGTGACTTTGACCTCGAAAATTTCGAGGGTCGCCCGCATCGGCCCTTGCCCGCCGCTATGGGCGCGCGCGAAAGCGTCGCCACTGCGCCAGGCTTCGTAGGCTTCCATGCTTTCCCACTCGGTGCTGGCAATATACAACACTTCGTCCTCGGCCACACCGGGCGCCTGGGTCGCTTTGAGCAATTTGAAGCTGACAAAACCGGGCTGTTCATTGAGGTTGCTGTGCTGCCCGAAACCGTGTTCGATTCGTTCGGCCATACTCGCCGGGGCCGTTATCCTGTTTTGAACCACTACCATATTGTTTTCTCCCATCGGTTTACATATGAAAATCTGCCTCAGAATTACAAAGGTATTTATGTAATTCTATCTGTCCATTCGTCTGCATCACTTGTGTTGAATATTAGAAGCAAGTCTTCCAATATCGTTTCATGCCGTGCCCTGTTACTAATCATAAAAACACCTGGCACAGGTCGTCCATTTGCTTGTCGGTTTGAGAAGATGGGCACGATTGTGCGTTTATCATGGGTGAGAAGAATACGTTGCTCGGCTGCTGTTCATTCCAACACTGCATCATCATCTTTTCCGGTGATTTCGGTAGCTTTTACCCTTACAATATCTAAATCAGGCATTTGTGTTTTAAGCCTGTTATAGATTTCTCCGTGCAAATTTTCGTCAGCAGCTATCTTGAACAAGCGACTTTACCCCTGCAATGATTTTCTTGCTTCTAACTTTTGCTTGAGTTCTGCCTGACCATAACGAACCTGCAATTCTTCTCCTAGCTTATCGGCGGTTTCTTCCCCTTCTTTTATGTAGGCATCAATTTCGGCTTTGTGGCGTAAGTAATAACCAATCGCATAATAGGTATCCGCCAAATCGAGGGCACTATACATCTTCACAATTTGCTGGGGCAAAGCTCCTTCGTTAAAGGCATTTATCACAAGGTCGAGGGTCACACGGGTATCCCCGACCCGGATAGTGCCATATTTATCCATTTTCAGGGGCGTTATCTCATTTTCGATGGCTAGAGTCATATAGCAACTCCTTGAATCATCCTACTAATTACTACCACTCGATATTACGCCAAACCGGTCCCGGTTAGCAAACAAAATTCTTATTTCGGGCGCAAAAAAACCTCCTGGGTTCGGGATTTGTTAGAGTCTCTAGTTCCAGGAGGTCTTTTCTTTTATTTATTTCCGGGCTTTACCCGGCGGTTGAGCCGGAAGGGTTAAGCCGCCCGGTTCGCACCGGAGGTTTCAGCCCTGACCGTCTCGGAGTTCGGGCGGAGCGGCACCGGGCGGGACGCCGGAGCAATCTTGGTAAAGCTCAGTTCCCGCTCGTTATTCGAGTCAAGCTCGACCCGGATGGTATCGCCTTCCTCGAACTGGCCGTTAAGCAGCGACTTCGAAAGCTGGTTTTCCAGCTTGCGCTGGATGACCCGGCGCAAAGGCCGCGCCCCGTAAACCCGGTCGTAACCTTCCTTCGCCAGCAGCGCCAACGCCGCCTCGGAGAGGTCCAGAGTCATGTGCTTGGCTGCCAACCGGCCTTCCAACTCCTTCAGCATCAGGTGGACAATCTGGCCGATTTCCGCCTCGCTCAGGTGATTGAAGATGATTATCTCATCAATCCGGTTCAAGAACTCAGGCCGGAAGCTGTTGCGGAGTTCGCCCATCACCTGGTCGCGCATCCGGTCGTTAGCCTGCTTTTCCTCGACGGTATTCTTGCCAGTCGAGAAGCCCAGCCCGCGCTCCTTAATCCGGGCCGTACCCACGTTCGAAGTCATGATGATGACGGTATTCTTGAAGTCCACCGTCCGGCCCTGTCCATCGGTCAAACGACCATCGTCCAGGACTTGCAACAACACATTGAAGACTTCCGGGTGGGCCTTTTCGATTTCGTCGAAAAGGACAATCTGGTAAGGCCTCCGCCGGACCGCTTCGGTCAACTGGCCCCCTTCGTCGTAACCCACGTAGCCCGGAGGCGAACCGATTAAGCGGCTCACGCTGTGCGGCTCCATGTATTCCGACATGTCAATCCGAACCATCGCGTTATCGTCGTCAAACATGAACCCGGCTAACGCCTTGACCAGTTCAGTCTTACCAACCCCGGTCGGGCCGAGGAAGATAAAGGAACCTATTGGCCGGTTCGGGTCACGCAGACCGCTCCGCGACCGCCGGATGGCATCCGAGACCGCGATAATGGCGTCTTCCTGGCCGATAACCCGCTCGTGCAGGTGCTTCTCCATTTCGAGCAGTTTCTTCATCTCGCTATCGAGCATCCGGCTTACCGGGATACCCGTGCTCTTGCTGACGAGTTCGGCAATCACTTCCTCGTCCACCACCGGGGCGGTTTCGTCCACTTCCGGCAGGGTCTTTTTGGTGTCGTCGTACTCCTGCTGAGCGATAACCAGCTCTTGCTTGAAGTTCGCCGCCTGCTCGTAGTTCTGGTCGGCAGCCGCCGCTTCCATCTTTTCGGACAAATCTTTGATATTAGCTTCCAGCTTCTTGAGCGGGTTAGCCGCCACCGACCGGTAGTTATCCAACCGGACTTTTGCCGCCGATTCGTCCACCAGGTCAATCGCCTTGTCAGGCAGGAAGCGGTTCGTAATGTAGCGTTCGCTCAACTCCGCCGCCGCGACCAGCGCCTGGTCGGTAATGGTCAACTTGTGGTGCGCCTCGTACCTGGGCCGCAGAATCCTTAACATCTCAATCGTGTCACCCACGCTCGGCTCGTCCACCATCACCGGGGCGAAACGGCGTTCCAGGGCGGCATCCTTCTCGATGTGCTTGCGGTACTCGTTAAGAGTGGTCGCACCCAGGACCTGCAACTCGCCACGGGCCAGGGCCGGTTTGATAATCTGGCTGGCGTCCATCGAACCGCTGGCGCTACCGGCCCCGACCACGTTGTGAACCTCGTCAATAAAGAGGATAATCTTGCCTTCCGCCTGGCGCACTTCGTCCATAATCGCCTTCAGGCGTTCCTCGAATTCACCCCGCAGCTTGGAACCCGCCACCAACGCAGCCACGTCCAGGCTGACTACTTCCTTACCGGTCAGGTGTTCCGGCACCTCGCCCGCGACAATGCGCTGGGCCAGACCTTCCGCGATAGCGGTCTTACCGACACCGGGCTCGCCAATCAGGACCGGGTTATTTTTATTACGCCGCGACAGAATCTGCAAGACCCGCTGGATTTCAGCATCGCGGCCAATAATCGGGTCGAGTTTGCCTTCCTGGGCCAGTTTGGTCAGATTCACGCTATATTTCGGCAGTTTGGCCTGACCGCCGTCTTCCTCGCTTCCGGCGGAAGGGTCCAGGGTCATTAAAACCTGCAAAACCGCTTCGGGAGCCAGGCCGTTCGAGCGCAACATTTCGGAAGCCGGGATATTCGAGGCACTAACGAGCGCCATCACGATATGCTCCGGGCCGATTTGTGGCACACCATGCTGGCGGCGAAAACCCTCGGCGATAGTAAAAATCTGCTGCACTTCGGGTGCAATTTGCATACTGACATTGATACCGGGCGTGACAGGCTTGGCAGCACGTGGTATCCGGTCGAGCCTTTCCTGGGCGGCCTGGTTAATTTTAGCGGCGTCGAGTTGCAACTGCTCAATCACCTGCGGCAACATGCCGTTCGATTGCTGCAACATAGCAACTAAAAGATGTTCGACCTCTAACCGGGAGTGGCGGGATTCCGCAACCAGTTCAAAAGAACTGGTCAGTACCCGTTGGGCGTTTTCATTAAATTTATCTAAAAAATTATTACTTGCCATTATATTTGGTCCCTGAGTCCTTTCCCCATAAATTGCGAGAGAAATTATGTAAAGAGTAATTTTTATATTCCTGGCTGACACCGTTCCTTACCGGTATCGGATGAGTCAGTTGACTGCTGAACTTTCTTTTCAAGTTTTCTTTTTTTTGCTCCTTTGTTTTTTCCTGCATAAATAATACGCTTTTAAATTTGAAAAGATACAAAATGTAGAAAATTCTAGCGCTTTTCTAACAAACCCGACCGATTTAGTAGGCTTTTAACCTCAAAAGAATCTCCTCAAAAATCAGGCCATAAACCCATTGACAGCCAAAATTTCTTATGCTTAAATAAAACCGTCTCCTCCTAATAGCATTAGGTAATTCTAAGATGCTTAGGTAATTCAAACAGAATTAGGTAAAATGACACTTTGGCAACTAAAGACCAATCGCAAAAGACCCTGACCCCGGCCCAACGGCGCGAACGCAACCGTGAGGAAGTAACCCGGCTTATCCTGGATGCTGCCCGTGAAGTCATGCGCGAGGACGGCGTGGGGGCCCTTAACCTGAACGAGGTAGCCCGGCGCGTTAACATGAAAACGCCGTCACTCTACGAATACTTTCCCGGCAAAATGGCCGTCTACGATGCACTTTATTTAAAAGGGGTCCAACTCTATAGAGAGAGCATCGAAAAGATAGCGGCTAACAAAGAATTGGCGTTCTGGGACCGCCTTGAAGCAGCCATTACCAATCATATGAATTTCGCCTATGAAAACCCGGACCTGTTTCACCTGGTCTTCGAACGCCCGGTGCCGCAGTTCACGCCTTCCGAAAAAAGTATGGCCGAAAGTTATCGCATGATCCAGGTAACTGAGGGCATGCTAAGAGAATACGCCCCCGGTAACATCAACACCGACTTACCGTTTGAGCAGGTCCGGGATATTATTATCACTTTGATGCAAGGGCTGTCTTCCGGCCAGATGGCGAACGCACCTGATTTGCCACCGGGCCAGGGCCGGTTTGGCCGCCTCATTCCGGGGATGCGGGCTATATTGGAAGCAGCCTGGGGCAAACCAACCGACCCTGTAAAAGTTAAAAAGAAACCGGATAAACCTTAGCAAAACCAGAAAGGGTAACAAATCTATGCCAACCAGGCCTCTTACCGGAACTCCCTTCCGCCCGGCGGCGGAAATACCGCCCCTCGGCCACGAAGAAGCCTACCGGATGGGCCTGGTCCAGGCCGAACGATTCATCACCTTGCTGGAAAGCCTTGGGGGAAACGATTGGTCCCGTCCAACTGCCTGCGCCCTCTGGGACGTGCGGGAAATGGCCGCGCACGTGGCCGGGGCTGCCGAAGGTTACCTGGCTCTCAAAAACTTTGCCCGGCAGTTTTTCTCAAGGGAATTAAAGAAATACGCCGCGCGGGGCCTGAAAGGCATTGACGCCACCAACCAGTTACAGGTGGACGATCGGGTTAATAAGACCCCTGCCGAAATTATCGCGGAATTAAAAATTATTGCTCCCCAGGCGTTTCTCAATCGCTACAAACTGCCCTGGCTTTTATACAAAATGCCTTCTTATTTGCCAGGGCTCGGTTTTGTGCGCGTCGGCTACCTGACCGACCTCATTTACACCCGCGATATGTGGATGCACACCCTCGACATTTGCCGGGCGGTGGGTCGCGAGATGTTCCTGACGCCCGAACACGATGGCCGGATGACCGCCCTGGTCATGCGCGACCTCTACCGGGGCAAAGGCCATCACTTAAAAGGAAAAAATATCGTTTACCGCCTGACCGGGGCCGCCGGGGGAAGCTGGTCGATTGACCCGCAACCCGCCGAAGCCGACCCGGTAGTGCTGGAGATGGAAGCCCTCGACTTCCACCTGCTGGCCTCCGGTAGACTCCCCGTACAGGAGGCCCTGGCCCGTCAGCTTGTACATATTCACGGCGACAACACGGTGGGCCAGACCGCCCTGGAAATTACCAGGGTATCTTATTAAAGCAGTTCCTTTTTACATTACAAAATAAAAACTAAAACCAAAATTAAAACCACAGGAAAGGAAAAAACAATGACCAATATTATCGAAATCGCCCCGGACGTATTCCGCATCTCGACTTTTATCCCGGAAGTCGGGCTACAATTCAACCAGTTCCTGGTGCGGGACGACGAACCGCTCCTCTATCACACCGGTATGATTGGCCTGTTTTCGGCGGTCCATGAGGCCGTCGCCCGGTTGATTGACCCGTCTACCTTGCGCTGGGTTGCCTTCAGTCACTTCGAGCAGGACGAATCGGGTTCGCTGGCTAACTGGCTGGATGTGGCGCCCCAGGCCCAGGCTGCCGCCAGCCTTGTAGGGGTTGCCATCAACCTGGGTGACGTGACAAAAAGACCCTCCCGCGCCCTCATGGACGGGGAAGTCTTTGAAACCGGGCGCAAGCGCTACCGTTTCCTGCATACCCCGCACGTGCCGCACGGCTGGGACGCCGGGATGCTTTACGAGGAAACGGGGCAGGTCTTGTTCACTTCCGACCTTTTCCATCAACTGGATGATGTGGAAGCTTTGACCTCCAATAGCCTGATTGACCGGGCCCGCCACACCCTCCACGCCTACCAGGCCGGTCCTTTCGCCGACTACCAGCCCTATACCCGCCGGACGGGTGCTATCCTGACCAGGCTGGCGGATTTCGCCCCGACCACGCTGGCAACCATGCACGGCAGTTCTTTCAACGGGGATGGCCGGGCCGAACTCTTGAAATTAAAAGACTTGCTGCGCGACACCGCCAGGGAGTTTTACCCTGACGAAACCCTGGCGGCGTAAACCTATTTCCCCATAACGAAAGCAAAAACACCCGGCGGGTATCTTCCACCGGGTGTTTTTCACTTTTTAGGGTTAAGACCGGAAAGTCGCCGGGTTAATTGAAATTTGAGCTCTTAAGGCTTAATGGCAGGCGCAAGAACACCCCGCCGAACCCGGCCCGGCCTCGGCACCGGGCCAACCGGCAGTCGCTTCGACCATCTGTTCAATCTTACCGTGGAGTCGTTCGTGCGTACCCGCGCCCAGCTTGGTTACTTCAATCTCTTCAAAACTTTCAA
Source organism: Chloroflexi bacterium 54-19 (assembly GCA_001898225.1). Lineage (GTDB taxonomy): Bacteria > Chloroflexota > Chloroflexia > Chloroheliales > Chloroheliaceae > 54-19. Next base: position 91,633 of record MKTJ01000022.1, read on the forward strand.
AGATTTCCTGCTGCGTCTCGCTATCAAACAGCCGGTCTGCGATGGCGAAAAGGACGTTATTTTCTTTTTGAATATGCTGGCGCAACAAAGCGGAATAGGCGCGGGCCGCTTCGATAAGGGCAGCCTGGGTAGAAGGGTCGCCGCCTTTGAGCGCCGCCAGGCTGGCGCGGTAGCGGGCAATCAATTCACGGCCTTCCTGGTGTTCGGCCAGCATGACGCCAATTGGACCACCCCGCGACGGGACACCCGCCCGTCCCATTAGCGGGAACAACACTTCTTCTTCCTTGGTATGATGGCAGGCATCCACAAAGACCGTTAGAAATTCCAGCACATCTTCAAAGATTGCCAGGGGCGCTTCCCCGGTTTCTTCCAGCTTTAACACGGCCTTATCCAGCACGTTTAGCACCTGGCACACCGCCTGGTGTTCCGTTTTGAGCGTCCGAACGGCCACTCCTTCCGGGGCCGGGGTCGACCGGACCGCTTTTAAGGTTATAACATCACTCATAGATTCTTCTCACTTTACCGTAAGTTTGCTTTACCAGAGCGATTAACTGTAATCGCACTTCTTATAAAACCTCTTAATGGTAAATAGAAGGGTAAAAAAGGGTGAACTTGCGGTTAAAAAGTAAAAATCTATTTATCAAACAGCCCGGTTTCTTTCGGTTTGGTAAAAATCAGGTTCCTGGGAAAATAAAGCCTTATAAAAGCCTTCGAGCCGGAAGGTTAAGTAGGAGAAATCCTTCCGGCTCGGTGTTAGGCGGTAAGTTAGCTCTTTTTGCTGAGACGTTCCTTCTCCGGCTCGGTCAGGAGTTCCATATAGTCGGGGTGGCGCCGGATATAGGAACTTACGAAGGGGCAGCTCGCCACGACCTGCAAACCGCGTTTCTCGGCATCGTCAAGGGCATACTTGGCAATTTTGCCGCCCAGGCCGTGACCTTCCAACTCCTGGGGCACCTCGGTGTGAATCAGGGTGATGGTATCGCCCTGTTCTTTATAGACGAGAATAGCGAGGGCATCCGAATCGCCAAACTTTAACTCGTAGCGATGTTTTTCTTTGTTGTCGGTAATTATTATATCGGAAGTATCTTCGGCCATAGTTGTTTCCTTTCCAGAGTCCTGTGGGGCAAATTTGCGGCCAGTCTCGCCGGGTTTCATAATGAAAGCCGCTATACTTTAACACAAACCGGCGTCTCTAAACAGTCACAGTTCAGACTCGATAAGGTACGCGCTATGCCGGAACTGATAGAGCGGAATACCATCAACAACGCTAATCAAAGACCCCCAACAACCCGGTTCAAACACAGCGCGAACCTCATTTCAGGCTTGAGATTGGTCCTTTTCCATTTTTAACGGCCTCTTTAACAAATAGTGTTAAAATAAAGGGGATGGTTAATTGGGCCGGGCGGACCGGTCCCCGGAAACGAGGAAATTCTTTATAGAAAAGGAGCGAACCTGATGTCTACTGCCGATTATGATGCGCGCCACATTGAGCTGGAAAGAGATGTAGCGAGTGCGAAAAGTTTGCTGACCGAACTCAAACAAAAGCTGGAAAATGCCAGGGACGAGTTCGAGAAACGCCGCCTGGAAGTTAATATCGAGGACGTCACGGCCCAGCTTAAAGATTTTGAGTACGAACTTTCCGAAATGACGCACGGCAAGGAGTAGCCCGCTTTTCCCGGTTGAGATTACTGTTGAAGAAAATGGCGACCGCCAGGTATAATACCAGGGTGTATTCAAGAATGCAGGCAACGGAGCCTGCCTGGAGGAAGTTTTCTAAAATGGCAAGTTTTAATCTGGATAGGGTACGCAGCCTCCAGCGCGAACGCAAGCGCTGGGAAGATACCACTCTCAAACAGACCATCAGCCGCCTGCCTGAACGCGGCAACGACGAAGATTTTACGACGGTCAGCGGAATGCCCGTCAATCGCCTCTACACCCCCGCCGATATTCCCGATTTCGACTACGAACGCGACCTCGGACTGCCCGGCGAATATCCTTTCACCCGCGGCGTCCACGCCAACATGTACCGGGCTAAACCCTGGACCATGCGGTTGTTCGCCGGGTTCGGCACTGCCGAGGAGACCAACGCCCGCTTCAAGTATTTGCTCGAACACGGCGAAACCGGCCTCTCGATTGCCTACGATTTTCCCACCCTCTATGGTCGCGATAGCGACGACCCTCTCTCGGAAGGGGAGGTCGGCACCTGCGGCGTCGCCATGAGCAGCCTGGAAGACATGGAAATCTTGCTGGATGGGCTTCCCCTCGACAAGATTACCACTTCCATGACCATCAACGGTCCGGCCCCGATTGTCTGGGCCATGTATATCGCTGCCGCCGAAAAGAAAGGCTTCCCGCGCCACATCCTGGGCGGGACCACCCAGAACGATATTCTAAAAGAGTATATCGCCCAGAACACCTACATCTATCCGCCCGAACCGAGTCTCAAACTGGTAGTGGATACCATGGAGTTCGGCACGAAGGAGATGCCGCGCTGGAACACCATCTCGATAAGCGGCTACCATATCCGAGAGGCGGGCGCGACAGCCCTGCAAGAACTGGCCTTTACCCTGATTGACGGCCTGACTTATGTCGAGGAAGGCATTAAACGCGGGATGAGCGTGGACGATTTCGCTCCGCGTCTTTCCTTCTTCTTTAACTGTCACAACGATTTCTTCGAAGAAATCGCCAAGTTCCGGGCGGCCCGGCGCATCTGGGCCCGCGAACTCAAAGAGACTTACGGTGCCAAAAATCCGCGCTCCTGGCTGCTCCGCTTCCACACCCAGACAGCGGGGTGCAGCCTGACCGCCCAGCAGCCCGAAATAAATATCGTCAGGACAGCTATCCAGGCCATGGCGGCAGTCCTGGGCGGTACCCAGTCGCTCCATACCAACTCGATGGACGAGGCGCTGGCCCTGCCCTCGGACAAGGCAGTTAAAATCGCCCTGCGGACCCAGCAAATCATCGCCCACGAAAGCGGCGTCACCAACTCGGTCGACCCCCTGGGTGGCTCGTATATGGTCGAGGCTCTTACCAACGAAATGGAACGGGGTTTCTACGATTACAAACGCAAGATTGACGCGCTGGGCGGGATGCTACCGGCGATAAACCAGGGATACCCCATGAAGGAAATCGCCGACGCCTCGTTCCGCTTCCAGGAAGAAATGGATAGCAAACGCCGGATTATGGTTGGGGCCAACGAGTACGTCGAGGACGAACCGCTCTCCATTCCTATCCTGGCGATTGACCCAAAGGGCTACGAGCGGCAATGCCAGCGCCTGGCCCGGTTGCGGCTGGAACGGGATAACGCCAAAACCTCGGAAGCTCTCGAAAAGTTGCGCGTCCAGGCTGTCCTTGGCCGGGAAAATATGATGCCGCACCTGATTGACTGCTGCAACGCCTACGCGACCCTGGGCGAAATCGCCGGGGTGCTGCGGAAGGTCTACGGGGAGCATAGAGACCCGTCCATCGTTTAACGGGATTACGAAACTTCGTTAAACGGGAACGAAAAACAGAAGCAACGGCAGGCGACCGGGGGTTAAAATACCGGTTCGCCCGCCGCTTTTAATAGATACAAAACTGCCTTATAAAAAACCCACGTGCAACGTACCCTTTAAGGCGCGTTGTTTCGTTTAACGAAAGAGTTAGAGTTGAGTTCACACCCAAAAGACGCAGACGGATTTTACCGGTTAGCCCAGCTTGACCAGGTACCGGACGAAGATATGCTCCAGGTAATGATGGAAGATGATGGGGTGGAGGTAGATATAGCCCTGGCGATGGTGGACGGCCAGTTGTACGCCTTCCGGGACATCTGCCCGCACATGGCCTTCCCGCTCAGTATCGGCTACCTGGAAGGCACCAAGCTTACCTGTGTCGGTCACGCCTGGACTTTTGACATCAAAAGCGGGCGAGCCCTGATGCCTCCCATCAAAAAGAATCTCGCTTTATACGAAACCAAATTGGACGGCGAAAACAATGTCTGGGTAAAAGTAGACCCGCTTTTCTAGCGGGCCCCGCTTTTATTCTTTCCCGGCCTGTCTGGAGGCTTGCTGCATATCCTGGTAGGTTAACACCCCATCTATTACCGGGATATTTGAGTTACCTACAATACGGTACCACTGGCTTTCACGCCAGACCCAGCTTTCCAGGATGCTCACCACCCGCAGGTCGCCGTTAAACCCCTTGATAACCCGGCTGAAACGGACAGTCCCGCGCTTCCCATCATAGCTCAACCAGGCGTCGTCTACCTCGGACTCGGTCACGATGTTGCTATGCCGGTTTGATTTGCCGGTCAGATGGGCTTTTACGGCGGCGTCAACCTGGTAAGGCTTGGTCACGACCGGCTCGATAAGGTCGTCCAGGATGGCCCGGAAGTCGGCTTCCCCGGCGGGAGGGTTGGCGATGACCTGGCGGAACTGGGCCGCCCTAATTTTCAAAAGCTCAATCCGGCTTTCAATTTCTTGTTCAGTTAGCATTTTTTCTCTTCTGATTAAGCAGTTAAGGGGATTATCTTTTAGTCTTGAAAAACTTCTCGATGCCGCTTATCAACTGGCCCAGGCTATCGGTCAGGCCGAGCATTGGCGGCAGGCTGGTACCGTTCAGACGGCGCAGCACCGCCACAACTTCGCCCAACTTCTGGCTGTCTTCCGACTTGCCGTCAAGAATGTCTTCCAGTTCCCTGGCCCACTGGGTCTGCCGGGCCCGGCGCAGCGTACCGGCCAGTTTCCAGCTACTGTCTATAAGCTCGTTCGCGTCCAAAAACTTGCTCCTTCGCATTTCGGTTGTAAAAAACGGGTAGCGGTAGTTTAACATCTTGGATTACAAGAAACAATGACTTTTGATTTCGCTATGCATCCCAATGAGGTATAATAAATCCTGTCATTGAATTTATTATCAACCAATTTTGTAAATTTTTATGTACAAACTAAAACAGACTTATGTCAAGTGAAATTAACGATGCATTATATTCCGATATTGTAATTGACAAAAATGACATCCTTCCAAAATTAGACCTCATAAGATCTCAAATATTACTACCATCAATTGAATTATTCAAAAAAAGCATATTCAATATAACCAACCTTCTCGTCTTACCTGTAAGAATTAGCTCTTATAGCTATCTCAGATATGCAATATTGCAAAATTTGGCGAAAGCTGGACCGGAAGTAGACAAAAAGGCTTTTATTTCTTCTTATGTAAGAAAATACTATGATCAAGAAGGGAAGAGAAAAATAGCTGAAAATTCTATTCCCTATTTGAGTAGCCTAATGCCAGTAGACCCCGAATTAGCACAATCCATTCAAGTTTTACTTTATTCAGCAGTTCTTAATACCTGGTCAAGTTTTGAAAGGTTAAGCGACAATATTTGGTCTATTCTTGCTTCTCAATCACAATACACACCTAAGAATCCAACAAAGAAATATAGATTTTCCAGTATAATGCAAATTGATATTTCCTATTCAGGAATCAATCTTGAATCAACAATCAAAACTGTAACAAATGCGCCTAATTTGCTACTTCTTGAAAAAACTCGTCATTTAATTGCCCACCAGCAAGGTATTATGGATGAAAAATTTAAGAATGAACTCAATTCTTTACCTTTACCAATAAATTCATTAGTTAATACTCCAAATGGAGATACAGTTTTGATAACTATGGATTTAGAAAGACAGTTTATTGAAACGGTATTAGAGGCTGCATATGATCTAGTAACTGCGATTGACGACATTCTTACCCCTAAAGGAGTAAAAGAAATATAAAACTAAAAATGCAATTTTAATATCCCTCTATTTGAAAGGCTGCGAATCCTCGTTAGCAACCATTTGCATAAAGGGATATTTAATTGTTTGTTGGTTCACCTTTTTAGCGCATTTCCTTGTACTCAACGAAAATAAGGGCCGTCATCAGGGCTGTTATTGCGAGGCTAAGATAGGATGGTTCGGATTTGGTAAGCATATCAACCAGGTAACTGAGAAATATCGTAATGACAAAAGTCACCGCGCCATACTTCTTCATACTCCAGAGACCTACAAGCGAAACCACCAGGATACCGTTACCAACTACAGTCAGGAACCAGGCCAGGGCCGAATAGGAAGGTAGCTTTTTGGTTACGAAGAAAAACAGCACCGCGGTAACCAAAACCCCGAATATGTGGTACCAGACTATGAGAGTAATTGAGAGAGGGCGCGGGGTATCGCCCAATTCTCCGACTTCGCTATCCCCATAACGGCTTAAATCAAGGTCCGAATTATATTTACCATCGCCCGCCCCGGAAATGCTGGTATAGCCAGCGTTTAGTTCCTTATAGTCGGAGTAATTGAACATCTGTTATCTCCTGTTAGATAAAGTATTCCCAAAACAACCCTTTACATTTGCTTGATATAACTAATGGAGGGATTTAAATAAGTGAGTTGCCAATCTTGAAAGTGAGATTATTAAGGTAAAGGAAGATTCGTTTTGACTAAATTTGCATGCCAGGCGAATTTTGTATTACTTACGAAACCGGGTTTAACTATAACCGGTTATAGCTACAGTTTATTACAGGGAAAAACTTTGCCCTATGACTGAAGTCAAATTACCTTTATGATTATGGTCACTCCGGTCTGTCCTTCGCAAGTTCGCCGGACCAGATTGCCCGAATGAAAAAAGCCGCTAACCGCAGTCAGCAGCCTTTTTCAAAATTAAGAGATAAAGGTGTTTAAAATGTTATTCCATATCGTCGTACTTACGGAAGACAAAGACCAGCATAATCACGGAACCCACCAGGTTTAACAAGGCCGTGCTATTCGCCCCAAACGCAAACCCAAAAACGGTGCTTACGATAGTCTGGACTACGAAAGCCCCGGCCCCGTATTTTTTCATCGTAAATAGCCCCACGATTGCGGCAATCATAAGACCATAATCTACCAGCAAGACCAACCAGACCCAGCCCGGTAAATAGCGCGCATCGGGCAGAAGGCCCAGAACCTGGATCAATCCGTAAACCAGGCTGATAGTAAGCAACACACCGACCACGGTAATAGAGGTGGGGCGGGTTCGGTCGTTGTAATCGTAGGTATAGGAAGCGTATTCGGTTTCGTTTTCGCTTCTGGGAAGACCCTTAAAGAGGCTTTCGTTGCGGACCAGGCTGCCATCTTCGCTTTTAGGAAGACGGTCGAAAATACTGCCGGTTTGACTATAATTATTCTCGGTAGACAAAGTTTTCTCCTGTATATAAACCATGCCTTAAAAATCCACCGGCCAATTTAGCCGGGGCAGGGCTGGAAATTATTAATAAGTTTGTTTTTATTTTGAAAAAACCGGTTTCTTCAAACTGGTAAAGTAATGGGAAATAAAGTTTTGAATTACCCGGTGCCAGTGCCAGTTCGCCCGTAAAAATAAACCAATTTAACCCTTAAAAGGTTATCAAAAATTTAACATAAGACGAGGTAATTTCTTATGATAAGGGTCAATTCTTAACTATGATTGCGGTCACTTTGGATAGAGCGGAGACGAAATACCATAAAAAAAGCCCTACGCCAGGGCCGTTTGAGCAAATGCTTTTTCAAGCAAATTCTGAATTTCTCTTAATTTAGCCGGGACTATTGAGTAATAAACCCATTTACCGCGCTTATCCCCCACGATAAGACCAGCTTCCCTTAAAATTCGCAGGTGGTGAGATATTGTGGGTTGCCCAAGGGTAAAACTTTCTGTAATGTCGCAGACGCAGACCGCCTCACTACTACCTGCCAGCATGTTTACGATAGATAGCCGGGTGGGGTCGGCAATAGAAGCAAGCAAAGCAGCCCCGGCTTCAGCCTGGCTCCGCTCCAGGGAAATTTCCGGTGAAGACGTACAACAATTATTCTGAATCACAGTAAGTTCTTTCTTCATACCTAAGTTTAGCAATAATATTGATATTAGTCAATTTGTGGCATGTTAGAATTTACGGTTTTCTATGCAGTTTGGAAAGTAGCTTAAACCTTTCAATTGACAAGCTTCAATATGTTAGTTACAATTGTACCAAAATACATTGACCAATCTGAATTTGTCAATGTGTCTAAATTATTTATGTCAAGCGATACAAAAAGAATAAGCAAATTTTTTATATTGCAGCCAATAAAGGAGTAAGCGGTGAAAAGATTGTCTTTCCTGGATCGGTATCTCACCGTCTGGATTTTCGCCGCGATGGCACTAGGAGTCGGTATCGGCTATTTTGTAAGTGGGGCGGAAACCTTTATAAACCAATTTCAAGTCGGCACCACAAATATACCAATCGCGGTCGGTCTTATCCTGATGATGTATCCACCCCTGGCTAAGGTCAAGTACGAGGAGTTGGGCGATGTTTTCCGTAACTGGAAGATTTTAGGAGTGTCGCTCGTACAGAACTGGCTGATAGGCCCGGTCCTGATGTTCTTCCTGGCAATCCTCTTACTCCCGGACAAACCGGAATATATGACCGGCCTGATTATGATCGGCCTGGCACGCTGCATCGCTATGGTAATTGTCTGGAACGAACTGGCTAAGGGCGACAGCGAGTACGCGGCTGGCCTGGTGGCTTTTAACAGCATTTTCCAGGTCCTTTTCTACAGTGTTTACGCCTGGTTCTTCATTACAGTCCTGCCCCCGGTCTTCGGCCTCCAGGGAAGTATTGTCCAGGTCGGTATCTGGGAAATCGCTACAAGCGTCTTTATCTACCTGGGTATCCCTTTCGTGGCCGGGATGTTGACCCGGTTCGCGTTGCTCCGGCTAAAGGGGCGGGAGTGGTATGAGAAGATTTTTCTTCCAAAGATTAGCCCGCTTACCCTGGTTGCCCTGCTCTTTACCATCATGGTAATGTTCAGCCTCAAAGGTAATTTAATCGTCCAGATACCCCTTGATGTAGTGAGGATTGCCATTCCGCTGTGCATCTACTTCGTTATTATGTTTCTGGTCAGCTTCTGGCTGGGGCGGCGGGTCGGAGCCGATTATTCGAAGACGGCGACAGTCGCTTTCACCGCGTCCGGTAACAACTTTGAACTGGCGATTGCAGTCGCGGTGGCCGTCTTTGGCATCAATTCAGGAGCAGCATTTGCGGCGGTAATAGGGCCGCTGGTCGAGGTGCCGGTACTGATCGGGCTGGTTAATGTAGCCCTGTACTTCCAACGCCGCTATTTTGGCGGTGAGTTAAACCCTAATCCGGTTGCGATGGCGGAGGGCGTGGACGCCGGTTGCCCGACCAATATCGGGGTTGATTTGAGTGACAAATACTCTGGTTCCGGCAGCGCATCGGGCCGGAAACCGGTTGAAAGATAGCTGTTAAAGCTGGCTAAAATATCAGCTATTTAGACTGGGGACAAGGCCAAGAAGCTGGTTTTGGCTAAGCCCAAGATAGAAAGGTATCTATGCAACGAGTATTATTTTTGTGTACGCACAACTCGGCCCGCTCCCAGATGGCTGAGGGCCTTCTACGGTATCTGGGCAAAGGCGAGTTTGAAGTATTCAGCGCCGGGACCGAGGCGACGCATGTCCGGCCCCTTGCCATTAAAGCCATGGCCCAGAAGGGAATAGATATTTCCGGCCAGCGGTCTAAAGTACTTACCGAATACCTGGGAGAACCATTCGATTATGTGATAACAGTCTGCGACCAGGCCAACGAAAGTTGCCCGGTCTTTCCTGGAGCCAAAAACAGGCTGCACTGGAGTTTTCCTGACCCTTCTAAGGCCACCGGCACCGAGGCCGAGCAACTGGTGGTTTACACGCAGGTCCGGGACGCTATAGAGGGCCGGATTAAACAGGAATTACTCTAAACTTTCCAATTTCAAATACGATTACCAAAAGGTGGCCTGCCTTTTGGTTTGCAGGCCCTGGCTTTATTGGTCCTGCGCCCTTCAAATTGACAATCTTCGATGTCAATGTTAGGATTATTTTATGGAAATCCAAGAACTAAAAAATAAAAAAGATGTTGCTCCTAACAGGGAAAATGACGAAACCTGTTGCGTTCCGACGCTGATAGAACCGGCCCTCGGAGTCAAGCAGGCCCGCAAGGCAGCCGACGTTTTTAATGCGTTAGCAGACCCCACTCGTCTAACCATTTTAAGTCTGATAGCGCGGAGTGAAAGGGGCGAAGCCTGTGTATGCGACCTGACCGCCTCTTTTAATATGGGTCAACCTTCAATCTCGCACCATCTAAAAATCCTCAAAGATGCCGACTTAATCCAGGGGGATAAGAGGGGTAAATGGGTCTACTACTCGCTGGTAGCGGGTCGGGACGAAGAAATTAAGGGGTTGCTCGATACAATCCTAAAAATACCGCTGGGGGTTTAACCCTTTTTTAATCTAATATATAGACATAGTCTAACTTATAAATCTAAAATAAGGTTGGATTTCTCAGCAAAAAGCCAGTTACAAGTAAATCTAATCATAATCAATTTCCATTAACCCTCGGCTCAATCAGCCTGACTATTAATTTACACATATTTCAAAATTTACTGATTCATCATATTGACAAATATCAATGTGTGAGTTATATTGTTTGCAAACATATTGATGATTATCAATTCGATAACCGGTTAGGATTGATTTCTAACCCTTCAAAGTTTGTAAAGCCTTGTGCGTTACCTGTAGGCAGCCTGAACTCCAATTTTGGAATTTTAATGAGAAAAGGAGTCATCCAAATGACAATGAATTTAGAAGAGAAGCAAAGCGCAGTTGAATTTGATACCTCCATGCGCATACATATTTCAATAAACACCAGTAACGTGGAGCGCTCGCTGCCATTTTACCGGACTCTGTTCGGCCAGGAACCCACCAAAGTCCGCCCCGGTTATGCCAAGTTTGAGGTGGCCGAGCCACCGGTCAACTTTACTCTTAATGAAAATGGTAACTTCCAACAGGGCGGCACTATCTCGCACTTTGGCATCCAGGTTAAAAGCACCGCCGAAGTGCTGGCCGCCAAAGACCGCTTTGTTGCGGCGGGACTGACTACCTTTAGCGAAGACGAGGTGACCTGCTGCTACGCGGTCCAGGATAAGGTCTGGGTAACTGACGCCGATGGCAACAACTGGGAAGTTTTTGTGGTCCTTGATGCCGATGCCCCGGTCCATTCACTCAACCAGATGGTGGGCGGCCCCAATAATAGCTGCGCCTGCGACACCGGCGCTAACACGGGTCGCCAGACCCTGGAGTTGATCAATAAATCTGCCGGTGCGGGAAAATGCTGCTAACGCTTTATTAAGGCTTCTGATAAAAGGCGCTAATTCTTCCTATTTTGTGAGGTAAGGGTTATCGCCTTTTGTTATGGGATTTGGAAATATTATCTGAGCGGAAACAAATGGCTGTATAAAATCTTAACAATTTTGAACAGCATTATAGGTTTTGACGGCCTGGCGGGCAACCTTCCAACGGCGCAACAATGGTGGCAAAAGGGGGTGAAACAGACGCCGGTAGATCCAGGCCGTTGTCTCCAAAGCGCGTCCCCCACTTTTGCCCACTTTGAACCCGTAGCCTTCGCGCAAAACAGGCGGCAGCATCCCCCCGACCAGCAACCGGGCGTACCACTGCAAGACCCGGCCCAGGATAGGGATAGGCAACTTTTCCAGCACATAATCGGCCAGTTGGCGGGCCTGCGGCCCTACCTTAATAACGCCGCTTTCCAGCATTTCGGCGATATAGGCGTCAAGTTCGGCCTGGTTGCCGGGAAAATAACCGCAAGGCGCGCCCAGGAGCGGAGCCACAAAACCGGCATGGTGGAGGTATTCGTCTTTTTCGGCCCGGCTTAGCGGCCCGACAAACATTTCGTAAGTCTTGAACATCGAGTCGGCAAAGGTGGCGTGGACCCACTTTAACAGTTCGGGGTCGCGGGCCGAATAGCGGGCCTGGGCTTCGTCCATGCCGTTGACCCGGTCGTGGATGGTATCTATAGCGTGAGCGGCGTGCCAGGCTTCCTGGGGTGTACCATAGGTCAGGGTCAGCATCCGGTTAAGCGTATTGAGAAAGCGCCGGGCCTTCGCGGCGGGCGAATTCGCAAAATGGCTGTGCTGCCCCACCCCGGCGGCCACTTTCGGGTGGGCGATTTGCATCAGGATAGCCCGACCCCAGCCCAGCACCATAATAATCTCGCCGTTAACCCGCCAGGTCACGGCCTGGGGATGGCCCCGGAGGACCGGGTCGGCGGCTATCATTTGCTCAAAGGTGGGATAATCAATCGCGTGGGAGGCGGGCGGCCACTCCGGGACCGGAGTAGAAACCGAAACCTGGTGGGAAAAGTCTGACATAAAGTACTTTCTAGTCTGGTCGAAACTACCGGGGCATTTTTATAATTTGCCCCGGTAGTAATATAGCACCTGTCAGCCCACAGTGGGGAGCCGGAAAATTAATATCACGGGAAGAAATTGGGAGGCACTGACCTGGTTTTGCTAAAATTTTGTCAGATTTGCCAGCTTTTTCCAGGCATCTACCTGGTAAATCTGCGGTAACTGGCCGTCTGGCAGTTTAAGTGAACTCTTACACCCCTGGTCATTGACAAAATATTTGGCCTATTGTATCTTGTACTAAGACATTCGACTTTCAGGTGACAGACACACAAGCACTCGCAAAACACAAGAGCATTAAGAAAAATACAATTCAATAAGGCTTCAACACCGGTCGAAAAGGGCTGGTCTTATAATAACAAAATGTGAGTTGGTTAAGGCGTTAGTTAGCTGTGGAATTTGGCCAACTACCAGAACTCAATTCCTCTTACCCTGAAAAGGTGGCAGATATGCATGAGAACGCTAAACTACGTGTCCTGGCGATAGGTGCGCATCCCGACGACCTTGAATTTCAAATAGGCGGTACCCTGGCAAAATACGCTGAGCGAGGCCACCAGGTTTTTATGGCCGTAACAACCAATGGTGAGGTTGGTTCGTCTACCCTCAGCCGCGAGGAAATCGCCCGCATTCGCTATGAAGAGGCTAAAAGCTCTGCCGAGACAATCGGGGCCGAGCTAATCTGGGTTGGTTATAATGATGAGTTCTTTTTCGATAATGAAGAAAGCCGCCGCCGCTTTATTGATATTATAAGGTTAGCGGAACCGGATGTAGTTTTAACTCACTGGGTGGAAGATTATCATCCCGACCACTTCAATACAGGTAAGGTTGTCCGGGATGCCAGGATTATGACCGCGGTACCAAATATTGTGACCGAACACGTCCCCCTTAAAAAAATCCCGCAACTCTTTTTTTATGATACCGTTGCAGGCATAAACTTTGTTCCTGAAGTTTATGTCAATGTAACCGGCACTTTTGAGACCAAAAAGAAAATGTTGAGCTGCCACAAAAGCCAGGATGCCTGGTTGCGGGATATTTATGATATGACCTACATTGAATTTATGGAAGTTCAAACCAGATTTCGGGGTCTGCAGTCCGGCTTTAAGTATGCGGAAGGATTTCGGGCGCTTGAAACCTACCCCCGCATTTCCAATTACAATATTCTGCCTTTCGAATAGATAAGGGATAACGGAAGGGCTACTAGGCACCGAAAGGTGAGTTTAAACTCGCCAGCATCAATTCGAGGGCTGAGGCTGTAACCGGGCGGCTGAAAAGATAACCCTGCATCCGGTCGCAGCCGTTTTCCTGCAAAAACTTTAACTGCTCCGCCGTTTCGACCCCTTCGGCAATAACTTCCATCCTGAGACCCCGCGCCAGGCTGATTATCGTCTCGATAATAGTCCGGTCGGTCGAATTACTGGAATCAACCACCAGGTTGCGGACGAAAGACTGGTCAATTTTTAGAGTATCAATCGGCAGTTTCTGCAAATAACTCAGCGACGAATAACCGGTGCCAAAATCGTCCAGGGCGATATGTATGCCGAGAGCTTTTAGCTGCCGGATTTTAGCCAGGGTGGCCTCAAAGTCCTGCACGAACAGGCTTTCGGTCAGTTCGAGTTCCAGGTATTCGGAGGCCAATCCGGTTTTTTCCAGGACCTCGGCGACCTGTTGCGGCAGGTTGTGCACCTCGAATTGTTTGTAAGATAGGTTCACCCCCATTTTCAAAGGGCGATACCCCTTCTGCTGCCATTCGACCGACTGGCGGCAGGCTTCTTCCAGCACCCACTGGCCGATTTTAATAATCAGGTCGTTCTTTTCGGCCAGGGGAATAAACTGGGCCGGTGAAACCATCCCCAGGGCCGGGTGTTCCCAGCGTACCAGGGCTTCCACCCCGGCAATCTCGGTGCCGTCAATGCTGTACTGCGGCTGGTAGAAGACCCGCAGTTCGTTGCGGTCAATTGCCTTGCGCAACTGGCTTTCCATAAAGAGCAGTTCCGGGGAAACATCCAGGTCAGGTGTGTATTTAACCGGCCCAACCCGCCCATTCTTTTTAGCCTGTTGCAGGGCGCTCTGGGCCTTGACCAGCAATTCCCTGGCCCGCCCGGCGTGGAGCGGAAACTCGGCCATCCCCATTCTTAAATTGAGGTTTATTTCCTGGCTGCCAACATAATAAGGAAGTTGCAGGGTATCGACCAGTTGGGTAAGTTTTGGCCCAAAATCGAATGGTCCCGGCTCAGGACCGGCCAGCACAAAGGTAAATTCGCTTTCCCCGGAGCGGGCCAGGAAACCCTCCGGGCCAAGCCCGGCTTGCAGCCGCATAACCAGGCTCATCAAAAGCTGGTCGCCGCCGCTATCGTGCAGGGCCGCGTTGATACCATCATAGTGGGTAATATCGAGACTCACCACAGCGACCTGGCGCAGGCCCCGGTCAGACTCCTGGGCGGCTTCCCGCAGGATTTCTTCGAGTTTGAGCTGGAGCAACCGGCGGGTGGGTAGCCCGGTAAAAGCGTCGTTCTGGCTCAAATAGGCCAGGCGGTTATTGAGTTGCTCTTTCGTTTCCTGCAAAATTTTGCGGGTCTGTTCGAGCGAAAGAATAGTGGCAAGGTTACCGCCAAGTTGCAGCGAGATGATACTGCCGATATTTCTGATGGTAGGGTCGAAAGCGTCGACCCGGCGCGAACTAAAGTTAAGACTCCCCATACAAACTCCACCGGAAACCAGGGGAAGCACCATTACCGAGCGTACTCCGTCAACGATACCGGGTTGAGGGTCACCTGGCTTCTGGTGCAGGTCGTTGGCAAAGAAAGGCTTGCTATCCCGTAAGACCCGGCTGACCCAGTTGTCGCCCAGGGGTTGAAGCCGGGCGACCAGTTCATTTCTATTGCGGGATTTACCTGGCATGAGGTCCAGCAGCATATATTCCGAGGCCCCGGCCCCCTCTTTCACCGCCAGCGTGCAATAATCAAAATTAAACAGCCACTGTAATTTGTGGGATAACATGTACTGCATTTCGGCCAGGGTCCTGGCCGAGCTAAGTTCGCCGGTTAGCTCGGTAAGCAGCCAGAAAGCCTCAACCGTACCACGCGGCACCGCTACGAAATCGGTAGCGGCGCCACTGGCGGGCTGAGATTGGTTAGTGGTAGAGAGGGGAGTCATAGACAAAGTATCCTGTGATAGTAAAAATGAATTAGGGCTGGCTGGGATCCAGGCCGAGAAAGACCGCGATAGTACAGACTTGCTCGAAGAAAGCGACGGTCGCCAGCAACTCGAATTTCTCACCGTCGGTCAGATTGGTCGAACTCAGGACTTCTCCACTTTTCTGGCGCAACTCCTGCCAGGTAGGGGTGACACCGGGCGGGTTAGCATGCGCGGCCCGGGTCGCCACCATCAGCGCACCAAAGCGCAAAGCGGCGTGAGCGGTGCTGCTAAGCTGGCCGGGCATGTAATCACCCTCGCTAATGGCCTTGAGAGCGTTGACATCCACCCCTTGCAGGGTCAGGCTGTGCATGTGGACGACCTTCACGTAGTCGCAGTGAGTATTGGCCGCCACCAGCAACCCGACCATTTCTTTGATGGTGCGGGGCAGGCTGCCTCTTAAAATTATTTCTCTGAACTCACCCCAGATATGAAAAAGCAGGTTGGGATTCGACTCCAATAGCAGGAAGATTCGCGGAACCATACCCGCGCCGAGTTCCTGTTCAATCTGGTCGAAGGTCTGTTGAGCCGTGATTGGCTGTATTTGAGTAGAATTAGACAAAATGGCACACCTTTCAATAACTACAAAACCCTATAAATTTAGGCACCGTCAGGGAAGGAATTATCGTAAGTGGGGAGCAGTAGAAAATGTTCGGCAGAATTCCTTATAAACCCGGTACAACTGTAGCAATAAACCGATAACCGTTTATCCGGTAGCTGTTTCCAATAGTAACAAGGAATGGTAACAGCAGTATTACAAATAAACTAAGAAACTGTGATATTTTTGTATAACGAGTGTAGAAGAATTGAAATAGGTAAAAAGTCATCCCGGTTTTAGCTCATTCTAAAAGGTAAATTAAAAGACCCCCGGACCTTATTTTGTAAGTCCAGGGGTCTTTTTTACAGGATTATTACTTCAGAATTGTTACTTACTGTCCGGCTGGCCGCTCGCCCAATGTTATGTCAACGTTACGAGGCTGGCCGCTACCGCCTTGCGACTGTGGCGTAACCACCTGGAGAGTGATTTTGTCGCCCGGCTTGTGGCCGTTCAAAATCTCGCCCAGGGCCGACTCACCGACCAGTTGCTTGCCGTCCGCCGAGACAATGATGTCGCCTTCTTTCAGGCCAGCCGCCGCCGCCGGGGTGCCGTTCTGGACGGTCGAGAGGACCGCGCCATCCTTCAGGCTCACACCGAGCTGGCTGGCGATAGCCGGGGTCAAAGGCACGTAGGAGATGCCCATGTAGGCGTGGCTGACTTTGCCGTTGGCGACCAGTTGCTGCGCGATGTCTTTAGCCTGGTTAATCGAGATAGCAAACCCGATACCCTGGGCCTGGACACCCGGCTCGGCTTCACCCGCGCCCAGCGTATTGATACCAATAACCTGGCCTTGCAGATTCACCAGCGGGCCACCGCTGTTACCGGGGTTAATCGCGGCATCGGTCTGCACCAGGCCGTACAGAGTCGGGCCGGTCGAAGTCGCCTGGCCGTTAGCGCCGGTAGAACCGGGTTCGGCAACGCTGCGGTCGAGCGCGCTGACCACACCGGAGGTTACGGTCGGGCCGCCGGGGAGAGCCAGGGCATTACCAATCGCCACTACTCCGTCACCAACGTGAAGCTGCGAAGAGTCGCCCAGTTCGGCCACCGGGATAGTAGCATCTTTCGGATCAATCTTGATAACAGCCAGGTCGGTCAACTGGTCGGTGCCAACAACAGTCGCCGGGAAAGAGCGGCCATCGGGCAATGTCACCAGCAAAGCATCGGCCCCTGTAACTACGTGGTCGTTAGTCAGGATATAACCGGCTTTATCGTAGATAATACCGGAACCCACCCCGGCTTCGACCGGTTCGGAACTGGTGCTGCCGTTATTAGAAGAACCGCGCCGCCCCGCAAAGGGATTGGTCTGCTGCTTTTGCAGGTTGGAAACCTGGACCACCGCCGGTTTAACTTTCTCGGCTACCTGGCGGACGCTCAGGTTCGTGCCATTAGAAGTGGCCGGTTGCTGAGCAGTGGTTGTCGCGACAGCAGCCTGAGTTTTGGCCGGGGCGCTGGTCGCGGTCGGATTGGCCGCCGCCACCGCCTGGGTAGGCGGCACCGTGGCGGTGGTGTTCGTTTTGTTATTGTTGAGCAGAAAAACCACCAGAAGCGCCACGATAGCTATCAGGAAGATACCGTTAATCGCCATCAGTAAACCCATCATACTCCGCCGTTTAGCCGGGGCTGCCGGAGCGGGATTGGGGTCAACAGCGGTCGGGTATTTGTGGTAGTCATTGTTATAGCCGCCGTCAGCCGCCGGGGTAGCATAAGGATTGGTCGAACTGCCCACCGTCCGGTAAGGATTGGTGTTGTTCGCGGGTGGGATGTTGTAAGGATTGGTCGTGCCACCCGCCGGGGTGTAGCCACCGACAGACGGGGACTGGTAAGGGTTGGTCTGACCCCGGTTGGTCGAAGGGTCGGAATAAATCTCGTGCCAGTAAGGATATTGGGCAGTACTGTTAGGATTGTTGTTCAGGTCGGCCCGGTTGAACCGGGCGGTCGAATTGGTGTCCTGGCCCGGATTAGCCGGGTTATTCTGGTCCTGGGCCGACGGATTACCGGGTGTTTCCTGTCCGTCCGGCTTGTTCGGATAGCGGTCGTCTAACATTTCAAAATCCCCTCATTACTTCGTATTCAATGATTTGGCCCGGTAGTAAGCCGGTATTCATTTTCATATTTATTCGTTTTAATTATTATGGCATAATAGGTGCCTCAAACCATTCACAGGGGGCTGAGACCCTAAATCTTTACAAATCATTTAACAATCTCATAGTACCGCAGAGGTGTAAACAGGCCGTTGGAAATTTGTGAAACAGTTATTACTAATTTGTAAAATGATTGTTACCCGAAAGGTAGGCGCAAAATGGAATGCCGGGCAGGATGCGGGGCTTGCTGTATCGCCCCGTCAATATCAACGCCTATACCGGGTATGCCGAACGGCAAGCCTGCCGGGATCCGGTGCGTCCAACTTAGCCCGGACAACCGGTGCAATCTCTTTAGTAAACCGGAACGGCCCGCTGTCTGTGTAAACCTGCACGCTTCAGAAGAAATGTGTGGGAATTCTGCCGGGGAAGCCCTGGCCTGGTTGAACTGGTTGGAGGAAGAAACAAAACCGGGGGCAAAATCTATTAATTTAATCCGCAAACTATAAATGGGAGCCGGGTAACCTCAAAAACGGTCGCCCGGCTCTCAGAGATTTAATTATTCGGCCTGTTTACATTTTACAAATATTTACCACTCGTCACCCGAACCAAAATCGCCCCCATCCAAGAAGCTACCGCTTTCGCCTTCACTCCCGCCAGCGCTACCAGATTCACCTTCGGGTCCAAAATCGGGAGCGGCGGAGGCAAAGGTATCAACAGGGGTATCGCTGAACAGGTCGCCCGCGGCGGAGTCAAGCCCATCAAAGAGCGAGAAGGCCGCGTTAGCCAGCAAGACACCCCCGGCAACCCCCAGGGCAGTCTGGGCCGCCCCGGCCAGGAAGCCCCCGCCCCCAAAGCCGCCGCCACCCCCGAAACTGCCCCGGTTGTCGTAATACTGGGGCTGGGATTGGTTGTAGAATTGAGACTGGCCGTAACCCTGCTGAGGAGCGAGGGAACTGCCATAACCTCCCGGCTGAACGCCAAGTTGCTGCTCTAACTGGGCAATCCGGGCCTCAGCCTGTTTGAGGGCCTGGCGCTGCACTACCAGAGTCTGGGCCATGTAATACGCCGCCCCCGGAATTTCTCGCATTTGTTTATTTATTAATTGCTCGGCTTCGCCATCTCGCGGAGCAGGCTGCATCGAAGCCTGCCCGATTTTCTCGAACAACCTCAGAATTAATTCTCTCTCGGTCCTGTTCATTATTTTACTCCTTTTGGGTCGCAACCCCTTTTCGCTGCTTTATTTTCCACCCCTGGCCCGCTTTCCCGGCGTCATTGACAGGAACGCGGGCGTCTTGAGTGAACAGGTCTATTCTAATCGGCTAAAATGAAGCCAAAATTTTACTATTATTAGGATAAGTTTATAATTACAAATTGAAGGTGCAGCCTACTTTTCATTAGTAAGCAACTTATGGTAATATTAGCACGTATATATATTTAGACTGTAATTAATCAGAACTAATCAGAACCGTTTACCAGATTCCGGGAAAAATGATAATTTAGAGAGGAAATTATGAAAAGCCGCGAAATAAATAAAACCTGGACGGTCAGCGCCGAGCAAGAAAGCCCTATTCACAAGGTCGGCATGGTGCTGCAACCGGGTCATTTTGAGGATTACGACCCCTTTTTGTTCCTGGCCGAGGACTGGTTTCAGCGGGGTGTCTTCGATTTTCACCCTCACCGGGGCATGGAAACCGTTACCTATATTATTGAGGGCATCCTGGAACACAGCGACAATCACGGCGGGGCAGGACGCCTGAATCCGGGCGATACCCAGTGGATGACCGCCGGGCGTGGCATAATTCACAAGGAAGACCCCGCTATCGGTGAAACGGTGCATAGCCTCCAACTCTGGCTAAATCTCCCTGCCGCCAAAAAGATGACCGAGACGCGCTACCAGGACTTGCAAAGCGCCAATATGCCCCTCCGCGAGGAACCGGGCGCAAAAGTACGGGTCTTTTCGGGAACATCCGGCGGCGTAACGGCCACGACCCTCAATCACGTACCGGTAACGATGGTGGAAATTACCCTGGAACCGGGCGCGACCATCAGCCAGGACTTGCCGGGCAGCTATAACGGGTTTATCTATGTGCTGGAAGGGCGCGGCGTTTTCGGGGCCAAGGAGACCGAAGGCAAAAAGAACCAGGTGCTGTGGACCAATCCGACCGGGGATAACGAAGAAAGCGAAATTACCATTACGGCCATAGAGCCACTCAAACTGGTGCTGTTCGCGGGACAACCTCTCCACGAACCGATTGTAGCTTATGGCCCCTTCGTAATGAACACCGAGCAGGAAATCCGCCAGGCTTACGCCGACTTCCGCTCCGGCAAATTCAACTAGGTGTAATTCCAATCCGGCTGTTTCTAAAAACCGGACGCTTTATGAAACCAAAGTATAAAAAGAAAAAGCAGGGCCAATTGCGCGCCCTGCTTTTTCTTTTCCTGAAAACCTACCGGGCTTAGTTGGCGAAGTCTACCGTCCAGTACCAGCCGTAAGTGCTATTTGGCACATTGTAGCGGGCTACCCCAATCTTGGTGTACTGGCCTTTAAGCATGTTCGCGTTATGGCCGGGAGAGTTCTTGAACTGGTCAAAGGCTTCCTGGGCGCTGGCTCTGCCAGCGGCGAGATTTTCACCCATCCAGCCGGATTGGTAATTGAAATCGGCCATCCGTTTGAAGGGGTCGCGGCCCAGGCTGTCGGTGTGCGAGAAATAGTTTTTCTCACCCATATCCTTCGACATCCAGTTAGCAGCCTGCTCGATGTTCGACTGGTAGGTCAGTTCACCCAAACCCTGCGAACGGCGATACTGGTTGATAAGACTGATAAAGTTCTGCTCTTCGCTGTCCAGCGGAGAGGCGGCAGGCTGGGACGACAAGGCTTGCGGAGCCGGTTTTACAGCAACCTGGATAGGAGCCGGGGCCT
>MKTJ01000023.1:0-84398 GCA_001898225.1 Chloroflexi bacterium 54-19
ACCGCTTAAAAATGTTCCAATGTGCGCGCATGGCGAATGTGCCCTCGGAGCTTATGCCCTGGCGGTCTTGCACCTGGTCGCTCACGGTTTATTCAAGGCTACCCTTTTCCTGGGTTCCGGCAGCGTTATTGAACAGAAGATGGTCAAACAACACCTCTCACCATATAAAAATGGCGCGACCGGTGGTGTGAGATTCTTTCGCTTCCTTTTAGCAAGCGGGGTGGCTTTGATACTGTTTTTAACCGCACCGGCCCTGCTTGGCTGGACGGTCAATACGGGGACAATCCTGGTGGCTTTTGCCTGGATTACCTTTATCTATGGCTTATCCGAAGCCAGTATCCTGCCCTTAAAGGTGGTGCTACCCGGCGTGGTGGGGCTTGTGGGTTTCTACCTGGGTCTTACGCACGGTGTCGAAGTTTTCTTTAGTGGTGTTGTGGCACCCACCCCAGAAATAAACGCGAACCTTATCTGGATTATAGGGGGTGGGCTGGGTCTGGCCGGGTTAGTAGCAGCCCTTCTTAATACCTGGGGGTGGGGGTTACCTGCCTGGCTGCATAACCTGGTGTCCCGGTTGTATGTACGAATTTTGTTCGCGGGTTGAGGGAACAACAGACCGGTTAGAAAGTATAGCCTAAGTAGACTGGGATAATTCTGATGGCTAGATTTGTAGATGTTTGGACAAAAACGGTTTTTCCATATCTTGGATGCTGACAGCCTTAAATACGGCTAGATTTAGCGGGAGAAAATTGTGGAGATTTTAGATTCAGACACAAAGGGGTCGGTCCAGGCTGAAATGGCGGAATATGTGGCCTTTTGTATCAAGCAGGCTGCCACCATTATCGCGCCTTACTGGCCGATTAGCACCTTTATAGCCAATAACAGCCTTGGTGGTCTTGAAAATACCCCTTTTCACCAGGCAATGGAATATGCCTGGCAGCTACGGGGCAGCCAGGGCTACCTTTCCCTGGCCGCTTATCACGACTTTTTCTTAAAAGGACGCATCACTGAGGCCGACCTGACTTATGCTATCTCAAACTTTCTAAGAGAGAAGAATTGGCCTGAATTAGTTTCGGTGGGCGGTAAGGCTATTTCCCCCAGCCAAATGGCTACAGGATGGTTAATCGGAGACGAAACCTACCCGAAAGTAATTAACGAAAAAGGCAGATTGTGGGAAGAAGTTTCTCGCAGATTACAAACTCTCCCCCATTGTAATGAACCGGGCGAAGAAAAAGACGCTCTAGCCAGGATAGAGACACAGGGTGAAAAATGCCTTGCCAGGGACGGCCAGACGGTAACGAGCATAATTAATAAGCGGCTGATTAAATGGTGCGCGGCTTTCCTGGACGAAGGTCAGGCGGCCTGGACCATGCCTGGACGCGAACAGGGTTTTTATGGTTGCTGGAAAGCCCTGGCCGGAATGGATCACTCTTTCCGCTATTATACCGGGCAAAACGTTACAAAAAAGTTGGAGGCTTTGCCAAAGCAGGCAAGCCAGGCTTTAACGCTCTTTTTACAGGCGCTTGAAATACCTCTGGCAGATTGGCCGGTTTACCTGGCCCGCCACCTGGCCCAGTTGCCGGGTTGGGCCAGTCTTATCAAGTGGCGGGAAGAACATCCCGAAGCGCCGGAGCAGCAGCGCTATCCTATTACGCTTACCGAATATCTGGCAGTGCGCCTTTTTTATGAGACGCTCTTGATCGAAGAGGCAGCTTTGCGGCCTAAGTCCAAAACACCTTATATAAAAGCTCCTGCTTTGCTTCCATCAGGGCAGAATCAGCCAGACCCTGGACACAAGGAGGCTACTGCTACCATTGCCTGCCTGGTGCAAGGGTTTGAGGTCCTTGGAATAACACCGGATGACCTGGAGACGACCCCCTCTGAAATTTTCGGGCGGATGGTTCAGCTTGCGGGTTGCTTTAACGACCATACCCGGCAAAGAATCTGGCAGGAAGCTTATGAATGGCACTATCGCAACCGGCTGCTGTCAGAACTCAGCCAGGCTCAACCACGCACGCCTGGAGTTTTAGCCGGATCTACTCACCCTGTAACACAGGCTGCCCAGGCTCAGGCGGTCTTTTGTATTGATGTGCGGTCAGAAGGTTTGCGCCGTCACCTGGAAAAAAGGGGGGCTTACGAAACATTCGGTTTTGCCGGATTTTTTGGAATTCCGATGCTCTATCAGCCCTTTGGTTCTCCGGCTGCCCTTGCCATCGCGCCGGCGTTAATTACCCCTACCCGCCTGATAAAGGAGCAACCCTCGAATACACCCTCTGCCGCTATTGAACGCCGCCTGCGCTACAACGGCCTGCGTTACGTCTGGGCTAAACTGCGGCGCACCGTGCGGGAAAATCTGCTTACCCCTTTTGCTTTTGTTGAGATGACAGGCTGGCTCTCCTTATTTTCCCTGGCAGGGAAAACCGTGGCCCCTCGGGCCTGGCGCAAACTTCGGAATTCGTTACACCAAAGGTTATGTCCGGTGGTGAGTGTTGAACCTTCAATCCTGACCGACCCGGCTGAATTGAGCCTGGTAGAGCAAGCCGGGGCCGTAGCCAGTATGTTGCGGAGTATCGGTCTTACCGGCCAATTTGCCAGGCTGGTGCTCCTTTGCGGTCATGGCAGTGAAACCGAAAACAATCCCTACGCCTCGGCCCTCGATTGTGGCGCCTGCGGGGGCAATCACGGTGGCCCCAGCGCTAATGTTGCCGCCGGTATTCTCAATTCCAAAGAAATCCGTCAATTATTGCACACGCAGGGTATCGTTATTCCCGATGAAACCTTTTTTCTGGCCGGTGAGCATAATACCACCACCGACACTGTCCGTTTTCTCAACGAAGCCTATCTCCCGAAGACCCACCAGGCTGAGTTCGAGAATTTCAAACGCGATTTGGCCCTGGCAGGGCAAGCAAACGCAGTAGAAAGGTGGCCGAAACTAACGGGAACAACCGCCCAAAACCCTACCATCAGTCGGCAAGTAGAACGGCGGGCCAGCGATTGGGCCCAGGTGAGGCCGGAATGGGGTCTGGTGAGGAATGCTGCCTTTATTTGTGGTCGCCGGGACTTAACTCGCCAGCTAAACCTTGATAACCGGGTATTTTTACACTCTTACGACCCGCTCCATGACCCTGACGGTACCATTCTAGAAGGTATTCTTACCGCCCCCGTGATAGTGGCCGAATGGATAAACATGCAATATTACTTTTCGAGCATACATAACCAGGGGTTCGGCAGCGGTACCAAGTTGCTGCATAATATTGTAAGCGAGATAGGGGTTATGCAAGGTCAGGAGAGCGACCTGCTGACAGGGCTGCCTCAACAATCGGTAATGGTTGGCGAAGAACTCTATCATGAGCCGATGCGTTTATGTGTGATTGTAGAGGCTTCTACCGCTACCATCACCCAAATTATTGCAAAACACGAAAAATTGCAACATCTTACTGACAATAAGTGGATTAACCTGATAGCTTATAACACCCAGGATAACCTGTTTTACGAATATCTTCCACAAGGCAAGTGGTGTAGGGTTTTTGATATTCCTTAAAGGCCACGGGTTTTATGTGGTGCTGCACAGGATAGTTCTTACCTGCGGTTAAGTCCAAACTGGTCTTTGTTAAAGAAGTAGTCCGTAGTGATTGTAGTTTCTAAAGAAGTGAGGTTAAGATGTTTCCGAGATCTAACTTGAGCTTTCCGGGCCGCAAAGAGTTTTTTTTGGCTCTAATCTCATTGCAACAACTGGCTAATTTAATTGAAGTTAATAGCTTCAACCCCAGGATTCTCGCTACAGCCAAATTTTATTTACAACAGTTGGAGCAAAAGCGGAATTCGATAAAAGACTTGGACTCAAGGAGATTGATCGATGAGTTGTACAGCGAAATAGAATATTATGAATATTCTCAGGCAAAGAGAGATGCACAAAAAATAAGCCACTGGCGTAACGTTTATGATTGTCTTAATACCCAATATGAAGAGATTGTTTTCAGGGGTTAATATTGCCAATTTTTTTGAGAACTTTAACCAACATTGAAGAGGGGATTGATCAATAGACAGCGGCTTAACAGGCACTTTGATGCGCGGCTCTGTCATAAATGAACACAGAAAGGCCGGTTTGAGGAAGGCAGCTTATCCCCTGGAGAGGGTAAAAAGATTGTGGAAATAAGGAGAGCCTCCGCCAATGGGTTCTAGACCATTTCTTCATCTTAAATGAACGTCACTTATTTCAAGTGCTAAAGGCATATGTAGAGTACTTCTATAAAGAAAAATCCATCAGGGGACTGGTCAAGCCATACCAAAAACTCCACCTCTACCTCCTTGCAAAGGTGAAAATAGTTGCCATCCCAGGACCTGGCGGATTACATCATTGCTATAAGAGGGCAGCTTGAGTGTTTGGAAACACCCGGATGTGTTAAGTACCCATTCCAGGGGAATAGCAAATTGGCGTGCTGAAACTTAAAGACTCAGGCTGGTTTCGGTTGCCCTCAGATATATACCGTAATTATTACAGTAGTGGTTAAAATAACCCATTTTCGCGGGCATAGATTATCGCCTGAATACGGTCACGTAAACCTAACCGGGAGAGGATATTGGAAATATGGTTTTTTACGGTGCCTTCGCTGATAAAAAGCTGGCCGGCGATCTCACTATTGGAAAGCCCCTGTGAGGTCAACTTCAAGACTTCTAATTCTCGTTCGGTCAGACCTGAATTGGAGATAACTCCCAGGGATTTATTTAGAGCCCGGTCTGGGCTGGCAGGCGCAGGTTCGGGCTGTTTGCCAAGCGAAGATATTACCTTCTGGGCCACTGCCGGGTCGAGCTGGTAAATCCCTTTGTGGACAGCGATAACAGCCTGAGCCAGGTCGTCTTCCGGGATTGTTTTAAGCAGGTAGCCGCTGGCTCCTGCTTTGAGGGCGTCAATCACGTATTCTTCATCGTCAAAGGTGGTAAGCATCAGGATTTTGCAACTTAAGAGTTGACGTTTGATCAGGGCCGTAGCCGCTACCCCGTCCATCACCGGCATGCGTACATCCATCAGGATAACGTCAGGTTTGAGTTGCTGCGCCTTTTCGAAGGCTTCCTGACCGTTGGAGGCGGTTCCAACTACCTCAATCCCCGGCTGCAAACTGAGCAGAGAGGCAATTCCCTCGCGCAATAATCGCTGGTCGTCGGTGATGAGCAGGCGGACGGGCGAATTTGTGGGGTGGTCTGTGGTCATATACGTTATACGCCGCTTTAAGAATAAGCCAGGCTGGGTTCGGTTTGACCGGCGGACGTAGTTGGCTCGCGGGCAACAATAGCGAGCAACCGGGTTCCCTGGCCCGGCTGACTATCCAGGCAGAACTGGCCGCCAATCATCTCAAGCCGCTCCCGCAAACCTTGTAAACCGTAACCGCCCGCAGGTGAAGAGCTATTTTGAAAATTCTGAGTGTCAAAACCTTGCCCATTGTCTTCTAACTGTAACGCTACCCGGTCGGATTCAAAGCGCAACCTTAGCTTAACCTCGGTGCACCGGGCGTGGCGCTGAATATTGGTCAAACCTTCCTGGGCTACCCGGTACAGCACCATCAGGATTTGCTTGGAGCAGCCTTCTTCGCTGCCGTTTATTTCCAGCTTTATACGCAGTTGCTCCGTTTGCAATCGGGCTACCAGGAGGGGCAGGTTTCTTTCCAGTGAGAAAAGCTCCTGGCTGGTGCGTAACGATTTAACCGACTCCCGGACATCCTGCAGGGCTTCGTTTGACAGCCTGCGGGCATCGCTGAGGGCCTGGTCGGCCTCCTGGGGATTTTTCTCCTTGAAGGCTTTAGCTTTACCCAGCAAAATGCTGATTACAGTCAGGTAATGCCCCAGGCTATCATGTATATCACGGGCCAGCCGGTTGCGCTCCCTGGTGGCGGCCAGCTCGGCCACCTGGCGTTGTGAGCGTTCCAGTTCCTCCAGGAGACGCTCGGCCCTGGTCCGGCTGGCTTTTTCTTTTATCAGGCTGTGGGCCGTGGTAGTCAAAAAAATCAGACAAAGGGTAAAAATTTCGATAAAACCGGTTGGCCGCGATATGTCAAAGTTGGCTGGCGGAAAGAAACTGACCCGGATTACAAAGGCCAGCCAGGTAACCAGCCCTACCCCGATACCGACCCGGCTGCCAAAGTACAGCAGCGCCGAAAAAGGGATGATCAGGTAGATAAACAGGGTCACCTCGTTAGCGTTTACCCAGGAGATAAACAACACCAGGCAGACCCGCAGTAAAAAGTAGCCGGTAGCCACCCGCAGGGGGATTTCTTCGTCCCAGCGCCAGGATTCGTACCGGTCAATCACTATAAGCATCAGGGTCGCCACAACCACTAATAAAAACTGCTGCCACTGGTAGCCCAGGTTACCAATATCCAGGAAGCCTCTGGCGGACCCCACACTAAAACAGGCTCCCAGGTATAGCGGGGTCGAAATCCAGTCAAATGGTTTGGAAATTAACCAGCCCGACCAGTGACGGCTGCTTTCTTTTTGCCCGGTTATTCCCTGCACCACACCACTCATGACAATAACCTCAAATTTTTTCCTGACAAATACTATTAGTTACCTCTGCTTAACCTTGTTTCCACTATAGCAGAGGGACCGGACTTGAACAATATGCCGCAAGGCATATGCCTGGCGACCTATCCAAAATAGGTCCCTCGCCACATCCAGGATCCTAAATTGGCTGGTAAGTTTACTTTCGTAAAACAAATTGCATGAAACCGGGAGCGGTCCCGAATCTATAAGGTTAGAAAGGAACCATGATGAGCAAGATTCGTTTACGATTGGGCTGGTTGGTTTTGTTGTTAGGCGTCTTAACCCTGACGGCCTGTGGTGCAGATACTCCTACCGCCACTACTTCCAGCACACCTGCGGCAGCCAATACCACTATTGCGTCCATCCCGCCCACTACTGGAGTTGCTGCCACAACTTCTGCCGCTTTAACCACTTCTGCCGCCTTAACCACCTCGGCGGCTCAAACCACTGAGGTTATTAGTACGACCAGCGCTGTTGCCACTTCGAAAACCTTGCGCGGTCAACGTTATTGCGAAGTGTTGCCGGTCTTTATGGAAAACGGCAAGCTGGAAGAATATGTTTACAATACCCAGGGTCTCAATGATTGCCCGGACGCTCAGTGGAAAGCCCTGAACGCTGACAACCTGGCAAAAAACCTGGGAGCAGTCAAAGTAGTCTTGAATGGACCGCGTTACTGGATGATGGACCAGATTATTGCCAATGGCGATAGCGCGGGTGGGGATGTCAAAACTTTTGGCGACATGCAGATGCAGCTGCGGGCAAAAGTCGAAATCCCAATGGGACAGACCAGCGCCGGCGGTTCTTACTACACAGATAATGTGGTGGACCGTAATACTGAGTATATATTCAAGGCTGGCCAGCCCCTTTACCAGCTTGTTAATCCGCAGGGTGATGTCTACACAATGCAGACTTACTCCCAAATAGTTGACCCCACCCTCACTCTGGAAGACCTGCCCAACCTGGGTAGCCGCCTGAAACTGCCTACCGGCTGGCAATACCGGGTAACTACTCCCGCCCAGGATTTGCACCTGGTCGCCCACGGCAAAGCCTATCTTATCCAGGATGATCTGACCAATTCCTACCAGAAGGAAATACAATGAACCTGGTGTGGCGGGTTTCAATTCACGGTAAATAATGATTTTGCCAGAAAAGGAGTGGCCTGGCGGCGAAGAAACTAACTCTCTGAAAAATAAAGCCGCCACCGCCGCTTTAACCCTTACATCTGAGGTTTTGAAAGAATTGCAAGAATTTTTTAAGGTCAATTATCCCAAGGCTTTGGAGCGAGTTAAAGTATTGTTGAAAGGAAGAATGATAGGTTCCAGGTAAACCGGAATGTAGCATCTAAAATAATCCCGGTCTATATATCGTCTGATGTGATTCTGTGTCTAGTGCTTTAAAATTCATTCTTACTGGCAGATTTGGATATAAGTTGTCTGGAAATAGTGCCTGAAAATTGGCCCTTACAACCCTTAAATTTTTGACAATTCTGACAGTCTCCTTTACATTTGGTTTGATTAACCAGGCCGGGTAAATTACAACTCTTATATTTTAGTAGGAAATTATTATGGCACAACAAGAAGACAATGAGACAGAGGCTAAACAATCAAAATTTGTGGAGGCTACTTTCTCACTACATCGAGGTCAATCGGAAAAGCTTGATATGCTGGTTGAAAATTACCACTCAAGGACCGGTAAAAATATTACCCGTGATGAAATTATAAGGGTATTGATTGATGGATCAAACCTTTTTATGATTATGGATAGATTGGAAAAATAGAAAACCCGGCTTGATGGCTGGTAATCAAGCGACTGATGTGGCTGGCGATTATTATAGAAGTCGAAATAATCTCTTAGGCCGTTTTCAGCCTCAAAAGTGCCTGCGTAATTGGGCAGGTAAAGATTCTCCCACTTTTTTGCTCGCCAAAGTCTTTCGGTGAAAATGTTGTCCAGCGCCCGACCCTTACCATCCATATTGAGCTTGCTACCTGCCCCTTCTACCAGCCCCGTATACTGCGGGCTGGTAAAGTGACTGCCCTGCTCGCTGTTGAAAATCACCGGATGCGCACTTTTCAGAACTCGTTCAACTGCCTTGTTACAAAAGTTTGTTCGAGACTTTCACTTACTTCCCAGCTAACAACGTAGCGACACCCGCTGAATATTTCTTCCTGCGTGTTGTCATAATCGTCAATATATACCCAATTCGACCTTCACCGGTTGTCCGATTCTGCTACGCTATTATAGGCAAACGGCGTAAACAAAAGAGCCTGTCAAAGCGGCGCCTGCCTTGCCGGGTTATACTAAATTTGAAAGATGACATTCAAGCCTGAATAAAAAACACTACCCTAACACCAAACTGGCAAGACGGTCTTCACCGACTAAAAGGGATAACCCCTTGCTCCCTGCAAACCCTTCAGGCAGGAAATTTCACCGCAAATATTGGCCGCGTGAACAATTACAAACATAGATAGAAACCAGGCCAGAGTGTGCTGCTCCAACTCACCCTGACCCATATCAATGCTCCGGTCCAGGTCTTCCGGGGTAAGGCTTGCCAGGTATTGGTCGGAGGAAGCGTAGACTGCCTGGGCGTATTGGCGCAAAGCGGCTAAATCAACCTGTACCCGGTGAGCCCAGGGGCCGTAATTTTCCCACTCTGGTCCAGGGCGGGGCATTGGCTCGCTTATCCCGGTCTGGCCCGCCCATTCCGGCAGGGCAGACATAGGCGCGGTCCCTTTAAGTATTCCATTGATGAACATGTCTTCCGTAATAATCGCGTGAGCGTAAGTTGCGCCTAGGGGATTGGCAGTACCAGGCGGCAACCAGTGGGTCTGTTCCGGGGAAACATCTGCCATTGTCTCTTCCAGAAGGCCGTGGGTATCCCTGAGCTGCTGGCGTAATAAAGTGATGCTATCCATTGACGAAATCCTCCCTTCAAAATTTTGCGAACAAAATTTAATCTCTCCTGCCAGGTCAATTCAGACCGGAAAAAACCGGGGGGGATTTTTGCAGGAGATTACAATTTTTCCAGGGATCGTATCGGAACACTTTATATAATATATTAAAATGAGGAAGTTAGCACTACTTTTTTAGTTTAAATGTAGTTTTTCAAACCCTAAATAAAGTTTCGTGTAGCAATGGCTGCATCGTTTGAAACCAGGTCGGGATTTACACTTGCAGAAAGCGTGAGAAGTTGTGCCAGGTTAATACCCTGTTTTGAGGCCGGCGTTACCGGTAACATCAAATAAAGGGCCGGGTCAAATGAATATCTGACCCGGCCCCTTTTAAGCTAACTCCCTCTGGCTTTTATCAAAAGTCCCACCCAACGTTAGGACGGGGGTCAAGGCGGTAAACTCGGACGTAATCAAAGTTAGCCGTAAACCCGCTGCCACCCATCGAAACCAACCCTATTTTTGCGTTAGAACCTAAATTGTGAGTGTAAGACCCACCCTTCTCCCATATCTTTCCGTCTACACTGCTATAGGGGGTATAAACTTCCTGGTTCTGGACAGTGCGTTTGGCGATGCGGAGATAGGTCCACTCACCGGGCGGGCCGACAATAGTGTTGCCGTAACGGGGAAATTGGGGTATCTCCTTGGCGAATTCGATCTGGCGGGTATTCCAGTTTGAAAATGGGGCCATTTTGATAAAGTTGTCGTCATCTTTGTAAATAACCAGCCCGGCCTGGACGTAATTAAAGCAACACCCTTCCGCCGGGACACTTAGCTTTACCCGCGTTTCGACCATATAGTTGCCTTTCGGGACCGGTTCGGTCAGGACCGAGGCGTTATTGCTATCCTGGTAAAGGTCAGCGGCCTGGGTATCAAAGCGGAAAGTGTTATTTTCAAGACCGAAAGTTCCGGGAGCAGGCTGGCGAATCCAACTCCACTGGGGTCCCAGCGTATTCGAATTAAAATCGTCCGAATAGGCTCTTTCCAGGCTGGCCGGTGTATCGTTTCTGGCGAAACGGGGCTTATAGGTGGTCTTCTGGTAAGGCTGGGCCGCCGGGGCAGGCATGGGGCCGTCCGAAGGGCCGAAACCACCCCGCAAGACAGGCCAGCCGTCCTGGGTCCAGTCGAGCGGGTCCATTAAAACCGGGCGTTTGGTGAAGTCGGTTGTACTGGCAAAATAGGGGTCCGTACGGTTGACCGCGTGATAAACCGTCCAATCCTGGCCGTCAAAGTCGCGGAAGACGGCATTATGGCCGGGGCCGACCCACCTGTTACCATTCATAGTGATAACCGGGGTGCCACCTGCCCTCGCCGCCAGGAGAGAAATTCCTTCACGGTCTACGAAAGGTCCAAACGGACTGACCGACCGGCCCACAAAAACATCATAACCGGTAAGTGGCCCGTTGCAGCAGTTCGTGGCCGAGACAAAAAGATACCAGTATTGGCCGTGCTTGTAGAGGTTTGCCCCTTCGTACTTGTTATCAATGGCGATAGCCTGTTCACTGGCAGGGTCAGAAGTAAAACCGTCCGCCGAAAGCTGGCGCGCCGAAATACCGCCGAAATAACTGCCGTAGAAAATATACTTGTTGCCGTTATACTCAATAACATCCGGGTCAAAGACCCAGCGGCGGTCGTTCGGGTTGGCGTTCGGGGAATGTGGTTCTACTACCGGTGCGCCGTGGTCGGTCCAGGGTCCCGCCGGGGTGTCGGCTGTTGCCACCCCGATGGCGCTGCCGCCGCCCGGCAGACTGGTATCGCTGGCGGTAAAATAGAGGTAATATTTGCCGTTCAGGAATTCGATGTCGGGGGCCCATAAACCGGCGGTGGGGTTGACCCAGGCCGGACGGCTGGGGAAAACGTCGCCCAGGTAAGTCCAGTTTACCAGGTCGTGTGATTTGAGGACCGGCATCAGGTGGAAATTAAAGTCGGTATTGGCAGAATTGCGGTCACTGTCGTTTAGCGGGTCGGTGGTGCAGAATATGTACCAGTTGTTGTCCCCCTTTCCCTGGCCGTAGATAATCGAGGGGTCG
This sequence comes from Chloroflexi bacterium 54-19, assembly GCA_001898225.1. Classification (GTDB taxonomy): domain Bacteria; phylum Chloroflexota; class Chloroflexia; order Chloroheliales; family Chloroheliaceae; genus 54-19. The sequence continues at coordinate 11,507 of MKTJ01000023.1, forward strand.
GCGCAGCTTTCGACCTTTCCATCCCCCGGAATACGGATGTTGAGCGGGTTGGTATAGATGGGGCTCCGGCTCCGGTCGCCCTGGTCCTGGGCTGCAACCGGGGAACCGGCGCTGGCCGTTCCAACGGTGGTCAGTATAACGGTCAGCAGCAGCCCCACGATACTTAACAGATGGATAACTCTCTTCCCTGAGCTAGTACGTTTTCGCAGCATTGCGTGTCTCCTTTTACAGTTACCGGGAACCACTCCCGGCATAGTTGGTTCCCCAATTCAACACTAACCGGTTTGTAACTATAACCATAGTTATCAATAAAAAAGCTTAAAAAGAAGCTAAAAAAAGGCTAAAAGGATAAGAGAAAACGGAGAATTGGCGCGACTTATCCTTTTCCTGCCTGCAACAGGTGGGGTAACTTCCGAAAACAGGTTGGCAAGTCCCTTTCGGGCCAGCGGTAAACGGCGGTAGAAAACGCAATAAGTTATAGTGGTGAGGCAGTAGAGGATGTAGATATGAAACAGTATGCTGGCGGGCAAGCTGGCATTATTTGGCTGGTGGTTCCTGACCCCGATAAAGTATGTCGCCTGGCAGGGCCCCACAAGATAGGCTCGACAACATTTCAAAATACTCAGGCCAGATACCTTGTTTTTTAGTTAGAGCCCTGGTGAATAATACCATGACATCTATATGGCATAACTTTTGGTATTTGTAAAGAGGTTTTACGCCAAAAACCAACAATACCGGTTAAATAAAGAGTGTAGCCATAAAAATTCTCTAATATTTAGAAAGCGAAAGCCTGGTATTTTTCTTCCCCTTCCTGGAGTTCGTCTACCACCGGGTTAAAACGCAGCCAGAAACGGGCCCGTTCGGAAAGAGTTTCCCAGACTTTCCGGGGGATGACAATATTGACTTCCGGGCGAAATAACCAGCGGCGGCTGTAACCGATAACAACCATCGGGCGGGGAGTATCGGTTTTGTTTGGGGTTCCCCGGTGCAAATGCCGGACATCTCTGACCATAACATCACCCTTTTTAAGGAGGACCGGTTCAAGCTTAACTTCCCCGCCTTCAAGCTGTCGCAAGCCTTCCTCTTTGGAAAGCATGTGCGTCCCCAGGGCGACTTCAAAAGGTCCATTTTCCATTGTCATATCAACGAGAGGGAAATTTACTGCTAACTGGTAGGGTGGGGTTTCTTTACCGGTCTCAGGGAATAACAACTGGGTATCGCGGTGGATTTCCTGGTATTCCGAGCCTTTCAAGGGAGTATCGGTTGCCAGTTGGCACATCACCCCATCTTTTCCGACAAGCTGTTCCACTACACTTAAAATAATATCGTTCTCGAAAATTTCGGGGTCTGCGAAAGGTTGGATAAAAGGAAGAGTTATATAATAACGGTGTGGTCCCCGGTTCAGGCGGTGTCCCTCCCGTTCGATGTGCCGGTTCATTAAAGGTAAAAAACTGGCATACCAACGGTCTATTTTGGCCTGGTCTATCACGTTCGGAATTATACATAAACTGGTTTTACGCACTTGCTCGGCATATTCCCTGGCCCGGTTGATTTCTTCACTTTCCTCTGGCGTCATCGTCGTCTCCTTTTGCAGATAAAAATCGTTCTTGGCCCCTTTATCCCGCGTCCATTTTAAATAACTCAAAATGGACGATGGCAAAAACCGCTCCTTTGGGGAGGTTAAGTTTTCATCTTAAAGCCGCATTTCCGATGCCAGGGCTTTGCCCTGAAGGGATCTATTTATTGACTAATTCGACTTAAAATTACTATAAAAAACCCTTTGGAATTAGAAAACTTTCTATGGGTCTAATCCTTAACAAGGTACCAAACCTGGGCTGCCTACCTAAAATCGCCCGCTATTTATACCAAAAGGAGTGGCTTACACAGCGTGACCGAGGCCAATTTAACCCGTTTGCAGGTCGTTATTTAGGGGCTTTTTGATATAAAATACAAGACCCGGTTTACCAAAATTTCAGGCAAACCGGGTCTTGTATGAAAGGGCAAAAGGTAAAGGTAAGGGAGGCAAAATTTCCAATTTTTGGAAAATGCCGGGGCCGGTACTTATAAAACGCCGGTCGGCACCAGGTACCAGTAGGCTTTGTTAAAGACCATCTTTTCGTAATGGACGTGACGGCTCGGTTCGTGCAGTTTCGGCGGGTGGGTGTAATCAAAATTCAACATACTCGCCTTGTTGTAACCGGTCTCCAAAAAGCACATTACATGGCCTTCGTACTTTTCTTCCCCAACTTCTTCCTCGATTCCCCGCAGCCTTCCGGCCAATCGCTCGACAATCACCGGGGCTTCAAAATGGGCGGTGCTGCCCGCTTTACTGATCGGCAAATCTGTGGTATCTCCGAGGGCCCAGATATTCGGATAACCCTTCACCTGGAGGGTGAAGCGGTCGGTTTTAACCCAACCCTGCTCGTCGGCAATAGGGTGACCTTGCAGGAATTTGGCTCCCCGGTGAGGTGGGACCATGATTAACAGGTCGTATTCCAGGTCGGTCCCTTCCATACTCCGGGCGATTTTTTCTTCCGGCAAAACTTCTTCCAGGTTAAAGAAGGTCTCGATGTTGACTCCCCGCTCCTCAAGCAGAGGTTGGGCCATTTCGGCCACGCTTTCAATCGAGAAGACCCGGTTCAGCGGGAAAGTATAGGTTAGCTCGGTTTTATCCCGGATTTTCCGGTCGGTCAGGTATTCGTCCAGCAGGAAAGTAAATTCCAGGGGTGCCACCGGGCATTTATAGGGTAGCCCACCCACGCCTATTACAATCTTACCGCCCCTGAATTCTTCCAGGGCGGCGTGTAGTTTGAACGCGGCTTCTTCGGTGTAGAAGTAATGGGCCCCGGCACTGAACCCCGGAATGTCTTCTGGTGCCACCTGGGAACCGGTCGCCAGCACCAGGTAATCGTAGGCCAGGATGGTATGGTCTTCCAGTTCGACCTCCTGAGTGGTTGTATCAAGACGGCAGACCTTACCGATAACCAGTTTTACCCGTTTGCGCAAGAGACTCGCCAGGGGACGACTGAGGGTCCGTGGGTCTTGCTTGCCGAATGGTACGTAGAGCCAACCGGGCTGGTAGAGGTGGCGGTTACTGGCGCTGACCAGGGTTATTTGAGCTTCTTTGCTTTTTAACTTTTTTGCCAGCAGGTTGGCTACCAGTGTACCCCCCGTGCCACCTCCCAGCACTACAATCTGTTTCATTTGTTTTTACACTCCTTTGTGTCCCCTGGTCTGGCCGGGCTTGAATGGTGACCCCTATTCAAGCCCCAATCAAAGGCCGGGGATTTATAATTCACTTAATCTTGCGACAAATGAAACGGGTAGCGCCGTCAACTTCTTCCATACCCAGAAATTCTTGTTTGGCCTTGGCAAGCCAGGCCGGAATATCTTTTTTGCTGCCTTCGTCGCTTGAAATTACCGCGATTACGTCGCCCACCTGGGCCATTTTAATCTGGCGGATAAGCTCCAGTAAGGGGCCGGGGCAAAAGCTGCCGCGCGCGTCTGCTTCCCTGGTAATGGTTATACTTTGCATTGCCTGGTTCCTCCAATCCTTTAGTTGGTGGTTGTCTTTTCCTGGACTTGACGGCCCGGTTGCTATGGTTAAAACCGGGAAGGTTTGGGTAGCCGGACCGTCACAGGTTTGGAAATTAGATAAAAATAATCTGGCCGCCCTCGGCCTCCTTAATAAAGCTGGCAACCCCGGTTACTTCGCTGACGACCGGTTCGAGGTCTTCCAGGTGGATATTAAAGAGGTCCATGGTCATACCGCAGGCTTTCACCTTGAGATTGCCCAGTTCCATAGCGTCTTTGAGGGTAGCCATCCAGGATGGAACCTGGCGGGCTTGCATCATTTCGAAGGCCGGTCCGGCGTAATCCTCGAAATCTTTGCTGAAGCGGCGGTTGGTCTTCCAATCATCTTTCCTGAAGCCGATCAGGCCCCAGAAAGTCAGGAAGACGGTTACGTCTTTTTGCATGGCGGCGGCGCCGGTTGCCATGGTCACGGCGGCCATAATTTTATCTACCGTACCAGAAAACAATACGATAGAGAACCTGTCAGTAGTCTCGTCCATTGTTTTAGCCTTTCTCGACAAATAAATAAACTGCTTTTTTATCCCATATCAGGTATACCTCTCAGGTATAAAGAAAACTTAAGCCGGGTATGAAGAAAACTTAAAGAATTAGGCTGGCTAAAAATTATGATTTGGCCTGAAAACAGACTGAAGGTGACCTAACCTTTAAACTTTCTTCAAAGATTTCCTATATTCACTTCATACCTGGCTTGTAGAATCAAAGGGTAGGAAGATTTTCTTTAAAAGATAAAGGCCGGGCTAATAAAGCCGGGTAAGAGAAAGGAACCAGGAAAAAAATGGATATGGAAACAGTCGTGAAATGGGATAAAAAGGGCCTGATGCACTTTTCCGCCATGTCCGAAAGCGGCCATACGGTCGAGATGGACGCGGTAAAAGCGGCCGGGGGAGATGAGCAGGGCTTTTTCCCCAAGACCTTATTACTGGTAGCGCTCGGTGGTTGCACCGCCATGGATGTGCTGCCGATTTTGCGGAAAATGCACCAGGAAGTTACCGATTATCAGCTTGAAATAAAGGGAACCGTCCACGAAGGGCACCCGCGCAAGTTCGAAAAAATTGTAGTCGAACATATCCTGACCGGTCACAACCTGAACCCTGAAATGGTCCAAAAAGCCATCGCGCTTTCGCACGATAAATATTGTAGTGTTTCGGCCTCGCTGGCAGGGTCGGTAGAAATCGAAATGACCAGCCGGTTAATTGAAGCCGCGCCGGAACCATTGTTAGCCCCGGCCTAGCCTGGTCGGAGCTTAAAACAGGGGAAGATTTAGTTTTAGAAAACCGCCAATTAACACCGGGCGGTTTTCATTTTGATAGGCGATACCGGGTCACCCAACGGGTGGCCCCACTAAATCTTTAAACTTTCTTCATATTTAGGCCAAAGTTTCTTTAAACCTTTTCCCTAAAATGGCCGGGTAAGCTAACCCTAAAAAGTATACTGCTCTATTTCACCGGTGAAATCCTGCCAGGGGTAAAGCCTTACAAGAGATAATAAAGTCAACAGAGATAAACAAAAACAGGAGCAACTTACCCATGTTTAATAACCTTTTTGGTTTTGGTAAAACCGGCCATGCTTTCGAAGAGATAACCCCCCACCAGCTTGAGCAAAAACGGTCAGGTGATGAGCCGGTCCAGATTATTGATGTCCGGGAAGCTTACGAGTACAGGGAGGGACACATTCCCGGCAGCAAATTGATTCCCCTGGGACAACTTTCTAACCGGCTGCACGAGCTTGGCCCTAAGACCAGGGAAGTTATCGTGGTTTGCCGGAGCGGGGGCCGGAGTGGGCAGGCCGCCCACCAACTGGCGGGTCTGGGTTTTAACAAAGTGGTTAACCTGCGGGGAGGGACGATGGGCTGGATGCGGGCCGGGTTGCCCCTGGAAAGATAGCCAAATTGAATTTTTCCAGCCTTTCGCTACTAGGGCTTTCGCATGAAGCACTAACCTTGAAGTGATTTAGCGCTTTACCCTGGCTTTTCCAGGTCCAAAGCGAAAGTCGTATTTATAAGAAAAAACTTTACACTTTATAGACTATTTTATTTATACTCCTCTTTACAAAACATGTTGAAAGTGAGGTTTCAAAGATGTTTTTCAAACAAATTCGCCTGGCCGCTATGGGTTGTGCCAGTTACCTGGTCGGGTCGGAACAGACCCACCAGGCCGCGGTTATTGACCCCAGTTGGAACGTCGAAGAATACATTAAAGAAGCAGAAGCGAACGCCTTAAAGATAACCCATATATTTGAAACCCATCTTCATGCCGACCATGTGAGTGGCAACCGCCGCCTGGCGGCCCTGACCGGGGCGCAGATTTATCTGCACAGGCAAGCGAACGCCAGCTTTCCTTACCAGCCGCTGGAAAGTGGCAGAGTTATCGAACTGGGTGAGGTCTCCCTCACGGTGCTGGCTACACCCGGCCATACCTGGGAATCCATTACCTTGCTGGTAGAAGATAAAGCCAACCCTGGGAGTACTCCCAGGTTACTTTCCGGCGATACCCTTTTCATCGGGGACGTGGGGCGCCCAGATTTTGCCGGCCAGGAAGGAGCGGGGTTTCTTTTTGACAGCTTGCAACAACAAATCTTGCCCCTGCCAGACGCGACCGAAGTCTATCCGGCCCACCTGGCCGGGTCGTTGTGCGGGCGGCGGATGAGCGAGGCATTTTCTTCTAACCTGGGGTTGGAAAAATCTACTAACCTGGCCCTCCAATTTTCCAACCGGAAGGCTTTCGTAGATTACCTGACCGCCGATTTACCACCCACGCCCCCCGACTTTCACCGGATTGTCGAGTTAAACCGGGCCGGGGCCCCTGCTACCCAGCAACCACTGACCGAGTGCAGGACTGACCTGCTCTGGCGGCTGGGAGGAGCCTCGCAACTGGTCGACGTGCGAGAGCCTGAGCAATTCTGGCAAGGCCATTTGCCGGGCGCTATAAATGTGCCCTTAAGTTTGGGCCAGTTCGGGGCGACTGTTGCCTACCTTACACCCGCCGAAACCTCACTTGTCCTGGTTGTCAATAACCCTGATGAAGCGAGCCAGGCGCAAACCGCCCTGGGCGTGGTAGGACGCTATAAGGTGGCCGGATATGCCTGTAACGACAGGGTAACCCTTCCAACCGGAGCTTTGAAAGAGGCCGAAGATCACCGAATTACCCCGGCGGACCTGGCGCAAGCACTGCAAACCTCGGATACGCCGCCATTTATCCTCGATGTGCGTGAGCCTTCGGAATATTTGGAGAACCGGCTGCCTTCCGCTGTAAATATCCCTTTACGGTTCCTGGCTCACAGCCTGGCCGAACTGGAAGACTTCAGGGAGCAACCGCTGGTGGTAGTCTGCGCCTCCGGCTATCGTTCCAGTGTAGCTACCAGTTTCCTGCTGAACCAGGGCTGGACAAAAGTTAAAAACCTTAAAGGCGGTATGAACGGCTACACCGAGTTTGAGACTTCGGGGGCCAACCTGGCCCTGAATTAACCGGCCAGGAAGGGAGGTGGGGAACCCCTTAAGTGAGGTTCCCCTTTATTAATTTATGGCGAGTTTTTTTGTAGCCCTGGCAATCGGCCTGACTACCGGGCTTATTCTGGCCCTGGTCGGGGGCGGTGGTTCCATTCTCACCGTCCCGGCCCTGCTTTATCTTTTGGGAATGAGTATCGGTCCGGCCACTACTACTTCGCTGGTGGTAGTCGGAGCTAATGCAGCCTTTGGGGCCTGGCGGGTCTACCGCCGAAATGGTTTATCCGTTTTAAGGGTTGATTATGGAGTCGCACTGGGCCTAAGCGGTCTGATAGGGACCCAGGTCGGAAACTGGCTAAACCACACCTTGCCTGCCCAGGTAACTTTGCTCGGCTTTGCCCTTCTTATGCTGGCAGTGGCAATTCCTATGTTAAGACCGCCCCGGCTCGAAACGAAAAATGCTGAAATTAGTAAGCCTGGCGCAAACTGGCTTAAGGTCGGCTTAATCGGCCTGGGCCTGGGTTTCTTGACCGGTCTATTTGGAGTAGGCGGTGGGTTTTTGATTGTGCCCGCCCTGACCCTCTTGCTCGGCTTCCCCATGCGACAGGCCAGCGCAACCTCGCTGCTGGTGATTTTTATCAATTCCCTATCGGCATTATTGGGAAGGTGGCCCCTGGACGGGCTGGATTGGGGTTTACTGGCGGCGCTCCTGGTTGGGGGCGTAACCGGCACCTGGCTGGGCGGTAACCTGGGACATAAACTGGCTGATAAAAAACTGCGACAAATCTTTGCGTGGTTGGTAGTAATAATTGGTGTTTATATTGCCTGGCAAGCCCTGAAGTAGAATACGGTAGATATTTACCAAAATTTTCCTTATTTATCCTGGGAGTTAACCTCTGGTGGTTACCTTATATGATAATTAATATGGTAGTATTAAACTAAAGACTGCCAGGTTAAGGCTTCTAAAATAAATAGAGGAAGGGCAGGCCCACTACAAATGACAGAGCCACTTCAACCGGACAATTCTAAGAAAATCCTGGTCATAGAAGATGAGGAAAGTATCTGGAGCCTGGTTAAGAACTACCTTGAGCGCGAAGGCTTTAAGGTAGAAGTTGCCACCGAAGGACGGCAAGGGTTAGAAATGGCCCGGCAGCACCGCCCCGACCTGGTAATCCTGGATTTGATGCTGCCGGGTATGGACGGCCTGGAAGTTTGCCGTATCCTGCGGGGCGAGTCTTCGGTCTATATCCTGATGCTTACAGCCCGCACCGATGAAGTTGACCGGGTGGTGGGGTTGACTATGGGCGCCGATGACTATGTAACCAAGCCTTTCTCTCCCCGTGAACTGGTTGCCAGGGTTAAAGCGGCCCTCCGCCGCCAGCAACTGGATAGTGTGCAGCCTGCCCCTGCTCAAACCACTCCGCCTTTACCACTCGAACCGGCCCACCTTGATTTTGGCAATCTGCATATCGAACCGGATGCCCGTAAAGTCTGGGTTAATAAGCAACTCCTTGATCTGACCCGGACCGAATTTGACCTGCTTATGACCCTGGCGGCTACGCCTAACTGGGTCTTTAGCCGCGAAAAGCTCCTGGAAATTGTCTGGGGTTACGACTTTTTTGGCGACGAGCGGGTGGTAGATGTCCATATCGGCCAGTTACGCAAAAAAATTGAAGCAACCGGGGGCGGACAACCGGTTAAAACGGTCTGGGGTGTCGGTTACAGGTTTGAACCGATTCCCGTTACGACATCTTCCACAAATCAGAATGAAAAATAATAATAAGAGGTGCGAACTATGCTAATGACTCTGCGCTGGCGGCTGTTTGCATCGTACCTGGCTATTATCGTAGTGGGGGTGGTCACCCTTTTCGCGGCGGCTGGGTGGATTGCCAGCGCCTTTTTCCGGGTCGATATTCAGACCATTCTGGCCGAGAAAGGCAATAGCCCCTCCGGTATCGAAGCCCTGAACGCTTCTTTCAACAGTGGGGTTCACAATGCGCTCCTGGTGGCTGCATCAGCCTCCTTAATTGCCGCAATTATTATTTCGGTCTTTGTCAGCGCCCGCCTGGCGCGCCCCCTTCACCAGATGGTTATTGCGGCCAACCGGATTGCTTCCGGTCACTACGAGGAAAAAGTGCTGGCCCCACCGGTCAAGGAAATCGCCGAACTGGCCGCCGCTTTTAACCAGATGGCAGAGAGCCTCCAGCACAACGAGAAACTGCGCCGGGAAATGGTCTCCGACCTGGCCCATGAGTTGAGGACACCCCTTACCGCTATCGAAGGCCACATGGAAGGTCTTATTGACGGGGTACTCGAACCGAGCCCGGCTACCTTTGGCCGGGTGCAGCGGGAAGCCCGGCGGCTTCACCGGTTGGCCCAGGAGTTAGGCACTCTCTCCGAACTGGATTCTCCTGCGCTTAAACTAAACCTGGAAAAAGTGCCGGTACCGGAAGTTATAGAAGAGGTTGTTAACAAAGTCCGACCCCAGTTTGAATTTAAGGGTATCCACCTGGAAGTAGCCCCTTTAGTTAGTGAGTTGCGGGTTAAGGCCGACCGGGACCGGCTGGAACAGGTTATTATAAACATCCTTGCCAACGCTTTACACTACACCGATACCGGGGGCCGGGTAGTTTTATCGGCAAAAGATGTGAATGACCGGGTGGAGTTTAGCATCCGGGATACCGGGATCGGGATTGCCCCTGAAAATTTACCCCATGTATTCGAGCGCTTTTACCGGGTAGACCGCTCACGGGTCCGGCGGGGTAATACCGGGGGGAGCGGCATCGGCTTGACGATTGTGCAACGCCTTGTGGAAGCCCACGGCGGCGACATCTGGATTGAAAGCGAAGTTGGTGCAGGTACCACTATCCATTTTAATTTACCGGCAGCCTAAAATATTTTTCTCTTTTGAGATTTACCTCTAATACTCTCTAATTCTTTATACCCGGATTCGGCGGCCTTTCATTTATCCAATTTTGTCATTTTATTACCCCAAAGTTCATTCTTCATTGTTACCATGTTAACAAATGAGATTACTTCCTATAGCCCGGTTTTTACAACCCACTTGAGTAAGAATACGCGAAAGGGGGAGATGGCTATGAAAATATTGTTAATTGGCTATAACGGGGCCAATAATACCGGGTCTGAGGCCAGACTCCTGTCTATTATTGAGGATATAAAGGCTGTAACGGGGCCAGATATAAAACTTACCGTACCGACCCTCGACCGGGCTAATACCCTGCACTATATAGCCGAAACGCCCAACCTGCGAGTGGTGCCTTTTGCCCCGGTTTTTTTCAAAGATTACCGGCGCCTGGTAAAAGAGCACGACCTGGTCATCCTGGTGGAGGGTAGTTGCTACATGGATAGTTGGACAAACTTCCTGCTCTGGGCCTGGCTCTGGGCCAGTCATTGCGCCCACGTGATGGGGAAACTTTGCCTGGCTTACGCGGTGGACGCCGGGGAAGTATCTTTCCTGAACCGCTGGCTGGTCCGTCACGAAGCTAACCGGACAAGTATGATAACTACCCGGACCCAGGCAGCGGCGGACCTCCTGAAAAAATGGGGCGTCACTTCTCCGCTGGAAGTAACAGCCGACCCTGCTTTTTCTTACCAACCGGACCAGAGGTATTCAGGCTGGCTACGGCAAGCCTGGCCGGAAACGGCTCATGGCCTGGTGGGCCTCGCTGTTGAGAATATCTATGTCTGGCCGGTGGTCTTGCGGCCCTGGGGCCGCCGGGAAAATTGTTATCGCTGGCCCTATTACTTTTCGCACTCATCCCAGCGCCGCCAGGCCGGGGAAAAGCTGGCCCAGGACCTGGCAAACCTGGCCGATTACATCATAGAGAAATACAACCGGCCCATCGCCCTTATCGGCATGGAACAACTCGACGCCGGTTTCGCCCGGCGGGTCCAGGCAAAAATGGCTAATCCTGGGCGGGCGCGGATATTCGCCTCCCCGGAATACAACGCCTCCCATATGACTTACCTGTTACGCAGCCTGGACCTCCTGGTTACTTCCCGTTACCACGCGGGCGTGCTTTCGCTGGCGGCCCAGGTTCCTCAACTGGCCCTGGGTCACGACCTGCGACTTAAAACCCTTCACCAGGAACTGGGGCTTGGTACCGAGTTCTTCGTGGAAGCGCAAGCACCCGGCAGAGGGCAGATTTTGCAGGAAAAAGCCGGCCGGCTGCTAACCCAACCGGGCCGGGTTAAACCGCTCCTGGCGAAAGCCTATCGCGAACAGCTAAACCGGGCCAGGCTGAACCAGACCATCTTGAGGGAATTCTTGCAGGGCCGGGGCTGGGAGGTAGCGGCATGAAAAAGGTGGTTTTGCTCACCGGGGCCGCCGGGTTCCTGGGGACCCGGCTGGCCCAGCGGTTGCTGGCGGAAAAAGATTGCACCATACTGGCCCTGGTCAGGGCAGAAAACCAGCCTATCGCTACCCAACGGCTTTACCGGGCCTGGTGGGACTGGCCTGACCTGACCGCCGCCCTGGGAAAGCAGGTTGAGGTTATCGCAGGTGACGTAGCTCTACCCTCCCTGGCGCTGTCCTTTGAAGATTATAAAAGGGTGGTGGCCGGGACTACCCACATTATTCACGCGGCTGCCGACCTGCGCCTTAACGGGCCACGGCCTGAAATGCGCCGGACCAATGTGTTTGGTACCCGCAATCTGCTTGAACTGGCCCAGGCGGTCCAGCAGGACCACGGCCTGACCCGCTTTTCGTATCTTTCGACCGCCTATGTGGCCGGGAGAAGAAAAGGTTTGATTTTAGAAGATTCTCTTAGTGATACAGCCGGGTTCGCCAATAACTACGAACTTACCAAATTCGAAGGCGAAAGCCTGGTCCAGGACGCCCGGTCGCATCTCCCTACCAGTATTTTCCGGCCCGGTATGATTATGGGAGACTCCCGGACCGGGGCTGTCAAAACCTTTAACACCTTTTACTATCTCCTGCGGCGTTACCTGACAGGGCGGTTGCCATTCTTCCCGGCCTCGCCTGACCTGCCGCTTAACCTCGTGCCGGTAGACTACGTGGCGGACAGTATCGTCCGGCTGACCTTCACTCCCGAAGCGACCGGGCTTACTTTTCACCTGACGGCTCCCACGGAGGAACTACCGGCAGCCAAAGAATTTTTGGAGTATACCCGCCAGTGGGCGAACACCAACCTTAAAGTTTCCCTACCGAAGGTTCGTTTCCTCCCTGCGCCCTGGCTGCCAGGCCGGACCCGTTTTAACGGGCCTCTTGCCCTGCTACCTTATCTCAAGGAACCGCCGCTCTTTTGCCGGGATAATACCGACCGCCTGTCAGGGGCGTACCCTCTTAAATGGACCTCCTACCTGCCGATCTTGCTGGAATATGCCACTGCTAAGGGGTTTATGCACCGGTCGGGCCGGACCGTTCACGAGCAGATTCTTTACCGGCTCGAACGTAAAAACCACCGGGTGGTCTACCGGGATGCCGCCGGGGGGAAACTCTTAACTCTGAAGGCCGACCGGGTCCGGCGGGAAATAGTGATGGCGACGCACGCCCTCCAGAAACTAGGGATAAAACCGGGGGATAGGGTAGCCCTGGTGGGACTTAACAGCACCCGCTACCTGGCGCTGCTGGTAGCGCTGGGAATGGCCGGGGCGGTCAGTGTCCCGCTTTACTACACCAGCCCACCCACCGAGCTTGCTACCATAATTAAGAATTGTGGTGCCCGGTTCCTCTTTATCGGCGCCCCGGCCCTTTTGAACCGGGTGGCCGAATTCGAGGATAACCTGACCATTATTTCATTTAGCCGGGAAGGAATCCCACCAGGTCTTGCCAGGCCGGTTATGAGCTGGGAAAAGTTTATAGAGCAAGGCTGGTATTCGACCGGCCAACTAACCGCCCCGGTCGGGCCGGACGACCTGGCAACCCTGGTTTACACATCCGGCACCACTGGCCAACCCAAAGGAGTAAGATTTACCCATCGCCAGTTGCGTTGGATGGGCGAGACAATGGCGGGGCTTTTGCCCTGGCAAAATCGCTACACCTCGAACTCGCACCTTTCTTTCCTGCCGCTCAACCATGCGGTAGAGGGTATCCTGGCAACCTACGCTCCCTATTACCTGGCCGGTCGGCTGGAAATTACTTTTCTGGAAGATTTCAAAGAGCTCCCAAAATGGTTGCCTGCGGTCCGGCCCACCATCTTCTTTTCGGTGCCCCGGATTTATGAAAAATTGTGGGCTTCCTTCCAGCAGAGCCGGGCCGGGCGATTTTACCTGAAGACGCGGGAAGGCCCGGTCAAACATCTCTTGCGACCGCTCCTGGCCCGGACCCTCCTGAGAAAAGCGGGGCTCGACCGCTGCGCCCAGCTTATTGTCGGGTCGGCCCCTCTCGCCACGCCGGTTTTACGAGGGTTCCAGGATTTAGGGATTGAGATTCATAATGCCTACGGGCTTACCGAAGCGCCCCTGGTGACCCTTAATCGCAAAGGCTTAAACCGGGTTGGGACGGTCGGGTCACCCCTGCCAGAAACAGTCGTGCGGGTTGCCCCGAATGGCGAAGTGCTGGTGCGAGGGCTGCAGGTTACCGGCGGCTATTTTGAGCGGGACCTCGAACCGCCTCTTGTGGAGGGTTGGCTCCATACAGGTGACCTCGGCTACCTGGATTCTAAGGGTTACCTGGTCATTGAAGGTCGCAAGAAAGAGGTTATCGCGACCTCATACGCCAAGAAAATTTACCCTCAAAAGATTGAAGGGCTATTACGCCAGGGGCCGGGCGTAGTCGAAGCCATGCTGGTAGGAGAAGGCCAACCCCACTGCGCCGCGTTGCTCTGGATCCAGGAAAGGCAGTTTGCGCCTGAAACGGCCAGGGCTCTTGACCTGGCCGTTGCGGAAATAAATAACCAGTTATCCCATCCCGAACAGGTTAAAAGCTGGGCTGTCCTGACCTATGACCTCTCTATCGAACAGGGCGATTTAACCCCCAATCTCAAACTGAAACGGCCTGCCATAGCCTGCCGTTTGGAAGAAACCATCAAAGCTTTGTATGGTGAAGGCGAAGCTCCCGGCACCGTCCTACACCTGGGCCGGGCAGAGCGAGAAGACAGTTCTCCCGCAACCCTTCCTGAGGCCACACCGGTAGTCTAGAGCGATAGCCGGGGAAAGGCGGTCTTGTCAAATGGGGCTGAAGTTGAAAATGGCTGGATGGCTTTTGCCACTCGTAAGGCGGCAAATAATCGTAGTGCTATTCAAACAGACCGCCCAGGCTTTTCAGGCTGAGATGCCACCCCTTGAAGGGCTTTCCACCGGAGAGTGCCTGCGGGAATATGCCATTTTTACCAGGGTCCAGGCCGGGCGAGCTTTGCGGAACCCGCGAAACCAGTCCTTGATCCAGGCCCGGTTGCGCCAGGACGGTTACCACCTGGCCTCAAAAATCAGAAAGCGGGGCAGGCTCAATTCACTAAAAGAGGTAATGGCGGTGGCCCGGCTGCTTTACCGGGCGCTGGCGATTGATTTTGAAGGCACACCCACCGGTGAAATAACCATCCGCCAATGTTATTTCAGCCGGTTTTATTCCGGGCAGGTCTGCGAGGTAATTTCAGCCCTGGACGAAGGTATTTTAGCCGGGCTGGCCGGGGAGGGAAAGCTGAAGTTCTCCCGGCGTATAACCGAAGGCTACCCCACCTGCCGGGCCTGTTTTATGACCAAGGAGGGACAACCATGCGCAAGGCAATTGTAGTCGGCACCGGGGCCGGTGGAGCTACGGCAGCCAGGGAACTGCAAGGGGCTTTTGAGGTAACAGTCCTGGAAGAAGGCCACAATTTCAAACCGCTAGCCTTTGAGATAGAAACTATCGAAAGAATCAAAAAAAGCCACCTGGTTTTTGACCCAGGCCTGGTCCATTTTGTTTTCCCTAACATGCGAATCCGAAAGACCGCCGACAAAATGGTCCTGGTTAACGGCGTGGGCCTGGGAGGGACTACCACTCTTAGCGCGGGTAACGCCTTGAGAATGGATGGGGTCTTGCAGGCTTTAGGGATTAACCTCGACCCGGAATTCGAAGAAGTGTACCGGGAAATCCCTGTTTCTACATGCCACCAGAAGAAGTGGCACAAATATACTCGCCAGCTATTTCACATTTGCGAGGAAATGAACCTTGACCCCGTGCCAGCTCTCAAACTGGGTAATTATGAACGCTGCCTGCATTGCGGCCATTGCATCCTGGGTTGTAAACAGGGGATAAAGTGGGACAGCCGCCAGTATCTTAAGGAAGCCCTGGATAAAGGAGCCACTCTCGTAACCGGGGCCAGGGTTGAGCGGGTCTTGATTAAGGCAGGAGAGGTGACCGGGGTGGAAACCAGGGAAGGACTATCTCACCATTTCTACCCGGCTGACCTGGTGGTCCTGGCGGCGGGAGGACTCGGTACGCCGGTCATTTTGCAAAACTCCGGTATCGTGTGTGAACCCCGGTTGTTTGTGGACCCGGTCTTATGCGTGGCCGCCGAAATCCCCCGGAACTGGCAATGTAAAGAAACTACCATGCCTTTTGTAGTTCAGCGCGAGGGTTACATCCTGTCACCTTACTTTGACTTCGTGAGTTATCTTTTCAATAAAGACTGGAAGTACCCCGCCAGCGATATTCTGGGCGTGATGATAAAACTGGCCGACCAGGAGACAGGCGCTATTTCCAAAGGACACCTGGAAAAGAGCCTCACCTGGCAAGATAACGTGAAGTTACTCGAAGGCGTCGAGCTTTGCCAGGAAATCCTGGCGCACCTGGGTATAAAAAAAGATAAGACCTTCCTGGGAACCCTAAATGCCGGTCATCCGGGGGGAATGTTACCCCTAACAAAAGAGGAAGCGACGACTTTCCACGCCAGGCGACTCCCCGGCAATCTCTATATTGCCGATTCTACCCTGTTCCCCCAATCTCTCGGCAACCCCCCAATTCTAACGATTGTCGCGCTTTCGAAACGGGTTAGCCGGGTTTGTATTCAGAACCTGGCTATGGCGATTTGACCGGGTGAGTGCCCCTATGTTTTTCTTCTGGATTTATGGCCGGGGAAGCAGGTTAAAAATTGCCGGGCTATCGGCTTAACTTCCACCACCTTATACCGTTATATTAACCGCGCGAAGATAAAATGGGAGTGGGCCGGATAAAAGCCCTTAAAGTTTAATTTCAGATTATACAGGAACTGACTTAAACCTAACCACCACGCTACTCTCACGCTAATCCTTCTTCAACCCCTGAACCCTCTCCCTGGTTAGCCTAAAGTTTTCAACCCTGTTAAATCCGCCCTGAAAATTGTTCTGGTGATTAAGTCTGGTGAGGTTTTAATAAAATGGCTAATGAAAAAGGTACTTCCGGGAAGACACCGGAAGAAATCCTGGGGAAACTGCATGGCCCCCAGGCCAGATTTCACAGGACCGCCCGGTCCAAGAAATATGTGCAGGGCCATCGCTATGAGCGCTGGTCCCTGGAAGGCCAGGAAGGTCAAAACACCTACCTGATCCAGGATAAAGATGAATACTGGTATGAGTTGTTAAACCCTTCGGCTGACTCCGATTACGATTTCTGGGAATTTGAGCAGGAGGACGAGTTAGTTTAGCTATAAGGATGCTCATATGTCACAGGTCCCGTTTAGAAATCGCAGACAGGCCGGTGAGGCCCTGGCTGCCAGGCTCACGGCCTATGCCAACCGGCCCGATGTACTCGTTCTGGCCCTCCCTCGCGGAGGAGTCCCTGTAGCCTATGAGGTAGCCCGGACCTTAAAGGTGCCCCTGGACGTTATGGTAGTGCGTAAACTGGGCTTGCCGGGCGAGGAAGAACTGGCAATCGGGGCAATTGCCGTGGGTGGGGTACGGGTCCTCAATACCGATTTAGTGGCCGATTTACATCTTTCCGGCGAAGTTATCGAAAAAGTAGCCAGGGTCGAAATGCAAGAACTGGCCCGGCGCGAAAACCGGTATCGAGGAAACCGGCCCCCGGTGGATGCCAGGGGTAAAACAATAATCCTTATAGATGATGGCCTGGCAACCGGTACGACCATGCATGCCGCCCTAAAGGCAGTTAAAAAACAAACCCCGACCCGGTTGGTAATGGCTGTCCCGGTCGCTCCCGCCGATACTCTCAATGAATTCCGGCCCTGGGTAGATGAAATAGTTTGTGTCCTTACCCCTACCCGTTTTTACTCTCTCGGCATGTGGTACCAGGAATTTCCGCAGGTAAGCGACGAGGAAGTCTGCCGCCTGTTGGATGACGCCGCCCAACCCTACCGGCCAGCCCAAATACCTGGGGAACACACTATATAAAAAAATCAGCCGGTTAATTCAGGGAAGCAACCAGGAAGGGAGAAACAAACCATGAATTCAAAAGAGCAATCAATCAAAAGACAACTTCAGTGTACAAATTGCGGTACCGAAATTAAACAGCTTACCCCCAGTAAAGTTAAAAAGCCCGGTGAACCGGTTGCAGAAGAACTCGAAGAAATTACATGTCCCGTCTGTAACTACCGGTTTGTTGCCGGGGTAGAAGAAACTGAAGCACCACTCCTTTCCAGGGAAGATTTCGAAAATAAATTACGCCAGCTTATCTGGGCCGCCAACCAGGGTGGTATGAAGGGAAGGGACATTATCGAGTCACTCCGCCAGGAATTGGAATTTACGGTCGAATGTGCCGAACCCGGTTTCCACTATACCGTCCAGATAATAAATCTGGGCCAGGAAAATTCAATGAAGGCGCCTGCCCCCAGGGTCGAGGATTACCGGGAGAGATTAGCCAAACACAATTTTAACCAGTCATGAACATTCTGCAAGCTAGCTTTTTTACAAGACTCAAGGAACTTTCTGCAAGGTGGCGGGCTAAGCCGCCGCGGCACGTACCCTATGCGACAGGGAACGCGGCCCTGCTACAGGCGGAGTTATTCAGTCAAAGTTCCCTTGAGGCCCTGGCCCATAGTTTAGCCCAGGCCCACCAGTTAAGCTCCGAACCGGGCGATGTCCGTTTTATCCGGGATACTTTAGATGAATACAGCCAACTTTTACAGGAGGCCTACCGGGTCATCGCCAACCGGGCAATTCTTGAGCAGGAATTAGTCCCAGCCGGAGAATGGTTACTTGACAATTTTCTGCTGGTAATGGAACAAATCAGGGAGATTAAAGAGGATTTGCCGCCCGGTTATTACCGCCGCCTGCCAAAGCTCAAAGAGAACCTTGCTAGCCCTGTGCCAAGAGTCCAAAGCCTGGCGAGAGAATTTATTTCTCACAGCGGAGGCCGCCTTGAGGCTGCCCACCTGATAAGTTTTGTCCTGGCCTACGAGACTGTCACCGACCTTTCGATGGCCGAAATCTGGGCCTTGCCGATTATGTTGCGGCTTGAACTGGTCGAATACCTGGTTAACTGGGCGGCCCGCCTTTTAGACCAGTATAAACAGCTTGCCGAGGTGGAGAGCATAGCCAGCGAATTAGCCGGGGAAACTGACCCTCACGCCCTGCCAAAAATATTGGACGATTATTGCGCCACGCATCAGCTATCCCAGGTTGGTCCGGTCTTGCTCCTTGAGATTTTCAGATTGTTGCAAAACAGGGAAAAGAACCCGGAGGACGCCCTGGGTTACCTGGAAACTCTGATTCTAGCGCGTTACGGCGCTATCGAGGACTTGATAAGGGCGGTTAACCAGGATTCAGTCACCCTTGTAACGGCGGTAGCCAATGCCATTACCAGCATGCGGGCTATTGCCACGATTGATTGGAAAGATTGGTTTGAGCGGGTAAGCCGGGTCGAAAATATTTTGCGACTGGACCCTGCCGGGGTATATAGCCGGTGCGATTTTCCGACCAGGGATCGTTACCGCCATGACATCGAACGGCTAGCCCGTTCAAGCACCTTTAGCGAGGTTGAGGTAGCCTGGAAATTAGTTACCCAGGCCCGGAGTAAGTTGGGGCAAGCCTCACCCGAAACGGCCCTGCGCCAGGGCCATATTGGTTATTACCTTGACGGGGGCGGGTTGGAGGAGTTTGAAAAAGCCCTGGACTACCATCCTGGCTACCGGGAGCAAATCGAGCAAGCCGTCTTAAAGCACCCCACCCCGGTTTACCTGGCCGCAACCGGCGGATTAACCGTTGGGCTTTTAGCCGCCGGATTAAAATTTGCCCGGATTAAAATTAGTCCCAAAAATATCGCGGGTATTAGCCTGCTGGCCCTGCCCGCCTATGACGTGGGCCAACAGGTCGTTAACTGGGGCGTAACCAGGTTATTTAAGCCCCGGATACTGCCCCGGCTCGATATGCAGGCCGGTATTCCCGACGAATACCGCACTATTGTAGTAGTGCCGATGTTGTTACTGACCAAAGAGAGCGTGGAGGGTCAGTTTGAAAAACTGGAAGTGCAGTGGCTGGCAAACCGCGACCCCAATTTACATTTTGCCCTGTTAAGTGATTTTTCTGATGCCCCTCAAAAAATTATGCCGGGCGACCAGCTTCTTTTAGAAACAGCCTTAAACAAGTTAAAAGTCCTGCAAGCTGCCTATGGCCCCGACCGCTTTTTGTTTTTTCACCGCGAGCGCCAGTGGAACCCCCGGCAAGGGGTCTTTATGGGCTGGGAACGCAAACGGGGTAAGTTGGAGGAATTCAACCGGCTGTTGGTGGGCACCACTGATACTTCGTTTATAGTGCAGGAAGGGGACCTGGCAATTTTACCCACCATCCGGTATGTAATCACGCTCGATAGCGATACTCAATTACCCCTCAATACCGCCCGGCAGTTAATCGGGACCATATCCCACCCCCTCAACCGGGCCGTGATTGATAAAACCAAACGGCGGGTGATAGAGGGCTATGGAATTTTACAACCCAGGGTGGAAATGGAGCCGGAAAGCACCCTGAAAAGCCATTTTGCCCGGATATTTGGCGGCCATAACGGGATTGACCCCTATACCGCCGCTATTTCCGATGTTTATATGGACCTGTTTGGAGAAGGGATTTATGCCGGGAAAGGAATTTATGACCCGGCGGTTTTGCGGGAGGTTTTGGAAGACCGTTTTTCGCCGAATACCCTGCTGAGCCACGACCTGCTCGAAGGTTGCTTTGCCAGGGCCGGTTATATTAATAATTTACAGCTAATTGATAACTTCCCAACCGATTACAGGGTCTATACCGCCCGCTTGCATCGTTGGATTAGGGGCGACTGGCAATTACTGCCCTGGTTAGGCTTTTCTGTACCTGGCAATACCGGGAAGACCGGGCGAAATCCGCTCCCGTTCATGGCCCGCTACAAAATAGCGGATAATTTGCGGCGGAGCCTGACAAATCCGGCTATCCTGGCGCTATTGGTGGGAAGCTGGGTGGTGCTGGACTGGGCCCCGGTGGTATTTGCCGGAATTGCCCTCTCCCCGCTGGTCTGGCCGAGCTTAATCAGCCTGCTGGACGCGGTAGTGGCAGCTTACCGCTCGCCGCACCCCCTGGCCACCTTCCGGGGGAAAATCTTCGACTTTTATTACACCCTGGCGCGGAGCGCTATCAATTTAGCCCTTTTACTCGATTTATCACTGGTAAGCTTTAACGCCATCATCAAAACACTCTACCGGCTAAACATCAGCCATAAACGTCTATTAGAGTGGGAAACCAGCGACCAGACTAACCAGCGTTTACGCCCGGCGAACCTGCTGGAAAACCTGTTACCGGAAGCGCCCCTGTTAGCTTTTGCCGGGCTAATTGGAGTGGCGGCCTTCCGGCACCTGAGAACCGGTCTGCAAGTGGCTCTGGTTACCCTGGGTAACTGGGTAAGTTCTCCGGCCCTGGTTGCCTTGCTGGCTAGGCCAGCCCTGCCGCCTGCTCATCCGGTTGAAGCCAGCGAACGTGAAATCCTCGACCGGCTGGCCCGCGAATACTGGGAATATTTTAATACCTTTGTAACCCCTGAAAATCATTTCCTGGTCCCGGATAACTTCCAGGAAGACCTCGACCTGGTGGCGAACCGCACCTCTCCGACCAATATTGGTCTGCAATTAATGGCCGACCTTTCGGCCCTGGATTTAGGTTTTACCGGTATGCTGGATTTCGCCAGCCGGGTTGAGCGAGTTTTGAACACCCTGGATTCGCTCGAACACTTCAAAGGGCATCTGCTGAACTGGTACGATACCGAAACCCTCCAACCCTTGAACCCGGCCTACGTTTCGACAGTAGATAGCGGCAACCTGGCCGGTTATCTGATAACGTTGCACCAGGGTATCCGCAACTTGCTAGAACGGCCAATCATCGGGGAGGCGGCCTGGCATGGCCTGCAAACCTCCCTGAGGTTAGTCAAAAGTAACTGGCCACAGGCTAAAACTTTGCCCGCCGGGCTGGATAAATGGCTTACCCGCTTGCAAAATCCACCCCGGACTTTAGGCCAATACTTTGCCGGCCTTAACGAGTTAGAAAGCTGGACGGGAGAACTTTTAGCCCAATCCCCGGCTACAAAATGGCCCAGCCGGTTCGAGGAACAAATCCGCAGCTTCAAGGCAGACCTGGAATTTCTCCTGCCCGGAGACCTCCCGGCAATTGGCAACGAGGGGCGTACCGGTGGTATGGACGCTCTTTGGACCGCTGCTCCACCCTCCTTGCGCGACCTGGCCCACTTGTTAACCCTGAGTAACCAGGGGACACCACCAGATAAAACAGAAAACACCCACCCAAACCGGGTGGAGCAGGCCCAAAGCCGGGTGCGGAAACTCGTTGAAAAATTAACCGTTCTGAGTTCAAGGTCTTTGGACCAGGCTCAACGGATGGATTTCCGCTTTCTTTATGACGAAAACCGGCAACTCTTTCACATTGGCTTCGGATTGGCCGAAGGTCGCCTGGATAATTCCTATTACGACCTCCTGGCTTCTGAGGCCCGGTTGAGTAGCCTGGTGGCTATTGCCAAAGGAGATGTTCCTGCCGAACACTGGCAGCACCTGAGTCGCAACCTGGTCTGGATTGGGGCCGGGACCAGGGCCACCCTCCTATCGTGGAGCGGCACCATGTTTGAATACTTGATGCCTCCCTTGATAATGGCAAGCAACCCCGGCACTCTTTTAGAAGAAGCGGAGCGTATCGCGGTAGAAGCCCAAATCCGTTATGGGGCCGAAAATCATTTGCCCTGGGGCATTTCCGAGTCCGCCTATTACAGCTTCGATGTCAACGGAATTTACCAGTACCGGGCCTTTGGCCTGCGCGATATTTGCATCCGGCGTGAACTCGGTAACGAACTGGTGATTGCGCCTTACGCTACCCTGCTGGCTTTGCCGGTTAACCCCGATGCCACTCTTAAAAATATAACGAACTTGCTCTCGCTGGGGCTGGAAGCGGATTACGGCCTTTATGAAGCCGTAGACTTTAACAAAGAGCGGCTCCCGGCAGGCAGCGATAAAGCCATTATTCGCACCTTCATGGCCCATCACCAGGGAATGAGCCTGGTAGCAATTAACAATTTTCTCAATGACAACGTGATGCAGAAGCGGTTCCAGGCTTTC
Organism: Chloroflexi bacterium 54-19; assembly: GCA_001898225.1. Lineage (GTDB taxonomy): Bacteria > Chloroflexota > Chloroflexia > Chloroheliales > Chloroheliaceae > 54-19. Next base: position 34,010 of record MKTJ01000023.1, read on the forward strand.
CCGGCGGTGCAGGCCACCAATATTCTCTTGAAGGAACAGTTCCCGCGCTCTGCTCCAAGGGTGCGAATTCCGCTGACAGGCCGCGAGCAAATTCGAACTCCCATTAAGCCTTCTCTCACCACCCGTGAATTTGAGTCGCCCTTCACCCCCGTGCCTTTTGCCCGGTTCGTCTCGAACGGGGCTTATTGTGTGGTTGCCACTACGGCGGGCAGTGGTTACAGCCGTTACGGCAATCTGGCGGTTACGCGCTGGCTCGAAGATCCCACCTGCGATAACTGGGGTAGTTTCTTCTATATCCAGGATGTTCACAGCAAACTGACCTGGTCGCCCACTTACCAGCCGACCCGCAAAGCGCATGACTATAGCATGGTCAACTCCCTTTATAAAATCGAGTATAACCAGGCGGTGGGCGGACTGGATACTCACCTGGAAATTACGGTTTCCCCGGAGGACAATGCCGAAGTAAGGTTACTCACCCTGCATAATCCCACCGCGATTATCCGGGAAATTGACGTCACCAGTTACAGCGAAATCGTCCTGGCTCCGCCCGCCGAGGACGAAGCTCATCCCGCTTTCAGCAAACTTTTTGTCCAGACCGAATACCTGGAAAACTGGAACGCTTTGCTGGCTACCCGGAGGCGGCGCTCCCCTGGTCAGGTCCCAATCTGGGCGGTCCAGGTTGTTTCGATAAGCGGGCATAGTTTTGGACCGCCCGAATACGAAACAAACCGGGCCACTTTTATCGGCAGGAGCGGCAGTCTGGCCGAACCCGCCGCCCTTTCTCGGCCACTTACCAATGAAACCGGCCCTGTCCTCGACCCGATTTTTAGCTTGCGGCGCCGGTTACGGATTGCGCCGGGTGGTTCTGTCCACCTGGCCTATACTACTGCCGTGGCCGAGACCAGGGAACAGGTGATAAAACTGGCCGAGAAGTACCACGACTACCTGGCCGTAACAAGAGCCTTTGAAATGGCTCGCTATCAGACTTTGATAGAGTTGCATAACCTCAGGGTTAGCTCGGAAGAAATTCATACTTTCCAGAAACTGGTTTCGCACACGCTTTATCTCGACTCGACTTTAAGGCCAGCCGGTGAGGTCGTGGCGGCAAACAGCAAAGGCCAGAGCGGGCTGTGGGCTTACGGCATCTCAGGCGATTACCCGGTGGTGGTGGGTTTTATTGCCAATCCAGACGAAGTAAGCCTGGCCCGCGAATTATTCAAAGCGCACTCCTACTGGCGCTTGAAAGGGTTCAAAATTGACCTGGTAATCGTTAATGAGCAGGACAGCGGCTACACCCAACCGCTGCAAGACCGGCTATTTGGGGCGGTCCGGGAAAGCCGCTCTGAAAACTGGCTAAACCGGCCCGGCGGGATTTATTTCCTCAGGTCGCCAAACCTGCCGGAAGTCGACCTGGTTTTAATAAAGACGGTGGCGCGGGCCATTTTCTATGGGAAAAAGGGCGGCCTGGTCGCCCAGTTAAGAACCCAGGTGCCGTCCGACTATGAAGCAACCCCCCCGGCGCTGCCTGAACTGGTTGCGGACCAGCCAACGCCGTCTGTCGAGTTGCCCCCGTTACCTTATGAATTGCAACTCGCGGGCGAGTATGGCGGCTTTAGCCCGGACGGCCAGGAATATATTATCGAGGTCAGACCGGGCAAGTCTACCCCGACCCCCTGGGTCAATGTAATTGCCAACGAGCAGGCCGGTTTCCTGGTAACGGAGCGAGGGTCCGGTTACAGTTGGGTCGAAAACAGTCGCGAAAACCGTTTAACCCCCTGGTCAAACGACCCCGTCTGCGACCCCCCTGGGGAAGCGCTCTATATCAGGGACGAGCAAAGCAAACTGGTCTGGTCGCCTGCTCCCCAACCCTGCGGGGCCGGCCCTTACCGGGTAAGGCATGGCTTTGGTTATACCATCTTCGAGCAACGCAACCAGGAACTTGATACCCAATTGACCCTCTTTGTCCCGCCCGCCGACCCGGTAAAAATTTATCGCCTCGAACTGGTCAACAACGCGGACGAAAAGAAGAACCTGTCCTTTACCCTCTATGTGGAATGGGTGCTGGGGGTCTTCCGCGAAAAAATGGCCCCTTATATCGTGACCGATTTTGACGCCGAGCGGGGCCTCCTGGTGGCCCGCAATCCCTATAACAACGAGTTCAGCCAGCGTATCGCCTTTCTAATGGCCGATACCCCGGCTGTAAGTGTTTGCGGGGACCGGACCGCTTTTATCGGGCGTAACAATGACCTGGCGGCCCCGGTGGCGCTCGCCCCTGACCGGCAAACCCTCGCGGGAGAAGTAGGGGCCCTTAAAGACCCCTGCGGAGTCGTGCGGCGTGAACTCGAACTCGCCGCCCATAGCCGCGCGACGGTTTACTTTATCCTGGGTGAAGGGAAAGACGCGGCGCAGGTAGAGGAATTGGCCGGAAAGTACCGGCAGGCGGGGAAAATTGAAACGGCCTTTGCCGCGATAAAATGCCAGTGGCAGGAATGGCTCGGCCACATCAAAGTCCATACACCCCAGCCGCACCTGGACGTTTTGCTCAATGGCTGGCTGCTCTACCAGACCCTGGCCTGCCGGATCCTGGCGCGCTCGGCCTTTTATCAGTCCGGTGGAGCATACGGTTTCCGGGACCAGTTGCAGGACGCGATGGCCCTTGTCTTCAGCCGTCCAGACCTGACCAGGGAGCACCTATTGAGGGCCGCCGCCCGCCAGTTTGTCGAAGGGGATGTCCAGCACTGGTGGCACCCACCCACCGGGCGCGGGGTACGGACCAGGATTTCCGATGATTGCCTGTGGTTGGTCTTTGTGACCTGCTACTACGTGAAGACCACCGGGGATAAACAGATTCTTAAGGAAAAAGTGCCCTTCTTACAGGGACACGCTCTCGAACCTGGCGAAGACGAATATTACGATTCGGCCCCCCTGGCTTCTCCCATAGAAGGAACGCTGTACGAACACTGCCAGCGCGCTATTCAACATAGCCTCCGGTTCGGTTCGCACGGGCTACCTTTAATGGGCACGGGAGACTGGAACGACGGCTTAAACATGGTCGGGAAAGCGGGCCGGGGAGAGAGTGTCTGGCTGGGCTGGTTCCTGGATATAAACTTGAAGGAATGGGCCGACCTGGCTGAAAAGCAGGGCGACCTGGAACAGGCCAGCTTTTACCGGGAACAGGCGGCGGAGGTGCTGGCGAACCTGGAAACTTCCGCCTGGGATGGAAGCTGGTACCTGCGAGCTTTCTTTGACGATGGCACCCCGCTTGGTTCAAAGCAAAATATTGAAGGGAAAATCGACTCGCTGGCCCAATCCTGGGCGGTTATTTCGGGGGACGCCCATCCTGACCGGTCCGGTCAGGCCCTTGAGGCAGTTTCGGAACACCTGGTAGACCGCCAGCACCAGCTCATCCGGCTGCTAACACCGCCTTTCGATACGGCGGAACCTAATCCGGGTTATATCCGGGGCTATGTGCCGGGTATCCGTGAAAACGGCGGCCAGTACACTCACGGGGCTATCTGGTACGTCTGGGCGCTGGCCCTGGCCGGTAAGACCGACCTCGCCTTCGAACTATTCGATTATCTTAACCCGGTCCTGCATTCCCGGGCCAACCCGGCCCTTTACAAGGTCGAACCCTACGTGATTGTGGCGGATATTTATGCCGAACCGCCTCACGCCGGGCGGGGCGGCTGGAGCTGGTATAGCGGCTCGGCGGCCTGGGCTTACCGGCTGGGCGTCGAGTTACTATTGGGCCTACACAAAGAAGGAGATTACTTAATTCTAACCCCTAAACTTCCTTCGAGTTGGCCCGGTTACTCCATTTGTTACAAACACGGCCAGACTTCTTACTCCATAAAAGTGGAAAGAGTGGACCAATCCCAGGCCGGGGGGCCGGGAGTAGAGTTGGATGGCGAACTTTGCCTGGATGGAAAAATCTCCCTGGTAGACGATGGGGCAACCCACCAGGTGCTGGTGAGAGTAAATTAAAGGGCGGTTATGGCCTTGCAAACTGGTTTCTTTAACCACACCTGGTGAAACTATTTTGTTTTATTTACCCTGATTGGTAAATGGGGTATAGGAGCCGTCCCAGTGGATGGCCTTTCGCCTGGTTTTATCCTTCTTTTTCAAAAAGGAGTAATGCCGGTCAAGTTGAAATTTGGGTGCGCCGGTGTCGTCCCAGGTATCCCAGGATTGTTGCTTGAATTTGAGAAAAAAGCCGGTCCACTTTTTTTCCGTTCCCCGGTAGATAAGCAGGGCACCGTCCTGCCATATACCGTTATCTTCCTCAAACATATCAGGGGTATTGCCCTGGTTCATGTGAATATTACTCAAACCTTTAGCCGGTCTAAACCCGAATATCTTATCAGGCTGGCGTTGAGAACCCCACTGGCTGCCAAAAGCGTAAATCATTGCCGATTTATCCAGCAGGGTCCCTTTTATACAATTCTCTAAATTTTCATTCAACTCATTTGTGAGGTCGGAACCAGGTAAGTTAAAAGGAGCCGTTTTCATTTTAGCGGGGTCCAAAAGGTTCGTTCGGACGTAATCCAAAGCCAGGCCACCGGGGTGCCGGTTGCAAAATTTATCCAGGGGATAAAGACCGGGCTCCAACCGCTCGAGTCTGGCTGTTATCGGGTGATTAAAATCCTCGGCCAGGAAATATTCAACCTCGGAAATGGTATTATTTCTACCAAAAAGAATATCTGAAAATACATTAACCGAAATCCGGTAATCGTCAATCTGGTCTATGGCGTGAATCTGGTAGTGAGGGTTATTAAAAGTGGCTAACTGGCGTTCGACCGCCCAACCTTTAAATAAACAATAGTGTTGGACTGGCATTATATTTTCTCCTGGAAAGCCTGCGTCACTTTGAGGCAACCGGAGTTACAAAATTTAGTTTACCCAGGGCCGGTTCTAACCTGGCCCAAAGTCTACTTCCATTCAGGCATAACTTCACCTGTATCCAGCATAGCACCTGAACATAAATGTTTGGATGGAAATAAATAAATTTTGGTCAAACCGGGCTAAGAGGGTCGGGTTTGCCAGACGCGCACATAATCTATTTCAAAAGAGGAAGGGAAAGCGGTCCTGGCATCGGGGTTGCCCGGCCAGTTCCCACCGACGGCCAGGTTCAAAATCAGGTACATAGGTTCTGCCGGGATATGATTTTTGTTCTTTTCCCGCTGGCGAACAATCCCGTCAACATACCAGGTTATTTCCTGGGGGGTCCAGTTCAGGCCAAAGTCATGAAATCCTGCCGAAAAGTCCGGGCCGCTCCATTTGCCACCTTTCTCCCCGTTTGTGCCGTCTGGTTGAATAAAATGCGCGGTCATGTTGACGGTCATGGGGTAATCACCTACCAGTTCCATAATATCAATTTCAGGCGGCCATTTCTGACTGACCGGCAAGAGCCAGATGGAAGGCCAGAAACTCTTACCGTAGGGGATTTTAGCCCGCACTTCTACATAGCCGTACTCGAAGGCGAACCTGGGAGGGTCCACCGAATTCTCACCGATATTGCCTGTCGTAACCATCCCGGAAGTGTAATTATAGGTTTTGCCGTCGCTGGCGTGAACGACCTCTTTTTGAGCGCGCAGGTTGAGTAACCCCTGGTCAACCGACACGTTTCCGGGTTGGTACCACTCCAATTCGTTATTGCCCGCGTTTGTACAACCCTTATTGTCCCACCAATAACAGGTAACCCATTTTTTTGGATCCAACGATCTACTGTTGAATTCGTCGCTGAAGACAAGGGTCCAGTTTCCGGCGGAGTCAGGTAGCCCTGAAGGAAAGGGAGTGGTAGCAGCAACGGTCAGCCCAGGTGAATTCGGGGTTGTTAAGGATGGGGTTTGAGATTTAGCCGGAATTGTCGGGGAAGTAAAGGTTGTGGCAGGTGAGGAGTAAGCCAGTGGAGCCGTATTTTGCGGCGGGGCAGATTCGGAATCTTTCAGGATAAAGGGAATCAGTAAACTCGTGATAACAATGAATATCAGGCTGATAATAGAATATTTCTGAAAGAAAGATTGGCGGTTCCTGTTTGAATGTTGCTGCGGTTTCATTTTACTTCACCTGGTTCCAGCATAATTATTGGTTCTACAAAGCTTAAACCAGCTTTTTAATTTTGTTTCCACCCTCTATTTTTAGGATTTAAACCCTCCATTTAACTTACATTTGTTAAATTTTTTATAGATAAAGCATAGGCTTGATAAGGTATGGAGAAACAACCCCACTTACCACAACCTAGTTAGCACTTACCTGATACTGATTGTATTTGCCATTTCTTAAAAATGAGGTGGAAAAATACAAACAGGATTTAACCCAGGAGGTATTTACTATGATCACCCTCGTTAAGCCGCTTGGCCGCGCATATTCTCCTGCTACTTATGAAGTCTGGCCTCACGAAAGACCAAAAGTGAGCGTTGTTATCCCGGCCCTGAACGAAAGTAAGAATTTACCTTACGTCTTACCCAGGATTCCGAGCTGGGTGGATGAAATCTTACTGGTGGATTGTCACTCCACCGATGCGACGGTTGAGGTCGCCCGGCATACCCGGCCAGGGATTCGGATTGTCCAGCAGACCGGAAAAGGTAAGGGCGCGGCCCTCCAGACAGGTTTTAAGGAGAGTACCGGGGACATCATCATTATGCTGGATGCCGATGGCTCGACCGACCCCGCCGAAATTCCCGAATTCTGTGCCCTGTTAGCCAACGCCGACTTTGTTAAGGGTTCTCGTTTTATGCAGGGTGGTGGCACTACCGATATGGGTTTTGTCCGCAGAGTGGGCAATAGCGGCCTGCGAATCCTGGTCCATCTCCTTTTTGGCGGCTCCTTTAGCGACCTTTGTTATGGTTATATCGGCTTCTGGCGCTCGGCGCTGCCCAAATTGCACGTTGATGTGGATGGGTTTGAGGTTGAAACATTAATGAGCATCCGGGCTTTACGAGGCAACCTGAAAATTGACGAGGTCCCCAGCTTCGAATACCGGCGACTGAACGGGTCCAGCAATTTACGAGCGGTCCGGGACGGTTGGCGCGTCCTCCGAACCATCCTTAAAGAGTGGATTCATTCTCCTTTAGCCCACTCGTCCAACCATGAACCGGTCACTATTGACGAAGTAGAGCGGCGAGCCCGAAACAGATACGACCCTGACCAGGTGGATGAATGGTCCAAAAGACCGGAGATAACAGAGATTGCATCCAGGAAACCCGACGACCGTGAAAATAGGTTACAGAGTTCATAGTTTATGGCTTACAAAGTTGAGCTAAATGAACAAGGACAGGCAAATTCCGTTGGTTCGACCGCTTTTGAGGCTGGCCCTACCCTTGTCCAGGATAACTTTTATGCCAGCCGGAAAGGAAGCGAAAGCCAGACCCAACAAAACCTGGCCCATACCCGAAATATCCTGGAATGGGGGTGGGAGCTGGCTGTTTTTGGTGTTGCGGTAACCTTTTGGGGATTTTCTTTGCCGGCAATTGACTACCGACATATCTCGGATTACGGCCTGATTGCCAGTCTGCCGGTGACTTTCTTTGTCTCCCTGGGACTGCTAACCACCGGTTTTTGTCTGCTACTGCGCCGGGTGAGCCCGCCAACATTCTTGTTACTGCTCTACACCCTGGCCTTAATTTTTGTCGTACACGGCACGACTGCCCTGGTCTACGAGACCCCGCGCTACTCCTGGACTTATAAGCATATCGGTGTGGCCGCCTATATCCAGGCCAACGGGAGCGTTAACCCGACCATAGATATTTACCATAACTGGCCCGGATTTTTCGCGCTTAGCGCCTTTTTTACGGACCTGGCCGGACTTGGCAGCGCCCTCGATTTTGCCGCCTGGGCCCAGGTCTTTTTCAACCTGCTCTACCTTGGTCCCCTGCTGATGATTTTTAAGTCGCTCAGCCCGAACTGGCGGCTGGTCTGGTTAGGTACCTGGTTCTTTTATATTACCAACTGGACCGGGCAGGATTATTATTCGCCGCAGGCTACCGCCTATTTCTTCCACCTGGCCTTTCTGGGCCTTATCCTGACTTATTTCAAAGTAAAGGAGTTGCCTTCGCCAACTGCCATGAAACGGTGGCTTTTATTTAAACCACTGGCAAACCTTTTTCATAAACTGCTCAAATGGGCCTGGCCAGATACGCCCGGTCAAGAAAACTTACACCCCGGCCAGGAAATCACCTTAAAAATAGGCCTTATTTTAATTTTTGGCGTTATTGTCGCCACTCACCAGCTTACACCTTTTATAAGCCTGGCCGATGTGACGGTCCTGGTTATTTTTCAATTCTGTAAGCTGCGCCGGTTGCCGGTGCTAATGACCGTGATGATGGCGGGCTGGCTCTTTTATATGGCCGACCCCTTTTTAAAAAGCAACGGGTTGGTCTTCAAACATCATTTTTTAGATTTTTTTGCCAACCTGGATAGCAATACGGTAAATATCTCCAATGCCACACCGGGCCACGCTTTTATCTCCCTGGTGGCGCGGGGGATGACAGTAGCCCTGTTCCTGCTGGCGATTGGCGGGGTCTTGCGGCGACTTCACGCGGGGCACCGGGATTTAAAGGTAGCCCTGCTGGCGGTGGCGGCCTTTCCAATGTTCCTGGTCCAGGACTACGGGGGCGAAATGATTTACCGGGTCTACCTATTTTCGCTGCCCTGGCTGGCGTTCCTGGCCGCGTCTTTCTTCTTACCGGGCAAAAAACCTGATGGGAAAAGCCAGCGGCCTAGCTGGAAAGCCAGCTTTTCGGTCCTGCTGGTAAGTCTTTTGCTCCTGACCGGGTTCTCGACGGTTTATTACGGGAACGAACGGATGAACAACTACAGCCAGGCCGAACTGACCGCCGCCCGGTATCTCTACCAGACCGCCCCAACCGGCTCCATCTTAATTAAGGTTAATTTCAGTTTCCCCTATAAATTCGAGCCTAACTACAACCAGTATGTCGAATTCGCTATGGTTAATGACCCGAACGAAATCCACCAGGGGTATGTAATAACCGATGTCGAGGACATTGTAAACCTGGTAACCGAGTTTAAGTACCCGGCAGGCTATGTAGTCTTCTCGCGGAGCCAGCGGGAATATGCCGAGTTATCCGGGGTGGTTTCCTTACCGTGGGTAGACCAGCTCGAAAATCAAATCCGCCGGTCCACCTACTTCCAACTGGTCTACAGTAACCAGGATGTCCAGATATTCCGAATGATAAAGGAGGCTGGAAAATGACCGTTTCAACCATTAAGCAGCCTGGAACCGGACCATTGAAAAGGCTTACCCCCTTCCTGGCAAGAATTAACCTTCTCTTGCTGGCGCTGGCCGGGTTTCTTGGGGCTGGTCTGCTTTTCTACATCCAGGGGTGGGATTGGGCCGGGCCGGTTATAACCGTGACTTTCATAACCAGCCTGGTCCTCAGCGAACTGGTTTCCTGTCTGCCGGGCCCCTCTTCAGGCCGTATCGGCATCTGGTTAAACCGGCTAAACGTGCCACTCTTTATCCTTTTCGGCTGCGTCCTGGTCTATAAGGTTACTGGCATCCTGACTATGCCGGAGTCTTGACAAGAGCCCCAAGCCAATTGGTCCCATTTGTAGCGAAGGAGGTACAAATAAGATGTCAAACTCAAATAACTTTTCGGTGGTTATTTGCGCTTATACCGAGAAACGCTGGGACAACCTTGTAAGAGGGGTCGAATCGGTAAAAGGCCAGAGCTTGCCACCAGGTGAAATTATTGTGGTTGTTGACCATAACGAGACCTTATTTTCGCAGGCAAAAGCGAATCTTCAGGGTGTAAAGGTAATTGAAAACAATAACTCCCCCGGCTTATCCGGGGCGCGCAATAGCGGGATTGCGGCGGCTCAGGGCGAAATTATCGCTTTTATTGACGATGACGCTTTTGCCGAGCCGGACTGGCTGGCCCAGCTCAGGGAAGGCTACAGGGAGCCGAACGTGCAGGGAGTGGGCGGGCTAATCAAACCGGAATGGCACTCTCCCAGGCCGAAATGGTTCCCAGGCGAATTTAACTGGGTGGTCGGCTGCACTTACCGGGGGATGCCGGAGAAAGCCAGCCCGGTGCGAAACCTGATCGGCTGCAACATGTCTTTACGGCGCGAGGTTTTTGATACAATCGGTGGTTTCCGAATTGGCCGGGTCGGAGCCCTCTCCATCGGCCAGGAAAACGACGAAACCGAGTTTTGTATCAGGTTGCAACGCCTCTGGCCGGAAGCCACCTTGCTTTACCGGCCTGAAGCGATGGTTCACCACGAGGTTACAAAGGAACGCAGCACCCGGAATTATTATATTCGGCGCTGTTTCTCGGAAGGACTTTCCAAAGCCCGGTTGAGTAAACAGGTTGGCCTGGTTAAAGGGACTTCCACCGAACGCCGCTATGTCGTTAAGACGCTACCGGCCAGCTTCCTCCGGGCGCTGGCCCATTCTATCAGAACTTTCGACTTCAAGGCCCTGGAACAGGCCAGCGCCATCCTGGTGGGCCTGGCTTCTACTGTAGCCGGCTATCTGGTGGGGAACCTGGGGCAGCTAAACCTAAATTTGTTAAAAAAAGGCCAGGTAGCAGCATGATAACCGCACAAACCACAACAAAACAGCCCGGTCCGGCAGCCCGGCTTCTGCTGCCCAACTTACTCAATGATTTTGAAAGCCTGGCAACCCTTTTAGCCGAGCGGGTAAACCAGGAAGACTGGTTAAACGCTTATCTCCTGGCTGCCGGGATGAACCAGGTGTTGGATGATTATTTGCACCCGGACCCATTTCAACTTAGTAAAATTGCTAAAAATTTGGGCCGCCTGGCCTGGCCGCTCGGGTCGGGAACTGCCTGGGCGACCCTGGAAATGGCCCAGGCGCTTGTCCTTACCCGCGCTAACGGGGCGGAAGCAGGGTCCCTGCGGGCCTGGAAAAAACGGCTGGTAGGGCTCGTTGCGCAAATGGCGGACCGGGTGGCAACGGGTGAACCTTATTGCGTTAATGCGGGCGAATTCGTCCGAACCCTGGTCGCGGACGTGCCGGGTTTTCCGCTTGCACTGCGCCGGACCATTCTCCGGTTGCCTTCCTGTTTTAGGAGCTTTGACCAGCAACCCGCCGATATAGCCCGGTTGGTCAGCCGCTTTAGCGTCAGGTGGCCGGAACGTACCCGCCCCCTGCTGGTAGTAGGGGTTCGCACTTCCGGGAGCTATTTAGCCCCGCTCTACAGGGCTTTCCTGGAGCAAGCCGGTTATAGCCGGGTGAACCAGTGGACCATTCGACCGGGGCGCTCTTTATACCCCCAGGAAATTGCCACCCTCAAGAAACTACGCGAGGACTATGGGTTAGCCCTCCTGGTGGACGACCCACCGGTTACAGGCAGTTCTGTTGCCGTCGCCGCCCATGACCTCCAAAAATACGGCCTCCCGGCCAGCGCAATTACCCTTTGCTTACCGCTTTTTGGCCCCGAAGAAAGCCTGCCTACAAGCTTGAAAAAATACCCGGCCAGCTTGTTGCCCTGGGAAGAATGGGCGGTCCAGGCACAACTTCAGCCTGAGGCAGTTGGCACAGCCCTGGAATTATTACTCGAACCCGGGATTACGGTGGACGAGGTCGAAGCGTTACCTTCGCCGCCACCCCACTGGAACCGCAGCCATGCGCGGGGCCGCTACCGGGTCAGATTGACCCAACATTTCACCTGCCAGGAGTGGGAACAGGAAATCTATGTTAAAGGTACGGGGCTGGGTTATTTTGGGGATTATGCCCTGGCGCTGACCGGGCAGTTAAACCCCTATTTCCCCCGGATTTATGGCCTGCAAGATGGCTTGCTATACCGGGACTGGTTGCCTGAAAAAAATAAACTTTCCCCGAACATCCCTGGAAAGGACGAGGATTTAGCGGCAAAGCTGGTGGAATATATTGTAAGCCGGAATAAAGCCCTGGCTGTAGAAGAAGATTTCAGTCTGCGGGTGGCCGGACAACGCCCGGTGTGGGAGGCAGCCAGCGAAATTTTGGCCCAGGTCTTTGCCAGGACGCGCCCTGAAACCACCCCGCTCCAGAATTTGCTGCATCCAATTTCAAAGACCCTTTTGAGGGTCGGGCAACCTTCGGTCATTGACGGCAACATGGGACTTGCTAACTGGTTCGAGGGGGAGGCCGGGTCGCCTTCACTTTTAAAAGTAGATTTTGATTACGGGGCCTTTTGCAACCGTGACCTTTACTGCTACGACCCGGTCTATGACCTGGCGTGCCTGGCAGCCAGCGCCGACCTGGCTTCCCTGAAAGTGGCTCTAAACGAAAACCGGCTGGTAAATTCGCTCGTAACGGCCTATCAACAACAGACCGGCGCACATGTGCCACCCGAACGCTGGCTGCTTTACCGCCTGGTTTATTTGCGGGAGTGGCAGCGCCTTCAGACCGGGGAAGACCCGGCGGTTAGGCGGGCCTGCGCCAGGGCAGCCCAGGACTATTATTCTTCTATTTTCTTCCAGGATTTGCCCGTACTGCAAAAGGGGGCTATCTGCGCCCTCGATATTGACGGGGTCTTAGAGACCGAGCAACTCGGTTTCCCGGCCCTGTCACCCACCAGCGCCCTGGCCTTGCGGGCGCTGGTGCGCCACGGCTACCGGCCTGTCCCTGTCTCAGGGCGCAGCCTGGCCGAGATAGAAGAACGGTGCGCCGCTTACCATCTGCCGGGCGGAGTCGGGGAATATGGCAGCGTCCTTTATAACTATCTCACCGGGGAAGTCATCCCCCTCTTAACTGGTCGGGAGCAGGTCGAACTGGACCGGTTGCGGGCAGCGCTGGGCCGGATAGAAGGAGTTCACCTGGACCCGGATTACCGTTATGCCGTCCGGGCTTACCGCCTGGCGGCCAATGGGGTCCGGCGGAATTTAGACCCGGCAATAGTCGAGACGGTGCTGGCTGAAACCGGCCAAAAGGGTTACATCCGGCCTATCCCCGGCGAAGCCCAGACCGATTTCAGGGTAGCAGGAGTGGACAAAGGGACCGGTCTGCGCGCCCTGGTCCGCGAACTTACTATGTCCCAGCCGGAAAAAGAAAAAGATGAAATAAGGCTGGCTGTAGGGGATACCGTTTCCGACCTGCCCATGTTGATGATGGCTAATTTTGCCCTGGCCCCCGCCCATGCCGCCCCGGTAATGCGCAGGTATGGTATTCCAACCGCTTCTGAACCGTACCAGGCCGGGCTATCCCAGGGTGTGGCGGCCTTCCTGGGGCATAATCCCGGTAAGTGTGGGGTCTGTGCCTCCCCGGCGCTGCCTCCTGAGACAAAACTTTTTCTCGACCTCCTGGGTGCGCTGGATAAAGGAGTAAAGGCCAAACTGACCCAGGTCCTTTCGCTGTGGAGGTTAAAATTATGAACACTCCAAAAACCAGGCCCATTCCAATCCTGATGTACCACAGCATTTCAAATGAGGCCAGTCCTGCCTTTAAGCCCTACACTGTTGCACCTGAAATGTTCGAAAAACACCTGGCCTATTTAAGCCAGCATGATTACTGCGCGCTCACCGTAACCCAACTGGCTGCTATCCTTGCCAAACCGGTGCCTGCCGCTGAATTACCTCCCCGACCCATAGTGCTAACTTTTGATGATGGTTTTGAAGACTTTTACACCTGTGCCTGGCCCGCCCTCCAACGGTTTAAGCTGCCCGCGACCCTTTATGTGGTCGCCGGGGGCGTAGGCGGTACCAGCACCTGGCTGAAACGGGAAGGCGAAAGCAGGCGAAGGATGCTCTCCTGGGACCAACTGGCCGAGCTTTGTGCCGGTGGAATTGAGTGTGGCGGCCACAGCCTGACCCATCCCCAGCTAGATTTACTCCCGGCCAGCCGTGCCAGCCGGGAAATAATCGATTGCAAACTCATGCTGGAAGAAAAGCTGGGGAGAAAGATTTATAGCTTTGCCTATCCGCACGGCTATCACACCCGGTCTATTCAGCGTATGGTCCGTGAGGCCGGGTACAGTTCTGCCTGCGCCGTCAAATATGCCATGAGTGCCACTAACGACGATATCTGGGGCCTTTCCCGCCTTTTCGTTTCCAATCAGGTAGACGAGCAGAGGTTAGGGCAATTATTGACCGGCCAGAATAACCCCCTGATTGGCCCTGTCAAACGGTGGTTAGCCCCGGCCTGGCGGCTAAAACGACGCCTGGCAAGTAACAATTGAAGGAGGGATTGTGATGGCAATTCGCATCCTTGATATTGAAATCAGCCGCCCAATCCGGTCCATTCCGCCCAGCCTGGATAAAGAAGGGAACCCGGTGGTTAGCCAGGTAAAAATCCTCGTTCGGTTGCACCACCAGCCGCTGGGTTTTATCCCACTTGAGGTTGGGCTTACTGGCCTGTCTAAGCCTGAACTTCAAAAGTTACTCCGGCAAAAGTTTTTACCGCAAATTAAAGAACACCTGGACCAGGACGGTCTGCTAACGAGCCAGGATAATGAATTTACTTTTCAGGAGCTAAGTTTAAGTCCGGGCCAGGCCCCTCCCTGCCAGGTGCGCGAAGAGGCCTTACTCGACCGGGCCCATTTTATAACCATTGCCGTCTGTACCCACGACCGGCCAGAAGGTTTAGAGCGCTGCCTTAAAATCTTGCTTAAACAGGACTATCCCGATTTTGAAATCCTGGTGGTGGACAATGCCCCTTCGACAGAGGCAACCCGAAACCTGCTAAAGGAACGCTTTGGGCGATTTCCCCAGGTCCGCTATATCCTCGAAGAACGTAAAGGACTCTCCTGGGCCCGCAATCGGGCCATCCTGGCCGCCCGCGGAGAAATTATTGCTTTCACCGACGACGACGTGGTGGCCGACCCCGGCTGGCTGAAAGCGCTCTGGAAAAATTTCAGCCAGGGAGAGCATATTGCCTGCGTGACAGGGCTGGTATTGCCCAGGGAACTGGAAACACCGGCCCAGGTGTTGTGCGAACAATACGCCAATTTTAATAAAGGTTTTGAACGGAAAATCTTTGATAACCGAATTTCGGAACCGGGCTATCCCTACCTGGCCGGACAGTTTGGTACCGGTGGCAATATGGCTTTCCGGCGGTCCTTCTTAATCAAAATGGGCGGTTTTGACGGCAGGCTGGGAGCCGGGATGCCAAGTTGCGCCTGCGAAGACCTGGATATATTTTTCAGGACTATCAAAAGTGGCGCGACCCTGGTTTACGAGCCGGGAGCGCTTATCTGGCATACCAACTGGCGGGATTATGCTACCCTCTTAAACCGGATGGACGGCTATGGGAGAGGCTTGACGGC
This sequence comes from Chloroflexi bacterium 54-19, assembly GCA_001898225.1. GTDB lineage: Bacteria > Chloroflexota > Chloroflexia > Chloroheliales > Chloroheliaceae > 54-19. The sequence goes on from MKTJ01000023.1 coordinate 49,237, forward strand.
ATACCTGGCAAATATGGTCCACAAAGACCCTCTGCAATTCTTTAAATTGTTAGGCCAGGTGCCTTTCGGGCTTTTTTACCTGGGCTCCAAAAATTCCAAAAAGAACCGGAATCGCCCGGCCTCCTTTCCGAAAGAGCTCAGCCGGGCCGAATGGCGAGGCTACCTGGCCGGACCCTGGTGTTATCTAAAAAGCTGCCTGGTGGCGTACGCTTTCGATAAGTGGTTTGGCAAACAGGTCTAGCCTTTACTGAGGACAATGTAAAGAAGTGTTCATGTGAAAGTTGGTTTATTAAATACCACGAGACAGGTCTATAACCGGGTATTGCGCCGGTTCGATATTGGGGGTCTGCTCGTTAGCTCATCCCACCTGGCTTTAAGCACCCTGGCTAATTCAGGCATCGGGTACATTTACTGGATTATAGCGGCACACCTCTTTAGCCCCGAAACGGTCGGCGCAAGCGCGGCGTTAATCTCGATTCTATCTCTTATTGCCACGGTGGCTCCGCTGGGCCTGGATGCTTCGATGGTCTATATCCTGGCCCGTTCTAAAGCGGATTGGCCCCGGAAAGTCTATAGTTTCTGCCTGGCGATTGTGGCGGTAACCCTTTTACTGGCCGTTTTGGTGTTGCCTTTCGTGGATGACCTGAATAAAGGAGCGACCCATATCGGGGCAAGCTTCGAGGGCGGCTTGATATTCGTCTTAACCTGTTTGCTCTGGACCTTTTCGCTGGTGGTGGATGAGCTTTTCACCGTAGAAGAAACTACCCTTTTGGTGCTGGTCCGTAACGCTTTGACCTCGGTCTTAAAACTAATCTTCTTACCCCTGGCCTTACTTTTTGCGGTTGGAGACGCCCCGCTCTTTATTTTAGCGGGCTGGGGTTTAGGCGCTCTTTTTGCCATCGGGCTTTCGCTGGCAATTTTCGCCGGGCAAAGGCGCGGCCAACTTTCTTTCAAACCAAAGTTCGATTTCAGGCTGGTTCGTTCCAGCTTAAAACTATCGTTGGGCAACTACAGCATCATCATGACCCAGCAAATACCCGGCTTGATTCTGCCCGTAATTGTCACCCAGATGCTTTCCGCCCAATTCAACGCCTACTTTTATACCATCTTTATGTTTATCCAGGGTGTACTTCTAACCATTCCCCTCGCAATCAGCCAGGCGTTTTTCGTCCAGACTGCCGAAACAGACCCGGTTAAATTACAGGCTAAAACGGTTTCGCTGCTAAAAATAATTTTTTTGAGCATTGTTCCATTAATCCTGGCTTCGATATTTTTACGCGACCAAATCCTGGGGTTGTTTGGGAACGAATACATCGTAAACGGGGGCAGCCTGCTGGTGATAATGAGTTTAGGGGCTTTACCGGCTTCTTTTATCCGCCTGTACGTCAGTTTACAGCGTATCCGGGGGGATTTTGGACGCGGCCTTTTTGCGACGGTAGGAGGGCTGATTGCAATCCTTCTCTGCACCCTCTGGTTTATCCAGGGGTTCGGGTTATTTGGCGTAGGGCTGGGCTGGACCACCGGTCTGACAATTATAGCCATCGGTTTAGGTATTGACCTGGCTTTGAGTTTTCGCCGGACGCCCACCGCCAATAAAGGGAAATCAAAAGAAAATGAATTTGAAAACTCCCCGGAACAAGCCGTACAACCTCCCAAGCTAACCCAGGCCGACCTCACAGTCCTTAATAAAAAAGTGTTCGAGGGTAATTTTGAACCTGGCGACTGGCAGGTAAAACCCCTTGAGAATAAACTGGTTAATCCCGTTTCGGGTGGGGTTTTCAAAGTTACCGGGCACAGCGGAAGCGGGGATACAGGCGTAGAGCGGTCGGCAATCCTTAAAATCCTGAAGGCCAGAAACCGGGGTGATAACCCGCACGACTGGAATTACTGGAAACGGGAAGCTTTGGCCTACCAATCCGGCCTGCTGGAAAATTTACCGGGCGGACTCAAGGCCCCGCATTTACTGGGGGTGGTCGAAAAACCGGACCAGAAAGAGCTCTGGCTCTGGCTGGAAGAAGTGCCAAACTTGGATAAGGCGGACTGGACAAGAGAGCGTTATGGTCAGGTAGCCCATGACCTGGGTCTATTTAACGGGGCTTACCTGGCCGGGCTCAAACTACCAGAATATTACTGGCTTAGCAAGCGGCGCTCTTTAACCTGGGTCCAACCGGCTTTCGACCGGCTAACTTTTAACGAGGATTGGTTGCTACTTAAACTCGCCAATAGCCGGTTGCGGGCCGGGCTATCCAGGGTCTTTCCCGGTATCTTAAATTTTGGCGCGGAACTCCTTTACCGGCGCAACCTCCGGCGCTTTCTGCAACCGGAAACCTGGGCAAATCCGCGGGTCCGGCAGGCGTTTCCCCAAACGATTAACGACTGGCTTCTGAAAATCTGGGGAAATCACAAAAAGTTGCTGCAAATTTTGGATAGTCTTCCCCACACCCTTTGTCACCTCGATGCCTGGAACCCAAACCTCATTACCGACCCTGGCCCGGACGGCCAGGATCTTACCACCGCGATAGACTGGGAATTTGTAGGGTCAGGCGCAGTGGGTGAGGAATTAGTGCAACTGGTCTGGTGCAACCTGTATTACTTTAATATCGGTTTAGACGAGGTTGATGAATTAGAAAAATATATTTTTGAAAAATACCTGGAAGGTTTAAGCCAGGCCGGTTGGAAGGGCGACCCTCGCCTGGTCCGGCTGGGTTACGCGGCTTCGGCCACCCTTCGCTGGGCCTTATCCGTACCCGGCCTGGGGTTGGCCCTGGACGAAAGCCGCTACGGCCTGGAAGAACAACTCTGGAACCGGCCAATCGAGCAAATTATTGCCCACCGGGCGGCCATGACTTACCGGTTACTCGACCTGGCTGACGAAGTTGGTCGCCTGGTGGCCGACCTGGCCCCGGTCCAGCCCGAACATGGGAAGAAATTATATGCGCATAGATAAACTGGTTCCGCTGGTTATCCTGGCCTTAAGTGCCGTCACAATGGAGGTGTACCTGCTGCCGGAAGTGCCCATCCTGCGGCCCCTGGTAATGCTGGCCTTTCTGGCGATAGGTCCCGGCCTGGCAATCGGCCACTTTTTGCGCTTACCCGGCCTGGCCCTGGAACTAACCGTAGGGATGGGCCTTAGCCTGGCTCTTGATATTGGCCTGGTTTTAATTTTCCTGTATACCAGGACCTGGTCGGTTCCCTGGATGCTGACAGTATTGCTAATTATTTCAATTAGCTGCTCCCTGGTTCAACTGCTCCGGCAAGAGCCACCCGCCATCACCCGGGGCGCGACCACCGGCCCACTTTACGGGTCAGGTGCCGTCGCGCCGGAAATTACCGGGACAAACCGGCAACCCCTGGCCGCCACCTATACGCCTCCGGTTACCCTCTCCTCCAGGGCGGGGCAACCCCTTCAAACTCTTGCTGCCGGGGATGCCGTCGAAGCCCTGCTGCCAGGACAGCTAAAGAAATACCATTATTTAAAAAGGAAGGATTCAGCCGACTAGCCGAATCCTTCTCCACTTATCCTATTTTTAACCTTCCCCTAGGTCGTGGTTATTATTAACTGAGGCGGATTGAGCGGGCTTTCCTTTGAATAAAGGTAAAGCCCATCCCCCTCGCTTGAGTCCATTGCCAGCGTGAAAACCGTCCCAAGCTTGCTCTTTAATGCTGCCAGGTTTAAGGGAATGTCATAGACGGAATTTGGCACGGTGTGCGAAATTGAGCCAAGGACAGTTGAAGTTATGGCCGGGCGGTTGTAAAACGTCAGGCTACTTTCATCCCACCCGGTATCACTCGCCAGTTTTACGAACTGGGTATCGGTAGACCCCGCGCTGCTATCGTTAGTGGTGCCGACCCTCAATTTGACCGAAGTAACATTCTTTCCGGCCAAAGCCAGCGTATCAAATTTGAGATAAGAAACCTTGGTAGGGTCGCCGTCTACATTCAAGGTATTGCTGGCACCCAGGTTTGTAGACGGGGCGCTGCTATCGACGGCGCTATCCGCGACCGGCTTATACAGACCGGGGACCGGGTTTGCCGGGGTGGCAGTGGGGACCGGGGCCGCAGTTGGAGTTGGCGCAGGCGTGGGCGTGTTAACCGGCCCAGGCTGAGGCCCATTCTGCCAGACCCGCACATAATCAATTTCAAAGTTGCTGGGGAACTGGGTCTGGGCGTTCGGCGCGCCGGGCCAATCACCTCCGACTGCCAGGTTAGCTAAAAGGTACATTGGTTCTTTAGGAATGTTGGCGGTATCGGTAAAGCGCCGCCGTTCTACACCATCCACGTACCAGACGATAGCGTTCGGTTCCCAGTCTACGGCGTAGGTGTGCCAGTCCGCCGAAAAGTTGGGACCCTGCCAGCTAACTCCGTCATCCATTTCCACCCCGGCGCTGTTTTTATAATGGTAGTGCATGTGTAGAGTAGACGGGTCGTTACCGATGACCTCCATAATATCAATCTCTGGGAGCGAATTCATGGTCGCGGGCAAAAGCCATAAAGTCGGCCACAAGCCTGCCCCGCTAAGCACCTTGGCCCGGAATTCCACATAGCCATACTGGAAAACAAACTTGGGCGAGTTACCGCTATCATAGGTCTTTGGCCCGGTCGTGATAACCCCCGAAGTGTAATTATAAGCCCGGCCATTGGTGCCCTGGACGTGGCTCTGGCGGGCCTGAAGTTTGAGGGTGCCGTTATTTTCCAGCACGTTACCGGGCTGATACCACTCCAACTCGTTGTTGGTGACAATGGTGCAACCGTTGTTATCCCACCAGTAACAGGTTGTCCATTTGTTGGTGTCGATAGCTGAGCCATTGAACTCATCGCTAAAAACCAGGTTTAGGGACTGGGGCTGATTAAGAGCCATAGTTTGGGAATTCGCCGGATTTAAAGCGATAGAAGCGGGGTGGACCGGGTTGGTCGGGCCAAAGAAGGGTCTGGCCGCCTGGGATATGCCCGGATTGAGTGTCAAAAGAGTAAGAGTTAAAATTGATAAAATAGTAAGAAAATAATGAAATAATCCGCGCGGTAAAAGCCGCATAAACACCTCCTCTGGTAAATTAACCGGGCCTAACTGCCTGGGACCCGGTTAAAGACACGAAAACTGGTATGCTCAAATAAAGATAGATATGGTTTCTATCTCTACAAGAGAGCCTCGGAATGCAATAAACTTAATCCTGGAATAGACCTGTATAAAGGCAGCTAATCAATTCCACAACCCTTTACTTTGAGCAAAATCAAGTTATAGGTGGTTTGATTGTAGCAGATTAATTTTAACTTGTCAGGTTAAATCTTTTTCAGAATCGATAAATAAGAAAATTCTAATGTTCAAGTATATTAAAAATAGTTTTTATAATAAGAGCTTTTAATTCAAGGAGTATAAAGAAAATTATATTCCTGCTTACCCACCTCAAACAGGTAATTCTTTTTTAAAATTAAAAGGCAACTATTATTAATAGAATTTAATTCGAACTTACAAATCATAAAATTTCTTATATATTCACCTGAATTTCCCGATTAATTGGGCCTTTTTACACCTTTCCAACCTGCTTCTTGACTATTGTAATCCATAATATTAAGTAGTGAATAGAATATTATAAAGACTTTAAGGGTAGGCTCTCCAGGTGGCTTTAAAGCGATAAAAAAGTAAAAAGTTCATTTCTCAAAGGGGAGAATTGCACTATGAACGTTATAAAAGATAAAAGGTCCGGGGTCCCGGCCCAGTTTAAAATGCTGTCTATCGGCCTGGTCCTGCTGTTTTTCTTGCTGGAACCTCTAAACTGGCAAGGTCAGGACGTAGCCAGGGCCGAGACTTCACCCCGTCTGCCCACACCATTTGACATGAGCGGGCTGGTAACGGCAACCACTTTACCGGCGGCTTCACCAAATCCTGACAAAGTTTATTTTCCCAACTACGGCCAATTTGTAGCCAACCCGCTCCTGCGCTTCTGGCGGGTAAACGGGAAATACCAGAGCTTTGGTGGCCCGATGGCACGGGTAGGCCGGGATAGCGAAGGCCATACGGTCCAATATTTCGAGAAAATGGCCCTGGCCTATTACCCGGAGTTGGCCGGGACCACCTGGGAAATCCGGCCCTACGACATCGGGCGGAAATACCTGGAAACCTTAACGGGGGCCGTACAACAGGATTTCCCCTACGCCCCGGTCGCGCCGGTTTCTAACACCTCCACTCGCCACTATTTTCCTCAAACCGGCCATACCCTTAGCGCAGGGTTTTTTACTCTCTACAACCGTTCGGGCGGGCTTTTCATCTGGGGGTATCCTTTAAGCGAGGAGTATTCCAAAACCTTGTCCGACGGCAAAGTCTATACTGTCCAGCTTTTCGAACGGGGCCGGATGGCCTGGCGGGCTGATATTGGCCCGGTTATAGACCCCCACTTTGGCACCAATATGGCGAACCTTTTAGGGGCAAACACGGCGGTCGAATTGAACGAAGGGCAGGCGCCAGATTACTCCACCTGGGACTGGGAACACTGGGTAGACATTAACCTGTCACGCCAAAACGAAACCTTCTATGAAGGTGATATACCGGTACGCACCAACCTGGTGACAACCGGCAAGCCGGGCAATGCTACTCCTACCGGCACTTACCACATTATCCGCCGGGTCTATAACGAGCACATGGTTGGCGGCAGTATCGGCGCGGGTGACTATTACGATTTATATGATGTGTTATACACCCAGTACTTTACCGGCCAGGGGCATGCCCTTCATTACGCCTGGTGGCGGAGCGTTTTTGGGGTAACCGGCAGCCACGGCTGCGTGAACCAGGATTACGACTCGTCGCTCTTTGCCTGGAACTGGCTTACCATCGGGAGCCGGGTCAGCATCCATTATTAGCAGGGTCCGGTCAAGGGTGTAAGATTAAATAAAAAAGGCCCCTGGTCCGGGTTGGACGGGGGCCTTAATAATAAATTGAAAGACTAGGAGAGGACAGGAATTTCCAGGGCACGCGGTTTCCACCCCTGGTATCCTTTTTTGATATGTACCAGCAATACCGGGCAGGCCCCTTTGCGCAGTATTTCGTCGGCCACGCTGCCCAACAGAATTTGGCCTACCCCGCCCCTGGCATGGGTAGCCAGCGCGATAAGGAACGGTTCCTCCTCCTTGGCCCACTCCACCAATCTTTCTGCCGGGTCGCCGGTTAAAACTTCGGTCTCAAAAGTTACATTTTTCCAGTTAGCTACCACTTTCTCTTTAAGCTGGGCCAGGTAGTGAGCCGCTTCTTCCAGGCGGTAGTGTAACTCCTCGGATTGCTCCCCATCCGGGTGGAGTATTTCCATAACCGGCGCGTCAAGCAAGATTGGCTGGACCGGCTTAACCACCCGGATAAGCTTTACGCCAGCCCCTAATTTTTCGGCCAGACGGCAGGCCGGTTCGAGGGCTGCTTCCGAAACTGCCTCGCCATCAAGGGGCACCGCTATCGTAAGCGGGAGTTGGCCGGAACTAATCGGCTCGGAAGCCGATGTATCCTCTTTGTGGGCCTCCACCAGGTCGGGACGCAACACAATTACCGGCAAATTAGAATTACGCAAAACCTGCCGAGTTACCCCATCTAACAATAGTTGGGTAAATCCAGCCAACCCGTGGGTTGTCATCACAATCAAGCTCCCACCCTCAGCCTGCGCTATCTCCGGGATTTCATAGGTGAAGTTGCCTCGGCTTACCATTACCTCCACCCGGTCGGGGGTGAAGGCGGGGTATTTGGCCGGGTTGGTCAGGTCTGCCCTGACCTTTTCCAGGTAAGGTAGGGGCAACAAATGAGCCGGGTTTTCCTCGGCAAACGCTGCTTCCAATTCAACCGGGAGAACGGTTACCCGCAAGAGCAATAATCGGGTGCCGGTAAACTTTGCCAGTTTTATAGCCAGGGGCAGGGCTGTTTCGGCCAGAGTTGAGCCATCTAAGGGTACAACTATTTTGCCTTCCATAGCAACCACTTCTTTCGTGACCTTGTTATAAAGCTTCTTGACGCGAAAATTTAAACCCTATTTATTAATTCTTCTTCTTCGACTAACCGGGTGGCCCAGGGCAAGGCTTGCAGCCGTTCAAGCGGAATTGGTTTGCCGGAGACTACCGAATAACCGTATTTGCCTTCCTCTAACAACTGTAAGGCCCGCTCCACTTCCCTGAGTTCGTACTGGAGATAATCTCTTTCGACCAGGTTCCGTTCTTGCTCGAATAAATCGCTGGCAACTTCGGGGTCCAGGGGACCTTCCTGGGACTGGTCGAGAACATTCTCGGAAACTTCCTGCGAGTTCTTTTCAAGCTCTTTTAATATGTGGGCTTTTTCCTTTAGCAGGATTGCTTTGAATTCCTGGAGTTTTTCGTCAGTCATAATTTCACCTTTACCCCATTGTAAAGACAAGTTTTAAAATAGCCTTTTACCAGGGTGCAATCGCCCGGCCTTTTTCAGTGGGTCTGCTCGTTTTGGCTTCTAACTTTACGCAAATGAAACCAATCTAGCAGGGCCTGGCGGCTAATCCTTATAACGTTATGGTCGATTACTTTCCCCTTAAGTTCTCCCCGGTAGACCGCCTTGCGAAGCACATCCTGGTCAAGCCAGAGCAAATGAGCGGCTTCCTCGAGGGTATAACTATCCTGTTCCACCAACCGGTTATAGCTTCGATGAACTTCCAGGGCATCAGCTTTCTTATAGGACGCCTCGAATTGCTGGACAAATTTATAGATGGAGTCCGTTATTGCCGGTAGGGATACATTTGCGGTGTTTATAACCAGGTGATAAAAGGCCGGGTCTGTGCAATCGGGGCCGTAAAATTGGCGGATATAGGCTTGCTGCTGCTGGTCGTGGTCTTTAATATAAATCTCCGCCTCGGGGTTGGTAATCTTCTCGGTATAGGCCAGGCGCTCGATCCGGTCTTCCACGGGCCCTACAATTCGCAGGTTCAGGACTTGCGGCCAGTTTTTGAGGACAAAATTGGCACCCAGGTCCAGGAAGATAACCTGCCCCTGTTCGGCCACCTCCCTGATAATGTTATCAATCAATTTTTGATAACCGCTCCTGGCTAATTCTTCTACCGTTTCTTTTTTCAAAGTAGGGCGTTTAGGCGTTGTGCTATTCTCCGGTCTATAACCGTAACCAAAATTCATCTGTTCGGGTACCAACACTTCGCTGAGGAAAAAATCCTGGGGAGTATGCGTTAGCTCTACCAATTTTGGCAGCACTTTTAAGTCAAAATTGACAAAATCGTCAAAGCCGAGGCCCAGTTTCTGGCAGGCCGCCCGGATAAATTGCTCATCAACCAACCTTAATTTTAGCTTTCGGGCCAAATAGCGGGCTATCTCACGGCCCCCGCTGCCCTCTTCCTGGGAAATCGTTATAATGTTGTTAAGGTTACTCATAAGATTCAACCTCACTTCCCGAAAGCTAATGCCTTCAAAGGACACCGATGTCCTTTATCTGGTTTAATTCTAACTAATTCTCGTAAAAAACAAGATTTAACCGGGTAGCAGAATTATTAACATCGGTTGCTACGGGAATAATTAAATAGCTTCGCGCCGGTCAATTCCTTTTGATTAGTCAGACCGTTGGAAAAGTCGAGGTTCACTTGAGGTCCAGAACTATTTGGGGGCGGCAAATTTACGGAATTTGAGTTGGAATTTGTTGTCTCCGGCAAGGTGTTTTAAATTCACTTTTGTTAACCTCCTGTTACCTTTATTTTAACTTTGGCTTGTTACCTTCTTTATATCAAAGCTAAACCAATAACGCGTTTATGAATATAGAAACAACCAACCGGCACCTGACAGGGAACTATTCCCGTTCAGGAGCTTTTATTAAATATAACCTTATTAACCAGGAAGGGGAAGGAGGGCACCAAATGTGGCAGAATAATAATTCTTACCGGCGGCCTAATCCAGATATAGCAGCAGCCCTAAAAAACCTTGTGGAAGCAGGTTTTAACGAGAAGGAAATTGCCGCGTTCGCCCGTTTACGAGCCCGGTATGCCCAAATTCCCGACCATATCCAGGATTATCCGACCGTTTTAAGTAAACAAGAAATTACAAATTTAAGTTTCTATCGGTGGCTGGTCCAGAAGGGCCGCCTGTAACGCTATTTTTGTAAAAAACCAACAGGTGCATATTGAAATTGACAAGGAGGTCCAATTATGCCCGTGTCACCAGAAAAACCGGTTATCCATTTTGAAGACATTGAGTTGCCGAAGTTTAATGAACTGAACAACTCTCTACTCCTCCAGGGGCAAGTTTCGGCTTACGCCCAGGAAAGCTTAACCACCCTGGCAACCCATCTTCGTAGCGCCCTGTTAATCGGAGAGACTACCAGTTTGCCGCTCAAGGTCCAGGCCCCGGCAATAGCCTGGTTACTTTATGCGCTAGCCGAAGACCTGCAAAATCTCGCCGATAAATAGAATATATTTATCGGTGGAATGTCTCTAAACTTTATCCAGCCAACGGAACCTTCACTCAGCCTGATTGCGCCCGCATTTCCCGAATAAAAACGCAAGGCCCCAGAAGGTTCTGGGGCCTTGCACTCCGGAGGCAGGCTCACGTCCTTAACCGGGTCGAAATATGGTAGCCTTAACCCTTAACACCCCCGCAGTAGGGCCGGACCAGAACAGGCGATGGAATCTCAACCCCCGGTCTATGCGATAGACCGGGGCATCAGGGGACTGGAAGTTCGTTAACGTCAGGGCAACAGTCTGCCGCTCCGGGGGATGCTAAAGAATAGGATTACCCCTGGGAAAGTTGCCCTTCAAGATCAAAGTTGTAGTTACCAAATACCTTCTCCTCCACATGCACCATTATCTTTTCTCCGCTGAATATTACTCTTATTTCGCCTTCTTCTAACGGAGGTGACGATTGAAGTTGCCTGACTAACAGGGTATGGTCGTCAGCCCAGTAAGCCCGCCGGGCCACGAAATTTCCACCTTGCTGGTGTTCTACCCGGTAAACATTATCCAGGCCTATCCACACGGTATCGGTCGTCTGGGAAGTGCCGTTCTGGGCTACCACAACAGCCTCGGCCTGGGGCTTTCCTTCCTCGAAATTCAGGGTTAAATTTTTCCAACCGGCCTGGTTGTCCTGGAATCCAAAGGTTGTACCTGAAATGGTTTTGGCAATTTCAGGTAAAGGTTGCACCGCCTGGACCGGATTAGCCATGTACCTGACCTTCTCCTGCAAACTTTGGAGTACCGCAGGATTTGGCGGCAGGGGAGAAGCGGATTTGGCGGCTGGTATCAGGTATTCTTGTAACAGGTTCAAAATAATAGGCCAATCATCATTTTTAATCGCAGAGGTCAAAACCACTACCATCTGGCTGTTTTTGACTACCTGGATCATCTGCTGCGCGTAGCCTTCCGCCGCAAAGTGAGTAGGATAAACCCAGAACAAATAGCCATAATCTTTCTTATTGCTACCAATGGAGTGTATGGCAGTAGAGGTAGTTACCCAGTTTTCGGGCACTACCTGCTTATCTTCCCATTTACCTCCGTATAGGTACAATAAACCGAATTTCGCCATATCGCGTGGCCTTATGGAGATGCCATAACCACCGATGGTAATACCCTGCGGGTCTTTATCCCAGGTCAGGTCGGTAGCCGCGACTCCCAACGGCGTGAACAGCCGGGACTGGGCATAATCCGAGGTAGGGATGCCGGTAACTTTAGTCAGAATGGCAGAAAGTAAATGCACCCCGGCGCTACAGTAAACCAGGTTCTGGCCGGGGGGCGAGGCCATCGGCAGGTCGAGGATGTATTGGACCCAATCCTTGCTGGCCTCCACCGCTCCATTGAGCTTGTCGTCCGAACAATCCAGGCCCGACCGCATGGTTAAAAGGTCTTCGATAGTAATGGCTTCTTTGTCCGGGGTACGATTGGCAATGGTGCGCTCAGGAAAGAAGCTGAGCAATTTCTGGTTAACGTCCTTAAGATAGCCTTCGTTGATGGCAATCCCAATCAGGGCGCCAACAACACTCTTGGTAATAGAGTAGACCGGGTACAGTCTATCGAGAGTAAAAGGTGAATTTGCCGCCTCAAGCACAGCATAACCGTTGCGGACTACCGTTATTGTTCGGATATTTATATTGTCCTTCTCTATATGCTGGAGCGTTGTGAGCAGTTGTTGGGAATCGATACCTTGTTCTTCAGGGGTGGAACTCCGCCAGCCAACTGTCGGCCAGTAGGTAGGTAAATCCGCGCCAGATTTCGCGGTGGCTGTGGAGGCTACCGGGGTCGGTGAATTAGCAGGAATAGAGGTGGAAGTGGCCTCCCCACAGACTGAAAGGACCAGGGCCAGGCTTATAAACATTGTACCGGCCAGGCTTAGCGGCTTTAGAAACCCACCCGGCCTTTGCCAGTTCTTTTTAAATTTTGTATTCATGATGGTAACCCCTCCTGATAAATTTACTTGCCAAGCAATTTAGAAGGCTCCACTTTGGTGAATACCTGGACCGCAGAAGGACAGGTTTAACCGCTGAATTTAGCCCTTTGAATAAACCGGTGGGGTGAGGTGAAATACGGGGGTTGCCATTCCACGTCTCCTAAATCGCGGACGCTACCCTGTTACCCCTCCGTGTATTACTGGCTGCATTACAATTTGCGCCAACCAGGGTTCAGGGTAAAGGTGTGAGGAGGGGTAGGATAGATTCTCTCCATGTAAAAATACCAAATAGAGGTGAAAGGGGAGGTATAGGCTGGTTTAGAATCAATGCAAATTTAGTGAGCTTTGGTTAATGGGAAACCTGAAATTTTTAGCCAGGGTAACAGGTATAAAAGGGTTAAAATTCAGGGAATAATGATGCAAATGGCCCCACTAGCCTCTTAAAATAAATTTGTTACCCCTTTATTCACGGTCTTTAGTTATAATAGATTAACTCAACACCTGGTCTAATTTTTTGAAAATATCGGGAAAGGGGCGGAAGCGCTATGGAACTAAAAATCGTCACCGTAGAAAAGCCTGAAACCGTTAATTTTATCCTCGGCCAGAGCCATTTCATCAAGACCGTAGAAGATATTCACGAGGCCCTGGTCAATACTGTGCCCGGCATCAAGTTCGGTTTAGCCTTTTGTGAAGCTTCCGGGGACTGCCTGGTGCGGTGGAGCGGCACCGACCCGGAGATGATTGAACTGGCCCAGAAAAATGCCCTCGCTCTATCGGCAGGTCATAGCTTTATTATCTTCCTGGCAAGTGGTTTCTACCCTCTGAATGTCCTTAACTCCCTTAAAACTGTACCGGAAGTGGTCAGAATTTTCTGCGCTACCGCTAACCCGGCCCAGGTAATTGTGGCTGAAACCGAGCAGGGTTGCGGTATCCTGGGAGTAATTGATGGCTTCCGGCCTAAAGGCATAGAAGACGAAAAAGGAATAGGCTGGCGGAAAAATATTTTACGGCAATTTGGTTATAAACTTGGCTAAATCAACCCGGTTCCAACCGGCCTTTAACCCTGGTCAGTGCCAGGAGTGCGAAATTTCAGGGGGTTCACCGGGCCCCCTGGAGAAGAACCAGTGAGCAAGAAAAAGTAACCCCACAATAAGCACCGGCAGGATTACAAGGGCGGCTCCCCAGCCGAACCAGATAAACATTGCAATGGCGGCCACCAGGTATAAAAGCCCGCCCAGCCATTCTTTGCGCCAGGCTATCGCCAGGATAATCAATAAAATGTAAGTTGGGATGTTGTGGATTACAAAAGCCAACAGGGCCTCCGGCCAGGCACGCCCTTCACTAAACGAATCCAGCGAAAATATAGCCGGAAATAAGCTCGCTAAAATTGCCAGGACCCGATTTTCCCAGGTCCAGACTTTCCCGGTTCCATTGCCTTTCATATTGAACCCCCTCTTTCTTAGAGGGCCTAACATCTATATAAGGTTTTCCAACCTCTCGCCTTAATTAAGCCCTCCCCGAGATATATTACAGGCCTGACTTAATCCTCTGTTTCAAACACAAGGCCGGGAAAAGGAAAGATAAACGGTTGGTTATTTATCAGCCCGGCCTATAATTTACTGCCCGGACCGGTTTCTTTTAAAACCGGAGGTTAAACACCAAAGATGAAAGTAGCCTCAAAGGCCACACCGTCCTTCCAGTAACATTCTAACAACCGGGGGTTTAAGATAGGGTTAATTCAGTTAGGAGGGGTCGAAAGTTTATTTATGTAAATTAAGGATTGCCTGGACTTTTTCTAATAAAAGGGCTGGCGTAAAAGGTTTTTGCAAATAGGTATCAAACAACGCACCCGGTTGCTCGGAATTTAAGGGCTGGAAGACATAACCGGAAATACAAATAATCTTGATTTCTGGCCTATAAATTCTCAATTTATCAATAAGTTCGAGTCCTCCCATCTTTGGCATAACCAGGTCGGTTATCACCAGGTCCACCGGGTGTAGGGCCGAGGTTTGAGCAAGTAAAACCAGGGCTTCCAGACCGTTGGAGACACTCAAAACATTAAAACTGGCTTGACTGAGGGTTTTGTTAATTAAGGTTCTGACACTCGGTTCATCCTCCACCACCAGTATTGTGTACTCTGCATTTTCCTTTGCCACCTCTTTATCATCCTGGCCCAGGGTTTCCTCGTCCGAGTGGGACGGGACGGTAACGTTTGAGGCAGCGGGGCGCTGAGTAAGTGGGGCCGAATTTGATTCCGCACCTGGGTTTTCTTCCCAGGAGTGCGAGATACCCTGGGAAAGAGAGCTTGTAAAACCGGGACCGGAGTCACCGGCGAGAGACGGGACGGCATCCACACCAGGGAAGTAGAGCTTGAAAACAGAACCTTTACCCGGTTCACTATTTACCTCAATAAAACCGCCGGATTGCTCAACTATGCCGTAAACCATAGCTAACCCCAGACCACTTCCTTTTCCAATCTCTTTGGTGGTAAAAAATGGCTCGAAGATTCGCTGCTGGGTTTGGCGGTCCATTCCGCTTCCGGTATCGCTAAAACTTAAAAGGACATAGGGGCCAGGCTTGTTTTTGGCAGGTCCAATAGCCTTATAATGACCGTCCTCCACCTGTACATCGCTGATTTCAATTTTTAACCTTCCCCCGGCAATCATGGCGTCTTTGGCATTCAAGGCGAGATTCATTATGACCTGTTCAATCTGGGCCGGGTCGGCAAAAATTTGGCCTTTAGCGGCGGCTACCTCAACCTGGAGTTCAACATCCTCCCCTAATAAGCGCCGTAATAAGTTGTCCATATTTTCGACAACATCGCTTAACACCATTAACTGAGGCCGGTGGACCTGCTGGCGGCTGAATATAAGGAGTTGCCGGACCAATTCCGCCGCCCGGTTGGTTGCATTTTTTATTTCTTTAAGATAATCATAAGCTTCGGTTGATTTATCTATGCTAAGCCCCACGAGTTCACTGTAGCCCATGATTGCCATCAGCAAATTGTTGAAGTCGTGGGCAATACCGCCTGCCAATCTCCCGATGCTTTCGAGTTTTTGAGAATTAAGGAGTTGCTGCTGGGTTTTGAGGAGAGCTTCTTCTGCTATCTTTAAATCCGTAAGGTCGCGGGTGATTTTTATGAAGCCGGAGGGGGCTTCTCCTTTCCCTTCGCTGCCTCTTGTATAAAGAGGTGTTATAACGATACTGGCCCAGAACCTTGAACCATCTTTGCGGACGCGCCATCCTTCGCCATCATAGTGGCCGGTTGTGCGAGCAATCGTAAGGAGTTCGCGGGGAAGACCTTTCGTTATATCTTCCTGGGTGTAAAATTTCTCAATAGATTCTTCGATGATTTCCTCCGCTCGGTACCCCATAATTTTCTGGGCCCCTTCGTTCCAGGTCTTAATCCTTTCTTCGCCATCAACGATAAAAATGGCGTAATCTTTTATATTTTCCACCACCTGCCGAAATCGAGCCCTGTCCACAAGGATTTGCTCTTTGACTTTTTCAAGGTCGTTGCGCGGTTTAAGCTGGATAACCAACCCTCCCCCGGCAGGGATATAAAACACCTCTACCCCAGACTCTCCTTTTGCCAGGAAGGCAAAGGATTCGAGCTGGCCCTGGTTTCTTTCACTTGCGACCTTACGGCATAAGGATTCAAATTCGCTATTGCGTAGACCAGGGAATTCTTCCCAGACTATTCTCCCCAGCAGTCTTTCAGGAGGCCGGTCAAAAAGGTGGCCCGCCGCGCGGTTAAGGTAAGTAAAACACCCTTCGCTATCAAGAGTAAAAATAGCGTTTTCATTTTCTTCAATTAGGGGCACAAACCAGCCCTGGCCCTGGTTTTGGTTTTGATTTTGGCCTGTTTCTAAAATAGCAGGTGGTTTCTCAACCTGAGGTGGTACCTGGCTTTCGGTCTCTTTTGATTTGCTGCTTTTATCCATTGTTGACTCCACCTTACCAGGGTACAATTGCAACTCTACTTAATATTACTCACCAGGAGTTAAAGACGGGGTAAAATTAAAAGTAACGTTGCGTTAAAAGTGAGGGTGCATCAAGTATATCCTCTTTGTTATAAACTACCTTCAACTCGGTTATTCATAATACAGTTGTTTATAAATAACCAGAAGTTATCTTATTTGATGTTAAGGTTTGGGTTGGAAGTTGAGGTTTAATAAAAAGCCGGTCTGCCTATATAACCGGCTTTTGTTTGAAATGAAATAAAGAAGTGATACGGTACCATATTGCGTTGCAGGCTTTCAGGGTGGGGAAATTCCGCCTTTCCAACCTGACAATCCAGATATGGTCAGGTTGAAAAGGTAGATTTGAGTATACTCTATAAAGGTTAAAAGCAAGGTAAAAATTGGCCCCGATTTTAACCCATTACGGGACCGGTTCCGGCTTGAAATTGTAATGGAAATCCGTCTCCATCATCTCCCTGGCCCAGATGGTATTATTTACCAGCAAAACTGGCCGGGAGCATTTGCGTAAAACATCGGTTGCAACGCTGCCCAGGATTAACTGGCCGAGCGGTCCCCTGGCATGCGTAGCCAGGGCCAGCAAGTCGGCATCAATTTCATCGCTATACTTATAAATTTGGTCCACGATGTCGCCCGACCTGACCTCCACAACCGCCTCTAGCCCCTGGGTTTTCAGCCACTGCTGCACTACTTTGAGGTAAGCCAGGGCATGCTGGCGGGTCTGGTGGTTTTTCTGCGTCAGGGTGGTAGGCGTGTTTGAAAAGCCGCTTTCCTCGTAGCTATAAGAAGACGGGTAGACCATTTCCAGGTAGAGGGTAGCCTCAAGTTGCCGGGCGAAAACCGAAACCGGCCCCAGGATATTTTCTGCCTCCGGCGAGCCGTCCAGGGTTACCAGCAGTCTTACCGGACCTGTAGCTGGAATAGTCGGTCCGGTTGAGCGAAGTAATTCAGGTAATGGTACCTCGGCAATATCTTCCTGGGGTCTGAGTAATACTACGGCAATACTGCCCTGGCTGAGAACTTTCTGAGCCACGCTGCCTTTGAGCAGTAAATAGAGACCTTTCCGGGCGTGAGTAGCCATCACTACCAGGTCACCACCAAAGGCCGGTGTAACTTCCCCGATAGCCAGCTCAGGGTTCATTTTTTCCACCTCGCATCTTACCCGCTCCGGTGGGAGATGGCCTGGCAAGCCAGGGTCTAGCAAACTCGCCTTAACTTTGGCTAAATAATCCTCGTTTAAGATGATTAACTCCTGGTGCGGACCGGCCAGGATATATTCTTTCTGCTCATCCCCGGTCGTTAACAATAAAATTAGTTCCGCGCCGAGCCTTTGGGCCATGCTAAGGGCCAGGGGTAGGGCTCTTTCCGCGAACGAGGTGCCATCCAGCGGGACTATTATCTTAAACATAATATTTCCTCCTCTCCTACGTATCAGATCTCGCCCTTTTCAAAGGCGGCGACCTGTTCGGCCTGGATGGTATTGGCGGGATGGATAAAGAGGACCGGCCTATGGGTTTGCCTGAGGACCTCATCTGAGACGCTGCCAAAGAACATCCGGCCCAGGCTACCCCTGGCGTGGGTTGCCATTGCCACCAGGGTTGCCCTGGTTTTATCCGAATAAGCCACAATTTCCTGGGCCCGACGGCTGGCCGACACTCCAACCCTGACCACACAGACGCAGCGTAATCCCCGGCCTATCACCCTGGCCCGGATAATTTCCAGGTATTCGTAAGCGGCGGCTTCCTCTTTTTCTAAATCCTTGTCTTCTTCGGTTTCAGAGTTATCGACATAATAACTCCCCATATATTGGTCAGGCGGTGCCGGGACGATTATCCTCAATAAGAAAACGGTAGCGTCAATCGCGCAGGCCAGTTCCATTACATTTTCCAGGACTGATTCGGCCTGGGCCGTACCATCCAGGGCAACCACAATCCGCTTTTGGTGGTCGGCTTTCCGGTCAAGTTGGGCCAGTTCTTCTCGAAGGTTCAGTTGATTTTCAGGGTGGGTTGGCTGCAAGAGAATTACCGGTTGGTTAGATAGTTGGACGACCTTCCTGGCAACGCTACCAAGCAAAAGATCCGAGGGGAAAGCGCGGGCATGGGTAGTCATTATAACCAGGTCGGAACGTGTGAGAAGGGCAAAGTGGGTAATTTCCTCGGCGGCTCTACCGCAAACTACTTCTATTCTAACCTGGCTGGCTTTTAAGCGGGTCGGAAGGGTGGGGTCGGTTATGATAGCTTTTATTTCTTCCAGGTAATCCATGGCCTGGTTTACTATCTTCAATTCATATTCAAAATTATCATAATTTAGCAGGGTATCAACTTTAACCACCCTGATTAGTTGCAACTGGGCCTGGATACTCCTGGCAAACTGGATTGCCAGGGGTAAAGCCTGTTCTGCCTGGGGCGAACCATCCAGTGGTACGGTAATTACCCTGTTATTCACTGCACCGGTATTCGCCATTTCCAGGCCTGTACTTTGTGACTGCATAATGTTACATCTGCACTTCCAGAATTCTTTTTATTTCAGGAGAAACTATCTCCTGGGTTTCTTGTAACACGGTGAGGTGAAAAATTGGGGCAATATGTGTTTAAATTTTGTATTCGGTCATTTGCAGGTAGCGCTTTTATCATAGAGCGTGCATCATGGAGCTTATATCAAATTTTCTACCGGCGGTAATTTTTAACCCAGAAATTAACCTTTTTAGAATATAACTTAGGTAAAAGTTGAGAAAAACCTAATGAAGATAGCTAAAGCAGGGGTTGTTTTCATTATTCTTAGCGATAACTTTATTATCAGCGTTGATATAAGGAGAAATTTTATGGAAGCAATCATAGCCTTTATCGTAATAGTAGGCATCCTGGGTGGCCTGGACTGGGCGGCCCTGAAGTTTGGAGTTAATAGCCGGGTGCCCGAACTGCTTAAAGAAAAACACGTGTAACAAATAGCAAATAGCTGGCTAAACTTGCCCTTAATAATAGCCACCTTTGCCTGGTATTCGGCAAAGGTGGCTATTATTTTCTTACTCTTACAGTGAGGCTATTCGCGCCGAAACTGGTCGCTCCGATAAGAGGTTCCCTGGAAGACCGGGGTTAACTTTTTTGAAGGGGCCATTTATGTGGTCCTTTTGCCCGCCTTCATGCCGAATAAAACCTTAAACAGGCCGACCCGGCTGATTACCAGTTCGTACAGGCCAAGGGAAATCGCTATAGAAAAGCCCAAAACCACCAGGTACTTTAACAGGACATTCAAATCCCAGGTGACCACAAAGTAAGCTACCATCACGATAACTGTCTGGTGCAGAATATAAACGGGGTAAGCGGCTCTGTTCACGTATTTTAAAATTGGGTTACTGAAATTGAGGTAGCGGCTGCCAAAGGCCAGGACCGCGCAAAGTAAGAACCAGGAACCGAGGTTGTAGGCCAACCCGAAGCCCAGTTTGCCAGGTGGAAAGCCGTTTTCCTGGCGATATTGGAATAAAAGCAGCGCTACCGGGCTACAGGCCAGGCCAAGCGCCAGGGTCAGGTAGCCGGAACGGTTGAGGACTTGCCGGAACCTTTCATCGCCCTGGAAGGCAAAACCAACTACGAACAAGACCAGGTAGACAAGGGCGGGCTTCCCAAGAAAATCCGGGGCGACGGAAGCGGCCAACAGCAGCCCAGGTACCAGGCCGAAAATGACCGGACCTGCCATGCTTCCGGCCAAACCTGAAATCAGGCCCCGCCCTTTCTCACTTTTAAGAAAGGCGAAAAGCGGTAGAGCCATCAGCGAGAAAATAAAGAGGAAAAAGACAAACCAGAGATGGGCAAATGTAAAAATTGTGCCGTCATAATCAGCTTTGGTCAGACTATAGCTCTGAAAGTAAACCGGGTAAAAATCAATTATATTGCCCGAAAAAGTATGCCGGGTTAACCGGGCAAAATAAGCCTGGGGTGGCACTACCAGGAGCAGGGCAACCAGAAACGGTAGCAATAGGCGCTGCAAGCGTTCCTGGAAATAACGACCGGCGGTGCGAAAGCTGAGAGCATACCAGCTGGCGGCCCCGGCCAGGAAAAATAGGAGGGGCATAGACCAGGGTGAAGCTATTATTATAAACCAGTTGCAGGGTTCGCTCGTTTCGGAATTTTTGATATAGAAAGGCTCAAGCGTTTCAAAAACCCGCGCTGTGTGATAGGGAAAAAGCATGAAAACTACGCCAACCCGGAGCCAATCAATATCGCTGCGTCTATTCTGCCCGTCTGTTAAAGATGCTTCGTTTGCTTTCTCTTTTTGCTGAGTAATCATAAGTAACTTCTCTATTAACAATCTATTTTGATTTTAATAACAGGTGGTTTAAGTCAGGGTATAAACCGGTCAAATCACTCCTTATTTATTCGTGGCAACCACCAGGTCCGGGCGGTTACCTGGCATTCGGAGCCTGGAAAGAAGCCCGATCCGTTAGGCCACGTTAAGTCCCTATCGGGCAGGGGGGAAACGGCTCCTGGCCTCGCGGCTGCCCAATTGGCACACCTTATTGATGCTTTTGCCGTACCTGGTAAAGGGGACTAAATTATTTAATACGGTTTATTTACTATTGTTAACCGGGCTTTTTGGGTAGGGCAATTATAGTGATAGCAACAGGAATAACCTGCAAGCTTTGCTACTTGAATTAAACTTCAGAAAGTAGGTTATCTGATGGTTACGCAACAATCTAAAAAGGGCTCTATCGGTCAGCACTACCAGGACATCTGGCACGGAAAACTGGACCTAGTAACGACCCTTTACGCTCCTGATTGTATCTACCACGATTCCAATTCTCCCTTTGAATTGCCGACCGGGCGAGAGGGTATCAAGCAACTTGTCAATATTTTGCGTACGGCTTTTCCCGACATGGTTTTATCCATAGAAAGCGTTATCCTCGAAGAAGAAATTGTTGTAGTGCGCTGGAAATTGGCAGGAACAAATACCGGCCCGCTCCTGGCCGCAGGTCCAACCGGTCGGGCGGTAAATATCACCGGGATTAGCCAGCTAAGATTCGCTAACGGCCAGGTTGTTGAGGAATGGACCAACTGGGACGCCCTGGGCATGTTGGAGCAACTTGGCCTGGTGGAAGTAACTTTTCGTTAAACCATTCTGCTAAATTCTGGGCCTTCTAACCGAGCCAGGGCAGTTTCCCGGCCCAATTTTAATAAAGTCGAATCGAGTAGTTACAATTACCGGCAGCAGTATAAGAACCTACTGCCGGTAGCTATTTGATAGCGGAACGGTCTTATAAACCCACTTGTTTATAAGACCGTTCCGGCTGGGGAAGCTGGATTTTAACGCCGGTTGCGACCGAAGCGCTCGTGACTCGACACCCATTCTTCCGATACAACCGCCGTACCAAGGGAGAGTTCGCCACAAAGGACTGTCGCAGCGACGATTTCGGCAAACTTTCGTACCCCATCTTTCCCGTAGCAACCCATAATTTCCAGGCACTCACGCTGGGTTGGTAGACCGGTGCCGCCTCCATAGGTCGCGACAATCAACGAAGGAATCGTGACAGAGTAATAATAGTTATTGCCCGGTCGGGGTTCGGCATAAATCAATTCAGCCGAAGCCTCGGCAATGGTCGCTACATCCTGGCCGGTAGCAATGAATAAAGCGGTTATGCCATTCACCGAATGGGCCCCGTTACTGTGGGCCCCGGCCAGGAAACTGCCGAGATTAATAACCTGGCGAGCCTGTAGGAGCTGGTCTGGGTCGGTGTGGGTTATGGCTTCCAATAGATAGCCGGGGATAATGGCTTCTGCTGTCACCCGCTTGCCCCTGGTGTGCAGCATATTGACATACGAGCTTTTTTTATCAGTAGCGAAATTAGACTCAAGGAAATAATGCTCGATACCAGGGTAGACGCTGTTAATCCAATCACAGGCAGATTTGGTCGCCTTGCTCACCATGTTCTGCCCGGCGGCATCGCCGGTCGTGTAGTTGAAGCGCAGGAAAAGCAGGCGGCTGGCCGTATATTGTTCGATGTCGCGCAAATGTCCGCTGTGGGTAGTCTTATCGGCTTCTTTTTTTATGTGCTCAAAATTGGCTGTCACCCATTTACCAAACTCACGGGCCTGGCGGGCGCTGGGGAAAATAAAAACCGGAGCGCGCTGCATGGCATCGTCCGAAATAGTGGTCGTGATACCGCCCGCCGCTTCCAGTAACTTCATTCCCCGGTTATAACTGGCAACCAGGGTGCCTTCGGTGGTTGCCAGGGGAATATAAAAACGGCCTTTGGCATATTCGCCGTTAACCAGGAGCGGTCCGGCCAGACCGATTGGAACCTGGGCCACACCGATAAAGTTTTCAATGTTACCGGGCAGAATCGCCGGGTCGAAAGAATAGGACCCGACATTCCGGGCAACCTGGCCGGTTTGTTCGAATAAAAACTGGCGGCGGATGGCGGCCATTTCCTGGGTATAATCATTTTCCAATGACCGGGGGATTTTTGTATTCATAGAACTTCCATACTCCTTGAAAATACTCTACCTATGTCAGCCAATCTACCGGGAACGCACCGGTCGGGTCGCTCAACAATCCTGAGCTACGAGCTACCCGGTTCTGAACAGCCTTTACGGCAATCAGGAACCGGGTAGCCCGTAAGAAGTTAACTTGATTTAATAGTCTCACCAACTGGTTTAGATGTGTTGTTAAGGCCACGCAGGTTAGTCTTTAGGATTTTCCCGGTGGCATTCTTGGGCAGGTCGGGCAGTATGTCCAACATGCGAGGATACTTATAATTGGCTACCCGCTCCTGCAAGTATTCGATTAACTCAGCCGGGGTTGCTTCATAGCCTGGTTTGAGTGAGACATAGGCCTTAATTTCCTCGCCGAATTTCGGGTCGGGCACCCCAATGACGGCGGCTTCACGGATAGCCGGGTGCTGGTAGAAGACATCCTCAACTTCCCGTGGGTAGACATTGTAGCCACCGCGAATAATCAAATCCTTAATCCGGTCAACAATGTAGATATAACCTTCCTCGTCTTTGTAGCCGATGTCACCGGTGTGGAACCATTCGTCGCGCATCACTTCGGCGGTAGCTTCTGGCCGGTTGTAATAGCCCTTCATTACATTCGGGCCACGCAGGACAATCTCGCCCCGCTCATTCGCGCCCACTTCCCGGTCCTTTTCGTCAAAGACTTTCACCTCAGTGCCCCAATCTGCCAGGCCTACCGAACCGGCCTTCCGAGGTTTCTGGACCATGTTAAAGGTCGCACTCGCGCAGTCTTCACTCAAGCCATAGCCTTCCAGGAGGGGAATTTTGAACTCTGCCTCGAAGGCATGGAGTAGTTCGACTGGCAAGGCGGACCCGCCGGAAACAGCATATTTGAGGCTGCTGGTATCAAATTTCTTGCGGTCTGGATAGTGCAGCAAGGCAAAGAACATGGTAGGAACACCGCACATAATAGTTACCCGGTCCCGCTCGATTACCTCAAAAACCTTGGCCGGATCAAAGCGTGGGATAAGGGTAATCGCCCCAATGCGTTCCAGCATTGAATTCATAACGCTGCTTTGACCGTAAATGTGGAAGAAGGGGAGGGCACCAAGCCCAACATCGTTAGGGGAAACCGGCATCAGTTTCTCGCTGGCGATGGCCGAAAAGTAACAATTAAGGTTGGTCAATTCAGCGCCTTTGGGCCTACCGGTGGTGCCGCTGGTATACATGATGACGGCAGTATCGTCGCCCTGGGTCGGCGCCAGTTCGTAGAAAGGCGAACAAGTCTTATAGACCTCCTCAAATTTAATCACCCCATCGACCGCCGGGAGCGGATTAGTGCTGCCGGGGGCCTGGGCGATAATCAGATGGTGGCAAAGTGGGGCCAACCGGTAGCCTTTGGCGGCTTCTTCCATAAAGCCTTCCCAGGCCACCAGGGCCAGGGCTTCCGAATCGTTCAGGACGTAATCTATCTCACCGGCTTTGAACAGCACATTGATTGGTACAATTACCGCTCCCAGTTTTGCAATCCCATAGTAAGCGATTAAGAACTGGGGTATATTTGGCATCATAATGGCGACATGGTCGCCGCGCTTTATACCTAAACGGTCAAGGCCGTTTGCAAACTGGTTGGTAACGGCGTTAAGTTGGGAGTAGGTCAGCTTGAACGAATCAAAAATGATCGCTGTCCGTTCAGGATTGCTTTTGGCTGACTCTGTGAGCAAAGATGCAAAATTTAAGCTCATTAAATTCCTCCTCATTTATTACATCTACATTAACCCTTAAAACCTTTAAATGTAGTGAGTAACGGTTGCCAGGGCACTTTGCTGGGGATCGAGTTGCAGGGTTATGCCATTGAGGATACCTAAAGTCCTGCCAAGCACCAGCAGATCCACCGGAACCTTATCAATTTTGGCCCCCAACTGGGTGGTAACTTTGATGTTCCCGGTCCCGCCAAATATCAGGCTGACCGCCTGTAACAGCGTAAAAATATCAGCTCCTGCCCGCATCTTCAGCCCGGCCATCTCTAAAGCTCGACCGAGCTCTGTAAAATCATTTGCTTCCAGGGCTCTGACCACCCTTGCCATGGCCTCGGCCAGCGCAGGCTTTACTCGGACGGTAAGGCCATGGTCAAGTATCACCAGGCGCGGGCCGGGTTGGACTAACAGGTTGCCGGGATGAGGGTCGCCGTGCAGCAAATGGTGGTGGAAAACCTGGTCGGCATAAACCTCGACCAGGATTCTTGTGACTTCAGACAAATTGAGGTTAGCTGCCTCTAACCCTGGTTTGTTGGTAATCTTGATACCCTCGATAAAGTCCATCACTAAAAGCCGTTTGCTGCTAAATTCAGGATAAGTCCTGGGAATAAGCACGTCTTTCCGGTTAGAAAGGGCTTCACGCATAATTCCCATCATTTCAGCTTCGTGCTCGAGGTCAATTTCAAACAGTAAAGTTTCTTTGAGATAGTCGCTGATGGAAGACAGGAGTTTTTCCGCCGAGAAAAGGCCTACAGCCTGGTTTACCAGCTTTAACATTTCAAGGTCGGCTTTGATTAACTCCTGAATTTGAGGGTACTGCACCTTTAGCGCGACCGGTCGTCCGTCTTTGAGCCAGGCCCGGTGGACTTGTGAAAGGGAAGCTGAGGCGACGGGCGTCTGGTCTACTTTCGAGAAGACTCGGTCAAGCGGTTGGCCCAATTCCTGGACCAGCCGGGCTTTGATAAGTGACCAGGGGAGCGGTGGCACCTGGTCCTGGAGGGTAGAAAGCTGCTCGATATAGACCGGTGGCAGCAAATCGGGACGGGTTGAGGCGAACTGACCAGCCTTGATAAGCGCACCACCCAGCGAAGTAGCCATATCTACCAGGCGTTCGGCTCCGAATTTATGCTGCAATTCCCAGTCTTCGGGTTCAACCAGCCAGGGAAACCAACGCGCCCGCTGCTGGAGGGTTTGATAACTGGAAATCAGGTCGGCTGCTAACGTGCCGATTACCAGGGTCCGGGACACCGGTAGTCCGACCGGAGCAACCCGGTTCCACCGCTCCACCATTTGTAACCCGGACTCGGCCAGTAAAAAGCCTTTTGAGCGGGTCAGGTCGTTTAACAGGGTAATGTATTGTCCTGGCCGGTAAGGGATAGCCCGGTCGTCCATGAAGGGTCCAACCGGGGCTTTTTTTAATTGTTTGAGGGAAGATTTTTCAGGGGCCATATTTGCCATACTAAAAACACTTTCTCCAAACCGGCTCTACCGGCCCTGGGCGCCGGTCTCATCGCTGGTTGATTTGCAGGTGACAAGACCCGGCGCTGGTCAGGGATAGTCCGCCAGGCAAAAGGTCTGCACGCCAGGCCCCGCCTGGCTTTCAGGTGAAAGCGGCGGGGGTTTTCCTGGCGATTCCAGTTCACCCTTCCCTTTTGCCGACGGCTAATAGGCGTTGGTTAAAACCGGCGCTTCATCCGGCTTTCTATTTTTTTTTGAAGGTGACTTTACCGGTTTCAACACCTCAACATTAAAATCAGGGCTTTCCCCTGGCGTCAGGTTGGTTTCTACTTCCGTACCCGGCGCAGTCGGAGCCGGGCTGGCTTCCTGGGCCTCGGAAACAGTTTCTAACGCCACCGTCTCTTTATCATTCATATCCGGGGGGACAACCTCTACCGGTGGTACCAGGTCTTCCAGGTTTGCCACGATTGTTTCCGGGATAAAAATTTCGCCCCATGGCATTTCGACCACCGTTTCAGGTGTAGCCTCCACCTCAGGTGTACCGGTTGGTGGTTCTTGCGCGATTATTGGGCTGGCCGGTTCGACCGAAACCGCCGGGGTAGTTTCGGTTTTTGTTTCCGGCCCTTCCATGGTCACCGGTTCCGTCTGGCCCTCACCACTTTTTTCCAGAGTAGTCTCCTCTACACCAGGGGTAGCTACTTTCGGAGCCACGACCTTTTTGGCTTTAGGCGCCGGTTTGCGCCGGGCTGGCCGTTTGGGCGCCGGGGTCGGTAGATGCATTTCTGGTTTTTCCGCAGGTTCAGGGACCGGTTTAACTACGGCTGGGGGTTCTTCCGGTAAGGGTTCGACGGTCGGAATTTCAGTGCTGAGGATTCCGGCATTATCGCGCAACTCGGTAAAAACCCGGGCCAGGTGGCGCATAAATTCTTTGCCCAGTCCGGGCATTTTTGCGCCATCGCTCGACAGGCTGATAAAAATCTGGCGGTTATAACTAAAAATGACGCAGGTTAAACCTACCGCGTAAGCAAACGGCACATACGAATAGTTATCGACCATCTTTTTTCCCAGCATATATAGCGGGAATTGTGGCCCCGGTACGTTAGTACAGACCATATTGACCAGAGGAACGGTTGTATACATCAGAGAGCCAACCAGGGCTTGTAAGGGTGGCGGAATAATTCCGACAGCGTTCAGCACCAGCGAAAATTGGTCGGCAACCCTGGCCCTTTTCATTTCACCGGTCTCTTTAACGATATAGTGGTAACGTTCCAGGCAGTTATGCAGGGCCAGTGGCACCTCAACCGGTAAAGCCGAAAGCTTATTCCCCAGCGTCCCCGTATCTTCTGTCTGGCGAGTATTTACCGGTACGAAAAACCGCAGGGCTGCGTTAGCCGTTTCGAATCCATGGTGTTGAAGATAACGAATTACCGCGCCGGATACCGCGCACAACATCACATCGTTGACGGTCCCACCCAATTTTTCTTCGATAGAATGGGCTTCCGTAAAGGAGAATTTAGCCCAGTTTATATCGAGAGTGCCGGAGTTTGGCTGGTTAAACGGTAACACTGAAACCGGGGTAGCCAGCGTAACCAGGGGGTTCATGGAGGGCCGAGCGATCAGGTCGCCGGACTGTTTTAACATATCGCCCCCAAGGTTGAGCAGGCCCCTTTGTAACTGATACCAGTTGTCGGTAATATCCATGACGCTATCCAGGAAGTGGTCTACTAGGCGCCCGGTAAAATCGCTGGCCGGGCGAGTCCGGGAAGCGGGAGAAGAATTAACCGGGGCCGATGTGGGTGGGGGCGGGAGTGGCATTTCGGGGGTACGGTCGAACGAGATATTCATCAGTTCTACGCCCGAAACCCCATCTACCATGGTGTGGTGCACCTTGGAAATTATCGCCGTGCGTTTACCTTGCAAGCCCCTTACTACATAAATTTCCCAGAGCGGTTTACCGCGATCTAGCATGGTAGCCTGGACCTGACTGGTTAGGACCCTGAGCTGTTCCAGGGTGCCAGGTGGGTCGAGTTGCACCTCGAAAATGTGGTTTTTGATATTGAAATTGGGGTCAATTTCCCAGCTTGGATAACCTATATGGAAGGGCGGCGGCACTACTTTTTGCCGGTAGCGTGGCAACAGGTGCAACCGGGCACTCAACATATTTTCAAAATCTAGCGCGCTTATCTCGCCATCAAAAATCATGGTGCTGCCGACATGGAAAGGTGCTTCTTTCCGCTCGTAGTAAAGAAAGGTGGCATCCAGGGTGGAGAGGCGCTGTTTTAATATTGGCTGAGTCATAATTCCTCTTACTTTCTCAAGTGGCCCGATTAAGGCTAATTTCCAGCCGGTCGGGTGGAGCGGAGAAAGTTTTTCTCCGCTCCACCCTCTGAAGCCTAACCCCGGTTGATCAGCTTTGATTGCCAGACTCTTATGGCAAGCTGCTACCTCGCTATCCCTTAACTAGCCAACCTGTAACGGTTAGCTGGCTTGCGGGGATTCCACTTCACCTTTGGGGTGGGCAACCGGTTTAGGGTGCTCCGCGGGCGCGGGTGGAGGAGTAACCACCTTGAGTAAACGTTTCTGGACATCAACGTAATTGTCCACCGTTTCCTCAACCAGTTTGACCCGGTTTGCGGCTGGGGTAGCTTCCTTAATCCCAAAAGTCTCCTCGATGCCCTGGATAAACAGGGTGTTCTGTTTGGACAGGAAATCCAACCAGCGATTGCGGGCCTCCACCAGACCTTCGACCTGTTCGCGGGCGAAATCGGTTACGCTTCTGAAGTTAGGGGTAGGGGTGCCTTCGGCTTCCTTACCCGCTTTCTCCACCTCCCGCAACATCCTTTCGCGCTGGCGGGTGGTCGAGTCGACCCAGCGGCGTTGCGCCGCCATCAAGCGCTCCTCACCACGGCGAGCCATTTCGGTAATTGGCGGGGCCGGGATTGTTCGGAAGAATTCGACACCCTCTTTAAGGGCTTTCAGGGTTAGCTCGTTCTGCTCGGCGGCAAGTTCGAGCCATTTCTGCTCGCCTTCCAGCATAGCCTCCACCACCTGGCGGACCCAGGTGTTATAGGTAGCAGTCAGGCTGGTCGGCGGAACTTCTTCCTCAACGGGAGCAGTATGTTTCGGTTCGACCGGGGTTTTCGTCTTGGTAGTCATATCGTTAACTCCTTTGCTATATGGAACCGTTTACGAGGTTCTTAACTTGCGCAGGCGCAAGCCAGGGCAGGTCACAGGGGGAACGGAAGGGTCGAAATCAAGCCTCTGGCTCTGGCTCGGGTTCAGTTCCAGGCCCTTGTCCGGTCAGACGCTCAAGCACGCGCGGACAGTAAGCCGCCATTATTTCGGGGTGCCCCCCGGTCAAGAGGATACAACTCGTGCAGGCGTTAGCGACCGGGAAGAACCAGGTCAAAGGGCTTATCGTTTCCCTGCGGATCAATCTACATGCTTGCTCAGCTTCTTCTTCAAAACTCGGTTCTTCCGAACCATTGAAATCTTCTGGCATGGTTTTTTACCCCTTCTCCCCATCCTGTTCCCACCCTGTTCGTAAACGGTGCTATTTCCACAATTCCATTGTATAAAGTGAAAGTTAAACCGGTGGTTTAAATATTCAAAATTACCGGCTAGCCGGACAAGTAACCCGGCAGCGGGCCGCTTGTCCGGTCGGCTATTAATTTCCGGGCATCCTTCTAGTAGCCTGACCCGGCGCCGGGAAGGAGAACTGGGTAAGCAAATCTAACCAGCGTTTTTGAAAATCGGCGTAGGTATTGACCGCATCCTGGGTCCAGTCGATATAAGTAGCCGCCGGAGTACCCTCCCGGACACCCAGGGCTCTTTTCACACCTTCCACCACCTGGGCGTTCTGGCTGGCAGCGTAATCCAGCCAGCGCCGGCGGGCATCGGCCAGCAGTTCCAGCGGTTGGGTCATTAGCCCCGCCATTTGACCGGCGGGCATGTTGAGGCCAGCCGCCATTTCGCTACCCGGTTGAAACTGGCTGTTTAAGAATTGGGCGCGCTGCTGGTCGAAACTACCGGACAAACTACGCTGCACTTCCAGGAAATTCTCCATGCCTTGCCGGGCCCATTCTCCCAGGCCAGCCGTTGGGGCGCTCCGAAAAGCTTCAAGACCCTGCTGAATAGCATTTATCACCAATTCATTCTGAGTGGCGACCAGTTCCAGGCAGCGCCGTTCGGTTTCCACCAGGCCCTCCACAAACTGGCGGGCCCAGTCGCTATAAGCCGCCTCACCTGGCACTGGCGAGGTTACCGGCCTACTATTCAGGTTTACTTCAGTCATTTTAGGTCTCCTTTTACAATACTTAACACTGGGTTCCGCTCACTTTGGGGACTGACGGCGCACGCCCAGCTAATCGGGCCGGGTAAGCCAGGTTAGTTTTTCGAAAATAAATGCGATAATTCCTGACGTACGAAACCATTTAATTGCGAGGGTTGAGCCAGGGCATCTAAAGGTGAAATGGCGTAATGAACCCCCGTCAAATTTTCCGAAACCTCCCAGAGACGCTTGCTTGCCGCTCCATCATATGCCTGGAGTGCCCGGAAATTAAGGGCCGGGTAACCGTGGGTGTAAAAGAGCGGGCCGTATAGTCCTCCCCCTTTTACGCCGGGAGCAGTGGCCGCATATAGCTGCGGGAGAGCCCCCATCGCCGCGCTCTGGGCTATTACCTCGGCGCTGAACTTGAGAAAAAGGTCTTCCAGGAAAGTGCCAAAGGTGCTGCCGCCGGTCCGGGTCATCTGCGTATTGGAATAGCCGGGATGGGCGGCCACACTCAGGGTAGTCGCGCCTGCCGCTTTTAAGCGCAACTCCAGTTCGGTCGCGAAAAGAATATTGGCTAATTTGCTCTGGCCGTAAGCCAGGAGGCCAAAATAGGCGCGTTTTGATTGTAAATCCTGGAAATTGAGGCGACCTACCGCTTGTAGCAGGCTGGTTGTAGTAATAATCCGGCTGGACTGTGTCATTAGCAGCCTATCCAGCAATAGACCGGTCAGGGCAAAATGTCCCAGGTGGTTCACCCCAAAATGCATTTCAAAGCCGTCTTTGGTTTCCTGGCGGGTCCCGGTAGAAATTCCGGCGTTATTGAATAAAAGGTCAAGCCGGTTGTAATCAGCCTTAAATTGTTCCGCGCAGGCCCGGATAGAAGCCAGATTAGCCAGGTCGAGCCGGATGAAACCAATTTTGGCCTGGGGTAATTTGAACCGGATTGCGTCGAGAGCGGCCAGGGCTTTGCCCAGGTTACGGGAAGCAATTACCACGGTAGCCCCGGCCCCGGCCAGGGCCAGAGTCGTTTCAAAACCGAGGCCGCTGTTGCCACCGGTAACAAGGGCTACTTTGCCGGTCTGGTCGGGGATATTTCGGGCGGTCCATTCCAACATCTAGATGCCTCCTTATACACTTTGTCCCTATTTGTGATAAATGTAACACTTAAAGGTTAAATTCCGTATAAATAAATGAGGGGTTGCTAAAATTCACCTCTCTTAGATTTTTCCAGCTTGCATGGAGAAAAGGGGGTTTAGAAATGGCTTTAGTTTATGAACAAACCGCCAACCGCATCCGGCAAGAAACCGGGCAGATCCGCGACCTGATCGAGGCCAGGGAGGACTTTAATGCCTGGCAACTGCTTTCACAGGTTAAGGACGCCACGCGCTCAAATCTTTTTTTGTGGGCAGAGTCAGGTTTGCAGACCGGCGAACGCATGGAACGTTATATCGGTATTGAGTCGGCCCTGACCCGCCTGGGCGTGCTGGGGACCGTTGCCGCCGACCTGCTATCGGGTTATCTTATCCTCCAGCAAAGGGCGCGCTGGTTGCCCTGGCTGGTTGGACCAAAAGACCTGGAGCTACAGCACGAACGAGGAGCCAACCGGCTGCTTGATACCTGTGTCAACCTGGGCGGCGCGCTTATCAAGGCCGGGCAGTTTGCCTCGACCCGCCCCGACCTTTTACCCGGCATCTATATTCAACGACTTTCCGAGTTGCAAGACCGCATGCCTCCCCAGGAATGGCCGGTTATCGAAGCGGCCATCAACCGCGAACTGGGCCGGACTTATGCCGAGGTCTTCAGCCGGGTTGAGGAAAAGCCTATTGCGGCGGCTTCGCTCGCCCAGGTCCACCGGGCCTGGCTTAAAGACGGGCGGGCAGTCGTCCTAAAAGTACAGTATCCCCGGATTCGGGAACTGGTCGAAGCCGATTTGCGCATGCTGGATTATGTAGCTTTTCTTGTTTCCCAGGTGGGGCCGGGGTTGAATTTCGCCTCGATAGTTGATTTCTTGCGAGAAACTCTCCCCCTGGAACTTGACCTGGCGCGGGAAGCCCGCCTGATGACCGAACTGGCCGGGGCCTTTGCGGGCCGCGATAACGTGGTTATCCCGAAGGCTTATCCCGAATATAGCACCGGCTCTTTGCTTGTCATGGAATATATCGAAGGAATAAAAGTTACCGATAAAGCTGCCCTGGCCGCGAGCGGTATAAACCTTTCCGAGGTGGTCCGGCTGCTGAACGAAGTATATGCCGAGCAGATTTTCAAGTTCCACCTGATGCACGCCGACCCGCATCCCGGCAATATTATGGTGCAACCCGGCCCCCGGATTGTGCTTCTCGACCACGGCCTGACCGTCCACCTGAAACCCGAACTGGCCCAATCCATGGGCCGGATGGTTAAAGCTCTCCTGGCAGTAGATTTTGACGAACTTCTCCGGGCCTTTAATTCCGCCGGGCTTAAACTCGCGGAAGGGGTGGATATTGGAACCCTGTTGCAGGTGGCCGGGGTCATCTTCGGGGGTGGGGAAGAAAAGAACCTGGCGCAGATTGGCGGTCAACTGGGCCGGAGTGTGGGAGAAATCCCCTCCGATTTATTGCTGGTAGGGCGGGCCCTGGGCATGCTTAACGGTATCTGTTTACAACTCGACCCCGACCAGGATACCCTTGAAACGGTGGTAACCTACGTCTAAAACCCGAATTTACGCAAATGAAATTCAGCATTTCCTTTTATTCTTTGTAAGGAGGGGAAATTAGGGTATAATTTATGCAAGCTGTTTAGACAGGTTGCTGCAATTTTTTAAGCAAACTATGTTTAAGGGCAGCCTTTTTGAACGGGAGATAAAAATGGCTGAAAAACAAACATTTAGTTCGGAATTACTACCGGTAAGAACCCCTATCTACCGGGAACTGCTTTCAGGGGTTGATTGGCTGGCTTTGCACTACAGCCCGGTTTATTATGGCTTTGGCGTGCCGCGTGGAGACGGCTCGGCAGTAGTACTGGTGCCTGGTTTCCTGGCAACCGACGCCTACCTGACCGAAATGAAGTGCTGGCTTAACCGCATCGGCTACCGGACATATCTTTCAAATATTGGCCGGAACGCCGATTGTCTCGAAACATTGGTAAACAGGTTGCAAGCGACGGTTGAGAAAGCTTTCCACGAAACAGGCCGCAAAGTCCACCTTATCGGTCACAGCCTGGGCGGCGTCCTTTCGCGGGCGCTCGCGGCCCGCTCTCCCGAATTTATCGCCTCGGTTATCACTATGGCCTCGCCTTTCCGGGGTATTAGCTCTCACCCGCTGGTCTTGCAAGCTTCAAACGTGGTACGGCAACGCCTCCAATTTGAAAAGAAAAAGGAAGGACCGCCCCAGCCTCACTGTATGACCGGTTGGTGTACTTGCTCAGCCGGACAGGCCCTGCGCAACCGTTTACCCGGCGACATAATGCAGACCGCGATTTATACCAGGTCCGACGGTATCGTAGACTGGCGGGTCTGTGTTACGGACCGGGCTGAAGATAATTTCGAGGTCATCGGGACACATATCGCGCTCGTCTTTAATCCGTTTGTCTATCGCGTGGTAAGCTACCGGCTTAAACAGGCCACCCGGATGGTTCAAAACGCACCGGTACAAAAGGTCGGCTAATCCCTTTCCCACTTTCAAATTTCTTAAATAAACTCCGGGTAACTTCATCTGGATTTACCCGGAGCTTTGGCTCAAGCAGATTGCCCTACCAGCCTGGTTGAGGATTTTGGCTGTTTGTCAGGACCGTCAAACTTCACCCAGGCAGGCCCATTAAAATGGTCTTAAACCTGCACCGGAAAAACTACTCTATGCGTATATATTTGTATAGGGGTGGAAGGATTCCAGTTTGAGTGTCTAAAGGAACGAGGTATGCGAGGATTTAGTGTTTTTTCAAACGCTGGAGAATTACTATGTTACACATTGAAAAACCTTGCTTCGTTACCGTTTCAGGACGGAAAATAGCCTACAATGAGATTTGCCCGCCCAACCCGCGCGGGACCATCCTGCTGATAACGGGGTTAGCTACCAACCGTTTAAGCTGGTACAACCAGTTAAAGGAGTTCGGCCAGGATTACCGGACGATTGCCCTGGATAACCGGGACGTTGGTGATAGCGATACCTCGGCCAGCTATTACTCGGTCGCGGATATGGCCGACGATACGGCCCTGTTTTTAAGGGCTTTGAATATCGAAAATACCGCGGTGGTCGGGATTTCGATGGGTGGTTTTATCGCCCTTGAATTAACTCTGCGCCATCCCGGTCTGGTTTCCAGGTTAGTGCTGGTTTCAACTTCAGGTGGCGGCCTGACCAACGTCCCGCCCAGCCTACGGCTGTGGCCTACTTTTCTAACCCTGCGAGGTCATAGAAATGAGCCTGAAGAACTGGCCCGGCGCGTTTTTACGCTTATAGCAGGGCCAGGCTTTGCCAGGAAACACCCTGAGATAATGCGGGATGTAGTCGCCGTTTACGGCTATAAACCTATCACCCCCCAGGGCTACTCTCACCAGCTCAGGGCCTGCCTGCTGCATAACGCGGCCCCTCGCCTTGGCCAGATTAAAGTCCCGACCATGGTCATTCACGGTGATAAAGACCCGCTGGTCCCTTTAGGTAACGGGCGGCGGTTGGCCCGGAGAATTACCGGGGCGGTCTTGTATATATATGCCGGGGTCGGGCATATGCCGATTATCGAGGAGGCTCCCCGGTTTAACCGGGATGTGCTGGCCTTTCTGGCGCAACAATAGTTTTTGGGGGGCTTGTTTGCCCGTGATACCAGGGGTCAGGCCAGGGTGGGCGGGGACGGTTGCCGTGAGTAAAGGGTTAAATCTTCCAACAAACGGGCCTGGCAGGCGGGGATAGCGGCT
>MKTJ01000023.1:84405-111959 GCA_001898225.1 Chloroflexi bacterium 54-19
CCGGTGAAAGGTCCGACCCGGTTTCGAACTGGCCCGCCTCGATACCGTAAATAACCAGGGATCGAGGCAACATATTAAGGGCCCGGTAAAGCTCGATGGCTCCGCCCAGGTCGAAACCGTGGGTTGAGCAGGCCCTTAAAGAAGCGGGGAGCGGTTTTTGGGCCACCTCCCAGCGGTGCAGGGTGCCGGGAGGGCTCCCGGTGACCACGGCATCTACCAGGATAACTTTTGAATAGCCGCTAGAACTTTCCAAAAAGTCCACCAGGCCATCGTTAGCTTCTTCCAGGCGGGGCCTGAGTTGCGCCAGGTCGGGATGCTCAGAGAAATAGAGGCGCAACTCACGCACCAGGGCCGGACCAACCCCATCATCACCCCGCCAGGGTTGTCCGGCCCCGATGACCAGGACCGCTTCATTTTTAGAGGGTCCGGCTCCCCTCATGGCCGCCCTTCCTCCTCAATTTCCAGTTTTAGAAAGTGAGTCGCGCAGGAGATACAGGGGTCGTAATTGCGGACAGCCTGTTCGCAGCGCCAGGCCAGGTCCGGTTTCGCCAGGTCCAGGTTGGCCGTGACTAATTGGGTCAGGTCTTGCTCTATCATTTTCTGGTTCTGGGCGGTTGGCGGCACAATCTTCGCATCCAATATCATGCCATTCTCGTCCAACGAATAGCGGTGGTAGAGGATACCCCTGGGCGCCTCGGTGCAGCCATAGCCGGTCCCGGCCCTGACATTCAAAG
Organism: Chloroflexi bacterium 54-19; assembly: GCA_001898225.1. GTDB lineage: Bacteria > Chloroflexota > Chloroflexia > Chloroheliales > Chloroheliaceae > 54-19. The sequence goes on from MKTJ01000023.1 coordinate 85,140, forward strand.
GTAAGGCTGGCTCCGGGGGCATCTCGTATTCCCGGATTATGCGCAAAGCTTCGTCACAGGCATAAAGTGTTTCCACGCTGCGTACAATAATGCTCTGGAAGGGGTTGTCACACCACTCCCCCAGCCCGGTTTCACGGGCTGCTTGCTGGGCCAGGGGCGAGAGGCGGTCGAAATTCAGGTTATAGCGGGCTATTGGCCCGACCATATAGGCCCCATAACCTTTGTGGAAGGAATGTAAGGCGTTCGAATGGGCCACATGTTCTTCCTCGAAATGATCTTCAAAGTCCGAAATCGGGATGTCTAGCCCCCGGTTTGAGACCAACCGGCCCTCATTCAGGGGATACTCGGTCGGGTGGCGCAAGGCTACAAACTCATAATCCTGCTTGAAGTCCGGTATGGGTAGGGTAGCCGTCCAGCGGACCGTTTCCAGGGCGATTTCCCTGGCCTCCTCCAGACTTTCGACCAGGGCGGCCAGTTCTGGCCTGGTCGGAACCCGGTAGAACCCCCCAACCCTGACATTTATCGGGTGTATCTCGCGACCCCCGACTATCCGCATGATTTCGTTACCGGCCTTTTTAAGGGCCAGCCCCTTCTTAACAAGGTCGGGATAGTCCTTTGCCATGCCAATAGCGTCCTGGTAGCCCAGGAAGTCCGGCGCGTGTAGAAGATAGACGTGCAGGGCATGGCTTTCAATCCACTCCCCGCAATAGAGCAACCGGCGCAAGGCCCGCAATTGGCCGCCCACTTCCAGGCCAAAAATGGTCTCGATGGCATGGACGGCGCTCATCTCGTAGGCCACGGGGCAGATACCGCAAATCCTGGCCGTCAGGTCAGGGGCATCCGAGTAGGCCCGGCCTCGCAGGAAAGCTTCAAAGAAGCGGGGCGGTTCGTAAATTTTTAGCCTTACCTGCCGCACGGCCCCTTTGTTAATCCTGACATAGAGCGAACCCTCCCCCTCTACCCGCGCCAGGATCGGGGTACGAATAATCATTTCGCTCATAGGTTTTCACTCGCTTCCTTAAAAGGTGGGCTCCAGGCATTCATGGTCCTGAGGGCCAGTTCGACCTGGGCCGGTTTCAACCCTAACTCACTTTGCCACCAGGCGACCAGGGAGGGTAAGTTCAGGTTTTCCCTTGGGCCAAAACAACCGAAACAACCGCGCCGGTAAGCCGGGCAGAGCGCGCCGCAACCTGCCTGGGTCACCGGGCCAAGACAGTTGACGTCCTCGGCTACGGCCAGGCAGACAGTCCCTCTTAATTTACATTCCTCGCAGACGCTATAGTTTGACAACCTGGGACGGCGACCGTTCAAAAAGGCCGTGATTACTTCCAGTAGCTGGGTTTTGCTGATAGGACAGCCCCGCAATTCAAAATCAACCTTTACGTGGTCGGCTATAGGGGTCGAACGGTCAAGGGTGGTAATATATTCGGGGTGGGCGTAGACAAGGCGGATATATTCGTTTACATCCTGGAAGTTCCGCAAGGCCTGGATACCCCCGGCGGTAGCACAGGCCCCGATAGTAACCAGCAGTTTCGATTGCTGGCGGATTCTTTTTATCCGCTCGACATCATCCGGGGTTGTAATCGAACCTTCCACCAGAGAGAGGTCATAAGGCCCCCTGGCGAAAGCCCGGCTGGCTTCGGGGAATTTAGCAATGGTGAGGGCACCGGCAATAGCCAGCAGTTCATCCTCACAGTCGAGCAGGCTCAACTGGCAGCCGTCGCAGGAAGCAAACTTCCAGACGGCCAGCTTCGGTTTTTTTGTGGCTGATGAAAGCATAAACTTAAATCTCCTGCAAACTAAACCAGTCTTTGATATGGTCGTAACGGAAGACGGGACCATCTTTGCAAATGAAATAAGGCCCCCACTGGCAATGGCCGCAAAACCGGGTTCCGCATTGCATGTTGCGCTCCATTGATACATAGATATTCGCCGGGCCCACTCCGCGTTTTTCCAACTCCATAAGGGTGTAACGCAGCATTATTTCGGGCCCGCAGACCAGCGCCGTTACCCGGTCGGGGTTAAATTTCACCTGGCCGATCAGATTGGTGACCACCCCAACCCGGCCCAACCAGCCGGAGCTACCGGCCCGGTCTACGGTTATTTCGACCCGCATCCTCGACCGTTTGGTCCACTGTTCCAGTTCCCGTTTGAATACCAGGTCGAGAGGATTGCGGGCGCCATAAAGAAGGGTCACAACGGGATAAAGAGCCGGGTTAGCCAGGAAGTGATAAATAGCTGGCCGCAGGGGTGGCAAACCAACCCCCCCGGCCACCACTATAATTTCCTTACTCCCGGTCCTGGTTTGGTCGACCGGCCAGCCCGCGCCAAAAGGACCGCGCACGGTAAGGCAGGCGCCGGGATGGGTGGCGGTAATAGCTTCGGTAATATTGCCAACCGCCCGCACGGTATGAACCAGCTTTTTCGGGTTGGCCGGGTCACCGCTGATTGAGATTGGGACTTCCCCCAGTCCCGGCACACCCAGCATATTGAACTGGCCGGGAGCGAAGAAAAACTTTCCTCCCGAAATGGAAGGGGGGCTTTCCAGGGTCAGGGTAAAGGTATCGGGGCTTTCACGCCGTTTTTCCAGCAACCGGGCCTGGACCGGCACATTAACGACAACTTCGGCGCTCATAGTTTCCTCCCCCGCATAGGCTGAGCGGGTTCTTTTGAGTAAATATCCATAAGCTGGAGCCGGGTGGCCTGGAGGCGGTCAAACATAATTTGAGCGACCCGCGACATAAAGAGATAACCCAGTTTTGGGTCTGCCTCAATCTGTTCATGCAGCCAGCTTCCCTCAATGGCTAACAGGCGGGTCGGTTTTACCGCCCTGGCATCAAAGTGCCAGCGGTTGGGCGAGAAAAGCCAGGACCAGCCCATCAAATCTTCGTCGCATAAGGTCTGGATAATCAAGGGGCCACGACCAGGGTCGTGAATTTCCAGGGCGACCTGGCCGTGCAGGACCAGGAAAAACCGGTCGGCCTTTTTTCCTTCCTTGAAGATATATTCCCCGGTCTCGTAATTTAGTTGTTCACAATGCAAAGCGATTTCCCGGAGTTGGTCGGGGTTTAGCTGGTGGAAAAAAGGATGGCGTACCAGAATCTCTTCAAACATAACCGTCACCTCTCGTCGCTTTTGGGATTAGTTTCGGTCCCGGCGGTTAATGTAGCCGCAGCCTGGCGCAGAGCCCTTATTTCGGTCGTCAGGTCGATACCTACCGGACACCAGGTAATACAGCGCCCGCAGCCCACACAACCTATTTCACCAAACTGGTCCTGCCAGGTGCCCAGCTTATGGGTCAGCCACTGGCGGTAGCGGGACTGCCGGGAAGGCCGCACACTGCCCCCATGCAGATAGGAAAAGTCCAGGCTAAAACAAGAATCCCAGCGTCGCCGGTGCTCGGTGACTTGCCCGGTCAGGTCGGAAACGTCTTCCGGCGAGGTGCAAAAACAGGTCGGGCAGACCAGGGTACAATTGGCGCAAGCCAGGCAGCGCCCGGCTACCTCGGCCCAATAGGGATTTTCATAGTTGGTGTAAAGGAAGTCTTTCAGGTCAGCGGTAGCGAGACTCTTGCTCATTTCAGAAGCGGCCCTTTCCACGACCTGGCGGGCTTCCGCCACTTCTTTTCCGGTAGCCGGGCGGTGCGTTACCTCGTTAAGCAAGGTCTGCCCGGCCTGGCTGCCCACCTCTACCAGGAAATAAGCTTCGGGGGCGGCGGTTACCTCAGTCAGAGCCAGGTCGTAACCCTGGGTCACTTGCGGCCCGCTCCCTACAGATGCGCAAAAACAATTAGCGCCCGCCTGACCGCAGTTTACGGCTACAATAAATACTTTTTCCCGCCGGGCCTGGTAAATAGGGTCGATAAATGGCCCAGTCAAAAAGACCTGGTCCTGAAGGGTAATTGCTTTCAGTTCGCAAGCTCTTACTCCTAAGAAGGCGTAACGGGGCGCATCCTGGGGCAATTCGGCGGGTTCGGGGGCTTCACCGGGTGATTTTTGCTTCCAGAGGGTGATTCGAGGTGGAAAGAGGAATTTTTTCCAGGATTGTGGGCCTACTCCGTAGCCAAAGTAAGCCTGGTCCGACCTTTTTTTCAAACTATAGTGGCCTGCTTGTTGTTCGTCAGTCCAACCGGCAGGTAACTGGCTGACCCTGGTCAGGCTGTCGTAAACTACGGCCCCTTCTTTCAGGGTGGGACCGACCACCTGGTAGTCTCGCCGGATTAAAGCATCCAGCAATTGCTGGAAATCTTCAACCTTCAGGACCACTTTCAGGTCGTTAATTTTCTCATCTAAAGGCAGGGCTTCCATAGACCTCCCTTCTGCGAATTTGACATCGCTTTCTACCAGTAGCTTCCCTTGATCAAAGTGAAGAAACATTGAGCTGGCAAGTGGCTGGGGTTTTATTCCAAACTCATATGAAATTTTAGTTTCGTAATAATCTTATCTTCGTAAAGTCAAAACAATTGTAAATGCGGAATAATATAGGGTAATAATATAAGCACGACTTTTGCTTTGACCCTGGATTGCCAGGGTTTAGGCGCTGAACCCTCTGTAAGGAAGTGTTTCAAGCAAAAGTCCTGATAAAGTGAAAAATAACCAGCCCGTCCGCGCCGGGAAGGCAGGGGTTTATTTTTCGCCTGAGCTTTTGACCAACATCAGTACCAGAATTTCTAAGCTTTATTGACCGGCATTAACCGGAATTAATAGCTTGTAGAAGTAAAATAGAACTGTGAAAGTCATGTTTGCTCAAGGGTAAGCATCGGCTTTATAGCAAGAGCCCGGAAAAGGAAGAAAAACATGTACGACTATCTGGTAATCGGGGCCGGCTCGGCAGGGTGTGTGCTGGCTAACCGCCTGACCGAAGACCCCAACTGCACCGTCCTATTAGTTGAGGCGGGGGGCTCCGACAAGAAAAGAGAAATCTCTATCCCGGCAGCCTTCTCCAAACTGTTCAAAACCGCCTGGGATTGGGCTTACGAGACCCAGGAACAACCCGAATTGAATAATCGCCGATTGTACTGGCCGCGGGGTAAAATGCTGGGCGGCTCAAGTTCCCTGAACGCCATGATTTACATCCGGGGGCACCGCCAGGACTACGATGGTTGGGCGGCGCTGGGCAACGCCGGTTGGAGCTTTGAAGAAGTCCTGCCTTATTTCAAGAAAGCTGAGAACCAGGAGCGGGGAGCATCCCAGTATCACGGGGTCGGTGGACCCTTAAACGTGAGCGATTTGCGGACAATCAACCCCCTGACCCAGGCTTTTGTCCGGTCAGGGGAAGAAGCCGGTCTAAAATTTAACCCCGACTTTAACGGGGCCGACCCGGAAGGGGTCGGTTTCTACCAGGTAACCCAAAAGCGGGGTCAGCGTGACAGCACCGCCACTGCCTACTTGAAACCGGCCCTCCAGCGGCCCAACCTGACCGTGATTACGGATAGCCAGGTTACGCGCCTGTTGGTGGAAAATAAAAAGGTGGTTGGCGTGGTCTACCAGCACAACGGTCACTTAACCGAGATGAAAGCCGGGCGGGAAGTTTTACTTTGTGGCGGGGCTATTAATTCCCCCCAGCTTTTGCTGCTCTCCGGCATCGGCCCCGCCGAGCACCTGCGTTCCCTGGGTATAGAGGTAGTGCTGGACCTGCCTGGGGTGGGCCGAAACCTGCAAGACCACCTGGTTACAGGCGTGGCCTATACTTGCAGCCAACCCTTAAGCCTGGCCGATGCGGAAAAGCTGGGCCACGTGGCTAATTACCTGCTATTCCGCAAAGGGCCGCTCTCATCGAATGTGGCCGAGGGGGGTGGTTTCGTAAAGACCGTACCGGACGCGCCTATACCCGACCTACAGTTTCATTTCGCCCCGGTCTACTTTATCAATCACGGCTTTATCCGGCCCCAGGGACACGGTTTTATGATTGGCCCTACCCTTATCCATCCAAAGAGCCGGGGGTATCTCGAACTCTGTTCCGCCGACCCGTTGGCGGCGCCCCTGATTCAGCCCCGGTACCTTTCTGACCCGCAGGATTGGGCCGTGCTGGTGGCCGGGTTCAAATTAGCCCGGAAGATTGGAGAGGCCGGGGCTTTCGATGCTTACCGGAAAGAGGAATATTTGCCCGGCCCAGCGGCCCAGGATGACGAGGCTATCCGCCAGCATATAAGCAATTACAGCGAAACACTCTACCACCCGACCGGCACCTGCAAGATGGGTAACGACGAAATGGCGGTGGTTGACAGCCATTTACGGGTTAGAGGAGTAGAAGGTTTGAGGGTGGTTGATACCTCAATAATGCCCGAAATCGTCGGGGGTAACACCAATGCTCCGGTTATAATGATTGCCGAGAAAGCCGCCGACCTTATCAGGGCAGCTAAAAATTAACTTCAGGTAGCCTCCTTCAAGGTCTTTAACCCCAAGCGTTAACAACCTGGGGTTTTCTTATAATCACAGGTTTGGCTAAATACCTGGCCCACCCATGTGCTAAACCTCTTTGTTAATGTGCAGGCCGTTTCTGCTAACAAGCCTGTAGAGTAAAGGTCCAATTTGTTCAATATCCGCCTTGTAGTCCACCACTTCAGGCGAAACAGCCATAGGCATGTAAGGAAATTCTGCCGTCAGGGGATTTTCTATAATCACCGTACCGCCCATTCTTTTTACTTCCCGCGTTCCTATCGCGCCATTCGACCCGCTACCTGTAAGAATCACTGCAATCACATTATTAGTGTACACATGCGCCGCCGTAGTCAGCAAAAGATTTATGGAGGGTTTAGGCCGGCCAAGGCTATCCTTGCGCAATATTACAAAGCCCTCCTCAATAAAGGCATGATAGTCGGGTGGAATCACATAGATTGTACCGGGTTCAATATGTTTGATCTGGTGGATAAATTCTACCTTGAGCGGCGTCCTCTTTTGAAGAATATTTACAAGCTCACTTTGTCTATCGGGAGCAAAATGCTGGGCCAGGATAATTGGGGCCGGAAATTTGGCGGGCAAGGTGCCGACCAGCGTCATAAGGGCCTGGATACCGCCCGCCGAGGAGCCGATAATAATCAATTTTCCGGGAGGATCTTTTAGATGGAGAATTTTTCTAACCTGGAGCGATTCGTTATTAGCCATATCTGTTTTCTCCTGACAAAGTATCGAAAATTAACCTGGTAATCCACTCCGTTGCCACACTTTCAAAACCTGCAACCGAAGTGTCTTTTTAATAGCCTAACGACTTCTGGTTAAAGAAAAGGTGAATTAAGCCTTCTTAAATATTGAATTATCAGCCGCCGAGGTAAGGTAATTAAAACCGGGAAAGGCCGGGAAAAGATTTAAAAGGCCATTATCAGGTATTTATTTACTCACTTATTTACTTAGCGAGAATATTATTGGGTTGAACCGGGTGGTTGGACCATCCGGGTTTAACCTGGAATAGTTACCGGGTCAGGAACCTGTCTTTTCAAAGGCTTAAACAGAGATAACCTGTTCGAAGTCAAACGGGATTTTGAGAACATAATGAAAAATTCACTTGTAGAGGGACCGGGGTATCTTAATCAAGTTAAGGCGGTGCAGTCCTGGGAACGAACCGAGGTTTTGCCCGTCCTTACCGGTAATCATCCTAAATTTGAGATAGAAAAAATAAACTTTTACTACGGCGCTCTCCAGGTATTGCGAGATATTAATCTTACTATCCCGACCGGTTACATAACCAGTATTATTGGGCCGAGCGGAACGGGTAAATCCACTTTCCTGCGCCTGTTAAACCGGATGAGTGACCTGACGCCGGGAGCCAGGGTTGAAGGCAGCATCAGACTTGAGGGCAAAGATATTTTTACCGAAATCAACCCGGTAGATTTACGCTACCGGGTCGGCATGGTTTTTCAGATGCCCAATCCTTTTCCTAAATCAATTTACGATAACGTGGCTTATGGTCCACGAATGCACGGGTTGCGGGATAAAAAGGAGTTGGAAACACTTGTTGAAGGCAGTTTACGCGAAGCCTTTCTCTGGGACGAGGTAAAAGATAATTTGCACCTCTCAGCCCTATCGCTGAGCGGCGGCCAACAACAACGGCTCTGTATTGCCCGCTCGCTGGCGGTCGCGCCCGAAGTGCTGCTGCTGGACGAACCCTGTTCGGCCCTTGACCCGATCGCCACCTTCAAAATTGAACAGCTCCTGGCAGAGTTAGCCGGGCGTTATACCCTGGTTATCGTTACCCATAATATGCAACAGGCCGCCAGAATAAGCCATTATACCGGGGTATTTATGCTGGTTAAGGACCAGGCCGGGGAACTGGTCGAGTTCGGCCCTACCAATGAAGTTTTTACCAACCCAAAGAGCCCAACAACCGAAGCATTCCTCACCGGGCGAATTGGTTAAGCCCGGTCGTTAAATAAGAAAAGGAGGGACTTAACAATGATGTTAAGAGAACATTTTTCAGCCGAACTGGTCCAACTCCAGGTCAATTTAACAACGTTAGGCGAACTGGTTAAAACAGCAACCCGGCTGGCGGTTGAAGCGCTTTTAAGGCGTGATAATATCCTGGCTGGTCAGGTCATAGAAAACGATACCGTGATAAACCAGCTTCGTTTCAGGTGGGAGGAACAGGCCCTGCAACTGCTGGCGACCCAGAACCCGGTAGCAAGGGATTTGCGAGTGATTGCCGCCGGAATCCATATTGTGGACGACCTGGAACGGATGGGCGACCACGCTAAGGGTATTGCCCGGATTAGCCAACTGATGGGAGATAATCCCCTGGTTTGTCCTGGTTTACCCCTGGATACGATGGCCCAAAAGGTTTGTGAATTACTCAACCTGGCTTTAGCCTCCTTTAGCAACCGGGACGCTAACCTGGCAGGGGTCGTGGGGAGGCGGGATGACGAAGTCGATGAAATGTACAACCGGATTGCGGCTGAACTATTCGAAATCATGTTTTCAGACCGTGGAAAGGTTGGAGAGGCCAATCACCTTCTTTGGGCCGCGCATCACCTGGAACGGATTGCAGACCGCACTACCAATATTTGTGAACGGGTAATTTTTGTCTGCACCGGCCAGATGGAAGAAATTCCAGGCATGAGTTCACGCTTGAATTCACATAAATAGACTAAACTCCTATTGTTTTACGAGCCGGATGCCCATCACCAGGGGCACCGGCCCGGTAAAGTCCAGGGCTTCGCCGGTTTCCATAAAGAAAAGCCCTGGCCGGATTTCCAATAACTTCGCCGTTTTTCCCATTGACTCGATAGAGAGTTGATCGCCATTTACGGCTATTGTAACGGTAAAGGCCAATTGGCCCCACCTGTTCACCAGGTAAGTGCCGGTGTACTCTTTCCAGCGCAATTTATCCTGGTCGGTCGGAACCGGGGCCAATTTTTGGAGTAAGGTCGGAACATCGGCGGTCTGCTGGCTGACGGCTTCGCCGGGTTGTTCCCAGGGTACCAGGCTCTGGCCGGTCAGTTGTAGCATGCGCTGGTGGTAGAGACTGCCGGGGTCGTTGATGATTTCATCAAGGATTTGCGCGGATAATTTAACCTGAAGGGAATGGTCAGCCGAGTTAGTCAGGGTCACAATACCGATCTTCAGTTCGGGGTAAAACAGGTAATCGTCCAGGAAGCCAAAGCCGCCCCCGCCGCTCCCTATATAATAGGTGTTAAACTTCCGGCCTACAAACACCCCCCAGCCCGTTCCTTGCTGGCGTAGGAGCATCGAAGGGGGAGCGCAAATGGTATCAAGCAGGCTTTCCGGCATTACCCTTTTTGGACCGTTCGCGGTATTGACAACCCCCTTGTTGATAAAGAACTGCAAATATTTAGCCATATCGGTCGCATTGCTGTAAAGACCCCCTGCTCCTAGCATCGGTACATCTACAGGGATTTTAGGGCTGGCGGCGCTGTGGCCGACTGCCCGGTTGGCGACCTGGGCAATTGGGCTTATTCCAAAGGAACTGGCCGACATCCCAAGTGGCCCCAACACTTTCTCCTGCATGTACTGCTCGAACGGCAGGCCCGACCGAACCTGCAAGATATACCCGGCCAGGTCTATTCCCAGGTTCGAATAGCTGTAACCTTGTCCAACCGGGAACTTGAGCCAGGTCTGCGATATGCTTTTGATGTGGTCTTCAAAAGTAGCCGGAGTATTATCGTAGTTGCTGCCGACAGGTGCGTCGTGAGTAAACCCGGCGGTGTGACTGAGCAGGTATTTGAGAGTTATTTTCTGCTCCGGGTGTTCTTCAAAGATACTATTAATGTGGAAGCCGGGCAGGTAAGCGCTTATAGGTTTATCCAGGTCCACCAACCCATCCTGGGCTGCTAATAAAACCGCTATTGAAGTAAAACTTTTCGAGATTGACTGCATACTAAAGATGGTCTGGGCATCAACCGGCGTTTTATATTCTGAATCGGTATAGCCAAAACCTTCCGCCCAAAGAACCTGATTTTCGTCAACAACGGCAATTGCCAGCCCCGGAATATTATTATCCTTGAGGATACCTGGCATAAGGGCCTGATATTTGCTGAATATGGCCGACTCTGACCGGGAAGCCGGTGCGAGCCCAGGGGTCGGAAGAGCTTGAGTTGGCTTCGAAACGGCTGGGATGGAGTTAGGGACCGGGGTAGAACTTACAGGTGTTGGAGAAAGAATATTCTCCGTTGGATTGGGGGTCACCCCGCCGCAACCACCTAATAAGAAAGCCAGGATAAGGAGTACAGATAACCCGGTCATGGTTTTGCGCTTTTTATCCGGGGCGAATTTACCTGTTAAAGCCCACTTTAGCTGTTTAATCATCACTCTACCCCCAGGTTTAGTTACAACTCCACCCTGGCCGCTTTTTTTAATTTGAAGACACCTCAAACTGCAAGTTACCCGGCTCCCTGGCAATCTGGAAGAACCGGATGGCTAACAGCACCGCCCATATTTCGAGGGGCAGCAGCGAGCCAAGAGCGAAAATCATGCCGACAATACCGAGGGTAGGCGGCACCAGTGCTAAAAACCCGGTGGCTATTCCGATGTAGGCAGTTGTCTTGTCGAAAAGAGTGCTTTTTAGCATGACAATCGCGGCAAGCAGCAGACCTATTCCTTCGATGACATAACCAACATCGAAGGCTGTCCCCTGCCAGTTAGCTATAGTCGTCTGACCTGCCGCCAGGAAAGTGGCGCGCTGGGCTTCGGTAGTGGCGTTCGCGTACTGGTCGCTGAGCGAAAGCATGTTAAAGACCCCGCTTGAAGCGATGTAGCCGGCGACACCCAGCAAGGTAAAGACCAGGGCGATTGCCATCAAACTCTGGTTGGTCCGCCGGAGTGCCACATACAAAGCCAGAAAGAGCAGGACCATAAGCACCTGGTCAACTATTAACAACAGGTCCATATCTATAATGGCGATTAGCCGGTTGTCCTGGAAAAGCTTAAACCAGTCGTTAACGGTGGTGGGTGGCGGCCAGAACGCAAAGACAACAATCTGGAACGGGATAAAGACCGCCATGACGATAGCGGCTACCGCGCCTACCTGGTAAAGCAACTTCCAGGGCGATTCATTTGTAAGTTCACCGGCCCCGTGACGACCAGCGAACTCGGCTTCAATCTTAAAAGCTTTCATAATTTTTCTTTCTACCGGGTCATTAATGGCCCAATATCTGGTCAATCCGGGCGAGGTCCGCGTTGGCGGCGTTAAGTTCAGCCGTACCGGTAGCGGTATCTCCCCTGGCAAAAGCGGCCTTGGACGAATTCAAATGGGTCTGCATTGAGCGGACCAATTCGTTAACCGTGGCGGTCTGGTTAGGTCCGACAGTCGGGCCACTACCTCCGGTTACCGGCGGAGTCGCGTTCAGGGTCGGCACCGGTGTGGTTATACCCGGAGTAATGCCGGGTGTAGGCTGGCCGTTCTGCCCCGGTTGCAAATTCACCTGCTGACCCTGGCTAAAGACATCGTTCAGGGCAGTCGTCAGCAGGGAGCGGCGGTCATCGTTGGCGGTCGGTTGGGCTACAAAGACCCGGTTATCGGCTTCGACGGCCACGAACTGCAATTGGGGTAAAGCCGTAGTCGAACCTTGCAGGTAATAGGGCATCTCGTACAACACCGCGTTATCCACCGGGATAATAATTATCGGGCCGGGCAACAGGTTGGAGGAACCGGTATTTAGCAGCGACTGCTGGCGCGAGAAGTCGGGCATGGCCTGGACCTTGGCATAAAACTGGGCCGGACCGTCAATGTTTATGGAGGGGTCGAAGTTATAGACTACCAGTTTGCCGTAATTTGCACCGTCCATCCGGGCAGCCATCCACGAAACCAGGTTCAGGCGGTTCTGCGGCTGGAAAATATTAATCAAGACAAACTCATTTTGCTGCTCACCGGGCAGGCGAGTCACCAGGTAGTACGGCTCAATCGTCCCGGCGGTCTGCCGGGTAAGGGCTTCGGTTGGCCGGGGGTCGCTCGGCACCTGCCACAGGTCTTGATTGTTGTAGAACGTCACCGGGTCGGAAACATGATAGTTCTGGTAGACCCTGGACTGGATGCGGAGGAGAGTTTCCGGGTAGCGAATATGGGCTTTAAGTTCGGCTGGCATCTGGCTGAAAGGTGTGAACAGACCGGGGTAGATATTGGCGTAAGTCTGGGCCAGGGGGTCTACCGAAGGTGTATCCATCAGGTAAAAAGTCGTGGTGCCATCATAGGCATCAATGACCACCTTGACCGAGTTACGGACATAGTTGGCCGGTTGGCCGTTCAGGTTCGCCAGCCGGTCGCTATGTGGATACAGGCCGGTTGAAGTGAAGGCGTCTACAACCCAATAAAGCCGGTTGTTTGCCACCACCATATAAGGGTCGCTATCGTAGCTCAGGAAAGGTGCGATAGTCTGGACCCGGTCCAGGAGCGTCCGGCGGAAGATGAGCTTGCTATTGTCGGTAATCGCGCTACTCAACAACAGGTTTATATCACCCAGTTTATAGGCGAAAGCAGCCCTGACAAAAATGTTGCTTAACTGAATACCACCTTTGCCGTCATATTTGAACTTGGCATCAGGCGCATTTTGGGTCTGGAACGGGTAATCAATCTCCTCCAGGCCGGTATTGACCACGCTATAATAGGCGTTATTCTGCTCCCCAAAATAAATGCGCGGCTGGCTGACCGGCAAGAGGGTGCTGCTAAAGGGGAAACTCTGGGAAATCAGGTCAACCGGGCGGCCATAGTAATCGACCTGGTTGACCGGGCTGGCCTGGATGCCGTAGCCATGAGTATATTGCAGGTGGACGCTTTGCCAGGTCTGGGCCGCCAGCCCTTCTTGCTTCAACTCACGAGTGCCCAGCATAATCTGGGTTTCAGCCGGTTTGTTATCATTAAGCGCAATATTGTAGCGGTCAATATCAATATCGGAGAAATCGTAGTACTGGCGCAAGGTCTGGGTCAGGTCGTAAATACCCTGGAGCCGGTTATAATCCCACAGGCGGGCATTTTCCTGGATGTACGGGTTTTGAGCTATATCTTTCTGGGTAAGCTGGGCGGTGCCCTGGAACGGGACTACCGTCAAATCCTGGCCGGGCACCAGGCCAAACGCCTGGCGGGTCATTTTTATCGTGTTTGCGATGTAAGGCGTTTCTTTGGTTATTTCGTTAGGTTTTACACTGAAATTCTGGTAGAGGGCCGGGTAGACCACCCCGATTATCAGGTGCGAACCGAGCCAGATTGTCCCGGCGGCAATCAATAAATTACGGCCCAGGTGGGGTTTCTTGATAAAGATGTTGGCGAGCAGCAAGAGGGCTGCGGCCAGAATGACAAAGGTCAGGATATTATTAGCGGGAGCCTGGGCATCAACGTCGGTTGCGCTGGCCCCAAAAGTCCGGCCTCGTTGGGAATAGACCAGGTTCCAGTTACTAATCTGGTAACCCAGGGCGCATAGACCCAGAAAGACCGCTCCCAGGGCCGAAGCGTGGGTCTTTACAGCCGGGGTTAATTTAAACTGCTGTCCGGCCAGCACCGCACGCATGAAGTAAACGAACAGGGTGCCCACCAGGCAAAGGGCCAGCAGGACCAGTGACCAGCCCTGTAAGAACCCATAGAAGGGGGCCTCAAATAGATAAAAACCGGTGGAACGGTTGAAGATAGTTTCGGTGTCGCTCCAGGAGGCGGCTTTAAAATAACTGAGAATGGTCTGCCAGTTACCGGCAGCAACAGCGGCCAGGACCAGGCTGATAACAACCGCCCCGGCGATAAAGAGCCAGTTTAAGAAGTTTAACCCAAAGCGCGATAGGCTTTGCAGGAAACTGGGGGCCGAAGAAGAAATCGTGGAGGTGGCGCCGGGCGCGCTAAAACGCCGGGCCAGGCTGACATTGCCCAGCAATACCCCAAAAGCTAACACAAAAGCACCAAGGAATGTTAGCAGGGGCATCCAGAACCGCGTCCAGAAGACTCCTGTTTGGCCCACTTCATCGAACCACATCAGGTCAATCCAGAAGTTGACTAAAGCCGGAATGATTATGAACAGGGCGACAACCACCAGGGTCACTATCGTCCAGATTTTAGCCCTGCGACCAAACTTTATCGGGCGGTTATTGGCAGGCAGTTGCCGGGGTTCGGCCCAGCCAAGCCTGAGCCTGTCATAAAGTTCCGGCCCACCCTGGTTAAATTTCAACTCTTTGGGTGGCTCCGGGCGAGACTCTGGCCCGGCGGGCGTAGGGGAAGTCGATTTGTTTGTCATTTCTACCCTCCTGTACAGCGTTGAGAGTATTTTTGGGGATATGTCCCTAAAGTTCAATCAGGTGGGGCTGTTGTGGTCCCGGCTGACTGCTTTTACGCTGGCCCCGCTCACCAACCGGGCCACCATCCCACCTATACGCTTAAAAACCCACAGGGGTAGCGTAACGCTACCCCTGTGGGCGAGATAGGTAGGGTGGAATCGCCTCCCGCTGGAAGGCTTTTGCGCCAGCCCCACTCGAATGCTGATTATTAACTAGCAGCCGTTTAGTGGCTGTTTTTGACCGGAATCCGGGTCGTGGCTGGTTCGGTGGTCTTGGGAAGTTCCAGTTTCAACACGCCATCGGTCAAATTAGCCTCGACCTTGGTGTCATCTACGGCATAGGGCAGCCGGACCTGCCGGAAGAAGGAGCCGCTTTTGCGTTCGCGGTAGATATAGTTATCCTTTTTCTCCTCTTTTTCCTGCTCTTTCATTTCCCCCCGAATTGTCACCAGGTTGTCTTTGACTTCTACCTGGATTTCTTCGGGTTTGTAGCCCGGTGCCGAAGCCTTTAGCTCGTAGCCCTTTTCGGTCTCTACCACGTCAACCGGAAGTTCAAACCTGGCAGGCCAGAACCGGCCATCAAAGAAATCATCATCTTGCCAGCGATTAAACCAGTTCTGTACTCGCTCAAGGTCTCGGAAAGGATTCCAGCGTTCAATCGTCATAACTTGCACCTCCTTAGGCAAACGTACCTTCTCGGCCAGAAGCATGCCAAGCCGCCTGGACCCAGGTTTGATATAAAAGTCCAGGGGCGAGAGTTCCGACCAGTTTTAGGAGTGGAAGAATCTTAAAACATTCTTCTTTTCCTGTTTTCAGAGTACAACTCAAACCTGAAATTCCGGGTACAAACGAATGGATGTTATGTAAAAATTGCCTTTATTCGGTCGGGGCGGTGGATTCTTGCCCGGCTTTTACCGGCGCAAACCTTTCATTTGCCGGGGCGGGCCTGGAGCACCTTCCCACCAGGTCGCGCCGGATATTTTCTATGGCCGAAAGGTAATGCCACCAGGGTTGTAGCCAGCTATACAGGGGCCGCACCTTCGAAAGGACTTCGAAATTGACCTGGCCGGGGCGATTAGTAACCGCGCCGGGACAGACATCCCGCTCCTCACCCGCCACCTTTACCCGCAACCAGTCGTGGCCGGAAATACCACCTGGCCAGGGAATACCATCCACTACTTTGGCGCCAAACCGGCACCGGAAAGCGTAGACCGGGCGGGCTTCAAAGCCCAGGCGGTCGTAGATTTGCTGCAAAGCCAGGGCCTGTTGCTGGCAAAAACCCCGGCCCCGTTCGAAAGCGCGGGCAGGCGACTCCCAGGTGTTAAGCCGGGAATAGGTGAATTTCCGGGCCGTTAAATGCTGGGCGTAAGCTACCAGGTCCCAACCTCCTAGTCCGGTCCGGCGGCACGCCTCGACCGCGTCCTCAATGGTGGTCACGCCGTCCAGCGCGACCCGGCCCGGTTTGGGCAGGCGACGCTGCATGGCAACGGAATAAGCCACGAGAAAAGCCACCCCGGCCACGACCGGGGCGATTAAACCGACCAGGAGCTTTTTAGGAATTTTTTTCACGGCACAACCCGGATTTTGCCACTACCGGAGGGGCTCCACTATGACGCCGGTACCATAGGCAATAACCTCGTTCATGTTGGATACCAGTTCATTGGCATCATAGCGAATACCCAGGACCGCGTTCGCGCCCATTGCGGCGGCGTGTTGGAGCAGGCGGACATAGGCTTGCTCCCGGCTTTTCTCGGCCAACTCGACATATTCGTCAATCTCGCCACCTACCAGGGTCCGAAAAGCCCCTGTAAACTGCTTGGCAATATTTGCGCTGCGTACAGTAATGCCGCGTACCACCCCTACTGTGCGGACCACCCGGTAACCGGGCAGGTCAAAGGTAGTGCTGGTCATCTCCTGGGCTACCTGTAGAGGCATTGTAGGTGTCTGGAAGTGTTCGTTCATCGTCCTTCTCCTTTATTCTTATCTTTAATTGGTTTTCGCTTGAAACATACCTTTTGAGGTGTTTAACACCAATAACCTGGCTTTTCCAGGCTCAAAACGAAAGCCGTATTTTAATAAGGCATGGTCACATTAGAATTTTCACCAGGTTGTTTTTGCTGCCGGACTCGGCTGCTGCGCGACCCGGCCCCCATGAAACCCAAAAGGGGAGAACCCGCTCCCACCAAAAAACCGAAATCGTACCAGTTGCCACCGTGGGCAAAATCATAGAAGGGAAATTCCGGCCAGCCTCCGAACAGGTGGACAATAAAAACTATCCAGGCGGTAAAGCCATTCCAGAACCCCAAAAACAAATCCTGCCACCACATAAGCGTGCTCCTTAAACTACAGGCTGCCGGTAAATGACAACCTGAACCAGCCCGGCACCAACACCGGGCAGGTCTCTATTTCTAGAATATTCTTAAAAGGTTAAATTAGGAGTTATCTCAAATAGATAGATGGTATATATAGATGATATATAAAGAAGACTTAGGTTTCAAAAGGTGCTATAGACAGTTGGACAAAGAAAGTGGTGCCGCTTCCGGGAGTGCTTTCAACCCAGATTTTACCCTCGTGCAGGTTCACCAGGTTCCGGGTAATAGGCAGACCCAGGCCGGTACCGGAGATTTTACTCTCCTGCTCGTGGACTGGCCGCCGGTAATAGCGGTCAAAAATCAAGTTTTGTTCTTTCGGTGGGATGCCCGGACCATTATCGCTTACCTTAATTACAACCGAACTCTCGGATGTATCCAGGGCTACCGTAACCTTTCCGCCTGTGGGAGTGTATTTGTGGGCATTGCTGAGCAAGTTGACCAGAATCTGGTCCATACGCTTCCGGTCTACTACAATCCAGCATTTGTGTGAGTTAGTGGTATAGGTTAGAAGTTGCGACTTTTCTTCAAAAAGAGGGTTGAGGGAATTAACCGCCGCATTTATCAACTCACCGGCCTCGCAGCGTTCCAGGTTTAAATGAACCCTGCCATTTTCAAGGCGGTTCAGGTCTAGCAAGTCCTCCATCAAATTGTCCAACCGCTCACTGTTCCGGGTAATATTTTCAACCAGTTGTGAAAGTAGCGGGGGAAAGTCTTCCGGGAGGTTAGCGGCTAAAAGCCCGCTGCTCATTTTGATAGCGGATAAAGGGGCGCGCAAGTCGTGGGCGGTCATAGAGAGAAATTCTTCTTTTTGGTGAAAAAGATTGGCTTTCTCCAGGGCCAGGCTGGCCTTAACCGCGAAGGCTTCCAGTAAAGCGATTTCATCAGGAGTAAATTGGCGTGCAACCTGGGAGTAAGCTTCAATCACCCCGTTAATTTTACCGTACTCCCGGATTGGTACGACTATAAGCGAGTCGGGTAGCTTACCTGATGCCAGGTATGGCACATAAATTTCGTCCAGTTGGGTCAGGTTGCTAACCACCTTGGTCCGGGCCTGTTCCAACACTTCCCCGGCCACCGAGCCTTTGAGGGGAAGAAAGGTGTCATCATCACTGTTTTGTTTTAAACCTATTCCTGCCTGTAAAGAAAACCGGGCAACTTGCTCATCTAGCATGAAGACGGCGGCGGCAGGTAAACCCAGGATCTGGCAAGTCGCCTTCGAAATCTGGTCAAATAGCGCATGTGGTTCGGTAAATTGATTGAGGGAGCCAACCACTTCGGCTAAAGCCTGGGCATTTTTTTGGGCCTGGCGCGCCTTGTTATAAAGATTGGCATTGATAATCGCGTTAGCTGCCTGACGGGCAAAAAGATTAAGCCACCATTCATCTTCATCATCGAATTCAGACTTACCGATTTTATCGGTCAGGTAAAGGTCACCAACTATTTTCCCCTCGATGGATACCGGCATACCTAACAGGCTGGTCATGGGTGGATGGTTGGGCGGAAACCCGCAGCGCCGGGGGTCCTTCGAAATGTCCCGGACCCGGACCGGTTGGCCTTCTTTGATTAAAAGACCCAGTAAACCATGCCCCCTGGGTAGGGCGCCGATTAATTCGCGCTCTTCTTTAGAAATACCGCTGGTGATAAAAAAGGAGATTACTCCCTGTTCATCCACGATACCAAGCGCGGCGTAACGGGAATTTGCTACTTGTTTCGCACTATCGGCAATTAATTGCAGGACCATATCGAGGTCAAGTTCTTTTGTAATGGCAACAAAAGCGTTGGCAGTAGTTTGCAGGCGGGTAATAATATTATCTACCCGCATCTCTGGGGTGGGGACAGGATTATCCATAATAATTACCCCTTAGAAGGGCAGCCAGATAAAAAGACGCTATTTACAGGTATTTACAGCCAAGAATAGTTTTTCAAGTTATAGCAAAATAGAAGATTAGTCCGGGTTGCTCAACAATATTGATCGCTCTAAGAAATTGACAGTATTAGTGCTATGAATAAATTCTAGCACTAATACTGTGAATAATCAATAACAGCGCGATTTTGGATACGTTCACGGGTTAATCAAGTATTTACCGATTTATTGCAGCCATACACCTGAAAATTAAGCTGTTACAGCCATAATATAAGAGTAAAAACAATCAAAAAGAGGAAAAGCTTATAAAGTAATTAGTAGGTGAGCTTGATAATTGAAAATACGCCGTCCAAAGCAACTATTAGGCTTGGGGAAAGGAATCTCAAATGTTAAAGAAAATATTAGTGCCGGTGGATGGCTCTACCCTTTCGGAAAAGGTTTTACCTTATGCCCTTAAATTGGCGGCCCGCCTGGGGTTACAGGTCACGCTCTTGCGAGTTATCGAGGGGAAGCACAACCCGGAAAAGGAGGCCTTTGAGACCAGCAGCACCACCCAGGCGGCCAGGACGTATCTTGCCAGGGTCTCCGAATATTTAACTTCCCACGGCGAAGTACCTTTTATTTCCGCCGACCGGTTGGAAACAAAAGTATTGCATGGCGACCCTGCCGAAGTGATTTGCCGGTACGCTACCGAGGAGAATTTCGACCTTGTGACGATGACCACGCACGGTCAACCCCAGACCCAGCAGTATTTTATGGGCAGCGTTACTCTGAAAGTTTTACACCAACTGAAGGTGCCGGTCCTCCTGGTACGCCCCTACTGGCAAACTACTCCGGCTAATTATGGGTTGAGTGATACCCTGGCCTGTATGAATGAACCCTTTGGCAAAAAGTTTCTAGCTAACGGTGTGCGCCTTGTGCTGCCCCTGGATATGACCGAAAAAGCCGAAGCCAGTTTGGAGCTAAGTTTTGAATTGGCCCAGAAGCTTGACGGGACCTTATACTTGCTCAAAGTCAACAATCCGGCCTTTGACCTGGCATCCCAACCCCTGGCAGGAGGCGGGCAGACCCTTTCAGGTTTGGACCTTGTCAAAAGGGACGAGGCTAATTTATATCTCCAACAAATTGAAAACCTGGCTGAGAAAAACGAGGTTGAAGCCGTTAAAATTGTCCTGAGCGGTACCCCGGCAACTGAAATAATAGCATTTGCTGAACTTATGGAACCGGACGCCCTTATTATGGCAACCCATACCTTTGGGGAGGAAGACCAGGTGAGAATGCCAAGTTTGACCCACGAGGTTATGCGGAGAAGCCATTTGCCGGTCATTATGGTTCCTATGCCGCGCCTCGCTACTCCTGAAGTCCAGAATAACGCTGCGCTTGTCTGACTTTGGTCTGCCTCTGAATTTCAGGTCAAAATAGATTTTAGCAAAAAAAAACTTCTGGCTCGGTTCTGGGCCAGAAGTTTTTTATTGGGCAACAACCGCTAAACCTGGCTATTAACCTGCTTTTCTTTTTCAGCCGGACCGGTTACCGGGGCCAACTCAGCTTTAGCGGTGGGGACCATCAACACGGGCAAATGGGCCATTTGCAGCACCTGGTTGGCTACGCTACCGTATAGCAACCGGCCCAGTTCACCCCTGGCATGGGTAGACATTATAATAAAATCAGGTTCTACGAGATTAGCGTAGCGGATAATCTCCTCGGCCGGGTTATTACCCGTTACAGCCTGGATTACCGTCTCAATACCCTCGGTATTGGCTAACTGTGCAACCTGCCCAAGGTATACCCTGGCGGTCGCTCTTGCCTGCCCTTCCTTTTTTTGCAAATCTTCCGGGTAAAAAGCCATAACAACCTGGTCAGGATAAATGGTATTTTCCGCCGGGGTACATACTTTTAACAGGTAAAGAGAAGCCTTTAACTGCTTAGCCAGTTCTATAGCCGGGTTTACGGCAGCCTCGGAGTTCTCCGTCTGGTCCAGGGGCACCAGTAATTTGGCGCCTTCGCGCAGGAAGGTTGTGGCGTAAGGCTCGGCCTGAGCTTCAGTGGCCCCCTCAAGATTTTCGGTAGAGGCTTTGCCATAAGAGCGGACCAGCATAACGGGGTTCTTTACCCTGTGAAGGACTTTTGCGGCTACACTCCCCAGCAGAAGCCGGGATAAGCCGCTCCGCCCGTGGGTGGTCATCACTACCAGGCTTTCCTCTTTTCCTTCGACAAAACGGCTGATTTCTTCGGTCGGGTCGCCAACGAGAACAGTCAGGGCTATTTGTTTTGAATATTTTAGAAATTCCCTATCGCTGTCCAGCCATTCCTGCCTTTTTGCTAAATATTCACTGGCTTTGCGCACATGTTCCTTTTGAAAGGGCCCGCCCGGAAAATCGGGGTTTTCGATAACAATCAAAAGGGTTAAATCCGTATCGAGGGCGCTGGCAAGTTTCAGGGCATAGGGTAAAGCCTTTTCCGAAAGCTCTGAACCATCCAGGGGCACTATAATTGATTTATACATATTATTCTTCAACTTTCCGGCAAATCAGGTTAAATTCTTGTAGCTATCAATAGTATTTATAATTAAGGCAAATAGTTTCGACACTTTTAGGGGATATGTAACCTATCGAGCTTTTTCTAATTGCCTGACTCCATGTTAGCGCGCAAGGTTGATTAAAGGGTTTAAAACCTTAAAATTTAACAAAACCTCCAGTCGCGTCCTTACCGGGGCGATAGCGGTTAATTAAACAGGGGGTTTTAAGCCCGGCCCGGTTAGTAACCGTCTTCTGCCATCCCGTTTTTACCTTCTTCCATACTTAAATTAAAACCTCTATATCCCCTGGGGACACGAGCTAACAGGACCGGTTGGCGGCTCTTCCGCACTATCTTTTCGGCTACGCTTCCCGGCAGCATCTGGCCGAAATCACCACGGGCATGGGTCGCCATTGCCACAAACAAAGGGTGGATCCCACCGGTGAAATCTTCAATTTGTTTAGCCGGGTTGCCGACCAGGACCGTTACTTCAACCTTCAGGTGGGGATAAACGTCCTGTAAATGGTGGGCCACCTGCTCAAGGTAAGTGGTCGCTTCCTTGCGAATTTTTTGGATTTCTTTTTGCTCCTCTGATTCGTTATAACTGTAGCTCAGCCCCATAGTACCGATTAACCCGGCCAGGCTCGGTGAAACAACTTCCAGCAGGTACAGAGGAATGTCCAGTTGCGCGCAAATCTCGCTGGCCGGACCCAGGCAAGCTTCCGCCTCCAGGGAACCATCCAGGGTCGCTACAGCCAGGGGAGCAGGTGGGTTCGCTAAGATAGCCTCTATTTGAGCCTGGGCCTTGAGGGGTGTTTCTTCCGGTCGCATCAATATAACCGGCAATCGGGTATGTTTAAGAATACTTTTCGCGATGCTACCCATTATGAGCAGGGATAAGCCGCTTCGCCCGTGGGTGGTCATTACCAGCAAATCGGCACCTTCGGCGAGCGCAACATCGCCCAGTTCCAGGACCGACTTTTTATAGACTACTTTTGTTTGAACCTCGTCAGGTTGGAATTGCCAGGGACTGGCCGGGTCGGTCAAAATAGCCTTTACCCCGGTAAGATAGTTGGCCGGGGAAATGCCAGCCTCAGAGTCCATGTAAATCGCGCCGGTAGTATCTTCCGGCCAGAAACTAACCTGTAACAATAATAATTTGGCATTTAAAAGTTTTGCCAGGTAATAAATATAAGGCAAGGAACTTTCACTCAGGCTGGAACCATCCAGGGCCACGGCAATCCGGCTAATCATAATCCGACCTCTCCTTTCAATTACCTGCGCTTTTGAGCAAGGTAATTCTTTACTTCAAAAGCTATTATGGCCCTGCCGTGTAAACAACCGGGTAAAACAGGCTGAATATATTAAAACCATTAAATTTGAGGATTTCACAGAAAATGGGGAGGTTTTTATCTTCGTAAACCTTATTTGTTACGGGCCAACCTTATACTTTTAGATAGTCGAATAATTCCCGCTTCAGTTGATATTTTCCAAGGAGGTAAAAATGTCTACCGATAAAGAATACGGGGAAATTTTTCAGATTATACCGGCAGGGCCAGGTTGGGAAGCCATTTACTGCAGCCCTTTTAAAGATGGGCCTTTTTATATTGCGCAACCGGTGGTCTGCTGGGCTGTAGTCGAAAGCCACCCAACAGCGGTAATTGGCATGGTTGCTCACCATCACGAAACCGGCGAGCTTATCTTTGCCAGCGATTCGGATAATTTCCTGGGTTATAACTATCCTAACTGTACCGAAAACTGGGAGCAGGAAGCCTTGAATTTCCAGGAACGAATCAAAGCCAGGGAGTCCAATCACGTCAAGGTGGCCGAGGTTGAATCCGATATTTGAGTCGGGCGAATTACCTGGCCCCATTTATCTATGGCTTTGGCCGCCTTTTACCAGTTTAGCTCAAACCAGCTATGGTAAAGTGACCAAAGAGGAGGTTAACTCTATGCGACTCCTGGACCAACAGACTGCCGAAGGTATTTTATTCACCGACGAGTACCAGTTAACAATGGCTCAATTTTATTACCGGATGGGGGTCCACGAGCAACCGGCCCAGTTTGACCATTTCTTCCGGCACTATCCTAACTACGGCCTGCACCAGGCCGGGTACTGCATCAACGCCGGGCTTGAATGGCTAATAGACTGGATGCAAGAGGCCCACTTCCAGGATAAAGACCTGGATTACCTGCGCTCCCAGACCACCCGGACCGGTAAACGCCTTTTCCAGGAAGATTTTTTGGGCTGGCTTAAAGCTAACGGTAATTTTAAAGCCATTTCTCTTGACGCCATCCCGGAAGGGCGGGTGGTCCATCCCCAGGTACCTCTGACCAGCGTCAGAGGACCGCTGGCGATGGCTCAAATCCTGGAAAGCCCCTTGCTCAACTTCCTGAACTACCAGACCCTGATTGCCACCAAGGCGGCGCGGATTAAGAATATTAGCCGGAGTAATTTGTTGCTGGAGTTCGGAATGCGGCGGGGCCAATCTACCGGCGCCAACGCCGGGGCCAGGGCCGCCATGATTGGTGGGGCCGACTTTACCTCGAATGCCGGCATTTCCCATGTCCTTGGCTATCCCCCCAAAGGTACCCATGCCCACAGTATGGTCCAGTTATTTATAGCCCTCGGCCTGGGAGAACTGGAAGCCTTCCGGGCTTTCAGCGAAATTTACCCCGACGACTGTGTCTTACTGGTAGACACGGTCAATACCCTGGAAAGCGGCCTGCCCAATGCGATCAGGGTCTTTGAGGAACTGCGCCGCAAAGGTCACGAACCGGTGGGAGTCCGGCTGGATTCCGGCGACCTGGCTTACCTGGCCGTACAGACCGCCCGGATGCTCGACGAGGCCGGGTTTAGCAAGACTTCCATCACCCTCTCGAACGAACTGGACGAAATGGTAATCTGGCAAATCAGGACTCAAATCCAGGCCGAGGCCCCTCGGTATGGGGTGGACCCGGACCGGCTACTCTCCCGGCTGGTCTACGGGGTTGGCACCCACCTGATAACCTCGGAGGGCTGCCCGGCCCTGGACGGCGTCTACAAACTGGTGGCCGTGCAAAAGGATGATACCTGGAAACCGGCCCTGAAAATTTCCGAGACACCCGGTAAAACACCCAATCCCGGCCACAAGAAGGTCTGGCGTCTTTACGATAAGCGGGGTAAAGCCGTGGTAGACCTGCTGGGGCTAGCGGGTGAAGAACCGGGCAAGGCCGCTATCTTAAAATTGCACCACCCGGTGGAACTTAACGTCTGCCAGGTTATGAATAATAGCGAGATAGCAGAGATTGAGACGCTCCAGGTGCCGGTGCTGGACCAGGGGCGCCTGGTCTACAGGATGCCCGGCCTGGAAGAAATACGGTCGCGCCAAGTGGCCGACCTCGACCGGTTGGATGAAGGAGTTAAGCGGCTGGTTAACCCACATATTTATCACGTGTCACTTACCGAGAACCTGTGGCAGTTAAAGCAAGAATTGATAACGGCAGCTACCCATTTCACCTCTGAGCCGGAAGCTATACAGGTTTAAGACGGGATTCGGCCAACTTAAAAAGCCCGGCAGACAACCGGGCTTTTTAAGTATCTTATTTAGCTGCAATACGCATCTGTGGATACTAAAACATCCCTTACTGTGTAGTCGGCGTAATGACAAGACGCTCTCCACCATCAACGAGCGCGCCAACCACCACGCCACCAATCAGGGCAGGGAGGACGAACAAGCCGTCAACTTCAGGGCCCCAGGTGCTGACAGAGCCTAATAACTCACTCGCGACCCAGGCGGCCACCCCGGCGAAGAAGGCTGTGATTAACCAGTCGTACATGGTCGGCGCTTTGCCGATAAACTGGGCAATCAAGCCGATTGCGAGGGCGCCTGCGACTATGATTAGATAACCCCAGATTCCCATAACTTGCCTCCTTGAGAAAGGTCTTTGTTGATTCTACCTTTCCTGATATTAGGATAACTCAAATACGTATAAAATTTGGTAGCCAACGATAAAAAATTCCTATTTATTTAGAAGCTGATAAGCACCTCCCCTTTATAAATTCCGTATTTATGCCCTTCTACCCGGATATTGACTTTTATGCGGCACTATTAATTTATTCAAAAACCTACCGATCCTGGGAAGGCTCAAGTCTAGCAGGTCTAACTAACCCAGGTTTTAAGCCTTGCCAGAAGGAGAAAAGAAATGTCTACAGCACATCTACTTGGAATTGACCTTTCCATGCTGGCAAACCAGATGGGACAACCCTGTCTTTCGATTTTTATGCCGACCGGGCCGGGAAGCTCCCAGACGCCCCGCGACCAGCTAACTTTGAAAAAATTGCTCGGTCAGGCCGAGAGCGACCTCAACGCTAACCACGTACCCCCCACCCAGGTTGAGGCAATGATTAAGCCGGTGTATGGTCTACTGGATAGAGATAATTTCTGGAAGAGCATGCACGAAGGGTTAGCTATTTTTTGCTCACCCGTAAGCTTTGTTTATTACAAATTGCCCCAAACTACTCCTGAAATAGTGGTAGTAGGGCACCGTTTTTATCTTAAAGCTTTGCTTCCATTGCTCCGCCCGGACGGCCTGTTCTACCTGCTGGCCCTCAGTAAAAACCAGGTCCGTTTTATCCGGGGTACGCGCTTTACGGCTAAAGAACTGACTTTGCCGGAAGGTGTTCCGCCCAACCTGGCAGCGACAGCTCACTTTAGAAGGGCCGATAACACCCTCCAATACCATTCCGGCCCCGGCCCAGTAAGTGGGTCCAGGCCCACCGCGGTCTATTACGGTCGGGGCGGCAGGGAGGATGTGGAGAAAAATGACCTCGAATTATATTGTTCGCAGATAGAGACCGGTTTAAGGCACTACCTGGCTGATGAGAAAGTTCCCCTGGTACTGGCAGGCGTTAATTACCTGACTGCTCTTTACCGCCAGGTCAATACCTACCCTCATTTGGTAGAGCAAACCATCCCAGGAAACCCCGACGACTTTAGCAGCCTTACCTTGACTCACAAAGCCTGGCCCCTGGTGGAACCCTTCTTCCGGGAGCAGGAAGAAACCGGTTTTAACCGTTACGCCGAACTGGCCGGGACAGGCTTTACTTCGACCGAAATCAGCGAAATCGTCCCTGCCGCCGAACAGGGCCGGGTAGGCACCCTGTTTGTGGCCGAAGATCAGCAGTTGTGGGGTTATTATGATGCAGGGGAAGGCGAGGTCCATACCCACTTGAAAGCCGCGCCCGGCGATGAAGATTTGCTCGACCTGGTCGCCACCAAAACTTTTCTCAGCAAAGGAGCGGTTTTTACCCGGCCCACCGAGCGGATGCCCGAACACAAGAGCATTGCCGCCATCTTCCGCTACTAGTAGACAGTCTAAATTTGATTGAT
>MKTJ01000024.1 GCA_001898225.1 Chloroflexi bacterium 54-19
TATCCTTTCGTCTCGCGCTATTTTACCAAGGGCATCTTAATTGGTGCCGTCAAAGGGTAAATTTTTGCTGAGTTAATTTCTTTACATACTTAAAAGTTAATCCCAATTCGAGATGGCCTTGAAAGGAGGTTAGTTGCCCTCGCCCTTTTTTGAGTAAAAGATTAGGTATTGAGCCAAGTTTAAGACCTGTTACCTGCTCGATATATGTTTTCTGAATTGCTGAGTTTGTTAACCTAAGAAATCCTGATTAAATTCAGGAGGAGGATTGAGTAGCATGACAACGTTCCTGTCAAGAAGAAAGCCTCAGGCGGCTTTGATGGTCCTGCTCATAGTGTTATCGACACTATTAGCGGCTTGCGGTGATTCTACCGCCACCACTGCGCCCCAGGCTACTACCGCTGCCGCCACTACCGCCGCCGGTTCAGCTACCACTGCTGCCGGTGGCGCAGCTACGACTGCGGCTGGCGCGGCCACGACCGCCGCTGCCGCCCCAAGTGGCCCTGCTGTCAAAATTAACGTCTTCGCCCCGCAGGGCCCTGACTATGACCTCGCTACCAACGCTTACATGAAGCTGCTTGAGCAGAAGTTCAACATCCAGTTCACATTCCAGACTACTACCTGGGATGGCGCTCCGGCCAAGGAAAAACGCCAGATTTCGCTTGCCAGTGGCGATTATCCTGACCTCTACTGGCTCATCCCGTGGGTGGACCAGTTCACCCAGGCTGACTTGCTCAAATACGGCCAGCAGGGTGTCATCATCCCGCTCAACGATTTGATCAAGCAGTATGCTCCTAATGTCCAGAAAGCTCTCGACACCATTCCTGACTACAAAGCCATGGCGACTGCTCCCGACGGCAAAATCTATGGTATGCCCCAGTGGGTCGATTGCTTCCACTGCACCTACCAGGACAAACTCTGGATGAACAGCACCTGGCTCAAAAAGCTCGGTCTGCAACAGCCCAAAACTACCGCTGACATGCTCAACGTCCTGACCGCCTTCAAGACCAAAGACCCCAACGGCAACGGCAAAGCCGATGAAGTACCGTTGAGCGCCGACGTTCGCGACGTGTTAATCCCTTACTTCATGAACGCCTTCATCTACGACCCTCAGGGCACCAGCGGCAACAACGACTCGACGCTGGTCCTCAACAACGGTAAGGTAGACATCCAGGCCAACAAAGACGGCTGGAAGCAGGGCCTGGCTTACATCAAGTCGTTGTATGATGCTGGCGTGATTGATAAAGGTGCTTTCACCCAGAACCCCGATGCTCTCAAGCAGATTGGTGACAACGCGGGCGCGGTTATCCTGGGTTCGGCCACCGTGCTGCACCCCGGTATCTTCTTCACCCTGGGTTCCCCCGACGGTCACGACAAGCAGTATGATGCCGTGCCGCCGCTGACCGGACCAAACGGAGCCAACTACACCGGGTACAACTTCCCCAGCGCGCCTGGCGCGACCTTTGTTCTGACCAACAAGGCCAGCAAAGACGCTCAGATTGCGGCTATCAAGATGCTCGACTACATGTTCACCCAGGAAGGTGAAATCAAAGGCATCTTCGGCGTGGACGACCGGACCGTGGTTGCCCCTGCCGCCGGTGACAAAGCGTTGGAGGATGGGGTAACTCCTCTGTACAAGACGGTAGTTCGCCCTAACGGGGTAGCGCCGTATAACTCGGACATTGGTGCGTTGGCCCAGTACAACAACACCAAACAGTTCCGGGCGGCCCAGGTTGTGCCGGATGACATCTACTCGCCGGAAGGCTACGAGCGCAGGCTGTACCAGGCCACCCAACTCTACGCCGGGCACGAAGACAAAGCCCAGATTTACCCTTACTGGGGCGTCTGGATTGACCCTTCGCTGGGTAGTGAAGTCGCGACCTTGCAGACGAATATCAACAACTATGTTGACCAGAGCGCGTTGCAGTTCATCACGGGTGTAAAAAGCCTGGACAAAGACTGGGATTCATATGTTAAGGGTCTCGATGGGTTGGGTCTGTCGCGGTACCTGCAAATCCAGCAGGAAGCCTACGACAAATCTTCCTACAAGAAGTAAGTTCCGTTAGTTTACGCCTGTATCTTCCCGGTACGGGATAAACAGGGGGTCATTTATCCAGAAACTATTGAATTAAATAGGGCCAGGATAGATGACCCCTCTTTTTTCTCAGTTTTGCAAAAATTCAAACAGATAATTTTCGAAACCGGCCCGTTAATAAAAAACCGGACTTTTACACAACAAAGGAGTAGTGCTTTGTCTGATACAAGGGCGCAAACAGACCTGAAACTCTGGTACGACCGGCCAATTCCCACGGACCACTGGCACCGGGCTTTTCCAATCGGCAACGGTCGCCTGGGTGGGATGGTCTTTGGTGGCGTCGGCCAGGAGCGGATTCAACTCAACGAAGATACCCTCTGGTCGGGGTTTCCCCGCGAAACGAACAATCCCGAAGCAATCAAGCATCTACAGGAAGCCCGTGAACTGGTCTTTGCGGGGAAATATCTCGAAGCCGAAAAGGTTGTTGAAACCCACATGCTCGGACCCTGGAACGAATCTTACCAGCCGCTGGGCGATTTAAACCTGACCCTCGAAGGTGTCGAAGATTTTACTAACTATCACCACGAACTAGATTTGACCACCGCTACAACTTTAACCTATTTCGAAAGCGCCGGGCGGATTTTTACCCGCCAGAGCTTTGTCTCGGCGGTGGACCAGGTGCTGGCGGTCAAACTTGATTGTGATAAACCCGGCCAGTTTACCGGGAAAATAGCGCTCAGCAGCCCCTTGCACGGTCAGGCCAGCGCCGGAGGCCCGAACACCCTGGTCTTCAAAGGGGTCGCCCCCTCGCACGTTGAGCCGAATTATGTCTTTGACCATCCGAACCCGGTTGTCTATACCGAGAATGAAAGTTTGAGTTTTGAAATTCGCCTGCAAGTTTTGAACGAAGGCGGCGAAATCACTTTTAACGAGAATAACGAGCTTGAAATAAAAGGGGCAGACCGGGTAACACTTCTGCTGTCGGGTGCCACCAACTTTGAAGGTTTTGACAAACAGCCTGCTCAGTCGCAAAAAGACCCCGCCGCCGACAACGAAAAGACCCTGTCCGCCGCCCGGTCAATTTCTTTCGAAGAACTCCATACTCGCCACCTGGCCGATTTCCAGCCTTTATTTAATCGGGTAGAGGTTTCGTTGGGCACAACCCCGCACACCGCTTTGCCGACCGACCAGCGCCTGGAAAAGGTGCAAGCGGGCGAGGCCGACCCCCAGCTTTACGCCCTCTACTACCAGTATTCCCGTTACCTGCTGATTTGCGGTTCGCGGCCCGGCACCCAGGCTGCAGGGTTGCAAAGTATCTGGAACGAAGAAGTCCGGCCCCCCTGGAGCGGCAACTATACCATCAACATCAATACCCAGATGAACTACTGGCCTGCCGAAAGCGGCAACCTGTCCGAAACGCATTTGCCCCTGGTAGACCTGCTTGAAGAAATGCGGGTGAACGGCACCAAAACAGCCCAGGTCCATTACGGGGCGCGGGGCTGGACGGCTCATCACAACGTCGATTTGTGGCGGCAGACCGCCCCGGCGGGTGGTTCCGCGATGTGGGCTTTCTGGCCGATGGGTGGGGCCTGGTTGAGCCAGCACCTCTGGGAGCATTACGCCTTCACCCTCGACCGGGCTTTCCTGACCGAACGGGCTTACCCGTTGTTGAAAGAGGCGGCCCTGTTCTGCCTGGACTGGCTGATTGACGATGGGCAGGGGAACCTGGTGACCAACCCGGCCACTTCGCCCGAAAACCGCTTCTTGACCCCGGCAGAGAACGAGCCCTGCGCGGTCAGCCAGGGCAGCACCGCCGACCTGGTGATGATTACCGACCTTTTCAACCACGTGGTTGAAGCCAGCCGGATTCTAGAGATTGACGCCGATTTCCGGGGTGAGGTTGAAGCCGCCCTTGCCAGAATGAACCCGTTCAAGGTCGGGAAGTTCGGCCAGCTTCAGGAATGGTTCCAGGACTTTGACGAGTGGGAACCGGGCCATCGCCACACCTCGCACCTGTTCTCGCTCTATCCCGCCGCCCTGGTTAACCGCCACACTCAGCCGGAATTGACCGCTGCGGCCCGCAACTCGATTCAGCGCCGTTTTGACGAAGGCGGGGCGACCGGGGGTTGGAGTTGCGCCTGGGCGGCCTCACTTTTTGCCCGCCTGGGTAACGGCGAACAGGCTTACCGGCTTTTAGAGCGGTTGCTGGTCAGGACTACTTCCTCGAACCTGTTCAACGTTCACGGGCGGCGCGAAGGCGGCTACCTGTTCCAGATTGATGGTAACTTCGGCGGTGGGGCGGCCCTGGCCGAAATGCTATTGCAAAGCCAGAACGGTGAAATCGAATTTTTACCGGCCATCCCGGCAGCCTGGTCGGAAGGTTCCTTTAGCGGTATGAAAGCGAGGGGTAACTTCGAGGTAAGCGCGACCTGGGCCGGTAACGCCCTGACAGGCGGACAGGTCCGGGCCGCGTTTGATGGTCCCTGCCGGGTGCGCTCGACCACGCCAATTAAAGGAGTGACTTCCGGCGAGGCCCCGGTTTCCTTTGAGCAGGTTTCGGATGGTGTAATTGAATTTCAGACCAAGGCCGCGCAGACCTACCGGTTGGCGGTTTAATAAGCCGCCCCGGAGTGAAAAGATTCCAGGCCTTTCCTCCTTTACAAGAAAGACCCGCCATTTTGACCTGAGTGGCGGGTCTTTCTTTTGTGTTTTTATTACTCCAGCGTGGTTTCCCACAAATTGACCACGTCGGCCAGCCGTTCGGACGGGGTAACCGACAAATTTTCCAGCTTGCCGTTACGGACCCGGCCCTCGACCACTGTCTGCGCGGGCGCGTGCAGTTTGAAATCGACGTCCCAATCGCGAGGCCAGGCGGGAAGCAGGTAAAGCTTCTCGCCGTTGGTCTGCAAAAGCATCTCCTGGAGACCGCTCATGCCGGTGCCGCCCCAGTTGTGGTCGGGCAGCCAGTCGTGGCCCGGTCCCCAGAAAGCCGGGAAGCGTTTTTCGCCGTCACCAAGCTTGCGAATGGCGATTTCGGCGGCTTCCTCGGTCAGACCCATCCGGGCGCAGAAAATCCCGTCCTGGTGCCAGCTAACGTGGTTCTTCTGTTCGGGAATATCAGTACCGTAGTGCCAGGTATCAATCGCCGTTTGCAAGTCGGGACGGCCCAGGCCGTACTGTTCGTAGGGGAAGACCGGGTACAACTGGGGAATCTCGACATTGATGATTTCCTTCCAGCTTTCCGCCGGTGCCAGGGTCCGTTTTCCTTCCTTCTCGCGGTAGGTGAAGGGTGGGATGCGTTCCAGGAGGCCGCGATAGTAGGTCTTGCTTTCCTCGGAAATATACTTCTCCGGCAAAGCCAGCACCGCCCGGACGGTGGCGTCAAGGGCTGCTACCAGGTCGGTCGGGTTGAGCGCCATCTTGTAGGTCTCGCAGGCCGTAGACGGGAACAGCACCAGTTTACCGTCCTCGCCCAGGCGGCGGTCCGTTTCCTCGAAATGGATGTACTGGTAATGCTCGTCGAAGAACTTTAGCGAGCTTTCGATAAAGGGAATGTATTGTGAAATATCAATCCCGGAATAGAGGTGATACTTCATAATCATGAACGAGAAATCGAGCTGTTGGAGATAGAGATATTTCACATACGGCTCAGTCTGTTCGGTCGGGTCGGTGAAAGCGTTGCGGGGGTGTTTGCCGCTGCCGTACCAGCCCCAGGCCCAGCCGAGCGGCAGGCCAAAGTTTTCAATCTGTTCGGTGAACGAGCAGCCCGCGTGGCCCCAGTAGACGCGGGTCCGCAACTCGGCGTTGACCAGGCTTCGCCGGTAGAACTCGAACTGGGGCGGCATCAGTTCGAAGTCGCCGCTCTTGAGCATGGGCCAGTAGACCAGGCGCTGGTTCTGGGCGGTAAAGCTGCCGCCACCCCAGCGGCGGAAGTCGGGCGTGCGCTGCTCCCACTCCGGTCCCTGCAAGACATAGGAAGGGTCGCTGGTAAACAGGCCGCCGTTAAACTTGGTCGGGTATTCGCCAAAAGCGTTGCAGGCCAGCATGTAGCGAAAAAGGTTATAGTTCCGGCCCACCTGCCAGGGTTTGGGGTCTTCCAGGCGTTTTTCGGGGTCAACGGCGATAAAACTGCGTTCCCAGAAATTTTTCCACCATTCCCGCGATTTTTCTTTCTGGGCTTCCACCGTGTTTTCGGTCTGTTTTACCAGTTCCTGCACCTCGACCAGCCAGTCTTCCAGGGTGGCGGCCTGGGAGGTATTCAGGTAAAGGGCGGCGTGCTGGTAGGTAACCGGGGTTTCGGCGGTAAGTTTCCAGCCCTTGAAAGCGGTTTTTAAATAGGTGCCGGAGGCGTTCCCCGCCGGTTTCAAGCCCTGGCCCCGCAAGAGGCCGCCAAAGGTGTTGTTAATTTGAGGGTTCCACATCTGGTCCTGGTAGGGTTTGAGGTTCTGGGCTTCCACCACTTTGTCGAAAACTAGGTCGTCGTTGCGGTTGCGGTGATAAAAAAGCACATCGTCTCCCGAAAATTTGACCGTATCTTTGCGGGTAATCGCCATATCGGGGTGGGTGACAAGGCTCATCATCGCCATGCGCGAGTCCCGGCTGACATCCGGTACTTCCACGTCTTCCAGCCGCCAGTTTTCGTATTGAAGGGTGGTTTTAACCGGCTGGTTGGCTTCGACCTCGATATGCACGACCGGGTTGAAAACATCCACCCACAGGGTAACTTTTGCTTCGAGACCGCCCGGTGCGACCGCTTTTATTTCGAGATAGCCTTCCAAAAAGACCAGTTCCTGGCTGAATTTAACCCCTTCGACAAAGGGATTGGGGTCGAGGCTTATTCGCACCCGGCCAAGTTTTAGCATCTGGTTGTTTTCGTCAAAGCTGCCGCTCCGGTCAACGAGGAAAAGTATATCGTCATTCTCCACCCAGACATTCAGCCCGGTGTCGTGCCCGCCGACAGGCATGCTTTCTCCCGAATTTTGGCTCTGGCTATCCCAGACTAGCTTATAGGACTCTAAAGTTTGCATGAAAAACCTCCCGGACTGGTAATTGCTGGTAGGCTAAAGAGTTTCAGTTTCCGATTTGATAAAAAGGTCGTTTTAACGACACAAAATAAAACAGGTGGTTTTATAACCCTAGTTTTTATAAGGCATAACCAGTGTTTGAGATAGATAAATATCCGAAGACTTTATGTCCGTTTCCGGGGTTATTTGGCAGGTAATGATTTTCACTTTTCTAAAAGGATTTGCCGGGCCGGTTAATTTAGCCGATTAACCCGGCCCGGCGACCGATGCTTTCGGCGCATTGGCGGAGGGCGGGCAGCATCGTATCTATAAAAACCGTAAGGCTCCGCGAGAACCCGGTAATGGTCAGGGCGGCGTGAGTGCCGGAAGAACGGCTCCCGACCAGCATGGCTAAATCGTGGACGCCAA
The DNA here is from genome assembly GCA_001898225.1 of Chloroflexi bacterium 54-19. Taxonomy (GTDB): domain Bacteria; phylum Chloroflexota; class Chloroflexia; order Chloroheliales; family Chloroheliaceae; genus 54-19. Next base: position 7,465 of record MKTJ01000024.1, read on the forward strand.
AGGTGGTTTCTTCGTAGGTATATTCATAGCCTTGCCGGATGATTTTTTGGAGCTGTTCGTCCAGGGTGCCCTTCTGAGCCGGGGTCCAGGCCGCGTATTCCTCGATATTTTGCAAAATCTCCTCCCGCTCTTCCGGTTCGAGATAGGCCAGGAGCAGGCGTCCCGAAGCGGTATGCAGCAGCGGGAAGACTCCGCCGATAGCGACGGACAGGCGGACCAGGGCCGGGCTATCCTCCTGGGCCAGCACCAGCAAATTGGAATTATTTATCACGCTGAGATGGCACGACTCACGGGTTTCGCTGACCAGGTCGCGCATGGGCCGGGCCGCCGCCTGTAGCAACTTCTCGTAGGGGGAATGGGTGTGGCTCAACTCGTAAAGCCGCAGGGTCAGGCTGTAGGCTCCCGATTCGGCGTCGCGCTGGATATAACCGCGCCGTTCGAGCGTCATGAGTGTCCTGAAGATTTCGCTGGGGCCCCGGTCGAGGCTGCGGGCTAACTGGGACTGGGTCATCGGGACGCCCTGGGCCGACAGGCATTCGAGCAAATCCAGCCCTTTTTCGAGGGCAGGCACCCGGTAATTGGGCCCGCCTTCAGTGTTGTTACTCTCCGGGTCATTTAAATTAACCGTTGACATTATTTTTACCTGCGGATATAATGTTCCTATGTGAACAAAGACTATATTATAAATCCCAGCACGGTCCCAAACTCAACCGTTCCTGCTCGTTAAAGCCCTGGGCTTTAAGTTAAAGTTAGTATACACGGTAAAAAGTACGAAATACAAAATCCGAACCATTAAAACATTAAACAGGCGGGTTTTATAGCCCGGCCAAGATGAGAAAGGACGTGGCGATGTCGCCGGTCAGACGACTCAGCGCAATAACCTGGAACCATACGCGAGGCTATTTGCCCCTGGTGGCTACCGCGCAACGTTTCTCCGAACTTTACCCGGACGTGGAAATTGCCTGGGAAAAGCGCTCCCTGCAAGCTTTTGCCGATTCTCCTATCGAGAAGTTAGCCGAAAAATTCGACCTCTTAATCATTGACCATCCCTTTGCCGGGTACGCCGCTACCCACGACGTTTTACTGCCGCTGGATAGCTATCTTCCCGCCGACTATTTAGCCGACCAGGCCGCTAACAGCGTCGGGGCTTCCCACCCCAGCTATATCTATGGCGGCCACCAGTGGGCTCTCGCGGTGGACGCCGCCACCCCGGTTAGCGCCTACCGGCCCGACCTGCTCGAAAAATACGGCGCGGCGGTCCCCGAAACCTGGGAAGATTTGCTGGCCCTGGCCCGGCGCGGCCTGGTGGCCGTCCCGTCTATCCCGCTCGAATGCCTGATGCATTTCTACATGCTCTGCCTGGCCCTCGGCGAGGAACCATTCCAGCGGCCTGACGAAATCGTCAGCCGGGAAACCGGCCTGGCCGCCATCGAAACCTACAAAGAGCTTATCAGCCTGTGCGACCCGGCCTGTTTCAGCCGCAACCCTATCAGGACTTATGAAGCCCTGGTTGGCGGTGACCAACTGGCCTACATGACTTTTGCTTACGGTTACTCGAACTACGCCCGACCCGACTATACCCCCAACCCCCTCCGGTTTACCGGGCTGGTCAAGTTCAACGGGCGGGCCTTGCGGACCGTCCTGGGCGGTACCGGGCTGGCAATTTCCAAAAACTGCCAGGATAAAGAACTGGCGGTGGCCTACGCTCAATTTGTAGGTTCTGCTGAGTGCCAGCGCGGCATGTTTTTCACCAGCGGGGGCCAACCCGGCCACCGGGCAGCCTGGCTCGACCCGGCGGTCAACGCGGCCAGCGGCGATTTCTTCAAGGATACCCTGGCGACGCTCGACGACGCTTATTTGCGCCCGCGTTACCCAGGTTACATTCCTTTCCAGGAGCATGGCGGTGCCTATATTCATAGCTACCTGACCGAAGGCGGCAGCCCTCAGACCGCCCTGGACCAACTGAACAAACTTTATCGCGAAAGCAGGGCCTGATGTTAGCAGACGAAATTATACCGAGTTCGACCGAAATGTTACCGCTGGAAGGTTTACTGGTGGTCGATTTGAGCCAGTTCCTGGCCGGGCCTTATTGCGCTTTGCGGCTGGCCGACCTGGGAGCACGGGTCATTAAAATCGAGCGGCCCAATGGTGGCGATTTGTGCCGCCAGCTGTACATTTCCAACCTGGAACTCGACGGCGACAGCACCCTTTTTCATTCGATTAACCGCAACAAGCAGAGCTACGCCGCCGACCTGAAAAATCCCGACGATATGGTCCACCTGCACAAGCTGATTGCCAGGGCCGACGTCTTTATCCAGAATTTCCGCCCCGGTATCATCCAGCGTTTGGGCCTGGATTACGAAGCGGTCAAGGCGATTAACCCCCGGATAGTCTACGCGACCATTTCCGGTTACGGCGATAAAGGCCCCTGGAAGGATAAACCGGGCCAGGACTTGCTGGTCCAGTCAATTTCGGGCCTGACCTGGCTTACCGGGAACGGCGACCAGGGTCCGGTGCCGATGGGTCTGTCGGTGGCCGATATGTTTACCGGGATGCACCTGGCCCAGGGTATCCTAGCCTGCCTGGTCCGGCGCGGGATTACCAACCGGGGCGGCCTGGTGGAAGTCAGCCTGCTCGAATCGGTCCTGGACTTGCAGTTCGAGGTCCTGACGACCCACCTGAACGATGGCGGCAAACTGCCCAGCCGCAGCCGGGTCAACAACGCCAACGCTTACCTGGGCGCGCCCTACGGGATCTACCGGACCGCCGATGGTTATATGGCCCTCGCTATGGGATCGGTGCCGCGCCTGGGCCAACTCCTGGGCTGCGACAGCCTGCTAGAATATACCGACTCGAAACGCTGGTTTAGCGAACGCGACACCATCAAGCAGCAACTGGCCGACCACCTGACCGGGCAGACTACGGCTTACTGGCTGAATATCCTGGAACCTGCCGATGTCTGGTGCGCCGACGTGCTGACCTGGGATAGGTTGCTCGAAAACGACGGTTTCAAGGTTTTGGATATGGTTCAAAAAGTGCGGCGGGACAACGGGGCCGAACTTACGACCACCCGCTGCCCGATCCGGATTGACGGTAAAATCCTGACCTCGTCCAGGGGGGCGCCGAAGATTGGCGAACACAACCAGCTTATCAGCCAGGAATTTGAACTGTAAATCAAGTTGAAAGACTGAACCAGGGGAGTTCATGCCACTATGTCTGACAGCGATGTTTTAAGAATTGCCGTACGCAAATTTGGCCCTTTCGAGTCGGCCATCCAGAAGCAGTACGCCGACTTTCAGGCCGCGACCGGGTGCCCTTTACGGCTTGAGGCGGTGCCGCTCGACCTGAACCCGCTCTACGAGGGTCTGTTCAAAAGCGGTTGGCTGAAAGAGGGCGCTTTCGACCTGGCCTTTATCAATACCGACTGGCTGGCGGAAGGGGTCGAGAATGCTTCGCTGCTCGACCTGACGCCCTTGCTCCAGGCCGAGCCTGTCCCGGACTATCCTGCCGGGTGGTCGCCCGCCCTGACCGGCCTTCAAAAGTTCGGCGAGGCGGTCTACGGTCTGCCCTACCACGATGGGCCGGAATGTTTAGTCTACCGCCGCGATTTATTCGAAGATGCCGCCGAGCAAGCCGCTTTTGCCGAACGCTACGGCTACTCGCTGGCGGTCCCCCAGACCTGGCGGCAGTTTGTGGAAGTGGCCCGTTTTTTCACCCGGCCTGAACAAAACCTTTACGGCACCGTCCTGGCAGCTTTCCCCGACGGTCATAACGCGGTCTACGATTTTTGCATCCAGCTTTGGAGCCGGGGCGGTGAACTGACCGACGCCAATGGCAAACCGACCCTCGATACGCCCCAGGCGGTCGCCTCGCTCGATTTCTACCGCCAGGTCGCCCGTGACCGGGGTATGACCCCACCCAACGGCCAGGAGATTGACTCGGTCAAGGCGGGTGAGCTTTTCGCCAGCGGTCAGGTCGCCATGATGGTCAACTGGTTCGGCTTCGCGGCGGTGGCCGAACTGCCCGACTCGCCTATCAAGGGTAAGGTCGATATAACTCGCCTGCCGGGCGTAGAAGCGGCAGCCAACGCTTCCCTGAACGTCTACTGGGTGTTATCCATCGGGACGGGCAGCACGAAAACGAAAGAGGCTTATGCTTTTCTGCGCCATCTCAGCCGCCCCGAAATGGACCGCCTGACCACACTGGAAGGGGGTATCGGCTGCCGGTTTTCGACCTGGCGCGACCCCGAAGTTAACCGGGTCATTCCTTTCTACTACCGTCTGGGCGAACTCCATTCCTCCATGCGCGAACTGCCCCGCTCCCGTTATTTCCCGGAAGTGGCCCATATCATTGATACGGCGGTCCAGGAGGCCCTCAACACCGACCGGCCTTCCGCCACTATTTTAGCCGCAGCCCAGGCCAAAGCCGCCAATATCCGCCTTTAAGCTAATTTTTGGAAAAGGGTAGAAAAGGGTATATGAAAGTAGGAAATTACGAAGTTTCGGAAACGGTGCCTTTGCCGCCCAAAAGCGATTACGGGATTGGCCTGGTCGGGTGCGGCGGCATCGTCAATTACGCCCATCTCCCGGCCTACCGGGCCAACAACCTGAACGTGGTGGCCTGTTTTGACGTGAACCGCGAGGCCGCCGAGCAGACCGCCCGCGAATATAATATCCCGAAGGTAGCCGCTTCCCTGGCCGAATTGCTGGCCGACCCCGCCGTCGAAATTGTCGATATTGCCGTCCCGGCCCAGCACCAGTTGAGCGTGGTCGAGCAGGTCGCCGCTGCCGGGAAACACATGCTCTGCCAGAAGCCGCTCTCCACCAACTTCCGCGACGCCGCGCGGATTGTCGAAATAGCCCGGCAGGCCGGGGTTAAGCTGGCCGTGAACCAACAGATGCGCTGGGACGCCGGTATCCGGGTTGCCCGGCAGTTAATCAGCGCCGGGGCTATCGGAGAACCGGTGGACGGGCGTATCCAGGTGAATGTCAAGACCCCCTGGGACATGTGGCCCTGGCTGGCCGCTATCCCTCAGATGGAAGTGATGTACCACAGCATCCATTATATTGACAGTTTGCGCTTTCTCTTTGGCGACCCCCAACGGGTCTCGTCTTTCCACGCGAAATATCCCGGCCAGAAAGCGATTGGCGAAAGCAAGACCCTCAGCGTCTGGGAATATCCCGGCGCTTTGCAGGTCTTAATCGACTCGTTCCATGCCAACTGGAGCGACGAGGTTTCGGCCATTTTCCGCTTTACCGGGACCGTCGGCATAATAAAGGGGACGATTGGCTTGCTCTACGACTACCCAAATGGGCGTCCCGATACGCTCGCTTACCAGGCCCTTGGTGAAGACGGTCAGCCTGAACCCTGGCAGGAAGTGCCGCTGACAAAGAAATGGATTCCCGACGCTTTTATCGGCCCGATGGCCTCTTTGATGGAAGCTATCCAGACCGCCGCCGAAGCGATAACGAGCGGCGCGGATAACCTGCGGACTTTCCAGGTGGCCCAGGCCGAATATCGTTCGGCGGCGGAACACCGGGCGGTCGAACCGGGCGAAATTGTTCCTTAAATACAATCACTAAAACCGGGTAAGAATGAAACGCTTATTGTCATTTCGAGCGCAGCGACACCCTTTAGGGCGTCTCCGGTCCGTTGGACAATAGCACGGTCGAGATAAGTGCATTGAATCGAGACCGGATTGGTAATAATTAACAGGAAAAAGAATGATACGCGAACAATATTTTGAGGAATACGAACTGGAATCGGGCCGGGCCAGCTTTGGCCGGACCATCACCGAGGCCGACATCACCATTCACGCGGGGCAGACCGGCGACTTTTTCCCACATCACATGGACGCTGAATGGGTCAAGACCCAGCCTATCGGGCAGCGTATCGCGCACGGCACCCTCATTTTCAGCGTGGCGGTGGGCCTGACCGCCGGGGATATTAATCCTTACGCCATGTCCTACGGCTACGACCGGCTCCGGTTTATCCGGCCTGTCTTTATCGGCGACACTATCAAGGTAAAGACTACCATCAAAGAAAAACGGCCTCACCCAAAGCGCAACGACCACGGCATTGTAGTAGAGGGCCTCGAAGTAACCAACCAGCACGGCGAAACGGTGCTGGTCTGCGAACACCTCTACCTCGTTCAGCGCCGGGAAGCAATAGTCTCTTAGTCGGGCTATTCCAAACATAATCTTGGTTATACCAAATACTAATAGATAATTGTCATTCTGACACGAAGTGTCAGAATCTCGCGCCTTTGGCGCAAGCACTGACGCCCGTGCTATTGTCCAACGCGACCCGCAAGCGGGTACCCCGGATTCCTCGGTTCCCCTGGAATGACAAAAATGACCGCACAAAACCAAAAACCGGTCTAACCGATTTTATTTATCAGGTCAGCCCGGTTTTTAATTATTCGCAAGAAGCAGAATCGTCCCGGAATTAAGCCACCTTCAGCTTTGCAATCGCTTCGTGGTCCCAGGCGATGCCCAGGCCCGGTTCGGACGGGGCAAGCGCGTAACCGTCCACGATTTCGATTTCTTTGGTCGTGACCGCCCGTAGCTGTGGGATGAATTCGACGTAAAGCGAGTTGGGAATGGCGGCTGCCAGCGAGACGTGCAACTCCATCAGGAAGTGAGGCGCTACCTTGATGTTAAAGGCTTCGGCCAGGTGGGCAGTCTTGAGCCAGGGAGTAATTCCACCAATCCGAGCCACGTCTACCTGGATGATACCGGCCCCACCTGTCGCCAGGTATTCCCGGAAATGGCTGAGCGAGTAAATACTTTCGCCGACCGCTATCGGCACGCTGGTCGAAGCCGATAACAGGGCGTGACCGTTGATGTCCTCGGCGGGGAGCGGCTCTTCAAACCAGAAAATATCGTGTTTTTCGAGCATCCTGGCCCAGCGTTTGGCCTGCGGGTAGGTCATGGACTGGTTCGCGTCTACCATAATATGGGTGGTTTTCCCGACCGCCTCCCGGACCGCCCCCAGGCGTTCGGAGTCTTCTTCGGGATGGGGTTTGCCCACCTTCAGTTTTACACCCGGCCAACCCTGTTCGCGGGAGCGGACTGCACCGGCCACCAGTTCCTCGGTCGATAGATGCAGCCAGCCGCCCTCGGTATCGTAAAGGGGTACGCGCGGGCGAGCGCCCCCGGCCAGCAGCCAGAGCGGTTGCCCGGCGGTCTTGCAGCGTAAATCCCACAGGGCCGTATCTACCGCTGCCAGCGCCAGGCTGGTGATAGCCCCGACAGCGGTCGCGTGGGTGGCCCAGAAAAGTTTCTGCCAGAGCCCCTCGACCTGCCGGGCGTCTTCCCCGATGAGGTGTTTTAGCAGGTCGGTCTGTAAGAGTTGCAGCACCGCCCGGCCCCCGGTGCCAATCGTGTAGGAATAGCCTGTGCCGACCAGCCCGTCGCTCGTTTCAATATCAACGAAAATTGTTTCTTGCTTCTGGAAAGATTGAATTGCATCCGTGCGCTGCCGTTCTACCGCGATGTCAACGAGATACGCTTCTGCGCGTACTATGGTTTGCATAAATGAGGTCTCCATTTTCAAAGATTACAAAAAAGCAATTTCCTTGTTTAACCCGGTAACCAGTTACAAACAACCAATTGCAGGTAACCGGTTGCGAGTTTACTTCCTGACAGTCTTCTCCGAAACAAAACCGAGCTCTTTTTCAATCGCTTCCATCATATAGATGGCGTCATAGCCGTGCCCCGGCTGAGTGAACCACCTGGCGTCAATTCGGGCATAGCGAGGGCCGAGCGCCGCTGCCAGCACATGGTCCACCGGGTCGGTCGTGTTCATCTCCGCACCGACCACGTTAAAGACCCGCACCCCCGGCTTGGTGGGAGCGGTCACGGCCAGGTAGAGGGCCTGCAATACGTCCGCCAGGCTGACGTGGGCCAGTTCGACAAAAGGCAAGGCAGGCGGGTTGGCCGCGCTGAACAGGGTCGGGGGCCGGTCCGGTTTATCCACGCTGCCGAGCCGCAAATTGATAAAATCGGCGTCCGGGTACTTGCGATTGAAAAAGCGGGTCACCTCCTCGACCAGCCCTTTCGAGAGGCCGTAGGCATCCAGGGCCAGGCAGGGATGTTCGTCCGGCATGGGGAGGGTCCGGGGTAGAAATTCTTTACTGAGACAGCCAACCGCGGCAATCGAGCTTGCCAGGACAAACTTCCGGCAGCCCCGGTCGAGAGCATAGCGCAACAGGCGGCGGGTGCCCTGGACATTTATCGCCAGGCCATCTTCCTCGGAGCAGCCGCCCGTCACGGCGGCCAGGTGGACCACTCGCCGGATGTCGTAGCGGTCGAGCTGGCGTAAGTCCTCAAAAGAGTGGAATTCGCCCTTTATGAAAGGTAACGTTTTATCCGGTCGGTGCCTTGAAAGACAAATTACGGGGCCAAATGTTTCTTCCAGGGCGGCGAGTTGGTGAGCCAGGGCCATCCCGATGAAACCGCTGGCCCCGGTAATCAGGGTATAACCCTTTTGAGCAGATATTTCAGGTTCGGTCACGTTGAATAACTTTCGTTCGTTTCGCTTAAAGCTACTGTTTCAAAATTAAAGGTCCTGCCCAACCGAAATGTTACCGGTTTGCCGGTCTGTCTGAGCCGGTAGTCCACCGGGATCAGGCCGGGCCGGGTTTAACCGGCCTCTTTGGCCCCGTCCTCATCCTGG
>MKTJ01000025.1:0-7084 GCA_001898225.1 Chloroflexi bacterium 54-19
AGTTCAGGCTAACATTTTGGCTTTAGCTTTCACCAACTACTAGCAATCAAGGTATAAAGTAGATATTTTGAATAAAATTCACTGCCTTCTGGCTACTGCCTTCTGACTACTGAAAAGGAGAAAAAAATGTTTCAGGGATTACGGACTGTTATCTATGGCGCGCCGGACCTGGCGGCGGCCAAAGCCTGGTATAGCGACGTCCTGGGTTTCGCGCCCTATTTCGACGAACCGTTTTATGTCGGCTACAGCGTGGGCGGTTACGAGTTGGGGCTCGACCCCAATTCCCCGGCGGGAACGGGAAAGCTGTCGGGCACCCAGGCCTACTGGGGGGTGGAAAAGATAGAGACGGCTTTCGCGGGGCTGCTCGAAAAAGGCGCGACCAGCCTTTCGGGGCCGCAAGACGTTGGCGATGGCATCAAGGTAGCACTATTGAGCGACCCCTTCGGCAACGTCTTTGGCATCATCGAGAACCCGCATTTTAAGCTGCCGGAGTAAGGTCTGGTTTTAACCTCACCCGGCAGCCGCAAGCGCTAGGCTACTTCGTACCAGGGGACGAGGGTGGCCCGGCCCAGGGTATGGAAGAAAAGGTTGAAACCGAGGACCGCCGGGGTAGCGTCTTTACCAAGACCGAGCGACTCGACATCAACGGCGTGGACCACAATGAAATAGCGATGCTTTCCGTGGCCGGAGGGCGGGGCGGCCCCGATATAACGGGCTGCCCCCGCGTCCCCTTTAAGCTGGAAGGCTCCTGCGGGCAGACCGGAGCCGGTGTCGTCACCCGCGCCACGCGGCAGGGAGGTCGTACTCACCGGAATATCCGTTACCGCCCAATGCCAGAAACCGCTGGCGGTCGGGGCGTCCGGGTCGTACATGGTAACGGCAAAACTTTTGGTCCCTTCGGGGAAACCCGACCAGCTAAGCTGGGGTGATACGTCCTCGCCCCCGGCCCCAAATACACCGCTGACGTGGGGGTTGGATAGTTTCTCACCATCTTTTACATTTTCGCTGGTCACTTCAAACGAAGGAACCTGGGGCAGCCTCTCGTAAGGGTTGTAGCTCATTATTTTCTCCTTACATAATTCGTTGGAACAGTTTTACTAAATTTTCGTTTGGTTCCACCGTCTTGAATATAAGGGAGCAGGGAGAGTCCGGTCAATCATTTTACAATGTAGACTGGTGACTTTTAAGGCCGTTTGGTATAAAATTGTAAAGAGATTCTTACGCTGAAACTAATCTTTTTGGTGAGTTGAAGAAGTACATTTTGAAGCCAAACCTTTTTACAATAGCAGGATATTTACCGGATGCCGGGTAACAATAACCTGCGGAAGATTCATGAAGAAATCCGGCGCGAGACCGCCCATATCCGCCCCGACCCGCGCACCACGGCGGCCCTGGCCGAGCGCGACCACCTGCACGAGCTTTTCCTGCGCCTCGTTCCTGCCGTCTACGCCTACCCCAACCTCGCAATCGAAGAAATCGTCCGGGGAGTCGCCCTCAAACTGCCCGCCGCCGAAGCCCGCTACCTGGCCGACCGGCTGGCCCTGGTCCGCAAAAAGCAGGATGTGGCGGTCATCAGCCGGGACGACGAGGATATTTTGCTGCCGCTCCGGCCCGGTTTCGACCCGCGCCAGCTACCCCTGGCCGCCCTCTGGACCGACGCCGGGTTTTACACCGCCAAAGAAAGAAGCCACTCCAACGAAAACCGCCTCCGCAAGTTCGGCCTCCGGGATGGCGTGAGCGGCTATGCCTCTTACCGGGCCCTGGTTGTCAACCCGTCAATCAGCCGCCCGGCCTGGCTGGAAGGACCGCTCGAAATTGCCCCGGCCTCCAGCTACGAGGCCGAAGCCCTGGCGGTCGAGCTTGGCTTGCTTGGCCTGGTGGAAAAACTCGAAAAGGAGCGCCACCTGCCCCCGGTGGACCAGTTCCAGGTAGTCCTTTTCTCGGACTGCCAGAGCCTGGTAAAAGCCCTCGAAAATCCACCCGAACCGGGGGAAGCCGCCGCCACCACCCTGGAACGGCTGCGAAAGCTGGTCGCCCTTTTTGGCGGGTTCCACCCCCGCTGGGAGATGCGCCGCCGGATCAAGCAGCGGCTCGGTCACTAACATGTAAACCGGGTTTAAAATAGTCCTTGACTTAGAGTGTGCTCCAAGTTGTATACTCCTGCTATGGAAAAAGAACTTACAATTCAAGAGGTGGCCCAGGTTACCGGGTTGAGCGAGTACACCCTGCGCTATTACGAGCGGATTGGTCTGCTCGACCCTGTAGACCGGGCTAACAGCGGGCACCGCCGCTATAGGGCCGCCGACCTGGATTGGCTTCAATTCCTGGTCTATTTAAGGGCTATGGGGATGTCTATCCGGCAAATGCAGGAATGCGCCGAGCTTAAACGGGGCGGTGACGCTACCCGCCGGGAGAGATTAGCTTTTCTCGAAGAACACCGCGTCCGGGTGCAGGAGCAGATGCGTAAAATGGTAGAATACCTGGCTTATATTGATAAAAAGATAGACCACCTGCAAGAGAGCCTGGCCGGTGACGATTTGCCGGAACCCGCCGAAAAGCCGCATTTAGTCAATTCGTTTTTTTCCTGATTTTTTTTCATTTTGTAAAAACCCTGGGTCTTATAAATTAGCCGCAATGGTTAGCTGATTTGTAACCCTTTATTAGTTGTGCCCGTTTCCGGCATGCATAAATGCGAAGGAGAGAACTATGTCCGAGTCGATAAAAATAAACAAGAACCGCAGCGCCCTCCTGATAATGGATTTCGAAAACGATATTATCGCCAGGTTTGTCAAAAACCCGGCTGAATTGCTGGACCGGACGGCAAACCTCATAAAAGGGGCGAGAGAGGCGGGAGTCCCGGTTATCTACCTGGTAGTCCGGTTCCGAGCGGGTTACCCGGAAATTAACCCGGACCTGAACATACGGGTGCTGAAGGGTATCAGGGCGTCGGGCATTTTGCTGGAAGGCACCACCGGGTCGGAAATAGCGGCCCAGGTCGCCCCTTTACCCGGCGAACCCGTGGTGGTTAAAAAGCGGTCAGGCGCTTTCAGCAACACCGAACTGGCAACCCTGCTCAAAGCCCGGGATGTCAACTGCCTGATTTTAGCGGGAATAGCGACCAGCGGGGTGGTGCTTTCGACGGTGCGTTGGGCCGCCGATGCCGACTACGAGCAAATCGTGGTAGAGGATTGCTGCGCGGACGGCGACGAAGAAGTCCACCGGGTGCTGACCGGCAAGGTCTTTCCGACCCACGCCACGGTGGCGCAAGCCCAGGAAGTTTTAGCGGCCTTGCAGGGTTAATAAACGCGCTAAAATTAGTTTGGAGTCGCCTGGGAAATATCCCCTGCCCCCTGGGACATGAGCCGGAAGTAAAGCTGGCCCATCTCGGCGGCAGTCGGGCGCGGGTTTTTTCCAGGCGCATCTTCAGCCGTAAGCCACCAGCTAATCAGGCCAAAGAGCGACCCGGCGGCGTGGGCGGCAACCAGGTCGCTCCGTTCCACCGTGACACAGAGCGCGCCCTGTCGTTCGAGGATATAGCGCTGGAAAAGCTCGGCAAAATAGTCGCGCAACATGTTACCGATATTGACCGGGCCGGTTTCCTTTAACAGGGCCCGGTACAGGGGCTGGCGCCGGGCTACATGCTCGAAAATGCGGATACACCGGATGTGATAAGGGCAAATCTCGCCGGGTATGGGTTCGACCTGGGCGTGCAATTCCAGCAGTAAGGCCCGCAAGCTCGCTTTTAATAGTTCTTCCTTATCCTGGTAGTGCAGGTAAAAAGTGGTCCGCCCCAGGTTGGCCCGCTCGGTTATGTCCTGGATGGAAATAGCCTCGTAACCTTGCTCGGCGATAAGCTGGAAGAGGGCGTCCCGCAACAACTGGCGGGTGCGCTGAACCCGGCGGTCGAGCGGTGGGGTGGTTGCCTCTTTCCCCGTTATCTTTTCTTCTAAATTTTCTTTTAAAGTTTCCATTTTTTAAATCTTTGTCTGTTTCTGAACAGTTTTTAAAAATTGTTCGAGAACTCGTCTTTCGGGTTCCAGGGCGGTTTTTAGCCGTTTTCCTGTGCTATTATATTGGCCGGGACAATAATGAACAGGTTGTTCACTATTGTCAAAACTGTTCATTTATTATAACACGTTCAAAGATTATAAATTTAGAGAATTTTATAGAAAAGGGATTTTTATATGACTACCGGCGAATTTTTTAAGAATAACGGTTTTCAAACGGTTTTAGTGACGGGCGGTTCGGGCTACCTGGCCGGGTGGACAATAGTCGAACTGCTAAAGCGGGGCTACCGGGTCCGTACAACGGTGCGGAGTCTTAGCAGGGAAGGCCAGGTGCGGGCGGTAATTGCCAGGGGAGCCGAGGCGGGCGAACGCTTGAGTTTTTACGCCGCCGACCTCTTGAGCGACCAGGGCTGGGACGCGGCGGTGGACGGGGCCGATTATGTGCTGCACGTGGCCTCGCCGATGAATAGCAATAAGGCCGACCTGGTCACTCCGGCCCGCGATGGCACCTTGCGGGTGTTACGGGCGGCGACAAAGGCGGGGGTCAAACGGGTGGTAATAACTTCGTCGGGGGTAGCGGCCCGGCTTCCAGAAAAGGCCGACCCTGCGACCGTGATTGACGAGAGGGTCTGGACCGACCTGAACGACCCGGACATAGACGAGTACACTCGCTCCAAGACTCTCTCGGAAAAGGCCGCTTTTGACTTTATGGCGGAACAGGGCGGCGCGACCACACTTGCGAGTGTCCTGCCGGTCTTCGTGGAAGGGCCGGTGCTGGATAAGTCGGCGGTTTCGGCCTCGGTCGAGCTGGTGGCGCGGGTGGTCAGCGGAAAGCTTTCGGCGATTCCCCGGTTTGGCCTCGACATTGTGGACACCCGCGACCTGGTAGATTTACACCTGCGGGCTATGACCGCGCCCGAAGCGGCGGGACAACGCTTCCTGGGGTCGGCGGGGTTTATCTGGCTGGAGGAGGTCGCCCGGCTTTTGCGGGAGGAATTCGGCCCGCGCGCCCCTAAAATTCCGAGTCGCCGGATGCCCGACTGGCTGCTCAAGACTGCCGGGCTTTTTAACGAGCAGGCCCGTTTCCTGGCCCCCCGGTTGGGCAAGAAACCGAACATTTCCGCCGCGAAGGCCGAAAAGGTGCTCGGCTGGCAGCCCCGCCCGCTTAAAAATACCCTCGTCGATACCGCCGAGAGTCTCCTAAAAGAGGGTGTGGTGTAAGTTCAAAAGTAATATTCCAGGGCCAATTAAGCCTTTAACAGTGTCATTCCGGGGCAAGCCCCGGAATCTCCGGTCCGTTGGACAATAGCAGGGTTAATCGCAATGTCAGGTTCAAAAGTCTCAGGTCGCAACCTGGGGTTGTCAGGTCGAAGCCTAGTTCAACCTGAGATACGGGCCGGTTTTGGGCTGTACGGTACGCAACGCGCGAGATTCCGTAAGCCGCCGTTCGATTGAGGCAAATCGTCTTTCTAAAGGCGGCTTACGGAATGACAAACCTGAGGCAGTGCCGAACGCCAACGTCGCGGAGAGGCCCACAGGTGCGACCTTGGGATGTGTGGTGCGACTGGGGTTGAGCCACATTTATTAGCCACCCTGCGACGCGCAATGACAGGTTTGAGACTGTGATATTCGCCAACGGCGAGTGTGACATGTTGGCGACCCTACCATTACTTGCAGATTTTCCTATCCTGGTTGCAAAAACAGTCGTGGAACTTAGAATGAGGGTTCTACCTGGTGCAGGGTATAGGCGGAAAAGAATTTATCGTTTAGAACCGGGTCATCTATATGAATGGCCGCCGCGCCGACGACGGTCGCACCGCATTGTTCGGCTAAATAAATCGCCCCCCGCAATTGAGCCCCGGTTTCGCTCCAATCATCCACAATGAGAACTCTATCGTTTTCGGTTAAGGCCCCGACCGCGATTTCCAGGGTTTTTGGTTTTTTAGTGTAGTCAACTACTTCTACGCTTAAGGCTTCCCAGGCCGTTTTACCCTCCTTTCGGATAAAGACCAGCCCGGCATTCAGGGCTATCGCCGCCAACGCTCCCAATGAAAAACCCTGTGAATCAAGAGCTAACACTTTGGTTATACCCCTGCCAGCAAAAGGGCCGGTAAGGTCAGGTCCAATTTCCCGAAGGACCTGGGGGTCGGCATACAACAGGGTTAAATCGCACCGCCCTTTGCCCGTATTATCCCGGATATATTGTTTGTATTTTCCCATTAGAATAGTTTTAACTTTCGGTTAAATTTTGATGGTCCATAATAACATCATATAACCAGCTAATCAATCTGGTGTGGAAACATGAGTAGCAGGCGGAGTTTGCCTGCCGAGTGCGGATAATTTAATATCATCTTGTAAAAATGGAATAGTTGCGGCAAAGCGAAGGAGGAGGGCCAATGAGCGAGGAAACCGATGTTATAGTCGTGGGCGCGGGGTTGTCCGGCCTGGTGGCGGCGGCGGAACTGGCCGACCGGGGCAAGCGCGTCATCATTGTCGACCAGGAGTCGGAGCGGAATATCGGCGGGCAGGCTTTCTGGTCGTTTGGCGGGCTCTTTTTTATCAACTCACCGGAGCAGCGCCGCATGGGTATCAAAGACTCGCCGGAACTGGCCCTAGAAGACTGGCTCGGCACTGCCGGGTTCGACCGGGCCGAAGATTACTGGCCGCGCCGGTGGGCCGAGGCGTATGTCGGGTTTGCCGCCGGGGAGAAACGCACCTGGCTGCACGAAATGGGCATGCGCTGGTTCCCGGTGGTGGGCTGGGCCGAACGAGGCGGTTACGGGGCGACCGGGCCGGGCAACTCGGTCCCGCGTTTTCATGTCACCTGGGGCACCGGGCCAGGCGTGGTCGAGCCTTTCGAGCGGCGGGTGCGGGAAGCGGTCGGGCGCGGGCTGATAGAGCTAAAATTCCGCCACCGGGTCAACCGCCTGATTCTTGAAGGTGGGGCCGTGACCGGAATCGAGGGGGAAATCCTCGAACCGGCCCGCGAGGAACGGGGCAAGGCCAGTTCGCGGGTGGCGGTGGGCGAATTCAACTTTAAGGCCCAGGCCGTGATAGTGGCAGCGGGCGGCATCGGC
>MKTJ01000025.1:7126-94619 GCA_001898225.1 Chloroflexi bacterium 54-19
GGCCAACCGCCCAGTGAGATGGTCGCCGGGGTGCCGGAGTACGTCGATGGCCGCATGCTCGGTATCGCGGCGGAGGCGGGGGGACGCATCATCAACCCGGACCGGATGTGGCACTACACCGAGGGTCTGCAAAACTGGAATCCTATCTGGCGCAACCACGGCATCCGCATCCTGCCGGGACCGTCCTCGCTCTGGCTGGACGCGCGGGGCAAACGGCTGCCGGGGCCGCTCTATCCCGGCTTCGATACGCTTGGAACGCTAAAGTACATCATGGAGAGCGGCTATGAGTATAGCTGGTTCATCCTCAACCAGCACATCATCAAAAAGGAGTTCGCCCTTTCCGGCTCCGAGCAAAACCCCGACCTGACCGGCAAGAGTATACCGCTGGTGTTGCGGCGGGCCATCGGGAAGAAGGCGACCGGACCGGTTGAAGCTTTTAAAAAGCATGGGAAAGATTTCGTGGTTAAAAACAACCTGGCCGACCTCGTGAAAGGGATGAACGCCCTCACTGCCGAACCGCTGATTGACCTGGCCGAACTCGAACACGAGATTACAGCCCGCGACCGCGAACTGGCTAACCCCTTCTCCAAGGATACCCAGGTCGTGCATATCAACGGGGCCAGGAATTACCGGGGTGACAGGCTTATCCGCACGGCCAAACCGAAAATGCTGCTCGACCCCTCGACCCGGCCTCTTATCGCGGTAAAGCTGCACATCCTGACCCGTAAGACCCTGGGCGGCCTCGAAACCGACCTGTCGGGCCGCGTTTTGAAGGCGGACGGCCAGCCCTTGCCGGGCCTTTATGCTGCCGGGGAAGCCGCCGGGTTTGGCGGGGGCGGCATGCACGGCTACCGTTCGCTCGAAGGGACTTTCCTGGGCGGGTGTCTCTTTTCGGGGCGAGTGGCCGGACGCGCCGCCGCCGGGGACGTCCTATAACCTCAATTTAGAGTTATTTCTTTTTGAGCGAACCGGGTTTATGAGCCGCTTCAGCACCGCTCTGGCTGCTTTCAACAAGGTATTCGGGGTTGTCTTTCGAGGCGGCCACGTGATGCCCTTTTATATCGGTCGGTTTGGTCAGTTTGCGTTTGACCTTGCCTTTGGTTGGCCCCTGCGAGGTTTCCCACTCCACCGTATCGCCCGGCACCAATTTTTTCTCTTCAGCCATCCTTAACCTCCTTTATGCATAATTAACCTGCGAAAAAGGAGGCACACTCCGTACCCTGGCGGCAAAGAAAAAGCGGGTTTTCCCAAATCTTTATGGAAAAACCCGCTTTGGCCTTAATGGCTGACCGGTTGGTGGACCGGCGCGTCCTCGAAATAGTGTTTGTACTCGTTGCGGCAGGGCGCGCCCAGGCAATACGCGATTTTTCCTGTATCCAGGTTGGTGGTGCAGGACCAGAAGGTCGCCAGGCCGTCGTTATGGCCGCAGAGAGGCGCGGTGTGGTCGGCCAGGATAGTGCGGAGGTCAAGCTCGGCCTCCGGGCTTTCCAGCAGGCCAGGGGACAATTCGACCAGTTTGTTGTAACGGGCGACCGAGTTAGGCCAGGCCGGGTGGTAAGCCTGCATGTCCGGGTGCAAATAGTGGTTAGTCACGAACAGGCGGCCGTTTTCGAGCGAGCGGACCTCGCGCCGGGCCGGGTGGGCCTCGACCACGAAGGCGTCGTGGCGGTCGGCTATCAGGTAGCTTTTGGGCTCCTTGATTGGCAACGTTAAGAGGGTCTCTTTCGCTTCCTGGGCAGTGGCGCATTTTTCCAGCAGATAGCGCACGATTATATGAAAACTGATACCGACCGGGGCCGGGTCGGGGTGGTCGCCCGCGCCGTTAAAGCTGACGAACAGGCCGCGCTCGTTCAGGCCGTCGAACCGCCCGCCTATCAGACCTTCGTGAATACCGGTGTGAGAATAACCTTTGTCGGGCCGGGTGTGGATGAGGTGGCGGCGGCTTTCAAAATAGAAAAAGTCGTAGTTCCGGCCCACGATACGGCCTTCCGGTGTATCCACGACAATGGCGCTGCACCCGCCGGTCGCGCCGATGGTGTAATGTCCCAGGAGGTCTTCTTCCGGCAGGTTCAAGGCGCTGGCGTACCCGGCAAATTCCTCGACAATCTCAGGGTAATATTTGGCCGTGACCGCCCGGCACTTTTCGGCATAACTTAGCTGGGCCGCGCTCAGCTTTCCACCGGGGCTAAAGAAAGCCTCGCTCCCGGCGTGTTGAGCCGTTATAAAACCGATGTCGAAATGCGAGCCACTGGCCTCGTACCATTGATAATCCGCTTTCTGCTCCTCTAAAAGATTCCGCTCGTTATCAGACATAAAAACCTCCGTTTGGGGCTGCATATGGAGCCCACCGATACTTTTCCTTCCGGGTTCCCGCCTTTGTTTTAGAACTTTAGTGCTATTACCATCTATTATAGACCCTGCCATTGTGAGAGAGTCAAGAGATAAGCGGGTGTATTTTTACAAAATCTTATTCACCGGCAGGCTCGTTCACGGTTATAAAGGTACGTCTTGTGCTAACTAATTTTATAGAATGGAAACAACCGGAAAGGTTTGCCGGTTTGTAGGCTATAAGAGATGGGAAACTATGGAAAAGAAAGGAGCGCCAGTTATGGCAGACCGAATCGAAAAACGCGATGATGTTAGCCCCAAAGAGGGTTTGCACGAGTACGGCAATGTTGAATACGCCGACCCGACCAACAAGAAGTACCCGATTGATACGCCGGAACATGTCCGAGCGGCCTGGAGCTATATCAATCACAAGGATAACGCCGCCAAGTACGATAAGGGCGACGTAACCAAAATCAAGGAGCGGATTAAACGGGCCGCCAAAAAGCACGAGGTCGAAATCAGCGAGGACTGAGAACGGAAAAGTGTTTAGTGTTTAGTAGTCAGAGGGCAGAAGGCAGATTGTCACGCCCTCCAAGTGTGAGTCTGGGCAGCACCTAGTCATTCTGAGGCCGCAGCCGAAGAATCCTGGGCACTCACTTGTGGGTACCGTTGGACAATGTCACAGTCGTTTGTACGGGAAATTGAGCTTCCACCAATGCGACACACCAGTGTGATTGCGACTAGCGCCGTGCAACGCGAAATGACATTTTTATTCATTTTCGGTAATAGATAACAAAAAGACCTATCCTTTTCTAGCCGGGTAGGTCTTTTTGTTAGTTTTTTTTACGTTCAACGTTGTTTAGTGCCCTTTATGGGCAAACGTCGCTCGTTAGTATTCAAACTCGATGCGGGGCATTTTGCCGGTGGCCTGGACGAGGACTCGTTCGAGTTGCTCGCGGTGGGAGGGGGCCCGGCGCTGGTCGAACAGGTTGCGCATTATAACCCGCAGCGTCCCTGCCGAATCCTCATAACCGACGCTCGACCGGAACAGGTTGGAGGCTATTTGCGACCCGTTGATTGCCAGGATTTGCAAAAACCCGCTCCACCGGGCCAGGTCGTTTTCGCTGACCCCGTGAGCCTGGGCGATTTTGGCCCGGACTGCCGCATAGGGGTCGAGTTCGACGGTTTCGGTTTGGCCAGCCTGTTGGGTTTCTTCCGCGAAGTCGCCGGTTTCCGGCTGAGTCTGGCCGCCAACAAACATGTTTTGCTGCTGCCAGCGGTTGCGGCGGTTCAGGCGTTCCTCGCCCCGCTCAAGGAGGTAACGGGCCAGGCCGTGCGGGTTCTGGCGGGCGTTCTCGCGGGCATATTCCAGAATGTCCTGGATGTACTGCCCGTCCTTGCCAAAAGCGACCACTTTCTCGGCCAGGTAGATGGAAGTCTGCGGGTCGAAACCAAACTGGCGGAGCATCTCGGTTTCGGCTAACCGGGTTGCATCTGTCAGGACCTGTTCCATCTTTTCATTTTCCAGACTCGAATCACTTTCCACCACCATTTGATTGGCAATAAAGGTTGCTTTTCGCTTTGAAGGAATCATGTTGGTGGATTCTTCAAGTTGGTTATTTGAGGCTGTTTTATACATGTTGGTTTTGACTCTACTTGGATTCGGAGTGCGTATCTTCTTAGGTGCGGTGTCCGAATCCGGGCTGATTCGGTCACTGACTCTATATTGAGTCGGTGACTGTATCTTCTTAGAGTCGGTATAAATTTCATTAGTGATTTCGACCGTATCTATATAAATACGGTCTGCCCCAACAGCCTCAAATTCGGGTTCGAGGGGTCTATCCGAGGTCTCGACCCGGCGATAGGGCGGGACTTCCGGGAGGGCGTTGGTCCTGGTCAGGGGGCCGAGCGCTTTGGGCCGGGCGGCCGGTTTGAGATTCTTCTGGTTATCCGAAAGGAGGGCCTGGGCGTCCCTGGCTCCCTCGCAGTAGCGCACGACCTTGCAGCCCTTGCAATATTTCAGGCGGGTCTGAAGGGCGAACTCGCTCTTGGTAAAGGGGTCGGCGGTGCGGTAGAGGGTGGCGTCCACCTTGGGATTGACCCCGTACTCGGCGGCTTTGTCGCGAACCGCCTCGACGCTGGCCCCGATAGACTCGGCCAGTTCTTCAAAGCCGGGCAGGACAAGCTGGAAAGTGACGAGCCCGGCCCGGCGCAGTTCGTTTAGCAGGTTGGGCAGGTGGGTGATACTGACGCCCAGGGCGTCGGCAATATCGCGGCGGCCCGGCCAGGAAATATCCGAGACGGCGTTCCACTCGCGCCGCTCGTGTTCGTACTGGCGCAGGTAGGCCCACAGGTAGACCGCGTTGGGGCTGACCCCGGCCAGGTGATAGCACCGGAAAAACTCGTTCCAGAGCGGCACGAACCCGGCCAGTTGTTTGCGGCGGTAGGGCGATTTGAGCAGGACTCCCCGGTCGCCTTCCGGTAGCGGCTGCTCGAAAATATCGAAGCCTTCCTGTAAGATGTGGCCTGTGTCTTTTTTCCTGGGCATTCCTCTCCCTCACTCCTATTTATACCGAGGTAGCCTCGCCAGCCCTTCGAAATGCTCAAAAACCTAGAACATGCATGCGTAAAGGGCTTGACGACCGGCCAGAACCGGGTATAATTAAGGTAACAAAAACCTGGGTCCAGTACCGAGTACGGACCTATAGAAAATTTAGAAATCCCTTTGCGAACAACCAGCGGCTACCAACCAGGTTGTTCTTTTTTTGCCTGAAAATCCTTAAATCAGGCTTTCGGCCCGCTTTTCCGGCTGAACGGCTGGCTGCTGTTCACGCCAGCGCTTTAGCCGGGCCAGGTCTTGCTCGTAACGGGCAATCAGTTCATCTACAGCCAGCCGTTCAACAGGCTGTTCGGGGTCCGGCTCTGCTTTGGCTTTCGCCCTGACCGGCTCACGACTCCAGCGCACCACCGCCAGGTCTTCTATATCGAAACTAAGCTGGGTCGGCTCCCCTTCCTCCACCTGATTAGCACCAGTGCTGGCACCTGTAGTGGTGCTGACACTGGTCCCTTTGAGACGCGCCTTGTGGCTGGGGGCCAGGTCGCGCTTCTCCTTGAGTTGCTCGATCAGGTCGGGCAGGTTGAGCGATTTATTCTGTTGTAAGGCGTCGGCCAGGCTTTGCTGCACACTCGCCACCTGGTCCTCCGGGCTGAGCGCCGATAGGCGCCGGACTAACTCGACGTTGTTGAGAAAACTCGCCAGCCCTTCGCCGGGTAGATTGTTACTTTCTTCACATGGGGTTACAGCCGTAACCTCGGAAGCGGTATTTTTCGAAAAATCGTCACCGAGAGCGTGCCGGTCCCCGGTCAGGAAAAACTCTTTGACCGCCGGGGCTAAATTTTCGGCGGCGCGGATGCGCTGGGTGACGTAGGGCCGGGACTTGCCGATGCTGCGGGCGATTTGTTTGTGGTCCCAGCCGAACTCGTTGGCAAGCTGGCGGTAGCTTTCGCCTTCCTCCCAGGGAGCCAGGTTCTCGCGCTGGACATTCTCGATAATCGCGTCAATCAGGGGGTCGGCCCCTTCGTCGCGATTATCCACCAGCACGATAGGCACACGTGCGAAACCGAGTTCACGGGCGGCCTGCCAGCGGCGGTGCCCGGCTATCAGGGTGACCCGGCCCTGCTCGCCCCGCACTCCCAGGAGGGCTTGCAGGATGCCGCGGGCGGCGATACTCGCTTTCAGTTCTTCCAGGCCGCTCCGGCTGATTTGCTGGCGGGGCTGGCGCGGGTTCGGCTGAATCCGTTCGGGCGATAGATAGACCAGCGTCCCCCTGGGGACCTGGGCCTCGATTTCAAAAAGGTCGCGGCGGGTTGCCATTAAAGTTCTTCCTCGCCGTCCGGCCCATCTTCAAAAGCGGGGTCCGGTTCGACGCCGGGGCTGCCCTGGGCCAGTTGGGCGGCTTCGTGGACGGTCGCGGGGGTGATTACGCGCTCCTGGCGGCTGGCCCCCAATAGCAGGGAGTGATAGCCGACCTTGCAGGCTTCGCGGGGAATCCCTTTGCTGAAATCGGCCAGGGCGACCAGGGCTTCCTCGCTAAAGAGGTCGTACTCGGCCCCGGCCATCGAAAGGCGGTAGCGCACCAGTTTGATTGTTTCCTCGCGGCTGAGCTTTTCAAGGCGGACCTGCGAGACAATCCGGCTCAGGAAGTTGGGCCGGGCCGCCACCTTGCGCGAGAGTTCTTCCTGGCCGAACAGGATAATCTGGACCAGTTTTTCGTTGCCGGTCTCGAAGTTGAGCAGTTGGCGCAGCAGTTCGAGATTGTACTTGGTGGCGGTCTGGGACTCGTCAACCAGCAGGACGAGGGAATTCCCGGCGCGCTGGGTTTCTTCGACCAGCAGGCTCTTGAACTGGCGTTTGAGGCTTTCGACCTGCCGGGAGACGGGTTCGAGGCCGTACTCGTGCAGGATATTGACCATTAGCTGGGAAGGGGTAGCGGCCAGGTCATCCAGGTAGGCGACCCGGTAATCGGCGCGGGCCGAGAGGCGGCTGCGCATAATCGAGCAAAGCGAACTCTTGCCGGTGCCGACCGCGCCCAGGACCATTGCCAGGCCCATGCGGTCGCGCACGACCTGCAAGCAGAGCGAAATAACCTTTTTGTATTGTTCGCTGAGATAGACAAAGCGGGGGTCGGTGCCGGTCACCTGAAAGGGCGGCTCGAACAGCTCGTAGAAATTTACATAATATTCAAGCCCCAGCCGGTCGAGCTGCGAAGCGGCATCAAACGGGCGGGCTATATTTTCGGAAGGTAATAGCTCGGTTACAAAATTAGTCATGACAGGTCGGATTCTTCTTGTCGGGTAAAAGCACCCTGACCATGTATTTAATAAACGTTACCCATGATTATACGGCATGCATGGCGACATGAGTCAAGAGATTTATCCACAAATATTATAAAACCGGAAAATTTCCCATGAAATTTTCCACTTTATCCCCAATTTATAGTGGCATCTGGAAAAAGTAACCCCTATATTTGTTATTTTGCTAAAATATGCATGCTCTAACCCCATGTATGGCAAGGCACATATCCCTCATGTTTGGTGAAAGGTTACCGGGCGACCCTAGAGATATTAGAGACAGGAAAAAGGGAAAAAGAAATGGGCGGAGTCGAGAGGTTTTTAGGGCTTGAGAAAGAATTTATATTAAACCTGCTGGACCGGGAGAAGGTGCCGGGTCTTTCAATGGCGCTCACCAGCCGGGATGGGATGGTGGGGGTCCGTGCGTTCGGGATTAAAGACATTTCGAGCCGGGAACCGGTCACGGCGGATACGCTGTTTCAGGCCGCCTCGCTGAGCAAGCCGGTCTTCGCGGCCCTTGCCCTGAAACTGAGCGAACAGGGTTTGCTTGACCTTGATAGACGGCTAGTCTCTTACTGGCCCGACCCGGTCTTCCCGGACCCTTTCAGCCAGGAACCCGCCCTATTTCCCAAATTGGAGGACGCCCGGCTCGAAAAAGTAACGGCTCGTATGATTTTGAGCCATTCGGCGGGATTTCCGAACTGGCGCAGTAAAGACAATATGTTGGAATTCAAGTTTGACCCCGGCGAAAGGTTTGGCTATTCGGGCGAAGGCTACACCTATTTGCAGCGGGTTCTGGAAAAAATCCTGGAAAAGCCTTTTGCCGAATATATGCATGCCAACCTTCTAGCGCCGCTTGGAATGGCGAATAGCAGTTATGCCTGGAAAGCTGATTTTGCCGGGCAAGCCGCTACCGGCCACACAAAGGACGGCCAACCCGCTCCCAGGCCGGACTTCTGGCCGCCCCTGGCCGCGGCGAGTCTCTATACCACCGCCCCCGATTTCGCCCGGTTTTTAGCCGCCTCGGTTAACCCATCTACATATGAAAGCGGCGGTTTTAGCCTGGGGGAAAGCAGCCTGGCCTTGCTGCGCCAGCATCAAATCACCCTCGGTGAAAAGTTGGCCTGGGGTATGGGTTGGGGTATTGAAAAGAGCGCTGCGGGCGAATACCTGTGGCAGTGGGGCGATAACGGCGATTTCAAAGCTTTCGCGCTGGTTGAGTTAAAGACCGCTACCAGGCTGGTCATTTTCACGAACGGCTATAACGGGCTGGCGGTTTGCCGCGAACTTGTCGAAAGCCTCTTTCCCGGCGACCATCCCGCCTTTACGGAGTTTTTAGCCGATACGAGCAAGTTTGTCTTCTAAAAAATTTGTTCTAAAACCTCTTGACATGAAACCAAAAGGTGTCCTATAATGAAAAGGAAACCAAATGGTTTCATGTTTTTCAAATCGTGAAGGAGGCTAAATAAAATGACCCCGAATGCTCAAAAAGCTCTACCCGATATAAGCTATACTTACCTGCTGGACGCGCCACTAAAGAAGGTCTGGCGGGCCATCTCGACCTCGGAAGGGCTGGCCGGATGGCTGATGCCCAACGATTTTCAGCCGGTGCTGGGCCACGAATTTACTTTTATCACCCAGCCGGTCGGGGATTTCGACGGCATCGTCCATTGCAAGGTGCTGGAACTCGACCCGCCCCACCACCTGGGGCTTAGCTGGAACGGGCATAACATGGACCTCTTTTTGCGGCTCGACCTGAAAGAGTTGGACGGCAAGACCGAACTCAGCCTGGTCCATTCGGGCTGGCTGGAGAGCTATGCTTTTACCCGCACCATCATGGACGAGGGCTGGCGCAGGCACACGCGGGAGCGGCTGGAAAACCTGCTTGCCCAAATGGAATAATTTTACTTTCTGGTTTGAATGGCCCTGTAACCGGGGTTTTTACCGGGAAAAATGTTTTAGAAGCGAGGTGACTCCCGATGACCGCAGGTTTGCCCAGGCACGATGTTTTCCAGGCTATCGCCGACCCGACCCGCCGCGAGGTTTTGCGGCTGCTTTCCGAGCGCGAAATGTCGTTAGGGACAATCTGCGGCCATTTTCCGATTACCCGCACGGCGGTCTCGAAGCACCTGCATATCCTGGCGGACGGCGGGCTGGTCCGGGAGACCAGGGTCGGGCGCGAAACCCGCTACCGCCTGCAACCCGAACCGCTCCTCGAACTGAAGCGCTGGCTGGCCTACTACGAGCGGTTCTGGGATAGCAAGCTGGCCGCTCTCAAAACCCTGGTCGAAAGCGACACTTCCGAAAACGAGTCCCCGGACCAGTCCGAAGCGTGGCCGGACTAGAGCACCCGCGTGGGAAATAGTGGCGCACGCCTGGTGCTATTCGCCGGTGACGCCGTCGATGCCTTCCCGCAGCAAGTCGGCGTGGCCGTTGTGGCGGGCTGTTTCCTCAATCATGTGCAGGATAATCCAGCGCAGGGTAAATTTGGTGCCGTCCCGCCCGGTCGCCGCCGATAAATCGTCCAGGCTGGCGCTGGCGACAATCCGGCGCGAGGCTTCGCAAGCCTCATTGTAATAGGCGATTAAACCCGCCAGGGTTTCGCCCGGTTCGACCCGGAAGTCGGCTTCGGGGTCGTTGTCGGCGTCGGGCAAGCCCTGGGGGTTCAGCCCGGCAAAGCGGTCCTGGAACCACCAGATTTCGTTGACCGCCAGGTGTTTGACCAGCCCGACCAGGTTCAGGGTCGAGGGCGGCATGCTCGGTCGTTTCCCTTTTTCTTCGTCCACCCCCTGGACCTTTTTCAAAATCGTAGCCCGGTGATAATCGAGAAAACCGTTCAGGGTTTCCCGCTCCGCCGCGATAGCGGGTGGGTCGCGCCTGATAATGTTGTTAGCAGCCTCGGACATACTTTTCCTTTCATTTCTTTAGAGATTTCTTTATAAAATATACCGGGCGATTATAACTCTTTAAAATTACCACGCAAATACTTATAAATTGGTCCGAAAAGGACTTGTAAATTGCGTGTTTACTTGTTATCTTGTATATATCGACCTGGGACACCTCGGTTTTCTTTCGGACCCCTTCTTTTCTTAAAAAAATAGTTTTTGGCGAACGGTTTAAAAACCGCTTTTCGCGTTCCCTTATGGCTATGGCAAAAAACCCTCCAGGAGGTCTATTCGATGAACCCGACACCCGATAAAGGCGCCAACCCCAATAACCAACCTACCGCCGCAGACGAGAACCAGACTTCAGATGTCATCTCTATTGCCAGCGGCACCTCGGTCGGCGGCTCGAATACCGTTTTCGGGTCTACCGGGACCGCTACCGCCACCGCCGCAGCCACGGCCAGCGCCACCGACATCAGCCGGATTAGCTGGAAAGGCAGCCCTAACCACTGGGTCGGGCGGGATAACAACACGGTCGTGGCGATTGTCGACCACATCATGCAGGGGACCATGGAGTCTACCAACGGCTGGTTCAAGAACCGCCGCAGCGATGTTAGCGCCCATTTCGGCGTGGCAAAAGATGGCCGCATCTGGCAGTGGGTGCGGGTGCCCGACGCCGCCTGGGGTAACGGTATCCCCGAAAGCCCCGACCCGTCGCTCGATTGGCTGGCCGATGGTCTAAAAAAGAATATCAACCCGAACAACCTGACCGTCTCGATTGAACACGAAGGCAATACCGGCGACACCTTTACCGAGGAACAGTTCCAGGCGACGCTCTGGCTGCATAAGTACCTGATTACAACCTACAAGATTATGCCCGACCGCAAGCACATTATCGGCCATTACCAGATTTCGGCCCGGTCGCGGGCCCAGTGTCCCGGCACCGGTTTTCCCTGGCAGCGTCTTCTCAACGAGCTTTCGGGGATGCCAAAGCCGCCCAACCAGCCTTCCAACACGCCTGTACCTTCGAATACCAACCCTATCAACAGCCTGGTTGACATGAAGTGGCTACAGGGGGTGAGCGGGGTTATCATCACGGACCTGGGCGTCAAGACAATTAACACCAATAACGCCTACGTGCGGTCCAAGCCGTCCCTTTCCGGGACCGATAACACGCTATTGCGGGTGTTATCCAAGGGCAAGCAGTTACGTTTTAGCGGCTATACCGATGCCGGTCCGGCTTTCCGTGGTAACGTGCGCTGGCTGCTTATTTCCGACCTGGACGATGGCGGGTGGGTCCATTCCTCGATGGTGAGTTAGCCGGGGAAAGTTTTTAGTAATCAGAGGGCAGTAGGCAGAGGGCAGAGGCCAGAAGGCAGAGGGCAGAGGCCAGAAGGCAGAGGGCAGAGGCCAGAGGCCAGAAGGCAGAGGGCAGAGGCCAGAAGGCAGAGGGCAGAGGGCAGTAATCAGTTTGTGCCATTCCGTGTGAAGCACGCGCCCTCAGGTCGCATTTGCGGGCTTTATGGGTCCGTTGGACAATAGCACGGTCAATATTCTTGTCATTCCGTGGCAAAGCCACGGAATCTCCGGTCCGTTGGACAATAGCACGGTCAATTTTCTTGTCATTCCGAGGGAACCGAGGAATCTAGCCCGTAGGGTTCCCTTTGGGCCGGTCTGTTGGACAATAGCACAATCGAACGTGCGTGAAACCGGGACTCCCTGGAATAACAAAATACATGGTTTTTCTCGGTTAAACCTACTCATGGTAATTTGGTTGGTTGGTTAATTTAAAGGAGTTTTAGCCGGTAGTAACAGGCCGGATTCGGGAAAAATATATTTGCGTGGTACGCCAGGGTTAGCGTGATAAAGCGTTAGCCCGGCAGTTGCGGACCAGCGAAAAAATAACAGGTTTGAAAAGGTCCTAAAAGCCGCTCATGGCCGGAACAGCCTCGAAAAGTGAGCGCAACGCGGGGGATTACTATAAACATATCCCCATTTGTGAAACATATCCCCTTGACAAGGACGAATTGCGTGATAAAATGGAGTAAATCCGTGGTAACGTCTTGTTTACTTATAGTCGCACAAAATCCAGGAAAAACGGATCGCTTGCGCCAGTCTTGTTCCCTGCTTTTACGGGTCTAACCGAAGCACAACCGGGTCTCCTCACAAATCACTCGCAGCCACCTACCAGGCTGTTAGCGGGTCTCCTAAAAATCTTCAACGGGTCTCTGGGTCAGAATTGTTATAGCCAAACCACCGCCTGGGCGGGGTCGGGTCTATTTCCCCTTGCCCAAAACGGAGTGGCTGTAACAAAAATCGCTAAAGCGGGTAATTATGGAATTAGCAAAACTGATAATGGGCTGTTCCCTGTTTCTCATAGGCGTCTGCATCGTTGCGAGCGGCTTGTATATTATCTTGCGTAAAGAATACCAGGAAGCTCTCAAAACCCTCACCAAGCAAAGTCCCAAATTAGCCGGAAAATCACCCATCGAAGATGTCATCAAACCGTTGGCACAGACTTCGGTCCAGCTTATGGATACGGTTAACAAACTTATCCAGACGGCGGTCGGGACCGGGGCGTTCCTGTGTATGCTCGGTTCGGGGTTGTGTATCCTGGCCTACTGGATGGTTTCGAACTAACTGCCGCAGTTAACCGTCGCACGGTAAGCCGCCACACGGCGGGCTCGTTATTCGTTAAGGATAAACTTTATGGCTATCGCTGACTCAATCAAATTAAGTGGTCCCTTGAGTAGTGGTTTGCGCTCGAAAATCACCTCCCAGTCCCTGAACTGGCTCTACACTTATCTTTCGGCGGTCGTCCGGCAGGAAGATGCCAGCGCCGATTACGCGCTTTCGCCGAGCCTCAAGCCGCGCCTGGCCCGCCTCGAACTGGCCGCTGACGGCGATTATTCCGGGCAGATTGACCAACTCTACGCCGAGGCCCCGGCTTCGGCTTCGGCCAAACTGGGCCTGGCCGATGTAGCCGCCACTAACGGCGGGAGCATCCTGCTCGGCAAGAGCGGCAGCGGCAAGACCCGCCAGTTGCACGACCAGACCTCGCGGTTGGCCCGGACCAGCCTGGCCCAGGTCGAGCAGCTACGATTGCAGTCGGACGCCACCCGCAACGATTTCGCCCCGGTCTTTTTGCCGGTCTACGTCCAGTTGCCCGTTATCGCCTCGCTCATGGCCGACCTCGAACGCTCCGGCCAGCGCACCAACCTTTTCGGTATGGCCCTGGAAAACTATTTGAGCCAGCAGGCCGGGGCAAGCGTCCCGCCGACCCTTATGAGCGAAGTCGTGCCGGTAATCCTGGCCGATAACCTGGAAAAACTCGACCTGGGCCAGGCCCCGGTCTTTTTTAGCCGCTTCAACCAGTGGTTCTCGACCGTTACCCCGGAAGCCCGCGTTATCCTGGCCTGCCAGCACCTCAGTTTTGTCCTTTATTACCCCTGGTTCCGGCCCGAACAGGCCTGGCAGTTCTTTGGCCTTTACGGCTTCGAGTGGGCGGAAGTCCGCCCGTTCCTGGGAAGCCGCTACTCCGAGGCCGAACTCGACCAGCTTGAACTGACGGGATTGACCGGGCTTTTCGTCCATCCGAGCCTGTGCAAACTCTTTACGACCAACACCTCGGCGCGGGGCGGCCTGGCCGGGCTGCTCGACATCTTTACGAATAACATCCTGGGCGGCAACGCGGCCCTGGCCCGCCAGTTGGCCGGGTACTCCCAACTCCTCGGTGACGACTTCTTTGCGACCACGACCCCGGCGACTTCCGCATCCGGTGTTACCACGACTTCGTCAAGCGGCGTCCAGCCCAAGGGCGACGCTAACTCGCAGCCCGCCGGGTGGTGGGGCAGCCAGTTCACCAAACAGGCCAAGCCTGGGGCCACCGGGCAGGTCCAGTCCGACGTTTTACCGAAGGGGATTGACCTGGGCCAGATTCCCGGCCTTATCGCACAGGGCGGCAACCTGATTCAAGGGCTGGCAAGCGCGGTCGGCACCGTCAGCCAGGCGATTTCAGCCCTCGGCATCGGGCAGGATAACGCCGGTCAGGCCCAACCCCAGGCGTCCCAGGACAAGCCAGCCGACCCGACCTCGACCCCGGCCAGCCAACCGGCAACCGCAAATACGCAGCAAAACACGTCCGACCCGGCGCAGCAGACGACCACCCCGGTGGCAGACCAGTCGGCGCAAGGCACCCCTGGTGTGGCCCAGCAACTTACGCAAGCCACGCTACAGGCGGCCCCCGACGCGGTAGCAGCACCGGTGCCTGCTCCCGACAACTCGACCCCGTCGAATAACACCGGCATAAGTGCCAGCACCAGTGCCAGCCAGTCGCAAATCTTACCGGCGGCGCTTATCGGCGCGGTAGCGGGCGCAGGCGCGGCCCTGGCGGGGGCGACAGCCCAGCAGAACGCGCAAAATACCCAAATCCCGGCCCAACCCGGCGCGACCACCAGCAGCACGGCTGCCAGCGCTGCGACGGCCCAGCTTCTTTCGCCAGCGCCGCCACGAACGCGGTCGCGGCACCAGTGCAGGCACCAGTGCCAGCCCCGACCCCGGCTCAGACCAGCTACCCGAACCTCGCGGCCCCGGCGGCTTCAACGGCCTCGACGCCCCTGCCGGACTCGGTTGCCGGGCTGACCGAAACGCACCCCCTGGCCGACTGGACCCGCCTGATTAACCCGGCCCTGGACCGCTTGCTGGCCGGGTGGGTCTGCCTCCAACTCGACCCCGCGACCCTACCGAGCGCGCTCGACCGGGTGGTCGGCTTCACCAGCCAGCAGGGCGAAGGGCAGTTAAACTTCCTGAAATTGTTGTATCTCCTGACCGGACCCGAAGCGCGCCCGGCCCTCTTTAACGGTCTCCTGGGCCAGCCGCCGACCGCCGACCGCTTGCAGATGTTGATTGCCGTCGTCCGGGTCGACCCCCACTCCCACGAAACCTGGCAGAGCTACCTGACTTCTCTCGCGAGTGGCTCGGACCAGACCTTTGGGCGGCAAGTCCTCGACCTGGTGGCCCGTATCGGCAAGGTTGACCCCGACAGCGAACAGCCGCC
This sequence comes from Chloroflexi bacterium 54-19, assembly GCA_001898225.1. GTDB lineage: Bacteria > Chloroflexota > Chloroflexia > Chloroheliales > Chloroheliaceae > 54-19. The sequence continues at coordinate 22,247 of MKTJ01000025.1, forward strand.
GAACCTGGAACTGGTCAGCCTGGCCGAAATCGCCCTGGAACTCCTTTCCCAGAACGGTTCCCCCGATGCCTCCCTGTTCCTGCAACTCGGCCAGAACCAGGAGCAACTCGGCCTGGCGGATAAGGCCCTCAACAGCTACAGCAAGGCTCACCGCAGTTCGAGTCTCCCGGCCCTGGAAGGGACGCTGGGGGTTGCCCGGTTGCGGTCACAGCAGGGCGCTTACAACGAGGCTTCTTCGACCCTCTCGAACCTGAAAGTGCGTTTGAACTACTTCCAGGCCGAAATTGACAACCAGTTGTCGGTCAACTTCCGGCAGCAGGGCGAGTTCGACGCGGCCCTGGACGCTGCCCGGCAAGCGGTTGACAAGGGCAAGCGCCCGACCTACCGCCACAATTTGGCCCTGGCCCTCAGCGCCAAAGGGAGCCGCACCGAGGCCGAGGACGAACTCCAGAAGCTGACCCAGGAATTCCCGAACTTTGCCGATGGTTTCTACGACCTGGGCCGCTTGCAGTCCGAACGGGGCGCGGGCGACCTGGCCCTGGTAAATTTGGGCCGGGCGGTCGAGCTTTCCTCGAATACCTCGCGCTACCTGTACGACCTGGGCCGTTCGCTCCTGGCCCAGGGCAAGCTCGATGAAGCCCTGACCCACCTCAAAGCCAGCGTGGCCCAGGGGACCAACCAGGCCGACTACTTCGTGGCCCTGGGCCTGGTTTCGCTCAAACTGGCTCAACTGGACGAGGCCCACGCGGCCTTTACGAAATCAATCGAACTGGCCGGGGACAAACTGCGGGCCGACCAACTGGCCTACCTGGCCGCGACCGATTTCGCCCAGGCTAACTACGCCGAGGCCCAGCGCAGCCTGACCCGCGCCCTCAACCTCGAACCGCAAAAGACTATTTTGTGGATGCTCTCGGCGCTGGTCGCCGAGGCAGACAACCGCTCCGACCTGGCCCTGGCCCAGTATCGCAAGGCCACGACCTACAGCACCGACGGTTCGCAAGCGCCTACAAATTTGCGGGTGGCCTGGGAACTCGGTATGGCGCGGGGTCTGCGCCTCAATAAGCGGGTGGACGAGGCCATGCGCCACAGCCAGACCGCCAGCAAACTGGCCGCCGGGACGCCCGAAACCCTCTACGAGGAAGGGCAACTTGCCCTGGCCCGCAACAACAAAATGGACGCCTCGACCGCTTTCGGGCGCGGCGTGACCGCTCTCGGTATGTACGTGAGCAAGGAAGAACCGGCCACCAACCTCTATCCGAGTGAAACGGGCTGGCTCCAACTCTTTACCGTACCGGGCGAACTGCAATTCGAACTGCCCTACTACTACGCTGTGACCCTGCGCGAACTGGCCCGCCACGAACAGTCCCAGAAAGTTTTGCGCCAGCAGTTGCAGAACCTGGAAACCGTCCCGTCCCGGCCCCGGACCGAACTCGAAAACGCTCTCATCCAGTCGCGGCGGGCGGCCTTCAACTACGAGTTGGGCCTGTCGCTGATGGCGGTCAACAACAACCAGGAAGGCCAGTTGCACCTGAGCCAGGCTGTCACCGAAGCGCCGTTAAAAGCGGTCTACCGGCTCGGTCTTGCCAAGGCCCTTATCAAAGGCAACCAGGTCGACCGGGCGGTCTACGAACTCAACCAGGCCCGCGAACTTGACGCCGGGTTGGCCGAGGTCAACGCGGTCCTGGCCGAAATCAACCTGGCCGGGGGAGCGAAAGCGCCCGACCAGAACGTGATGCTGGGAAGCCTGAACCTCTACCTGAAAGCGCTCGAATCGGAGCCGAACAACCAGCGGTATCTCTACCGGGCGGCTCTGCTGGCCTACCACCTGCGCCACCAGAACCACGCCACCGAGCTTATCCGGCGGTTGCTCCAGATTGCCCCGAACATGGCCGCCGCCCACCTGCTCCTGGCCTGTAACCTGGAGCGGAGCGGCAACCTGGCAAAGGCCCGCGAGGAAATCGCTATCGCCCTGGCGAAAGGCGGCAAGAGCGCCGATTACTACGCCGTCGCGGCCCGGTTGGCGCGGCGGGCCAACGCCCTGCCGGAGATGGAGCAACTCCTGACGGTCCTGCGGGTCCAGCCGAACCTGCCGCTGTATCTCCAGGCCGCTCTCAAGACCGAGGAAGGCGAACTGGCCCTGGCCCAGGAGAAATACTTCCCGGCGGGTGAAGCCTACAAAGAAGCGATTGACGCTTTCCAGAAGTTTACCGCGACCGGCCAGCCGATACCGCTGGAAGAACTCTACTACGAGAACGGCGCGTTCACGGGCGGCAGCGCCTACGGCCAATCGCTCCTGGCGAACTTCAAAGTGGCTTACGCCGGGGTCTTGCAGCACCTCAAGAATTACGACCAGGCCCTGCAAGAACTCGATGAAGCCCTGGCAATGCAGCCGTCGCTGGCCTCGGCCCATATCCTGCGGGGCGACCTGCTGGTCCAGCAGGGCCGGACGCGTGACGCCCTGGTTTCCCGCCAGCGCGCCGCCGAACTCGAACCGTCGCCGCAGCGCCTCTACGACCTCGGCCTGGCTTATCTCAAGCTGGACGAAGTCGAGCCGGCCATTGACGCCTTCAAACAGGTCGAGAACAGCAAAGAGATTAACAACCGGAGCGATTACTGGGCAGGCTTTGGCCAGGCTTACCAGAAGTCGAAGAATTACTCGGCGGCGCGGGCGGCTTACAAACGCGGCCTCCAACTCAATCCGAGCGACCCCGACCTGCAAAAGGCCCTGGCCGACTCCTTCCTCAGCACCGGGGAGAAACAGTCAGCCGTCCAGTACCTGCAAGGCGCGGTGGTCAGCCAGCCCCAGAACCCCGATTTGCGGATGGAGTTGGCCCGCCTCTACGAAGACCTGAAGTGGAACCAGGAGGCCAACAGCGAGTACGAGCAGGCCACCAACCTCAACCCTTCCTCGCCGAACGTCTGGTTGCAGCGGGGCAAAGCCCTCAACCGGACCGGCCAGACCGAGCAGGCGCGTTCGTCCCTCGAACAGGCCCTGCGGCTCGATGGCAACCTGGCCGAGGCGCATTACGAAATCGGGATGCTCTACCTGAAGTCGTTCCAGGCCCGGAGCGCCCAGACCGATAAGCTGCCGCCCGACCTGCGAGGTATGTTTACCTCGTCGGGGGTAGCCAGTAGTCAGAGGGCAGAAGTCAGAAGTTAGAAGGCAGTAGTCAGAGGGCAGAAGTCAGTAGCTAGAAATCAGAAGGCAGAAGCCAGTAGCTAGAAATCAGTATCAATAGTCGAAAATTTCTCACTGACTACTGGCTACTGACCTCTGACTACTATTCAAAAGAGCGGACAAAGGATTATGGCAACAATTCAGATGCAGAAGAAACCGGTAGCCAGGCCGGTCGAAACCCCGGCGGACATCTCAGCCGAACTCGAAAAGGCCCACGAGCATCTGCGTAAAGCGGTGACGCTCAACCAGGGCACAGCCGCTTACCAGTACGCCCTGGCCCAGGCCGAATTCCTGGCCGGGAACTTCTCCGCCAGCGCCGATGCCGCCGAACGCAGCCTCCAGGCCGACCCGGCTAACTACGACGCCCTTTTGCTGCTGGCCGAAACGCTGCTGCGCCTCAAACGCTACGCCGATACCTGGACCGCTTCGATGCAGGCCATCAAGCTGGATAAGTACCGCGAGGATGCCTGGATGCTGGCCGCTCGCTCTGCCGCCGAGGCCGGGGAAGGCGACAAGGCGATCCAGTGTCTCGAACTTTTCCTTAAGGTCAATAAAGACCAACTGGTCGGCCCGCTGCCCTATATCTTGCTCGCCCGGACCTATCTCGACACCGGCCAGCCGCAAACGGCCCTCGAACAGGTCGAACAGGCCCTGGCGAAAATGCGCTCTTTCTATATCGCGCCCGGCCCCTACTTCCTGGCCCTGCGCGCCCAGGTCCTGCGCCACCTGAAACAACCGGTCGAAGCCCTCGAATACTACCGACAGGCTTTGCAGATGTCGCCGCAAGACCCCGCCCTCCACAACGAACTGGGCGAGGCTGTCCTCGAACAGAACAAGCCGCTCGACGCTTTGCGCTCCTTCCGGCAGGCCGTCGAACTCGACCCCAACAGCGCCCTCTACCATTACAACGCCGGGACCGCCGCCCGCCGGGCTGCTGTCTCTCAGGCCGGTATGACCAAACAGACCGACTCCCTGCCCCAGCAGGCTGTCGAACTGCTTTTACGGGCGACCGACCTCAACCCGGTAGTGGCGAAATACTGGTACGAACTGGCCCTGGCTTACAAGGGTATCAACAACTACCGCGAGATGAAACTGGCTTTGCAGCAGGCTATCGCCCAATCGACCGTCTTTACCGACGCTGAAGCGCCCCAGGTCGGCTATATGCGGCTCTACGCCTGGGCCTGCCAGCGGTTGGGAGATTTCGACTCGGCCCGCGAGACCCTCAAGTCTATCCTGGCAATCCTGCCCAACGACCACATCACGCTCAACGATATGGGCGAACTCTCCTACAAACTGGGCAACTTCAAAGCCGCCTTTAACTACTTCCGCAAGGCCGAAACTATCGCCAACGACCACCCGCGCTACCTGGCGAACCTGTCGCGGGCGATGGTCAAACTCGACCGGCCCGAAGAAGCCCGCGAACTGGTCGAAGAAGCGGCCCGGATTGACCCTAAAGACTATTATGTCCGCTTCCAGCTTGGGGCGGTCTTGCTCGACGCCGGTCAGGCCGACCAGGCTCTCGAACACCTGCAAGAGGCTGCCTCGAAAGAGCCCGACAACGCCGAGTTCCGCTACTACCTGGGCCGGGCTTACCTTAACACGGGCCACATTTCCGAGGCCATTCACCACTACCTCGAAGCTGTCAACGGCGCGCCGCTCAAACACCAGTGGCAGGCCGAACTGGGCGAAATCTACCTGCGCGAACACGCCTACGTCCCGGCCCTCGAACACCTGCGGCTGGCCGCTCAGCTCGAACCGGGCGAACCGGTCTACCGCTACAACCTGGCGATTGCCCAGGCTTCCAACGGCGACTTGCAGGCGGCGCTCTACACCCTGCGCGAGGCTCTCCGCACCTTTGGTGATTTCGCCGGGGCCGAGTGGTACTACCTGGAAGGCAAGCTGTTGACCGAAAACGGGCGGCTGGACGAAGCCCTCGAATCGTTCGTCCGGGCCAACCACATGGAACCCGGCAACCCCGACTACAAGGTTGACCTGGCGAAAGTGTTGCGGCTGAAAGGCGCGCCGGTAGACCGGGTCCGCCCGCTGCTTGACGAAGCCCTGACCGAAGACCCCGAAAGCCTGCGGGCCTACGAAGAACTGGCCTACACCCTGGAACAAAGCAACCAGGACGAGGCCGCCGTCCAGACCCTGGAAGCGCGCATTAACGAAGTCCTGTCGAAGGTCTAGTAGTCAGAGGTCAGAGGGCAGTAGTCAGAGGATTGAGAAAACCAAACGCTTATCAAAATTACTGGTTTCTGACTACTGCCCTCTGGGTACTGACTTCTGGCTACTGGCCTCTGACTACTGACCTCTGGCTACTGGCAACTGATTGAGGAGTAAAAATGTACGATTACGCTCATTTAACCAAAAGCTACCGGACCGATAACAGCCCCAGCGCCCGCAATACCGGCTGGTGGAGCGGCGACGAGGCCGGGCTGACCGGTAATTACACCCCTGATTTCCTGAAGGGTTACCTCCTGCACTATTGCCGCCTGTGCGACCGGACCAACCGCCAGGGAACCGTCCCGGTGTTGCAGGCCCTGCTCGAAATCGAGCCGGAAAACGGCGAGGTCCATTACCTGCTGGCCCGGCAGTACGACCTGGGCGGTCTGCGCGAACTGGCGATGCCGAGCTACGAGCGGGCGGCGGCTCTCTGCCCCGAAAAACCCGAATACGCCCTGGCGGCGGTACGGACGGCGGGCTACCTGGGCGACCGCATCAAGGCCATGTCGCTGGTCAACAGCGTCATCTCGGCCTACCCGGTCATGGCCGAAGCCTGGTACGAGCGGGCCATCATCTACGAAACCGACGAGAACTGGAACCGGGCCCTTTCCGACCTGCACCGCTGCCGCGACCTCGAACCGCACAATACCGATTACCTGTGCGACATCGCCCGGATTTACCGGCTGCAAAAGAGCTACCGGCTGGCCCGCCAGTTCGCCGAACGGGCTTTGCGCGAAGACCCTCGCTGCCAGCGCGCCCACGCCGAATTGCGCGAAATCCCGATGCGCGGCCACATCATGGGAATGATGTTCCGCAGCGAGGACGACGCTCTCGACCCGTCGCGGGCGGGTTATAACGTGCGCGAAGACTAAACACCACCCACCACCGGACCCGGCTTTCCGCCTGGCCGGACCGGAACCGGGACAAACAGCTACTAGACGACGGGAATCGGTAGAAACATGGCTAAAACCCAGACCACCAGCAAGAACACCCTGGAAACAACCCTCTACGACGGTATAACGATGGTCAGCGTGCTTTTGCGCACCGGCTATCATACCGAGGCGGCCAGCCTGGCCTCGCAGTTGCTGGTCCATTTCCCCCAGGCTTTGCCGCTGCACGTCGGGGCCGGACGCGCCCTCATGGCGGCGACCGGCGAGGGGGTCAACACCCAGCGCGCCCTCGGTCACCTGCGGCGTGTCCTTGATTCGGACCCCGAAAACTGGCGGATTCGGCTCGAAACGGTCCTGCTCTACCTGCGCGGCGATAAAGCCCAGCGCGACCGGGCCGGGCAAGAACTCTGGCTGGCCGTCCAGTCGGCCCCGGATAACCCCTGGCTGCGCGAGATGATTGACTGGCTGCCCGAACAGAATATTTTTAAGAAGACCCAAAAATGGAACGCCTCGGTGGCGCGCGGGTTTGGCGTCAATTCGCTGAACGTCCCGCCCGACCAGCAAAACCAGGACGAGGGCGGGGTGGCCCGCCTCTACCTGCGCCGCAAGATGCCCTGGATGGCCGTCGAATATTTTGAGAGAGCCGCCCACCGCCTGACCCCCGAACAACTCGCCAGCCGCAGCGATTTGCGGAGTGGGTTGCTGCTGTCGCTCTGGCTGAACGGCGAAAGCAAGCGGGCCAGCGCCCTCGCCAGCGAAATGCTGCTCGACCAGCCCCAGCTTATCCTGCCGCGCCTGATTCTGACCGCCCACCTGTCGAGCACCGCCCTCAAGAACCATCCCGAAGCCCTGACCCGCCTGATGGAGCCGGTCTGGAAGCTCGACCCTTATTTAGCGCGGGCCGGTGAAATCGCTTACCAGGCCGGGGTCGATTTGCCGCCCGATTTGTGGCCGCGCCCGCTGGCCGGGACCAACCTCTTAGGCGAGGGCAAAGGCCCGGCGGCCTGGCAGCACCTCCCTTCCTCCACCCTGGAAACCATCAGCCTGAAACTGGGTGATATTGACCGGGACTGGCTCAACGATTTGCTCGAAGCCAGCCACCAGCAGGAAGTCGACGCCGTTTCGCGGGGCGGGATGCAGCGCATGTGGCACCCCCACACCGAAGTCAGCTTTAGCCTGTCCGAGGTAGATGGTCTGCTGGTGGACGTGACCCCGGCGGCAATGGCCGACGCTCTTTCCGGCAGCAAGCTCGACAACGGACTGGTGATGCCCAAGGGCCGCGTCTTTGCTCACGGCGGCAAACCCGATACCGAACTCGAAGGTATCGCCTCGGCTATTGCGGCGGTCGAAAACCTGCTCTATGGCACCGGGCGGCCCAAACGCCCCAGTTCCGCGAAGAAAAAACGGCGGCCCCAGGCCGGTCTTTACAGCCGCCTGTCGGTCCGGCGTTTCCGCAAGGGTGGCGAGGACGAGAGCGATTTCGACCCGAACGACATGGAAAGCGACCAGGACGGTTTCCGCGAAGGCGTGACCCTGGCCGACTATACCCCGCGCCCTTCCGGTTCTTCTTCTTCTTCTGCGCCAATGGCCTCGTCCGGTTCGCGCCTGCCGCTGGGTGGGACCGAAGGCGAACGCACCTGGGCCGTCAAACAGGCCACCGCCCTGATTGTGACGAGCGAACAGGCTTTTAAGTCGAAGTACGGCCCCGACGGTTGGACCCGCATCCAGGTCTTGCTCGAACAACTGGTGGAAGTGATGCAGTCGCACGGCTCGGACGCCCGCCTCCTGGTGGTGGATAGCGCCGAGGGTTTGCGCAAGAGCGGCTTTACCAAGCTGAACGCGGTCCGGGCCGGCAACCCCGAACAGGTCCGCGAGTTAATCAACATGGCGCTACCGGGCGAAGTCATGGACCCGGTTACGGGCTACCCGAACACGGTCTTTATCATCGGCGGGCCGGACATCATTCCCTTCTGGAAGCTGCCCAACCCCAGCTTTGACTCGGACCGGGAAGTCCTGACCGATAATCCTTACGGCGCGCGCGACCAGACCTATCTTTTGCCGGAGCGCATCGTGGGCCGCCTGCCCGACGAAAACCCCGAAGACGGCTCGGCCAAAATCCAGTTTTTGCTCGACCGCCTGACCGAGGTCATCCAGCGCCAGCGCACCCGCACCCTGCCCCACAGCGGCATTTCGAACCTGCCGATGCGTATGTTCGAGGCGATTATGCCCTCGACGATGCGTTTCAAGGGCGGTCCCGCCGACGGTATCCGCTTCGAGCAGGAGTGGCTGCGCTCGACCCTGGCGAGTGGCGAGGTCTTCCTGGACAAGGCCCACGCGGTCCAGTTGTCCCCCTTCTTTTACAGCGCCGAAGCCTGGAAAGCCAGCACCGAGACGTTGCGCGGCTGCATGAGCGGCAATTCGAACATTGTCTTCTCGCCGCCGACCAAAATGGAGACCTTTAACACGGGCTGGCTGCAAAAGCCCCGGCTGTTGCACTTCAACCTTCACGGCTTCCGCGACACCGGTAACTGGTACGGCCAGAGCCAGTACAACAAAATCGTGGCGAACCCGACCCTCTCGTCGCTGCCGCTGGCCTTCAGCCCGAACCAGGCTGCCACCATACCCTCGCCGGGGACGGTGGTCTTTTCGGAAGCCTGCTATGGCGGCTATCTCGAAGGCAAAAGCAAACTCGATAGCGTGGCCCTGAGTTTCCTGGCGCGGGGTACGGTGGCTTTTATCGGTTCGACCGCTATCAGCTACGGGAGCGCCGGGCCGGAACTCTGCTGCGCCGGGCATCTTTCCTACTATTTCTGGAAGGAAATCCTCAAAAACGGCAGTTCGTTTGGCCGGGCTTTGCAGGCCGCCAAGCTGAATTACGCCCGCGAACGTCTCGCCGCCGGGCACAACCTGAGCGGTGACGACGCCAAGACCCTGCTCGAATTCGTCCTCCTGGGCGACCCGACCATCGGATTGCGGGCGGTCAGTCCGAATTTCTTCGCTCCTACGGCGGATATTGTCGGCCCTGGCGGCCAGTTGACCAACCAGCCAAGCAGCCAGTTGAACGGCCAGTTCGTCGGTGGGGTCCAGAAGGGCGGTCTTTTCCGCACCGGCCAGAATTACGAGCGCGAGTGGGAAGAAGACAGCAAGCTGCGCACCCGCACCAAAGGGTTGTGGAACCGCTTCGTCCAGCCCAAGGCCCAGTATAAGGCCGTTCCTTACGAGAATTTGCCGCCCGAACTGACCCACAAGGTGGACGAAATCATGGAATGGCTGCTGCCGGATGGTCCTGACCCGGACGGCCAGTATCTGCAAGCCCTGATTGACATGGGTGCGGGTTACCAGCCGATTCGTCCGGCGGAAAAGCAGTACAAGTTCCTCCGCCACCAGAAGGGCGGGGCGGGCGCGGGCAACAACGTTTCCTCCGAGAGCGAAAGCGACGACGACAGGCCGCCCTTTGATAGCGTCTTTGGCGGCGAGGAAGGCCAGGCCCAGGTGTTGCTCTCCGGCCACCGGCCCATCCATACCGACGATGGCCGCGAGTACGACCAGGCTTTCCACCTGAATACCGATATTACCGGCTCAGAGATTATCGTCAGCCTTTCCAGGGGGAAGGGGTAGAAGTCAGAGGGCAGTAGTCAGTAGTCAGAAGCCAGAAGCCAGAAGTCAGAAGTCAGAGGGCAGTAGTCAGAAGTTAGTACATCCTGAGCGAAGCGAACACCCAAAAGGGCGTCTCCGGTCCGTTGGACAATGTCACAGTCGCAAAGACTTGTCATTCCGTGCGCAGCACGGAATCTCCGGTCCGTTGGACAATGTCACGGTCGAAAGTGCATTGAATCGAGAATCGTTGACTGCTCTTGCACCTACAGGCGTTTACTGCCTACTGCCTTCTGCCCTCTGACTACTAAACACTAAAAACTGAACACTAAACACTTTTTCATCCAACGGTCAACCGGGTTTGGGTTTCGGGTCTTAGCAGGAAGGTACTATGCATAAAAACCGGTCACACGTAACAAAGCGGTCCCTGTCTATCCTGGCGGTAATAAGTTTGCTGGCCGGGCTAGTCCTCTCTTTTTACGTCTACAATCACGCCCAGGCCCGGACCGCCTCGACCCCTACCGCTGCCGCCAATATCATCGGCGACACCACTTTCCGGGCCGGAGAAGACTTCCTCGAAGCCGATATCCAGCAGTTTTTAGATAAACAGCCCGGCCCGCTCAAGTCCTACCGCGAGACCATTTACGATGGTGTCCGGCAGAGCGCCGCCCGCAGCCTGGCCCTCACCGGCCTGACCGCCGGGGTCAGCCCGAAGGTCTTGCTGGCCCTGCTGGAGGTCAAGAGCCACCTCCTTTCGGACGCCAACTCCCCCCAAAGTGCTATTGATTTCGCCCTCGGTTTTGATAAACTGGACCACAAAGGTTTCAGCCAGCAGCTAAAGACTGCCGCCGAACTTCTCAGCCAACGCTGGTCCAATTATGATGTTAAGACAGCTCTAAATTTTAAGGACGGCTCGTCGTTTCCGGCCAGCCCCCTTGTTAATCGCGGTACATACGCAGTGGAAGCAATTCTGGCCGCTACCGCCGACCCCACCGCCTGGCAAATCCAGGCCGGGCTGGGCGGCGGCTCGTTCTACCAGGTATATAAATCCTACTTTGGCGACCCCCTGGCCCCGGCAGGTTCATCCCAGGGTGCGCCAGAGGCCCCGGCCACGCCTACGCCTGCCCCAACCCAACCCACCAACCCGCAACCGGCAAATACCGGCACCCTGGCGGCTTACCTGAACCTGCTAAACGACCGGGACAGCCTGGTCCGGCAGAGCGCCATCAATGGCCTGGGTAAACTTGGCTCGAAAGAAGCGATACCGCCCCTGCTCGGCCTGCTCTCGGACCCCGATAAAGCGGTCCGGGATAGCGCCGCGAAAGCCCTCCTGGCCCTGGGCGCGAAAGAACAGACCATGTCGGCCTGGGTGGGTTTGCTCTCCGACCGCAACGAGGAAATCCGGCAGGGCGCGGCGGCGGGTCTGCGCGAACTGGGCGATTTACAGACGATTAGCAACCTCAACCCCATTCTGACCAATCCCGACCCGGCGGTCCGGCAGGTCGCGGGGGAAGTCCGTACCTATTTGAAGATTAAGCTGTTGGCCTTGAATGTAGCCCTGGGGTCGCACGATTAATGGGAGAGAAACTACCGAGCCGTAAGAAAACCAGGTTTGCCATCCTGTTCATTTTGCTGGTGGCTTTCCTGACGGTGCCGGTGCTGGTGGTCTGGAACCTCAACTCCGCCCCCAAAATGCGCCCGACCGGCGACGCCCGCTCCGAGGTGTCGCCCTTCGACTACAACGATAGCGCCCTTAAATTTTCGACCCCCTCCACCTCCGGCGGCAAGGCCCAACCGGCCCAGGCCCAGAGTTTGCTGCCCGAAGCCTCGAACCTTGCCAGCCTGAACAAGATTGGTCCCGCGCCTACCCCGACGCCGATAGTCGTTTCCACGCCGGAAGGCCCTGCCCCCGACTTCGAGGCCGGGAAAGCCCTCCAACCGACCCCGGCCAATCCCGGCCTGGGTTCGAGTCGGGCCACTCAGCCCGCCAGCAACACGAATCCCGGTTCCGCCGCCGGTAGCTACACTTCCGGTGGCCGTCCCCAGGTGGTCCCGCCCCACCCGGCCAGCGGCCAGATTATCGCCCGTGGGGCCGAACTGGTGGATGACCTGGGGACGCGCTTCTTTGTTTCAGGCGTGAACTACGAGGGTCACACCGACCGGGCCTGGCTGATGTGGCAAAACGATAAGTGGGATCCCGCCCTTATCCAGCAGAACTTCCAGATGGCCGCCGCCGGGGGCTACAACAGCGTCCGCATTTTCGTCCAGACCCAGTTGCGTGACGATATTCTGGCGAATTACTGGATCAAGCTCGATACTATCACCGAAATCGCCCGCCAGAACGGTCTGCGCCTCCTGATTACCTTTAACGACTACGGTGACAACAATATTTCCCGCCTGATGCAGATTGACGAGGCCGTGGCCCGCCATTTCGCCGGGAACAGCACCATTCTTGGCTATGACCTGCGCAACGAGCCGCAGTTTGCTGAAATCGTCGGTTCGCTTTACCCGGCAGGGCAGGAGCCACCCTTGCAGACCGACGCCATGGTCCGGGCTTACGGCGAACGGGTCAGCCAGGCCGAGGTCAACGCCAACCGGGGCGGTTACGGCGTACCGGGCTGGATGAACGCCCGCCAGGCCTATATCTTTGCCAACATGGTCGTCCTCTACAACGCCCTGCAAGCCGACTCGGCGGCCTGGGTCAGCCGGGCCGGGAGCCTGACCTCGCTCGACTACTACAACAGCCCCGACTCGGCCAAATGGCAGCCCTATGTAAACGCCCTTGACGCGACGGTCCAGCGTTATATTGACCTGCGCCAGGGCGCCATCTTCAAAGGCGACCCCGGTCGGCTGGTGACTATCGGCTGGAACCGGGTGGACCTGGCCCGCCTCCCGGCCAACCAGAGTCTCGGCTTCGTGTCCCTCCATCGCTTCCCCGGCACCGGGGCGGGCGGTCTGGCCGGGACGCTCTCGCTGCTCGACCACCTCAAAAACCAGCATAGCTCTCGCCCGGTCGTCCTCGAAGAATTCGGCTACAGCAACAATTACGGCGGTCAGAACATTCCGCTCTTGCAGACCGCTTCCTACGAAACGGCGGTCTGGCTGTTCCTCTACGGGCGGGGTTTCGCGGGCGGCTTCAAGTGGATGCTCAACAACTTTACTATCGGGGCCAACCCCTACGAGAACAATTTCGGCCTGACCAACGACCAGACCCAGCCCAAGCCCGCTTACCAGTCGGCCCGTTCGGTCCATCTGCTGGCTGCCGCCAACCGTACCCCCAGCGGGGACTTTGGCAGCCTCGACAGCACCGACGGCGTCAACATCAGCTATAGCTGGGGGTCGAGTTCGGGCTTTTTCGGTAACCTGAAAACCTTTAGCGACAGCCGCTTCCAGATAAACCAGGGCCAACTCGCCCCCTGGGCGGTCTGGTGGCCCTCCGGTCAGAGCCAGGTCATGCTCAGTCTGACCGCGACCGGGCAGGTCACGCTCGATGTAAAAGCAATTTTCCCGGACTGGCCCGCCGGGCTGCGCCCCACGCTCAGCACTGAAAACGGCCAGGTCACGCCTTTCGAGGCCAGGGGAGCGACCGCCCTTAGCTTCACGGCCCAACCGGGGACGGTCTATGTCATCAAGGCCCCGGTGGCGGCGACCACGGCGGTCGGTTCGGCCAGGCCGCTCAGCATCCCGAACAATCTTTATTTTCCCCAGACCGGCCATAACCTCTCGAATGTCTTCCGCAACTACTGGGAGCAAAACGGTGGGGTAACGTTGTTCGGCTATCCCATCACCGAGGAAATCCAGGAGAACGGCCTGACGGTGCAGTATTTCGAAAGAGCCCGGTTCGAGTATCACCCCGAAAACAACGGGACCGCCAACAATGTCCAGCTTGGCCTGCTGGGTACGGAGGTGACGGCGAGCCGGAAGGCCGCCGGGGAAGCGCCCTTCCAGCCTATCGCGCCCGTCCCGACAAGTGACAAAGTGTTGTACTTTGCCCAGACCGGCCACAGCCTGAAAGATGGTTTTAAGGACCGTTTCCAGGCCCTGGGCGGGGTCGCCCGGTTCGGCTACCCTATCTCGGAGGAGTTCCCGGAGGTCAACCCGCTCGACGGGCAGGTCTACATGGTCCAGTATTTCGAGCGTATCCGGCTGGAATATCACCCGGCGGAGAGCGACCCCAACAAGGTCTACCAGATAGGCTTGCTCGGCCTGCAAACCCTCAAAGCCCGCGCCGAACTCCAAAATATGCAGCAGCAACAGGACCAGGATAAAAACAAACCCCTGGTCCCCGCCTACGCCACGAACTCCAATTAAGCTTAAAGTTAGGGTAAAGACGACTCCACCCTCTCATTCCTAGCACTCATCCTATCATTTTGTCCTTCCAAGAGCGTTTTTTTTGTCACGCCCTTTGGGTGCTTTTTTGTCATTCCGAGCGTAGTCGAGGAATCTCCGGTCCGTTGGACAACATCACAATCAGTAGAATTGTCATTCCGACCTTGTGGAGGAATCTAGCCCGGAGGGTTCCCTGGGGGCAGCGCCGATGGCGAAACGTACAGCCTCCAGGTTGTCATTCCGTAAGCCGCTTCCAGAAAGAAGACTTCCTAATATCAAACGGCGGCTTACGGAATCTCGCGCGTTGCGTACCGTACAGCCCAAAACTGACCCATATCTCAGGCAGAATCAGCCCTTGACCTGACTCATGTTGGACCTGGTATAGTCCTCATTCTTGTGTTACGCCAACGGCGCGAGATTCTGTGAACCGCCCAAAGTTCAGAATCAGAGTTCGTTGGTACAGCGGTTCACAGAATGACAAGTTTGTGGCCTTATTTAAATTTGCAGATTTTCTTTGTACCAAGACTAGCTTAACGCACTACCGAGCGTAGCTTTTAACCTTGTCACACCCAAAGGGCGCGAACCCAGTCGAGAAATCCCGATTCTATGCACTTACGACCGTGGTATTGTCCAATGGACCGGCCCACAGGGAACCCTTCGGGCTAGATTTCTCGTTGCGCACCGTGCGACGCGGAATGACAAGGGGGTGACTTTTACTTGTATTCGACGCTATTTGCTAAAACATCTGGGAATTTACCCAAAAGAAAAATCCCACCGGTAACTTTTGGTTGACCGGTGGGGTTTGATTTAACTTATTTATCGATTAGCGGCTCCATTTGAAGGTGCGGAGCGACAGGGCCAGCAGCACCGCCCCGAAGGCTGCCATTATACCCAGGTCGGGGAGAACGCTGCTCAGACCGGCGTCATTCAGCATCACCTGGCGGAGCGCCCGGTTGAGGTGGGTCAGGGGCAGGATTTCCACTACCGGCTTGAGGAAGGTCGGCGGGTCTACCACGAAGTAGCTGCCACCCAAAAACATCATCGGGAGCGAAATCAGGGTCGCCGTGGACTGCGCGGCCTGCTGCTTCTCGACAAAGTTGCCAATCACGTAACCGAGTGAAACGATGCTGAAGGCCCCGACCAGCACCAGCACCCCAAGGGCCGGGAGCCAGCCAGTCTCGACCTGGACGTTGAAGACCGTCGCGGCGATAACCAGGATAAGGGCGGCCTGGACCAGGCTCAGGGCAAGCTGGCTGACAATCTGCGCCCCGATGAGTTGCCAGGCTTTGAGTGGGGTCGCGCTCAACCGTTTGAGAGTGCCGCGTTCGCGCCAGCCAATCAGGGCCACCCCCACGAACATATTGGCAAACATAATCGTCATACCGAGCATACCGGGGGTCAGCACATCAATCTGGCGCTGCTGGCGTACTGTAACCTGCTGCTCGTCCACCGTGATGACATCCTTGAAACCGGCGCTCTGTTTGCTGACCTCGTCAAAAATCGCCCCGATGGTGCCCCGGCTGCGGGCCGCCCCGACAATGTCGGTATTGTCTACGTAAAGCTGGACGTGCGCGTTCGCGGTTGCCAGGCCGCTGCCAAAACCCGGCTCTAACACTACTACGGCGGAATATTGGCCCTGCTTCAGGTCGTTTACAAGCGCAGCCTGGTCGCCCGTGGTCACTTTAATGGCCTGGTTCTTTTCCAGGGCCGCCGTTACCTGGGCGCTGGCCGGGGATTTATCCAGGTCGGTCAGGCCCACCGCTAACGGCTGGTTGGTATCGTTCGAGAACAAGAAACCAAAGATAAGCATCGAGACTACCGCCAAACCCAGGCTGCTAATCATCAAAGCCCGGTTGCGCAACAACATTTTGAACTGCAAGCGGACCATCTTCAAAAAGACCTTCATTTCAATTTCCCTCAATTCTTCCGGTTCCCGGTATCTTTTCTAATAAAATCTTCTAAAGCCTGAAAGTTTAATCCCGCAGCATCTTGCCTGTCAGGTTGATAAAGACATCTTCCAGGGTAGGCGAGTGGGTCGAAATTTCCGCGACAGCCGCCCCGTATTGTTCGGCGGTGTGCAGCAGACCGTTCATGGCCTCGGCCAGGTTGGTCGTGTGGAGGATGTAACCGTTGGCGGTCGGGACCGTGCGGGTGACTGCCGGGAGGTTCGCCAGTTCGTTGGCCGGGATATTCCGGTAGACCGGGCTGGCAAAGTTAGCCGTGATGGTCTGTTCGCTGGCGTACTGCCGGATTAACTGGGCCGGGGTACCCAGGGCCACTATCCGGCCCGTGTCCATAATCGCCACCCGGTCGCAGAGGGCCTCGGCCTCCTCCATGTAGTGGGTGGTCAGGATGACCGTCTTCCCGGCCTGTTGCAGGGCCCGGATGCTGTCCCAGACGTTGCGGCGGGCCTGGGGGTCGAGGGCGGTCGTCGGTTCGTCCAAAAAGACGATTTGCGGGTCGTTGAGCAGGGCGGCGGCCAGGGCCACCCGCTGTTGCTGCCCGCCCGAAAGAGTGCCGATGCGAGATTTGGCCTTGTCTTCCAGGTTGAACTCTTTCAGAAGACCCTCGACCGGTTTGGACCGGCGGTAGAGCGAGGCCAGCATTTCCAGGTTCTCGCGGACGCTCAGTTCTTCAAAGAGGGCGCTGGTCTGGAGTTGCAGACCGATGCGGTGATGCAGTTCGTCGCGCTGGCGGCGGTCCTTTACGTCCAGGCCGTCTACCGAAACGGTCGTGTCGGGACGGGCGTCGGGAGTGCGCAGCCCTTCAATAATTTCCAGCGTGGTCGATTTCCCGGCCCCGTTCGGCCCCAAAATCCCGAAAATCTCGCCTTTCAACACCGCGAAACTCACTCCGTCCACCGCTTTTTTGCCCGGATAAGTGCAATGCAAATTCCTTATCTCGATGGCGGTGTACTGGGTGTGGGGTTCGACCGGCGCTTGCACCTGTAACATTTTTTCTCTCCTTAGCCTGTCTTTTGTGTGGACTATTTTCAAACTCGTTTAATTGCTGTTGTTTTTTGTTTTTTGGTGGTCCATCGCTGGACACCTTTAGTCTACAAAAAAGAGGAGTTGAAGGGAGGTGCCGGAAGTCACCCCGCAGGTTAGATTGTGGAGTATGACTTCTGGCTAAGTGACCCTGTGACCGGGTTATTCCCTGGCCTTTTCAAAAGGAGTTCACCCCATCCCCGGCCCTTCCCCTCGAGGGGAAGGGAGTAATACGTTAATAGAAAACTGGCCCCTGGGGCCAGTTTTCTATTAACGATTCAGAAGGATAAAAAGCGGACGACAGGTTAAACCGGGGTAATACTGAGGTTAGACCAAACCGAGGTCGCGGGCCTTGATGACCGCCTGGGTGCGGTCGCGGGCTTCCAGCTTGCCGAGGATGCTGGTCAGGTGGTTTTTAACGGTCCCTTCGCTGATAAAAAGAGAATTGGCTATCTCGCGGTTGCTTGCGCCGGTCGCCACCAGCCGTAAGATTTCAAGCTCGCGCTCGGAAAGCGGCTCGACCAGGGCATTCTGGCCCGCGCCTGGCCTGGGGGTGGGTTTCGGGGCAGGATGGGCCGAAGGGTTACTCAGCCGGTTAAATTCGGCCACCACCTTGGCCGCCACCGAAGGTTGGAGGAAAGTCTCGCCCCGCGCCGCCGCCCGGATAGCCTCGACCAGCTTATCCGAAGCCACGTCTTTGAGCAGGTAGCCGACCGCCCCGGCCCTTAACCCCTCGAAGACATACTCGTCCTCGTCAAAGGTGGTCAGGACAATCACCCGGCTTTGCGGGGCGACAGTCCGTAACTGGCGGGTCGCGGCGACCCCGTCCAGCACCGGCATGCGCAGGTCCATCAGAATGACCTGGGGCTGCAAAGCCTGGGCCTGGGTCAGGGCTTCCTGGCCGTTCGCAGCCTCCCCGACCACCACCAACCCCGGCTGGACCGATAGAATGGTGTACAGACCCTCCCGGAAAAGGGTCTGGTCGTCCACCAGCAAAATGCTAATATTTTCACTCATACAAATTCACTCTAAAGTTGCTCATTCTAAAGCTGTTGACAGGGGTATTTCCACTTCCAGGGTAAAGCCCTGCCCGGCGGCGCTGGCGGTCCGCAGGTGGCCGTTTAACATGTTGACCCGTTCGCTGATACCGAGCAGCCCGAACCCTTTCCCTTCGTTTTGGGGGGCGGGTCCGGTCCCGTTGTCGCTGATGCTAAGTTTAACCTGCGCCGGGCTGTAGGCCAGGCAGAGGTCCACCCGCGAGGCGAAAGCGTGTTTGCGGATATTGGTCAGCCCTTCCTGGGCGGCCCGGTAGAGGGTTTGCTCGATAGCCGGTTGGAGGGTTTGCGGCTGGCCCCTGACCTCGAACTCGGTCACGATACCGGCGCTCCGGTTATCCTCGACCAGCTTTGTAATCGCTTCGGCCAGGGATTGGTTCTCGGTAGCCGAGACCCGCAAGGCCGCGATGGAGCGCCGCACCTCGCTCAAGCCTTCTTTGGTCAGGCTTTGAGCCTTGGCGAGGGCGTCCATGCCGCGTGGTGGGTCGGATTGGATAATCGTCCGCGCCGCCTCAATCTGGACGTTTATGACCGTGAAATAGTGGCCGAGGCTGTCGTGAATCTCGCGGGCCAGGCGGTTCCGCTCTTTGGTCGTTGCCAGTTCTTCGACCTGGACCGAGTATTCGCGCAGCTTGCGGTTGGCCTCGGTCAGTTCGCTCGCCAGCCGTTCGACCTCGCGCCGGGATTTTTCCATTTGCAGCAACACCCTGACAAAGATAAAGACGAAGACCAGCGCCGAGCCGATGCTGAAAAAAGCCTGGATGGCGGTGCCCCAGCTATTATAAACCAGGTAATGCACCGCGCCGACCATCACCAGCAAGACTGCCGGGACGCCTACCGCGAAAGAAACCGAAATCCAGGCCGCCTGGGCCGCCAGCGGGATGATTGCCAGGGAAGCGCTGCCTTTACTGAGGTATATAATCGCCGTTACCAGGATAAACTGGAGGGAAAAGTAGAGCCAGGTACGCCAGGTTTCTTTTGAGGCAGCCACCCGGTTAAACACCGGTATGGCGACAGAGATGTAAATTACTGCCAGGACGGTAATCGCCGCCAGGGTGGGGCCAGGTAACTCCGGTCCCAGCAGGCTGGCGAATATGCTGGCCGCTACGACCGCGATAATCGGCAGGGAGGTCCAGTAAGAAGATGCTTTTTTGTGCAGGAAGTTAAACATAGAAGTTAATTATAAACGTAAAAAAGCGTTAGCTGACAAGAATCAGGCCGGACCCGGTCTTTCGCAAAAAAAATCCCACCGCCGTTAACGGTGGGATTCTGCCAGTTTCTAGCCGACCACTTCCAGGTTCGGCTCGGACGCGGGCGCGCTCAGGGAAATGCGCTCGATGTTCAGGTTCATCGCGGCCAGGCGCGGCACGATGTCGCCATAGCCCCGTTCGAGGAAGTTGACGCCGGTCACAATGGTCGTACCCTCGGCGATAGCCGCCGCAATCACGTAGGCCAGCCCGGCCCGCAGGTCGGGGATGGCAATCTGCCCGACCGCGTGGAGAGGGGTCGGCCCGATGATGATGGCGCTGTGATTGTACGATTTGTGTTTGTAGCGGCAGTTCGCGCCACCGAGGCACTTGGTGGTTAGCTGGGTCTTCGCGCCCAGTTCGTCCAGAGCTTCCAGGTAGCCGAAGCGGTTTTCGTAGACCGTTTCGTGAATGACCGAGATGCCGTCGGCCTGGGTCAAGAGAATGGCGAAAGGCTGCTGCCAGTCGGTCGAGAAGCCGGGGTAAACGTCGGTCTCGATGATAGCCGGTTTGAGCGGGCTGCTGCGGAAGAAGCGGGTGCTGTTGGGGCCGACCAGTTCGAAACCGCCGCCGACCTGCTGGTAATAGGAGAGGAAGTTGCCCATCGTTTCGGGCCGGATGCCGTGGACCGTAATATCGCCATCGGAGGCGCAGGCGAGGCTGGCCCAGGACGCGGCTTCAATCCGGTCGCCCAGGATTGCCATGCGGGTGCCCTTGAGTTTTTTGACCCCTTCAATCCGCAGTTCGCGGCCCGGCGTGGTGAAGATAATCGCGCCCATCGAGCGGAGCATGGTGATAAGTTCCATGATTTCCGGTTCGATGGCGGCGTTTTCAATGATGGTCTGGCCCTCGGCGAGGACGCCCAGGTAGAGACAGGTTTCGGTCGCGCCTACGCTGGGGTAGGGCAGTTCGATGTGCGCCCCTTTTAGAGAGCCTTTGCGGTAGGCATGGTAGCCAATTTCGTCAATTTCGACGGTGCCGCCAAACCGCTCGATAGCTTCCAGGTGGAAATCTACTTTGCGTTCGCCAATTTTGCAGCCGCCCAGCACCGGCACGCTCACGCTGTCGAAGCGGTGGAGCAACGCGCCCAAAAGTAAAATCGGGACCCGGTTGCTACCGGAGTCGGCCATCGGAACTTCATTTTGATATATGGTAGAAGGGTCTATATGTAAGGTTTTTTCGCCGACCGGGGAAACGGTCGCGCCGATAGCGGTGAGCATTTCGGTAGTAATCTGAATATCGCCAATCGGCGGCACATTGGTAAGGGTAGTCGGTGTTTCGCCCAGGATAGCGGCAACCATCGCCTTGGTCGCGAAGTTTTTCGCGCCCAGGCATTCGATTTCGCCACGAATAGGCAACCCGCCTTTTATACGATAAGCAAAATTATTTGACATTATAAATTAGTTCCTCTGGTGATAAATCACGTTTTATGCGAGCAAGGCAGTCCCCAAACGACACGGCCAGGGCCGGACCGAGCACATCCACCTATTAAATCCGCTATCGTTTTGACAGGGGAACCCATTGCTACAACTTGTACGTCGAGTCTATTAAACATCCTTAGCCGGGATGTGTCAACGTGGCGGTCTGGCCGTTCCCTCCGGTCAGGCTTTCTCACACGAGGGGAAAATTTCTGAAAGTGACCGGTCAAAAAACGCCTGAGGCGCTACCAACCAACCTGCGAGCCAATAGTAGTTATGTTCAGGCAAAGGATTTCCCCGCCGCCTATTCTACTCCTTTCCGGCGAATTAATCACCCCGCCCGGTAGTAACAATAGAGTTGAAAGTGTTTAGTGTTTAGTTGAAAGTGTTTAGTAACCTCCAGTTAATACTAAGGTTCCACTCCTGAAATCCATCTGGCCCTCGTTATAAAAAAGCGAAAAAGCCCCTTTAGTTACGCTCTCCCGGTGTGACGAACATCACCGTAACTCGGCCTGCCAGGCCCGTTTTTATTTAGTGAAAGGGTTTTCGGAAACAAATTCTGGCACCGGAATTGCCTATATGCTGGCAAAGAAAAAAAGTAGCCGCGCCAGTGGGCGGTCCGCGAAACGCTCCGAATGAATGAGTGATGCTAGAAAAGCGATGATTAAAAGCGATGATAGGAAAGGGTAAAAAGGAAACGGGTTTATGCGGCACAAACATAAAGGATTAATAATACCGCTACTGATAACTGTTTTTGGTCTGTTAGCCCTGCTGCTGGCGGCCTGCGGGGAAATGGATTCGGTCAGTATCGTGCCGGTCGCCAACGCGGCGGCAGCCACCACGGCCCCGGCGACCCAGCCCGGCTCGGTCTTTGACAGCCTGCCGCCCACCGCGACGGCGGTTGTCGCGCCCACGGCCACGCCGGAACCGGCCAGGACAGCTTTGCCGACGGTAACCCCGCTCCCGCCTACCGCGACCCCGACGGCTACGCCGGTCCCGCCGACCCCAACCAGAGTCCCGCCCACTCCGACCAAGGCTCCGCCGACGGCTACTCCCAAACCGGATGCAGCCCAGGCGGCGGCTAACGGCGGCAAGTGGATTGATGTGAACCTGACCACCCAGAAGCTGGTGGCTTATGAAGGTAAAACCCCGGTCGTGAGCGGCCTGATTTCGAGCGGTACGGCCAACCACAAGACCGTTACCGGCGACTTTAATATCTATTTAAAGTACGAAAAGCAGGATATGACAGGCGGTGAGGGCGCGGAATACTACAACCTGCCGGACGTTCCCTACGTGATGTACTTCTTCCAGGATTACGGCATCCACGGCGCGTACTGGCACCACAACTGGGGCCACGTGATGAGCCACGGCTGTGTCAATACCCCGGTGGATATGGCGAAAACCCTCTACTACTGGGCTCCGATGGGTACGCCGGTCCATGTTCATTATTAGTTTTTAGAGGGCAGAAGTCAGAAGTCAGAGGGCAGAAGTCAGAGGGCAGAGGGCAGAAGTTAGAGAAAACGTGGAATTGCCGGGTAGGGTTTATAGGCCAGAATAAGAAAAGAGTCAGCCTGGGTTTTGAAGTGGGATGACTCTTTTCTTTTAGGTTATTTTCTACGCTGACTCACTACCCAAAAGGTAAGGGCGTGGTCTGTCATTCTGTAGCTCTGCCACAGAATCTCCGCGCCGGTTGCGAATATCACGGACATTAAGCTCACCTGATTGAAAACAAAAGGTTGGATTTCGGCATTCTATCATTAGGGGTATTGTCCACCGGACCGGGGATTCCTCGCCGCGGCTCGGAATGACAAATACCTTACCACGCAATTCCCCCGTTCCTCACTGCCCTCTGACTACTGGCTACTGTCTTCCGACTTCTGTCTACTGCCCTCTGCCCTCTGTCTACTGCCTTCTGCCCTCTGCCTACTGTCTTCCGACTTCTGTCTACTGCCCTCTGCCCTCTGCCTACTGGCTACTGGCTACTGGCTACTGGCTATCGCCGCATCGAGGAAAGAGCGGTAGAAGTCGGGCCAGTCCTCCTCGGCGGGGGTATAACCCGTGACCGAGTTGGTCTTTAGAGAGAGTTGGAGACTCCCGGCAGCAGGATTAGAAAACTGTTGGCCGTCCGGCAGGACAAAAGTCGGGCTGTTTTTAACCTTCAGGTCGTGCCAGCCGCGCTGGCTCTCCTCGATAACCGCCTGTTTGTAGCGCCCGCTGTCCCAGTCGGCCTCGAAGCGCTCTACGTCCAGCCCGGTCGCCGGGCCGACCTCGCGGGCCAGCCGGTAAATCTCCGAGCGCAAAGAGGGCGAATGGCTGTCCTCGAAAAAGCTCCGGCGCAGTTCCCAGCTAAACTCGAAAGCCTGGCGGCTGCCCTGGGCCTGGGCGCAGTTGAGAGCCTCGAAAGCGGGCCACATCGTCACCGGCCACTGCCAGTCCGGGCGGGACCACGGTTTAATCGGTAGGTCCGGCTGGATATTCTTCATATAGCCGATTTCGAGGTCGAGAATCGGTTTAGGCGTGCCGCGCCGGTTGATGTATTCCAGCGAAAGGGACCGCCAGACGATTTCGAGACGGCCCTCGTATTCCGGCCAGAGCTGTCGCAGGCGGAAATTTGCCAGGTAAGCCCAGGGACAATGAATATCCGAGTAAATTTCAACTTTTGGCAGGCCCGTTTCGCCCGGTCCCTCCGCCGGGGCGCTCTCCCGGTAATATTCGCTCATGCTGAAAAGCTCCTTTGCGTTTTGAAGAAAGTTAATCCCTTAATTCCAGAGCGGCCTGCGATAAAGGTGGTGCTGCTTGACCTCCTGGAAGCCGAGCCGTTCGTAGAGGCTGCGCGCTCCTTTTTCGTCATCGGCAGTAGTGAACAACCGGGCCTGGGAAAGGCCGCGCCGCCCGAATTCTTGCAAACTATCCAGCATTAGAGCATAAGAGATACCCCGGCGCCGCCAGCCGGTCCGGGTAGCCACCTCGTCTACCACGCCGCTACCATTCCGGTTGGGATAGTTTAGGACCAGGCTGACCACCTCGTCCCCGGCCCAGGCGATGCGCCACAGGTCGGGCGAAAAGTGGTCCGTCCGCACGGCGTGATTAAGAAAATTCTGGTAATCCGCCTCGTTAACCGGGCCTTCCCCGAACATGCCAAGCCGGGCCTCTTTGAGAGCCGCGTAAATGGCCGGGAAGTGCTCCGGTGCAACGGGCCGCACCGCGACCCCGGCGGGTAGAGTCGCGGAAAGACTTTCGAGCCGGGCGAAGTCATCAAATTTCATGTCGCTGAGGTTGCGGACCAGCGTATAGCCCTCGTTAATCGCCAGGGTTTCCTTTTCCGGCTCGGTGGTCGAACTGTTCGTTGCCAGGACCGCCTTTGAGCCCGGCGTGAGGCCCTGCTCGGTGGCAAGCTGGCGGGCCCGGTTTTGCGACCAGCGCCAGGCGGCCCGGCCAATCCCTTTGCCGCGCCATTCCGGCAGGAGCCAGCCGGAATGTAGATAAACCTGGCCGTCTTTGGCCTCGGTCCACCAGTCTATTTTGTTGTAACCCACGATTTGCCCGTTAACCTCGATAAGTAGAAAATTGGGGTTGCCCGGTTCCAAACCGGCGTAGTCGCGCTCTAAATCGGCCAGGGTTGGTAAATAGTCGCGCGAGGACAGCGGGTCGATTTTGTCCTGTTCTTTGCTCCAGGCGTGGACGGCGGCCATCCCACCCAGGTCTGCCGGGCCGCGATAGGCGCGGAAGACCAGTCCGGGAACAGGGGGCGCGTCTTTTAAGTTGTAAATAGCGGGGGTTTCCATTGTTTGCAGTTATCCAGGTGTTATATTTTTAAGTATTTCACGTGCTAGAATAGTACCATCGAACGACCGAAGATGAAACCGCAATCAGGTTATACAAGATGAAAAAGCGACAAGAAAAGTAAGGAGATAAAAGAGGATGCCGGAACAATATGATGCCGTACTAATCGGTTCGGGCCAGGCCGCCGGGCCTTTAGCGACGGCCCTGACCGGGGCCGGGTGGAAGGTCGCCCTGGTCGAGCAGGAGCATGTCGGCGGGACCTGTATTAACGAGGGCTGTACCCCGACCAAGACGATGGTTGCCAGTGGCCGGGTGGCTTACCTGGCCCGCCGCGCCGCCGATTACGGGGTCCATACCGGCCCCGTTACGATTGACATGGCGAAAATCCGCCAGCGCAAACGCGACATCGTGGATAGTTTCCGGGGCGGCAACGAACGCCGGATTGTGGCCGGTAACGTCGACCTTATCTATGGCCGGGGCAGTTTTACCGGGCCAGACTCGGTCGAAGTCAGGACCAATAGCGGCGAGACCCGCGAGCTTACGGCCAAAAAAATTTTTATCAACGCCGGGTGCCGCCCTTCCAAACCGCAGGTGCCGGGCCTGGACGAGATGGCGATCCTCAACTCGACCTCGATTATGGAGTTGGATGTGGTCCCGGAGCATCTTTTAATCCTGGGCGGCGGCTATATCGGCCTGGAATTCGGCCAGTTGTTCCGGCGGTTGGGCAGCCGGGTGACTATCATCCAGCGGGGCAAGCAGTTGCTGCCCAAAGAAGACCCCGATGTGGCCGAGGAAATTACCGGCATTTTGAAAGAGGACGGCCTCGAAATTTTGCTCGAAACGGTGGCGGTGAGCGCCCGTTCAACCGGCGAGGGTATCGCCCTGACCGTAAAGGGTCCGTCCGGGGAGCAGGAGTTAGTGGGGAGCCATTTGCTCGAAGCGGCGGGACGCGTCCCTAACACCGACACCCTCAACCTGGAAGCCGCCGGAATCGCCACCGACTCGCACGGCTTTATCAAGGTCAACGACCGGCTGGAAACGAATGTGCCGGGGGTTTACGCCCTGGGTGACATCAAAGGTGGTCCGGCCTTCACCCATATTTCTTACGACGATTTCCGAATCGTGCGGGAAAACCTGTTGCAGGAGGGTAAACAGGTCTCGATTGAAGGGCGCATCCTGCCCTATACGGTTTTTACCGATCCCCAGCTTGGCCGGGTCGGGTTGAGCGAGAACGAGGCCCGCGCCCAGGGTTATAACATCCAGGTCTACAAGATGCCCATGTCGTGGGTCGCCCGCGCCCTGGAATTGGACGAGTCGCGGGGCCTGATGAAAGCGGTGGTGGATGCCGATACGGGCCAGATTCTGGGGGGCGCGCTCCTGGGCATCGAAGGCGGCGAGATGATGGCGGTCTTGCAGATGGCGATGATGGGCAAGCTGGCTTACACGGTCTTGAAGGAGGCCATTTTCGCCCACCCGACCCTGGCTGAGGCTTTTAACAACCTGTTCAGTCAGACTCCTTCTTAGCAAGCCGTCTGAACTTTAACTGCCGCCTGACCCCGATATAAGCGATTACGGCAATCGGGATGGTAAAGAGGGCGATAGCGATTATGGCGACGACCAGCGGCGTGGAATCGGGGTTACCGATACCCGCCAGCCGCTGGCCGGTCGTGGTATCGAATTCCAGGCGTTCGCCGGTGGCGGTTTCGACCACGAAACGGTGCTGTATCGAGTCGAGGCTGGCTTTGGTGACCCAGGCCGGGCCGCCCGCCGGGGAGGACTGGGTTGCCAGGGTCGGGACCAGTTCGTAAAGGCCGTAGCGCCGGACCTCGACCCCGATGACATAGAAAGCCAGGGCCAAATTTACCGAGCGGTCGAGCCGGACCAGGTATTTGCCGTCGGTGGTGGTGTACAACTGGCTGCCGGGCAGGTTTTGATACCAGCTTGCCCAGTCGGTCGTCCAGATGGGAGTGGTAGAGCCATCGTTGGGGTAGAGGCCGGACTGTTTGTATTTCTGGCGCAGGGCCGGGTCGGGTTGGCCGGAGCCGTCGGGGGAAAGCATGACCAGCAGGAATTTTTTGTCCTCGGTGGCCCTGGTGTAGTCTTTGAGGGAAGCAGCCTGGGCCTGGGGTTGAGGTGTGGTTTGCGCCCTGACCGGGGCCGGGGAGTTTACCAGGAATATCCCGGCTAAAAAGGCCAGGACCAGCCAAAATATAAAGAACTTACCTATCAAAATTAGCGACCACCTTTGAATCCCACCGGCCAAATAACCCTCAACCTCTATTTTCTATAATTATTATAATAAACGCCCTTAAAACACCGTCCCGACGACATATCCCTATTTGTATCTTTCCCACAACCGATTACAAGCACGTATAGGTAAAGCCCTGACCCCTGTCATTCCGAAGGAGGCGGTAAAGGCGAACCAGTGTTTAGAAAGTAGACCCGACAGAGGAATCTAGCCCGAAGGGTTCCCAGTGGGCAGCGCCAGTGGCATAACGTGCGGTCGAGGGCTTGCCCAGGTTCAAAATGCGCCCGGTCGAAGCCTGATTCAGCCTGAGTTGTGGGCCAGTTCTGGTCTGTACGCAACGCCAACGGCGCGGAGATTCCGTAAGCCGCCGCTCAATTGTGGCATGTCGTCGTTCAAAAAGCGGCTTACGGAATGACAGGTTGAAGGGTTGTGCCGAACGCCAGCGGTACCCACCCAGCGCCTGACACGGGTGCGCAAGATTCCTCGCAAGCTCACACCCGTAGGGCGTGTACTATCTTACTGACTACTGCCCTCTGACTACTAAAAACTGTTCACAGCATGGTTACTTCTTCGAACCCCATCTTTACCAGCCGCTGCCAGGTGGCCGAGAATTCGCGGGCGACATGGTCGGGCCGGTGGGCGTCCGAACTGAGGCAGACCGGCAGGCGGCGGTGCAGAATCATTTGCAGGATTTTGTCCGAAGGGTAAATCTCGCCTATATCCTTGAAAGCCCCGGCGGTGTTTATTTCGACAATCTTCCCGGTCGCCTTGAGCACGTCCAGGGTCGCCTCGACCTGGGAGAGATAGTGTTCGCTATCGGTATCGAAATAGCGTTTATTCACATTGAACTTTTTAATCATGTCGAGGTGGCCGACAATCCGGTGCTCGTACTTTTGGGCGAACTCGCGGATAAGCTCGTAGTAGCGGGTATAGACGGCCCTGGGTCCGCCGATTTCCTCCATCCCTTCCTCGAAGACCTCCGGGGAGTAATCGACCAGCCAGCTTTCGTGGTTGGAGCGGAAATGGTCCACAATATGAATCGAGCCGACCCAGTAATCCGCCGGGTATTTTGCCAGGTTGGCCCGCATCTGGTCGTCCACGCTGGGCAGGTAATCCACCTCGTAACCGAGCAGAATCTTGATTTTCCCCTCGAATTCCTCCTGGGCCTCGCGGACTTCCTGCGTGTAGAGGTCAATCTGGTCCCAGTGCATGTTGGCTCCGCCGCCGGAGGGTTCGACTATTTCGGCGGGCAGGGGAAAGTGTTCGCTAAAGCCGAGGGCCAACAAGCCCTTTTCGACCGCGTAAGCTGCCATCTCGCGGGGATGGCCCTTGCCGTGATTGCTATAAAGAGTGTGTGTATGATAGTCGCTGAACATTTTTTTGTAGCCAGTGTTTAGTTTTCAGTGTTTAGTTTTCAGTGTTTAGTTTTCAGTGTTTAGTTTTTAGTAGTCAGAGGCCAGAAGTCAGAAGCCAGTTTTAGTTTTTAGTAATTAATCTGCTTTCTCTAAAAACTAAACACTAGATACTAAAAACTTGTTTTATTACTTACCGGTCATGCATAAAGTCGCGGGCATCCCACAGGAGCGGGAAAATCTTCTGGTAAGTCAGGGTGTTGCGCAGGTAAGGCAAGCTATCGAAATGCATTTTCTCGGTATCGGCAGGGTTCGCCAGTTGGGCATAGGTCGCGGCCCCGGTCCCGGTCTTGCGGCCAATCATGCGCGTGACCATCGCGATATGGTCGGTGCGCCACAGTTCGACGTTTTGCTCGAAGCGGACCAGCGACTCGGCCAGGGCGGTCAGGTCCACATTCGGGTTGGCGAACGAAGACGGCAGCAGCAGTTCGGCGATTTTCTGGGCTTTGACGGTCGGCTCGTCGGCGGGGTCGAAAATGCCCCGGCCGGCCAGCGTATCCATGAAGGCCATATTGAGGGAAGGGGCGTCCCACAGGATTTGCAAATCGTCGGTCATGAGCTTCATGCGGTCCATGATTTTGCGGTAACGCTTGTCGCGCAGCCCGGCGCTGAGTTCAATCGCCCGGAACTGGAAGCTCTCGACGCCGCTCCCGGCCTGCAACTGGTCCCGGAACTCGATATAGTCCGAGGCGGTCATGGTCTGCGGGATGTGAATCATGCGGCCAAACAGGCTGAAAATTTCCGCCACGCGCCGGACCAGGGCCTCGGCTTCCCAGGTGTGGGCTGGGCGGAGTTGTAAAAGGCGGGTCGCTTCCTGGATGGCGTGAATGACGCTGGGGAACCAGACCTCGAAAGCCTGGTGCGCCGTGATAAAGGTCAGCTCGTCGTTGGTTTTGGCGTCGGGTGCCAGCGCCTGGGGGTGGTATCTTTCCAGGGTAGCCCTGGCGAAGTCGAGCATGGCTTCCACCGGGACCACTTCGCCGAAGTCCACCACCTTCGAGGCCGGGTGTTCGTGCATGGACCAGAGGAGGTCGCGGAAATCGCGCTGGATGGTGTTGAAGTTGTCGGCGTGGTTCAGGGTCAGGTCTTTGAGCGCGCCTAAAAGGTGTTCGCTGGCGGCCTCGTCGGTGCCTTCCTGCAACCTGAAGTTACCGGCAAGCTGTTCCAGGCGGCGGGTCAGGCGGGCGGTCAGGCTGAAAATTTCGAGCTGGTCGGGGTTGGCGGAGGCAAAGCGGAAGTTAATCTGCGGGTTGTGGCGCAGCAGTTCCGAGCGGGCGATAATCCCCTGTTGGAGCAAAATCCGGTCAATCTCGACGCAGCGGTTAATCCGTTTGAGGGCATCGTAGACCTGTTCGGGCGTGAGGGATTGGCCGGCCTCGGCCAGGTGCAACAGCGCGACCAGTTCTTTTTGCTGTAGATTCCACCACAAAAGGTTGGCGTACAGGTTCGAACAGAGCAAGAATTCGTCGGTGGTACGGGCGCCCCGGTAGAAAGTTTCGAGCAGTCCGGGCACCTGGATATAGCTGCAATAATGGGCCTTGTCGGCGTCTTTATAGATGTGCGCGCAGGTAGCAAAAGCCGAAGTGTCGCGCCTGGTATCGGTCATATTTCTTCTCTCCCCTCTCTCCCTTATTATAGCATTAGCCTCAAAAGATTGCCCGGTCAAAATGGTAGCAATTGTTTTTTTTGCCGCAGCCCTTATAATAGGGTAACGCAACACCGGCCCTGGCGCTACGGCTCAGTCTCGGCCATCTTTTTACGGCTTGTATCCGGCATAAACGAAGGGAAAGGCATGCCCTCCACTACTGACCCAATATTAGCGGCGGTCTTCCGGCGCACCCTCGACCTCTACCTGCCCGCCGGGGCTACCCTTGACCCGACCCCCGGCACGCACCTGAACGCCTGGGATTGGGGGCCGGGTATCACCCTCTACGCTCTGCAAAAAAGTTTTCCTTTTGTTGATGCCGCCTTGCAGCAGTCCTATTTCGATTTCTTCCGGCGCTGGTTTGGCGAATTTTTGGATAAAGCGCCGCCGACCCCGGCCATCAACAGCGCCATCCTGCTAAACGTGCTGTGGCTGGCTGTCCATGACCCGGCCCTGCCGCTCTCCGGGGAAGAACGGGCTTTTTATAAGAATTACTGCCTGGAACGGGTCGCTTTTTACCGCCAGCACGCCCTCAAACTGCCGAGCGGGGTCTTTGCCCATACTGTCGCCACGGGTAGCCCGGCCTCGAAAAGCCAGGTCTGGGCCGACAACCTCTTTATGCTGGTGCTGTTATTGGCCCAGGTCGCCGTGACCGAAAATGACCGCCTCCTTTTCGCGGAAATGACCGGCCAGCTTGAAATGCATTACCAGTGTTTGAGCGACCCCGAAACGGGCCTGCTTTATCACGGCTGGCAGGCTTTGCCGGATAACCCGGCGGGCAAGGGCGACCACATGAACGGGGCTTTGTGGGGCCGGGGGAACGGTTGGGCCGCACTGGGAGCAGCGACTCTCCTGGAACTGGCGCATACTCCTGCTTTTGGCAACTTTAAAAAGCGGATTGAGCGGGCCAGCCTGTTACATTTCGAGGCGCTCCGGGTCCACCAGCGCCCGGACGGATTCTGGAGTACTTTAATCGACCGGCCCGCCTCGTACCCGGAAACCTCGGCCACCGCCGCTATCAGCGCGGCTTTCCTCAAAGGGGTTAAACTCGGCTGGCTCTCGTCCGACTTTGAAAAAGCGGGACAGTCAGGGCTGGCGGCGGTCAGGTCAGTTACCGGTCCCGGCGGGGAGGTGGCGGGTGTCTCCGGCTCGACCCCCTTGCTCGACCACCTGGACGACTACGAAAAAGTCCCGCACGACCGGACGTTTAGCTGGGGCCAGGGGCTTGGGTTGTTGGCGCTTTTGGAAAGCAGGCAGTAGGCAGAAGGCAGAGAGCAGTAGCCAGAAGGCAGAGGGCAGTAGTCAGTAGGCAGAGGGCAGAAGGCAGTAGCCAGAGGGCAGTAAACCCTGCCGGGTGTACCTGCGGGTGTGATACGCGCTCATGCATATTTTGGTATTTCAGGTTTCATTTCAGGTTTCAATTGAAGGCTTGTATTCTTGTTGTTCGTCCACTTTTACCGGTTTAACGCTTAAGGAGTGACGATGATTCAACCAACTGGCGGCCCGAATTTTGTCGGACGGGCCATGGCGGAGTTCCGCGGGAGCGGCACGGCCAACAAAATTTTTATCGGCATGCTGATTTTAACCCCCCTGGCGGTGGTGGCTAATTACGCGGGTTTCCCGCCCCTGGTGATCTTTGCTATCGCGGCCCTGGCGGTGGTGCCCCTGGCGAAAATCATGTCCGATTCGACCGAAAACCTGGCCCACCACGTCGGGCCGACCATTGGCGGCCTGCTGGTAGCGACCTTCGGTAACGCGGTTGAACTGATAATCGCTATCCTGGCCCTGTTCCAGGGCTTAACCGAGGTAGTGAAGGCCAGCATTACCGGCTCGATTATCGGCAACCTGCTTTTCGTCCTGGGTCTCTCGATATTCGCGGGTGGCCTCAAATTCAAGACCCAGAAGTTTAACCGGGTCGGGGCCAGCGCCTCGGCCAGCCAGCTTGTCGTGGCGGTCATCGCCCTGATTATCCCGGCGGTCTTCACGAACACTCTCGGCGGCGATTTAAGCCAGAAGTCGCGGGACGACTTGCTGGAAAACCTGAGTATCCTGGTGGCGGTCATCCTGCTAATCTGTTACGCCGGGCAACTGGTCTTTTTTCTCTTTACCCACTCCGACCTCGCGGGCGAAAACGCCGAAAAACACGCTCCCGCCGAGTTCACCCCGGAATACGCCGCCGCCGAGGAAGAAGGGCCGGTCTGGAGCGTCACCCGCGCTGTGATTACCCTGATTGTGGCGACGATTGTGGTCGGGTTTGTGAGTGAAATCCTGGTGGAAAGCATCGAACCGGTCACGAAACAGCTTGGCTGGACCGAGCTTTTCGTGGGCGTGATTCTGCTGGCGATTGTAGGCAACGCCGCCGAGTACGTGGCCTCGGTGACCGCCGCCATGAAGAACCGGATGAACCTTTCGCTCAATATCACGACCGGGGCCAGTCTTCAGATGGCTTTTTTCGTCACCCCGGTGCTGGTCTTTATCGGGCTAATCAGCGGCAACCACCTGAGCCTGCGGTTCGAGGAATTTGAACTGGTCTGCATTATCGTGGCCGTGGTAATCGTCAATTTCGTGTCGCTGGACGGCGAAAGCAACTGGCTGGAAGGTCTGCAACTCATGGGGGCCTATTTTATTATCGCCGTGGCCTTCTTCCTCCACCCCTAACCGATAATGACGGGTGAAGTCAGGTTGCGAATGGTCTTGATGACGCTGTAGCCGGTCAGGGCCGAGGTGCGGGGGTTATCCGGCGAAGGGCTGCCGCAGACCTCAATTTTGAAACTGCCCGACCTGCCGCTAAAGTGGATTTCGTGGAAATTGCGGTTAATCGTCGGGTCGGCGTAAATGCGGACAGTGGTGCGGTCGAGCCCGATACCGGCGCAGGCCAGTGTCGCGGCCACGTTGACGTTCTGGGGGAATTTCCGGACGGCCTCGCGGGCCGGACCCTCGAAAAGGCAGACCGGGTCGGTGGTAATCCCCGCCAGGTCGACTATTTCCTCGGCGACGGTCCCAGTCCAGGCGATAGGTGGTTTGCGGGTGACGACGCTGACCTCGTCCAGGCCGACCAGGGCGGCGCTCGTCAGGGCGTCAATGCCGCCGATAGCCCCGGAAGGAATTATCAGCCGCCGCCCGTACTGCCGGGCCAGCTCGCTCAACCCCTCAAACAGGGTGTCGTCGGTAAAAGCCCCGGTCGCGCAGACCAGCAGGTCGCGCCGGGTCATGAGGGCCTCCGAGCCGTAGAGCCGGACCGCTTCCTGCCCCGCAGCTTCGACAACCAGGGTCGTCCCGGCCTCGAAGAATTCTTCGGGGTCGCTACTGAGGACCGGGTCGAGACCCAGGTCGGCCAGGAAAAGGCGGGCCGGGTCGAGATTGGCCGGGCGCACCAGCACCGCTTCGAGGGTAGCGTTCCCGGCCATGTTAGTGGCGATGGCCTGCGCCAGGCTCTTGCCGATGGTTCCCAGGCCAATCAAGCCTATTCGCACTTCATCGCGTAACATCGCGGGTTCCCCCTTTCTTTTAAAAATCCCCCACCCCTATCCCCGCCCCAGGGGACGCTCCCCACAGGCGGGGAAATGGATAAGGGAAGTAAATTTTGCCTAAGGGACAAAGATTTACTTCACCCTTTCAAGGTGATTCATTTTTCAGTCGTATCTACGGTCACACCTGCGAATATGCCAATAACACGCCCGGCTTTACTGACCTCTGACTTCTGACCTCTGACCTCTGACCTCTGGCTTCTGACCTCTGACCTCTGACCTCTGACCTCTGACCTCTGACCTCTGACCTCTGACCTCTGGCTTCTGCCTACTGTTCCTAAGCTTCCTGGGGCGGCCCGGCGAACGGAACCGCGAACGGTCCAATCGAAGCCATGTCAATTTCTATCAGGGCGGGCTGACCGCTGGTTAAGGCCGCTTCCAGGGCAGGCCGGAATTCTTCGAGCGCTTTCACCCGGTAACTGTTCAAGCCGAAAGCCTCCGCCAGCTTTTGAAAGTCGGGCGATTGGAGGTCGACCGCGAAGACCCGACCGCCGTAGTGTTTATTTTCGATGTTGCGAATGACCCCGTAACCGCCATCGTTAAAGAGCAGCGCGACCACCGGGATTTTCTCCTGGGCCGCTGTCGCCATCTCGCCGCAGTTGACCAGGAAACCGCCGTCACCGCACAGGACCACGACCTGTTTATCCGGCTGGCCCAGTTTGACGCCGAGGGCCATCTGCCAGCCCTGCCCGATACCACCGCCCGATGCGTGAATTGACTGGCGCGGCCCGTAAATCTCGAAAAGCTTGTTGCCCCAGGTGCTGGCCGAAATCGTAATATCGCGCACCAGGATGCCGTCGCGGTCGAGGGTGGCGCGCAGTTCGTCGACAATCTGTTCGTAGGGGCCGAGGGTGCTGCGGATTTGAGCCCGGACCGCTTTACGGGCCGCGCCAATTTCGGCCAGGAAGGCGGGGTCGGGATCGAGTTGGCCGCGCAACTGCTCGATTAAGGCCTGCAAGCCTGGCCTCGCGTCCGCGACAATCCCGGCGGTAGCGGGGTAGCCTCGCCCGATGGAGAGTGGGTCAATATCAAGCTGGACCTGGGTGGCCGGGAGGGGCAGTTTCCAGTTGCCGGTTTCCTGGCCGCGCAGTTTGGTGCCGACCGCCAGGAGCAGGTCGCAACCCTGGATGAAATCGCGCAGGGCCGGGTTGCTGCCAAAGAATCCTATACACTGGGGATGGTCCTCCGGCAGCGCCCCCCGCCCGGCCTGGCTGGTCAGGACCGCCGCGCCGAGCATTTCGGCCAGTTCGGTCAACTCTTTCTCGGCGTTCGAGGCGATAACCCCGCTCCCGGCCCAGATAAGCGGGCGTCTGGCCGAGCGCAGCAGTTGGGTCGCCCAGGCCACCTGGCCTGCGTCGGGGGTCGGGGTAGGCGGCGGAAGTAAATCCAACCGGGCCGGGTTAATTTTAGCCTTCTGGAAATCTATCGGGATTTCCACGCTTACGACGCCCATCGGCGGGGTCAGGGCGCTTCGAATGGCGGCCTGGATGACCGAGGGGAGGGCGGCGGCGGTCCTGACCCGGTAGGCTTCCTTGGAAATCGCCTTTAGCATGCCGAACTGGTCCCTGGCCTCGTGGATATAGCCGCGCCCCTGGTCGAGAAAGGCCGAGTCAATCTGCCCGGTCAGGTGCAGGAGGGGTGTCCCGGCGACCTGGGCCTCGATTAAGGCCCCGGCGGCGTTCCCGGCCCCGGTCCCGGTGCTGGTAATCGCTACGCCGAGTTTGCTGGTGGCGCGGGCGTAGCCGTCGGCCATGTTGACCGCGCCCGGTTCGCTCCGGTTGGTAATAGCCCGGATAACCCCGTTGCGGCCAATCGCGTCATAGATTGGCAGGTTGTGAATACTGATGATGCCAAAGACCGTCTCTACCCCGGCGGCCTCCAGGGCCTGGGCTACAAGGTCGCCCCCGGTGATTTGCTCGGTTTGCTGTGAGGTCATTTTGATTCCTTCAAGTGTTTAGTTTTCAGTGTTTAGTTTTCAGTGTTTAGTTTTTAGTTATAACCTCCTAACCCCCGTCCTCTAACCACTAAAAACCGAACACTAATAACTAGCTATCCAACTTTTTCTTTTGAAACAAAATCAATCCGTGTAAGAGGCGGTTTACTTCCAAACATTGTTCCAGCAATTGGTCGCCTGAAACCTGGTCTAAAAAGTCTAACCGCTGGGCAATTTGAATATGAGTTTCCAATTCGGCTAGAGAACCGGAAGCTATATATAGAAACCTTACAAATTCGGCGTCATACTGTCGACCCTGGCCTTCCGCGATGTTTGCCGGGATAGAAACTGCCGCCCGCCTGAGTTGGTCGGTCAGGCCATACCTTTCG
This sequence comes from Chloroflexi bacterium 54-19, assembly GCA_001898225.1. Classification (GTDB taxonomy): domain Bacteria; phylum Chloroflexota; class Chloroflexia; order Chloroheliales; family Chloroheliaceae; genus 54-19. The sequence goes on from MKTJ01000025.1 coordinate 58,105, forward strand.
GAAGCCGGGAAATTGGCCGTAAGCTTGTAACAAGCTGTAACCAAATCCATGCTTTTTTGCCAGGCCAGCAAATCCTTAAAATTTCGCGAACCCACGGTTTCCCTTTTAGTCTTCTTGCTAAACACTAAAAACTAAAAACTAAATATAACGACCTGTACCCCCGGCCACGTCGATACTGGCCCCGGTGATATAGCTGGCCCCGGCGGAGGCCAGGAAAACAATCGCGTGGGCTACTTCGTCCGGTTCACCCATCCGGCCCAGGGGGATACCGCGTTTAGCCGCCTCACCCCGTTGCCATTCGTCCTCGTTCAAAGAGCCGCCACCCTGGCTGTATTTCTCAAAACGGGCTTTCCACTGGCCGCTTTTGACCGTCCCGATGTTGACGCTGTTCACCAGGATATTGTCGGGCGCGAACTCGGTCGAGAGCGACTTGGTCAGGTTCAGGACACCGCTACGGGCCGCGCTGGTCGCCACCATGTGCGCTTCGGGCTGGCGGCTCAGGACCGCGTTGATATTGATAATCCGGCCCCCGCCTCGCTCTTTCATGACAGGATAGACCGCCCGGATGGGATAAATCAGGCTGAAGAACTTCAAGTTGAGTTCCTCGCGCCAGGCCGCGTCGGTGGTCTCCATAAAGGTGGTTTGGCGGCCCCGCCCGGCGTTATTGACCAGGATGTCGATACCGCCCCAGCGTTCTTTAACGGCCTTGACCAGCGCGGCGACCTGCTTTTCGTCCAGCACGTCGCAGGGTTGGGCCATAACTTCGGCCCCGGCGAACTCGGCCTGGAGTTGTAAGAAGGCCGTATCAAGGCGCTCCTCGCCCCTGGCGCAGATGGCGACTTTCGCGCCCTCCCCCAAAAGCAGCCCGGCGGTCGCGAAACCGATGCCGCTGCTGCCGCCCGTTACAATCGCTACTTTGTCTTTTAACCCTAAATCCATGGAATCCTTTCGTTGAAAGAGTAGTCAGAAGGCAGAGGTCGGTAGTCAGTTAATAAAACGTGGTCTTTCTGACGCCGGGCATTAGAAGCTTGATTTTTAGCTACCCTCTTTTGTTACCCCGACGACCGCCCTATAGGCTATGTGTCGATTCGAGCTCTCCCGACTACGCTCTGAATACCAAATTTCCGGTTCCTACTAACCTCTGCCCTCTGCCCTCTGCCCTCTGCCTTCTGACTACTGGCTGCTGACAACTGTTAATCCTGGGTCCGGTTCCCCGGCCATGGCGGCGCGGGCTTCCGGCGAAGGCGGGCCACTGATGCCCCAGCGGTCCATTTTTTCGGGCACGCGCTCCCAGACTTCCGGCTGGTGGGTGGCCTCGTCAATCTTCTGGACCTCGGCGGTGTACTCGCAGACATACCCGGCGGCATCCTGGAAATAGCAGAAGACGTTGTTGCCCGGCCCGTGACGGCCCGGCCCCCACATCGGGTTGACCCCGTAGCGTTTGAGCGTGCCGATGCCCCGCATTACCTCGTTCATGTCGGGCAGTTCGTAGGCCACGTGGTTGAGCGAGGCGTGCGCCGCCCGGTTGAAGGAAATCGAGTGATGGTCGGTATTGACCCGCAAAAAGACCATCTGTTTTTCGCTCCAATCCGAGACCCGGAAGCCAAGTGTATCCGTAAAGAAAGGAATAATTCCCTCGAAATCGGCGGTATTGAGGACCACGTGGCTGATTTTGTTGGGACGGACCGGGGCGTTCCAGGTCTCGCCGGAATCTGCCGGAGAAACCCCGGCGGAAAGTTCGAGACAGCGCCCTTCGGGGTCAACCATCTGCAAACCATAGCCGCCGCCCGGTGTGGTCAGTTCGGCGGGCTGGCGGTAGATGGTCACGCCCTGGGCGGCAAGTTCTTCGGCGGCCCGGTCCACCGCCTCGCGGCTTTCCAGGGCGAAGGCCAGGCGGGCGATGCCGCGCCTATCGGCCTTTTCCAGGGCCAGGATAAACTTTTCCGGCCCGGCCCCGCGCAAATAGAAAGTGTCGCCAGATTGGTCTGTGATTTTCAGGCCCCACTTGTCCTGGTAGAAAGAGGCCAGGGCCGCCGGGTCGGGAGTTTTCAGGGCAATATGCCGCAGGTGGGTTAGTTTCAGGCTCATTCTTTCTCCTAATTGATAAAAATCTTAGCGGTCAAGGCCCGCCGCTCGCCGGGCGGCGTCGATTACCGAGTTAGTGCCGCTGTTCCAGCTAAATTCCCAGAAATTATCCTCCGGGTCGGCCACATAGGACGAGCAGCCTTCGAAATACTCGGCGTCAACCGGTTCTTTCGTTACCCGCCCGCCGCTGGCGCGCCATAGTCGGGTTAACCGGTCCACTTCCTCGCGGCTGTCGAGGATAACTCCGATGGTAGAGCGAATCCCAGGGTGGCGGCTCGGTTCGGCCTCGGTCCGGCCATCCGCCGCTAAATCCGCCACCGGAAACAGGGCGAGGACGATACCACGCAATTCAAAAGCCGCAAAATCGCCACTTTCAAAGATAAGCGGCCAGCCTATCCTCCGGTAGAAATCGCGCAGGGCCGGGACATTTCGTGCGCCAAGGGTAATAATATTTGCTAAAGGCGGCCTGGTGTCGCTCATACTTCCTCCTTTAACCTGTCTTAAAACCTGTCCTAAAGATTCTTGTCCAGGAAAGCGGCTACGGCCCGGTTAAAGGCTGCCGGTTGTTCCAGGTTGCTCAGGTGCCCCGCCCCCGGAATGATTTCAAAGGCCGCGCCCGGTATGCCCGTCCGCAAAATGTCGGCCTCCGGGCGAGGCGTCACCCGGTCCTGGTCGCCCCACATCACCAGGGCTGGGACCGCCACGGTGGGCAGGACCGGGCGGGTATCGGCGGCATCGAGGGCCAGCACCATGGCCCGGTAGCCAGCAGGGTGCAACTCGCGAATCATCGCTTCGACCTCGGCCACCAGGCCGGGTGCGGGTTCGGGCGAGAGCAGGGCCGGGGCGCGCTGGCGGGCCATTTCTTCGAGCGAGAGTTCGGCCAGGGCCTTCAAACGGCCTTCCAGCCGGGCCTGTCGTTCGGCGGGTGGGCGCGCTCCGCCGCCCGTGTTGGTGTCGGACAGCACCAGGGCCAAAACCCGCTCCGGGTGTCGCCGGTAGAACTCCTGGGCCAATACGCCCCCCATCGAAAGGCCTACGATAACCGCTTTCGGCAGTTGCAAAGCGTCCAGCAGCCCCGCCAGTTGGTCGGCGTACCAGCCCATCTTCGGCAGCCCCTCCGGTTGTTCCCCCTGGTTACCACGTGTATAAGCACCTGGGTGCTCGGCGCTCTGGCCGTAGCCGGGCGCATCCCAGGCGATAACCCGGTAGCGGTCCGCTAGCAGTTCAAGCTGACGCTGCCAGGAGCGCGAGTTCGAACTGATACCGTGCAGGCACACCAGCGTGATTTCGCCCGAACCGCTCTCCCGGTAGAAAATTTGACGCCCATTTATGTTGGCAAAGGGCATGGCTAGTCGCCCGCCAGGACCGCTTCGGATGGTTCGCCGTCAGGCTCCGGTTCCGGCTGGCGCTGTTTCCGGGCGGCCTGGTTGTAGACCTCCTGCTGTTTGAAAAATTCCAGGTTGAGCATCTTCCGCAGCCGGATAACCCCGATGTCGGTCTGGCCCATCTTTTCGTTTAGACGGGCCTTCAGGCTGACCCTCTCCATCATAACCCGGTCCTGTTCGAGGACGTGCCAGTGGCGGGCTTCCAGGCGGGTCTTGTAGAGGGTCCGCCACAAGCGGCGCTCCCAGCCCTGGACGTGGCGGTAGCGCAGGAAGTAGACATCCGACTCGTTCTCGTCGTTCGGGGTGATAAACCCGACGATGCGGAGCGGCCCGCCCGGCCCGGCGCTTTTGGGGTAAGGAATATCCAGGCGGCACCAGAGCGTCCCGGTGTCACCCAGTTCCGACCAGTCAAAGTTGACCCCTTTTTGTTTCTCGCGCTCGACCCGGAAGCCGTTAGGCATATCGACCAGCACCATGCGGTCCTGTTTCGCGCCAAAACGCAGGGTGTAGGACTTGCCGTGCAAGAACGGGGCGTGCATGGGGTCGGCCAGGTTATCGAGAGCCACCAGCCAGTTGGTCTTCCAGTGGGCGTCGCAGATAAAGCCGGTCCAACTCTCGTCTTCCAGTTCGGGCGGCACTTCCAGGGGCGGCGGCGGGAACAAATCGGTATCGCCGATGTAGGCCCAGACCAGCCCGACCCGCTCCTGGGTCGGGAAGCCCTTTAGCTTGAGCCGCTTTAGCAGTTTGCTGTCGGGGCCTTCCGCCGGGACCGCCGTACAGATACCCTCGCCGTTAAAGGCCACGCCGTGATAGCCGCAGACAAGCTGGCCCTCGACGACATCGCCCAGCGATAGGGCCGCGCCCCGGTGCGGGCAGAAATCAATAAAAGTGTGGGCCTTGCCCTTGTCGTCCCGGTAGACCACCAGGTCTTCGCCCAGGGCTTTGACCGCGACCGGGCGGTCGGTCAGTTTTTCCGAGGGCAGCATCACATACCAGCGGTTCCGCAGACCCTTTTTAAGACCTTCCTCGACGCCCTCGCGGCGGTGGGTCGTTGTTTGACTTATGGTTGGGGCAATCGTCATTCGGCACCTCTCCTCCTCTCGTGCAACCTGGCCGGATTTTTAATAACCTCTGGCGGCTTTGCGGGCCAGGGCCATCGCGCTTCCTTCGGGGTAGTCGGGCAGTTTCGGTTTGCTCGCTCCCAGCATCACCAGCATCAGGGCGTCGCCATCGGTATCGTTGCGCAGACCCCGGTACATCCCGGCGGGCGTGAAAATCATGTCGCGCGGGCCCAGGACCATTTCTTCCTCGACGCCGTTTTCTTCCCAGAAAATCGTAACGTTGCCCTGGATAACAAAGAAAACTTCCTCGACATCGTGGTGAATGTGGAGAGGGCCTTCGCACCCGGCAGGTAAGAGCATGGTGCTGAGGGTAAAGTGCTGGGCCTCCAGGATGTTCGGGTCGTCGTGCTGGCCGGTCCCGCCGCCGCCGAGGTAGCGAATCTGGGCCCGTTTGTAGCGGGGCGACACTTTGGTCTGGAAGTCGAGCGCGCCCCAGTCTTCCTCGCGCGAGGCAAACTTGACCGTCATTTTATCCATGCGCTCTTTTAAGGGTAACGAGGTATCGTTTTCGGTCGAAATTGGCATAGCTTATTATCTCCTCTTCATCTCTATAGGACTTTCGCTTGAAACATTACTTTGAGGTAGTTTAGCCTCAATATCCTGGCTTTTCCAGGCCCAAAGCGAAAGTCGTGCTCAAAAATAAATAAAAATCGTGAAAGTTAGCCTTATCTTCAGGTAAAGCTCGAAGCAGGTTCAGTTAAAGACGAACCCGCCGTTTACGGCCAGGAGTTGCCCGGTTATAAAGTCGGCGTCGTCCGAGAGCAGAAAGACCGCCGCCCCGGTTACATCTTCGGGGAATTGCTGGCGCTGGATGGCGCGGCCTTCGACATATAGTTTGTGGCGGCCCGGCGCGACCGTCGAGGTGGCCTCGGTCAGGGTCAGGCCGGGAGCTATCGAGTTTATGGCGATATTGTATTCGCCCAGTTCGCGGGCCAGCGACCGGGTCATGGCGATAATCGCGCCTTTGCTGGCGACATAATGCAAGAGGACCGGCGCGCCCCACAGGGCCGTATCCGAGGCCAGGTTGACGATTTTGCCCTTGCCCCGTTCGCGCATGAGCGGGACGAGGTGGCGGATAGCCAGCCAGGTCCCCTTGATATTGACGTTTATGACCCGCTCGAAGGTGGTCTCGTCGATTTCGTCAAAGCGTTTTCCGCCGATACCGGAGGCAATGGCGGCGTTATTGACCAGCCCGTCCAGCCCACCCCAGCGTTCGCGGACGGCGGCGGCTAAACTTTCCAGGCTGGCGGCACTGCTGATGTCGGTCTGGTGCGCGAAGACATCATTCCCGGCGGCGCGCAGTTCCTGGGCCGTTTTCTCGCCCATTTCGCCGTCAATTTCGGCAATGGCGACCCGCCCGCCTTCCCTGAGAATATGTTCGGCAAAGGCGCGTCCTAGACCCCGCCCGCCCCCGGTAACAACAACAGTTTTGCCTTCCAATCGGCCCATCCAGGTAACTCCTATCGTTTAGCGTATTTGATTTTTGGTGCGTTGATAAGTTTGTCGTACGTTAGCGCGTTGCGCCTGGTAGTGTTTGGGTCTTTCGTTCTCAAAGCAGGTCGTCCGGGTTATGACCCAGCTTTTTAAGCAGTTCTTTCAATAATGAAATTGAAGCGTATTTGTGTTACTACCCCGGCCCGGTACGCTTTTATAATTCGATTATAGCATAGCCCAAAACAGCATAAAATCAGGATGGCGAACTCGTAGTTATACTCGCAGTTACACCCGTAGTTAAATCCCAGTGGCACGCGCAGCCAAAAAGAAGCTCTTGTTTAATAATGCTTTTTGATTAAAATTATGTTATAATACCCGGGAACACTTATTTGGGTTGAGGTTTGAGGCTGCGCCGAGGGCGTTGCCAGTCTCGCGGGAATGTTTAATTGGCTAGTGCTAAGCAGCACCTTCAGTCTTCCTCTTTACGAAAAGCTTTCCCCCTTCACCGTTTTAATTGCTCAGTTTAATTAACAGGGCTCCGCATTTCCGTCTCTCAGGGAAAGATGGATTTTGTGGGATGCTTTCTTCTGGCCTGGCTACTCGCGCTGCCAACTTGCGGTTTGTCGGGGCCATTGTTCGACCGGGTTGAACCCTTCAACGCCGGCTTTCATTTCTTGAGGCTGTTAATACAAACTTATTTTATCCCTGGATGAGATTTGATATTTAAGACTCAGAGAGGTTTTTAGAACTTGACGACCCTTTTAGAACAACCCGTTGAAACCACCAACAACACATCTTTTAATGATTTTAACCTGCCCTCGTTCCTGCGAGAAGGTTTGAAACGGCTCGGCTTTACCAGCCCGACCGGTATCCAGAGCGAGGCTATCCCTGTGCTGATGACCGGCCAGGACCTGATTGCCCAGTCCCAGACCGGTAGCGGTAAGACCGGGGCTTTTGCTATCCCGATGCTGGCCCGCATTACCCGCAACTCCCGCGACTTACAGGCCCTTGTAATGGTGCCGACCCGCGAACTCTGCTTGCAGGTAACCAACGTTGTAAAACAATTGGCCGGACCGGCTGTCCGCGTAACCCCGATTTATGGCGGGGCCAGCATGGGCGGCCAGATTCGCGGCCTGTCCCAGGGCGGCTACCAGGTCGTAATCGGTACGCCGGGCCGCTTGCGCGACCACTTGAACCGGGGCACGCTGCGCCTCGACAAATTGCGCATGGTCGTGCTGGATGAAGCCGACGAAATGCTCGACCGGGGCTTCGTGCAGGACATCGAAGCTATCCTCGAAGCCGCGCCGCCTTCCGCGCAGCGCCAGACCGCCCTTTTCTCGGCTACCCTGCCGGAATGGGTCATGGAGACTGCCGTCAAACAGTTGAAGCCTGGCCACGCCTCGATTACGGTTTCGCCTGAAGGCCAGGGCCCGGACATCGAACACCGCATTTACGACATGAAACTGCCTGACAAGACCGTGGCCCTGCGCCACCTGCTCGACACCAATTCCGACGAGTCGATCCTGGTCTTTGCCCGCACCAAACACGGGGTCAAGAAACTGGCCGCCCGGTTGCAGGAAGAAGGCTATTCCGCCGATGGCTTGCAGGGCAACCTGAGCCAGCGCGCCCGTGAGGACGTGATGGCGGCTTTCCGCCACCGCCGCATCCGGGTGCTGGTGGCGACCAACGTGGGGGCGCGCGGCCTCGACGTTAGCGGTATCAGTCACGTGATTAACTTCGACCTGCCGGAAAGCCCCGAACTCTTTACCCACCGGGTGGGCCGGACCGGGCGTAACGGTGCCAGCGGCATCGCTATCACCTTCCTGACCGGCGAGGACCGCCTCAAGTGGCGCGAGATTGAACGCAGCATGAAAGAGGCCGGTATCGACTACAACCGCATGCCCTGGGATGGCCCGCGCGCTACTCCCGGCGCGACCGATACCGTAATCATCCAGCCCCGGCCCGGCGAATTCCGCCGCAGCCTGGGCGCACCTGGCCGCAAGTTTGACGGTGGCCGCGAGTATGGTAGCGACTTTGGGGCCCCGCGCCGTTTCGAGGGTGAGCGGGACCGCAACAGCGATTTCGGTGCGCCTCGCCGCTTCGAGGGTGACCGCGAACGCGGCAATAACTTCGGCGCGCCCCGGCGTTTCGAAGGTGACCGCGAACGCCGCCAGGAACGCGACTTTGGCGCTCCCCGCCGTTTTGAGAAGCGCGATACCTCGCGCGACTTCGCGGCTCCTCGTTTCGAGGGCGAAGCCGAGCCGGGCAACGAAAATTTCCCGGCCCGCCGCTACGACCGCGCCAGCGAACGCAAAGGCAACTTTGGTCCGGGCAAGCGGTTCGACCGCCCCGCCAACAGCAACAGCCGCCAGGACCGAGAGTTCGACAAACCTCGCCGTTTCGAGAACAACGACCGCGGTGGTTTCAAAGGTGGGCGCACCGCGAAGTTCAAAAAGGACTTCTAGTAGCAACCACACCCTAAAAATTAAAAAGCAGCCGCCGGTTTGCCGGTAGCTGCTTTTTTTATTTATAATTTAGCCTGTAAAGGTCGAATAAATAATAACGTGGGAAGGTAGTAGTAAAATGGCTGGCTTAATCACTGTTCGGGATATTCAACCCGCCGACCGCCCGGTCCTGGAAAAGCTGATACCCGAATTGTGGGGTTCGCCCCTGGTGGTATCCAGGGGCCGCCTGATTAACCCGGTCCTGCTCCCCGGCTTTATCGCCGAGAAGGACGCCCAACTCGCCGGGGTTGCCACCTACCAGGTCGAAGATGGGAACTGCGAACTTGTTACCATCAACAGTTTCTTTCCCGGTGAAGGCATCGGCAGCGCCTTAATCGAACATGTCCGCCGGAGAGCCCTCGATTCAGGTTGCGGGTGGCTCTGGCTGATTACCACCAACGACAACCTGAACGCCCTCGGTTTTTACCAGAAACGCGGTTTTGTGCTGGCGGCCCTCTTTCCCGGCGCGGTTATGAAGGCGCGCATCTTGAAGCCGGAAATCCCCCTGGTGGCCGACAACGGTATCCCCATTCGCGACGAAATCCAGCTTCAATTGCTGCTTAACCAGGAAGACGCTGAATAGTCAATTAAAAAGGTTTGGCAGGTTGAAGGTCTGCAATTATAGAGTAAGGGTGTGCCTTGTCATTCCGTGCGTAGCACGGAATCTCCGGTCCGTAGGACAATATCCGTAACAATGGGTTGCCTAAATTCTAACCCTGGCCTTTCAAGACAGCCTTACTTGGGAGGCAGGGATATTCGCCAGCGGCGCTGCCCACTGGGAACCCTACGGGCTAGATTCCTCCACAAGGTCGGAATGACAAGAGAGGGGCTTTACCCATAGTGGATAAGTTTTTTCAAACCTAAAAAGATATTTCAAAATAAAATGAGCCATCCCAACCTCAAAATTCGGGATGACTCATGTCTAATTTATTTCGAAACTAGTTCGCTACCTGGGATAGCTCCGGCGGCTTCTCCCTGGCGACCGCCACCGAGTTCAAGAGGGTAGCGAGGGCCTCTCTTTCGTCGGCGCTGCTAATCGCCAGGTTATAGCGGTCGTGCCGGATAGCCTCTTTGAACCGGAAGATATTGTTTTCCTGGTAGCCGAGCCGGAGCAGGGTTTGCTCCATTATTTCCAGGCTCCCCTCCAGTTCGGGATAGACCACCTGGGTCGCGCCCAATTCGGTCAGGTGGGTGACGCTGTCGGCAGTGGCCGCCCGCACCACCACCGGCACTTCGGGCGCGGTATGGCGGATGGTCGCGACCACGTTGGCCGCCGCCGTCTCGTTCGGCAGGGTCACCACCACGACCCGCGCCTCTTTGAGATGGGCGTGGTTGAGTATTTCCGAACTGCCCGCGTCACCGTAAAGGACCGGGACGCCCTTCTTGGTAAGCTCGTTCAGCCGCCCGGCGTCCAACTCCACCACGATAAACGGCACTTTCAACTCGGACAATACTTCCACGATATGCTGGCCGACCCGCCCGTAACCGACCACGACCGCGTGGTTGCGCATGACCTCCGGTTCGGGCAATTCCAGCGGTTGGCCCCGGTTGAGCAATTTCCAGAAGGGACCGGTCTTTGCCAGGGCTTTTTCGAGCCAGGGCAAGGTTTTGAAAAGGAACGGGTTGAGCGTAATCGAGAGCAACGCCCCGGCCAGCAGGAGCGAATACTGGTTTTCGGTCAGAATCCCCAGGCTTACCCCCGATTGGCCGAGCAGGAAGGAAAATTCTCCAATCTGGCTCAGGCTGACCGCGATAACCAGGCTGGTCCGGGCCGGGGCCGCCAGAATGATGCCGATTACCAGGGTTAATATCCCCTTACCGATAATAATCAGGGCCGTAATGGTCAGGACCTGCCCGAACTGCTCTATCAGGCTGAGCGGGTTGACCAGCATCCCGACCGAAACAAAGAACAACACGGCAAAAGTTTCCCTGAAGGGCAGGATTTCGGCTTCGACCTGGTGGCTGTAGTGCGACTCGCTTACGACTACCCCGGCCAAAAACGCGCCGAGGGCGAGGGAGACGCCGAACAGGTAGGCGGCGCCCAGGGCTGTGCCGAGGGTTATAACCAGCACGCTGACGATAAAGAGTTCCCGCGAGCCCAGGTGCGCCATCCGGCTGAGAATCCAGGGCAAGACCCGCTTGCCGACCACCAGCATCAGGACCGCGAACACCGCCGCTTTGAGCAGGGCAATCCCGGCGGTCTGCCAGATGGGGTCGCCGCCGCCGCCCGAAAAGGCCGGGAGCAGCACTAAAATTGCCACAGTAGCCAGGTCTTCCATGATGAGCCAGCCGACCGCGATGCGCCCGTGCGAGGTGTTGAGCAGCCCCTGGTCCATCAGGTTACGCAGCAGCACCACGGTGCTGGCAATCGAAACGGCCAGGCCGACAACTATTCCCGCTGCCAGCGACCAGCCCCACAACATCGAGATTACAAGGACCAGGGCGCTGGTCAGGCCCATCTGGAGCAGCGCGCCGGGAATGGCGATTCTACGCACTTCCCACAAATCTTTGAGTGAAAAATGGAGACCGACTCCAAAAAGTAGAAAAATAACGCCCAGTTCGGCCAACTGGTGAATAGTATGCATGTCGCCCACATAACCCGGCGTGAAGGGACCGATTACCACGCCGCCGACCAAAAAACCGACAATCGCCGGTAGTTTGAGCCAGCGAGCTATCAATCCTCCGCCGAGGGCCGCTGCTAAAGCAATCGCAATGTTGATGATTATCGGCAAATCAGGGGTTGTTGCGTTTGCTTCGGCAGCGGCGACATTAAGTAAGATTAAATTGTGAGGCATAGGCTAATAATTTTCTCCTCTTATATAAAAAGTTTATATTATAAATTTAGGCCGGGCCCAGGCCGCAACACTGTTCCCAGGCCTGGCCTTCCAGTAGACAAACAATGGTACCGATTATTGCGAACACGGTTATAGAAACAGCGGCCATGAGCAGGATGTTGACCAGTAATTTGACAGTAGCCGCCTGGCGATATTTTTTATTGAGATAGAAACCGTCTACCATAGGTTGGACAAGCCAGCCGAGGGCTATCGCTCCGAGCAATACGAGCGCGTAAAATCCGGCGAAAATCCCGGCAATTATCAATAAAACAGTAAGCATTAATAAAGCCTCCTTTCCTGGCCCATCCCCACCCGATTACTTCCACCACTACTGTTTGTAGAGCGGAAATAATCGGAGTTCACAGGGTAAGTTAAGTCTGGCCTCCGAGCATGCTGGGAGAGCAATTAGTTTAAATGGGGTTTAACGCTGCAAAATAGAATGTTAAAACGCCAACAACCCTAGTATTATTAGTTTAATAATACAGGTTGTTGATGAGTGCTTTATTAATTGAAAATTAGTGGGAGATTAAAATTGCCCGGCCCTGGTATTTGTTGTATTTTTGTTACTTCTGCGGGTGCGACCTTTGGGTGTGCAAGGGGTTTTTCGGCTTACCATTCTGTGTCTAAGGCTTTGCCCTAACCTTCGGAAGTGAGGTAACGCCTTCATTTTTGCCCTGCCTTTCGAGGTGTCGAAGCCTTTTATTTTGTGATACTCTTGATTTGTAAGTAAAGCCTTTATCTTGTCATTCTGTGCGCAGCACAGAATCTCCGGTCCGTTGGACTATAGCACTAAACAATGGTGCTGGGTCTTTGTCCCTATCCTTTGAGGTTTCGTCTTAGTTTAAGACCAGGTGGAGTTCTAATGAAACAATACTATGTTTACATATTGAGTAGCAAAACGCGGGTGATTTACACCGGAGTAACAAACGACCTGGCACGGCGTGTTTATCAGCATAAGAACAAGCTAATTGAGGGATTTACCTCTCGCTACAATATTACAAAACTGGTCTATTTCGAGGAAACAAATGACGTTGAAGCTGCTATCGGGCGTGAAAAGCAACTCAAAAATTGGCCCAGGTCCAAAAAGGTAGCCCTCATCAATCAAAATAATCCAACCTGGTCTGATTTGAGCCTTAACTGGTAATATTTGTTATTTTCAAACCTTTAAATCACATTGATTTTCGTCTTTGCGAGTCGGATGTGCGCAAAGGGTTCGATTGTGATATTGTCCAACGGACCGGAGATTCCGTGGCTCTGCCACGGAATGACAATACAAAGGTTTTACGACATGGGAAAGTAATAGGAATAAAATAAAAGGAAAGAAAAAGATGAATCTAGAGGAATTTAAGGCCAGCCTCAGCGGAGACCAACCGCCCGCCGGGCTTTCCTACAGCTTGCAAGCTCTCTGGCTCGACGCCCGGAAAGGCTGGCAAGCCGCCCATGTGCTGGTCCAGGACCACGAGGACGACCCTGCCTGCAACCGGGTCCACGCCTACTGCCACCGCCGCGAGGGCGACCTTGCCAACGCCGGGTACTGGTATCGCCGGGTCGGGGTGACCTTCTACAAGGGCACCCTCGAAGAAGAATGGGCCGACCTCGTCAGCGGTTTCCTGGAAACGGCCAGGGTCTAGGGTCAGTCACCCGCCCCTAAGAAGTCGGCGGAGGGGTCTTCCTGCCCGGCGTTCTCGCCCTGCTTTTGAATGAGTTTGGCAACCAGGCCGGTCCACCCGGTCTGGTGGCTGGCCCCCAGGCCTGTACCGTCGTCCCCGTGAAAGTATTCGTAAAAGAGCAAATAATCGCGCCAGTGGGGGTCGCGGTTGAAATAGTCCTGGCTGCCCTGGTAGGGCCGCCGCCCCTGCTCGTCCGGGGTGAACAGCCGGATAAGCCGCCGGGAGAGTTCGTCCGCAATCTCGGCCAGGGTCAGGAGCTGACCTGAGCCGGTCGGACATTCCACCTTGAAATCGTCCCCGTAATAGTGGTGATAACGCTGTAAGGCTTCCACCAGCAAATAATTGATAGGGAACCAGACCGGGCCGCGCCAGTTCGAGTTGCCGCCAAACAGCCCCGTCCGCGATTCGGCGGGTTCGTAGCGGACCATATAGACCTGGCCGTCCACTTCGAGCTGGTAGGGGTGCTGTTCGTGGAATTTCGAGAGCGAACGGATGCCGTACTCGCTCAAAAACTCGTTGGGGTCGAGCATCCGGCTGAGCAGGCGTTTCATGCGGTGGCCGCGCACCAGTCCGAGCAAGCGGCGGCGGATACCATCCTTAACCTCCCACTGCGAGACCAGCCGGGTCAGTTCGGGCCGGAAGGTCAGGAACCATTCGAGCCGCTCTTTGAAGGCCGGGAGAGCTTCCAGCAGTTCCGGTTCGATGGTGGCCGTCGCCAGCAGGGGAATCAGGCCGACCAGCGACCGCACCTTCAGGGGTTGGTGGCGTCCATCCGGCAATTTTAAGACATCATAGAAAAACTCGTCCTCGCTGTCCCAGAGCTTGATACCCTCGTCCGCGATATTGTCCATGGCCGCCGCGATAAAGAGGAAATGCTCGAAAAACTTGGTCGCAATATCCTCGTAGACCGGGTTAAGCAGGGCCAGTTCGAGGGCGATTTTCATCATGTTGAGCGAGAACATGCCCATCCAACTGGTGCCGTCGCTCTGCTCGATAAAGCCGCCGGTCGGCAGGGGGGCGCTCCGGTCGAAGACCCCGATATTATCCAGGCCCAGGAAGCCACCCTCGAAAACGTTGTTCCCCTCCGAGTCTTTGCGGTTGACCCACCAGGTGAAATTAATAAGAAGTTTGTGAAAGATGCTTTCGAGAAAAAGGCGGTCCGAATGGCCGGTCTGTTTTTGCTCGGTCTTGTAGAGCCGCCAGGCGGCCCAGGCAAAGACCGGCGGGTTGACATCGCCAAAGGCCCACTCGTAGGCGGGAATCTGGCCGTTGGGATGCTGGTACCATTCTCTCAGCAGCAAATCGATCTGCCCCTTGGCAAAATCAATATCGACCAGGGCCAGCGGGATACAGTGAAAAGCTAAATCCCAGGCGGCGTACCAGGGATATTCCCACTTGTCGGGCATGCTCATCACCCGCTCGTTGTGGAGATGCCGCCACTCGCTGTTGCGGCCATGGGCGCGCCGGGCCGGGGGTGGGGGTTGGGTCGGGTCGCCTCTCAGCCAGCGGGAGACGATAAAGTAGTAAAACTGCTTGCTCCAGAGCATCCCGGCCAGGGCTTGCCGTTCGACCTGTCTTAGCGACTCGTCGAGGGAGGGCGGGAAAAGCTCGTTATAAAACTCGTCGGCCTCGTCCCGCCGCAGCCCGAAGACCCGGTCGAAGTCCTTAAAAAAGGGGTCGGTCGTCTGCGGTACGAAATAGGCATAATATTCGGGCGGGGGGAGGCGATAGGCCGGGGAGTAGGCCGCTTTATGATGGGCCTCGGTCCGTTTGGGCGGCGTGGCCGCCTCGCTCGTGGTCGTGAGCGCGGCCTGAATCATGGTCAGGCGCAGCCGCACCGTGACGGTTTCGCCCGGTGCAAGCGTTTTGCGGTAGACCGCCGCCGCCCTGGTCCCGGCCTGGGCGGGGTTGACCGCCTCGCGCCGCCCGCCCACGATATATTCGTGAAAGGCGTCCTTGACATAAGGCTGGGGGTTGGCGCTGCCGTAGAGCCGTTGAAAGTTGGTTTCGTTCTCGGTGAAAACGAGTTCTTCCGGCCCGTTATCCGGGTCGTCGCAAAAGAGCAGGTAGCGGCCCAGGGCCGGGTGGTCGGCCAGGATAGCCGGGACTTTCCCGTTTTCACTTTCGTTCGAGGGCTGGCCGTTTTCATCAATCATGATTTTTTGGAGGTAGGGCCGGGCGCTCTTTTCCTCCCACGACCAGCTATTGCGAAACCACAGGGTCGGGAGCAGGGTTAAAGGAGCCGGGTCGGGGCCGCGATTGGTAGCCGAGATTTTTATTAAAATATCCTCCGGCGCGGCCTTGGCGTATTCCACGAAGACATCGAAGTAGCGGTCTTCCCCGAAAATGCCGGTATCGACCAGTTCGAATTCAGGCTGCCCCCGGCCTCGCCGGGCGTTCTCCTCGACCAACCAGGAGTAGGGGAAAGCGGCCTGGGGGTATTTGTAGAGCATTTTCATGTAGCTGTGGGTCGGGGTGCTGTCGAGGTAGAAATAATATTCCTTGACATCCTCGCCGTGGTTGCCCTGCGGCCCGGTCAGGCCAAACAGCCGCTCCTTGAGGATGGGGTCGCGCCCGTTCCAGAGGGCCAGGGCAAAACACATCCGGCCTTTGTCGTCGGAAATCCCGGCCAGGCCGTCCTCGTTCCAGCGGTAGGCCCGCGAGCGGGCGTGGTCGTGGGGGAAATAGTCCCAGGCTGTGCCGTAGGCGCTGTAATCCTCGCGCACGGTGCCCCAGGCCCGTTCGCTCAGGTACGGACCCCAGTGACGCCAGGCATCTCCTTCGATTTTGAGGCGTTCTCGTTCTTGGCTCATCGGTTTGGCTTTTTGGTATCGGTAAAGCTAATCTTCTCCTATTAAATATCACACAGAACAAGTATAACCCAGGCTGTAAAGTTTTTAGTGTAAAGTTTTTAGTGTTTAGTAGTCAGAAGGCAGAGGGCAGAAATCAGTTTTCATTCCACGTGTTTCTATTGCCATTTCGAGCGCCCTTCCCTGTCATTCCGAGTGCAGTCGAAGAATCTTAAGCGCCGTTGGAGTAAAGCCAGTTCAGAGGGAATGTCATTTCGAGTATTGCGCCCACTAATATGGGTCTAAACAAATTGGCAAGGTCGGAAAAATGTCACACCCGAAGGGCGCGAGGGAGGTTGTAAGGGCGAACCAGTGTTGAGAAAGTAGACCCGACCGAGAAATCGGGGCACCCGCCTGCGGGTCCCATTGGCGTAACACCAGGTCGAAGACTTAGCCAGATCCAACGTGAGTCAGGTCGAAGCCTGATTCTGCCGGGAATGTGGGACAGTTTTGGGCTGTACGGGTAGGCCAACGGCGCGGAGATCCTTCGCTACGCTCAAGATGTGCTATTGAGGGGTCTCCGCCATACTTCTAATTTTACTTTTAAGCGTAAAATGAACCCAAAATAAATGAGCCGCCCAATTCTTAAAACCAGGCGGCTCACGGTTTGTGTTTACCCTTTGATAATTATTCTTATTCTTCGACCCCGGTTACACTCATTAACAGCTTGAGGTCGAGTTCGGGATAGACCGGGAAGCGGTCGAGCAGGGCGCTGGCGCTGGCCTGGGCCTCGGCGGCAATGGCGGGGTCGAGGGTGTAGTTGATGCGGCTCGGCGCGCCCTTTTTGGTCAGGGTCGCTTTGGTGTTGGAGAGCACCAGCTTGAAAATCCGGGCAATTTCGGCCATTTCTTCGCGGCCCATGCCCAGGGTCGTGACCGCCGGGGTGCCGATGCGCAGCCCGCTGGTGTACCAGGGGCCGTTGGCGTCAAAGGGCAGGGCGTTGCGGTTGAGGGTGATATGGCACTCCCGCATGGCCGACTCGGCCTGCCGCCCGGTCAGGCCAAAGGTCTCGGCTACGTCCACCAGGATAAGATGGTTGTCGGTCCCGCCGGTCAGCACGTTCATGCCCTCGTTGATAAAGGCTTCGGCCAGGACCTGGGCGTTTTCGACAATTTTGGCGGCGTACTGCTGGAAGGCCGGGGTGGAGGCCTCCCGGAAAGCGACCGCCTTGGCCGCCATCACATGGGCCAGCGGACCGCCCAGAATGAGCGGGCAACCTTTGTCCAGCCACTCGGCAAACTCCTGCTTGCACAGCACGAACCCGCCACGGGGTCCGCGCAAGGTCTTGTGGGTGGTGGAGGTCACCACGTGGGCGTGAGCTACGGGGTTAAAGTCGCCCGTGAAGACCTTGCCCGCGACCAGCCCGGAGAAGTGCGCCATGTCCACCATCAGGACCGCGCCCACCTCGTCGGCCATCTTGCGCAACCGGGCGAAGTTTATCTTGCGGGAGTAGGCGCTGTACCCGGCCAGCAAAATCAGGGGCCGGACCTCTTGCAGGGTCGCCCGCAGTTTGTCGAGGTCGAGCAGGTTCGTGTCCGGTTCGACCGTGTAGGAATAGACATCGAAAAGCTGGCTGGAAACGTTGTGGCGGTAGCCGTGGGTCAGGTGGCCGCCCGAATAGTAGTCGAGGGCGAGCAGGCGCTGGTTGTGGAAGGCTTCCCGGATGTTATTCCAGTCCTGGCGCGAGACTTCGCGCACGTCGGTCACGCCAAGTTCGGAGAGCAAGGGGGCTTCGACCCTGGCCGAGAGAATCGCCAGGAAGGCCACGAGGTTGGCGTCCGCGCCGGAGTGAGGCTGGACATAGGCGTGTTCGGCCCCGAAAAGTTCGCGGACCAGGGTGGCGGCCTCGGTTTCAACGAGGTCTACGTTGTCGCACCCGGCGTAAAAGCGGTGCCCGGCGTAACCCTCGGCGTATTTATCCGAGAACCAGTTACCTATGGCAAGCTGGGTCGTCAGGGAGCTATAGTTTTCGCTGGCAATCAGTTTCAGGTTGCGGCGCTGGTCGCGCAATTCTTTGACGATGGCCTGGGCAATCGTGGGCGAGACGGTCCGCACCTGGTCGAGCCCGGCGTAAAAGGCGGTCGCGGCGGGATGCGGGTTCTTGCCGCCTAAATTTTGCAGGTAGCTCAGCAGTAAACTCTGGGTGGCCGTTGGGGCGAAATCGAGCATGGCGAGTCCCTCCTTAAAGGTCGAGATGGTTCGAGGGCGAAAGCAAAAGCCCTGAAAATCTCGGAAAAATACAACAAAAAAGGCCCCGACCCCAACAAGGGTGCGGTGCCTCAGCCCAGGCGAACGGCTGCCTACCTGTTTTATCCTCAAGCTCCCTCGTGGTAGGCTCCACGCTTTCGCCAGTCACTTGAAGATTTATTTTCCTGGAAAAGTTTACCCTTTTATTATAGCAAATCCCGCCCCGGCGTCAAACCGCCAAAGTGCTTATTTTAGAAGGCAGAGGGCAGAGGGCAGAGGGCAGAGGGCAGGGGGCAGAGGGCAGGAAGTGTAAAAACCTACTACTGATTACTGACTACTGGCCTCTGACTACTGGTAAAGGCAGGTTTTATTTTGCCCCGGTTACAGACCCTGCTATAATTCCTGAAATGTCAGCCAGCAAAAGAGAGCCGAAAGTGGAGCATATAGCAACAGACCGAGGCCGGGACCACTCGGAAGCGGAAGTAATCGTAATCGGCGGCGGGGCGGCGGGGTGCAGCGCGGCTATTTACCTGGCCCGCCAGCGTCGCCGGGTCGTTTTGCTCGAAGGCCGCGCCGCCCGCCCACCCCAACTGAGCGACCTCCACAGCGGCGAGGTGCTTTCGCCCGGGTCCCAACTCGAACTGCGCCGTCTCGGTTTTGACCCTGCCCGGCCCATCACCGCCGACCCGTTGGAGCGCTGGAAGTTGCAGGAGTGGGACACCGTCTGGCAGCGCTGGCCGGACGGGCGCGAAACCGCCGACCACTTGCCAGGAGGGGTCTTTTTCTGGCAGATTAACCGGGGCCATTTTTATAAAGAATTGCGTAAACTGGCCTGCGCCGGGGGGGTCGAGGTGCGCGAGGGCGTGCGGGTGGTCAACCTCTTGCGGGATAAAGAGGGGGTTTGCCGGGGCGTGGTCGCCCGCGACGCCGAAGGTGCCATCTTTGAAATTTTTGCCCCGGTCACGGTGGACGCCAGCGGACGCAACTCGGTGGTGCTGGCCCGGCTCGGTCTGCGCCGTCCCGAAGCAGACTTCCGGCGGGCCGCTTACATGTTTTTCTTTAGCGAACTGCCGGGAGCCCCGGAGGCGGGGGTCTGGCGGCAATACTGGTTTGGGGGCGGCACGACCCTGCGCGGGAGTCTGCTGGCGCCCCGGCTCTACCGCTTTTCTTTCGAAACGAGCCTGACCGAGCGGGACCGCTGGCTGGCGAAGTTTGGCCGCCTGCCCGCCCCCGAACTGTTTTTAGCCGTCCTGGATGAGCAAGCGCCCGACCTGGCCCGGTCGTTCCGGGAAGCGACCCGCCTGCCGCACCTGCTGGCCTTCGCCCCGGTCGGCTTCCGGGTGGCATCCGTAACCCATGACGGCCTGGTGATGACCGGGGACGCGGCGGGCTATCTCGACCCCTCGACCGGGCAGGGTCTTGAATTCGCTTTGCGGTCTGGGCGGTTGGCGGCGCGGAGTATCGGCGAGGCTTTTTCCCGTAACCGGTTCGACCGGGCCGCCTTCGACCGCTACCTGCGAGAGCGCGAGGCTGAAGTCCAGCCTATCGTGCGGCAGTTGCGCCTTTTTTTGCGGGCCAGCCGTTCCGAAAAGTTGCTCAATGTCGCCGGGCGTCTGCCTCCGGTCCGCCGGGCGGTTTTGGGGCAGTTGATAAAGACCCGCCCGGCTATCCTTGATTGATGCAAATAAACATGGAAAATTATACCGACCCGCTTTCAACTGAAAATTTTGCCGAAGCCGAGGCCGAGGCTCCGGACGCGCCTGTCCTGGCCGTGGCTGTCAGCACTTTCCTGGCCGACATCGGGGCCGGGCATTCCCCCGCTACGGTCAAGACCTACCGGGTCAGTCTTTCGCGTTTTCAGCTTTATTTGCAAAGCCAGCTTGGCCTCGACCCCGCGACCCTCCCGGTAGCCCGCCTTCAACCGGACTGGGCGGTCGGCTGTGTGCGCTGGATTGCCGCCGGGCAACCCCAGGCCACCACCGGGCAAGCCGCCGAACCTGCCGCCAGACCCGGCCCGCGCACCCCCAAGACTACCGTGGCGACCTATATCGCCGGGCTGAGCCGTTTTTACAAGTGGTGCGCCCTGGAACGCTGGTTAGTCCTACCCGCCGACGATTACGAACGGATGGCCCTCCGTCTGAAGGATTTGCGGGGTAAGGTCCAGCGCACCATCCTGGATAAAGTCCCTGCCGACGACATCCTGGACGCGCTTCTGGCCGAAGCCCGCCGCCCGCCCGAAACGCCGCCCGCCCCAACCCCGGCCCCAACTGAGGCAACTACCGTTACCGGGGCGGAAAAACCCGCGAAATTCCGGGGGAATGTCGAAAAAATGGCCGAGTCGGACGCCCGGCGCTACCAGTTGTTGCGCTTGCGGAACGTGGCCCTGCTCGAAACCCTCAAATGCACCGGGGCGCGGGTCAGCGAGATTACCGGGCTGAACCGGGCCGACCTCGACGCGACCAACCGGCGCGCCCGTGTGGTCGGCAAAGGGTTCAAGGAACGCTGGGTCTATTTCAGCCCGGCGGCCTGGGAAGCCATCCAGCTTTACCTGCGGTCGCGCACCCGCCTGATGGGTGAAGCCGCCGCCCTCAAATCGGGCTCGCCCTCTTTGTCAGCCCCGCTCCGTTCGGCCAAAGCCGGAAGCCGGGCCCGTTCCCAGGCCGCCGACCTGGCCGGACAGCCTCTTTTTGCCCGGCACGACCGGGGAGCGGGTTGGAAGGAAGTTAAGCCCTTGCTGCCCCACGCCGTTGAAACGATGCTGTGGGAACTGGTCGAAGGGGCCGGGCTTGAGGTGAAAATAACTCCGCACCGCTTCCGCCACTGGTTCGCCACTCGCATGCTTTCGGCCACCGGCGACCTGGCGACGACCCAGGACTTGCTCGGCCACGCCAACCCGGCCACCACCCGCATTTACGCCCAGGTCAGCGAAACCAACAAGCAAAAAGCCCACCGCGAGGTTTTCGGCCAATAGAGCGGACGGCTTTGTGGTAAACTGTTTCGGTTAGCAGGCAGAGGACAGAGGTCAGTAGGCAGAAGCCCAAAAACAGGGAATGTAAAACCTGACTACTGACCACTGGTCTCTGGTTACTGACTACAGGCTTCTGCCCACTTAGATACTTGGCCTCTGACCACCGACTACTGGTTACTGCCCTCTGACTACTGGCTACCGACTACTGACTACCGAATGAGAGGAACAATGGCGGACGAACAGACCTATTATTTAGGCATTGAAGCGACCGGGCGGACCGTGGCCCTGCTGGCCGGGCCGGACGGCGAAATCCTGGGCGAAGGCACCGCGACCTCGGCGGTCTATAGCGTCATGGGGCAGGAGCGTTCCTCCCAGGCCCTCTGGACCGCCATTATCGGGGCGTTTTCCTCGGCTGGCATCAACACCCGCGACCTCTTGCAGGCCAACCTGCCCCTCCCCGATGTCGCCGCCATTTGTATTGGCATGACCGGGGTCGAGCGCCCCAAAGATGAAAGCCAGGTCCGGCGTATCCTCGACCGTTTCAACCTGACCAAAAATATCACCGTCACCAGCGACGCCCATATCGTCCTCGAAGCGGGCTGCAACCTGGAAAACTTCTCCGACCCGGCCTACGGGGTCGCGGTTGTCGCGGGCGAAACCGGGCTGGCTTTTGCCAAGGGCCGGGATGGCCGGACGGCGCGGGCGGGCGGTTGGGGTTATCTTCTGGGCGAGGAAGGCAGCGCCTACTGGCTGGGGTTACAGGCGGTCAAGGTCCTTCTGCGGGCGGCGGATGGACGGGGCGACGAGACGGCCCTGGCGGCGATGGTCGAGCACGAGTGGAAAATCCCGGCTAACCGGCCCGATTCCCTGGCCCAGCGGGTCTACAGCCTGTTGCAGGGATTGGGGACGGGCGGCAACAAAGCCCAGCTTGAGGAAAGCCAGGAGACTTATAAGAGAACGCTGGCCGGGCTGGCTCCCCTGGTAGAACGGGCCGCCGCCAACGGGGATGATGTCGCCGCCGCCATCCTGGACGAGGCTACCGACCACCTGGCCGAAGCCGCAACCGCCGCGATTGCCAGGGTCGGCCTGGACGAACCGGACACCGCGCCTGCCCCGGCCAAAAGCTCGACCTTTCAAATCGGCGGCATGGCGTTTAACCTGGGCGGTTCCAGCCAGAGTCAGAGCAAAATCCCCTTTGCCATCTACGGCTCGGTGTTGCTCAGCAATCCCGGCCAGTTACGGGCCCGGTTACAGGCGGCCCTGCCCCAGTGTGACGACCCGATTGCCGTCCTCAACCCGGCGGAAGGCGCGGTCAGGCTGGCTCTGCGGTCTCATCAGGGTCAAAGCTGATTATTCCTAACAGGTGGGTATTCAGGAAGGCCAGCCGTTCCAGCCCTTCGGCCAGCCAGTAGGAACGCGGCGCGATTAGCCGGGCCAGCGGCGGGGCCAGGCAGGCCCGTTTCAAATCAACTTTAGAGCCAGGAAAAAGCCGGACCACCCGGCTTTTTTTGATGCCTCGGACCGCCCGGTTGCGCGGGTTCGAAAAGGCGAAGTCGAACCACAAAATTTTGCCTTCCGGTTTCAGCACCCGTTTGAGCTCAATCGAAATCTCCCGCCGTACTGTTTCGTCCAGCACCGAGGTCATTACCACCGAGATTAAAACCAGGTCGAAACAGGCGTTGTCGAAGGGTAGCTGGCTGGCCGAAGCGACCGACCAGTTCAGGGCCGGGGCCAATCGCCGGGCCTGGTCGATGCGGTCCGCGGACAGGTCAATCCCGTAAAGTTTATGGGGGTCGGCCCCATAGTCGAGCAGGCGGCGCAACTGCCCGCCCGTCCCGCAGCCAACGTCAAGGATTTTCAGGTCCGCCAGGTTTTCCAGGCCGTATTTCTTTAAGTAGAACAGCGAAAGGCGCTCCTGGCCCTGGCGGTGCAGAAGGGCCGCCGGGTTGAACAGGGAATAGCGGTTTGCCAGTTTCGGGTCGGCGTCGCGCCGGGCAAATTCCTGGGTTATCCGGTCCAGTTCGGTTTCTTTCTTTTCGCTCATCTTTGAAGTGAAATTTTCTGTTTTAATTTTTAATTGTAATAAAACTGGAAAATAGTCCCGACCAGCGAAACCAGGTTTAACACCAGGAGCCAGCTACCCCAGGCCCACAGGCCCAGTCCCGGTATCACCCTGGCCGTTTTTTTCGTGGCGTTAACGCGAGCCGGACGGATCAGACCTCGTAACCCGGTCAGGAAAAGAAAAAGCAAAGGCAGCCAGGTTACGAACATATACCGTCCCGCCACGATGTCGGGGGCGCCATTGTACATCAATGCTAAATTATCATAAACCTGTAGCAACAGGAAAGTTATAACGACTGTCGCCAGGCCGCTCAGGCCGAAAAGCACCTGCCAGGCTGGTAATTTGCCGCGCCGGGCCAGCAGCCCCAGCCCCACGATAGCCCCGGCAGTCAGCACTCCCCACAAAAAATACCACCACAGGTTCAAGAAGACCTGGGCGAAGCCGAAAGTGCCCCAACTGCTCAGCAGGGCAAAAGAGATGCTCTGGCCGAGGGCATCCCCAAAAGGCAGGTCGCGCCCGTTGCTCAAAAGTTCGAGGGTGTCGCTAAACCAGGTCCGCCCATTCCTGGTCGAGTAGAGGCCGCCCCCTTTCCAATCGCTGGCCGGGGTCAGGGTGCTGTCTTCCAGGCCCGGATTTACAATCAGGTTTTCGCCCGCGTCCGGTTGGGGGGTCAGGCGGACCTCGTCCAGCGCCGCCGCGCCCGCCCCGTCAATCGAGAAACGCACCGTCACGAACGGGCTGAGCCGGGACTGGCTGACCTCGGCGGGAAGGGGGGTTTCCAGGGCCACCTCGCGCCAGTCCGGCCCGGTCAGGGTCGCCTGTCCCGCAACGAGCGGTTTACCAGAACCCAGAAGCTCGATTTTAAGGGTAACGGGGGCGTCGCCGGAGAGGGCGCGGGCGCTGGTGTGCAAATAGAGATGGTTGATTTCGGGCCGGAAAAAGAGGTCTACGGCCTGTTCTACCGGTTTCTCCCCGATATGCAGCCCCGCGCTGCCGTTCACGCCTTCGCCCAGGCTGCGCTGGGCGTGGACGCCCTGGCCGAACGGCCCGATATACCAGCCCTTTGCCGCCCGGTTGGTATCGGTCTGGACCAGCAGAAAGACCAGCGCCGCGACTACGCCCAGCCCGGCGAGTCCCGCCAGCGCCCACCTGACCGGCTTGCCAAACCGGAGCAAGAGCCACCCGGCCACCCCCAGGCCGAAACCGGGCACGACCGAGATGGCGGTCCGTTTCGCCAGGATGCCCAGGGCCAGCCCGCCGGCCAGGATTGCCGCCGGGAGGATATATTGCCGCCAATCGCCGCGCGCCTTGTATAACAGGAGCAGCCCGCAGGTGGCCCAGGCCATGAAACAGATGGCGGCGTTGTCGTTGTTGCTGACGCTGCCCAGGAAGACCAGTTGCGGCCAGAAAGCGGTGGAGAGCGGCAGGGCCAGCGCTAACCAGGCCGAATCCTTGCGCAAGTTCCAGCCCGCCACCAGGGCTGCCCCGACCGTCCCCAGGAAGAACAACACCGAGGCCAGCCGGGACAAATAAATCTCAAGCGTGAAATTTTCGGGGGTCGGCTTGAAAAGTTTTACTAAAAGCCCGCTCACCTGGTAGTAAAGCGGACCCTGGTAGAATTCGGCGTTGGGCGAAAAGAGTATGACGGGGTCATCCGGTCCGGTCAGCCACTGGAAACCCGCCCGGAAGCCGGTTTCCTGCATCAGGCGGCTGACCTGGGGCGACAGGCTGCTCGGCTCGACGTTCCGGCCCACCCCGATGCTGCGCCCGATATGGCCCGGTTCGTCCGGTCCCTGCAAAGGCGGGTTCACCAGCATATAGGCCAAAGCCCAGGCCAGCGCGAGGGCCAGCACGAAACCGCTAAACCGTAAATAGCCCCGCCCGCTCTGTAAAATGTTTTCGATGGTCGGGCCGGGCCGCCGGGCGAACACGCTCAATCCCGTGAAAAAGACCCCCACCGCGACCAGCAGCATTATGACCGCCAGGGCGGGCAGACCACCAAAGTTTTGCTCTTTTTGGAAGAAGTTAGCCAGCAGCCTGCCGGGGTTGGTGGCATAATCGAGGCGATAGTAAAGGTCGCCCGGCTGGGGGTTCTGGCCCAGGTCGCCCTTGTAGAGGCGAGGGGTGTCGGTGGGGGCATTTTCCCAGTAACCGGCCTGCCAGCGCAATCCGCTAAAACTCATCTCGACCAGCACTTCCCCGTTCGAGGTGTTGGCGGCTTGCTCGATGGCCGAAGATTGCCCGCTCAAATCCAGCGTCACTTCGTCCAGGCTGGCCGGGGGCGTGAGCGTCGTGGTTAGCAGTTCGGCCTGGGTAGCGGCGTTAAGGACGCGGACTTTGACCGGCTCGCTTCCGGCCAGTTTGAGGGTAAGATGCCGGGGTTGGGGTTCTTCTACCCGCAGGCGGTAGACCAGGCTTGAAGTGCCTTCGCCGCCGAGGACGCCGGTCTGTTTGGTCTGGCTGGTTTCCAGGGGTGTGAAAAGGCTGCTCAAAATCGCCAGCAAGGCCAGTACCGCCGGGAGGCCGGTCAGCCACAGCGCCGGGTAGCGGCTGAAGTAGCGGCGACCCACCTTCTCCGCCGGGATTGGCCCCGTGGCCGGTTCGGTGGGGGGTATGGATGGTGCGGTTGTCTCAGGAGGTAGCGAATCGCTCATGGGCTCCTCGTTGCCTCCTATAATTACTTCTTGGTAACCGGCTGGCCGGTTGGAGGCGCGGTTTGCGGGTTGGTGGACGGAGTTGTAGCGGCGTCCAGGCCGTTACAATTTACACTGCTGGCGAACTGGCTGGCGGTGCCCGCCCGGACTTTATAGCAAAACGACTCCAGGCTATCCTGGCCGGTCACGCTGACCACCGGCTCTTTCAACTTCAGGTCGGTCGTCCAGGTGTAACCGCCATCGGTGGTGACCGCCACGGCAAAGCCGCTATCCCGGACCACCTTTACCACGGTGTCGTTGTATTTGCCCGACGGATAGGCAAAACTGCGGACCGGGTGGCCGAGCATCGCTTCTAGGTCGGTTTTGGAGCCGGTAATCTCACCCGCCAGGTCTTTCACGCCGCGCAGGTCGGGATGGGTCCGGGTATGCGCCCCGATTTCGAAACCGTCCTGGTCAATCTGCTGCCACTGGGCCGGGGTCAATTCCAGCCGCCGGGAAATGACGAAAAAGGTCGCCGTCATGCCCCGCTTTTTCATCTCCTGGTAGACGAACCAGTCGCTATCGTGGCCGTCGTCCCAGCGAAACTGGATGGGTTTATCCGGCAGCAAGATGCCGTACTGCAAATAGTCGTAAACCTGGCCGACCGTGACGGTGTTAAACCCGGCTTGCTGGACCCAATCCAGGAATTTTAGATAGTTGTCCGGTTTTATCGAAAGATTATAGCCGAGCAAGTCCTTTTTCGGGTCCACGATACGAACGTAATGGAACATCAGCGATGGCACTTTGACGGTGCGAGGAGCCGTGAAACGCTCTTTCGCCACCGGGGCCAACTGGGCCGGGGTCAGTTTTGCCCTGGCCTGTAGCTCGCCCAGCGGCACAAAAGAAACCTCGGCAGGGTTGGTGCTGCCCCTGGGACGCTGGAGGGCGGCGTCTTCAAAATACTGGACCGTCATCTGGCCGCCATCCGGCCCGTCCTGGGCTATTTCCTCGCTGATAGGCAAGCCGAGACCATCCTGTCCGCCCTCGTTGCGCCAGAAGGATAAAAAGGGTTCGGCCAGGCTGTGGCCGCTTTCCGGGAAATACCATTTCTGGTCGGTCCCGGCGAAAGGCTCAATCTGCTCTAAACTCAGGCCGCTCTCGGTGGCGGCGGTATGGCCCAGGGCGGCGAAACGTACCTCGGTGCCGGTCCCCACGTAGTCGGGGTAGAATTCGAGGGCGCTGCGCTGGAAATATTGCAGGTAGTGGTTGCCCACCCTGATAGGCTCGGAAAGCGGTTGGCCGTGCCGCTCCGCCCCCCCGGTGCGCGTGTAAAAGCGCAGTATTGGCCCGGTAATGCCGTGTCCCGACCCGTCCACGTACAAAAACTGGCTGGCGGTTGGCGCGTCCACGGCGGCGGCGTTAATCTCGCTATAATCGGCCAGCCCACCTGCTATTGCAGCCAGGGACGAGGCTGCGTCAGAAGGAGCGGCCTCGGCAGAAGCGGCCTCGACGGGGGCAGTCGCGCCACAGACCAGGCCCAATAGCGCCAGGATTACAAAAAGCAGGGCGATATGGCCCGGCAGGTGAGAGCGCTTCCGGCCCACCGGGCGACCCGGTCTGGCAGGCGCAGACGACCAAGAATATTTCACGTTACTTCTTTCAAACAAAAATAAAAAGATAGAAAAGGCCAGGTTTATCCATCGCCCTGTGCGCCAGGGCCTTCGCTCTACAATGCGCGGCTAATGCCTCTATAAAACAATTATAACGGTAGACCTGTTACCTCGTCAAAGGGTTGGAATAGTGTTTAGTGTTTAGTGGGCGGTATGTAATAGTACATATTAACCGCCACTAAACCCGGCCAGGGTGTTATAAATCACAGATGAAGCGGTTATGTAATCATAACGATGTTTTATAAAAGTAAAGCGGCTAAAATGATAATGTCAGCAAACGAAAACAAAAAGCTGGCGAGACCGGAAAGCCTAGCAACCTTTAACAAACTTGCACCTTTCCGGGCCGGTGAAAAACCTTTTCAGTAGATTTATCCACTCACTTCTTCACATCAGCGCTACACCTGACAAGAAAAGAATTTCCAAATGGTGGGGAAATTCTTTTCTTTATTTTATATTCATGCCCGCTTTTACCCCTTTGGGCGCGATAATTGCTTAACACTTTACCCAGCGATGGTTCTATTTTTGATTTCGGCCCCCCGGTACGGGACTAAAACCGGGAAGCCACAAGGGTTAAGGACAATGCAAAAAATGAAATTGGCTGGAAGCGCAAAACCAGGGTCAGTGGAAAAACCCGGCGGTCGCGCTCAAACTCTCATAACCAGGGATGGTAAATTAAAGACGCCCAAAAAAGGTGTTAAACCCGAAAAACCTCCCGAACCTGGCTTACCCATTCCTCCACCGACCCCGCGCCCGGTCATCCCGGTAAACGTGGAGAACGAAAAGACCGACTGGTACAAAGACGCGGTTATCTATGAGATGCACGTCAAGTCCTTTTTCGATAGCAACGCCGATGGCGTCGGCGATTTCAAGGGTCTTACCAAAAAGCTGGATTACCTGGAACAACTTGGCGTAAACTGTATCTGGCTGCTCCCCTTTTACGAGTCGCCCCTGCGCGATGACGGCTACGATGTCGCCGATTACTACGCCATTCATCCCGATTACGGCACCGCGAACGATTTCAAGGCTTTTTTGCGGGAAGCCCACAAACGCGGTCTGCACGTCCTGATTGACCTGGTTATCAACCACACTTCGGACAAGCATCCCTGGTTCGAGGCCGCCCGCCGCTCTAAAGACCCTGCTATCCACGACTTCTATGTCTGGAGCGATACGCCGCACCGCTACGAGGAAGCCCGGATTATTTTCACCGACACCGAAAAATCGAACTGGTCCTGGGACCCGGTGGCGAAACAATATTACTGGCACCGCTTTTTCAGCCACCAGCCTGACCTGAATTTCGAACACCCGCCCGTCCGCAAGGCCCTGCTGGAAGTGATTGACTACTGGCTTTCGATGGGGGTAGACGGCTTCCGGGTGGACGCGGTGCCTTATCTTTTTGAGGAGGAAGGGACCAACTCGGAAAACCTGCCCCAGACGCATACCTTTTTAAAGGAAATGCGGGCCTACATTGACGAACACTTTCCCGGTCGTATCCTGTTAGCCGAGGCGAACCAGTGGCCGACCGACCTTCTGCCCTACTTTGGCGAGGGCGACGAATTCCACATGGCTTTTAACTTCCCGCTCATGCCCCGCATCTTCATGGCGTTGCGGCGGGAGGACCGCCAGCCGATTATTGATGTTATCGAGCAACTCCCGGCCATCCCCGACCTCTGCCAGTGGGCCATCTTCCTGCGCAACCACGACGAGCTAACCCTCGAAATGGTCACGGAGGAGGAGCGCGAGTACATGTGGAACGAGTACGCCGCCGACCCCCAGATGAAGCTCAATATCGGGATTCGCTGCCGCCTGGCGACCCTGCTCGATAACTCGCGCCGCCGCCTGGAACTGGTCCACAGCCTCCTTTTGACCCTGCCGGGGACACCGGTCCTCTATTACGGCGACGAAATCGAAATGGGCGACAACGTACTGCTGGGCGACCGCATGGGGGTCCGTACGCCGATGCAGTGGTCCGCCGAACTGAACGCCGGGTTTTCCGAGGCCCCGCCCGAAAAGCTCTACTGCCCGGTCATTACCGACCCACTCTACAACTATATTGCCCGGAATGTAGCCGCCGAAGCCAACAACTCCTCCAGTTTTCTCAACTGGATGCAGCGGGTCTTGCAAATCCGGCGCAAGTACCCTGTCTTTGGCCGGGGCCAGATCCGCTTTCTCGACCCCTCCAACCCGCGTGTGCTGGCCTACCTGCGGAGCGATGGAAAAAATACTATCCTGGTCGTCAACAACCTCTCCCGGTTCTCCCAGGCGGTCGAACTCAACCTGGGCGATTACAAAGGCGCGGTCCCGCGCGAAATGTTCGGCGATAATCCTTTTCCGGCCATCGGCAAGCTCCCTTATTTGCTGACTCTCGGCCCCCATTCGTTCTTCTGGTTCCACCTCGACGGTGGCCCGGCTAAAAAGAGGCGAAAAGGTTAGAAATTGGACAAATTGCGAAATTTTAGCTTAAATAGAGGTAGCACATGCTCAATTACTTTTAGGGGATTTTTTAGAAATTAAAATAGCAAGTTTGTAAATAACTTCGCGTGAAAGCTATAAAAAGTCACCGGAACTTTTAATAGCTAATGGGGTTATCGAGAACCGCCCTGCTATGGGACACGTTCGTATGGCAAAAATTCTGATAGTTGAAGATAACGAAATGAACCGGGATATGCTCTCCCGGCGCCTGGAACGGCGCGGTTTCGAGATTGTTATCGCGGTAGACGGCCAGGAAGGTATCGAAAGGACTCGCTCGGAGCAGCCCGACCTGATTCTGCTCGATATGAGTCTGCCGGTGATGGATGGTTGGGAAGCGGCCTCTATCCTCAAAAAGGAGCCTGCGACCGCCGCCATCCCGATTATTGCCCTGACCGCGCACGCTATGTCGGGCGACCGCGAACGCGCCCTTGAGGTTGGCTGCGACGACTATGACGTCAAGCCGATTGAGTTCGAACGCCTGCTGGAAAAGATGCGCCATTTCCTGAAGGGCAAAGTTTAAGACTTTTTGTAAGGGCCGACCACTTTATGTACCGGCCCTTTTTCAGGTACCCTGGCGCAAAAGTGGTTCCAGTCTCTCACCCTCAATTTTTACGCCTGTTCCTTTAACCTGTTTTATTTATAAGAAAACGGTGGTGAAAATGCCAGGTATCGCTTTTGACCAGGCGGCTGATTATTACGACCAGACCCGCGGTTTCCGGGAAGGGGTCGCCGAACAAGTCCGTGACGCTATCCTCGCCTATACCGGGGCGACTCTTTCCACCCGGTTCCTGGAACTTGGTGTCGGAACCGGTCGGATTGCGCTGCCTTTTATCCAGGCCGGTTACGATTATACCGGGATTGACCTCTCCCAGCCGATGATGGAGCGGCTCGAAAGCAAACTGAGCCAGGCCCCCGCCACACCGGGCCAGCCCCGCCGCTACGCGCTTTTCCAGGGTGACGTTACGGCCCTTCCTTTTACCGCTAACAGTTTTGACGTAATAATTGCCGCCCACGTCCTGCATTTAGTGGATGGCTGGCAAAAAGCGCTGGACGAGGCTAAACGGGTCTTGCGCAAGCCCGGTTTTCTAATGCTTTCGCACGAGGAACAAAAACCCCTTACTGTTCAACCTGAAACCCCGAATGTAAACCGGCAGTGGTACAAAATCCTGGAAGACCTGGGGGTAAAACACGCCGAGCTTCAGCCGGGCATCCGGCCCCAGTGGGATAGCGCTAAACGCGATTCGGGGCTGGTAGATTACCTGCGTGGAATGGGGGCCCAGGTCGAAGACGTGACCTTGCTGGAATATACCACCCCGCCCCTATCGCCCCGCCAACTGGCCCAGCGCCACATCGACCGGATGTATTCGAGCGACTGGCATTTGAGCGACGAGGTCCACGCCGAAGCCGTCCGCCGTTTCAAGACCTGGCTTGACGAAAGTTGCCCGGAGCCGGACAAGCCTTCCAGCGTAACGTCCTATTTCAAGACCCTGGCCGCCACCTGGCCCCAAAATTCTAAAAGCTGAGGTTGACTTAGCTGCGCCTTTATGTAATATAAAATAAGTAAGTAAGGTACTTATTCTTATTGGCCTGGCTGCCCGGTCTGTATTATTTTGGGAGACAAGTACTTTGAACCCTCGCCAATCCGATTTGTGGGATTCAATCCGTTATAGTTACTGGTTTGTGCCCGCCATCCTGGCAATCCTGGCGGCTGGACTGGCTTTTTTGACCTTGCAACTTGACCGCCAGCTTGATGCCGCCACCCTTGCTTCGACCGGCATTATTTTTAACGGCGGTCCCGGCGAGGCCAGCACCCTTCTTTCGGCGATTATCGGCTCGATGGTTACTGTTTCCGGCACCACTTTTTCAATTGTAATCGTGGCCCTGGTGCTGGCTTCCTCCCAATTTGGTCCCCGGTTGCTGCGAAACTTCATGCGCGACTTTGGCAACCAGATGGTCCTGGGCACTTTTATCGCGACCTTTATTTACTGTCTGCTGGTGTTGCGGGATGTCCGTTCGGACACCGCCAACCCTTTCGTGCCGCATTTGTCGGTCACGGTGGGGGTGGGCCTGGCCCTGGTGAGCGTGGGTGTCCTGATATTTTTTATTCACCACGCTGCCCGCTCCATCCAGGCCCCTTATGTTATAAAGAC
The DNA here is from genome assembly GCA_001898225.1 of Chloroflexi bacterium 54-19. GTDB lineage: Bacteria > Chloroflexota > Chloroflexia > Chloroheliales > Chloroheliaceae > 54-19. The sequence continues at coordinate 90,126 of MKTJ01000025.1, forward strand.
CATAAGCAAAGATTTGGATACCTCAATCGAGCGCCTTTACCCGCAACGGCTGGGGCAAGACCCACCTTTACATAAAGTTGACAGGGTCGAGGAAGATATTCCGGCAGATTTCGAGGCGCAGGCCGGTCAGGTTTATTCGCCGGGCAGCGGCTACATCCAGGCCATTGACACCAGGACTTTGCTACACCTGGCGATTAAACACGATTTGCTGGTGCGGCTAATCTTCCGGCCCGGTGCCTATGTGATGAAGGGCCAGGAAGTCGCCCTGGTCTGGCCGCCCCAGAAAATAGACCGCTCCTTGAAAGAAAAATTCAGCCAGTGTTTTATTCTGGGTAACTACCGCACCCAGGAGCAGGACATTGAATTTGACCTGAACCAGCTTGTCGAAATGGCTATCCGGGCGCTCTCCCCGGCTATCAACGACCCCTTTACGGCCATGATGTGTACGGACCGCCTGGGCGAAGGGTTGTGCCGGTTGGCCGCCCGCGATTTCCCCTCGCCTTTTCGTTACGACAACGCCGGGAATTTGCGGGTGATTACCGACAATACCGATTTCCCCCACCTGGTAAAGGCTTCTTTTAACCAGTTACGCCAGTACGGCAAAGAAAGTGTTTCCGTGACCGTGCGGCTCCTGGAAGTTATTTTGCTGGTATTACGCCATGCCCGTAACGAGGAACAGCGGGAGGTTTTGCAGCGCGAGGCCGAAATGATTTACCGGGGCAGTTGTGAGGCTATCACCGAACCGAACGACCTTGACGCTATCCGCGCCCGCTACGACAAAATCCTGAAAATCCTCGCCACCGCCCGCCAGACCTCGTAAACCGGCTTTGTAAGCTAAATTGTGGTATTAAAAAAGGTTGCCCGGCATTTTGGGCAACCTTTTAGGTTTATTTGAAACACGCTTTAGCGGGCGGCCAGTTCAAGGACGGTCCGGGCTGCCGGGGCTGTAGCCGGCTGGGCGGGGTGTTTCTCCCGCTCCGCCAGGTCGTCCCAGACCTCGCTCATGTATGAGCCCATCACCACCGGGCGGCCCAGGGCTTTTTCCACGTCCGCCGGGGTCAGGTCGTCGAGGAAGCGCGCCCCGTACCCCTTTTTGTCGAGCATCACCTGGGGCAAATAGAGGACTTCGCCCAGGTCGCGTCCGCTCGCTTCGAGGGCCTGTAAAGCCTCGATAACATCCTTTCCGGTCAGCAGCCCCGCCACCGTAACGGTGTGGCCGAGGGTCTTATTTATGACCGTTAAAAGATTCACCTCTAACCCCTCGACCCGGTTCAAGCGCCGGATGAGCGGCTCGAAGGTCGGAGTAATCAGTTCGGCGGTGACCAACGTCGCCCGCAGGGGCCGTTCGAGTTTTTCGGGCAGTTTCTTCTCGACGTGTTTCCAGTCGTCAAGGAAACGGCGGACCAGCCCGACCCCGTTTTCAATCTGGTCGAAATCCTCGTAGTGGGCCCGGCCCGGCACTTCCTGCCCGGCCAATAGATAAAACTCGTCCGAGAGATAGACGAAGGGTGTGCCGATTTCCTTTTTGAAGCGTTTTTGCCAGGCGTGGACCTGTTCGATAATGACCGCCGCTTCCGGGCCGGTAAAAGGCCGCATCGGCATGGGCGCTTCGGCGGGGAAGCCGCGCCCGTGGGCTTTAAAATTGCGGCGGCGGTCCCCATCGTAACCCGGCCCCCCGGCCAACCCGACCGGCACAATCGCCGAGGTCTGGACGCCGGGATAGAGTTTCACCAGGTCGAAAATAGTCTTTTCGAGGTTCGGCCCGTCATTGACGGTCGGCACCAGCACGACCTGGGTATGGGCCTCGATGCCGTTCGCGTTCAGGCGGGTAAGTTGGTCTAGGATGTTGGGGGCGGTCGAATTGCCGAGCAAGCGGCGGCGCATTTCAAGTTCGGTGCTGTGGACCGAGACATAGAGCGGGGTCAGGCGCTGCTCGATAATGCGCTGCCAGTCTTCGTCTTTCAAATTGGTCAGGGTTACGAACCCGCCGTACATGAAGGAATAGCGGTAGTCGTCGTCCTTGACATAAAGCGTCGGGCGAAAACCCTTGGGTGTGCGGTAGACGAAGCAGAAAGGGCAGTCGTTGTTGCAGACGCGGATACCGTCAAAGGTCGGTTCGGCAAATTCGAGGCCGAGCGGCTCCCCGGCGGCATTTTTAACCCGCAGTTCGAGACGCTGGCCGTCCCGCTCCACCCGCAACCGGATGCGGTCCTCGGCGGTCTGGAAAGAGTAATCAATCATATCCCGGACCGGCTGGCCGTCAATCGCCAGCAGGCGGTCGCCTACCCGGACCCCGGCCTTTTCACCGAGCGAGCCCGGCTCCACGCTAATTATCCGGTTGAGGTCTTTGCGCCGCTTATTGCCAGAAGCCGCGACCTGGTTAGAAATGTCCAAACTTCAAAAACTCCCTGAAAGCTGCCGTCCCTCGCGGGGCGAATTTATCACTACAAACAGGTATTATAGCATAAATTAAGAGGTCGAGGGTAGAAGGCAGAAGGCAGTAACCAGAGGTCAGAAGGCAGTAACCAGAGGGTAGTATATTGTTACATCTACGGGCGTGACTAGAGCAGCATGTTATTCCGAGCTTATGGAGGAATGGCAACACTAAAAACTGCCCTCTCCCCTCTCCCCCACCTACTGATTTCTGTCTACTGCCCTCTGATTTCTGCCTACCGACCTCTGTCTACTGTCCCGTACTATTGGATTATTGACATAATATTCTGGTTCTGTATAATTATTACGGAATTCCCGCATTTTTGTGTAAAAAAACAGTTTCCCCAACCAACAAAACATTCGGCTAACTTTATCGGTGCGGTTTAACTTTAGGTTTAGCTCATCTTTTAGTACGACTTTCGCTTGAAATACTCCTTTTGTGCTAGTTTTGCGCCTACACCCTGGCTTTTTCAGGCCCAAAGCGAAAGTCGTATTCAGGTTTAACATATCCACTTTCAGGGTTGATTCTTTCTCTAGGCTTACGCACGAAATACAATAAATTAACGTCTTAGTCTTGTTGAGGTACTGCCATGTCAAAATTACTGCCTGGACCCCGTAAATCGCGCGGCACCAGATTGGGTCTGGCCGCCGTGGCCGCTCTCCTGGCCGCTCTGCTCATGCTGGGAACTTTCTCGACTATCGTTCGCGCTCAGACCGATACCCAGACAACACCTAACCCCACCGAGAACCAGGGTACAACCGAAAACAGTGGCGCTACTGCCGTCCCGACTTTTAACCCCGACGAGGTCACCGAGGCGGACCTTGAGGGTATCGACATTGCCGACAACGGCGACCACCTGACCGCCGATGAACTGGCCCAGATTAAACAACTGCGGAGTGGCCTTCTCTCGGAAGAACAGGTAGACCAGCTTAAAGTCCTGGCTTCGGAGCAACTCGCCAAGTTCGGCCCCCTGGCGATTAAAAAGCTGGAAGCCAAGTCTGAAAAGAAACAGGAAACCCGTCTTTTCTGGATTGCCATGGTAATCGTGGTCGGCATTCCGCTGCTGGCCTTACTCGGCTTTTTGGCCTACCCGTTAATAATTCGCAAGAGTATCAAACGTCGGGCTCCCAACGCTACCCTCAAACAGGTCTACGGGCTCTACCTGCCCCAGGCTTTGATGGTGACGCTGGTCTTGCTGGTGCTGGGCGGGTCGCTCTGGGGCGTCCAACTGCTGACCGGGCGCGTCCTGGGCGGCGTCACCAACCCGCAACTGGTCTTCCAGAAACAGGCCATCCAGTACGTTATTGATGACCGCGACGAATTGATTAACAACTATAGCGACATAATGCTCGGCCTGGCCAGAGACATCACCGATGGCGACCCCGAAAAGCCGCTCATGGACATCATCCTGGATAACGCCCTTCAGCTTAAAGACGACCCGTTGGTCAACGCCGCCAACAACATTATCCAGTTCGTGATGCCCTTCCTGAACTATATCTCGCTGATAAGCTTCGGCTTGCTGCTCCTTTTCTTCCTGCTGCGCATCCGGCCCGATATTATGCACATGCTGAAATATCCGATCGACATATTGGAGGCCGAGGAACAACACCGCACCTTGCCGGAATTTGACTCGGTCGGGGTGGGTGTCATCCAACCGGGCCAAAATTCCAGCCAGACCATGCGGATTGTCGGGCGCAAGCTGATGTGGAACGAAGTCAAGGTAATGGTCGTCTTCGCCATCATCCTGCTGGCTTTTGCCACCGTGTTGAGCCTGGCCCTGATACTGTTCTTCCAGCCTATCGTGGGTTGGGTCGTGGACGCCATCACTACCGCCGCCGAATACTTCCTCTACTCGGACGACGGCGCGAACCTGCTGGTGTGGGCTTCGATTGTGTTGATGCTGTTCCTGGTCGAATGTATCGTACTGTTCCTGGTCGCCTTTATCTTCGTGCTGCAACGGTTGCAGGGAGTTATCCGCATGAGGTTTGCCGGGACCCTGACCAGCCAGCAAGCCCTCACCTATGTGCGCGGGGTAGCCCTGCGGTTTTTGTGGGTAATGG
>MKTJ01000025.1:94663-143214 GCA_001898225.1 Chloroflexi bacterium 54-19
TTTGTGGATGACCAGTTGTACAACAAGGGTCACGACCCAAGCTGGCTGCTCATTTTGCTGGCGGTCCCTGCCGTCCTGATTATCGGGTTGAACCTGGGCATGTGGCTCTTGCAGGGCTTCAAGAACCTGGCGCGGATTCTTACGGTAACCCCGGCCAGGGTCTTTAACCTGACCAAAGACAAACCCAAGAAGTCCGACCCTGTCCCGGCCTAGTCAGGCCCGGCAAAAAATTAGAGGTTCAGAGGGAAGGTAAAAACGGTACGCTGTTTTTACCTTCCCCTGTTTTTATAGGGATAGAAATGTTCCGGTTGGAAAAAATTGCCGTTTCTATTGTTGGTAGGGAGGGTGTTTTTGGAGTAAGCTGGTTCCCGTCAAATATATAAAAACGAATTTTTAAAATTGATAAAATCACCCGCTTCTTTTGACCTTTGCCGGTGTTCTAGTACACAGAGGACGTTCTCATCATTTTTTATCAGGCAAGGAAGAAAGAAGCGCGTATCGCGGGCGAGTCGCGACCGGTCCAGACTCGCCGGGTACGCCTGGGAAGGATTTTAAAAATGCTTAAAGCGAAAAGGCTAAGAGTAGCTTTAATCGTGGCGGCGCTGGCTTTGTTCAGCCCGGTCCTGGTGGCCTGCACCGCCGCCAACGCGGATGCCCTGCTGGGTTCGGCCAGCGCCAACCGGTCCGGCGCCAACAGCCTGGTACTGGCCGCCGAAGCTACCCCGACCTCCGGGACCGGCGATACGTCCACTCCAGGAGCGACCACTCCGCCGGATACGACGGCCCCGGCCACGACCGGGCAGGCCGAGCAAGAAATCGAGCTTAAAGGGGTTATAACGGCCATTGACGGTAATATGTTAACCATCAACGGCCAGAACTTCCCGGTCTCCGCCGCCCTGGCCGCTCAGGTTGGCACGACCTTCCAGGTAGGTTCGCTGGTCGAAATCCAGGCCCGCAATGTCAACGGGACGGTCACGGTGGTGCGTATCCAACTGGAAGATAATGTTACGACCGCGCCTTCGACCACGGCTCCGTCTACCACGGCCCCCTCGACCACGGCCCCGGCGACGACCGTGCCGCCGACCACCCTGGACGACCACGGCAAAGGCGACGACAAGGGCGGCAAAGGTAACGAGCCCGGCGATGACAATGGCGGGAAAAACAACGATAATACTAAATCGCCCAACAGCGGGCCGGGTAAAGTCGAAACTCCCGAACCTACCGAAAATTCCGGCAGCAACAGCGGGTCGGGGAGCAGTGACGATAATAGTGGTAAAGGCGACGACAAAACGACCACCGCGCCTTCGACGACGGCCCCGTCTACTACCGTTCCCGCCACTACCCCACCGGCCACCACTGCAAAAGGGGACGACCACGGCGGCAGCGACGATGGCACCAAAACCTCGACGCCAAAACCGACTACTTCGACGCCGAAACCGACTACTTCGACGCCAAAACCGACCACCTCAACTCCCAAACCCACCGAGAAGGGCGATGACAAAGGTGGCAGCGGCAGCAGTGGCAGCGGTGGCGGCGACCACGGCGGCAGCAGCGGGGGAAAAGGCGAGGACGGTAAATAACGGCAAGGAGCCATTTTGACCGACACAGATCTGGTAAAACGTCTTCAGAAAGGTGAAAGTGAAGCCGTCGGCCTACTCCTCAACGAGTATGCCGACCGGCTTTACAACTACGCCTTTTATCGCTGTGGCGACCATTACCTGGCCGAAGATATTGTAAGCGAGACTTTCACCCGGATTATCGAAAAAATAGGGACTTACGAGCAGCGCGAGGTGCCGTTCAAAGCCTGGGTCTTCCGCATCGCCCACAACCAGTTAGCCAACCACCTCCGCTACCGGAGCCGCCACCAGGCCCTCTCGCTCGACGCTACCAACGCCGAGGGCGAACGGTTGGTCGACCCGCCCGACGATTGGGGCGCGGCGGACGGCGGCCTGATGGCAAGCCAGGTGGCCGAACGCGAAGAACTACGGCGCGCTATTTTGCAGTTACCCGAAGACCAGAAAGCTATTTTTGTATTGCGTTTCATTGAAGGGTTGGACCCGGAAGAAGTTACGGTCCTGTTAGAAAAAAGCCTGCCTTCCGTCAAAAGTTTACAGTACCGGGCAGTGGTCAATTTGCGCCGCGCCCTGGACCAGGCCCCACCGGAGAAAAATATAATCCGGTTTCCCGCCCAAACCAAACCCGCTCTGGTTAACAAGCGAGGTAAAGCGCTATGAGTATGGAAAACGAAGGACGCCTGGAAAATTTATTTCAAAACGGGGTAGCTTTGCTGGAGCGGGGCGACAGCCCGGCCCAGGCCATGCAGGCCCTTGAAATGGACGCGCCAACAGCGACCCAGGTCGGGCCGCTCCTGGCAATCGTGGATACGACTCTCGATTTGCCGCGCTACCGGATGCCCGCCGCCGCCAGGGCGGACCTGCTGGCCCGCCTGACCGCACAGGCCGCCGGCAAAGACCGGGTTATCGCCCCGCTCCCCTTCGAAGCTGACGCCGCCCGGTTGCGCCCGGCAGGAGAAACCCGGCCCAACGCCCGACGCCGCTGGCAGACTTTTATACGCATCCAGCAGGCGGTTGTCGCGGCGACCTTGCTGGTGGCGCTGGCCCTGGTGATTCTGCTGGCGCACGGCGGGAAAAATTCTTCCAATACGGCGGCGACCCCGACCCCCACGGCGGCGGTTTCCCCGGTGGTTACGCCTACCTTTATCCCACCGTCACCATCACCCGACCATGTGCCGACCAGACATACTTACGTGTCGCCGGAGCCGGACCTGTCCCCGGCCCCGAATACGACGACCGCACCCTCGGTCGTACCCTCGACGGCGTCGGTGACAACCGCCGCTACAACCGCGCCAGCGCCTTCGGCTACCGCGGCCCCGACAACCGGCTCAGCTAACCCGACCAGCGCCCCGGCCCGGACGACCAGCGGTGCGACCGCTGCACCGACGACCGCGCCCGCCAAACCATCGAATAACCAGGTGGCTCCGACGACCCGCGCAAACACGGTTTCGAACCCGGCTCCAACGGCTACCCCAACGGTGCCCCCGGCCCCGACCAGCACGCCCGAAGCGGTCACGACCGCGCCGGTCGAAACCACCCAGACTGTGACGCCTCCGGCGGATACCACCGCGCCTGTGACAACGGCCCCGGTGACCGAGGATAAACCGGACCCAACCGCCAGTCCTACCCAGGCGGCGGCCCCACCGACCAGCGCGCCTACTTCTACGACCGAACCGGGCGACGACCACGGCGGCGGCAGTAACAGCGGTAGCGGTAGCAGTGGCAGCAGCACCAAAACGCCGTCGCCCACTCCCGCGCCGACCCCGACCAAAAAGCCGAGCGACAGAGGCTAATTTCTCGGAATTCACCTGCCATTCATCTCACAATTAAGGAGCAATTAAGCCGATATTGCTCCAGCCAAAATAGCACTTTCAAACGAGGTGCTATTTTTTTATTTTGGGGTTCTTAAAGTTGCAGGTAAGATAGGCCGAAAGTCTTATTGATTATTCCCAATAATGATAATATAATCATTCGTGGGAGTATAAAAATGTCTGACGAAACAAACGACTTTATCAAAAAAACCGATATAATCCTTCACCCGGTCAGGATGCGGATTTTGCAGAACCTGGCGACCCGCAACCTGACCCCGTTGCAACTGGCCGAAGAACTGGTAAACGTGCCGCAGGCGACGCTCTACCGCCACTTAAACAAACTGGTAGAAGCCGGGATTTTGCTGGTGGTCGAGGAACGCCCGGTGCGCGGCACCGTTGAAAAAGTCTATGGCCTTAATTTGCAGGCCATGCGGTCCGACAGCTACGCTTTGCTGAACGGCAGCCGGGAAGAAATGCTGGAGCTTTTCACCCACTTCATCCTGGCGCGCATCCACGATTTTGGGGTCTATTTGCAGCGGGAGAAGATAAACCTGGTAGAGGATAAGGTCAGTTTCGGGCAGGCCCCCTTTTATCTGAGCGACGCCGAATTTATGGAATTTGCCGGGGAAATCGGCCAGGTCTTTATGAAGCGGTTAAACAATAAACCTGCCCCCGGTCGCAAATTCTATACCTGGACAACCGTTGTCATGCCCGGCCCGGACGAAAATCCGGCGGCCCCCGGTGAGGACGCAACCGGGGCAGAACCGGGCTCGGAATAGATAAACCAGCCGGAAACATTTACCTTCAGGAAGGAGGCGCGAGGACCGCCCCGGCTGCTTTGAAATGAAAGTCCTCGCATAATTTTATGAATATGGATACGACTACTTTGCTACTGGCGCTGTTGCCGCTCGTGCTAATTGACCTTGGGCTGATTATTTTCGCCCTGGTAGACCTGTCTCGCCGCGATTCTCGCACCGTCCGAGGTGGCAAAAAATGGCCCTGGGCCCTGATTATCCTGCTGGTAAGCACTTTTGGCCCGATAATTTACCTGTTAGCCGGGCGCACCGAAGGCGAAGGCGCCTGATGAGCGACATTATTGTGTGCCAGGGGCTGACCAAGCAGTACGGTATCCGCAAGGTGGTGGACAACCTCGATTTAAAGGTGCCGGAAAATATCGTCTTTGGCTTCCTGGGGCCGAACGGGGCCGGAAAGTCCACCACCATGAAGCTTTTGACCGGGCAGATTAAACCGACCGCCGGGCACGCCCAGGTGGCCGGGGCCGATGTCACCCGGAACTCGCTGCAAGCCCGCCAGCATATCGGCTACCTGAGCGAAATGCCCAATTTCTACTCCTGGATGAAGGGGCAGGAATTGCTCGAATTCGCGGGTGAGCTTTTCGGCCTTAACCCGCCGACCCGCCGGGCCAGGGCCAAAGAGTTGTTGCAACTGGTCGGATTGGCCGACGCGGGAGGGCGCAAAGTGGGCGCTTATAGCGGCGGGATGCGCCAGCGGCTCGGTATCGCCCAGGCCCTGGTCAACCGGCCCAAAGTGGTCTTTCTCGATGAGCCGGTCAGCGCCCTCGACCCGTTAGGCCGCCGGGATGTCCTCACGCTGCTGGATAATATCCGGCACGAGGCAACCGTATTTATGTCGAGCCATGTTCTAGCCGATGTGGATAGAGTCTGCGAACAGGTTTCGATTCTCGACCGGGGCCGGGTTATCGCCGCCGGGCCGACCGTCGAACTAAAAGAACGTTTCGCGCTCCCGGCTATAAACCTCGAAGTGGAAGGCGACCCCGCCGCCCTTGAAAGGTTGAGCGCGGCCCTGCGGGCGGAAAGCTGGCTAAAAAGGGTGACCCCCGGCGAACCCGGACGGCTGCACCTCGAACTGACCTCGGCGGCTCAGGCCCAGGAAGCGGGCCAACGCGTCCCTCGGCTGGTCAGCGAGTTGGGCCTTTCCATGCGGAGTTTCCAGTCAGCGGTGCCCAACCTGGAAGATGTTTTCCTGCAAGTGGTAAACCGGGATGAGCGCGGCAACGCCGAACCAACCAGGCCGGAGGTGAGAGTATGAATGGGACCGTTGCGCTCTTGAAGAAAGAGCTACTCGAACAGTGGCGCACCAGCAAAATTTTAATTATAGTCCTGGGCTTTATTTTATCCGGGTTGCAGGGGCCGGTCGTGACCAAACTCCTGCCGGAGATTATCAAGAGTTCGTCCGGCAGCATGCAGGGTATCCAGATTACTATCCCCGAACAGACCGCCCTGGACGCGATATTGAGTTACATCTCCCAGATGGCCGCCTTTCCGTCGCTCATCGTAATTCTGGTAGTGATGGGCACACTGGCCGGGGAGCGCGAACGCGGCACCCAGGTCTTCGTCCTGACCAAGCCGGTCTCGCGGACCCAGTTTATCCTCGCCAAGTATTTCTCTTACCTGGGGATTGTGGTGGTCGCGATTATCCTGACGGCGGTGGCATCGGGCTACTACACCTTGCTCCTTTTCAGCAATTCGTTCAGCCTCGGCCCCTTCCTGGTCTTGAACCTGGGGGTAATCGCCTATAGCAGCTATATTTTGGCGCTGGTGGTGTTGTGCAGCAGCCTGCTCAAGACCCCGGTCGCGGCGGGTGGGGTTGCTTTCGTGGGTTTCCTGGTCATAGATAACCTGGTCAAACTGATACCGGGCTGGACCGGGATTTTCCCCCAGGCGGTCTTTAGTGCCCTGGACGCCCGCCGCATCATGACCGGCGAGACGAGCCCGGGTAACATGGTGCTGCCAATAATAATAGGGTTCGTGATGGCAGCCGTGTTGATTGGGCTGGCCTGCTTCTCCTACGAAAAACGGGAGATGTAAATTTACCGGGGGCGAATCCGCTCCCGGTAAATAAAATGAAAATCTTAAATTATATTGTAACCCTGAAACCGGTTACTTTTAGGGCCGGAGTAATTTATCGAACTCGGTGACAATGGGCGGGTTAGCCAGGAGCGGCGACACCCGCTCGGCCATTTCTTTCCCGGCTTCGGTAGCGTTATATTCTTCAAAAGCCTCTTTTGAGGTCCAGACCGCGACGGTTACGGCCACGCCGGTCTTGGAGTTTATCATGGCGTAACCCTGCTCGAAACCCTCCCGGCTGTCAATCGCCTTCCGGGTCAGGGTGTGATACAACTGCTCGGCTTCTTCCATCATCCCCGGTTTTATCTCATAACTTACAGACCGAATAAACATACCTCGCTCCTTCCGTTCTGGCCGGTCTTACCCCGGCCTAAACCTGCAAATTCATTTTGATCCCTACCGCCGGTGATTTACCCTTTCTTTGCCTGGCAAAGACTTTTACACCGGCCCGCCAATCAGTAATCCTTGTTTAGCCATGCTTAAAGCAATGTGCGGGCCAGGAGTTAAGAGAAGGTGAATTTTGGGTAATTAAAGAAAATCTGCCCGGTTCCGGTGGGAGGAACCTGGGAGTTTGGATGGGGAATCTTTAAACCTGTAAATGGGGAAAGAGTAACTAAATCATTAAGGATTTAAGTTTTAAAGAACCGGGTTATGTTCGGGTTTTTCTAAAAGTTGACCGGGCCACTATTGTGAAAAGGCCGGTCTTGCCTGGTTTACACTTTGCCGGTTCCAACCGGGTCGGCCATTTTGCGGACAGCCTCCTGCAAATCCTGGAGCGAATAGGGTTTGGCAAGGACCTGTGTGATGGCGTAGTGCTGCAATTTTTCCGGTTGTAAGTTGAGGGAGTCACCCGTCACAAAGATAATCGGCAGTTCGGGGCGGAGTAGCCGGACCGCCTGGGCAATCTGCCAGCCGTTGAGGTCTTTGAGGTTTATATCGGTCAGGACCAGGTCGAAATTGTCGGGCTGGGTCGTGAAAAGCCGGACCGCCTCGCGCCCGTTTCCGGTCGCGGTTACTTCGTGCCGGTCAATTTCCAGGATACGTTTGAGAATGTAGAGCAACTTGGGGTCATCGTCTACCGCCAGGACCCGGAGAGGCCGGACCGGGGCGGTTAGCTTGTGCGGGGTTACCACCACGGCTTCAGGTTTGAACGGCAGCTTTATCGTGAAGCAACTACCCTCGTTCAAGCTGGATTCGACCTCGATTGTGCCTTCGTGCCGGGCAATAATGCTCTTGGTTACGCTCAACCCCAGGCCGTGGCCGTTATTGCGTTTGGTCGTATAAAATGGCTCGAACAGGTGTTGTTTGGTGTTCTCGGACATCCCAGTGCCATTGTCCCGCACGCTAATCCAGACCTCGCCCTGCTCCCGGCGATCCTCGATTTTTATAGCAATCTGGCCGCCCTGGGGCATCGCTTCGACCGCGTTCAGGACCAGGTTGGTAAAGACCTCCCGCAATTCGGTGGCATTACCCCGGCAGGCCGGTAAACTGTCCGCCTCGAAGTTAATCTGAATCGGAGCCTGACCTTTGCCTTTGACCCATTGAGGGCGGGTAAGCTCGATAACATCCTGTAAAATCCGGGTTATCTCGACCGGGCCGAAACCTTCCTCGCGACTGCCGGAGCCGAGCGATTGCAACCGCCGCATCATCTGGGCGCCGTCCTGGATAGACTGGCGCAACATCTCTAAAAGGTGCCGGTCGTCGGGGTCGTGGGTTTTATCCAGCAGAATTTCGCTCACGCCCAGGCTGCCGCCCAGCATGTTGTTAAAGTCGTGGATGATACCGCTTGCCAGTTGGCCCAGCGCTCCCAGTTGCTCACTGCGGAGAAGTTGTTGTTCGAGCCGTTTGGCCTGGACGAGATTGTGGGCGTTCAAAAGAGCGGCGGCGGCCTGGTCGGCCAGGGCCGTCGAAAAATGAATTTCGGAAGGGGAGAATTTATGTGTTTCCCGGAAGTTGATAACCAGCGCCCCCGACATGCGGCCCTGGGCGCAGAGCGGCAGGCAGCAAAAGGCTTCGACCCCGCCGTTACGCAGCCGGGCCATAGTTTCGAGTTCTTCCTGGTATTTCTCCACGCTCGAAATATAGACCGGCAGGCCGTTATGCAAAATATTCGAAATTACCGGGCTAAAATTCAAATTGTCGTCGTTGAACCAATCGGGCAGGTTCAGGGTGGTCAGCAGGTGGAGAGGCCGGGCCTGGTCCGGTTCTTCGTTTACCAGCCAGATGCTGCCGGAGTTCGCGTTCAGGATGCGGACGGAACTGGTGAGAATAAGTTCGCCGATTTCGGCCAGGGAGCGGGCCCCGTTCACCTTGTTGCCGGACGAGGCCACCAGGCTCAGGTTGCGTAAATTTTCGGCTAACACCCGGTTCAGGTTCGCCGCCTGGATCATGGCCGCCGCCTGCCGGGCGAAGAAGTTTACAATTTCCAGGTCGAGGTCATCGAAGGCGTGGGTTTGCTCGCTTTGAATATCAATCACGCCGATCAGTTCGTTCTGGGCCAGCATCGGCACGGTTAACTCGGAGCGGGTTGCCACATCCTGGAAGGGCCTGGCAAAACCGGCTCCCGCCGCTACATCCGGCAAATTGACCGGTTTCAAGGCGCTCCCGACCCAGCCGATTAAGCCTTCTCTACCCTGCAAAGCCTCCTCACCCAGGCGAGGCCGCCAACCCCGGTTCTGTTTATCCCGGTGGGCTTGCTCGACCAGGCGGCCCCGGCCATATTTGTATTCGAGTTCGGCCCCGCCCTGGTTGACCAGGAAAATCTGGCAATTGGGGTAATTTAGCTCGGTATAAAAGGTATCAACCACGCCATGTACAAGCTGGTCTATTTCGTGGGTTGTGGGGACTCCTGCCAGGGGGGTAGCATTCTGAAGGGCCAGTGCGGCGTGGCCCAGGCGGGAAAGTCTTTGTTCCGAGTAAACAGGCTTTTCTTCTTTGCCTGGATAAGCTGACGATGAAGGTATCATGCTGTGCTAACCTGGTTTTAAAACGTTTTTATAAAAAGATAAATGTCCTCACCACCAAACCATGAGCAACCCTTTGACTCACCGCTCGTAAAATTATCAGGAATAATAAATAAAATTTCTTTTATAGAAATAATTATACGTTATATTTTTTATTTTGTCATCTTTTAATAGAACCATTCTACATACGAATTTTTTATATACAATTTGTAATTTATTCAAAATAAATAAAGAGAGCCTATAAAAATCAAGGCTCTCTTTATTATAAATTGATTTTCTAACCTGAACTCTCAGGTCGATTTTTAATCACGCCGGAGAAGAGGGGTAAAAGCCCATAAGAAATGAAGGAAATTTAATTCAACTATAATCAAACCTTTACGGAAGCTTCCCCTTAAAATACGGGCCTGGCGTAAACAAATACGGGAAATCCGTAGTTATTTTCCTTCGGCGGCGGGCGCGGGCGGGTTGACTTTGGTATTGAATTTCAGGCGTACCGTCCGGGCATTGGAGCTTTCCCCGCTAATATCGAGGCTCAGGGTCGGGTTGCCATCTTTGGTGACGATTTCTACATTGGCGGTCAGCTCAAGTTCAATATCGGCTTCCTTTTCGATACTGCTGCGGACCTCCTCAAAAAGAGCGCTTACAATTTCGGCCACCGATACCGAAGCCTTTTCCGTTGGTTCTTCTCCCGCGGCGCGTTTAATCAGACCGGCGGAGCTGCGCGGGGCTTCCGGTTTACCGGAATTGACAGTTACTTTAAGGGCCATTGTTTCTCATGCTCCTTCTAAGCTTAAAATTGAGTCCTTTGGTTACTACTGCGCCGCATTATAGCATACCCTTCTGCCACATTTCCCGAAATCGCGTTAGAACTCTGTTTGACTATTTGCGTCAGGTCAGAAGGCAGAGGTCAGAGGGCAGAGGTCAGAGGTCAGAGGGCAGAGGTCAGAGGTCAGAGGTCAGAGGTCAGAGGGCAGAAAATTTGAAACTGCCTACCGACTACCGACTACTGCCTACTGCCTTCTGCCCTCTGCCTACTTTGAAAAGGTTAGACAGTACCCACCGGGGAATGTTAAACTGTCGAAAAGTGGGACGGCTGGGCGAACCCGGTTTTAAGAAGGTAAAACTGCCCGAAATTCTTTTAATATTCCACCCAGGAAAGAGGTGTTATGGACTGCCAGGCCCTTATTTTTGACTTCGACGGCACTATTCTGGATACCGAGACCCCCGAATACCAGTGCTGGCAGGAGATTTTCTCCGGTCACGGCTTCGAAATGCCCCTGGCCTACTATTCCGGCTTTATCGGCAAAGCTAACGGTGGGGCTAGCCCGCTCGACTACCTGGAACTTCAACTTGGCCGCCCGGTCGAGCGCGATAGTCTCCGCCAGCGCTTCCGGGAACGCATCCAGGAGATAATCGCGACCCAGACGGTCTTGCCGGGTGTCCTCGATTACCTGACGACGGCCCGCCGGTTGGGTCTGCGGATTGGCCTCGCTTCCAGTTCGCGCTCACCCTATCTTTTGAGCCATCTCGAACGGCTTGGTCTGCTCCATTTCTTTGATTGCGTACGCGGGGCCGACAGCGTTAAGAACGCCAAGCCCGACCCCGAACTCTACCTGGCGGTCCTGGCCGAGTTCGGGTTGCAGCCCGACCAGGCGATAGCCCTGGAAGATTCCCCTACCGGCGTCAGGGCGGCCCGGAGCGCCGGGCTTTTCTGCGTGGCGATTCCCAATACCGTTACCGGGCAGCTTTCGCTTGACCACGCCAGTTTGCGCCTGAACTCGCTGGCCGAACTGCCCCTGGAAACCCTGTTAAGCAATCTCAAGGAAGGTCATTACGCTGCCCTGGAAAGTTAGAGAAGAAACCCCGCAATGTTAAAGAAATGGCGGACCATCGACTCGAAAATAATCCTCGATACGGGTTATTTTAAGGTCTTGCAGGAGACTTGCGAGACTCATACCGGGCGCGTTATTGACGATTACTTTGTATTCGAGCAGCCCGATGTCGCCCTGGTCTTTGCCCTGACCCCCGAAAAAAAGGTGGTGCTGGTTCGTCAGTACAAACAGGGGGTCAAAGATTTTTGCCTCGAACTCCCGGCAGGCGGCATCAACGCGGGGGAAGACCCCGCCACTGCCGCCCGGCGCGAACTGCGCGAGGAGACCGGCTATAGCGCCGCCGAGTTCGTCCCGGTCGCGACCAACCAGCGTTCGACCGGCAAAGAGGATGTTAAATACCACGTTTTCGTGGCGAAGGAGGTCTTTCTGGAAGGTGCGCCCCGGTTTGACGAGAACGAAAACATCGAAACCGGGCTGGTGAGCCTGGACGAACTCCGGCGCCTCCTCAGGAGCGGGGCCATAAATGACCTCGGCTCGGTCTCCGCGATTTACCAGGCCCTCGACTACCTTGAGTTGGTTTGCTAGCGTTTCCGTGAGTTCAAATAAGTTTGCGCCTGGCCCGGCGAGTATGATAGCATCAGCGGGTCCGGGATTCGATTGTCTGGCCGCCATTTCAGGGCGGCAATTTTCGAATTGACCTCAAATTTAACTGCTCATTTATTGGATTGGAAATTCAAAAGGCCGGTAACAAACCTGACCCGCCGGGTCGCACCTGCCTGGTTATAGCTGCTACTGGCAAACGGAGTAAAGAGATGGGCTTTCAGATTGACATAAATTGCGATATGGGCGAAAGCTTTGGCAACTATGTGATGGGCCAGGACGCCGAGATTCTAAATCACGTTAGCTCGGCCAATATCGCCTGCGGTTTTCACGCCGGGGACCCCCTGGTGATGGCGAAGACGGTCCGGCTGGCCGTCGAGAAGGGCGTGGCGATAGGGGCGCACCCTTCCTACCCCGATTTGCAGGGGTTCGGGCGGCGCAAGATGGACATGACCCCCGATGAAATCGAGGCCATGGTGATTTACCAGATTGGCGCGCTGGACGGTTTCGCGCGGGCGAACGGCACTCACCTGACCCACGTCAAGGCTCACGGGGCCCTCTATAACGTGGCGGCCCAGGACCCGGCGGTCGCGAAAGCCTACGCCAGGGCCGTCGCCCGCTACAATCCCGAACTGGCTTTTGTCTGCCTGGCGACCGCGCCCATGATTATCGAGGAAGGGCATAAAGCCGGGTTGAGGGTGTTGCGTGAAGCCTTTGCCGACCGGGCCTATAACCCCGACGGTTCGCTGGTCAACCGCCGCCTGCCGGGGAGCCTGATTTCCGACCCCGAAAAGTCGGTCGAGCAGGTCATCCGGCTGGTCAAGCAGGGCGAAATAGTCGCGCACGATGGCACCATCCTGAAATTGGAGGCCGACACGGTCTGCGTCCACGGAGATGGGCCGACCGCCCCGGCGATTGCTCGCGCCCTCAAAGCGCGTTTGGAGGAGGCCGGTATCACGGTGGCGGTGCCGTTGCAGGGCCAGGCGGTCTAGATTTTCCTTCCGGCCAGCCCTTTGAACCGCTTACCGGTTTATGGCCCGGTCTTTAATTTAGTTGTTCTAAATTTTGTTTGAAGCGGTTTGTTTGGCGCGTCGCCCCGGCGAGAAAGGCTTGATTATGCCGGAAAACGGTTATCACCTGGCGCAAATTAATATCGGGCGCATCCGGGCCCCGCTCGACCACCCGGTTATGGAGGGGTTTGTATCGCAGCTTGACGCCGTTAACGCCCTGGCCGAGCAAAGTCCCGGTTTTGTCTGGCGGTTCCAGACCGGTGAGGGAAACGCCACCGCCGTCCAGGCTTACCAGGACCCGCTGGTCATTATCAATTTGACGGTCTGGGAAACCGTCGAAGATTTGTTTAATTACGTCTACCGCAGCGCCCACAGCGCGGCTTTGCGGGAGCGCAAAAGCTGGTTCGAGCCCTACGGCAGCCTTTACATGGCGCTCTGGTGGGTCGAGGCGGGGCAACTTCCGACCGTGGAAGAAGGTAAAGCAAAATTGGAGCTTTTGACCCGCGAAGGTCCGACCCCGGCAGCTTTTAATTTCAAGATTCGGTTTCCTGCTCCTTCCGAGGGCAAGATCTCAGAAGAATAACCGGGTAACAGAAAAGTTCAAAATTACACGCTGGTTTAGCTGGAATAATTTAAAAAATGACCTTTCCTTCCGAAAAGATTCCCGAAAAAATCCTGGCCGGGGCCAACTTCGAGTTGCGCCCGCTGGGGGATCGGGCCATTCTGCTCCGGCTGACCCTCCCTCACGGCAAGACTTCCCCGGCCCAACTCGGCCCGGCGGAGCGTTACGACCGGATGCTGGCGGCGCGCCTGGTGGCGGTCTTTTTACAGGACCGCGTCCCGGCAGAGGCAGGGTGGCCGCAGGAGTTCGTCCCCGGCTACGACAATGTCCTGGCCCCTTTCGACCCGGCCTTTATCTCCCGGCAAACCTTTTGCGAGTGGCTCCTGGGGCAACTGGCCGAGGTTATCGCGGGCTGGGAGCTTGGCGGCCTGCGCGACGTTGCCAACCCGCGCCGCCACCGTCTGCCCGTGATTTACGGCGGGCAGCGTGGTCCCGATCTCGAAAAAGTAGCCGCCCGCAACGGTCTTTCCCCGGAAGAAGTTATCAAAATTCACAGTGAGGCCGAATATAGCGTTTACCTGGTCGGCTTCGCGCCGGGTTTCGCCTACCTGGGGGCTTTGCCGCCTTCTATAGACGCTCCGCGCCTGGAACGGCCTCGCCCGGCGGTGCCCGGTGGGACGGTGGCTATCGCGGCGGGCCTGACGGGGGTCTACCCGCTGGCCTCGCAACCGGGCGGCTGGAATCTGCTCGGTTACACCCCTTTTGTCCTGTTCGACCCGGCCCAGGACCCCCCGGTCCGCTTTCTGCCGGGCGACAGGGTAACTTTCTACCCTATCACGGAAACCGATTTGCCCCGCTTCCAGGCCGAAAAGTTTTCTCTAGCCCCGCTGGGAGAACAGCCGGAAGGACAAGTGGAGGTGCGTTCTTGAACCGGATTGAAATCGAAGTGCTGGAACCGGGCCTGCAAACGACCCTCCAGGATTTGGGCCGCGCGGCGGGTCGCCGCTACGGTCTGCCGCCCGGTGGGGCGCTCGACCGTTTCGCCCACCAGGCGGCCAATGAACTGGTCGGCAACTCTGCCGCCGAGGCAACCCTCGAAATCACCCTGCAAGGCCCCCGCCTTTTGTTCGCTACCCCGGCGCTTATCAGCCTGACCGGGGCCGACCTGGGGCCGCTTCTCAACGACCGTCCAGTCCCGATGTGGATGGCGGTCTTCGTCCGGGCCGGGCAGGTGCTGGCCTTTACGCCGCGCAACCTGGCGACCGGGGCCGGGACCAAATGGGGCGGGCGAGCTTACCTGGCCGTACACGGCGGTTTCGAGGCTCCCCTCAACCTGGAAAGCCGCTCGACCTATTTGCGGGCGAAGTTTGGCGGTATCAAGGGGGAGGGCCGCGTCCTCCAACCGGGTGACCAATTAGTTTCCAACCCGCCGCGCCTGCGCTCTTTCGCTGAGAACGCCGGGCGGCTCTACCCACCGCAAAAACGGCCCGCCTACGGGCGCTCGGTGACGGTGCGGCTCGTCCCTGGCCCCTACCAGGAGCATTTCCAGTCTGCCGCCTACGCTCAAC
Organism: Chloroflexi bacterium 54-19; assembly: GCA_001898225.1. Taxonomy (GTDB): domain Bacteria; phylum Chloroflexota; class Chloroflexia; order Chloroheliales; family Chloroheliaceae; genus 54-19. The sequence continues at coordinate 109,472 of MKTJ01000025.1, forward strand.
TTTTTGGCCAGCCCTACCGGGTGACCACCGACGCCGACCGGATGGGTTTCCGGCTGGAAGGGCCGAAACTGGCCCATGTCTCGCCGGAGATGGCCGAAATCCCGGCCTGCGGGGCGGTCTTCGGGGCTATCCAGGTGCCCGCCAACGGCCAGCCGATTATCCTCATGGCCGACCACCAGGTGACGGGCGGCTACCCGATTATCGGTACCGTCCTCAGTGCCGACCTGCCGCTGGTGGCGCAACTCCTTCCCGGCGACGAAATCCGTTTCTCCGAGGCCGAGTAATAGCGAAGTAGTCAGAGGGCAGAAGTCAGAAGTCAGTATTTAGGGTGCAGTTTATGTCATTCCGAACCCCCTGCTGTCATTCTGAGCGCAGCGACACCCGAAGGTCGTACCTGTGGGCGTCTCCAGTCCGTTGGGCCATAGCACAGTCATACATGCTAAGAATCGTGGTTCCTCGCCTTCGCTCATACCTGCGGCTACTATATACTGCTCTCTGCCCTCTGCCCTCTGCCTTCTGCCCTCTGCCTTCTGCCCTCTGCCTTCTGCCTTCTGCCCTCTGCCTATTAAAAACAAAACACTTTTATGAAGTATTTTGAATATTTCATTATTAATAGATGATTCCTCGCCTGAATGGTGTATAATGCGAGACCACTCGGTTTTTGACCTCATTCCTGGACCATTTAATAGCCTCGAACAGCTTTTCCAGGGTGACTAAAAAACCGGATAGGTTTGGTATAATGTTACTTTAAGAAACTTTTGAGTTAGGTTTAGAGTAATATATTAAGGTAATTGCGTTGGCCCGACTCTTGCCACGTTCAGGGTGCGTTGGCGGCGACCGGCTTTTTTATAACTAGCCGGGTCCGGCCAGAAAATCTTGAATATTTACAGCGATTAGCCAGCAAGCAAAGGAGCGAACATATGCTAGACGAACAAAAAAAGCAAGAATTAAAACAGCGTCTGCTGGACGAAAAGTCCCGCCTGGAAAGACAAATCGCCCGCGAAAACCAGGAAATTGTTGATATGAGCAGCGACCAGGCGAACGAAAATACCTACAGCAACCACATGGCCGACGATGGTGGCTTCCTGGCCGATATTGACCGCACCACCACTATCCGCGAGAACTTCCAGGTGACCCTCAAACAGGTTAACGCCGCCCTGGAACGCTTTGACAATGGTACCTACGGCATCAGCGAGGTTTCGGGCAAACCTATCCCGGCGGAACGCCTGGAAGTATTACCCTGGGCTACCCGGCTGGTAGGAGAATAAATTAAGGACAAGATGGAAACGGAAACTACCGAACAGGATTTAACCACCCTTATCATCAAACAACCCGCTCCCCAGGAAAGACGCCGCCTGAGCTATTACTGGCCCCTGGCGGTAGCTATCGTGGTCATCGTGATAGACCAACTGGTCAAAAGAGCGGTCGAGGCTAACCTGGGACCGCCCGGCAGCGGCAAATCGGTCGAATTGCTGGGCGGCCAGTTTCGCATCATCTATATCGTGAACAAGGGCGCGTCGTTTGGTTTCCTGAACAACGCCGATGTCTCCTGGATATTCGCCCTCCTGGCCCTGGCCGTATCAATCGGCCTGATTGTCTGGTACGCCCTCCGGGGCACCAGCAACGGCTGGCTGCAAGTCGGGTTTGGCCTGGTCCTGGGCGGGATTATCGGCAACCTGCTCGACCGCCTTTTCCAGGGTGGCGGCGTGACCGATATGTTTAACATGCCGAACGTTGGTATCTTCAAGGTCTTTAACGTGGCCGATACCGGTATCACTTTTGGCGTGGCTATCGTGATTATCACGATTTTGTTGCAGGGCTGGCGGGCCGGTAAGACGACTGCCAAACCCGAAGAAGAATCGCAAAAAGAGGTTTAATCACCTCCCGCGATAAGAACTAGAATTATTAGGAATAGAATTTTGACCGAAGAATACGACGATTTGGATTTATGGCTGGACGAACTCACCGAAGGCGACGCCGAATTTGAGGGCGGCGAAACGGCAGAGTTAGAGGACGAAGACGACTTTTTCCAGATCGGCGACACTGTCCCTGCCCGGACCGTCAAAGGTACGCCGGAGCAGTTCGATTATGATGTACCGGCCAGCGAAGCCGGGGAACGCCTCGATAAGGTGGTTGCCAACCAGCGCCCCGACCTCTCGCGGGCGCATATCCAGCGGCTGGTCGAGGAAAAACGGCTCCTGGTCAATGGCAAACCAGGCAAGTCGGGCCTGAAACTGCGGGGCGGCGAACATCTGACCCTGTACATCCCGGCGCCCCAACCCCTGGCCCATCTCGAACCCGAAAATATCCCGCTCGACATCGTTTACGAGGATGACGCGGTGGTGGTTATCAACAAACCGGCGGGGCTGGTGGTCCATCCCGCCCCCGGTCACACCAGCGGCACCCTGGTCAACGCCCTGCTCTACCACGTGCCGAACCTGAACATCAATGGCAACCAGCGGCCCGGTATCGTCCACCGCCTGGATAAAGACACCAGCGGGCTGCTTGTCGCGGCCAAGACCGACGCGGCCCTGGGCAACCTTATCGAACAGATGAAGAACCGCGAGACCCTCAAGGAGTACCGGACGCTGGTCGAAGGGACGGTCCAACCCCCGGCGGGTATCGTGGATGCCCCGATTGGGCGCGACCCGGCCAAACGCAAGCAAATGGCGGTCGCCCGCAACGGCAAACCGGCCCGGACCCATTTCCAGGTCGCGGAACAATTTGCCCACCACGCCTTTGTCACGGCCCGCCTCGAAACAGGCCGGACCCACCAGATAAGGGTCCACATGGCCTATATGAAACACCCGGTAGTGGGCGACCCGGTCTACGGCTTCCGCAAACCAAGCCTGCCGCTCAAACGCCAGTTCTTGCACGCCTACAAACTCGGTTTCAAACTGCCGACGACCGGTGAGTACCGCGAGTTCGAAGCGCCCCTGCCCAAGGATTTGCAGGCTACCCTCGAAAAAGCCCGCAACCTGGAATGATTTTGGCTAATAACCCCTAAAGGAGGTCCAGGCAATTTAAGTCCTGGACCGCCGCCATTACTCGCCGGAATTCCGTTTTCCAGACCCAATCCATGTTTTTGCGGTCTGCCTCCAAAAGACACCATTCGAAGGGAATATAAATACACTGCAAGGCGCAAAGCCGGTAATCGAGCCGGAGTTGCGCCTTTGTGTACCCGGTGACGCCGTTCGCCACCAGGGCGGCGTGATAGGCGGCGAGGAATTTTTCTTCGTGGCGGCGGCGCACTTCCGGCTCCCACCACAAAACCGTCGCGTAGGCCAGGTCGCTGGCGGCCAGCCAGGTGGTCAGCGACCAGTCGAAGGGCTGGCGGTCAATCAGGTAGGTCTTTCCGGCAAAACCGGGCCGGGGCGATAGGATATTGCCCGGATTGAGGTCGCCGTGGACCAGCGTAAAACCGTTCGCATCCTGGGCACGAGCGGAAAGGCGAGCCGGGAGTTTTTGGGCGATAAACAGGGCGGTATCCAGCGTGGCGGCGTCCACTTCGCCCCTGAGTTCTTCGACCAGGAGGGCGGGGCCGTCCTGCATGTGCTCCAAAAAATTAGCCAGTTGAGGTTCGACCGGGTAGCCGGGGGTAGCGGTTGCACCGCGCCACCAGCAGGCGTGCAATTTAGCCATCCCTTCGATGACCGGGTAGATATAGTCACCGTCGCCGGTCTTTTCCCAACTGGGGCCGTGGCTGGCAGATAAATCTTCCAGCAAGAGATGATAGCTGGCCTTTTCGGGCGAGTAGACCGCCGAGTAACATTTTAACAGGGGTCCATCCGTCAGCCCGGTGTAGTCCTGGCGATAGTATTCGACCTCGGACGGGCCGAAGGCGTGGCTGTTATCCCCGCCGCACAGTTTTAAAAAGAGGTAGGCGGGCCGTTCGCCGCTGGCGCCGGGCGTGTAGTCGAGCCGGATGCGGACGGCGTGAGAGTTGTCGCTCCTGAGCGGTATAACCTCGAACGCCGCCACGCTACCGCCGGTCAGGGCCCCGCTCTCCCGCAGGACCGCCTCTAACCACGCTACCGACAACTGGCCGGTCGCCGTTATCACTCGCTCGGTTTCTTTCAAAGAATTTTCCAAATTTTTTCTTATCTTTTATGATTTATAAGGTAAATCTTGCCCCATTGTCATTCTGACGCTTTACCACGGAATGATAGGACATTCTTTTTCCAGGTTTGCCTGGTCAGCTTTTCATACTATATCTGTCAAAAATCATTCTAAAGTAAATCTGAGAAATAAGAAAGTGCTGCACCTCACTTTTACCAAATCCAAAAATCCCTGTGGCCTGGTCAGGCCGGGCTTTGGCTTTGTTCGCGCCGGCAGGAAGTTTTTACCGTTTCGCCGATAAGTGACTACGGTCACTCCCCGGCAAGTATTTTTAACGATGTAGTATGTTCGGAAAATTTGTAAATTAGAGTCACCAGGCAAGCTGGTGTTAACAAAAATCATTTATCAGGTAAGGCGACTATCAAAAGGCAAATTTAAGACAACTTTCAGTCAATCGGCAAATATAGAAGATAAAAATATTAAAAAGAAAATTTTAGGAGTAATGTAAAATGACCCAGGCCCAGACCGTCGAAAAGAATATTGAATTAAACGGTTATCTCTTAATTCACCGCGCTATCGAACGTAACCTGAAACTTTTGGAACAGCACAGCCGCGAACAGGTCCAGCCTTCAATTGAGAAAGCTGCCAAAATTCACGCCTGGTGGAACCTGGTCTGGCACATCATCGAGCAGCATCACCTCATGGAAGACAATTTGACCTTCCCGACCTATTTCGAACGCGACCCCGGTCTGCGCGCCGTAATGGACGGGTTGACCGCCGACCATCACGTTTTGGACGACCTGGTAATCCAGATTGGCGGGTTCCTGAAACTGGCCGAGCAGCCGAACGCCAACCGGCAGGGCGCTTACAACCAGTATCTCGACACCCTAAACAAGTTCAATACGCTCATGTTCGCTCACCTTGAGCGGGAGGAAAAGATTGTGCTGCACGCTGAAGAAACCCTCTTTACCCCCGCCGAGGCCGAGGCGCTTGGTCAGAAAGTATTGAAAAGCACGCCCATGAAAATGCTGGCCGTCGAGTTGCCGTTCATCTTTAGCGGGGCCGACCCGGCTATCGAACAGAAATTTTATGAGGTGGTACCGGCATTTATAAAGTATCTTTACAAGCTTAGCTGGCGGAAAAAATTCGTTAAACGGCTGGCCGGTTATATGGCCTAAGCCCCGCTTACCTGCCTGCGGCCCGGCTATTCGTTCCTGGAGTGCGAGTAGCCGGTTTTTTATCTGATTTTTTGGCTTTGTGAAAGGTAATTCTCTGGTTATAAGTAGTTAGTGTGATTCCGGTCACTCTCCAACAAGTAGTTTTAACGATGGCGGGGGCCGGGCAAACTGGTAAGTTATAACTGTCAAAACAAAACACCCTGGTGTTATGAAGCGGCCATCCTATCGCAAGATTAGTATTTTTCAGATTACTGGAGATATTAAGAACTTATTTTACATAACATAAAAGGAAAACCATGACTCAAATTGCTGAAAAAAAGGAAGAATTGACCGGCTATATTTTGATACACCGCGCCATTGAGCGAAACCTGCGCCTGCTGGAAGAACACAGCCGGGCCCAGGCCAACCCCTCCACCGCTAAAGTTCAAAAGATTGGTGAATGGTGGAACCTGATGTGGGAAATCATTGAGGTCCACCACGTAACCGAGGACAAAGTGGCTTTCCCGGCCTATTTCGAGCGTGACGCCCAGGTCAAGGGCCAGATGGACGGGCTGACCGCCGACCATCACGTTTTGGACGAGTTGACGGTGCAGATCAAGAGTTGCCTGGCGGCGGCCCTCCAACCCCACCAGCGCCAGGGCGCTTACTACCAGTATCTCGATACGCTGGGCCGGTTTAACAGCCTGATGTTCGACCACCTCCACCGCGAAGAAGGCATCGTCCTGCCGACCGAAGCGTCCCTCTTTACCCGCGAAGAAAGCGCGGCCCTGGAAAAGCGGATTATCAAAAACGCCTCGATGAAAATGCTGGCCCTGGAAGGCCCGTTCATGTTCTACCGGGTTGATCCTGTTACCGAAGCCAACTTCCTCAAGAATTTGCCTTTGCCCATCCGGTTACTCTACAAGTTCTCCTGGAAGGGTAAGTACGCCAGACGGATTGCCGGTTACATGGCGGCTTAACCCGCATTAGATTTTAACGGCCCGGTGTTTTTTCCACCTTTGAGGATTGGGAGCGACACCGGGTTTTTGGTTTTATAGGTCTTGCTATTTTTAGACCCTGGTATGAGGAGGGTCTTGAAAAACGGGTAAGGTCACCCACCTGTCATTCCGAAGGAGGCGGCACTAACGAACCAATGTTGAGAAAGTAGACCCGACTGAGGAATCTAGCCCGCAAGGTAACCTGGGGGCAGCGCCTGTGGCGTAACATCAGGTTGCTCACTATGCCAGGTTCCACGTGAGTCAGGTCGAAGCCTGATTCTGCCTGAGATACGGGACAGTTGTTGTCTTTACGCCACGCCAACGGCGCGAGATTCCGTAAGCCGCCGTTCGAGTGGGGCAAATCGTCTTTCTAAAGGCGGCTTACGGAATGACAAAGCGGGTGACTGTGCTATTCGCCAACGGCGCTGCCCCCAGGTTACCCTACGGGCTAGATTCCGCCAATGCGACACACCAGTGTGATTGCGACTGCGGGGCGTACGACACGGAATGACAATTCTACTGACTGTGATATTCACCAACGGTACCCGTAAACGGGTGCCCAAGATCCTTCGCTGCGCTCAGGATGTACTATTATTTGAAAAGGTTTACCTGCAATCGGTATAAAACTTGGCCGGAAGGGTCGCTCGCGTAACTTTGCCCGGTTGCCTCCCGTATATATCCAGTGAGATTCGAAACATCTTTCGTAACCTCTATTTGTTATAATGGAGTCGAGATTATAATTTTTGGCTAACCCGGCGCGTTATGACCGGAGAGAGTTAGAGTTTTCGAGAAAGGTTTGGGTCTTGAAAAGAATTGCCTTGCTGGGTTCGACCGGCTCGATTGGCACGCAAACGCTGGATGTAGTCAGCCACCACCCCGAAAAGTTTAAGATTGTGGGGCTCGCCGCCGGGGGCCGCGGTAGTTTGCTGTCCGAGCAAATCCGCCAGTTCCGCCCGGCCAAAGTCAGCCTGGCGACCGAACAGGCCGTCCGCGATTTGCAGGCCCAGGACGATTTCGGCTACCGGCCCGCCTTTTTGAAAGGCGCGGAAGGTCTGGTCGAACTGGCGACCGACCCCGAAGTGGACCTTGTTGTCGTGGCGACCAGCGGGCAGCACGGTTTCGCCCCGACCCTGGCCGCTCTTGCCGCCGGGAAAGAAGTAGCCCTCGCCAATAAAGAAGTCCTGATTATGGCCGGGGAAATGGTCACAGAAGCGGCCCGCCGGAGCGGCACTCAACTTCGCCCGATTGATAGCGAACACAGCGCCATCTGGCAGTCCTTGCGTGGTGAGACTTTCGCGGGGGACCGCCCCCTCCTGCCCAACGGAGAGGAGAACTGGTCCGAGGCCAACGCCAAAGTCCAGCGCCTCATTCTGACGGCCAGCGGCGGGCCTTTCCGCACCTTCACCCGCGAACAGATGGCGAATGTCACGGTCGAGCAGGCCATGAAGCATCCCAACTGGAACATGGGCCCCAAGATTACGATTGACTCGGCCACCTTGTTTAACAAAGGGTTAGAGGTTATCGAGGCCCACTGGCTTTTCGGCCTCGACTACGCTAAAATTGACGTGGTGGTTCACGCCGAAAGTATCGTCCACAGTATGGTCGAGTTTATTGACGGCTCGATAAAAGCCCAGCTTGGCACCCCTGACATGCGCCTGCCTATCCAGTACGCGATTGGCTATCCCGAACGCCTCGCCAACGATTATCCCCGGTTAGACTGGACCAAATTGCGCGAACTTCATTTCGAGTTACCCGATACCGTCCGGTTCCCGGCCCTGCGCCTGGCTTACGAAGCCGGCCAGAAAGGCGCGACTTACCCGACCGTCCTGGCTGCCGCCGACGAAGAAGCGGTCACTTTCTTTCACCAGCGCCGCATCAGTTACCTGGGTATCCCCGAACTGGTCGAGCGCGTCCTCGCCCGGCACGATGCTATTGCCCACCCCACGCTGGCCGACATTGCCGCGGTAGATAAATGGGCCAGGGCCGCCGCCGCCGAGGAAGCCAATCGGATGGCCCTCAGTTTGAAGTAAAGCCGCTTGACGGTTTGCAGGACTGGCAAGAAAATCCGGCGGCGCGGTATAAATCCACGCCGGGGGCCGGAGGGTACTAATAGGTAGTGGTATTCCAAAGGGAGAACCTTTATCTTAAAAATAAAATTACTTATTTAGCGCCCCGCAATAATATTTAGTAGTAACGAGGTAATCATACACATGAACTGGCTCTGGTTTATACCGGTACTTCTCATAATGGTTGTCATTCACGAAATGGGTCACTTCCTGACGGCCCGCTTTTTCGGGATGAAAGTCCACGAGTTCGGTATCGGGTTCCCGCCAAAGGTCTGGTCGAAAAAGACCAAAGATGGCATGGAGTGGTCTATCAATTTGCTGCCCATCGGCGGGTTCGTCCGCATCGAGGGCGAGAACGGCGATAGCGACGACCCGAACGCTTTCGGGGCGAAACCGACCTGGCAGCGGGCGATAGTGCTGGCCGCCGGTCCGGCCATGAATATCATCCTGGCCCTGGTGCTCTACTTCCTGGTCACTTTCTTTGGCGGCAAGGATGTCGAGAATGGCCGCCCGGCGGTCGTAGATGTCGCGCCCAACTCCCCGGCAGCGGCGGCAGGTATCCGCCCCGGCGATGTGTTCGTCACCATCAACAACAAGCCGGTCCAGGCTATCAACGACATCAGCATCGAAACGGCCCTCGACAAAAACAACCCGGTCCAGTTGGTCCTCGACCGCAACGGCCAGCAGTACACCGCCAGCGTAATGCCCCGCAAGAACCCGCCCGAAGGCGAAGGCGCGATGGGTGTCTCGCTCGGCAACTCGGTCCCCAGCAACGAAATTATGATCGGGGCGGCGGCTTCGCTCAACCAGCAACTCGGCCTGACCGGTTCGGACGCTTTCCAGGATAACGACAAGATTGTCTCGGTGGACGGAAAGACCTTTGCTACTAACCTCGATTTGCTGACTTACCTGCGCAACACCACCAACGACAGCGTGAGCGTAACGGTCCAGCGTAACGGCCAGACCATCACCCACAGCGTGCCGGTCCAGGTCCGGGTAGATCTCGTCTATAAGAACAGCAGCGCGGCCAGCCAGAACCTGCCGCTCGGCTCGATTGTGACCCGCATCAACGATACGCCGGTCCACAACGTCAGCCAGTACAACGCCGCCATCCAGGCTAACGCCGGTAAGGAAATGACCCTTTATTACAAGACCTCGGCGACCGCAGCGGAAACGCCCCTGGTATTGCTGAACAACACCAGCCTTGACCCTAACGCGGCCAACCGCGCCCCCAAGGTCAGCAACGCGACTTTCGCGATTATGCGCCCGTTCCATCACGTCAGCTACAGCCCGACCGAAGCGGTGGGGGAAGCCTGGAACCAGACTGTTTTCGCCATCACCCTGATACCGCGCACCTTCAAGGGTCTGTTTGACGGTTCGGTGGCCCTGAACAGCCTGGCCGGGCCTATCGGGATGGCCCAGATTACCGACCAGGTGGTGACACAAAGCACCGAGAACGGCGGCGTCTGGGGTCTGCTCTCGACCCTGGCCGTGTTGATGGCGCTGCTATCGGTCAACCTGGGGGTGGTCAACATCCTGCCGCTCCCGGCCCTGGACGGTGGCCGCCTGGTCTTCGTCATCATCGAAATGGTGACGCGGGGCCGCCGGGTGCCGCCTGAAAAGGAAAGCCTGGTCCACTTCGCCGGGATGGTCGCCCTCCTTTCCCTGATGGTGTTGATAGCCTGGCAGGATATTGTCCGGTTGGTCGGCGGCGGTGGGTTCCAATAGGCCGTCAGGAACTGGTAAATTAGTACTAAATGAGGAGACTGTCACAATTGTGACAGTCTTTTTACTTGATTGAAACGCGGTTTGATTATAAGATTAAACTAAAAGCGTTTGAGCCAATTGTTCCGGTTTTGTTCAGGTGACTACTATGAGTGCCGACCAGTTCAACTATATTCTACAATTGGCCCATCAGATAGAATGGCCGCCCAACCGGGAGATTCTGCCCGGCAGCCGGGCCATCTACGAACGCGGCCTCGATATTCTCAACACCTACCGGGGCCATCCCGAAGTTCTGGTCGAATCCCTCCGTATCTTTCACTCGACCAACGTCTTGCCCTACGCCCTGGCCGGTCTATCCGCTACCCTCAGTCTATCCTCTTATATTTCCGGCACCGATTTTGAGCCGGTGGGGACCCAGGAAGCCCTGCGCTGGTTAAAAATGGCCCAATCTATGGCGCCCAACCTGCTCGAAATTAATTTTCACGAAGCGGTGCTGTATGTCCGGGCCAGGCAACTCGATAACGCCCGCCGGGTCCTCGACAATCTCGGCAAAGACCCTCAAAGCGCCAGATATTTCTTTTTTTGTATTGCCGAATTTGTTTACTGGGACTGCCAGGGTAACCTGCCAAAAGTCCAGTTCTGGCGCGATAAAGCCCTGGCGGCGGCCTCTAATTCGATGCAGGAGTACTTTGTCCGGCACCTGTTTACGGCCTTTTATTTCAATAACGGCTTTTACCTCGACTATATCAAGGCCGCCCAGGAACTTATACAGGTTTCTCCCGGCGACCCCTGGCTCTGGCATAATCTTTCGCTGGCTCACTTCCGCCTACAGCAGTTTCCTGAAGCCGAATATTGCAACCAGAAGGCGCTCAGCCTGCTTGATTTCCAGCCCGCCCAGGAAATGCGCGAACAACTCCGGCGTCGCCGTTAGCGGCTAATTTTTGGCCGTTCCTCACCGACCTTATACTCATTACTGAGTCACGTTTAACGCGCCCTCTACGTGTGCACGTTTAACGCGCCCTTTAGGGTGAACGTACCGGGGATTGGTTTAACTTTCCTAACAGCTTTTTTGCTGGTATCATACGCAAGTATTATTGGGCTTTCATTTTCTAACAAATTGAATAATTCCGGGGGGATTTTTCTATATGCAGCAGGAATGGCGGGGAAAACTGGACGACCGCTTGCCAGTGACAGTTTTAGGCCGCGAAATTGTCACCGACCGCCAGCAGGCCCTGGAGCGCGAGTGGCTGATTACTAACGGCATCGGGGGGTTTGGCGGGGCCAGCCTTTCCGGCGCGCTCACCCGGCGCTATCACGGTCTTCTGATTGCCGCCCTCCAACCGCCGCTTGGCCGGACGGTCTTACTCAGCAAACTGGATGAACACATCGAGGTCAGCGGGCAGTTCTTCCGGCTGGACGTCAACGAGTGGACCAGCGGCCCGGCCAGTCTTTCCGGCTTCTTCTACCTCGAAAGGGCCGAGTTCCGGGGCACCATCCCGACCTTCGTTTATCGCCTGCCGGACGGTTTTCTGCACAAGACCTGCTGGATGGAGTACGGCGCGAACACGGTTTATGTCCGCTACGAGTACGTGGCCGGGCCGGAAGGCCAGCCGCTCGAACTGGGGGTCCGTCCCCTGGCGAATTGCCGCGATTATCACGAAGATACCAAAGGTTCCGCCGACCGCCAGTTCAAAGTTACCCCGGACGATGGCGAGGCGTCCTTATCGAGTTGGACCGTGGAAGCCTGGCCCGGCGCGCCTCGCTGGCAACTGGTCGCATTTGACCGCCCGGCCCAGTACCGGCCCGAAGGGGCGGAGTGGTTCTGGGGCTTTCACTACCGCCAGGAGCAGTACCGGGGCCTGACCGCCGACGAAGATTTGTACTGTCTCGGCACCTGGGCCACTCACCTCACGCCCGGCCAGTCGGTTACCTTCGTGGGGACAGTCGAACCGCTTGAAGCGGTGGCCCGGCTTTACCCTGACGCCCTGGAACGCGAACTCGCCCGCCAGCAAGCCCTGCTGGTCCAGTCCGGCCAGGCTCAAAATAGCGACGCCTACGACCGCCTCGCCACCCGCCTGACCCTCGCCGCCGACCAGTTCGTGGTCGGGCGTCCCGATGCCGCCCGGCCCGGCCAGCTTCAGGCGGATTACCGGACGGTTATAGCGGGCTATCCCTGGTTTAGTGATTGGGGCCGCGACACCATGATTGCCCTGCCCGGCCTGGCTGTCGTGACCGGGCGTTATAGCGAGGCCGCCCTGATTCTGCGGAGTTTCGCCCGTTTTGTCAGCCAGGGGATGCTCCCCAACCGCTTTCCCGACCCCGACCCGAACGCCAGGGACGGCAGTCTGCGCCCGCTCGAAGAGTCCGATTACAACACGGTCGACGCCAGCGTCTGGTACTTTGACGCCGTCCAGAAATATCTCGACGCGACCGGCGACGATGACCTGGGCCGCGAACTCTACCCGGTCCTGGCCGACATGGTGCGCTGGCACGTCAAGGGCACCCGGTTTGGCATCAAGGTAGACCCCCTGGATGGCCTGCTCGCTTCGGGTGGGCCGGGTCTGCAACTGACCTGGATGGATGTAAAAATTGGCGATTGGGTCGTGACGCCCCGCAGCGGCAAGCCTATCGAAATCAGCGCGCTCTGGTACCGGGCCTGCCGGGTGATGGAAAACCTGGCCGGGCGCTATGCCGCCCCGGAAGCGAGCTATTACCAGGGCCTGGCCGCGAAGGTCGCCGCCAACTTCGAGAAGACCTACTGGTACGAGGCGGGCGGTTATTTTTACGACTGCATCAACCCGGACGGCCAGCCGAGCGGCCAGCCCGACGCCTCGCTGCGGCCCAACCAGGCGATTGCCCTGGCGGTCGCTCCCGAACTGGTCCGGCCCGAACTCCGTAAAGCGGCCCTGGCGGTCGTGCGCGACCAGTTACTCACCCCCTACGGGCTGCGGACCCTCAACCGCGAGAACCCCGATTACAAGCCCGAATATAAAGGCGGACCTTTCGAGCGGGACAGCGCCTATCACCAGGGAACCGTGTGGCCCTGGCTGCTGGGGCCTTACGCCCTGGCCGTCCTCAAAACCGGGGTTGGGGAACCGGGGCCGGACGACGACCTTCGCTCCGGCCTGGAAGCTCTGTTGGCGCCCTTTCTGGACCATATCGACCGGGCCTGTGTCGGCCAGGTCAGTGAAGTCTTTGAGGCCGAGCCGCCTTTTCGACCGGGCGGGTGTGTGGCCCAGGCGTGGAGTGTGGCCCAGTTGCTCGAAATCTGGCACCTGCGACGTAGTTAACAGTCAAACTTAAAAAGAAGTGGTTAAATTGGTGTTGACTACGGGCTTTTAAGCCTTCGGGATAGACAATTGTAGAGGGGCGATACTTCGAATGATAAAGAGAATTTTGATGCTGTCTCACCTGTTGCTGGCGGCGTTCCTGGTTAAATTCCTGGACGCCGATTCGGACAGTGGCGGGTCCGACTCTGACTCCGGTGGGTCAGATTCGGGCGGGTCGGACTCGGATTCGGGAGGTAGCAGTGATGGGCTGAGTTCCTCGCTTGAGACGATGGAATGGAGCGACAGCGATAGTAATAGCGACAGTTCCAACCAGTCCAGCCAGCGTAAAAAGCCGGTGCCTGGTGCCCAGGACCTGTTGTCCACCTTTTCGCAGGAAGACTTATCCCAGATTCCGCACCGGAATGACTTCCCCGGCCCACAGTAGAATAAAAAAGAGGGACCAATCCCACCGGACTGGCCCCTCTTTTTATTAAATTACTGCCACCTGGACGCTTCGTTAAGGCGTTGCACCTGCTCGTGGCTCAGTTTGAGCTCAACGGCAGCCAGGTTATCGGAAAGTTGCTCCGCCGAGTTGGCCCCGATAATCGGGGAGGAAATCACCGGTTAGCGCAACAGCCAGGCCAGCGAAACCGCCGCCGGGGTGCTGTCCAGTTCTTTGGCGACCGCTCTGACCGCTTCCAGGGTTTTCCAGCCCGTTTCGGTAGCAAAGTTTTTCTCGACTCCCTCCGCCCGTTTGCTATCGGTGGCCTGGTTGCGTTCGTACTTACCCGTCAAAAACCCGGCGGCCAGCGGGCTATAAGGGATTACCCCGATTTCGTACTTCTCGCAGACCCGCTTCAGGTCGCGTTCGAACTCCTCCCGCGTCACCATATTGTACTTGGGCTGAAGACTATCATAACGGACGGTGTGTTCGGTCTCGGACTTCCAGAGCGCCTCGGTCAGTTCCCAGGCCCTGTAGTTGGACGCGCCGACATACCGCACTTTCCCGGCCCGCTGCAAGTCGTCCAGCGCCCGCAGGGTTTCATCTATAGGCGTTTCTGGGTCGGAGGAGTGGGTCTGGTAGAGGTCGATATAGTCCGTTTGGAGGCGGCGAAGGGAGGCGTCAACCGCGTCCATGATGTGTTTGCGCGAAAGACCGGAGTCGTTCGGGTTGTCGCCCATCTGGCCTCTAACCTTGGTAGCCAGGATAACCTGGCTGCGGTTGCCTCGCGCTTTCAGCCAGCGCCCGATGATTTGTTCCGAGACGCCGCCCGGATTTCCCTCGGCCCAGCGCGAATATACGTCCGCCGTATCAATGAAATTGCCGCCCGCTTCCATGAAAGCGTCCATCACCTTGAAAGAAGCTTCTTCATCGGCGGTCCAGCCCCACTGCATGGTCCCTAGACACAGGGCGGACACTTTGAGGCCGGTCCGGCCCAATCTTCGATATTTCATTCTGAGTTAATCCTTTCGTTTTTCTCTCTATTTTTTCTCTATAACTTCTCTTAATTCTTCTCAATCTCCAGCAATTTGCGGGCCGCTCGTATCGCCCGGTTTAGAGCGGGCTGTTGCGGTATTCTTTGGGTGACTGGCCGGTATGGGCCCGGAAAATCCGGCTGAAGTGGGCCGGGTCGTCAAAGCCGCTCTGGGCCGCAATCTCGGTTATGCTCCGGTCGGTCGTTTTGAGCATCTGCTTGGCCTGGTTAATCCGGTAGCGGGTCAGATACTCCCAGGGTGAAATCCCTAACTCCTGGTGGAAAATCTCGCTCAAATAATTCTTGCTGATACCGATTTCCTGGGCAATATCGTTCAGGGTAATTGGCCGGGAGAAATTGTTTTGCAAATAGACCACCGTCCGTTTGACCCGCTGGCTGTTAAACTGGGGCAGCAGGTTCGCCCCCGCTGTGACCTGCAAGAGGGTATTCGAAACCTCGTCCGGGTGCAAGATAGCCTTGCTCTGGAAGACCACCCGCGGATAGTCCAGCTTTTTGAGCGATTCGGTGCTTAGAACTTTCCCGCTGATGACCAGCACCGGGACCGCCTGGGTCGCCGGGTTATTGCGCAGCCACTCCACCACTTTATAGCCGTCCACTTCGGGCAGCACCAGGTCAATAATCACCAGGCTGGGCGTTAGCTGTTTCAAAAGCTCGATAGCGGCCCTACCATCCCCGGCCCGGTGGACCTTTACGCCCGGCTGAGCCACCTCGATTATTTGCTGGTAAAAATCGAGCGTTTCGGCGTCATCATCCACAATAACCACTTCGCCCTGGCTCTTTTTCGGGTTTAACGCTTCCAGCATGGCCGAAAGGGTTTGACCGCTAAACGGCTTCTGCAAAAGATTGGTCAGGTCGGGCGAGTCCTCGGTCTTGCCGGGCCGCCCGTAGAGCAGGAGCGGCAGTTGGGCCAGTTGCTGGTTCTCCCGCAAATAGTCGAGGGCCTGGCGGTCGCTTTCGGTCGGCCCGGACGTCTCCCAGGCCAGGATGGTCGGCTGTAAATCGAGCAGTTGAGAGCGCACCGCCGCCGGGCGGACCTGGAAAATCTGGATATTTTCTTGCTGGCGGAACTGTGCGAATTCGGGCGGCAAATCCTCCCGGTTGGAGATGTAGACCAGGGTCTGCTGGTGGGTAGGTGGCAGGGCCAGTAGCTGCCCGCTCAGGTTCGGCAGCGGCAAATAGACGTGAAAAGTGCTCCCCTCGCCCGGTAGACTTTCGACGCTGATATTGCCCCGGTGCAGCGTTACGAGGTGGCGGGTAATGCTCAGGCCCAGGCCGATACCGCCCGCCAGGGCCTGGCCCTCCGAGTCTTCGCCGAGCGTGAAGGGGTCGAAAATGAATTGCTGCTGGGAGGGTGGTATGCCCCGCCCCGTGTCCTGCACCCACAGGTGGACATAGGGCGGTTGGACCTCGGCCCCAAGGGTAATACCGCCCTGCGGAGTAAACTTGCGGGCGTTCGAAAGCAAATTCAATAAAACCTGGCGCAACCGGACCGGGTCAACCTGTAGGAGGGGCAGGGCGGACGGCGCTTCAAAGCTCCACTTGAGAGCTTTTTGACTCCTGCCCTGGCTCCCGACCGAGGCCCCGGACTGGCCCGAATCGGTCAGTTCGGCCACGCTGTTAAACACTTCTTCCAGGATAGGGCGCACGTCCAGGATTTCAGGGAAAATCTCCAGCTCGTCAATTTCGGCCCGCGACAGGTCGAGCAAATCGTTAATCAGGCGCAAGAGGTGTTCGCCGCTCCGGTAAATCCGGCCCAGGTCGGCCACCAGTTGGGGCGGCAGTTCGGTATTGTAGAGGTTGGGCTGGCTGGTTGCCCCTTTGCTGTACCCCAGGATGATATTGAGCGGGGTACGGAATTCGTGGCTGACATTTGCCAGCAGCATGGTTTTAAGTTTGTCGGCTTTCTCGGCGGCCTGGCGGGCTTCGAGGGCCTCGCTGTACAACTGGGCGTTGCGGATGGCGATAGCCACCTGGTCGGCCAGCACCTGCAAGCCCAGGAGTTGCTCCCGGCTGTGCGAGGTAAAGCGGTGGCAATGCAAATCGAGCACCCCCAGGACGGTTTCGCCAAACCGGACCGGCAGCACCACCCGCGTGCGGATTTCCGGCCAGCAGGGGTCCGGCGCGAACCGGCGGCTGTTGCGTATATCGGGCACGAAGACCAGTTCCCCGGCCTTAAAGACCTGCACCAGCAGGCCGTCTTCGTCCAGCCCGACCTTTGAAAGGACCTGGCCGGGTTCGTCCGGGGTATCGGGCAGCAGCCCTTTTTCGGTGGCCGACCAGAGATAAAGCTGGACCCGGTCGTAGTTGTAATTGCTGCGAATCAAATTTACGAGCGTTTCCGAAAGCTCGCGAGGGTCCAAAATAGCCTCGATTTGCCGGTTAATCGCCAGGCTGGTTTCGAGTTGGGTCAGGCGCAACTGTTCGCTGTGCCGGTTGACCCCTACCAGCAGGTTCGGCAGGTCCGCGATAGCAATCAGTTTCTGGACGGCGCTCTCAAAGAGGTTCTCCGCCGTAATCAGGCGGGGCCGGTAGCTGAAATAGCGCGGCAAAGGCTGTCCGGCGGCGGCTTGCAGGGCCAGTTCCAGGGCTTGCCGGGCGAATTCGACCGCCGGAATGCTAATGGTCGCGGTCATGGTGCCGTTGGCAATCGCCGCCAGGGCCTGGGGGTCGCCGTTTATGCCGACCACCAGCGTCTGCGGTGTCAACAGGCCGAGTTGCCCGGCGATGTCCCGCGCCGCCAGGGCCAGGGTATCGGACAGGCAGAAAATCGCGTCCAGGGGCTCGGCCAGTTTTTGCATTCCCCTGAAAATTTCGGGATAGGCCCATTCGTAGCTCCACGAGGTCGGCAGGTGTTGCAACCGGATTGCGTCGCAGGGCTCGAAAGTATCGAAGATGCCCTTTAGCAGGCTGCGCCCGTCCTCGCCCACCCCTTCAAAGCCGCCCATATCGAGGGTCAAACCGCCAATCGCCAGGACGTTTCCCCGGCCCTGGAGCTTTTCGATAAGGAAGTTTGACATGAGGCGTGACATCTCGTAGAGGCCGAGCGGCGAAACCAGTTTGGAATAGCGGTGGTCGCTGTCGAACGAAGCCAACTGCTCGACCAGGGTAATAATCGGCAGGTCCTGCTCAAGCAAGATTTTAATCAGGGGTTCGGGCAAATCGAGCATGATGAGGGCGTCAAGGTTTTCGGCCAGCACTTCTTCGACCACGCCCTGAAAACTGGTTTCGGGCAGTTTCAGGTTATCAATATCGAGCGGCACCAGTTCCACCCCCATTTTGAGGGCAAGTTGCTCGATAGCCATGCGTAACTGGACCCAGAACTGGTCGCTAGGGATAATTTGAAGGCCAATCCGGTAGTTCACAGTGCCACTCTTTTCTTCCTTTTAAAATCGGATTTCAACCTTGTCGTGGAACGAAAAATGATATAAGAATGACCGAAATGATTTTCAGATGTTTGCTGGTGACAATTTAAAGTAATTTAACCGAAGAATACCATCGCCCTGGTTCGGGTCGCCACAATTCCGTGCAACTAATAATTTCACTAAATATAACACAACTAAAAATATAACAAAAATAAAGCACCAGAATTTGGAGAATTATCCAAAAGAAGTGGAGAATTATCCAAGACGGGGTTGTTACTTCTGAGTACAATATGGGTAAACCAACCGTTGGCACAACATTATAGCAAGCGTCCAGTCACGTATTCTACTTTTGGCAGTTGTCTTAACCAAAAAAAAACCGTAATTTAATCCAGTCCGTCCCTGGCTCTCCGGGCTTCTTGCGTAACC
This sequence comes from Chloroflexi bacterium 54-19, assembly GCA_001898225.1. Classification (GTDB taxonomy): domain Bacteria; phylum Chloroflexota; class Chloroflexia; order Chloroheliales; family Chloroheliaceae; genus 54-19. Next base: position 128,030 of record MKTJ01000025.1, read on the forward strand.
TTTTTAGGAATGGTTTGTTTCGGAGCGAAAGCTCACTTTTCTAAATGGAAACAAGCTGCGCCCCAGCCGACAAGGTAAGGTAGGTGGTAGTGCTTATGCCAGATAGCGTTAAAGCTTATGCCTGAACCAGATTCGGCGGTCTTGCTTATAGAAGATGACCCTTCCACCCGCGAGCTTTACCAGCGGGAATTGAGCCGGGATTACGAGGTTCTTACCTGTAGCACCGAAAGCGAAGCCCTGGCTCTGCTCGACCTTCACCCGGTTTGCGCGATTGTCCTGGAACCGGGTTTGCAAAACGGGCAGGGTTGGTCTCTGCTGGCGATGCTACACGCGATGCCCCGGACCCGGACTATCCCAATTATTCTTTGCAGCACCCTGGACGAAAGGCGTCGGGGAATGGAACTGGGAGCTACCCTTTACCTGACCAAGCCGGTTTTGCCGGAACACCTGGTAAAGAAGATTCACGAGGTCATAGGCCGGGAAGCGGCCACTAAATTTTAAGCAGGAAATTTAGGAGGAGAATTACCCGAAGAATTTTACTCTTAACTTTCACTAATTCTCACCGCCCGGCTACCGTGAAAACTTTGCCCAACACTGGTTGGCAAAAGGTTTCGTAGCCGCCGGTAAACAGAACTTATCAACTTTGACCCTGACGCTGTATCTCTACCAATAACTCTCCAGGCAGTGCCTTTGTAACCTGGATTGGCGGGTAACTCGGTTAAGTCTATTTTAACCGTCACTCCATCCAGGTTAAGGAAGCTGTCAATCGCTAACTAAGCTGTTGTTAAAGCATTTCAAGATAAGTGCTTTAAAGAAAAGTGTCTTATAGCACTTCCCGAATAAGACACACGACTATGATAGGTCATTTAAGTCAAGGAGGAATAGATGTCTAACGATTCTAGGTCAAGATTAAGCCGTCGCCGGTTTGTGGCTTTAACAGGCGGAGCTGTAGTCGCAGCCGGTATTTTGGCGGCTTGCGGTGACGCTACCAGCACCACTGCTCCGGCGGCCACGACCGCCCCGGCGGCGACCACGGCTGCCGCGACGACTGCCGCCCCGACCACGGCTGCCGCCACTACCGCTGCCGCGACGACTGCCGCCCCGACCACGGCTGCCGCGACCACCGCTGCTGCCACTACCGCCGCTGCGACTACCGCTGCCGCAACGACTGCCGCCCCGACTACGGCTGCCGCGACCACCGCTGCTGTCGCGACAACCCCGCCTGCCGCCTCTAAAGAAGGCACCCTGGTTATCTGGCTTGATACCTTACGGCGCAAAGCCCTCGAACCTTTGATTAAGAACTTCAGCAGCCAGAACGGCATCGACGTGGTTCTCCAGGAACTCGACTTCGGCTCCATCCGCGACCAGCTTAAACTGGCCGGTCCCGCCGGACAGGGTCCTGACCTTATCATCGGGGCTAACGACTGGTTGGGCGAACTCGTTTCCAACGGTCTGATTGACCCGGTCGATTTTAGCGCCAAGACCAGCTCTTTCGACCCGGTGGCGGTCAGCGCCTTTACCTATAACGGCAAGACCTACGGCCTCCCCTACGCGACCGAGGCTATCGCCCTGGTCTATAACAAAGACATGGTCCCGACCCCTCCCAAGACCTGGGATGAACTGAAGACCACGGCGAAACAACTCCAGGACGCCAAGAAGGTTGACCAGGGCTTCATGCTCCAGCAGGGCGACCCTTACCACACTTACCCGATTTTCACCGGGTTTGGCGGGTATGTCTTTGGCAAGAACCCTGATGGCACCTACAACCCGAAAGACTTCGGTCTCGACTCGGCTGGTTCCAAGCTTGCGGTTGAAGAAATCGACAGCATGGTTAAAGCGGGCCTGTTGAAGAAAGACGTTACCGGCGACATCCGCAAAGACGCCTTTATCAAAGGCAAGACGGCCATGATTTTCACCGGCCCCTGGGATGTCAAAGACCTGGTAGCCTCGAAGGTTAACTTCGCGGTTGCCAATATCCCGACCATGAAGCAGACCCCGCGCCCGTTCGTGGGTTCGCAGGGCTTCATGCTCAGCTCCTTTGGCAAGAACAAAGCCCTGGCGAAAACCTTCCTGACCGACTTCATCGCCACCGATGACACCATGAAGGCCATCTACACGGCTGACCCGCGCTTCCCGGCCTTCAAATCGGTCCAGGGCGGCATCGACCAGTACGTGGCGGGCTTCGGTGAATCTGCCAAGACCGGCGACCCGCTCCCGGCCATCCCTCAGATGGCGGCGGTCTGGGATAGCTGGGGCAAGGCTATTACCCTGATTTTCCAGCAGCAGACGCCTCCTGACCAGGCTATCACTGATGCGGCTAACGCCATCCGGCCCAAGTTAAATTCTTAACAGACGCTTTATCTGCCACTGGGCCGGGCTTTTGCAAGATTCCGGTGGCAGGTGACCGGTCTACCATTTAGTATTATCCACTTCCGGTTCGAACTAGCTCACGGGCCGGAAGTGTCTCTATCGCTCGAACACGCTAAATTTACCGTTAAAAATAAATATTTCTTTCGCGGGCAGCCTGGTTCTGGTATCTTTGACAATGCGGTAAACCGGGGTGCCAGGTTAGCATAACCTGAGTTGTGTGGCGTGAGAGAAGTATGGCTAGTATCTGATAAGGCGATAACCGATGCAGCAAACGCAATCAGAGAAGTTAAAAGTGCCCGGCGGTGGAGGCGGCGGCTCTCGTGAGCGCGACCCCTTCAACTTTACCGACCTGGGTATCCGGCTAATTGGGTTGGCAATTATAGATGCGCTGGCGCTCTGGTTCGCCGCTTCTATCTATAGCCGGGAAAATAGCCCCGTCATTCCCATCGTCTTGTTGTTAGTGACCGCCCTGATAAATTACATTTTTCTTTCCAAACGCCTTTACCCGGTCCGGTGGCTGGCTCCCGGCCTGGTGATGTTGCTTTTGATGGTGATTTACCCGGTCGGCTACAACATTTATATTTCTTTCACCACCAACAATAACGGCCACGCCCTCGATAAAGAGCAGGTTGTCAGCCAGCTTCAGCAGGCTACCTTTGGCCTAACCTACGAACTGACGGCTTACCGCAATGCCTCCCAGCAGTACAAAATAATCCTGAAAGACTCTAAAACCGGCCAATATTTAATTGGTGACCAGAGCGGTGTGCAGCCCTACACTCCCCCCGGCGGCACCGTACCAAACAATATTGACGACTTTACAAAATTATCCCCGTTTGTCGTGGCAGGCCAGGCCGCTACCATTAACAAGCTGAATATTCAGTACAACGGTCTGCCGATTGTCGTTACTTCCGGTAGCCAGGCGACCGCTTCGTCGCCCAAATACACCTATGACGCGGCTTCCGACAAACTGACCGACAACGAGACAAAAACGGTCTTTTCGCCGGTAAACGGTAACTTCGTGTCGGCGGATGGCAAAACGGTCCTGACCCCCGGCTTTTCCTACTTTGCCGGTTTTGAAAACTACGCCAAGGTCTTTACGAGCGGCGATATTACCGGCCCGTTTGTGGGGGTCTTTATCTGGACCTTTGTCTTCGCCTTTTTTAGCGTTTTCCTGACCTTTTCGGTCGGGCTAGGGATGGCCCTGGTCCTGAATGACGACGGTTTGCCGCTGCGGACGCTCTGGCGGGTGCTGTTGTTCATTCCCTATACTATCCCGGCCTTTATCAGTTCGCTGGTGTGGGCGGGCCTGTTTAGTCTTTACGGCCCGGTGGATACCCTCTCCAAAAGCCTTTTCGGAGGCGGGTTTAGCTGGTTCTCCGACCCCAACGCCGCCAAGGTCATGTTGTTGTTTGTCAATACCTGGCTCGGTTACCCCTATATGATGCTAATCTGCCTGGGCGCGCTCCAATCCATCCCGGCGGACATCTACGAAGCGGCCACGATTGACGGGGCGAACCGGGTCCAGAAGTTCTTCAGCCTGACCCTGCCGCTCTTGCTGGTATCGGTTGGACCGCTTCTAATCGGTTCGTTCGCCTTCAACTTTAACAACTTCGGTATTATCCAGTTGATAACCCAGGGCGGACCCGCCGACCCGACGACCACTACCCCCGCCGGTCGCACCGACATCCTGATTTCTTACACTTACCGCCTGGCTTTCGGGACCGGCAAAGGGCAGGACCTGGGGTTAGCGGCTACCATCTCGCTATTTATCTTTATCATAATAGCGGCAATCACGACCTTTAGCTTCCGCTATACCAAGCAGTTGGAGGAGGTGTTGAACTAATGGCAGAAGTTAAAGCAACCGGCACAACCAAAGCTGCCGCCGTTCCCAGAACTGCCAGTTTGAGCGGCGCACGCCGGGCCAACATGATTCTCAAACTGGTCATTGTCATTATCGCCACTATCATAGCGCTCTACCCGATTGCCTATGTGGTGGGGGCCTCGCTTAGCCCGACCAACTCTTTGTCGGATTTAATCCCGGCCAACGCGACCCTGAACAACTACAACCGGCTTTTGAATGACTCGCAATACCCGATTTTGCTCTGGCTGTTCAACTCGATAAAAGTGGCCGTTATCAGCACGATTGTTACGGTCGCGCTGACCACGATGGCCGCTTACGCCTTTAGCCGGTTCCGGTTTAAGGGCCGCCGCCAGGGTTTGCTGGTCATTTTGTTGATTCAGCTTTTCCCGAATACCCTGGCAATCGTCAGCCTTTACCTGCTGCTGACCCAGATTGCCAAGCTGGTCCCCTGGCTGGGTATCAACTCGCACGGCGGGCTTATCCTGATTTATTCCGGCGGCGCGCTCGGCTTCAACACCTGGCTGATGAAAGGCTTTTTCGATACTATCCCGAAAGAGCTGGACGAGTCGGGGGTTATTGACGGGGCCAGCCCGACCCAGATTTTCCTTTTTATCCTGCTGCCGCTCATCCGGCCTATCCTGGCGGTGGTCTCTATCCTGGCTTTCATCGGCACTTACGCCGACTTCCTGATTGCCAAGATTATGCTGCAAGACAAGGATAACTATACCCTGGCTGTTGGCCTGAATATCATGCTCGGTGAAGGGGGCGGCAACCGCTCCTCCAACTGGGGCCTGTTCGCGGCGGCGGCTATCATCGGGGCCTTCCCGATTGTGGTGGTCTTCCTTGTGCTGCAAAAGCAACTCATCGGCGGCCTCACGACCGGCGCGGTCAAGGGCTAAAAATAACCCGTTTTCAAACTAAAATTGGGCAGGAGCTTTTAAACCGCTTCTGTCCAATTCAATTTTTGAAGTAAATTTCTTGAAACTGGTTTCTTGAACCTGAAGAAGACTAAAATGCAAAATCCTTCCTGGACCGGGACGGTCCATCACGACGGCTCCCCGCTCTATGTGCAGGGCGCGGACCAATCTGCGGACCAGTCCGGTAGCCCCCTCAGCTACAAAATAGGAGAGCCGGTAACAATTCGCCTGCGGGTCGGGGCCGACGCCCCGGTCGAGCGGGTCTTTTTGCGCTCGTACCCCAACGGCGAACAGGCCATGACCGAACTCTTTTCCACCGAGGCCCAGGCGGCGGTCAGCCCTGCCGAGAATTGCCGCTGGTGGGAGGGGACTTTTCCGCTCACCATGCCCCAGAACCCTTACCGCTTTTTGCTTTTAACCGCCGAGGGAGGTTGGTGGTATTCCGCCGCCGGGGTCACCCGTCACTCGCCCACCGACGCCACCGATTTCAAGGTGCTGGCCGGGTACCAGTCGCCGGACTGGGTCCGCTCGGCGGTCTTCTACCAGATTTTCCCCGACCGCTTTGCCGATGGCGACCCTTCGAACAACGTCAAAGATGGCGAATACCTCGCTTACGGCCAACCGGTCATCGCCCGGAAATGGGGTGAACGCCCCACCCTGGCCCCCGGCTATGGTGGCCGCGAGTTCTTCGGCGGCGACCTGCCGGGCATCGTCCAGAACCTGTCCTATCTGCAAGACCTGGGTGTGACAGCCCTTTACCTGACCCCGATTTTTACCGCGCCGAGCAATCACAAGTACGACGTGGCCGATTACCGCGAGGTAGACCCCCATTTTGGCGGCAACCAGGCCCTGGCCGATTTGCGCGAGGCCCTGGACGGGCGGAGCATGCGGCTGCTTTTGGATATTGTGCCGAACCACAGCGGCAAGATGCACGGCTGGTTCACGGCGGCCCTGGCCGACCCCCAATCCCCTACCGCCGAGTATTTCTTTTTCTATAACCATCCCGGCGACTATGAAAGCTGGTTCGGCACCGGGACCCTCCCCAAGCTTAACTACCAGAGCGTGGCCCTGCGCGACGAGATGTACGCCGGGGAGAACGCGATTATGCGCTCCTGGCTGCGACCGCCCTACCGGATTGACGGCTGGCGGGTGGACGTGGCGAACATGCTGGGGCGGCAGGGCGAGAGCCAGCTAGGCCACAAGGTCGGGCGCGGAATGCGCAAGGCCATCAAGCAGGAAGACCCCCGGGCCTATCTCCTGGGCGAGCATTTCCACGATGGCACCTCGCATTTGCAGGGGGACGAACTGGACGCCGGGATGAATTACCGGGGCTTTTCGCTGCCGCTGTTGCGCTGGCTGAGCGGGTTCGATACGGCCTATCCCAACCGGCCCTACGCCGACCCCCATCTTCTGCCGAGCGAGGCCCTGGCCGACCAGTGGCAGGCTTTTCTTTCTGCGATTCCCTGGCAGATTGCTTTGCAGCAGTTTAACCTGCTCGGCAGTCACGATACCCCGCGCGTCCTGACCGCCGTCAAAAATAATCCTGACCTGGCGAAGGTCGCGGCGGCCATATTGCTGACCTTTCCGGGGGTGCCGTGTATCTACTACGGCGACGAAATCGGCATGGAAGGGGGAGGCGACCCCGACAACCGCCGCCCGATGGTCTGGGAACGCGAAGGGTGGGACACCGCCATGCGCGAGTTTTACCAGCAGCTTATCAAATTGCGCAAAGAGTTAGGGGTCTTGCAGGAGGGCGGTTTCCAGATTCTTTACGCCGAAGGGGAGACTATCGCCTACCAGCGCGAATTGCCGGGCGAGCGGTTGATAGTGGTGGCGAGGCGGGCGGCGGACGGTCTGGCGGCGCTTCCCCTGACCGGGGCCGGGTTATCGTCGGATACCACCTTCCGCGAACTGCTCACCGGGGTCAAGGGGGTTCATTCGGACGACCACCTTTTGCTGGAAGGTCTGCCGGATACCGGGGTCCAAATCTGGTATTCCGGCCAATAAAAAGCGAGTTTTGATACTAAAAGAGGCCGTCTGGGCCTCTTTTAGTATCATCATAAATTAGTCGCGCTTGCGCAGCATCGCCATCCGGTTAGCGGTCAGGGCTGCGGTCGCGCCTGCTCCGACGCCGTTATCAATATTGACGACGGTCAGGCCGGGCGCGCAGGTCTGCAACATGGTCATGAGGGCGGCCACGCCTTTACCACCCAGGCCGTAGCCGACCGAAGTCGGCAACCCGATTACCGGCACGCTGACCAGCCCGGCCACTACCGAGGGGAGCGCCCCGTCCATACCTGCCGCCACGATAATCACGTCTACGTCCTGCCGGGCAAGCTGGCGGAGCGGTTTTACCAGGCGGTGCAGCCCGGCGACCCCCACATCATAGGTCGTGAAAATTTCGCAGCCCATCTCCCGGATGACTACCCCGGCTTCCTCGGCTACCGGAATATCGCTGGTCCCGGCGGACAGGATACCGACCCGGCCCCCGGTCTGGGGCCTTTGCGACCCTTCCCGGCGCAGCACCAGCATGCGGCTGGCGGCGTAATCTTCCACCGAAACGACGACGCGTTTTCCTTCGAACTCGACCTCGCCCAGTTCTTCCGCGACCATCCGGCGCAGTTCCGGCTGGACCCGGCTGAGGATAGCCCGGCCTTTGCCCCTGGGGTCGGTCAGGAAACGCCGGGCTATCGCCAGGCTGTCGGCGGGTAATTTTCGCTCGGCATAAATGATTTCCGGCACGCCCTTGCGGTCTTCCCGCCGCACTTCCACGCGAGCTACCCCGCCCTCGACCAGGTTTTCCGGCCCTTCATCCGATAGCAGCAAAGCTTCGTTTAGATTTTCTAACCAATCCACCCTGGGAAAACTCCATTTCTTAGCAAATTATAATTTTGACCCGTTTATTCTTAGTCGGATATAAATTATACTACAAGCATCGTTACATATGTAACTTTGCCTTGTGCCGTAACGTTTTGTTCTATAGTACCTGGTATGGTTGAAAAATCCCGCCCGGAAGGGTCTTGAATTTTTAATGGCAATCAAGAAACTCGAAGCATATATTTTAGAGCAGGCCAGAAAGGGCGACCACGAGGCTTTTTCGGCCATCTTCGAGGAGTATGGCCGCCCGGTAGCCGGGTATCTCTACCGCTTGTTGGGGGACCGCGAGGCCGCCGGTGATTTGTCGCAGGAGACTTTTTTAAAAGCCTATCGCGGCCTGATGAAGTTGCCCGCCGACGAAATAGGGCCGGATTTCAATCTTTCGGCCTGGCTCTTTACGATTGCCCACCACAACGCGATGGATTATATGCGGCGCAATAAGCGGCGCGGCCTGTCGCTCTCGGCCTTTAACTGGCTCGATAGTGGCCGGTTTCGCCAGGGTAGCGGCGGGCTAATGGTCGAGGAAAGCGCTCCCGAAACGGCGACCGGGTTATCGCCCGAAGCGGGGACCGAAAACGTGGCCGACCAGGTCGCCCTGGGTGACGCCGTGAACCGGGCTTTGTCGCAGCTTTCCAAGGAGCATGCGGCCTGTCTGATTTTGCACTATCACCAGGGGTTTTCGTATGTCGAGGCGGCCAATATTCTCGGTCTGCCCCTGACAACCTTCAAGATGCGCCTCTACCGGGCCCGGCAGGCTTTCCAGCAACTTTACCAGGCCGAAGAAGTCCGCAATAGAGCGGAATTGGGGCCATTTTCCGAGTTAGAATAAACGGTGAAGACAATGCGTGACAATCACTACGGCAAGGGTTTAATTACTACCGAAAAAATGGGTTGCGGTAACGAAACCGCCCAGATGGCTATTTCGAGCTACCTCGATGGCGAGGCGACCGGTCTTGAAAAGACCCTGGCCGAGTGGCACCTCGCCGAATGCCGTGAATGTAGCCGGATGTTAAATCGTTGGAGCCTTAACGCCGGGCTGCTCCGCCAGTCCGCCCGCGACCCCGAAATGGACCGCCTGGCCGCCGCGATTGCCGGGCAGACCCGCCAGTGGTTGTGGAACGATTTGCTGGCGGCCCCTTCTGCCGCCGCGCCCGCGCCGTTAGAGTTGGCCCGGTTGCGTCCCGCCCCTCGCCTGGATTCGGCCCGGTTCCGTCCCTTAAAGAGCAGCTTTGTGGCCGCCATGATGGTGGTCATCACTATCCTGGGCATCAGCCTCGGCACCATGCTTTCCGGCCCCAATTTCCAATCTACCCCGGCAGTCGCCACGATTGACCGCGCTGAATATCCCGTTCCGCCTAGCCCACTCGTCCTTGAAAAAACCACTACCAACCTCAACTCCAATCCTAATTCTAATCCAAAGCCGGGGTCGCTCCTGGCTACGGTGACGCCCGCCACCCCGCCACCGTCTGTGGCGATGTTCTATAGCGCTGCCTCGCAGACAATGGCACCGCAACTGGTCGGGGGCACACCGCTCCTGGGTTACGCCACCCCCTACACGGCTCTTACGCCCGGTGTGGGCCGGGGTGACGGCGGCAAGGGCAATTAACCCGCCCAATGTAAACTTTTCTTTAAAACTTCCCTGAAAGCCTTCCCGGATGAATATTCTGGTCTCTTTAATGCGTAGATAAAGAGAGACTGAATGAGAAGGGAAAATTCTGAAACAGCCTTTCTCAGCACCTGGCTCAAAACCCGCCGGGCCGCTGCCCCTGGCAGATGTTCCCCGGCAGGAATAAGGATTTTAGCCGCCAGGTGTTTATCGGAAAGTTCGGGAAGGAGATAAACAAAATGCCGTTCTTTTTTGGTGGACCACCCCGGCGCGGTCGGGGTTGGGGTCGTGGCTATGGACCGCGTCGTTTCTGGGGACCGCCTCCCCCGATGGGTATGGGGATGGGGTATTATCCCCGCCGCCGTTTTTACAATAACGGGCGCAATTCTCTCCTGGGGGCGTTAGGTCTTGGGGCGTTAGGTTTCGTTGCCGGCCGGCTCTTTGGCGGTAACCGGGGCGGATTTGGCGGCCCTGGCGGTGGCATAAGCGGCAGTGGTGGCGCGGACTGGGGTGGCCCCGGTGGCGACTCCGGTAACGGCAGTAGCGGCAGCTTTGATGCCGGCGGCGGCGGCGACTGGGGCAACTAAAGTAAATACTTTGTCTGTTTTGCTACAACAATTTAAATGATACGATTAGGCCAGCACGATTCGCTGGCCTTTTGTTATTTCATAGTGGAGAAACAAAACTGGAGAAAACGAAGATGAGATATGAGGCGGAGCATTTCCTGGCGACCCAAAACAGCCTGGGCGAAGGAGCCCTCTGGAGTGTGGACGAGCAGGCTCTTTACTGGGTAGACCTCGACTCTAACTATTTCTATCGCTGGGATTACCGCACCGGGCAGCAACGGACCTATGACGCCGGTCAACTGGTCGGCTGTCTGCGGCTGCGGGCTAACGGTGGGCTGGTGCTGGCGGCTCAGCACGGCTTTGCCTTCTGGGATTTCGACCAGGACCGCCTGGTCCCGGTGACGGACCCGGAACAGCGCCCCGATATCCGGTTTAATGACGGCGGCGTGGACCCGCAGGGCCGTTTCTGGGCCGGGTCGATGCTCTTTGGCCCGCAGATTGGCAATCCGGGCGGTTCCCTCTACCGGCTCGACCCCGACCACTCGGTCCACAAAATGGTCTCGCCGGTCGCTATCCCCAACGGTATCGGTTGGAGCCCCGACCGCAAGACCATGTACCACGCCGACACGACCTATAACACTATTTACGCCTACGACTACGACGATGCCACCGGTCAGATTGAAAACAAACGTGTTTTTGTTTACACTCCCGATGGCCCCGGCCAGCCGGACGGCTTTACCATTGACGCCGAGGGTTATATCTGGTCCTGCTGCTGGGACGGTTGGTCGGTTGTCCGTTACAATCCCCAGGGCCAGGTAGACAGCGAAGTCCATTTGCCGGTCGCGCGGGTCACTTCCTGCGCATTTGGCGGGCCTGACCTGGATGAGCTTTTTATCACGACTGCTCGCACCGGCCTTACCGAAGAACAACTGCGCCAGCAACCCCAGGCCGGGGACATTTTCCGGCTCAAGACCGGTGTCAAAGGGGTGCGGGCCGCGAGTTTTGCCGGTTAGTTTTAACTTTCATTCAAGCCATCAAGCCAAACCAAACAACCATAAAGGATTACTGCGATGAGTTTTCTGAATTTTGAGGGCAAAGTAGCGATTGTTACCGGCGGGGGAGCCGGGATTGGCCGGGCCGTGTCGCTTGGCCTGGCCCGCGAGGGGGCCAAAGTAGCGGTGGTAGATTGGAATATCGAAAACGGCCAGTCCGTTGTCAGGGAAATCGAGGCGCTCGACCCCAACCGGCCTGTTGATGAGGTGGCGGCCATTTTTATCCAGGCCGATGTTTCGAAGGACGCCGACGCGCAAAAGATTTCCGCCGAAACCATCGCCGCTTTTGGCCGGATTGACATTTTGTGCAATAACGCCGGAATCCAGACCTACGGTACGGTCGAGACTACCAGCGAGGAGACCTGGGACAGGACCCTGGGTGTGAATTTGAAAAGCATCTACCTGGTCTCGAAGTACGCCGTGCCGCACATGCGCGAGGCTGGCGGCGGGGCTATCGTGAATACCGCCTCGGTGCAGTCGGTCGGGGCCCTACCCAACTCGGCCTCTTATGTCGCCAGCAAGGGCGGCGTTACTTCGCTCACCCAGGAGATGGGCCTCGACCTCGGCCCGATGGGTATCCGCGTCAACGCCGTGATGCCCGGCTCTATCCGCACCCCTATGCTCGAATTCTCGGCCAGCCAGCAGCCCGACCCCGAAGCCGCCATGCGGGAGTGGGGCAAGCTGTATGCGCGGGGCCGCATCGGGGAACCGGAGGAAGTCGCCAACCTGATACTGTTCCTGGCAAGCGACGCCGCCAGCTTTATCACTTCATCGGCCTATTTAGTGGATGGCGGTCTGTCGGCCCGGCTTTTCTAAAGTGTGACGCGCTTTACTGCTAAATTTTCCAGATTCGGGTAAAAAGGGTCTGGACAATCTTTTGCAAGTGTGTTATAACGGAAAAGACGCTCGAACAGGAGCGCAAAGTTTTTTGGAATTTTTAAGAGTACGGTAATGGCTGAAAATACAATGTGGCTGGCGACTGCCGCCCTAAAACAGAATAGCTTTTATTGGTACTTTAGTCCCTCCGGCTACACGGTGGGCTACTTGCATTAAGTAACCAAGAGCACCTGGAGCCGGAGAAGCAGAGGAAAAGTCCTCTGCTTTTTTGTTTGGTTTATTCAGTAGCGTTTTTGATAAAACAAACCGGACCGCTCCACCAAAAAATTCTATTGTAGAATTAATCCATTTATATCGTTTTAATTGTATAATATGTAACAAAGTATGGCGTAAAAGGGGAGCCAAAAAAATGTTAATCATATTGCAGGCGGGCAGCACAACAGAAGAAGTCGAACAGGTCGTAGCGGAACTGGCCGGGGTGAGCGTCACGGGCTACCCGGCGCGGAGCCGAGGGCGCGAGGTGGTCTGTCTGACCCAGCACCTAAACATGGAATTGCGGACGTGGCTGCACGCGGTCTGCCCGCAGGTCGAGCGGATTCTCGATATTAAAGCGCCCTACAAACTGGCGAGCGCCGAGTACCGCCCCGAACCGAGTACGGTAGTGGTCGGCCAGGGCAACCGGCAGGTCCGGGTTGGGCCGGGTCAGTTCGTGGTAATGGCCGGTCCCTGCACCATCGAGAGCGAAGAACAGCTTTTCCAGACCGCCGCCCTGGTCAAACAGGCCGGGGCCAACATCTTGCGCGGCGGCGCGTTCAAACCCCGGACTTCCCCTTATAGCTTCCAGGGTATGGGCGTCGAAGGCTTAAAACTGTTGCAGCGGGCCGGGCATACCTATAACCTGCCGACCGTCACCGAGGTCATGGAATCGGCCTATGTCGACGCGGTGGCCGAGTACGCCGACATTTTACAGGTCGGGGCGCGCAACATGCAGAATTTCCCCTTGCTGCGTGAGGTGGGTCTCGCCGGTAAGCCGGTCCTGCTCAAACGGGGTCCGTCCGCGACGCTGGAAGAATGGTTGATGGCCGCCGAGTACATTTTGTCCACCGGCAACGAGCAGGTGATTCTGTGCGAACGCGGTATCAAAGGTTTCGATCCCACCACCCGCAACGTTCTCGACCTGGGCGGGGTGGTAGCGGTCCAGGAAAAGACCCACCTGCCGGTTATCGTTGACCCCAGCCACGCCACCGGCAAACGCAGTCTCGTCACCCCGCTCGGTCTCGCCGCCGCCGCTATCGGCGCGAACGGTATAATGGTCGAGTGTCACCCTCACCCCGAACAGGCCCTTTGCGATGGCGCCCAATCCATCCTGCCGGAGCAGCTCACCGAACTGGTTAAAGGCGTCCATAGCGTGACCGCCGCCGTCCGCGACATTTACGAACCGGAAGAGTCTTCCGAGGTCGAAGTCGCGGCTTAGGCTTTTTGCTTCAGGCTTTTCTTTTCTTTTCTTTTAAGGAAGGTGTTATAAAAAGTTCTTTTTGGAAGAATCTTTCAACGGCGAAAGAACCAGAAAGAGGTCAGGATTTTCAAATTGAATAGGCTAAACAAAATTGGATTTACTGCTGGCTGGTAAATCTTTTTTTGTGTCCCCAAAGCGGAATATTTCTTGCATACTTTCCTCTTGCAACTTTGAGAATGCAATTGACTCGCACGTCAGGAAGGAAGGCAAGTATTCGAAATGAGCGATAAACCGGAGCAGATGAATAAAGAGTTGGGCCAACTCTATAACGACTACATGAACGAGGCGCACGGCGGCTATCCCGGCACCTACACCCAGGCCGAACGTACCGAACGCGCCAAGGCTTTGCTGGAAAAAGGAGTCCTTACAAAGGGGATTGACCTCTACCATGCCGCCCTTTTAATCGAAAACGGCGGGTCGCGGGACGACAAAATGCGCGTTTTCGAGCTGTATAAACAGGCGGGCGAACTCGGTTATGCACCGGGGTTTCACAGCGCGGCCCTTACCTACGATACCTGGCTCACTTCCCAGGGCCGCAAACAGCGTTACGGCACTCACTGGACCAGCCAGGAAGATGCCCAGGGCAATCCTGTCCCCCAACCGCTCGAAGACCCCGCCCACGTTGACGAAATCCGGGCCGAATTGCATTTGCCGCCGCTGGCCCAGGAAGCCGCCAGGGTAGCGGATATGAACCGGCGGGTCAGGGCGCAGCAAGAAGCCTATAAGAAAAGGATGAACGGCTAATTTAGCGGGGCGAGGTCGTGGGCGAGGTGGCGACAGCCTTTTCGACCATTCCCAGGAAATGATTTTTGATGAGCGGCTTGGAGACGAAGCTAAAGGCCCCTTTTTCGGCCGCGTCAACGTCGCTGGCGATGGTCACCATAATCACGGGTACGGTGGGAGCGGCGCTTCCTTTTAGCTCCGCCAGGATTTCCCAGCCGTTTTTACCCGGCAGCACCACGTCCAGCGTTACCAGGGCCAGCGGCAGTTTCCCGGCCAGTTCGAGCCCGTTCTCGCCGGAGTTGACCCGGACGGTCCGGTAACCCCCTTCGTGCAGATACAGCTCTATAATTTCGGCGGCGCGGTCGTCGTCCTCGATAACCAGCACCAGCGGGCCGGAGGGACCGGAGACGACGGCACTTTGGCCGTCCAGAGACGGTTCGAGTTCGGAGACCGGGATTGGCCGGGGTTTTGGGGCCGGGGTCAGTTTGACCGGGGCGGTAGTGCTTTCGGGGTCGGATTGGCCCGCGATTAAAGGCGCGATAGAGCCGCCGCCCGGCAGGGTCGGGTGGAGCGGCAGGAGAAAAGTGAAAAGACTGCCCACGCCCGGTTCGCTTTCGACCCAGATGCGCCCGCCGTGTAGTTGTATCAAGCGCCGGGTCAGGGCCAGGCCGAGCCCGGTCCCCTGGTGCTGGCGGGCATAGCTGCTATCCACCTGCCGGAATTCCTCAAAGATATTTTGCTGGTCCTCCTTGCGAATCCCAATCCCGGTATCCTTGACCCAGGTCGCCAGGTACTCTTTGCCGTCCTCGTGGTGAAGGTAGTTGCCGACGATCAGGCGGCCTTTTTCGGGTGTAAACTTG
>MKTJ01000025.1:143220-189985 GCA_001898225.1 Chloroflexi bacterium 54-19
TTGGAGAGCAGGTTATAGAGAATTTGCTTGAACTTGCTGCGGTCGGCCCGGACCGTGACCTCGCCCGCCTCGAACATATTCTGGAAAGCCAAATTCTTCTTGCTGGCGCTGACCGAGAGAATCGCCTC
Organism: Chloroflexi bacterium 54-19; assembly: GCA_001898225.1. Classification (GTDB taxonomy): domain Bacteria; phylum Chloroflexota; class Chloroflexia; order Chloroheliales; family Chloroheliaceae; genus 54-19. The sequence goes on from MKTJ01000025.1 coordinate 143,349, forward strand.
GACATCCAGGACCGCCTCGTCCGGTACAATATCGTCGAGCAAGAGTTCCATGTGACCCGCTTCCACCTTCGAGAGGTCCAGCACGTCGTTGACCAGGCTCAGGAGGTGGCGGCCACTGGTCAGGATGTTCATGACATAGCGCTTTTGCCGTTCGTTCAATTCCCCGAACAACTGGTCCATGAGGACCTCGCTAAAGCCGATAATGGCGTTGAGAGGCGTGCGCAGTTCGTGACTCATGTTCGCCAGGAATTCGCTCTTGTGGCGGGTGGCTTCTTCGAGTTCGAGGTTGGTCCGGGTTAGCTGGACCACTATCCGGTTGACCTCGGTATAGAGCCGGGCGTTTTCCAGGGCCGTCCCGACCTGCTCGGCCAGCACCTGCATGGTCGCCAGGTCTACCTCGTCAAAGCCGTTTACCAGGGTGCTGGCAAGGTCAATCACCCCGCGAATGTGCTGGCCCTGCTTGATAGGCACCAGCATTTCGGAATGGACGACTCCCGGCTCGTTGTAGTCCTTAAAACGCGGCTCGGCGGTAACGTCGGGAATAATCATGGCCTGCCCCTCGACGCTGACCAGGGGCACCAGCCCTTTGTCGTGCGGCTGGGAGATGTCAAAACTGGCCCCGACAAACTCGCTCTGGCTGCCCCAGCCGTGCGAGGCCCGCAATATTAACCGGGTCGAGTCGTCCGGGTCTACCAGGTAGATACCGACCAGGTAATAATCGAAGGTCTGCTGCATCAGGCGGGTGATGTAGGGGAGGAGTTCTTCCACGCTCAGAATCGCCCCGATTTGCCGCCCGATTTCGCTGACGGCCCGCAACTGGTCGGCCCGGCGCTGTTGTTCGCGGTAGAGGGAGGCGTTGCGGACAGCCAGGCTGGTCTGGTTCGCAATCGTCGTGAGGAGGCGTAACTCCGATTCGGGCGGCGGCAGGGTTTCGGCGGTGTAGCAACTGATGACCCCGGCGGGACGGCCCTGGACTATGAGTGGGACCGCCAGCGAGCCCTGCCAGCCCTGGTTGGTCGGGACGCGGGTCGCTTCCTCCAGTTTCCCGGCGATAAGCCTGACCGGGTAGACTTTAGGCCCGTTCACCAGCATTGTCTGGAAAATCGGCAACTGGCGCAGTTCTTCCCGGCTGACCGCTGGGTCGAGGACAAGCTGGTTGAGCCGCTCGATAAAACCGGGCGGCAGGCCGTAACCGCCGTATGTGTGGATATAGAGCTGGTCCGGCTCGATTAAAGTAATAGCGCACCCCTTGTAACCGAGGGTCTGGCTGATACTGGCGGCGATATTGCTCAGGGTCTGGCGCAGCGACTCGGACAGGTTGATGGCCCTGGCGATTTCGGCCAGGCAGGTCATTTCGCGGACTTGGCTGCGCGAGGTGCCGTAGAGCCGGGCGTTTTCGATGGCGACGGCCAGGCTCTGGCCGATAGACGCCAGCAAATCGAGGTCATCCTGCCGGAAGGCGTTCTTCTGTTCGCTGAACAGGCTGACCAACCCCAGCGTCTTCTCGCGCCCTTTAACCTGGGCTACCGCGTAAGACCTCATACCCAACTGGTCGGCGGAGAAGCCGACCCGCCCGGCCATCTTGCGGGCCTCCAGGTCGTTGATAACGACACTAAGGTTGTCGCTGGTGATAAAGGCTTGCAGCCCGGTGTTTTCTTCGGCGGTCGGTTTGCGCGTAACCCGGCTGACCTGGTCGGTATTCTTGTAAGCTCCGACCATCGCCAGGTTTTCGCCCTCGATAAGGGTAATCCCGGCGGCGTCCACCTTGAGGACGTTGACCAGGGTCGTAACGACCGCTTCGGAGAGTTTATCGAGGTCGAGGGTCTTTCCGGCAGCGCTGATAACCGAGTTGAGGGCGGCCAGGTCGCGGTTGCGCCGGTCACTCTGCTCGCGCATGCGGGTCCGCTCGGTTACGTCGCGGGCCACGCCCACCCAGCCGCTAAGCTGGTCTTCCTCGTCATAGATAGGGGCGACACTGACCTCGACCAGCCCTTTGGTGCCATCCTTGCGGGCGATTTCCAGGGAGAGAAAATTCTGTTCGCGGTTCTTGCGGGTAGCGGTGTTCTGTTTTAGCGATTCCTGCAAGACTTGGCCGATAGCTTTGCGGTTTTCGGGCTGTAAAACTTCGCTAAAATGTTTGCCGACCATTTCGGGGCCGAAAAAGCCGGTCAACTGCCAGGCCTGGGGGTTGACGAACTCGAAATAGCCCTCTTTATCCAGGATATAAATCGCGTCGTTGGCCTGGTTGGTAATCTGGCGGTAGCGGTCTTCGGAGACGCGCAAATCGGTCAGGGTTTTAACCAGAAGCTGGCGCTGCTGGCTCTCCCGCAGCATGAAGCGGACGGCCAGGGTAATCGTCACGAAGACAATCGCCAGGACCAGGATTTTGGCGGCAAAGTTAGTGCTGCCGGGCGAGCTTCCTGCCAGCAAGACCCCTATCAGGCTCAACCAGAGCAACCCGGTTAAAAGCAGTCCCAGGCGGTTCGGGAAGACCGTATTGATATGGCCCAGGACGAGATAAAACGGTAGGGTGGTGAAATAGAGGGTAGTGTCGTTGAAGCCGACCGCCAGCAACGCCCCCAGGACGGCCAGGGTTTCGATTAGAAGGGCCAGGTAGGAGATTTGCCGGTTGGCGGGGGGAAAGTGGCGGGTGCTCCACCAGAAGGTCAGGCCCGTTAAGCCCAGGCAGGCGGTATAGACCCCGGCCTTGAGCCAGCTAAAATTGCTGACTTCGACCAGGGCGGTGCCAAGATAGCTCACCGCGAGGACCGCCAGGCCCAACCCCCGAATAAAGGTGACGGGCGGCAGGAAGTCGAGTTTTTCGGGCACCAGGGGCGACCTTAAAAGACGCTTTCCGGCGGCGGTTTCGAGCCGGTCCGGGCCTGCCTTAGGTTCGCCGGTCCTGGCAGAACCGGGACCGGGAGCGGTTTCCGGCGGTCGAGACCCGGCTAGGGGCGCGCCTTTTCGATTACGGCTGGACGGCTGCTTTGGCATAACAATCTCTGGTGGCTGCCTCAAAATTCCTGGCCGGGCACAGGGCCCAAACCCGCTCATATACTTGAGAGTATTTTACCGATTCTTGGGGATAGGCGCAACACCCTTTAAGTCCCGCTCTTGCCGCCGTTTTCCTTTTCTTTATCTTTATTTTTTTCTTTTTCTTCTTCTTCTTTTGATTCGGCGGCCAGGTTCAGGGCCCTGGCGGTGTTGTTAGAGGCGGCTGCCGCTTTTTCGGGGTCGGCGTTTTCGCTGCCGTAGCTTAGAATATTGTTTATCAGGACCTGGATGGCCGCCGCCACCGGCACCGCCAGTAAAGCTCCGCCGACCCCGGCCAGGGTGCTGCCTATCAGGATGCCGATAATCACGGTCAGGGGCGAGACCCCCACCGCTCTTTCCATGATGCGCGGGACCAGCACGTTTCCCTCGACCAGTTGCAACACGACGATATAGACCACCACGATAATAGCCAGGGTCAGGTCCTGGGTCAGGGCAATCAGCACCGCCGGGGCCCCACCCAGGAACGGCCCGATAATCGGAATCAACTCGGCCAGTCCCGCAAAGACGGCCAGGGCGAAGGCGAATCTTAACCCCATGATGGTGTAGCCAACCCCGGCCAGCACGCCGATAAAAAGCATCAGGACAATCTGGCCGCGCATCCAGGCCCCCAGTTTATTTTCGACATTTTCCCAGATGTTGTTGGCGCGAGCGCGGTTTTCCCGTTTCATCAGCGAGAAAACAAAGCGTTTGATGTTGCGTTTCTCGGTCAGCCAGTAAAAGGCGATGACAAAGACGGTCGCGGTCGAAAAGACGATTTCGAACAGGCTCAGGCCGATGCTGAGAGCCTGGGAGTTGAGAATGATACTTTGCAAAATGGACCCGGCGTTTTCGTAGGCGGTGTTGAGAGTGTCCCGGATAAAGCTGTTATCAATGTGAGAGATAGTATCCTTGATTTTCTGGGGGTCCGAGAATATCTCGCCCAGGTTTTGGCCTTCACTGATAAGCGGTGGAATCGCCAGGTAGAGGACGAGGCCGATAGCCCCGAAAATCAGGGTATAGACAAACAGGATGCCGGTGCTGCGGTTGAACGGTCCCCTGGCGCGCAGTTTGTTTACCAGCGGCTCGATGCCGGTCGCCACCAGCAGGCTCACGAAAATCAAAAAAAGGACGTCGTGGATAAACCACAAAAAGGCCACCGCCAGGAGGACGGCCACCACCCCGGCGGTCCAGCGCATTACCTGGGCAGTCGGTACCCACCGTCTCGGCTCATTTTCCTGCATCTAAGGCTCCTGTTGGGCTCACTCGCGAGGCGGTGAGAAATAAAATAATCAGTTTCCGATAAAGAGATAAAAATAGAAGCTAAAAGGGTAGCAATTATTTCTGTAAAAAGGCTTTAGAGCAAATATCTTACCAGGGTTCGGGCGCGAACGGGTATGGGCCGGGTGCTACCGTGGAATTATAGCTGTTTTCACTTTAAACCGCCTTAACCGGTAGCTGGTTCCGGCTAATACTTTCGGAACCCGATAAGGTATAATTTACGACGTTGAACGTTTGCCCGTAAAGGGCGCGAAACAACGTTGAACGTGTAAAAGATAGCTGCACCAGGGGTTGGGTAAAGTGCCGAAAGAAATCCAGAAATCGAATAAAGACGACCAATTCGCGCCCGGTTTCGGCCTGACACGTTTATTCCCGTTTAACGTGACCTTTATGGGCCACCCAGGGGTGCGTTCGACGTTCAACGATGACTCCTTCATTCCCGCCCGGCGCAATTTTCTCGGCGAACTGCTGGTCTTCTGGCTGGGCCGAAGGGGTCTGTGGAAGGCGTTCCGGGCGGTCCGGTTTCGCGCCGCCGGACAACTTCCCGCTCCACCCGCCGAACTGCCCTACCCGGTCATTTTTTACGCCAACCACAACACCTACTGGGACGGCTACCTGGCCCATGTCGTGCTGCGCCAGGTCTACGGCCTGGAAGGTTATTTGATGATGGATTTAAGGCAGATGCGCAAATTCCGGTTCTTCCGCTGGGCCGGGGTCTTTTCGGTGGACCGGGAGAACGGGCGCTCGGCCATGCGCTCGCTCGACTATATCGCGGACGAACTGCGCAAAAAGCCGGGGCGAGCTTTGTGGCTTTTCCCACAGGGCGAGATTGCGCCCCAGGAGCGGCGGCCCCTGGCCTTTCAGGGCGGCCTGGCCCGGCTTATCCGGCGAACAGGCCCCTGTTACGTCTACCCGGTAGCGGTCCGCTACGAGTTCTTCTCCCAGCCTCAGCCGGAATTTTTGCTCAGCGTGGGCGAGGCCCGATTTTTCTCCGGCCAGGAGAAGCCGGAGCCGCGCCGCCTGACCGCCGAGCTTGAAGCGGCCCTCGAAACCGAACTCGCCACACTCAAAGCTGATGTCGAAACGGGCCAGCTTGCCAATTTTGTTACAATTATCAGGGGGAAAAGTATTCAGTAGACGGTAGTCAGTGGTCAGTTTTTGAAACTGGCTGGGAAAGTTTCTTTCTTGCTGCCAAACTAATTCTCCCATTCTCTACTATTGATTATTTGTATAACGACATTAAAAATAAAAACACAACAGGTATTGAAAATTAGTCTGGTCTTGAGGCAGTTGTCTTCTTACTGACTACCGACTACTGACCACTGACTACTGACTACTGAAAAGAGAAAAAATGTACACCGACACCATAAGCGCAATTTCGACGGGGTTGGGGGAGGGCGGTATCGGCATCGTCCGGCTGACCGGCCCGCAAGCTCTCCCAATTTTACATAATATCTTTCGCACGCCCGGCGGCAAACGCAAATCAAAATTCGAAAGCCACCGCCTCTATTACGGGCAGGTCGTTTCGGGCGGCGACGCCAGGGGTGAACTTTTAGACGAAGTCATGGCGGTCTACCTGGCCGGGCCGCGCACCTACACCCGCGAGGACATGGTCGAGCTTAACTGTCACGGCGGGGTCGTGCCGCTCGAAAGGGTCTTGAACCTGACCCTGGAGCAGGGGGCGCGCCTGGCCGAGCCGGGCGAGTTCACCCTGCGGGCCTTTTTAAATGGCCGGATTGACCTGGCCCAGGCCGAGGCTGTCCTCGACATCGTGCGCTCCAAGACCGGGCCGGGCCTCGAACAGGCCCTGGGGCAACTGGCGGGGAATTTGTCGCGCCGGATTGCGGCGGTCCGCCAGGGCTTGCTCAGCAGCCTCGCTCACCTCGAAGCCATGATAGATTTCCCGGAGGATGATGTGCCGCCCGCCTCGGTCGCGCCCCAACTTTTACAGACCCAGGCCGAACTCGAAAAACTGCTCGCTACCGCCGACGCCGGGATTATCTACCGCCAGGGCATCCGGGCCGCCATCGTGGGGGTGCCGAATGTCGGCAAGAGTTCGCTCCTGAACGCTCTTTTGCGGGCCGACCGCGCCATCGTGACCCCGATTGCCGGGACCACCCGCGACGTTATCGAGGAAACGGTCAATCTGCGCGGGGTGCCGGTGGTGCTGGTCGATACCGCCGGGATAACCGCCACCGAGGACGTGGTCGAGGCTCTCGGTATCGAGCGAAGCCGCCAGGCCCTTTCCAGCGCCGACCTGCTCTTGCTGGTCCTCGATAGCAGCCGCGAACTGGGGCCGGGCGACCTGGAACTGGTCGAGGCGGTCCGGGGCGAGTTGGCCCGCGAAAGCGGCAAGAAAGCCTGCGTCATCCTGAATAAGTCCGACCTGGCCCCGCAAATCGTAGGTATAAGCCGGGTGGAAGAACTGCTGCCGGGTCTGCCGGTGGTGAGCATTTCGGCGGTGACCGGCGAACGGCTCGACGAACTCGAAGAAAAACTTTCCCGGCTGGCCCTGGGCGGGCAGAATGTCGCCACCCATAGTGTGATGGTCACGAACGAACGCCACCGCCGCGCCCTGGCCCAGGCCGCCGAACATTTGGAGGCCGCCATCCTTTCGAGCGAGGGGGGGTTGCCCGCCGACTTTGTCTCGATTGACCTGCGCCTGGCGATGGACTGCCTGGGCGAGATTACCGGCGAGAGCGTGCAGGATTCGCTCTTAAAAGAGATTTTTGAAAACTTCTGTATCGGGAAATAACAATGACGGACGCAAGACGCGGTATCCGCCGCCTGTTTCTTTTCTACGGGTGGGTCTGCCTGGCCGGGGGTGTCGCGGTGCTGCTCGTCACGCTGCTGCTGCGCCTTCTCAACGCCATCATTGATTGGTCCACCCCGCTAGGCTGGACCGATATGCTAATCTTCGGGGCCGGGCTAATCGTGGTGCTGATTTCGCTGGGGCCTTACCTGGCGACGGTCGGGCAACTGGCCGGGGTCGCGAAAATCCGTCCCGCCAGTATCCAGACCGGCCCGCCGTCTTCTTCCCGCGAACGACTGATACTTTACGCCGGGTTGGGCGTGGTAGGGGTGGTCTTCGCGGTGGTTCTGCTGACCAGCAAAGGGTTGGCGGTCTGGCTTACCTTTATAATCCTGCCCATCTTTATGGGGTTGTGCCTCTTTTACCTGGCCTGGCGGATTGGCCGGATTGAGCGGAAGGCCAAAATCACGATTTACCAGACCGACTACCGCTGGCGTTTCGACCGCACCAGCTATATCGGGGTTTACCAGAACCCGGTTAAAAAGTAAAAGGCCGGGGGCGAAACCCTGCAATTTGTCATTTCGAGCGTAGTCGAGAAATCTCAGGTCCGTTGGACAATATCACGGTCAAAAATAAAGGCCGGGGTTTTGCCCTCGGCCTTCTTTTTTGTTTTAAAAATTATAACCGCATTAGGTCGTGCAGAAGAAGATGCCCGTTTCGTTGGCGTCGAGGCTAAAGGCTCTCCCCGTATCGGCGGTTGCCGCGTCCACCACCAGGACGCCGACGTGGTCGGACCCCTTGCTCAGGTAAATCCAGGTCATTTTGTTGCCGGAGGAGTCGACTGGCAGCAGGACCGTGGTATTTTCGACCTTGTACCCGGCTGTGGCCGCCTGTTCCTGGTAGAACTTGACCGCGTCATCCCCGGCCAGGCCGCTCTTTTTGTACCCGGTGAAGTTGTAGCGGTCCACCGTGGCGTCGTCCAGGCCCGCCGCCTGGCGGTCCGTCGCGTTGGGCAGGGCGGTGGCGGCGTCATTCTTCAAGGTAAACTTGATTTGATTACCGCTTCGGAGGTTGGCAATCTGGGTCGTGTCAGGATACTGCGGCAACCCGGTCGCCCTGGCCGCCTGGCCCGGTCCGGCGGTAACCAGCGGGGCCGGCGTGACACTAGCAAAATTCGGTTGCCCTCCCGCATTTGATGGGGCTGTCGTAGCCGCTGCCGCGGTCGTAGCTGCGGCAGTTGTAGCCGCCGCCGTGGTTGCCGCTGCGGTCGTGGCCGCTGCCGTGGTTGCTGCGGCAGTTGTAGCTGCTGCGGTCGTCTGGGCGGCGGTAGACCCGGCAGCCGCGCTATCGCCAGTAGCACCGGCGGCAGTCGTGGCCTGGACCGCGCTGGCCGCAACCGGGGCTGCGGCGGTGGTCGCTGCCGCTGCCGTAGTGGCCGCCGCCTTGGTTGCATCAAAAGCCGCTGCGGCGGTGGTCGCGGCAGGAGCGTTGGTTGATAACAGCGCCGCGTTTTCGGTTACGTTAGTCTTATTATTCGCCAGGTAGATAAAGACCGCCCCGGCTACTACCAGCAACACCAGGGCTGCCGCTATAGCGCCCATCCAGCCCGAAAACCGCTGGCCGCTCTTGCGAGGCCGCACCGAGATAGGCGTGGGCGGCGGAATGATCGGGTTTTGCCCGATAATGCCCCTGATAGGCGGTGAAGCTTCAGGGAAATGCCGCTCCGGTTGGACCGGCGGTTGGGCCAGTTGGTTGTAAGGCTGGGTCGTAAAACCCTGGGCTGGCTCCTGGACTGGTCCTTGAACTGGTTCCTGGAACTGCTGGGGCCGGGTAAACCGGGGGTCCACCTGCGGCGCTTGCGGCTGGGTGAACCGTTGGTCGACCCTCATCTCGGGTTGGGTAAAGCGCAGGTCAACTGCCGGGGGCGGCGTCTGGGCCTGGGGCAGCTTAAACTGCCGGGTGGCCTCGTCGTCCGATTCAGTGGGTACGGGCGCTTGCGCTTGCGAAAGGTCGAAACGCTGGGTCGACGAGTTATCGGCTGGCGCGGTCGGCGGAGACACGGACGGCGTTACCGGCGGCACAATATTAAAGCTCTGGGTCGGGGCCTCTCCCGGCAGGGACGGCGCAGTCGGGGCGGGCGGCACCTCGAAACGCTGGGTAGTGTCCCTGGGCGGCAAAGTAAAGCGCTGGGTCGCCTCGCTGTCCGGGGGCGTTTCGGGCCGGGTATCCCGGTTGATAGGCAGAGTAAAGCGCTGGGTGGCCTGGTCCTGGTCAAGGTCAACCACGGGGATAGGGGCGGCGGGCGGAGTGGGCCGGTTCTGGGCGGCCTCGGCCCGGATTTGCTGCATGATGCTGGCCCGGCGCGAGCGGAAACCGCCCTCTGGTCCTTCCAGCACCTTTTGCAGGTCTTGCCTGACCCGGTTGACTATGATTGGATTCTCCAATATTTGTGTTTCTTCTTCGTCCCGGTCGTCCGGTCCGTTAAATCCGTTTTTCTCTGTCAAAAGTTTGCCCTTTATTAGCTTCACCTGGCCCGGCTCGTAACTTGCGAGGGAGAGAGTTGGCCGGTGAAGTTTGTACTTACTGGTAAAGGGCGCGGAAAGCTTTCCGTCCCCGGAAAAGTTTCTGGCGGACGGCTCCCACGCTAACTTCAAGGACGCTGGCGATTTCATCGTCGCCATAACCCTGTGCGTCCATCAACAAGGCAGCGGCCTGGTCATCCGGCAACTGCGCTAAAGTTCCCAAAATCTGGTCGCGCTGGACCACCTGCTCGGCGGGTTCCAGGCGCGGGTCGGCCACATTCAGGACCGGCTGTTCTTCTTCGGGCCGCCCGGAGCCGCTATCGGCAGGCGTCACCGAATAAACCGGCAGTTCTTTACGCCGCTTCTCACTCCGAACTTTGTTCAAGGCGATTTTATAAAGCCAGGCTGATAGCCGCAGGTCGTCCGGGGCGGACGGGAGGGCCCGGTAGGCCGAGACAAACGTCTCCTGCACCAGGTCCTCGGCCAGTTCGCGCTCATGGGTCAGACCAAAAATATAGCGGACCAGCTTTGGCTCGTATTGCGCCACAATTTCTTCAAACGCGTCCAGGTCGCCCGCCCGGATGCGGTTGACCAACTCGGCGTCTTCACTTGGGCTAATAATAGCTGCCCCCTTTCCGGTGGAGAGGCGACAAAGATGATTTGTTATTTCCCAACAGTAAAACCAACCATCTGTACAATAAAACGCAGCGGACTAACGAAAAATTACCACTGCTTATCTTATTCTAACATAAAAAGAAAGTAGGCAGAAGGCGGAGATCAGAAGGCAGTTTTGAAATGGCCGGGGAAATTTATAAAAATCAAATTTAGTTATTCCGGGAGCCTGACCAGCCAAAAATTATAAGTGACAGGTCCAGTCAACATTGAATGTGTTTTTTACTGACTACTGCCTTCTGACCTCCGACTACTTTTTACAAAACCAAAAACAGGCTACTGTTGGAGTAGCCTGTCAGGGTTCCTTCTTCCGCCATTCATTCGTAAGGGGTAATATCTCTCTATAAAAAGAAGCTTGACCGGGGTTTGTCCGTAATAAGGACAGGGGACCGGCTACCCTCAAGGCTACCCACGCCGGGGCACCCTTGCAGTACGAAATTTAGACGCGGTCTTTTTGCAGAGTGCGCAAGCACTGGGTGCAAATATTGCGACGCACCGGAGCCGTATCGCCCTTGAGCTGAATCATCTTGTGCTGAATATTGGGCATCCACATCCGGTTAGTCTTGCGGGCCGAGTGGCTTACGTTGTGGCCGTAACCCGGTGTCTTGCCGCAGACATCACATTTGCCAGACAATTTTCCTTTACCCCCTTTACGAAATACTTTTTTTGCTGTATCATTTACCACGAATTGAACCCGCCCGGTTTTCTGGTCGAGTTCACAGGACTAATAGTGTAGCACAAATCACCCTTTTTAGCAAATGCTACCCTAGCCTGGATATGCTGCTTCAACTTAGAAAATCAGTCAGGCCGTACAATGAAAAAAGACACCAGCCTAGAAAGCCGTGGCGCATCAACCGGACAAACCCCACCTGCCCCTGAAGCCGAAAAATTAGGCCGGGTGGAGGTTTCGCCAGAGGCAATTGCTTCGATTGCCTCCGAAGCGGTGCTTGAGAAAAGTTATGGCGTAGTCGGCCTGGCGGCTCAACGGTTGCGCGGGGGCCGGGCCGAGATGCTCCGCCCCGAACAGTACCGCGAGGCTATCAAGATTCGCTTTGACGGCGATGAAATCATCCTCGATTTGTACGTAATTATCGAATACGGCCTCAAAGTCAGTGAAGTGGCCCATAACATCATGTCTAACGTCAAGTTTGAGGTCGAACGGCACCTGGGCCGCCCGGTCGCCGAAGTAAACATCAACGTGCAGGGGTTGCGCCAGACCGGCGAGGAGCCGGAAGGCGGCCACAGGCGGCACCGCCGCGACAATCGCGATACTAAAGAAACCCAGTCCCAGTAGCTCTGCCCTGGCTCTAAATTGTGTTAATTGGCCGGAACTGTTTCCCAGCGTTGGTTTCCGGCGCGGGTCCCCGGCGCGGGATAATTTGATCGGTTGGGCCGCCCGACAGCCCCAAAACTTTAAAGGACGGATTAAAAAAGATTGGAAAGGGATAACCCACAACTTCAAATAGCCCCCGGTGAGCCGGACAAGGTGCCGACCGCCAGCCTCAACGGTTCGACTTCCCATGCTCTTTTAGACAATACCCCCAGAATTGATGGCTCCTGTACCGGCGCTAATCTGCGCGAGGCCCTTTTCGCCAGCGCCCGCTGGTTGGAGCAGCACACCGAGGCTATCAATGCCCTCAATGTCTTCCCCGTGCCGGATGGGGATACCGGCACGAACATGAGCCGGACTATGGAAGCCGCCGTCAAAGAACTGGAAACCAGCACTAAACCGGAAGATACCGCCGAGCATATCAGTAAACGCCTGGCCTATGGCGCCCTTATGGGGGCGCGGGGCAATAGCGGGGTTATCCTTTCCCAGATTATTCGCGGCCTGGCCGATGGTCTCCACGGCAAAAACACTTTCGAAGCCGCCGACCTGGCCCACGCCCTCACCAAGGCCCGCGAGATGGCCTACCGGGCCGTCATCAAGCCGGTTGAAGGAACCATGCTGACGGTAGTGCGCGAGGCCGCCGAGGCTGCCGAGGCCGCCGCCAAAGAAAAGAACAACCTTCTTTTTGTCCTGGACCGGGCTGTTGACGCCGCCCGCGAGTCGGTCGCCAAATCCCCTACCTTGCTCCCGGCCCTGCGTGACGCGGGCGTGGTGGATGCCGGTGGGCACGGCTGTTTCGTGATGCTCGAAGGCGCGCTCAAATTCCTGCGCGGCGAAGAACTGGTCAAACATGGCCTGAGCGAGGTCGAAAAAGCCCGTCCCAAATTTAACCCTGAGGCTGACGACGGTCACGGCCACGAAGACGCCTTTGGCTACTGCACCAACTTTATCATGTACGCCGCCGCGCCGATAAACTTTGACGAGGTGCGCGATACCCTGGTCGGTATGGGCCAGAGCGCCGTTATCGTCGGTGACGAGACGATGGTCAAGGTCCATATCCACAGCGAAGACCCCGGCAAAATCATCAGCTACGCCACCTCGCTCGGTTCGCTCGGCCAGATAAAGCTCGATAACATGCAGACCCAGCACGAGGAAGCTTTCCTCAGCCGGAGCAAAAACGGCGAGAAGGCCGAACACGCCTTTGACGAGATGGAACAAGCCGACCTGGCTGAAGACGAGCCACACGCTGCTCCCCCGGCCAATGTTTCGGTGATTGCGGTCGTAGCGGGCGAAGGTCTCAGCCAGGCTTTCAAGAACTTTGGGGCTAACTATGTCGTCCAGGGCGGCCAGACCATGAACCCCAGCACACAGGACCTGCTCAAGGCCGTCAACAAAGTGCCGAGCGACTCGGTGATTATCCTGCCCAACAACAAGAATATTGTAATGGTAGCCCAACAAATCGCCGCCCTGACCGAAAAAAAGGTCAAGGTGGTGCCGACCGCAACCATCCCCCAGGGTATCACGGCGCTTTCGCGTTTTAATTACGAAGCGTCCCTGGATGATAATGCCGCCAACATGCAGGCCGCTATGGCCGACGTGCGGACGGGCGAGGTGACGCGGGCGGTCCGTACGGCTATGGTAAACGGCATTTCGGTCACGGAAGGCCAATGGATCGGTCTGCTTGACGACGAACTCAGCGTGGCGGTCGAAAGCAAGGAAGAAACGGTCTGGCAGTTGCTTGAAAAGATGGACACCGCCGGGCACGACCTGGTGACTTTTTATTACGGCCAGGATGTCAGCGAGCCGGAAGCTCAGACGATGCTGGCCCAGGTGCAGGAGAAATATCCTGCCCAGAGCGTGGAACTGGTCCAGGGCGGTCAACCGCACTATCACTACATTATTTCAGTCGAGTGAGATACCGGGCCGGGAGTGGATGGAACGGCGCGTACGTAAAAGCAAAAATTTTCTAAAAACAAAGAAATGACCAATCCGGTTAATTTAATATGACCTTTAACATCAACCATCTCTCAACTATCTCAACCGGCTTACACCGCCAACGCCAACAAGGACAGGTGAAGAATGCCGCGAGTTAGAATCGTAACCGATAGCACGTGTGATTTGCCGCCCGAACTGGTCCATAAATATGCCATTCAGGTGGTGCCGCTCTACGTTAATATAAACGGCGAAACCTATCTCGACCGGGTGGACATCAGTACCGAAGAATTCCACCGCCGCCTGGCAACCTGGCCTTCCGGCCTCGATTTGCCGACCACCAGCCACCCGACCGTCGAGACCTTCGAGGAACTTTACAAGAAAATCCTCAAGGAAGGCGACAGCATCATCTCGATTCACCATTCCTCGAAACTGGGCGCGACCTACCAGACCGCCGTCCAGGCCCGCAACAACATCCTGGCCCCGACTACCCAGGTGACCGTCATCGACTCCCAGTCCGCCTCGCTCGGCCTCGGTTTTATCGCGTTGGAAGCGGCCAAACGGGCCAAACACGGCGTGATGCACCCGGAACTGGTCAGTTCGGTCAACCGGATGGTCTTCCAGACCCACGTCATCTTCTTCACCGAAACCATGCAGCATCTCCAGCAGAGTGGCCGTATAAACTCGAAGGCCCAGCAAGCCCTGGGGCCAACCCCGCCTTCGAACTTTCGCCCGCTGCTTCGCCTCGAAGAAGGGCTTATCGTGCCTTTCGAGCGGACCCGCACCCGCACCAAAGCCATTGAAGGTCTTTGCGAGTTTATCGAGGACTTTCCTTATATCGAAGAAATGGCAATCATGCATTCCAACAGCCCCAACGATATAGAAACTATCCTGACGCGGATTGCGCCGATTTTCCCCCGCGAAAAGGTCTATATCGCCCAGTTCAGCCCGGTCCTGGCGGCCCATCTCGGCCCCGGCGCGATGGGGGTAGCGGTCTACGAGGGCGGGGTTTTCTAGCCTGTTTTTAGCCTATGTATCGTTTATTTGTCGCAATCGAATTACCCGAATGGGTTAAGGCTGAGTTGAGCAGCCTTTCCTTTGGCCTCCCAAATGTCAACTGGGTCTCCGACGAGCAGTTGCACCTGACTTTGCGCTTTATCGGCGAGGTGGATGACATCCAGTTCGATGAAATCGCCCAGGCCCTGACCGAGGTGCAACTCGACCCCTTTGACCTTGTGCTGGAAGGGGTCGGCACTTTCCCGCCGCGCGGCACCCCGACGGTCCTGTGGGTCGGGGTCGAAAAGAGCGAACCGCTCCTGCAACTGCGCCGCCGGGTGGAAAGCGCCCTGCACCAGGCCGGGGTGCCGCCGGAAGGCCGCAAGTTCTCGCCGCATATCACGCTGGCCCGCCTCAAAGACGCGCCCATGAGCCGCCTCGGCCCGTTCCTGACTGGCAACGCCCTGTTCAAGCTCGAACCTTTTGA
Source organism: Chloroflexi bacterium 54-19 (assembly GCA_001898225.1). Lineage (GTDB taxonomy): Bacteria > Chloroflexota > Chloroflexia > Chloroheliales > Chloroheliaceae > 54-19. The sequence goes on from MKTJ01000025.1 coordinate 158,351, forward strand.
AATCGAGGAATTCCATCTATTTTCCAGCAAACTGACTCCCAAAGGCGCGATTCATACCCTGGAACAGACCTACTCGCTACTCGACTAAACTTTATTTTTAGAGGAGTCATTTGCGGATGAAAAGCTACCGCAAGGAATTACATTTAACTGTCCCCGCCCGGCGCGGTTATATCAATATTACCGACGAGGTCGAACGCTGCCTGGAAGAAAGCGGCATCCAGGAGGGTTTGTGCCTGGTCAACCCGATGCACATCAGCGCGTCGGTCTTTATCAACGACGACGAGGCCGGGCTGCTCCACGACTTCGAGGCCTTTTTGGAAAAGCTGGTGCCCCACGCCCCCATCCAGCAATACCGCCACAACGATACCGGCGAAGATAACGCCGACTCCCATATCAAACGGCAGGTGATGGGCCGGGAGGTCGTGGTCGCCGTGACCAATGGCCGCCTCGACTTTGGCACCTGGGAGCAGATTTTCTATGGCGAGTTCGATGGCAACCGCCGCAAACGCATTCTGGTGAAGATAATCGGGGAATGACGAAGGCGTTGAACGTTCACCCTGAAGGGTGCGAAACAACGTTAAATGTAACAGGTATTAACATGCAGCCGCCTGTAGAAGTCCAAAACTTATGTCAGCGTTATCTGGAAAAGGTAAGACACGCTCCCGAATACGAACTCATGGATGAAGACAGGCTGGAAATTTACCTCAAATTTGGACATTCCCTAATATTAAATAACTCTACTTCCATCAGGTTGCCCGATTTTACAAAGGCAGATTTTGTACTTTGCTGGTTAGCATTTTTAACGGCTAAGAAAGTTAGTTTTATTTGTAAAAGGAAATCCGTCTTTTCAGAATGGGATGATACAAGCGAAGCAGAAGAAGTCAAAAATATTTTACGGGCTGTCCAGGCTTATTTAAACAAGAGAATGACTTTTGATGAAGCAAATAACGTTTTGCAAGAACACTGGTTTTTCTACCGACCAGATATAACTTATGATGTCTTGTGTGCCTGGCGTGCTTCAATGAATGTTCTCGAAATTACCCTATTTGGGAAAGATTATTACGTTGAATTAGTGCCAGGCTTTGATACGTTTACTATTCAAGCGGTCGAAGCATATACTGTTATAGATTATAATTTGCCGGGCGAAGGTGATGAAGATGAACCCCCAATTCCTTTGGACTATGACATAAGTAAGCGATTAAGGTTCTGGGAATGGTGGCTAATCGAAGCAATTCCCCAGGCCTGGGAATTAGTAAATTAGCATACCTGGCTAAAAACGAAATTTGTAGAGGAGTCATTCATGAGTGATAACGGGCAGGAAAATTGCATCTTTTGTAAAATTGTGGCCGGGGAACTCCCTTCGGCTAAAGTCTACGAAGACGACACAGTATTGGCCTTTTTGAATTTGCAACAGGCCAATCCCGGCCATACCCTGGTCGTGCCTAAAGAGCATCACCGCAATATTTTCGATATTAACGAGGATATTGCCGCCGATATTTCGCGGGTGGCGGTCCGTATCGCCAGGGCTATCAAGACCGCCTTCCAGCCCGAAGGGATGAACACCCTGCAAAACAGCGAACCGGCGGCCATGCAGAGCGTCTTTCATTACCACCTGCACCTCATTCCGCGCTACCACGGGGACGACTTGCTGGCCTTTGCCCACGCCCCGGCAGCGACCCCGGACACCCTTGGCACCAACGCCGCCAGGATAAAAGCAGCGCTTTAGAAAGTGGACAGAGGGCAGAAGCCAGTAGTCAGTTTTAGGATAACCGGTTAGAGATTTAGCAATAACATACAATAAGGTTTCTCGTAAAAAGCTTTGGTTGGTCTTAGCGGCACTATTTACTGCCCTCTGACTTCTGCCCTCTGTCTACTAAAAACGGGTTTGAATCCGGCCCTTTTTTAGTGTAGTATTACTCAATGGTAACGAGGTAAAGTGGGAAGTTTCAGGAGCTAGAAACCGGAACAGGCGAACTGTGAACTGCCCTTGTGTTCTACTCCCAATGCGAAAGGAAATTTAATGTCTACCTTTATAGAGCAGGTGGTTGGCCGGGAAATTCTTGACTCACGCGGTAATCCGACGGTAGAAGTTGAAATCGTTTTGACCGGCGGAGGCCGGGGTCGCGCCCTGGTACCGAGCGGAGCCAGCACCGGCGCCCACGAAGCCGTCGAATTGCGCGACGGCGATAAAAGTCGCTACAACGGCAAAGGCGTCCGCAAAGCCGTTGATAACGTTAATAGCACTATCTCCGGGGCCATTATCGGGCTCGACGCCCTGAACCAGGTCGAACTCGACCAACTAATGATTGAACTAGACGGTACCCCGAACAAAGGCAACCTCGGCGCGAACGCCATCCTGGGTGTATCCATCGCTATCGCCCGCGCTGCCGCCGATGCCCTGGACGTGCCGCTTTATCGCTATTTGGGTGGGGTCGGGGCCCGCACTCTGCCGGTGCCGATGATGAACATCCTGAACGGCGGCAAACACGCCGAAGACTCGACCGACTTCCAGGAATTCATGGTCATGCCGGTTGGAGCCGAAACCTTTGCCGAAGGTCTGCGCTGGGGCGCGGAAATCTATCACAGCCTGGGCAAGACCCTCAAAAGCAAGGGTTACAACACCGGCATCGGTGACGAAGGCGGTTACGCTCCGTCGCTCAAGAGCAACGCCGAAGCAGTCGAAGTTATCCTCGAAGCGATTGAACGGGCCGGTTACAAACCGGGCGAACAAATTTTTATCGCGCTTGACCCGGCCTCGACGGAACTTTACGAGGACGGCAAGTACAACCTGAAAAAAGAAGGCCGCAGCCTGACGACCTCCGAAATGGTCGCCTTCTGGGCCGATTGGGTTGGCAAGTACCCGATTATTTCGCTCGAAGATGGTCTGGCCGAAGACGATTGGGCGGGCTGGCAGGAGTTAACCCGGCAAATCGGCGCGAAGGTCCAGATTGTCGGTGACGACCTGTTGGTGACGAACGTCGAGCGGTTGGCCCGGAGCATCAAAGAGGGTTCGGCCAACTCCCTCCTGACCAAGGTCAACCAGATTGGCTCGCTGACCGAGTCGATTGCGGCGGTCCAGATGGCCCAAAAGGCCGGGTTTACGGCGGTTATGAGCCACCGGAGCGGCGAAACCGAGGATACCACTATCGCCGACCTGGCGGTAGCGTTGAACACCGGCCAGATTAAGACCGGCGCCCCGGCCCGGACTGACCGGATTGCCAAGTACAACCAGTTGTTGCGGATTGAGGACCAGTTAGGCTCGGCGGCGATTTACCCCGGCAAAGAAGCCTTCTACAATATCCGGTCGCGCTTTCAGTAGGAATAGGAAATAACGTACACCCTAAAGGGCGCGTTGAACGTTGAACGTAAGCTGGTACAGACCAGGGTTAGCAAAATGCTAATCCTGGCCGCCAGTAGACGTTCTTAACGTTTAACGTTGTCTCGTTCAACGTTGAACGGAAAATGAGTTTCTATGAGCAGTAAAAAACCCACCGCTATCATAACCAGCGCCCGTTACCAGGACCACCAGACCGGCAGGCATCCCGAAAACCGGAGCCGGGCGGTTGCCCTGCACGAGTTGGCCGGGAAATTATTGACCGAGGAGGCCGACCGCTTTTCCGGTCTTGACCCGGTTGAAGTCGATTTGGCGCGTCTTGAGGCGGTCCACGCTCCGCGTTACGTGGCGGCGTTGGAAAGGTTTTGCCGGGCCGGGGGCGGGAAAATTGACCTTAACACCACCGTTTCCCCGGCCTCGTATGACGTGGCTTTGCTGGCGGCGGGCGGTTTGTTGCAGGGCGTGGACGCAGTGATGGCGGGTGAAGCGGCCAACGCTTTTGCCCTGGTCCGGCCACCGGGCCACCACGCCGTCGCCAACAGTTCGGAAGGTTTTTGCCTTTTTAATAACGTGGCGGTAGCGGCCAAATATCTGCTCGACCACTACGGCCTCGACCGGGTGCTTATCGTGGATTGGGATGTCCATCACGGCAACGGCACCCAGGACATGTTTTACGACGACCCCAGGGTGCTTTTCTTCAGCAGCCACCAGTACCCGCTCTATCCCGGTAGCGGGCGGCTGGCGGAAACCGGCGAAGGCAAAGGCCGGGGTTATAACTGGAACTTGCCTCTACCGGCGGGCTGCGGCGACGACGTTTTATTCCGCGCTTTCGACATGCTGCTCGAACCGGCAGTCGAGAGATTCCGGCCCCAGTTCGTGCTGGTCTCCGCCGGGTATGACGGCCATTGGCGCGACCCCCTGGGCGGTTTGAACCTGACCGCGGCCGGGTACGCCTCCCTGACCGGGCGTTTGAAGGAACTGACAGCCACCTACTGCCAGGGCAAAATGGCCCTGACGCTGGAAGGTGGTTACGATTTGACGGCTTTGACCGGGTCGGTCGAAGCGACTTTGCGGGTTCTCGCGGGGGACACTCCCCAGGCGGCCAGCCGGGCGGATGAGGCCGGGCCGGGGCCGGGCGGCTATTCGCCGGAGGTCAGCCTGCTCCAGGATATTTTCCATGAAGCTCGCCAGCTTCATAAACTCTAATTTATTTTTCTTTTCGCACTCATTATCTTTTATCCAATCTCTTTCGCTAAAAAGGAATTAACTTGATGGAAGCAGGACGCAGTTACCGGGAAGATGACACCCTTAAAAGGGGTGAGGCGCAAATCTACCAGCTACAGCAGCAGGTAGACGAGTTGCGGCGCTTGTTGCGTGAGCAGATGGCGCGCCAGAACAGCATGGAAGAATATTTGAAGCAGGGCCAGACCGCTATCGTCACGGTGCGCGACCAGGTCGATAAACAGACCGCCGAGTTTCACCAGGCTTTCCAGGTGCGGGTGCTGGAAGAACACCGCATCAAGCAGGAACTGGCCGAACTTCAGGTCCGCAGCAACGAGCCGATTAAACCCCTGCGCGAACTGCGTTCCCAGATTAACCAGTTGTTCGAGCAGCGCCGCCGCGAGGGTGAGCAGGTCGGGATTGATAAACAGGCCGTCGAAAAGGTCGCCGCCATGTCCCGCGATACCCAGTCGCACATCGGGCGGTTGGACGGCCACATCAAGGACTTGCGCGAGGCCGTCAAGATTACCGCCAACGCCCAGGAGTTCTACCAGCGCGAGTTGGAACGCCTGATGGAAATCATCCACAACTGGGAAGGCTCGGTCCGGCGCCTGGGTGAGGAATTCCGCGAGGAAATCAAAGGCTTGCGGGCCGAGGTCCAGTTGTTCACCAACCGGATTGCCCGCCTGGAAGACTTGCAGCGCCAGGATAGCGCCCGCATCGAGGAATTTCCGCCGGTCTTTGACGTGCTGCGCCAGGAAGACGAGCGGATTATGGCAAACGTGGTCCGCACCGAAAAGGTCTATAACGAGCGCGTGGCCGTTATCCAGGACCGTATCGAAGAAATCCGCCAGCAGACCGAGACCCAGTTCTTTAACATCAACCAGTTGTTCTCCGGCCAGGCCGATAGCGATAATGTCCGCTTTATCCAGCTTGACGACCGGATTCGGATTACCGATGCGATTGTGCAGGACATTCAACTGCGGATTGAGCAGATACGCCAGGTCAGCGAGGCCGAACTGGCCGAGGTCTACAAGTTACAGGAGGCGGTTATCGCCACTTCGCTCGAACACGCCCAGGCCGAGTACGACATGGTCCGTCAGTTCCGGGCCAAGACTCAGGCCCAGGGCCTGGAAGGGCGGCGTTCGGGCCGCAACCGCCGGTCACGCCAGGAATTCCCCCGCGACATGGACGACCATTCCAATCAGGACGACACCCTGATATAAATTTCTTCCAGCCGGTCAGCCAGCCTGGTCAGGCCAAACTCGGCGCGGGCGCGTTCGTGCCCGCGCTTTCCCATTTCTTCTCTTAACTTGGGGTCGGCCAGCAGTTTGTTGATGGCAGTCGCCAGGGCCGGTGGGTCGGCGGGCGGCACCACCAGGCCGGTTTCGCCATCCTGATTGACATAACTCGTCCCGGTGCCAAGTTCGGTGGAGACCACCGGTTTGCCGGAAGCCATCGCCTCGACCTGGACGAGGCCGAAGGCTTCGCTCCTTTCGCAGGCGGGAAGCACGAAAATATCGGTCCCGGCGTAGTAGGCGGGCAGTTCGGTGTCGCTTACTTCCCCGGCGAAGATCACCCGTTCGCCCAGGTCCAACCGGGCCACCATTTCCCGCAAGGCCGCTTCCTGCGGCCCCACCCCCACGATAACCAGCCGCGCCGCCGGGTCTATCTGCGGCATGGCTTCGACCAAATATTGCAGCCCCTTGTAATAGCGCAGCCGCCCCGTAAAGAGCAGCAGCGGGCCGGGTTTGGTTTTTATATCGGCCAGCAAAGTTGGGACCGCTTCGGGCGGGTTCTCGAATGGTTCGAGCGGGATACCGAGCGGGACCGCCAGGCATCTGGCTTTGAGCGGTCTTAAAAAGGGCGAACTCTCGATATAGTTCGGGCTGGACGCGATTATCAGGTTCACCCGGCGCAGGGTCGCCCGCAGGAAGGGGCCGTAGAAAAAGCCCAGCTTTTTTTGCTTGATGATGTCGCTCTGGTAGGTCAGGACGGTAGCGGGACGGCCAAACCTGGGCAGGAAAGAGCCGAACAGCCAGGCCAGTTCGCCGGGCGGGTAGGGCGCCTGGAGGTGGACCACGTCAGGCCGTCTGGTTTTGGAAAAGAGCCGCCGCCAGTATTCCCAGGCCAGGCGCGGGCTGATGGGCGCGGACGATAAATTGACCCAGCGGGCCGTTTTCAGGACCGGGACGCCGTTAATCGTTTCGCGGCGAGTGTGGCGGTCCCGGCTCGTCACCAGCACCTCGACCTTGTGGCCGCGCTGCCGCATGGCTTCGGCCAGGTGGCGGGTATGGTTCTCGATGCCGCCCAGCACCGGGTAATAATCTTTGTAGATGTAAAGAATTTTCATTGGTTTTTATTTTTTAGAGGATAGTTCTTTGTAAACCGCCAGGGTCTTTTCCGCCGCCTGTTGCCAGCTAAAAAGGCGGGCACGTGCCAGCCCCTTTTGTCGCAATTCCTCACTTTGTCCTAAACCTTCCCCGATAGCCGTACTTATAGCCGCCACGTTTTCCGCCGGGAAATAGAGGGCCGCCTCCCCGGCCACCTCCGGCAGGGACGAATTGTCGGCGCAAATCACGGGCGCGCCGGAAGCCATTGCTTCCAGGACCGGCAGGCCGAACCCTTCGTAAAGGCTCGGAAAGACAAAGAGGGTCGCGCAGGCGTAGAGGCCCGGTAAATCGCTTTCGGCAATCTCGCCTCGGAATTCGACTTGCTCCATTATACCGAGTTGGCGGGCCTTCTCGCGCAAATCCCCGGCGTAACGCGCATCCTCTTTCCCGGCCAGGATTAGCCGGATGGTGTCGCCGGACTGGTCCCGGTAGAGCTTGAAGGCTTCCAGCAGGCGGGCCAAATTCTTGTGCGGTTTGTTGATGCCGACATAGAGCAGGTAGCGCTTCGGCAGGTTTAAGCGGGACCGGGCGGCGGCCTGTTCCGCCGGGTCGAGGGGCCGGAAACTTGGGGAAACGCCGTGCGGGATTACCCGGATTTTGGCCGGGTTGACGCCGTAAAGTTGTTCGATGTCGCGGGCGGCGGCCTGGGATACCGTGATAATCTTTTTGGAGGTAAGAAGGGCCAGCCGGGTCGTTACGGCAAAGGCCAGGCGGGTCTTGCGCGAGGGCATCGCGCCGGGCAAGCGGGCATTGATAACGTCATGGACGGTCAGGACGGTGGGACGGGGTAGCAAATAAGGCCGGAGGTAGTAGGGGGCGTGCCAGGCCCCGTAATGACCCCGCAGGGCCGGAAAGAAGAAGCGGTATTGCTCGGCCAGGCTAAAAGGCCGGGCGGAAGTCTCTTTCAAGGTAATTTTCCTCGGAAAGCGGGCAGCCAGGGCGGGCAGGTCGTAGCGGGGTGTTGTCTGGGAAAGGTTGTAAAAGAGGGTCAGGTGCGGCCCTTCCGGTAGCGCGGCCAGCGCCTCGGCCAGGTGGTAGACATAGCGCCCGATGCCGGGGAAATGTTCCTGGACATAGCGGGCGTCAAGGGCGACCCTTAACGGCCTCGCCGCTTTACCGGAAGGATTTTCCATCTTTTATAGCGTGGGGGCTTCCTCGCTTACCACCGGGGCGGCTTCGACTGCGGGCTGTTCGCCGGAGACTTTCCCGGCCTCGCGGCCCGGCACCTCGTGGTGTCTGCGGCAGCGCGCCTCGTAGTTCTCGGTAGCCCCGACCAGGATAATCGGGTCGTGGAAGCTGGCGGGCTGGCCGTTGATAAGGCGCTGGGTCCGGCTGGCGGGCGAACCACAAACCAGGCAAATCGCCTGGAGCTTATCTACCTGCTCGGCTTCGGCCAGGAGTTGGGGCATCGGGCCAAAGGGTTCACCCCGGAAATCCTGGTCAAGCCCGGCCACGATAACCCGCTGCCCGGCGTCGGCCCGTTCCCGGCAGAAATCGAGCAACTCCTCGTTAAAAAATTGGGCCTCGTCAATCGCCACGACCTCGGCATCGTCGCGGACAAACTGGCGCATCTGGCTGACGTCCTGGACCGGGGCGGCGCTGTAATAACTCCCGGCGTGCGAGGCCACCTGGACCGCGTCGTAACGGTCATCAATGCTCGGCTTGAAAACCTGGACCACCTGGCGGGCGATAACGGCCCGTTTAATCCGGCGAATGAGTTCTTCGGTCTTACCGCTAAACATGCTGCCGCAGATAACTTCAATCCAACCGCCCTGTTCTTCGCGGGTATACATGTGGAGGCGTTGCCTTTCTTGCTGGTTAAACTTATCCTTTAGCGCCATTATAAGCCCTTTCGTTGAATTAAAAAAGGCCGCCCTTCTATTCAAAAGGGGCGGCCTCATTCCAGTACCACGTGGCGCCCTCGGCTTACGAGGAGCTTTCGGCTTTTGGGGCCGAGGTAAAACTATTCTTCGTCTTCGGCAGACGTGGTAGCAGCAGCGGCAACAAGCTTCTTGGCCTTGGCAGCGGTTTCCTTCTGCAACTGCATACGCCGCATGAAGCGGTCTACCTGACCGGCGGTGTCAACGATACGCTGCTCACCGGTATAGAAGGGGTGGCAATGCGCGCAAAGTTCGACTTTAATCGGCCCTTTGCGGGTCGAGCGGGTTTTGTAGGTAGTGCCACAGGTGCCGCAAACAATGTCGGTTTCCACGTAGCGGGGGTGAAGACCCTGTTTCATTTTCTTATATACCTCTCTTTATATTATGCCGGTTGGTTAGACCGCCGCAGAGGTTTCCGCAGTGGCGGTTTCCACCGGGTAAACGCTGATGCGTTTTTTATCTTTACTATCCCATTCAAATTTGACCGTACCGGCGATAGTAGCAAAGATGGTGTGGTCGCGGCCCAGGCCGACATTTTCGCCCGGTTTGAATTCGGTGCCGCGCTGGCGGACCAGGATATTCCCGCTTTTAACCAGTTCACCCTCGAATTTTTTGACGCCAAGCATTTTGGGCTTGCTATCGCGCCCGTTGCGTGAGCTACCTACACCTTTTTTGTGAGCCATAAGGCTTCCCTCCTCTTATATAATCTACGCAGATTAGCCCCAAAAGTTCCGTGGGGGCGGGGTCTGCCAGTCCTGCCGAGGGCCTAGCCCTGCAAAATTTCTTCTACCTTCAAGACGGTCAACTGGGAGCGGTGGCCGCGAGTCTTGCGGTAACGCTTCTTGGACTTGAACTTGAAGACAACGATTTTTTCGCCTTTGGTCTGCTCAACGATGGTCGCGCGGACGGCGTGACCGGCTACATTCGGGGTGCCGACGGACACACCGCTATCGTCGGAAAACAACAAAACGTCTTCCAGACGGACTTCGTCATTGACATTACCGGCGACGTGGTCTACTTTCAAAAGCTGCCCAGGCTCTACCCGGTACTGTTTGCCACCTGATTTTACAACCGCAAACACTTGCTGTTCCTCCTGAATCGGCCCTGGAAGGGGCCTGTATTGCTGTCCGGTCCAGCGTAATCGGCCGGGTTAGCTGGACAATCTTGGTTAAAACTGGCAATTCTCAGGCCGGGAAACCTCTTGCCTCTTAACAAGAAAAGGGAGGGTTTGCGCCCTCTGCCTGAGATTTCTTCTTAATTTACCTGCCAGCGCCGGGCAAAATGGCCCGAACTTTCATCAAATTGCAGGTAGTTATTATAGAAGTTTTAGCCTGGATTGTCAAGCCTGCCCCCTGGCCTTCTTCAAGGAAGGCGCGGCCACCTCTGGGCCGGGTGCAGGAAATTAAAAATAGACCTTGCCGCCCCTGGTAAGCCGGTAGGTTCCTTGCGGTTCCAACCGGGCTGAGGCCGGGCTAAAGTCTATCTTCTAGAGGCCGGCGGGCCGGTGCGCCTTTAAACCGGCTTACCTGTTAACCCCAAGGATATTGAATGTTCCAACCTTCTATGATACTATAATTTTTACCATACTATAATCATCGCATCCTGAAACCCTTTAGTTTAGACTGCCTTCCACCCGGAAACCGGTAGCTTTATCTTTTTACTCGCAGACTCAACACTTACCTTTCACGGCCCTTTCGACATTTCTGACCCGGTTTCAAGAAGATATTCGGTTCATTCTCGGTTTGTCCCTTTTAAATAAATCCTGATAAGTCCTAAAAAGTTTTTCTGAGGAGTAAGAAAATATGTCGGCATTTCCAGCATCCGAAGCAGACGCCCGGACGGCCCGGACCCTTGCTACCATCGAACGTTTCAACGAAGCCTTTGCCCGCCACGATGTCCCGGCCATTATGGCCCTTATGACCAGCGATTGCCTCTTTGAAGGGACTTTTCCGGCCCCGGACGGCCAGTATTATCGCGGCCAGGCCGAGGTCGGCGCTTTCTGGACCGCTTTTTTTAACGGCAGCCCTAACGCCCGCTTTGAAACGGAAGAAATCTTTGCCGCCGGGGACCGCTGCGTGGCGCGCTGGGTCTATCACTGGGTTAGCGAGGCGGGCAAACCCGGCCACGTGCGCGGCGTGGATATTTTCCGGGTAGTTGAGGGCAAGGTCGCCGAAAAGCTCAGCTACGTCAAGGGTTAAACAGGTTAAAGGGTTATTTAAGGGTTAAAGGAATGTTTTTTACCGGCTGATTCAGCAATAGAGTGAGGAATAGGAGGGTTCTATGGAATTTGAAGGTTTACTGGGCTATGCCCACGGTATGGTAACTAAGAGTATTGCCGGGCTGGCCGAAAACAATCGCACCGAAGAAGTGGCCTGCGGAGCCTGGTCGGCCAGGGACGTAATGGGCCATTTGTGTACTTTCAAGCTCTATACCGTTGACGTTATCAGCACTTTCGTGGGCAATACCGCTACCCCTTATCTCGACCTGATGGGGCAACAGCGTGGGAACTTTGGCGACGAGCAGGTGGCCCAACGCAAGCACTTTTCTTTCGAGGAAAATTTGCTGGACTACAACGTTGCTCACGCCCGGATGATGGCCCTGCTCGCGCGTATTCCCGCCGCGACCCTGCACCAGGCCGGGACTTTGCCCTGGTACGGTATGGAATACGCCCTGGACGATTTTATCCTCTATACCGATTTTGGACATCAAATCGAGCATGCCTCCCAACTGGCTCTCCTCCGCGACCGGGTACTGGTCAGGTAAGCCCGGCTTATCCGGTGTCTGGCTAAACATGAGTCATCCCGAATTTTGAAGTTGGGATGGCTCTTTTCTTTTCTTTTTACAATTCCCGCCTGAGACAACAAATTTATTACAAAAATCAATGTAGATTTTACGTGCCGGTTATGTGGATTTTACCGGTTAATCATAAATTATTACTATAAAGATTTTCCCTGGTGTGACAGGGAAAGGGAAATGCGTTCCTGGCATGGAAATTTGTTAAAGGGCAGGCCAACCTGGGCGGACCCGGCCCAAAAGCGGCCTGCCGGGTTTGATAGGCAAGCTTGATAGGCAAAAGAAAAGAAATTGAGGTTTATTTTATGAAAGGTTTTATATCCCGGCGGTTAAAGTCTATGACGGCGCTGGCGGCCCTGGCGGTGGCGTCTTTATTATTGGTCTTACTGGCGGCTTGCGGTGACGCAACGGCGACCCCGGCCCCGGCAACGAGTGGGGTTACGAGCCCGGCTACTACGAGCGCCGCGTCTACTCCTACGGCAGCGGCTACAACCGCCGCCAGCACCACTGCTGCCGCAACCACTGCCGCTCCGACTACAAGCGCGGCTTCCACTACCTCCACGCCCGCCGCGACAAGTGGCACCGGGTCGAGCGCGACAGCCACCGGTAAGAAATCGCTCGAAACGGCCAAAGGCACGGTCGACAGTTTCGATAGCAGCACCGGCACCCTGGCAGTCAAAGAGGCGAACGGCCAGACCGCCGATTTCAACGCCACCAAAGCGACGGTGGTCGCGGTCAGTAAACTTTCCCTGGCCGATTTCAGCGGTCTTTCTTTCACCGGTAAGACGGTCGAATTCAACGCCCAACCCGGCACAGACGGTTCCTATTCGCCCACTTCCCTGACCGTGGTGGACCAGACCGCTATGGCGAATAACGTCAAAGGCACGAAAGGCACCAGTGCTGGCACCAGTGCCAAAGCGCCCAAGACGAAAAAAGCGGGCGCGACTGCGGCTACGACCACACCCGGCGCTACCAGCACCTCTGACCGGGTGGTCCTGCAAAATGTCACGGTTTCGGGGGACACCCTGACCGGCACCACCGCCACCGGCACTTCGGTCACGGTCCACCTGAATGACGCCACGACCCTGAACCAGCGGGTAGCCGAGAAACCTTCGGACCTGACCGCCGGGGACAAACTTACGGTGGATTTCCGGGCGCAGGGTAAGAAAGCGACCGGCCCGGCCAATGCCCTCGCTATCGTTATCGAGAAATAAAATCCCCTCCCTCAACCGGAAGGCTGTCACTCCAAGCGGGTGGCGGCCTCCCGGTTTTTATATTAAACGCCGGGAATTCGCCCCGTTCGTTCATAAGTTAATTTTAAGAGGTTCACAAAAAAGATATTACTTTCTAAAAATAGCCTCAGGTGGTAAAATAGGTATAACCTTTCACCGGAAAGGGCTTGGAGAATTCAGGGCTGTTGGGGTTTTTCCGGGTGGTAGACGTGCCCTGCCAGGAGTGTTAGGAAAGGCAAGGTTATGCCAAATAAAGGTTTAGACCATCACAATCACGAGACAAAAGATGCCGACAAGGTTTCGCCGCTCTTTGAAGAATATCTCGAATCCATTTTAAACATGACCAGCGAAGGCCGTCCCGCTATCGGGGCCCGCCTGGCCGAACGCATGAATGTTAAACCGGCGACCGTCGTCGGGGCCATTGACCGGCTCAAGGGGGCCAACCTGGTCACCGTAGACGAACGGACCAAGGGCATTACCCTGACTTCCGAGGGACGCGAGATTGCCATTTCGCTCAGCCGCCGCCACCGCCTGGCCGAACGCCTGCTGGTAGATGTGCTGGGGCTTTCCTGGTCGGAGGCCCATGACGAAGCCTGCGAACTCGAACACGCCATCTCTCCACGAGTAGAAAAAGCCCTGACTGAATTTTTAGGTAACCCGCAGACCTGCCCGCACGGCAACCCGATTCCCGGCAGCGGCGCGATTATCGACCCGAAAGTTCGCCCGCTCCGCCAGGCCGAGTTCGGCACCGATGTCCGAATCTCTTTTATCAGCGAGGAAGCCGAACACGAACCGGGCCTGTTGCAATACCTGGAACAAAATAACCTGCTGCCGGGTACGACCCTGCATATCAAGGGGATTTCGCCTTTCGAGGAAAACCTGATTATGGTCAACTCCGAGGGGCGCGAACTGACCCTTGGCACCAAGACTGCTCAACGGATTTATGTGGTTCCGGCCTAAATTTTAATAATATTGCCTTAAACAGCTAGAAAACGGAAAAGTAACCATGATTAATGAGACGCGGTTGCGTGACCTTTTGTTGGCCCTTTGCAGTATTGACAGTGAGTCCCGCGAGGAGCGCGAGGTTGCCTTGCATCTCAAAGGGGTGATGGAGAGCATCGGGGCCCAGGTTGAGATTGACGGGGCAGGCGAAGCGGTTGGCGGCAATACCGGCAACGTGATTTGCCGTATCCCGGCCAATTCTCCCGACGCGCCGCCGATTTTCCTGGCCGCTCACATGGATACGGTTGTGCCCGGCAAGGGGGTCAGTCCTGTTCTGGAAGGCAATATTATCCGCAGCAACGGCAAGACCGTCCTAGGCGGCGACGATAAGAGCGGTTGCGCGATTATCGCCGAGGTCTGCCAGGTCATGGTCGAGCAGAACCTCCCCCACGGCGGCATCGAAGCGGTCTTCACCATCTGCGAAGAAGTCGGCTTGTTGGGCGCGAAGTACCTCGACGTTTCCAAACTGAAATCGAAGTACGGCCTGGTCCTCGATAGCGACGACATCGGCTTTCTTTTCACCCAGGCCCCCGCTTCCGACAAGATGAAGTGGACCATCTACGGCCTGGAAGCCCATGCCGCGATGGCCCCCGAACAGGGCATGAGCGCCATCAAGATTGCCAGCGAAGCTATAGCGAATATGAAGTTGGGCCGGGTCAACAAACAGACCGTCGCCAATGTCGGTTCGATTCACGGCGGCGGCCCCGATAACGTGGTGCCGAACCGGGTCGTGGTTACCGCCGAAGCCCGTTCGCTCTCGGTCGAAGGTCTGGACGCCCAGACCCGCCACATGGACGAGTGTTTCCGTGAAGCCGCTTCTCGCTACAAGGTGACGATTAACGGGGTCGAGAAAGCCGCTCGCGTCGAGACCGAAATCCACCGCGAGTACGACACCATGAACGTGAGCGCCGACAGCACGATTGTGAAACTGGTCCTCGAAGCGGCCAACAACCTCCATCACAAGGTCGAAACCCTCTCGATGATGGGCGGATGCGACGCCAACGTCCTCAACCGCAAGGGTCTGGAAAGCGCCAACCTCGGCACCGGGATGCGGGCCATCCATACCGTCAACGAGTGGCTGGACCTCAACGACCTCTACAAATCGGCGGGTGTTGTGTTGGAAATCGTCCGGCTCAACGGTTTAGTAAAGGCGCAGGCGTAACCCTTGGTAAACTTAGACGATATAAAACTGGCTCAGCGCCGTCTCGAAGGGATTGCCCTGCGGACCCCGCTCGTCCCCTATTCCCAGGACGACAACGAGGCGGGGCAGTTGTATTTCAAGCCGGAGAATTTCCAGCCTATCGGGGCCTTCAAAATCCGGGGGGCTTATAACAAAATTGCCTCTTTAACGGACGAAGAAAAACAGCGCGGTGTTATCACCTATTCCAGCGGCAACCACGCCCAGGGGGTCGCTTACGCCGCCCGCGAACTGGGTGTCCGGGCCGTTGTCGTGATGCCGGGGAACGCGCCCAGAGTCAAGCTTGCCAACACCAAGGCCCTCGGCGCGATGGTTATCCAGGTGGGCAACGGCAGCGAGGAACGCCGCATCAAGGCTGAAGAACTCGCCGCCGAACACGGTTACACGATTATCCCGCCCTATAACGACGATACGATTATCGCCGGGCAGGGTACGGTCGGCCTGGAAATTCTGGAAGATTTGCCCCAGGTGAACACTATCCTGGTGCCTATCGGGGGAGGCGGTCTCGCCAGTGGTCTGGCTGCGGCGGTCAAGATGACCAACCCTAAGGTGCGGGTTATCGGGGTCGAACCGGCCCTGGCAGGGGATGCCCACGCCAGTTTGCGGGCCGGAAAGATGGTCGAGTTCGCGGCGGAGCAGGTCGGGCAGACCATCGCCGACGGTCTGCGGGCGCAGCACCTGGGCGACATCACTTTCGCGCACATCCAGAATTACATTGACGACATTATCACGGTCAGCGAGGACGAGATAAAAGAGGCGGTCCGGCGAATGGTTTTCGGCGCGCACCTGGTGGCCGAGCCGAGCGGGGCGGTAGCCTTCGCGGGTTACCTGTTCCACCGGCAAGAACTGCCCCCCGCCGCGTTTTCTGTCGCGGTAATCACGGGCGGAAATGTCGAGCCGGAAGTGCTGACCCAGATTTTGACCGAGCCGAGGGTAGAACAAAGTTTTTAGTTTTTAGTTTTTAGTATTGAATCGACATTCTGGTGTGTGGCATTAGAATGACAAACATACAAGTTAGAAGTCAAAGGAAACGGGGGAATGTTCTTACAAAGAGCGTTCCCCCGGCTGTTTTATGCTAATAATCGTTGGCGCAAGGACCTTTGTTAAAAATCTCTGGCAGGGTGTACACACCTGCCGCCGCTGCCTGGGCCGCTATCCCCACGACCTGCAAGAGCGGACCGAGTGGGGCACTCTCTTTTTTGTGCCTATCGTGCCGTTACGCCGCGAACGCCTCCTGACCTGCCACCATTGCGGCCTCGTCACAAAACTTTCCAAAACCGAAGCCGAGCAATTCCTGAAGCCTTGAACGAAACAACGTTGAACGAAACAACGCTTAAAAAGAGGCTCGTTCTAAAACTCGGCCAGGGGTCGGTTCAAGCATAATCGCCGGGATTTCCCTTTTAACCTTCACATCAAGATTTTCTTTGATCCAGTCGGTTCCCTGGTCATTGGCCGGGTTAAAGGCAATATTTTGCTGACTAAAGAAGCCGGATAGATATTTTTCCTCTATTTCCTGCACCAGGTCATAAAAATCAAGGTCGAACAATAAAGTCTTTGTTTGGGATAATTCCTCCCGGTTGGCATAGGCATAATAGCAGGGTCCGGGAGCGGCCCGCCAGAAAAGCAGTAAAGCCGTTCCCCGGTCGCAAAAGGGTTGTTTGATAATCCAGTCGGGAATCCCCGCGCCGTCATCCCAGTTATATTTCCAGGCTAACTGGTGCAGTTCTTCGGGGGTGGTGAGTTGGGCCAGGAAATCATCCTCCTCAATTTCTTCGTCTTCCTCATCCGGCCAGTAATATCTTTTTAGCAGTTCGTATTGTTCCGGGGTTAAGCCTGTCGCATCCATTTTCATTTTCCTCTTTTAAGCTGGTTACACTACACTCACAACAATAATATTATCCCAGGTTAGCAAGAAAAGTGTAGACGCCTGGCAGGAAGATTTTTGGTTTCCCCACGCTTTACTTTCAACGCGCCCTTTAGGGTAAACGTTGTTTCGTTTTGTATAATAGACGAATCAAAAAAGCAGGCTTTGGTGAGCCTGCCTTCTTTGCAAATTTTTACTCTTTTGGCTTTAGCGTTTACTGCGCTTGCGTTCGCGCCGTTTCTGGCCGCGTTCCGAAAGACCGCGTACTTCCGTGGCCGGGCTGATGACGTTCGTGTCGGTGGCAACGGTTCCGGCGGTCGTGGCGACCTTGGCCGGGGCCGCTTTTACCGGGGTGGTGGCAGCGGTCGTGGTTGCGGTGCCGTTAGCCTTGACCGAGGTTGCCGGGCGAATGGGAGCCGCCGCAGCGGCGGCGCGAGGCTCGTTCTTGCGGTTTTCGCGGGCCTGTCGGGCTTGCCACTCGGCTTTAGCTTTCGGGTAAGTCCTGAACATGTAGAGGACACCCCGAATGATGTAATAAAGCAGTAGCAGCGCCGAAATGTCCAGGAAAACGCGGGCGTTAAAGGGCTGCAACAGCGCGATGCGGCTCAGGAAGAAAAACACACCCAGCGAAAAAGCAATCGCGGCGTTGCGGGAGGCCCGGTTGACCAGGGTATAGGTTAGAAGGTTGTTTTTAAAGCGATACTTGAAAACGAAAAAGACAAGATTCGAAACTATCGCCCCGATTAGAAAGACGATAAAGAATATGGTTGAGTACGGACCCCACACATAATCTGCGGTACTAAAAACGTAACCAAAGTCAAACGGGTTCTGATTCATCAATATCTCCTGTAAAAATTTGCATATCAATTATAGCAGGTGTGATAGACCCATGCAACCTGAAAATTGGGAACAGTAGACAGAAGCCAGAGGGCAGTAGTCAGCTTTAAAAGACGAGTTTTATACCCGGCCCTGAACCTTTAGCTCTTGCAGAAAGTCGCGTAAAATCCGGCCTAGTTCTGCGGAATGGTCCGGCCAGAGGACATGTTCGGCCCCAGGGATAATCTCCAGGCGGGCCTGTGGCAGCATCCCGACCAACCGTTCAGCCATGTCGGTCGGGCGTATATCCAGGTCGCCATGGACCACCAGCACCGGGATTTCCAGGGCACGCAGCCGGGCGGGTAATCCAGGGTCGCGCTGGTAAGGTTTTTTCGAGGCGTTAAGCTGCCGGTTGACCTCCATGTTGGGCGGGTAGGCGTAATCAGGCTGGCGTTCGCCGCGAGTTGCCAGCCCTTCGTGGTAGGCCGCTTTCCAATCCTCGTCAAAGCTGGTGCCGGAAATATGAATAACTGCCGCCGTCTGTTCGGGATATTCGAGGGCGTAGATAAGGGCCAGGTTCGCGCCCCAGGAGTGCCCGCCGATTACCCAGCGTTCCAGGCCAAAGGCTTTTCTCAAACCTTCCAGGTCGTCAAGGCACTGTTCCAGGGTGTAGAGTTCGGCAGCCTCCGAGCGGCCACAACCCCGCTGTTCCCAGCGATAGACCTCGGCCAGGTCGTCAATCATGGCGGCGACCGGGGCTAAATAGTCGCAACAGCCCGGCCCACCGCTCGACAGCATCACCGGAAAGCCCTCGCCCTGGCGGCAGGTCCACAACTTCGTACCATCCACTTCGACAAATTGTTCGGTTTGTTCGGGCATATTCCTCTCCTTTCCCAGGCTCCCTTTGATTGTAATTTAGCGCAGAGGAATCTCATTCTACCAACCCTGGCAATACCCTAACCTGGCTAGTGAGTTTAAGGTCGTGAGTATGTGCGTCAAGCTCTTTGGATGTGTGGTAAGGCCGCAGAGCCTCGATTCCAAGCCCTTATGACAGTGATATTGTCCAACGGACCGGAGATTCTTCGGCTGCGGCCTCAGAATGACAAGGTGGTGGGCTGTGATATTGTCCAATGGACCGGAGACGCCCGTAAGCGCGACCACCAGATGCAACCTCCGGGTGTGACAAACACTAAACACTGAAAACTAAAAACTTTCCCACGTCCAACGTTATTTCGCGCCCTTAGGCTTGCCACCAATCGGGTCAGCCCTTATGATAACCGCAGGATTTTTCTTATTCTTATAGTTAAACGCCTGAAAGAAATACGAGGGGAAATTGAAGCGCCCGGCTTTAGTTTTAATGATTTTGAGTCTGCTCCTGCTGCCGCTCCTGGCAAGCTGCGGGGATACACCCACTGCCACTCCCGCGCCCACGCCGACCCTGGCGGCGGCGCCTTCGCCTTCGCCGGTCCCGACCACAGCAGCGGCGGCTCCTAGCCCAACTGTCGCACCGACCACCGTTCCGGCCCAGGCGGCTACTCCAACACCTGTCCCGCCCACGGCGACCCCCGCCCTTACCGCCACGCCTTTACCGCCAACCGCCACGCCGCTTCCGACCGCGACACCCCTCCCGGCTTACACCTACGGCCAGGAGCTTGCCACTCTGAGCGGGCATAGCGGCGGGCTCTGGCAGGCCGTCTTGAGCCCTGACGGCAAGACGCTGGCTTCGGCCTCCGCCGATAAGACCGTCATTTTGTGGGATGTCGCGACCCTCAAGCCGCTAAAGACCCTCAAAGGGCATACCGGCGAGGTCCGGGCTGTCGCATGGTCGCCTGACGAAAAGACCCTCGCTACCGGCTCGACCGACAACACCATCAAGTTGTGGCGCATGCCCGAAGGCACCGAGATTATGACCCTCAAAGGCCATACCGACGAGGTGGCCGGGGTCGCCTTCTCGCCGGACGGGCAGACCCTGGTGAGCGGCTCCAAGGACGCCACCCTGAAAGTCTGGTCGGTCGCGGATGGGAAACTTATAAAGACGCTGACCGGGCACACCAACTGGATTGAGAGCGTGGCCTGGAGTCCCGATGGCAAATGGCTGGTGAGCGGTTCGCTCGACTTTACGGTCCGGCTCTGGTCTACCGCCACCTACGAGAACACCTCCATATTGCGCGGGCACACCAACTGGGTCCTGCCGACCAACTTTAGCCCGGATAGCTCGATGGTCGCCAGCGGCTCGAAGGATGGCACGGTGCGGGTCTGGTCGGTCGCTACGGGTAAGGAGTTGTTGACCCTGACCGGGCACGGCGAGGAAGTGCGTTCGGTCGCCTTCTCGCCGGACGGCAAAGTCCTGGCAAGCGGCTCGGAAGACGAAACAGCCCGGCTCTGGGCGATTCCCTCTGGCAAGCCGCTCCTGACCGTCAAACCGAAATCGTCGGCGGCCTGGGTGACTTTCACGCCGGATGGCAATACCCTGGTAACCGGGCTGGGGAACGGCCTGATAAAACTCTGGTGGGTCAGGCCGTCCTAGGTTTTCTTTATTCGTCGAGCAGCAACACCGCTTCCTGGGGGAACCGCACCGTCATGGTCTGGCCCTGCCGGGGCGTTTCGAGATGCGGGTTGTTAAAGGTATCGAAGAAGATTTTATTCTCCGCCATCGCCAGCCGTATCCGCACCACTGCCCCCAGGAACATCACGTCCTCGACCGTGCCGCGCAACCGGTTCTGGATGCTCGAAGCGTCGTCCTGGGTCGTGGCGACCACCATTTCGGGCCGCACCGCCACCGAAAGTTTGTCGCCCCCTTTGGCTCCTTCCAGCGATTTGGCGGTATAGACCGGTTGGCCGTCAATCTCAAGCTGCCCGCTCATCCGGTCCACCACTTTGGCCTGTAGCACGTTCAAGGTACCGACAAACCGGGCCACGAAGGGGGTCGCCGGGAAGTTGTAGATGTCAAAGGGACGGCCAATCTGCTCGATACGGCCCGCGCTCATCACGACAATCCGGTCCGACAGCGACAGGGCTTCTTCCTGGTCGTGCGTGACGTAGATAGTCGTAATCCCCAGGCGGCGTTGAATGGCCCGCAGTTCGTTGCGCAGCGAAATGCGAATCTTGGCGTCGAGGGCCGAGAGCGGTTCATCGAGCAGGAGCAGGCGCGGCTCAATAGCCAGGGCGCGGGCCAGGGCCACCCGCTGCTGCTGTCCACCCGAAAGTTGGTGGGGGAAGCGTTTGCCCATTTTGGGCAGGTCCACCAGCCGCAGCATTTCGTCCACCCGTTTCTGGATGTCCGCCCCCTTTTTCCCCGCTACCCGCAGCCCGAACCCGATGTTGTCGGCCACGGTCATGTTGGGGAACAGGGCGTAAGATTGAAAGACCATGCCAATCTGGCGGCGGTTGGGCGGCAGGTTGACGATGTTCTGACCTGCTACCCGGATTTCACCCGAAGTCGGCATCTCAAAACCGGCAATCATGCGGAGGGTGGTGGTTTTCCCGCAGCCGCTGGGGCCCAGGAAAGAGACAAACTCTCCCTGTTCGGCCTGTAAGTTGAATAGCTCGACTGCCGCCGTCGTGCCGAAGCTCTTGCGAATATTTTCCAGTTCAAGAAAAGACATAATTCTCGGACTTCCTGTTTCTTATTTTTCTTAATGGGTCCCGGCAAGCTGGCTCTGGTCCTGCGAACCCCGGCTAAAGAGTTGAATCAGTCCCACGCAAATCCAGGTCAGGCCAAAGCTGAGTATCGCCAGGGCCGCCGGTTCGTAGGCCCGGTTTTGCCCGATAAGGGCCAGGTAAGGCCCGAAAGCGGGCCAGTTGAGCATGGTTGCCATGGTGAACTCGCCCAGCACAATCGCGAAGGTCAGAAAGGCCCCGTTGAGCAGGGCTACCCGCAAATTGGGGAAGATGACCCGCACCAGGATGGTGAACCAGTTAGCCCCTAAACTCTGGGCCGCCTCAGTCAGCGACCGCACGTCAATCGCCCGCAAGCCGGTGTCAACCGCCCGGTACATGTAGGGGAACGATAGCACCACGTAACCCGCCACCAGGAGGGCCGGACTGCCGACCAGCACGAAGGGTGGGGCGCTGTAGATGCGAATCAGGCCGAAGACCAGCACAATCGGCGGGACCACGAACG
This sequence comes from Chloroflexi bacterium 54-19, assembly GCA_001898225.1. Classification (GTDB taxonomy): domain Bacteria; phylum Chloroflexota; class Chloroflexia; order Chloroheliales; family Chloroheliaceae; genus 54-19. Next base: position 180,207 of record MKTJ01000025.1, read on the forward strand.
GCAGCAGGGTGATAAACTCGATTACCGGGCGCAGTTTTGGCAGTTTGAGATGGACCCAGAAGGCGGTCGGCACTATCAGGACCAGGCTGAGCGCGATGGTCGCCAGGGCCAGCAGCACCGAATAGGTAAACGAGTCGCGGAACCGGGCATCTCCCAGGACGTTCCCGTAGGAGTCGAAGCTGTACTCGCCGCGCCGTTCTCGCAGCGAAAACTCGAAGGTGGCGTAGAGCGGCACCAGGAAATAAACGGCTCCCAGGATTATCATCAGCCAGGCCCAGAAAGTATTTTTTCTCCGGGCGGTTCTTTTCAAAGTATTATTTTTCATCATAGTCTCATCGTAGCCTCACTGTAGCCACCGTGAAGTGCGCCGCTGCAATAGCATGCTAATCGCGATAGAAACGGCCATAATCACAATCATGCCCAGGGCCAGGGCGTAGCCCAGGTTGGGGTTATGCAACACGTCACCCCGGATTTCCGCGCCAATCTGGATTGGTACGAGGTTCAGGGTGCCACTGGTAAGGGCGAAAGCGGTCGCGTACGCCCCAAAAGCGTTGCCAAACAGCAAGACCCCGGTGCCGAGCAGGGCCGGGCTGAGGATAGGCAGCGCGACATACCGCCAGTATTGGAGCGGGTTGGCCCCCAGGTTCTCCGCCGCCTCGCGACACTGGCGTTTCAGACCGTCAATCGCCGGGGCGATAATCAACACCATCAAAGGAAACTGGAAATAGATGTAGGTCAGGCTCAGGCCCCAGAAGGTGTAGAGGCTAAAGCCGGTATCGTAAAGATTTATCCCCAGGACGTTCTTAAAAAGCAGCGTGATGAAGCCAGTCCGGCCCAGCGTGGCGATAAACGCGAACGCCAGCGGCACCCCGGCGAAGTTCGAGGCTACCCCGGAAAAGGTCATCAACGCGTTGCGAATCCAGCGCGGCAGCCCGCCCCGGATAGCGGCGTAGGCCAGGCCAAACCCAAAAATAACCCCGCCAATGGCCGTGACGGCGCTGACCTGGATACTCAGCCAGTAGGAATTGAGAATATAGGGTGTGAACAAGTCGCCAATGTTTGCCAGGGTAAAATTGCCGTTTGCATCCTGGAAACTGCCTATCAGCAGGTAAAGCGAGGGCAGAATCAGGAATAGGAGCGAAAAGGCAAAAAATGGGACTACCCCCAGCCAGTTAAAATTGAACTTGCGGGCGGGTGGACGCGCCGCCGCCGCATACAGCGTCACGCCTGACTCCAGGCTATTATCTGCCATATTTTTGATATTTCTTTTTGTAGCTGGAAAATAAATATTTCCGGGGTCCTGCCCACAAGCTGGCCGGACCCCGGAGTAAAAAGTTTGGGCTATTTAACGCTCGCGCCGACGACCTTGTCCCAGTTCTTGGTAATCAGGTCGGTCGCTTTGTTAATCTGAGCAAGGGTCGGGAACTGCGCGTTGGCATAGTTTGCCGCCGGGGGCAGTTTGGCCGCTACGTCCGCCGGGATAACGTTGCGGGTAGACAGGTCGTTATAGCGGATAGGGTGGCAATAGCCTTTGAGCCAGCCGAGTTGGCCTTCATCGGAATAGAGGTATTCCATCCAGAGTTTGGCGGCGTTCGGGTGCGGTGCGTAAGCGCTGATAGCCTGGACGTAAACCCCGGCCAGAACACCTTTCGAGGGCACGATTACGGAAATCGGCGGGTTGCCCTTGAGCGAGTCTTTATCAGCCAGGGCGTTGTAGTCCCACCGTAAGACGATAGGGGTTTCGCCGGAAGCGATGGTGCCCTGCTTGGCAATGACCGGGACGAAGTTACCGGCCTTGTTCAGGCTGGCGAAGAAGTCCAGGCCCGGCTGAGCGTTGTCGAGGGTGCCGCCGTTGCCGAGGCCGGTCGCGAAGACACCGTTAATGGCCTGGGCGGCGGTGCGGGGGTCACCGGCCAGGGCAATCTGACCTTTGTATTCCGGTTTAACCAGGTCGGCCCATTCTTTGGGCGGGTTCTTCACAGCGTCGGTGTTGACTTCCATTGCCATAACGCCATAGTAGTCGCCGTACCAGTAGCCGTCAGCGTCTTTGGCGCTGTCGGGGATGGAGGCCCAGGTCGAAACCTTGTAGGGCTGGATTAACTTGGCATCTTTAGCCTGGGGACCAAAGGCCAGCCCGACGTCAATCACGTCCGGGGCCTGGGGGCCTTTGTTCTGGGTATTGGCCTTGATAGCTTCGATTTCGTCACCGGAGCCGCCGTCCGGGTTAAGCTCGTTTACCTGCAAGCCGTATTTGGCTTTGAACCCGGCGATCAGGTCGCCGTAGCCGCACCAGTCGTGCGGGAGGGCAATCGTTGTAAGCGAGCCTTCCTGTTTGGCCGCCGCAATCAGGGCGTCCATGTTGGTGGCAGTGCCACTGGCCGCAGCGGTGGTCGCGGCAGCAGTAGTTCCCGCCGCCGTTGTGGTCGCGGCGGTAGTTCCAGCCGCGTTGGTCGCGGCAGTGGTGGTAGCCGCTTGTGTAGTCGCAGCCGCCGCCGCAGCGGTGGTCGCGGCGGGAGCGGTGGTCGCAGTGTTGTCACCACAGGCGGCTAACAGAAGGGTGACAGACAGAACAACAACTAAAGCCAGGCCAGAAGACCGGCTTAGATTAAATTTGGGCACTATATCCTCCTGATATTCTTAAACTTTCCCTTTGTATGCACAGGATACATAATTTTCAGATTAACAAAGACTATTTAATAAATAATTATGGAGTCTTTAAGGGGTTGTAAACATGTAATTAAGAGACCCGTTTTTGAGGTGGGTTTCCCGGCTTTTCGCCATTAAAAATGAGTCCTTCCGAACTTAAATGTTTATAATTGAGCAGAGTAAATATAAAAGAAAGACGGCTTTGACCTTGTCATTCCGTGCCTGGAGGGTGTCCCCGGTCCGTTGGACAATATCACAGTCAAAGACATTGCCAGGTTCCACGTGAGGCAGATTGAAGCCTGATTCCACCCGGAATATGGGAAAGTTTTGGGCTTTACGGTACGCAACGCGCGAGATTCCGTAAGCCTCTGTCCGTTATTGGCAAATCGGCTTTCTAAAAGCGGCTTACGGAATGACAAAAACTAAAAACTTTGTATTTTCCCTGCAAAAAAGACCCCGGCCCTGAAAGTCAGGACCGGGGCTAACGCCGTTTCTTGGCGGTAACTTGCCGCTAAAGAATAAAGATTAGTATCTGGGCCAGCAAAATCTTTACGATGGTCGCTATCGGGTAGACCGTCGCGTAACCCAGGTTTGGCAAATCGTTTTTCGACTGTTCCAGCGAGAAACTCAGCACCGCCGGTTGGGTCTGCATCCCGCCGATAATCCCGGTCAGGACCCCAAACGGAATTTTGAAAACCTTGTAGCCTATAAACAGCCCCAGCAGCACTACCACAAAGGTGATAATCGCGCCGCCGATAAAGAGGTACAGGCCGCTGTCCTGGGTGACCGTGGTGATAAAAGGATAACCGGCCCGCGTGCCGACCCCGGCCAGAAAGAGGATAATCCCCAACTGGCGTAAGGTCAGGTTGGCGTTATAGGGCAGGGTCCAGACCAACGGGCCGCTCCGCCCGATAACCCCGAAGACCAGCGCCACCACCAGCGGTCCGCCCGCGATGCCGAGTTTGATGCTCAGGCCGCCGGGGAAGGGGATGGGTATCAGGCCGATTAACATCCCCAGGATGATACCCAGGCTGAAGGTAAAGATATTGATTTCGGCCAGGTGCTGGTAGGAGTCACCGAAGAAAGAGCTAATCGAGCCCATCCGGGAACGCTGGGTCACCACCCGCACCCGGTCGCCCAGTTGGAGGCGGGTATCGGCGTGAGGAAGAAACTCGTGGTCGCCCCGGCGCACCCGCGTAACCAGGGCTCCCTGCTGCTGGGCCAGGTTTAGCTCTTTGAGGGAATGTCCGATAACGTCCTGGTTGGAGACGAATATCCGGCGGTAGTCGAGTTCGCTCCGGTCGAGTTCCAGCCGGACTTCGCTCAGTTCGCCCATCTCGGCCACGACCCGGGCTATCTCCGGTTCGGTCCCGGTGGCGCTTATCAGGTCGCCCACACATAACTCGCTGCGGCTCTGGGCCAGGGCCGAGCTATTTTCATGCCGGATCCGCCCAAAAATAACGTCCCAGCCGTGGGTCTTCAGCAGGTCCTGGAGCGGTTGGCCGCAAAGTTGAGGGTTGGTAACCAGGATGGTCTGGTTGAGCAGCACCTGCCCGGTCAGGCCCAGTTCCGGGTGTTCTTCCGCTTCTTTGTGGTAGTTAATCTTCCAGATGCGCTGTAACAGGAAAATCGCCAGCATCGTCCCGATGACGCCCATCGGGTAGGCGACCGAATAGCCCACAACCGGCTCGGCTAAAAGCTGGTCGAGGGCTGATTTTGGTAGAGTCGAGTTGTTAGCGGTCACTTTTTCCAGTATGGCCGCCAGGGCCGGGGTGTTGGTCACGCTACCGGCGAACATGCCGGAGGCCATGGTCGGTTTTAGCTGGAAAAGCCCCTGGAAACCGACGGTCATGAGCGCCGCCAGGGCCAGGAGGCCGGCCACCAGGCCGTTATCGCGCCAGCCTTTGTTCTTGAATGCGGCCACAAAACTGGGGCCGCTGCTCAGGCCGATGGTGTATACAAAAAGGACCAACCCAATCTGGTAAACAATCTCCGGTAATTTGAGGTCCGGGCTTAAGGCCCCAATGCCCAGCCCGGCAAACAGAACGGCGGCTATACCCAGCCCCGTTTTACCAATCTTGATTTGCCCGATGGCATATCCCACTGCCGCCACTAAGAAAAGTAAGAGTATTGGGTTTTGCGCCAGTATTGAAATCATTGTTTAGCACCTTACCGTTTATCGGTTGATTTCGCTTCCGCCTCTGCTTTTGCCTGTGAGCCTTCGCCTTAAAGGAAGCGTTCCATATCCTTCTTTTATGGTACCTATTAACTTATCCTTTATTACTTTAAGTTTTCCCAATCAAAGAGGCTGTTAAAAAAGGTTAAAGATTGGTGAAAATTGCCCGGTTTATCGCGGATTGGGGTCCGGTCTGCCCCTGAAAAGCTATCCCGGCAGGGCAAAATTGGCCGGTTTGAATTCAATTTTGAAAAACGGCCAATTTTCACTTAATTTTAACCTTTTTCGACTAAATTGTTTACAGGTATAGGCCATACTTATGGCGGTAAAAGAAATTAGTAATGAGTGAATACCATCAAGTATCAGAAAGGGCAAAAAAGGTATTAAGATGGCTGAAACGACTGCTTTGGAAACACCAGGCGCGGAGGTTATCCCCGGCTATGTAACAAATCAGAAGCTGCGCCGGTGGGTCCAGGAGATGGTGGAATTGTGTAAACCCGACCGGGTCCACTGGTGTGACGGCACCCAGGCCGAGTACGACGCTTTGTGTGAGCAGATGGTTGAGAGCGGCACGCTCATCCGGCTCAACCCTGAGAAAAGACCCAATAGCTTCCTGGCTCGCTCTCACCCCGGCGATGTTGCCCGCGTGGAAGACCGCACTTTTATTTGTAGCCTGAACAAAAATGATGCCGGGCCGACCAATAACTGGGTTAACCCCAAAGAAATGAAGGAAACGTTGACCGGCCTGTTCGACGGCTCAATGCAGGGCCGTACCATGTACGTTATCCCCTTCAGCATGGGCCCGATTGGTTCGCCTATCGCCCATATCGGCATCGAACTTTCCGACTCGCCTTATGTCGCCGCCAATATGCGGATTATGACCCGGATGGGCCGCCAGGTCCTCGATGTCCTCGACAACGAAGACTTTGTACCCTGTCTCCACTCGGTCGGGATGCCGTTGGCTCCCGGCCAGGAAGACACCGCCTGGCCCTGCAACCCCGACCAGAAGTACATCGTCCATTTCCCGGAGGAACGCTCCATCTGGTCCTATGGTAGCGGCTACGGCGGCAACGCCCTGTTAGCCAAGAAATGTTTCGCCCTGAGGATTGCCTCGGTCCTGGCCCGCGATGAAGGCTGGCTGGCCGAACATATGCTCATCCTGGGGGTCGAATCGCCCCAGGGTGAAAAGACTTACGTGGCGGCGGCTTTCCCCAGCGCCTGCGGTAAGACCAATTTCGCAATGCTTATTCCGCCCAAAGAATTCGAAGGCTGGAAAATCAGCACTATCGGTGACGACATTGCCTGGGTTAAACCGGCTAAAGACGGCAAACTTTACGCCATTAACCCTGAAGCCGGTATGTTCGGGGTCGCGCCGGGTACTTCTTACCAGTCCAACCCGAACGCCATGGAAACGGTCAAGAGCAACGCTATTTTTACAAACGTGGCCCTGACCGATGACGGCGACGTCTGGTGGGAAGGCATGACCGATAAAGCCCCCGACCACCTGATTGACTGGACCGGACAGGACTGGACGCCCGACTGCGGTCGCAAGGCGGCTCACGCGAACGCCCGGTTTACCGCCCCGATTAGCCAGTGTCCTTCGATTGACCCCGAATACGATAACCCGAAGGGTGTACCGATTTCGGCCTTTATCTTCGGCGGGCGGCGCAGCACCGTGGTGCCGCTGGTCTACCAGGCTTTCAACTGGAACTATGGGGTTTACGCCGCCGCGACGCTCGGCTCGGAAATGACCGCCGCCGCCGCCGGTAAAATCGGGGAAGTCCGGCGCGACCCCTTCGCAATGTTGCCTTTCTGCGGCTACCATATGAGCGACTACTTCAACCACTGGCTCCAGTTTGGCCGCTCTATCCCGAACCCACCGCGTATCTTTATCGTGAATTGGTTCCGCAAGGACGAGCAGGGCAAATTCCTCTGGCCCGGCTTTGGCGAGAACATGCGCATCCTGAAGTGGATTGTCGAACGTTCTCACGGCCAGGCCACCAGTATCGAAAGTCCGCTCGGCTGGGTGCCGCGTTACCAGGACCTTGACTGGCGCGGTCTGGAAGATTTCGACCAGGTCAAGTTTGACGAAGTGATGCACGTTGACCGCGACGCCTGGAAACAGGAAATCCTCTCCCAGGAAGAACTCTTTATCAAGCTGTACGACCGCTTGCCCAAAGAGTTGCTTTACATCAAAGAGCTGACCCTCTCCGCCCTGTGGCGCTCTCCCGAACGGTGGGATGTGCCTCACGACGACCAGGGCCGGGAGTTATAGGCTAAAGTAAAATTAACAGGACGGGGCTATGTTTCCAACCTCAGGAGGCATGGCCCCGCCTTGTTTTCACCCGGTTTACCTCGCCCTCAGATACGAATAAGTAATCCTGTTACCTGATTTTAACCCATATAAACCTTGAAATTCAGCTTAGTGCCCTACTTTTAAGATAGATGATTTAGCACCACCAGTGGTAACACCAGTTGCTGCAACTGGTGGCAGCAACCCGTTGCATCACCTGTGGGTGCAGCCAGTTGCGTTACCAAGTAGGGCACTAATGACGCCGTGAAGCGTAAAGTCGGAAAGGTAGAATACCGCTATGAACAAGATAACCAGTGCGCCTGTCAAAGAACATCTTCCTGGTTTCGAAAGGTTTCACAGGCCGAATCCTATTCACACCATTTTACTGGCTACGGATGGCACCTCCTCCGGTGAAAGTGCTCTGCAAAATTGCATCAATCTTCTGCGAGGTTCTTCCGGTAAGCTGGTTATTACCTACTTCGCCGACCCGAAAGATATTGCCGTTAACGAGGGCGTGGCCTGCGAAAGCGATGATGCCTGGCGTTCTCACGGCGAAAAAGTCCTGAACGCAATGGCGGCTAAAGCCAGGGCCAGTGGAATTACCGATGTTACAACCCGGCTGGAAAAATACCAGGGTGAGGAAAGCCTCAATCAGATTGCCGAAACGGTCGAAGCGAATATGATTATGCTAAGCTCCCACTTCTTCCAGGCCGATTCAGCGGCTAACTAACTAAATAAAGACCAGGGTGAGCGTCTTACGGCTCGCGGCTCACCTTTCTTTATCAGGCCTTTCGCTTGAAACACTCCCTTTGAAGGGTTTAGCGCCTTTAGCCTGGCTTTCCAGGCTAAAAGCGAAAGTCGTGCTTATAAAAGTAATTGTTTCAGGCAAAAAGCAACGCGACGACTACCGTCGGGAGTTGGGCCGTAAAAGGCCAGGTTATAAAAATTAAATCCTGGGGTTTCCAAGCAGGAGACCCCACCTAATCAAGTCGCTTAGGATACCGATATGCTTGACTTAAATCAAAATCAAAATGAAAAAATGCGAACCAGTAATGACCTTTCATCTATGCCAGGGCTGGCTTTCCTGAACTACCTGGGCGATGGGGTCATGGTGCTGGATAACAGCCGGAAAATCTTGATGGTGAACCCGGCGCTCGAAAATTTGCTGGGCTGGAAAGCTTCCGAACTGGTCGGGCAGTATTGTTTCTCTTACCTGTGTTGCCAGCATCCCGCCACCGGGACTTATCTTTGCCAGAATCTTTGTCCCCTCACCACTGTAAAAGCCGGTTCAAAGCACGACCAGTCGGTTTTTTACCAGGATTTAATGGTGCTGACTAAGGGCGGGCACCGGATTGAAGTGAGCGCCAGTTTTGCGCCCCTGGGAGTGCCGCTCCTGGCTTCACAGGGTAACAACCCGAATTCATTAAACGAATCCCCGGCTTTCTCCGGTTACAATGGCGACACCTATGATGTAGCTTTCCCGGAATACAGTATTGTGCTGCTGCGCGATATTACCGAGGTAAAACGGCAGGAGCGCATCAAGACCGAGTTTATCGCGGCGGCTTCCCACCAGCTACGCACCCCCCTTTCGAGCATCAAAACTTCGATTGGTCTCTTGCAGGAACACGCCGCCAGCGAACTGAACAAACCGTTGAAAAGCCTCTTGAACAATATCCAGTCGAGCTCGGCCCGGATGGAGCGGATTGTGAACGACTTAATCGAACTGGTAAACCTGCAAAGCGGGCGGGTCCAGATGGTCCGGCATACCTTTGAGGCCCGCGACCTGGTCGGTTGGGCCGTCGAGAATTGCCGCGAGCGTCTCCAGTCCAAGGACCAGGTCTTGAAGTGGATCTTCCCGGACGAAGCGCTGTATGTCTACGCCGATTTTAGCCGGATGGGCGAGGTTCTAAGCCATCTTATCACCAACGCCAGCAAATTTAGCGCCCGTGGCAAGATGATAAATATCGAGCTAAGTTCCCGGACCGGCGATAAGGGAGTGCAAAAAGAAGTGGTGTTTTGCGTCCGGGATGACGGCATCGGTATCGCCGAAGCCGAGCGCGGTCTGATTTTCGAAAAGTTCTACCAGAGCCAGATTACCGAAAATACCGCCGAACAGGGCGCGGGGCTGGGCCTACCCCTGGCTAAGACCCTGGTCGAGCTTAACGGCGGGCGGTTGTGGTTCAACAGCGAAGCCGGAAAAGGGAGTAGTTTCTACTTCAGCCTGCCCCTGACCCATCCTTATCAAATAAACCTTAGTGAGGGGTTTTAATCTTTAAATTATTCCTTTCTTTCTTTTTTCTTCCCGGTCAGGAGACCGGTTGGCCTTCAAAACCAACCGGTCTCCTTTTTATTTCAAATACAAAATCGGTCTCATTTATCAAATATTTCCGCTTTTAAACCTTCTTAGAAAAATTTACCAGATTTTCACCTTGTTAAACCTTCCTCTTTATATCCCGCCCTTACAATGCAAATGTAAACAAAAACAACTACCGAGCAGTTACCAAAACCAAAAAGCAAATTAAACTAAGGCTTTGGCACGATAAGGATAGTAGTAGTGGAAAAAGGATAAGGATAAGGAAGGTTTCTTCTTATGAGCAACACAAAAACACGCGGCCTGGTCGCTGACCCGCCGATTAGCAAGTTCCTCTTTAACAGCACCAAATC
>MKTJ01000026.1 GCA_001898225.1 Chloroflexi bacterium 54-19
GCAGAGATTTCTCGACTACGCTCGAAATGACACTATGGAGGTACTAATTATCGACAATAGCGCATTTCGGCACCCCTTTTAGCGCCCTTTAGGGAGAACGTTCAACGTTGTTATGTGCCCTTTAGGGGCAACCGCCTTTGTATTTCTCCTATTCGGCAATCCTTTTAGTATTTACTATTCGGATTTGGTGTTGTTATAATTGGCCCGGTTTCGCGGTGTAATTCTTTGCCGGGTAGACGGCAAAACAAGGGGGTTTTATGCGAGTTACAAAATACCTTCATTCGTGCGTTTTACTGGAAGAAGACGGCCACAGGCTGTTGTTTGACCCTGGCAAATTCTCGTTTATCGAAGGCCGGGTCAGGCCGGAAGATTTCGCGGAGGTTGATACGGTCATAATCTCGCACGAACACCCCGACCACGTTGATGTCGAGGCCCTCAAGAAGATTGTTGGTTTCAGTCAGGCCAGGTTAATCGGTAACGCGCAGGTCGTGACGGCTCTACAAAAAGAGGGGCTTAATGCGATTACCCTCGCGGAAGGTCCGCAGCAAATCGGCGGGTTTACCGTCCAGGCGGTCGCGGCCCAACACGAGCCGATTCTGACCGGGGAGTTGCCCCAGAATACCGCTCATGTCGTCAACGGGCGGGTCCTCAATCCCGGTGACTCTTTCAATTCTTCGCTAGAGGCGTTCGCCGGTATCGAACTGCTAATCCTCCCGGTGGCGGCTCCCTGGCTCACCGAACCGGCCGCCCTCGATTTCGTCCGCCGCATCCAACCCAAACAGGTCTTGCCTGTGCACGACGGTTATGCTAAAGATTTCTTTCTAAAACAACGTTATCAAGCTTTTGCTACCGTTCTCGAACAACACCATATCAAGTTCCATCCTTTGATGGAGCCGGGGGCGTCCTTCACTTTATGAGGCCGGCCCGGCTCTTTTTTCCTGGCATGCGTTTAAATAATAAGCCTGACTTCCGCTTTGAGCCTGGTAAAGCTTTAAAATAGCTGGAAAGGAACCTCAAAATTGTATCAAGCGAAAGTCCTATAACAAAGTAAGGAGAACAATAAATGTGTTATGACGACCAGGCCCGCCCACCTCAGCCCCCCGGAAACCCCGGCGACGCCAGCGGCCAGGACATTACCCTTACCTCGGCGGACGGCACCCCGTTTTCCGCCTACGCGGCCATTCCCTCTTTACCCACCAATTCCCGGATTATCATCTATCCTGACGTGCGTGGACTTCACCAGTTCTACAAAGATCTGGCCCTGCGTTTCGCGGAAATCGGTATTTCGGCGGTCGCGATTGACTATTTTGGCCGCACCGCCGGGCAGACTTCCCGCGACGAATCCTTTGAATACATGCCCCACGTCCAGCAAATAAAGCTGGAAAATGTTATCGCGGACCTGAAAGCAGCCAGGGATTACGAGGCTGAGAACATCGGTAACCACCAGCAGACCTTTGTGGTCGGTTTCTGCATGGGTGGCGCCCTGACAATCGCCACCGGCACCGAACCGGACCTGGGCCTGAATGGTCTTATCGCCTTCTATGCCGGGATGAGCCGCAACTTTGGCGGTAAAGGCACCGCTCTCGACCTGGCGACCCAGGTTAAATACCCGGTGCTGGGGCTGTTTGGCGGCCAGGACCAGGGTATCCCGGTCGAGCAGGTCAACCTGTTGCGTCACCGTCTGGTAGAGGCGAATGTCCGCCAAGAGATTGTCGTCTACCCGGAGGCGACCCATAGCTTCTTCGACCGCCGCCAGGAAGAATTCGCCGCGGCTTCCGCCGACTCCTGGAAAAGAATCCTTAATTTCATCGCTACGGGCGACCCGACCCAGACCGATGCGGTTGAAATAAAATAATATCCGGTCCTGGTTCTTGCGAAGGGTGGACTTCGGCGTTGTGACCGCTTTTACCCCGGTTTTTACGAGGGGTCTTTACTATAATAATCGCGTCTCAACGCCGAGGTATGTAGTGAACCTATAATCTCCTGGGGAAAGTTCTGGACCCTGAAAGACCGCCCTGGACGCCGCTAAATTTTTATCCGAACTGAAAGGCCGCAAGGCTCCCATCGTAGCCGGGCGTGGCTACGAAACCTGAAACCAAAAATGACCCCTGCCGGTAAGATAGCGCCAGCAGAGGTCATTTTGTAAATAGAATCGAGATTACCATGAAAGGCGTCGCCTTAATCGCGCATGATAACCAGAAGCCAAACATCGTCAACTGGGCCAAAGCCAACCTGGAAATCCTCAGGCGTTTCAAACTCTATGGGACCGGAACGACGGGCCGGATGGTCCACGAGCAGGCCGGGCTTGAGGTCGAATGTTTCCTGAGTGGCCCGCTCGGTGGTGACGCCCAGATAGGTGCCCTCGTCGCAACCGGCCATATCAACGCGGTTATCTTCTTCGTGGACCCCCTGACTTCGATGCCTCACGACCCCGACGTGCGCATGCTTTTACGCATCTGCAATGTCCACAACGTACCCCTGGCGACCAACCCGGCCACCGCCGAACTGATTATCGACTCGCCTATTTTCCAGCAGGGCTGATGGGTCTACCTTTCCAGGATGTCGGGCCGTTCCATCGAGCCGAGACCCTCAATCGAAACCGTGACGGTCGGCCAGGTGCTTTCGGGGTACCGGGTTAGAATCTCAAGTTCGTGCCCTGGTTCGCTCGACACCAAAATTGTATCTTCCGACTTGGTCCCGGTGATAGAGGGGTTCCAGGCGAAGGCTTGCCACTCCACCACTACATCGGTGCTGCCCGGCCCGGCCCGGTACTCGCGACCTGCGTAACCGGTCGCGCCGCCCTGGTGGTGCAACTGCCACTCGTTGGGATACCCGGCGTAGGCGTAGGCTTGCTGGGCTTTTGCAAAGATTTCCCCGGCTACCGCGCCCGGTTTGGTGTTCAGGTTAAAGGTCGCGTCAATCGTCTGGACATGGCGTTGTTTTTCGAGAATATCGGGCGTGACCGGGCCGAAATGGACCAACCGGGTGCAGTTGGCAATCAGGCCGCCCCCTTTCGCGCACAGTACCACCATCACGTAGTTGTCAATGGTGTTAAAGGTCGGGATAGGGTGACGGTAGTTAAAAATCCGGTCGTCGGCGGCCACCAGCGTCACGAAAGGCACCAGGCCGCGGGCATAGCAGGCCTGGGACAGGTATCCGGCGACTTCCCATTCGCTCATGCCTGGGGTAATCTCCAGGCAAGTGCTTTCGAGCGCTTCGGCGGCGGCCCGGCAGACCTGGTGATAGCGGTCGCGTTCGTCCGCTATCAGGCTCCAGCGAGCGTGGGCTACTTCCCCGGCCCAGTTCAAGGTTCCTTCCATCGTGTTATCGCTAGCGACCTGGGGTAGTTTGCCGTGACCCCGCGCCAGGTCGAATAGCAACCGGCCGCGTTTATCCGATTCCCACCAGGGCGCTTCAATCAGTTCGAAGCCCAACCGGCCCAGTTTTTCTTCGCTTTCGAAACGCGGGCCTTCCAGGTTGTCCAGTACCGCGTAGGCCGCCCCGTCCGCCTTGAAGACCAGGCTGGCGACACCGTTGGCGTCGGCGATACTGACCCAGTTGTTGGCCCCACCGCTGGCCCAGGCAAAATTAGCCTGGGTATTAAGAATCAACCCATCAACCTTATTCTTTTGTAACAGTCCGGTGATTATTTCTCGTTTAGCCGCCGCTTCGCGTTTTTGTACTTCTCCGCCAGCCTCAAAAGTATAGCTATACATCCCCTTTTCTCCTTTGACCTTAAATTTTCCTGGGAATCTATAATACCACAAGTTCAAGGGGTATTCGTGGCAAAAGAATTGCCTGGCCCTGAGTAGGAAACTTACCAACCCATGCATGGGCAAGACAGGCGTGATATAATCTGCTAAACCCGAATGCTCGTGGAACCGTTGATGTAGAACTTTATTTAGTAAAGGTTGAAATAAAATTTGAGCGGACATTGGGAACAATTTACCAGGATCCTGGAAACCATTCGTCCTGAAGAAACTCCTCAGCAGGAGTATGCCATTATCCTGGATGCCCCACGGGAAATATCCGAGGCGCTCGACGATGTCCGGCGGCGTTACGACCCTGCTTTCAAGGTGAAAGTACCACCTCATATTACGGTCAAGCGTCCGACCGTCCTGGCCGACCCGGCCCGTATCAAGGGTACCCGCGAAGCCCTGGGAACGGTGGCCGCCAATCTGCCCCCGCTGCCGGTCACCCTAAATGGTTTTGGCAGTTTCAAAGCGCCGGGCCGGAATGTCGTATTCCTGAAAGTGGAAGACGAAGCTCCACTTTTCCAGTTACACCAGAAAGTGGTAGCGGCCTTGCACGCGGTCTTTGGGGTCGACCAGGCTGACCGCTTTGAGAACGGCAATTACCATCCTCACCTCACTATCGGCAACGAACTGAGCGAAATAGACCTGGCCGTCCTCGAACATGAACTCGTAACCGGCGGTTATCGCCTAAATTTTGATTTTATAATCACCCAGTTCACCCTGTACGTCCACGATACCGGCAAACCCTGGCAAACCATCGAGACTTTCTCTTTTAACCCGCAGCTAAATCCCGGTCCCTAGCCGGGGTTTAGCCGTGACACGCCCCTCTTTTATTCTCATCTCGACCCCAATTATTAGAATTCAAATAATCAATTTTGCTATTTTTAAAGATTTGTGGCATAAAGCTTGCTCTATAACTGGCAAACGGGGTAGCAAGCGGCGAAGCTTGTCCTTTAGTTGTGGCCCGATTCATCCTGAAGTAGCACAAAAATCTAGGACGGTTACATTCGGGCGAGAGATGATGGTAATCATTCTGACTTGACCAACTGGACATTTATTTGGCAAATGTCGAATGGCGCCGGAGTTGGAGCGAGCCGGGCGCTGGTTTACTTTAATGAGACTTATTTAATTTAGCCAAAGTATCCAGCACACAATTCAACAGTTTGGCAGAGAACACGATGGCAAAAGTTTTAGTAATTGATGACGAGCCGTCAATAGCAACACTGGTGGCCGAGATAATAGAGGGATACGGGCACCACGTTTCTATAGCCTTTAACGGTTTGCAAGGACTGGAATTTATAAAAGAGAATAAGTTTGATTTAATTATCAGCGACATCATGATGCCTCACATTACCGGGTTGGAGCTACTTTATTTCGTGCGCTCGAACGCGCAATTGAACAGCACCCATTTTGTCCTGATGAGCGCGGTAGCCCATCTTTCCAATCTCGAAAACAAATACCAGCCGGAAGATTTCCTGGTGAAGCCGTTCGATATTACCCGCATAGATGAGATTGTCCAGAAATTCTTGCCCGAAACAGACGCGCATTCTTTTTTTAATTCTTCGATTTCGTTTGATTTTCCCTTCAGGGGGAATGTGAATAATTCCTCATTTTCCAGGGAATTTGGCGAAACGGGTTAAACACTAACCGGAATTATAAAATTAAAAAAGCGGCTGGGCCGCTTTTTTTATAGAAAATTCTAGGCCGGTTTGACCGCAATGAGGGTAATGCGCGGCAGGGCAAACCCGATTTTCCCGGCCTTGCTCAAATCAATCTTGAGAGCGTCCTTGAGGGCCGGGCTGGCCCCGTGGAAAAGCTCTTCCAGGCGGGCCACATTTTCCGGCGAAGTGCCGATGCGCCGGGTCCAGGCCCCGAAGTCCATCTGGTCCCCCTCGTCGTAATAGCCTGCTTCCACGAAAGAAATCCGCAACCCGACGCCCTCTACCAGGCTGCGCCACTCCGGTTCAGGGTAGTTGCGCACGTGCGAAGGGTCCCGCAAAATCTCAATCTCATTTATCTGGCGGTCCAGTTCGGCATCGGCAGGGACGGTCGTATCCATGATAACCAGTTTGCCGCCCGGCTTGAGGACGCGCGCCATTTCAGCCAGGGCTTGCGCCAGGTTGGCAAAGTGGTGGGTGGTCAGGCGGCAGCTTACCAGTTCGAAAGAAGCGTCCGGGTAGGGCAGGTCTTCGGCGGCGCCCTGTTGGGTTTCGACGTTAGTAACCCCTTTGGCGGCAGCGTTCCGTTCGACTTCTTCGAGCATCTGGGGTGTCAGGTCGTAGGCGATGGCCCGTTTGATTGCCGGGGCGAAGGCGATGGCAGTATGCCCGGCCCCGGTGCCGATGTCGAGCAACGTATCGGTGGGATGGGGCGCGGTCCGCTCGACCAGCTTTTCGAGTTCGGTCTGGTTGGCGTGACCCGCGCTGACGGTGTAGGCGTGGGCGTTCGGACCGAAACTGCCCTTAACAAGGTCGTAAATCTGCTGGTCGTTCGATTGGTTGTTTTCCTGGCTCATTTTTTCTCCTTTTCCTGTAGCCCTAGATAAAGAAGTTTATCATATTTACCAGAGGCGGAAAAAGAATCTCCAATAAGGCCCAGTCTTCCTCTTTTGACACGATAAAGTCTGGATTTACCCGCCTATATTCGAAAATGGAACGATAGCCCATCAAAAATTTTGGCAGGAGGTCGGGTGGAATCCCGATAGCAGGACTCTGGTTGCCGGACCGGGCTTCGACCTTGACCAGTTTCCCTTCCTCGAAGGTCAGGGCCACCCCGAAGCGATAAAAGCCAAGCTCGACCTCCCGGCTCAACCCGGCCAAAGTCGAGGCCGCCAGGCGGCTTTCGAATTCGGGTTCAAGCTGCCGGAAGGCCAGGGCCGGGTCAATAATCCGCACGTAGTTGCCGTAAGAAGGGCGCCGGCCCGGTTCAAGCTCAAGCACCCAGAAATGAAGGGAGCTATTGCGGACCGTTCCAATTCCCAGTTTTTCCAGGCCCGGCCAGTCCAGGGCTTTCTTGATAAGGGCTTGCTGCCCCGCCAGTTCCCCGGTGAGGCGAAAAGCGGTCAGGGTGTTGCCGCTGAGATGCAACCGGGCATAGGCGATGGGCTGGCCGTTTTCGATGGCGACCCAGTCTTCCAGGTTGTTAGCGTGTAACTCGCGGGTGCGGGCGGCCCAGGCCCAGCCGCTTTCGGCCATGCTCATGGCAATATCGGCCTGGGCGGCGGTTTCGGCGTACATTTTCGCCAACAAGGGCGCGTCGCTCTCGACGGTCCGGCGCACTTCCAGGTCGGGAATTGCCGCCAGCTTTTCCCGGTGGGTCTCCGGGTAGAGGAACCCGGCCCGGAAATCTTCCAGGGCGTACTCGTAACCAAAGAGACGGTAGAAATAGGGTATCCCCATGATGGTGCTGATTGCCAGCCCGCGCTCCTTTTGCATTTGTTCCAGGACCGCGAACAGGCGGCGGATTAAGCCTCCGCCCCGGTATTCGGGCAGGGTCGAGACAAATTCCGGGTTGCCGATTTTTAGCACGGTCTGTCCTACCCGTAACTCCTGGGTAAGCAGACTCAGCGACGATACCACGCGCCCGCTCGGCTCAACAACAACAAGGAAATCTTCCAGCCCCATTCCCGGCACGCCGCCCTCGATCAAGAATTTTACCTCGACCCGGCTGTCCTCACCCAGCAGTTGCCCGTTTATATCGAGCAGCCCTTCAACGTCAGCCGGGGTGGCCCGTCGCAGCACCAGGCCGCTGGGCAAATCTACGCGTAATTCCGCCGAAATATCAGTTTCCATTTTTAAAAATCTATCCTGTAATGTAACCAGCTTGCTTACTTGATTATATATAAGCTAAGACGTAATTTACTGCCGTCCGGTTCCATCTCGGTATCGTCGGGAGGCCGCCCAAAGACCTTGTCGAGGGCCGCCTGCATCTGGGTTTTCTGGGTGTCGTCGAGCATCCACCAGTTGACAAAGACATAACTGATACTGGCCGCTTTAAGCTGGTCGGCGCTTCCGGTCGTGGCGGGTTGGCGCAGGGCCAGGGTTTTGAGGGCCGGGTTCTGCTCGATGAGCGGGTTATCCACCTGCCGGGCCAGGTAGCCGCCAATCATCGGTTTGGAGTAGGCGACCTGGGCGATATAAAAGTGCGAGGCCGGTCGCAGGGGCAGTTCGAGGACGGCGTGATTGGGGTTGGTATCCAGCCGGACCGGGTTATAAATCGGGGGGACGTTCGGGTAAGCCGTCGTGACATAGGGCGCGAACTCGAACAGGATTAACAGGCTGACCACTGCCGAAAGGCCGGGCAAGACCCAGCGCGCCGCCGTTTTCCCGGTCAGGTGCTGTCCGGCCCAGCCCGCCAGGGCCTTGAAACCGAAAGCGGCCAGGATAGCCAGGGCCAGGATGACCACCAGGTCGAAGCGGGTTGGAGTCCGCATAATCGAGAAAAAAGGCAGGTAGTAAAAAACGGCGTAGGGAAGCGGCACGCTTACCTTGAAGACCGTAAAATAGTTCCGGCCCGCGATGGTAAGCATTGGACCCAGGGCCAGCAGGGCGAAGAAGATTGCGCTCACCAGCCAGAAGCCGGGCCCGGCAGGGCTCAACGGTGAGGTGGTTTTAACTGCTTCACCTTTTTTGCGGCGGGTGCGCCACCATTCCACCAGGGCTACTATAGCCAGGATGAGTCCCATGAAACCGAGATAATTGGTCCGTTCGGCGGGATTGCCGCTAAACTTCTGGGCGATTTTCTCACTGAAAGTGCCCAGCACCGGGTGTAACTCGTAAGGGGTGATAAAACTCAACAGGTCCGCCGAGTAAAAGATAGTTTCCTGGGGATTGTAGGCAATATTTTTATTGCTGCGGGCTTCGTTCAGCATTGGCAGCAAGACCGGGGAGGTCAGGACACCAAAGACAATCAACACCAGCACCAGCCGCAGGACCGGGCCGCGCAGGGCCGTCCGCCACTCCTTGCGCTCCCGCCAGAGCCGGTAGAGCAGATAGACGACGGTCAGCATGCCGAGGAAGGCGGCGAGGGTCCATTCGGTCAGGGCGTTCAGGGAGAGGAAGACCGCCGCGATTAAAATATTGAACCAGGTCTGCCGGGCTTTCAGGGGTTTAGCGCTGCTGGCGGCCTTGAGCATGAAAAGGACGTAAAAGGGCATCCACTGGATCGAAACGAAGTTAAGCTGACCGTTCAGGTGGGCGAAATGGAAGGGGCTGAACCCAAAAATCAGCCCGGCCACGAAAGCAGCCCATTTATTTTTTACGAGAAAATCGGCCAGCAAAAACATACCATAGGCCGAAAAGATATAGCCGAACAACACCAGCGAGTTATAGGCCCCCGCCAGGCTCATCCCCAGCCATTGCAGGGGGATGGCTATTACCCCGTCCAGGAAGGCCAGGGTATGAAAATTCAGGCTGGCCCCACCGGGATAGTTGACATAAGTCGTAAAGAAAGGGTTGGTCCCAAGCTCGGTCAGGGCCTTTTTGACCCACCACAAATCCCAGTAGAAAATCCAGCTATCCCCGCCAAACGGTACATCGGTAAAGAATTTGGCAACGAGGGGTTGCAAAAAATAGAGGGTCAACAGGCTGTAGAGGAACAGGACCAGCAGGTGCGGCCCCCATTTTTGCCAGCGCCGGGTGGTCGTGACCTGGGTACTCACCGGGGTGTTTACCTGGGTACTCAGCGAGGTATCCTGGGCCAGTGTTTCCGTTTCAGGGGTGCCGTCGTGGGCGGGCGTGACGGTTTCAGAGCGGGCCGTATTAAATATTTTGAGCGGAGAAAAATTAAATCTTCGACCGGACAAACCTGTTAGCCTTTTTAGCTTGCTTCTTTAGACTTGCTTTTATAGAAAAGAAAAAAGAAGAAAATAAAATTAGAAAAAGAAAAAAACCTGGAAGTTCTTTTGGAACTCCCAGATTTTGCGCTATAAGGCTCTTACTGTCAAGCCGGATTTACACGACCCTGAACGACCCTTCGAGGCCGGAGGCCGAGTCAGGGCCAATCCAGACCTTGAAGTCGCCCGGCTCGACCGTGTATTTGAGGTCCAGGCCGATAAAACCAAGCGTACTGACCGGGATTTCGAAGCGGACGGTCCGGCTCTCGCTAGGTTGGAGCGTCACTTTCTGGAAACCTTTTAGCTCTTTTACCGGGCGAGTCACGCTGCCGAACAGGTCGCGCACGTAAAGCTGGACTGTTTCCTCCCCGGCGACTTTCCCCACATTGGTGAGGGTGGCGCTGGCAACCAGGGTTCCGTCAACCCCGACCGAGGGCGTCTCCACCCGCAAATCGCTGTAGTCGAACTGGCTGTAACTCAGGCCGAAACCGAATGGGAAAAGCGGCGTGTTGGGCACGTCCAGGTAAAATGACTTGTATTCCTCGTCAAACTGGCGCACTCCCTGGTCAATCGGTCGCCCGGTGTTTTTGTGGGAGTAGTAGACCGGAATCTGGCCCTCGGTCCAGGGGAAACTGACCGCCAGTTTGCCGGACGGGTTGGATTTCCCGAAAAGTAAGTTGGCGATGGCTGCTCCGGCCTCGACGCCGCCATGCCAGGCCAATAGCAAAGCCCCCACCTGTTCCGCCATTCTGGGAATTACCAGGGGCCGACCGCACAGCAGAACACCGACCAGCGGTTTCCCGGTGGCATGGAGGGCGTCAAGCAGGGCTTGCTGGTGGCCGGGCAACCCGATGATGGCCCGAGAATGGGCTTCCCCGCTCATGTCGGCGCTTTCGCCCAGGGCCACGATTACCACGTCAGCGGCCTGGGCGGCGGCGAGGGCCGGGCCAAAGTCGGGCGCGGTAGCGCCTTTAATGTCACAGCCGGGTACACAGGTCAGTTCCGCTTTTTCGCCCAGCACCCCCTGGATACCTTCAAGTATCGAAATTACATCTTCCGGTTGGCCCTGCCCTGCCCAGGTGCCGAGCAGCGCCTCTTTGTTATCCGCCAGCGGTCCTATCAGGGCGATTTTTTGCTTTTGCTGGTTGGGCGCCAGGGGCAGCAAGCCGCCCTCGTTTTTGAGCAGCACCGCCGCTTTTTCGGCGGTCTCACGCGCGGCATCTCTCGATTCGGTCTTCAAGATGATGCCGGGAGCCAGCGTTTCATCGACATAGGGTTTTTCGAACAGGCCAAGCCGGAATTTCAACTGCAAGACCCGCCGGACTGCCCGGTCCACCGCCTCGATGGGCACGGTCCCCTCGTTTACGAGTTCAGGCAGGTAATCGAGATAGGCGTTGCTCATCATATCCACGTCCAGCCCGGCCAGGATACTCAGGCGGGCCGCTTCTTTCATGTTGGCGGCGAACCCGTGATTGATAAGTTCGGCTACGGAGGTATAGTCGCTGACCACCACGCCATCGAAGCCCCACTCGTCCCGCAGGACCGTTTGCAGGGTGAAGGCGTTCGCGGTGGCCGGGATGCCGCCGATTTCGTTAAAGGCGCTCATGACGCTCCCGGCCCCGGCGTCAAAGGCGGCTTTGAAGGGCGGCAGGTAGAGGTCGCGCAGGGTCCGCTCCGAAAAGTCTGTCGTGTTGTATTCGCGCCCGGCCTCAACCGCCCCGTACCCGACATAGTGTTTCGGGCAGGCCACAATTTGCCAGCCGTTGGTGAGTTCCGCCGACTGGATACCCCTTACCTGGGCCTCTGCCAGCCGACCCCCCAGGAAGGGGTCTTCCCCCGCTCCCTCGGCGATACGGCCCCAGCGGGGTTCGCGGCTGATGTCGACCATCGGGGCGTAAATCCAGGAGGTACCGACCGTGGCGGCTTCCTCGGCGGCAATTCTGGTAGCTTTCTCTACTAAATCGGGATTCCAGGTGCAGGCCAGGGCCAGCGGAATCGGGAAGACCGTCCGGTAGCCGTGAATCACATCGTTGCCGACCAGCAAGGGAATACCCAGGCGGGAGCCTTCGACAGCGGCTTTCTGGAAACGGTTGTTATTTTGAGCATCAAATGAAGATAATAGCGACCCGACATGGCCTTCTTTAATGGCCGTTTCGAAATCGGGGATTTTGTAGAGGTCTACCTGGACTAACTGGCCGACTTTTTCTTCGAGGGTCATCCGGCTTAACAGGTCTTCCACCCGTTTTTCGATGGCCGCGCTTAACTTTTGCACTAGCTCCTCCCTCTGTTAAACAATCCTACTCCGCATTGTTCCACCCGGAACGAGGGTTTCCAATATAGGCTTTCGCTTGAAACACCGCTTTTGAGGTAGATTCTCTCTAATTTTAGAAGATTTCCAGGCTCAAAACGAAAGTCGTGTAATATCCTGTGAGCTAAGATATAACCGCCAGGTGGTTGAGTCAAATCGCAATTGCGGGACCGAGCCTGCCGAAACGTTTACCCCTTGACGATTGCCAGGAGTTGGGCTTCTTCCTCGGCGATACCCTCGCTGAGCCGGGCCGCCGCCACCAGGCGATACCAGTCTTTCAATTCCTGGGTCGTAAAATACCAGATCTGGCGGTAGCGGCGCAGGTAGAGCCAGTGAAAAAGTTTGCGGAAAAGCCGGATAAAAAGGCGCTGGGCCGGGCTGGCACCGGGCGGCATGGCTGCTTTTGATAAAAGGTAAGAGGTCCGGGCCACGTCATAAAGGGGGTAGCCCCTGGCGACATCCAGCCAGTCGATTATGATGGGCCCGCGCGGCGACATAATCAGGTTGCCGGGATGAAAATCGCCGTGACAGACGGCGTTGCTGGCCGGGTAGGATTCCAGCAAGGCTATAAGTTCGGCTTTGGTTTCGGGTGTAAGAAGGGTTATAGCGTCCAGGCGCGCCCTGATTTTTTTGTTTAAGTCGGGTAGCCCCGGCACCAGGCTGGTGTGCATTTCGGCCTGTAACTCGGCAAAGCGCCGGGCAATCCAAAAAACCTGCCATGGTTTGGCCGCGCTGTATTCAAGCATGGTTGGGCCGTCCACCCGCTCGAAGATAATGCCGGGCTGCCCGTCTACTTCGATAAACCCTTCCACGGCGGGACTGGGTATCCCCCTGGCTTGGATGCGTTGTCCCAGTTCGATTTCGTGTTCGACCTTGCTTTTGGAAGTCCCCGGTTCATACAGCTTCAAGACCTGGCCGTCGTCCCAGGCGTAAATCAAGGCCGTGCGGCCCCGCCCGATAATTTCACTCTTCATTCAAAAACTTTCCTGTTACCTGTTCCACTTGTGCGAGCGAATATGGCTCCATGTTAGCATTTTCCCGGATTAATGATATAATACAACCAGCTAACTTGTTTATCTTTTTAAGTAATTTATATTTTATCACCTGTATGAAATTTTAATATAAAATGGATCAAATCACTATGTTTAATGATGTCCCGGCCCCCGGTGAGGTTACTCCAGGCTGGCTAACGGCAGTCTTGCGCAAGGCCGGCCTTCTGCCGGAAGGCGAAGTAGAGGAAATAAAGCGCGAGACGACCGGCGCTTTTAACTCCCATACCAACCGCCTGGTTTTGCGCTATTCGCCCGGTGTTTCGCCGGACGTTCCCACCCGGTTTGTCCTCAAACAAAATACCCCGGTAGCCTGGAGCCGGGAAGCGGGCCGTCTAGAGGTAAAATTTTATCGTTTGGTTGCTACGTTGCCGGACCATCCCCCGGTTATAATTCCCTGTTATGGGGCGGCTTACGACGAACAGACCGGCAATTCTTACGTCCTGTTGCGGGACCTGACCGAAACCCACCGCCCTCCCATTACCCGCGACCAGCAAATAAATTTTGTGGAAGGCGTGCCCTTGCCTGCATACATGGAAGCGGTAGTGACCACCCTGGCCGAACTGCAAGCCTACTGGTGGGACAATCCCTTGATAAAAGCTGCCCCGTTTGATGTTGGCTACTGGTCCCGTGATGCGGAACGGTTCGATTTGTATCTAAAACACCGTCAAAAATCCTGGCAGGGGCTTATCGCAAGGGAGGCGGACCGGTTTCCCGCCGACTTGCGCGAGTTCTACGAAAAGCTTTTTGAACGGTTGCCGCTTTTCTGGGAAAAATATGTCGCGCCTCGGTTCCGCGAGAGCAAGAATTTAACCCTCATGCACGGTGACTCCTATTTCTGTAATTTCTTGTGTCCGAGGGTTCCGGGGAGCGGCCCTACTTATCTATTAGACTGGCAATCGCCCGGCTTTGACCCCGGCGCGTACGACCTCGTCAATTTGCTTGCCACTTTCTGGACGCCCGACCAGCGTCACGAGCAGCAGCGCGAAGAAAAGCTGTTGCGCCTCTATTATAAAGTTTTGCAGGAGCGAGGGGTAACAAATTACTCCTGGGACGAACTGCTGACCGACTACCGTCTCGGCCTCATCTTCTGGGTATTCATGCCGGTGCAGGATGGTTTTGACGGCTCCGCTAAGGATTACTGGTGGCCGAAGATGCAATGCCTGGTCGCCGCTTTCCAGGAGTGGGAGTGCGGCCAGCTTCTGGGCTTTTAAATTTTTCGGACATAAAAAGACCCCTTTAGCACTTTCAAAGCTTAAAGGGGTCTTTTTTGATTAGAAAATCTACTTCTTGCTTAAATATTCGTCGTAGCGGTCGAAGGTAGCCGCCGCCGGGCCGCTGAGAGGTTTGGTGCCGGGGCCTTTGGCGGCATCCGGTTTGCGGATAGCCCGCCGGATGAACATAAACATCATAAAGATGCCGAGCAGACCCCAGACAACCGCCCAGATGACTGCCGGGATGCCGGTATAGGTCGCCAACCCGACCGCGTCGTTAAAACCGTTGTGGAAGGGGTTGACCGACGAGACGTTAAGGAAAAACAGGTCCATAATCGCGTACAGGCAGCTTAGCAGGGCCAGCACGTTGATAACAAAGTTCACGATAATATTCGGGGCTTTGTAAGCGGTAAAACCGGCTAACCCGGCCACGATAGCGACCATCAACAGGCTGCCCAGGTCGCGGATAAAGAAAGCTGTGACCAGGATAAGCCCCGCCGTAATTATCCAGAGGACCCGCCGCCGGGTGGCAACTTTTTTGCCTTCAAGCAGGAGCAAGCCGCCGAAAAGGACGCTCCCCAGGTAGCCCGCCGAATAGGTTACAATTGCGCCAAGCGTGCTGGTGATAAAGACCTGGGTCACACCGCCGCCGTTCCAGAATAGCTGGATATTCCCGGCACCACCGCCAAAGATGATTGAGGCGATAGCATGGCTGACTTCGTGGGCGGCGGTTGTAAAGATACGGAAAGGAAAGAGAAAAGGAGTCCACCAGAGTAAAACGACCACAATCACGGCCAGGATCATACCCAGGATAAATTCGCCATCCAGCCCACGGGCGGCAGTAGCGCGGTTAATCCGATTGCGGGCGAACCCGGCGAAGAACCGGCCCATTCCACGGTCATCCTTGTCAAACATAATATGCCTCACTCATAAAGGTTCTATTGCTCATTCACCTGCAACAGGTGCGCTTTTCGCCACCAATGTTCCGGCAATTGTAAAGATTGCTCGAAAAACTTTACGCAAAGCAACCCCTCAAGGTTTCGTGAGAATAGTGTTTGGTGGTTAGTTTGTAGTGTTTAGTAGCCAAACCTTGTGAATTGAACATGAAATATATTTATAGATAAAAACTCTTGCCTTTCCAAGTAAATATTTAAGACCCTATTAAAAACTAAAAACTAGTAGTTAGTCTAGAATTGATTGATAAGTAGGATAACGATTTTGCAGCTTTTGGCGAGC
>MKTJ01000027.1 GCA_001898225.1 Chloroflexi bacterium 54-19
AATCCAGTTCAGGTAATCCGTTTCGGCCCTGGACCTTTCTTCCTCGCTGATAACACCCTGTCGTACCATTACCCGACCCCAATCGGCCACCACTTCGGCCCGGATTCGGATTTTATTCTCGAAGCCGGTTTCGCCCCGGTGAATTATTTCATGCTGGGGAGTAACGATAATACCGGCCAGCCCGTTACTTTGGAAAAGGTCGGCCAGGTGGTCGGCAACCTCCATATCCATACCGGCTTTCCTGCGCCAATCGAGATAAACCTGTAAAAAATGGACCATGCTGGCAGGTGCGGGTGGTTCAACCCGGTATTTCTCGTGATTATAGTCGAGCACAACAATCTTGCCGCCTATTTTTGCCGCCCTGACCATATTTTCCACGGCTAAAGGGGCATCGGGGAGCCATTGGAGCAGCCGCGAAGCTGTAACCAGGTCAAATTCACCATCAAAAGGCAGGTTATATATGTCCCCAACCTCGAAGCGAAGATTTGAGATAGCCTGGTAATTGACTTTGGCTTTTTCAATAAAGTCAGGTGACCTATCTATTCCAATTACACTTCCGCCAGGAGAAACGGCTTCGGCAATGCCATTCGTAATAGCGCCCGTACCGCAGCCCAGGTCGAGGACTTTCATACCCGGTTTTAGCAAACTAGCCAGGTGGGCGTTTGAAGCCGCGAGAGAACGGTTATTTATTACGAATAGAGAGGTGCCATTTGTTGCTGCATTTTCTGCATAGCTCATCGTATTTTTCCTGGTGGCTAGCCTTTCTACAGGTTTAATTATTTGTTGATTTCTTACCAGATAGTTAGCTTTGCAAGCTTTTCAAGTAGTTAAAGATAAGCTGGGCATCGGCATCTGAAAGGGCCGAGGAAGGGTAGGCGGGCATGACCCCGCTACCGCCACGGACCTGCCGCAGGAAAGCGCTATAAGGAAAGGTTATATTGTTGAGGGCGGGGCCAATCTGTCCGGTCGCCTTATCGCCACCGTGACACCCGGAACAGCCTTGCTGCTGAAAAAGGGCCAGACCTTTCGCCAGGTCACCGCTGTTATTACCGGAAGCGGCGGTAGTTGAGGCGGTGGCGGTGGTTGGCGCTACCGCAGCGGTAGTGGCCTGGGACGCTGCCGTAGTCGCTAAGTTGGCGGCAGTGGTGGCCGGGCCTACCGTGACTTGCGCTGCCGTGGTGGCCGGGGCGGAAGTCGCAGGGTCGGCGGTGGCGGCTGCTGCCGTTGTCTGGGCCGGTACGATACCGCCGCTCTTTTGAAGCTGGCGGATATACAGGGTGGCTTTCCAGAGGTCATCAGAGCTCAACGAGCTTTTGAAGGCGGGCATTCCTACGAAAGCGAGGCCGTTTTCTAAAATCCAGTAAATTTGCCCATCGGTCTTTTTGACGGTGTTCTGGTCCAACAAATTAGCCGCTTTGGGGAACATGTTCTGGCCGATGGTGGCGTCACCTGCCCCGGATACGCCGTGGCAAAAAGCGCAATTGGAATTGTAAACCGTGCGACCGGCAGCAATATTGTCCGCGGTAGCGGCGACCGGGCTGGTCTTATCTTTGTAGCTCCCATCAATGGCCGCTTCAATCCTGGATTGCCCGATAGCTTCCTCGGCTGGAAAAGCGGAGCGATGTTTTAGTAACTCCGGTGATAGAAAGAATGCCAGCAGCCCACCCACGATGAGCAACGCAAAGATACCGCTGATAAAACCTTGCCAGAAACCTTTGGATGGGCGTTGCCAGAACCGGTCAGGTTGGGATTGGGGTGGTTGAGATGCCCCTGGTCTATCCATTAAGCGCTCCTTCTAAATACTCCGTCACACCGTTAATAAGCCCCTGCTTTGACACATTCTTTTAGTTATACGGTATCACAGCCCATTTGGACAAGCAATATTTAAATTTACCTAAATTTAGCCTATTGGCAAAACATTTTATACACCTGAACATATAAATAGTAAACCTCTTAAAATTAACGAGTGTCAGACCGATTAAACTGCCAACCTTACAAAAATAAAAAAACTGTCCGGTTCGTAAGCTAATTGTAAGGTTCGTTTCGCTATAATTAGGCTGTGAGAATTAGAGATTGACCGGACGGCTTAAAGGTTGATTTACTGCTAAATAAACTCGGAACTTATACAACATCTTTATCTCCGTGGTTAAAGCGCCGGAACAATCGTAGCTAATTAATGTGGGTCTGCTAGTTTCCCGGTAAGGTCTGGGAAATGATGGCGATGGGTAACGGCGGGTACTTATAGCAATTTTTCAGGATTTATAATGCCTTTTCTAACTCGACAGCGGTTGTCTGATTTACAAACCGATACAACTATGAAAATGACATCAAGCAAATTTGAGAATTACCGGGAAAATTATAGTGACTCGGAAGAAGCCCGGATTAACCTGGCTCAGCTACAGCTTACCCCGGACATTGAACTTAAAGTTTTAACCTTTAGCCTCGAAACGACAGGCAGGCTGGTTGGTGAGGAAATATACTGGTTGCAGATTGAAACGCTCTGGAATAACCAGCCGGTCTGGCGAGGCGAGGTCGGGGTTTTTCGCGATGAAACCCAGCCTACTATCCGTTTCACCGGTAATATTCCGCTCAGCGAAGCTCAACTCTGGTCTTTACAGGAGCCAAACCTCTATGACCTGCGGCTGACCCTCTACCGGGGCACCCGGTTTCAACACCGGGTCGAGACTTTTTTCGGTCTGAGCCGGCTCACCACCGTGAAAGGTGGGGTCTACGTGGTCAACAACTATGGCTGGGAACCGGCGGTTGAAGCGCCCGGTAATCTGGGTGTTGCCTAGCCGGGTATTTTCGCAATTTAAAAGCTCCTGTCCGCAAAGGCAGGAGCTTTTTTGTGTTTTTGTTACCGGTCAGTTTGGTATCGTGATGTGTTGCGGGCTGGGCCGCTGGCCGCCCAGGTAAGCCTTGCGATTTTCGCTGACATAGAAAGGAAAATCTTCCGGCCAGTAGCGGCGGGGGTCCTGATGCAGCAATTCGGCAAAACCGCTGTAAAGTTCGGGGTTCTGGGCCGCGAAATAGTTGGGATTGCGAAAGAACATTTCGAGGAAACCCGCGATAAATTCGCCGTCGGTCTGGAAGACATAGGGGTGGCCGATAGGCACCGGGTCGTTGGGCCGGGCCTGGCCGTTTTGGTAAGCTATGTAGCGTTCCTGTTCGAGCCGCTTTCCCGCAATAAACAACTGGCGGGCCTGGGGCGTAAAGACCGCGCCATCCCGGCTTGCCATCCCCGGCAAAATCCCCTCGCACCGGCCCATTCCCCCGGTCCCGGCCTCGAAGTGGTCGAGCATGTGGCCGAGTTCGTGCAGGAAGGGCGCGACCCCCGGCGTCTTGCCGGAATAACCCTCGAACAGGCGCGACATCTCTAGCTGGATAGCCTGCATATCGAAGTTGTAGTCGCCACCTGCCAAACCACCGTCCTGATCAAAGGCCGTGCGGTTGGTGTAAATCAGAAAATGGCGAGGTTGGGATAAAAAGCGTTCAATAATATCGCGCCGGTAGAAAAAGACTTCGGCCAGGTGCCCGGCGACCATAGCCCGGACTGCCGGGGGAGCCTGGTCGGTCACGTCCTGGCGGTGTTCGGCGATAACCCGCAAGTCTAGGCCAGGGTGAGCCCCGATGTAGTGGATGGCGTTATAAAAATCTTTGCGGGCCGCCTCGTCCTGTTTGAGGCTGTTTACAATCGGGAAATAAAAGTCGAGGGCCCGGAAATCGCCGGTCACGTCAAAGACGAGGGCGGCCAGTTGGGGGTGGGCGCTACCCCTGGTCATGGCCTGGTAGCGTTGCCCGGCCTCCATCAGAGCGCGGACCGGCACGGGGCCGATTTCGCCGCAATCGAGGTTTCCCTGGGATTGGAGCAATTGCCCGCCAACTTGCAGGGCTTCTCCCACGCTATCGGGACGGCTGTTGCGGACTTCGTCATAGTTAGGCTGGGTCATGGGTGTCACCTGCTTTCAAGGTCGGAATAAGCTGGCGGTCGAACTGGTCCATTCCGTGCTCGCCGAGCCGCTCCAACTCCCGGCGGCTGGCTTCCACAATTTCTAAGAGGCCGGTCACATCTATACCAAACTGGCTTGGCTCGAAACGGCGCAGATACCCGGCCCCGCTTTCAAAGAGCGAGAGCGCGCCCCGGTAGTTGGGCCTGGTAATTATTTTATAATACCCTACCCCTACCTGTAAAAGCCCCTGGTAGAAGCGTCTTAACTCGCTCCGTTCGGCGTTCCAGAGGTCTTCGAGAGTTTCGTGGCATTCGAAAAAGCAGCGCTGGTTAAACTCTTCCAGGGCTTTAAAAAACTCCGGTGGCGGCTCCCCGTGAGCCTTTCCCGGTCTCGCTCCTGGCTGGCCCGCTTCTGACACTAGCTGGTCCTCAGCCGCCGGGGTGAGTTGGCATCCTCCGCCTGGCTACCGGCGGACTTTTTCAAGAGGCCAAGCTGGACCAGCAGGTTTCGGACCGCCTGGGAAACCTGGGCCGGGGCCTGGCGACCGCTGGCGTAATAGACCTGGGCGGCCCGCCCCACCAGGATAGTCGCAGCGTAGGCGATAGCCGCCTTGGGCAGCATGTTCAGGATGGGCGGAATCTTTTTGGTGGCCCGGCTCGAAATAGCTTTCCAGGCGAAGGCGGCGGCAATAATCGGTGCGACTTCAAGATAGACCTCGACCCGGCTATCCCGCTTTTGGCCGTAGACCCCGGCCAGGCGGTGGCTGAGTTCGAACTGGTTTTTGGTCAGGACCACAAAGTCGGCCCCACTATCGAAAAAGGCACTGAGAAAGGGTATCCCGGCGGTTGCATTGGCGAGCAGGACCATTTCGGCGTTGGAGCGGGCCGTCCTGGCAATCAGGAAACCGGCGACAGTATTGCGGAAGATAGGGGCGCGCCGGGCCAGGGCCAGTGCCCGGTTTTCGAGTCGGGCCACGATTTCGGGCAGCAGCACGGTTTGAAGCTGGGCCAGTTCGAGGCCGTTCAGGTAAACCACGTTTAGCTTGCCCTCGCTCCGGGCTACCAGCCGCGAAAGGTCGGTCTGCCAGTCGTCCGTAGCATCGGCGGTGTTAAAGGCGGCCCCATCGGCGGAAGGCTGAAGTCCACTGGAAGGGCTGTTCACCTCGCGTCCACCGACCAGGCGGAGCGGATTTAATTTGAGGCCCCGGCCTTCGTTGGGATTTTTAAAGCTTTCTTCACCTTTGCGGTCCAGCGCCACGATTATGACGCCCACTTTTTCGGACTCGGCCAGTTCGGCCAGCCAGGCCCGTTTTTCCGAGGGGATGCGTTCGCCCTGGTAGAGGCCATAGAGCAACACGCCGCCTTCATCTTCATCTTCGGCCCCGATTTCGGGCCGTTCGTAGGTCTCAATCAGGCGGAAGGGCGAGGGAGTCCAGAGACTTTCCAGGCGGGTCGAGAGGGCCCGGTGGAGTTTGTCGCGGACCTCGGTGGTATTCCCGGCCAGGGCGATAGCGACGCTTCTGGACGCTTCATCCTCGATTTCCTGATAGCTGTTATCCCGCAGAACCTCAAACAGATTGCCCAGGGTACCCATATGGTTCCTCCTTGCCTGACCGGCCATTGATACGTCTTCGTGTTCGTTTTACAGTAAAAAACCTTAAAGTCGTGTAACGGCGATTGTTTTAGTGAGCTATTAGTTAACCTTTTCCGGCAGGAGTTGTCAAGCTTTGTCGTACAGTTGAATGAAGGGGGCGGGTAGAGTAAAATTAGCTGGTATGTGTCAGGTTGGAGCCTGGCTAGAAGGAGTAGTATGCGCGGCCAGTTAGAAGAAGCGAGAAAAAGGCGCGAGTTTGAAAACCGGGAACTTCACCGCCGGTTACAACTGAGCCAGAATGGTGATCTGAGTAAAGTGCCTTACCAGCGCATTGTGGTGGTGGGGCCCTGTGCCAGTGGCAAATCTACGCTGGTCGAAGCCCTGCGCGAAAACGGCTACAACGCCCACGCCGCTGCCCAGGAGCATAGCTATGTCAAGAGCATGTGGCAGATGACCCGACCCAGCCACCTTATCTATCTTGACGTGGACATGCCAAACATTAGACAACGCCGCAGGGTTTCGTGGGGCCAGGAATATCTTACCGAAGAAAACGAACGATTGGCACATGCGCGCCAGCATGCCGATTTAATCATCAGCACCAACGACCGCGAACCGGGCCAGGTCGTCCAACAGGCATTGGATTTCTTAAAGGAAGATTTAGGACAGTAACACGTGGGTATAAAAGTTTTACCGCCGGATACCGCCATGAAAATCGCGGCGGGCGAAGTTATCGAGCGCCCGGCCTCGGTTGTAAAAGAGCTAATCGAGAATAGTATTGATGCGGGGGCCAAAAATATCCGGGTCGAGATAAAAAACGGCGGTCTGGCTTATTTGCGCATTTCCGACGACGGCTGCGGTATCCCCTATAACGAGGTTCCGCTGGCTTTCGAGCGCCATGCCACCAGCAAGATTAACGAGGCCGAAGACCTTTACAACCTCCATACCCTCGGCTTCCGGGGCGAGGCGCTCCCTTCTATCGGGGCGGTCAGCCAGCTAACCATGCTCACCCGGCCCCGCGATGGCGAGGCACTCGAAGGTGAGGCCGGGAGCGAGATTGCCGTAGAGGGCGGTAAACAGGTCTATCACCGCCCTGCCGGGGCTCCTGCCGGGACTGTCATAACCGTGCGCAATCTTTTCTTTAACCTGCCTGCCCGCCAGAAATGGGCCCGGAGCGGCACCAGTGAGGCGGCCCAGATTCTTACTATCCTGAATAACTACGCCCTGGCCTACCCCGAAATTAAGTTCAGCATGGTTAGCGAAGGGCGGCTGCTTTTGCAGACCACCGGTAACGGTGAACTGCGCGACGCCGTAACCCGCATCTACGGCCCTGAAGCCGGGAAAGCCATGCTCGACGTGGATTCGCAACCGCCCCAGGTGGACGAGGACGGTGTCATCCTGGAACACCCGGCAAGGGAAGGAGTGCGGGTTATGGGTCTGACCGCCGAGCCGGGCTACAACAAACCGAACCGCAATTTTATAACCTTCTTTGTCAACCGCCGCTGGGTCATAAGCCGTACGCTCTCTTACGCGGTCCAGGAAGCCTATCACAGCCTGTTGCAGACGGGTCGTTACCCGGTCTGTGTGTTGCAAATCGAGGTCGACCCCGCCGAGGTTGACGCTAACGTTCACCCGGCCAAGACCGAAGTCCGCTTTTTGCACGAACGGCAAATTTTCATGGCGGTCCAGAAGGCCGTAAGGGCGGCGTTGGTCGCCGGGGCCGAGAGTCCGCTCTGGGAAGCCGCCAACCCGCTCGATTTCGTTTCTCCTGCCGCCCGTATGGTCAACAACATCTATGCCCCGGTCGAAGAAACGTCCTTCGACCCGGCTCCCTTGCCCGTGCCACCCGTCGAACGAGAGAGCCAGCGGTCCTGGCAGGTTGCCTCGGATGGTGGCGATTTGCTCGACGAAGTAGCGGTCCAGGTGCCGGTGATGAAGCCACCCACGCCTGCCCCGGTGGAGGAATCTGCCCCCGTGAAGCCGCAAGCGCCGTCCGGTCCGCTCAAGCCGCGTCTGCCCCTGCTTCGGGTGCTGGGCCAGATGGCAAATACCTACCTGGTGACGGAAGGCCCCGATGGGATGTACCTGATTGACCAGCACGCCGCCCACGAGCGCGTCCTATACGAACGGTTCCAGGCGCGGTTGGCCGGGCGTGACCTCGACAGCCAGCTTTTGCTCGAGCCGCTTTTGCTCGACCTCCCGGCCAATCAACGCCTCTGGCTCCAGGATTCTGAAAAGCGGGCCGAGTTAGCTTCGCTCGGTTTTCGGATTGAGCCAGGGGATGATAATTCCTACTGGCTAAAGGCTATCCCGGCGACCCTTTTAGGCCGCGATGTCAAGCTGAGCTTAGCGGAGATTCTCGACGAGGCGGAAGGGGTCCGTGACGGCGGCTGTCACCCGACAACTGCCGAGGCTTTCGAGGGTATGCAGGTGGAGGCTCCCCGTTCCTGGCGCGATAAACTGGCCGCCAGCCTGGCCTGTCATAGCGCCGTGCGGGCCGGGCAAATCCTGACCAACGAGGAAATGCGCCAGCTTATCACCCAGCTTGAACGCACCAGTCACCCGAACGCCTGCGCCCACGGTCGCCCGACCCTGATGCACCTGAGCCAGGGACAGCTCGAACGCGGGTTTGGTCGCAAGTAGTTTTTCCAATATAAATTTTATTGTTGATTTGATTTAACAAAAAGAGATATATGAAACAGGAAGTACGGTTCTTTCACTGTAACGAGCACGAAGAAGTGGTCGAGATTGAAAGTTATTTTGAGGAAAACGGTGCGATTATCAGCCTCAAACAGAGCGCGCCCGGCCACGAACAGCCTTTCGTTCCTCTAAAAGCCCACCTGGAGCAGGAGGGTTGGCAGTTCGAACTGGCCGGGACTACCCGCCTGGGCCATTCCCCGGTCCAGCTTAATAGCTATGTCGCCCGGCGTAGCGTTACTGGTTAGGTTTCCCCACGATTAACTTTAAAATAAACTTAATATTTACATTTCCCCCACCCTAAATTAAAATAAGACTCCCAACATATAATAAGGTTTACCAAATTGATTTTCTAAAGAGAATGTCGTATGCCGCCAGGTGGTGCTGGCCCGCCATTTTGGGGAAACACCCACCGAGGTCTGCGGTACCTGCGACAATTGCACTCATAAAGAAAGAAAACCTGACATGCCTTCCCCTTTTGATCCCAAACCTGCATCCAGGCAACCGCCGCTCGTCCTCAAACCCGTCCCCAAATACAGCCCGGACGAAATAACCGCCCTGATTTTGGGTTGTCTCAGGCACATTACCGGCGGGGCGGGCCAGGTTGGCCGGAGCGGCCTGGTCCATTTACTCATGGGAAAACGCAGCGCCTTTGGTACCACCGCCAACAACCCCTACAAAGGCAAGTTCACCGCTTTCAGGGTAAGAGAGGTTGAAAACCTGGTCGAAAAACTGGTCCTGACCGGTCTTATCGAGGAACACCCGGCTACTCTCGTTTCTGGTAAAACATACCAGGCTATCCAGGTTAGCGACCGGGGCCATCTCTGGTTGGAAGAACATCAACACCTGTTACCTTGAGATTTTGGCCTGAGTTTGCGCCTGCCCGGTTGTAATGTTAGAATACGGGCGACTTCGTGTGTTTATTTTAAGGAGGATTTCTGGTTGTTACATGGTCTTGAAACTCAACTTATCGAGTTTTTAAAAACGTTCTATGAAAACGTAGGCTGGTGGGGCGTCCTGGCAATGATGGCAATTGAGAGTATGATGATTCCGCTGCCAAGTGAAATTGTCATGCCTTTAGCCGGGTGGTTGCTTATCAGCGATGTTGCCGGGGGCAGCCCGGTCTGGTTGCAACTGGTCTTTGCCGGGTTCATCGGGGCAGTCGGCTGTTTGCTCGGCTCGGTTATCGCTTACGGGGTAGGTATCGCCGGGGGCCGTCCGCTCGTCATCAAATATGGCAAGTATATTTTGATAAACAGCAGCCATCTCGATATTGCCGAACGCTGGCTGAATCGTTGGGGAGCCCTGGCTACCTTTATCTCGCGGCTCCTGCCGGTCGTGCGGACCTTTATCAGTCTGCCCGCCGGGGTCGTACGGACTCCTTTCATCTCGTTTAGCGTCTATACCTTTGTTGGCTCGTTTATCTGGTGTCTTGGGCTGGCCTGGATTGGCAATATCCTTGGGCCGAAATTCGAAGATCTTCGCAACTCGGTTTCCTGGCTCGACTACCCGATTGCCCTCATAATCGTGGGGCTGGTGGTCTGGTTCCTGTGGCACTCCTGGCAGAGTCGCAAGAAACGTATCGCGCTGGGCTTGCCCGCCGACGAGCCGGCAAATATCGAACCGGCCAAAAAGTAGGGCCAGCCCGCAAGGGCGTGATTGGAACCCCGGCAGTCAATTGAGTTGAATCAATTGGCTGCTCCTTTTTTAAACGGTTAACTCTTATGGAATCATCTGAAAAGCCGCCTGTTAGTGTCGCGGCTATCAAAAAAATGGAAAATCTCCGTGATTTTGTGGGGTTGCTCGAACTGCTTGACCCCACCTTGAGCGTGGTATACCGCCGTGCCTCGGCGAAAGCCCTGGCCTCGCTGGCCCCGGCGAGGGCAGTCCCCGAAATGGCGGCCCGGCTGGCGGTCGAACCGGACCGGGGTGTCCGCCAGAGCCTGGTGCGCGGGCTTGGCCGCCTGGGAGATGACCGGGCCTTGCCGGTATTAATCCAGGCTTTGCAGGACCGGGATTTGGAGGTCTGCCACGAAGCGGCCCTGGCGCTATCCCGGTTTAATTCCCCGGCGGCCTACGAAGCTTTGCTGGTCGCCCTGACTCGCAAAGAAACCCACGAGGACTGGCAAATCCGCCGTTTCGCGGCCCAGGCCCTCGGTAAACTGGGTGACCGCCGGGCGGTCCCGGCCCTTATAGCCAGCCTACGCGACGAAAGCGACCTGGTGAAGCCCGCCGTGGCCGAAGCCCTGGGCGAGTTGGGCGACTCGCAAGCAATCCTCCCCTTAAAGACCGTCCGTCATACCACTCCCCACCGCAAAGGGGCGGAATGCGCCACATGTCAGGCCATTGATGCCGCCCTGCGCCGTTTAGCCAGTTCAGGGCTTGAATATAGTTAAGCTTATTTGCTAAAATCAGAATAATTCTTTTCCCAAGAAATTAAGGGTATCCCGCTTCCACCCCACAGGGCGGAGCCAGAACGCGCAAACGAGCTTTAATTTGGGACAGGTGTAAAGTTGTGGCCGAGAGCTTTACGACTCATAAACAGTTACCCCTGGTTGGGCGAACACGCGAACTGGCAATCCTGCTAAACCAGTTTGAAGCCAGCCTTTCTTCCGGGCTGAAAATTATATTGCTGCCGGGTGAGCCGGGTATCGGAAAGACTCGCTTACTGGATGAACTCGCCACCCACACAAAGGAGGCCGGGGCGACCGTCCTGGTGGGAGGGGCTTCCCAGGACGAGGGTATGCCGCCTTACCTGCCTTTCCTCGAAACGCTCGGCGGTTATATTGAGACCTGTCCCCTGCCTGCCCTGGAAACCCAGACGGCCTACCTGGCTCCCACTCTCGTAACCATCTTGCCTGAACTGGCTGCCCGTCTGCAAATTGCCCCCCAGACCTACCAGTTACCGCCCGAACAGGCCCGGTTCCGCCTTTTCAAAGCGGTCGGGGATTTTCTGCACAATATTTCTCGCTACACACCCCTGGTCCTTTTACTCGATGATTTGCAGTGGGCCGACCCCGCCAGCCTCGACCTGTTAGGGCATGTCGCCCGCTACCACCAGAATGCCTCAATCCTGCTGGTGGGAACCTATCGCGAGACCGGCCTAAAAGATAATCCGGCCCTGGACCGGACCGTTTTTCAACTGAACCGTCTGCATCTCCCCGTCACCCTGCCCTTGAAGCCGTTCTCGGAAGCAGCGGTAAACGACCTGGCCGCCCAATTTCTCGGCATGGCTCTTTCAAGTGAGGTCTGTGCCCAGCTTTACACTCAATCCGAGGGCAACCCTTTTTTTGCCGAGGAACTTCTGCGCCAGTGGTTGGAGGAAGACCGGTTGGTCAATACAGGCGAACAGTGGGGGTTTAACGCTACACTTGGCGGGGAGACCGCTTTGCCCGCCAGCATCGCCAGCCTGATCGACCAGCACCTTACCCGGCTGGATGAAAAAGTGATTGCCGTTTTGCAGGTGGCCGCAATCGTCGGGCGTGCCTTCGAGGTTTCTTTCCTGGCG
Source organism: Chloroflexi bacterium 54-19 (assembly GCA_001898225.1). Taxonomy (GTDB): domain Bacteria; phylum Chloroflexota; class Chloroflexia; order Chloroheliales; family Chloroheliaceae; genus 54-19. Next base: position 11,746 of record MKTJ01000027.1, read on the forward strand.
AACGTGCTGGGTGACGAACCGGAAGCCATCGAGGGAAAACTGCTAGCCGCCGTTAATGCCGGGTTGGTCCGGCCCTCCGACCCGAACTGGTATCTTTTCAGCCACGACAAAATCCGCGAAGGCATTTATGCCCAGGTTAGCTCTTTCCGGCGCAGGCGGTTGCACGGCTACATTGGCCGCGAACTCGAACTACAGGGCGACCTGGAAAATGCCCGGACTTGCGAAAATTTGGCCTACCATTTTGTCCGCAGCGGCGACCGCCAAAAAGGAGCCCATTACGCCTGGCTGGCCGGGGAAAAAGCTCTCGCGGCCTGCGCCCTGACCGGGGCTATCGCTCATTTCCGTTCGGCCCTGGACTTGCTCGACCCCACCGATAGTCGCCTGGCTGAGTGGCTTTTCAAGCTTGGCGAAACCGAAAGGCTCAACAGCCAGGACCACGCCGCTCTCGCCACCTTTCACCGGGCCTTCGCTCACTTCAAGACGACCGGCGAAAAGTTGGGCCAGGCCAGGGCTTGTTACGAACTTGGCCGGACTTACTGGCGACTGGAAGACTTGAAACCCGCTCAACAATTCCTGCAACAGGCCCTCGACCTGCTCGAAAGCCTGGTCGAAGCCGGAGAATGGCTCGTTGGTGTCCTGGTGGAACTGGGTAGTCTCGTCGCAATGAGCCTGAACCGGCAGAGCGAAGGGCTGGTTTACGCCTACCGCGCCCTCGAACTGACCCGCCACCTGGCAATTCCTCGCCTGGAAGCCGCTGCCTGCCGGGTGGTTGGGAATTTGCTGGCCCGGACCAACAAAATCCGGGAAGCCCTGCCCCTGCTCGAAAATGGACTTGAACTGGCCCGCCGGGAAAATGACCTTGTGGAAGCCTCGGAATGTTGCGCCTGTCTATCGCTGGTCTATTTCTGGACGGCTAATTTCCACCAATTCATGGAAATCTTGCAATTGCGGGCGGCCCTCGCCGAGCAAAGCCAGGATACCTTTCAACTGCGCCACGTTTACTCCTGGCAATCGCTCGGTGAGATTATGCGGGGGCGGTTGGACGCGGGCGAACAACTGTTAAATAAGACCCAAAAAGTTGTTGATAAATTGGAAAGCCCTGAACCAAAAGCTTTCCTGATGCAGGGTTTTGCCTATATTAACCTTTTCCGGGGTAACTACGCGGAGGCGCTCGAACTAACCGAGCAGTCTATTGCCATCTTTCGAGAGGTTGTTCCCGACAATCTCTGCTGGTACCTGGGTATGCTGGCCTATTTTCGCCACCGTTCCGGCCAGGACGAAGCCGGCGTCCTGGCCGTCCTGGAAGAAGTCGAAAGTCTACTGGAACCCATCGACCCTGCCAGCCTGGTTATCGCGGACGCCCTTACCAAAATAGTCCCGGTTGCCCTGGACCGCGACGACCGGGACAGGGTTCGTAAATATTATGCAATGCTCCTCCCTTTTTCAGGTTTATACGTGGATGCCCTGGTGGACCGGATACTGGCCGAAATGGAAATTTACCTGGGTGATTTCCCGGCGGCTATTCGTCATCTCGAAGCTGCCGAAACCGTGGCCGTCATCCAGGGAATTATGATGGAGGCGGCCTTCAGCAAGGTTGCGCGTTATAAACTGCTTCTGCGCCTGGGTAATAGCGAGGAAGCCCGGCAAAATCTGACCCAGGCCGTTAAGCTGTTTGAAGATAATGGCATCAAAGGTGAGGCCGCCCTCTACCGGAGTCTCCTTACCATCTCCAAAGAGGAAAATGTCCCTGCTAAAACAGCCTTCCCCGCCGGGCTGAGTCCTCGTGAGGTCAATGTTTTGCGGTTGGTCGCCGCCGGGCTGAGCAACCGCCAGATTGCCCAGGAACTTTCCCTGAGCGAAAAGACCGTAGCCAACCACCTGACCGGCATTTTTAACAAGACCAGTTGCGACAACCGGGCCGCCGCCACCGCCTTTGCCCTCCGCCACGGGATAGCACGATAGCCTGTTAGGAATTCTTTCCCTTTTTATATTTTCTTTTGCTAATTTCCTTTCAAAAACCGCCCTAAATATCGGGAATTTCTTCCGATGTCCTGTCTGGTTGGGTTTGGTACTATCCAGGTGTTAGCGAAACCTTAACCTCCCACCATCAAAGAAAGGATATGCGATATTATGCACGGTTCAACCAGAGATATGCCGGTAGCGATTGACCTCGAACAGGTCCGGGGCCAGTACGCCGAATGGGGCACTATACAGGCCGGTTTTGAGACCTTCAAGACCGATATTGATATGACCCCGCTCCTGCTCGGCTTGCCGGACGACCGCTGCCAGTGTCCCCACTGGGGGTTTGTCATCAAAGGCCAGATAACCATCCGGTACGCCGACCGGGAAGAAGTCATCAAAGCCGGGGACGCTTACTACATGGCACCCGGTCACATTCCCTTCCTTACGGCGGGAACGGAAGTTATCGAGTTCAGCGATATGGAACTCTATGGTCAAACCATGGAGGTTATCAGCAAGAATTTAGAAGCTTTGTCAGGAGGTAACTAAAATGTTTGCGACTGTCTATAGATTAAAGGTTACACCGGGCCGGGAAAGTGATGCCCTGGCCCTCAATGAAGCCTGGTACCGCGAACGAGCGCCCAGGGTAAAGGGTTTTGTATCCACTTGCATCGTCAAAAGTATTACCACGGACGGGGAATACCTGGGGGTCACGATTTTTGACAGCAAAGAAAATTATACCCGGAATGCCAACGACCCGGTCCAGCACCAGTGGTATCTCAGGATGCGCGAGTGCCTGGAGAGTGACCCGGAATGGAATGATGGTCCGGTAATCTCGACCTTTCCCACCAACTGATATAGTCGCCGGTGGCGGATATAAAGTATAAAATGAAAAGAGCGCCGCTGCTCAACCGGCGCTCTTTTGAAGGAGTTTGAGAGAAGAATAAGGAGGAGGTTACGAAGAAAATTAAGAAAAATTACTTTGTAAGCTTAATGTCTTTGTTCTTTTTTTAATGTCTTTCGCTTACATTCTTATTTTATCGCCGGGCCTATAAAACCAAAATGCGCTGTCTCACTTATTAAACGTGACACAGCGCACTTTTAGCGAGTGGCTAAAAGAAATTCAACCACTTATATTTTTTTTAGCGATTAGGCTATGATTTCGGTA
>MKTJ01000028.1:0-11827 GCA_001898225.1 Chloroflexi bacterium 54-19
ACCAACTACTAGCAATCAAGGTAAATAGTATAAAGTGACACTTTTTTGACCTGGTAAAACCAGGTTAGCAAAGTGTTTATTATTGTAGGGTTACAACCCGAATCTCGATTCAACACAATTACGACCCTAGTATTGTCCAACGGACCGGGATTCTGTGCCTTTGGCACAGAATGACAATGGGAGAGGTTTACCCAGGACCGTATATTGAAGTTTAAGGAAGAAACAAGGAGAAAGAGGGTTAAGTGGGAATATTTGAGCAGTCGTAAAGCTGCTCTTGCCAGGGATTTTCGAGGCTGTTAGCGGGGGTTTTCCAGAAAGCGGGGTCAACCACCCGGCAATTCTGGCTGGCCCAGCGGTAAATAGCGCGTGTCCCCGCTTCCTCGCTGACATTATCAAACCAGTTGTTGGAGGAAACCAGAAAGTACCGCAATTTATTCTCGTGGACGAGTTGGGCCGCCTGGGCCGGACTCAGGGCCGGGTCGATCCCCATAAAGCCGCCGTAAGCCAGCACGGGTAGGCCGGTCTGTAGAATAAGTGGCCCGGCCTCCGAGGTGGTCGGCACCGCCGCCAGGTAGGCCCGGTCCTGGCGGTTGGCTGCAAGGTAGGCGAGAAGCCGGGTATCGTTGCGGTAAACCGGGCGGGTTAAGGCGGTTTGGATAGCCCCGGTCCTGGCGGAAATCCGGTCGTTCGCTACAAACCCTCCTACCAGAATAGCCGCCAGCAGGGCAACCCCAACCGCGCCGGTCTTCCAACGGCTGGCTAGATCAGGCTTACTGACCGCGAATTTCCAGACTGCCAGCAAAGCCAGCCCAATAAGAAAGGCCAGGGGTAAAACGACCGTCAAAAGCCCGGCCCAGGCGGGTTGGGTCACGTTTTCCCAGATATAGCGGTTGCCCAGGTAACCGGCTTCGTTTTCGACACCGGGTCGGGCCGAGGGTAAGGTGGGATTGAGCGGCGTCACGTATAGCTGGTTGAGTGACCAGGTGACCGGGGCAAGTAGTTGCCCGGCGCTTAGCCCCAGGCCCAGGTTGCGCCAGACAGGACGGTCTTGTGTTTTACCCAGGACCAGACCGGCCACCCCAAGCAATCCGCTCAGCCCCGCCAAAGCCAGCAACCAGGCGTTCCAACCGGGATAATAGGCCAGGATATAAACCTGATAAAGGGTGTTCGCCAGGAGGCCGCCCGGAAGCAGCCAGCTTTGCCAGCCTTTTTCCCGGAAAACCTGCCACAACGCGACCAGGCCCGCCCCGGTCAGGGCCGCCAGGGGTGGGGCAAGCATCACCAGGTAATAGGGGTGGATAGTGCCCTTCGCGAAACTGAAGACCAGCCAGAACGAAACCAGCCAGCCCGTCCAGGCTAAAAGAGCGGTATTGCGCGGGGTCTTCCAGGTTTCCAACCTTTGCTTAACGGTGGTAAACAGGGCGACAAGGCCGAAAAGTACCAGCGGAACCAGCCAGTTGGTCTCCCCGGCGATATAGTTCTGAAAAAGACGGAGCGGTCCGGCTAACCCGGCCAGCGATACATCCGAAAAGGTAGCAGGACCGTCACCGGTTTCAACCCGGTTAAGGCCGTTATAACCAAGGATTAAATTCGTGACGGTATTGTCGGTCGAGCCGCCGATAAAAGGACGCTGACCGGGTGAAACGGCGTCTACCAGCAAGGCCCACGAAAACGAAACTACCAGCACAACAATCCCCGCTATGGTCAGGTCCAGGAACCTTTTTACAGGTCGGCCCCGGCCCACCAGGAGGTAAACCAGGAAAAAGGCCGGGAGAGTGACCAGGGCTTCCAGCATTTTCAGGTTGAAACCCAACCCGGCCAGCCCGGCCAGGGCCAACAGCCAGCCCAACCTTCCGTGCTCGACCGCTTTGGTCAGGGCGTAAACCTGGAGCAGTAAGACCAGGACCAGGAGGCTTTCAGGGTTGTTGTGGCGGCTGGTCACGACAAAAATGGGAGTTAAGGCCAGGGCCAGGGCCGCCAGTAACCCGGCGAGTTCGCCAAAAACAGGTCTGACCAGCCGGTAAAGAAGCCAGACGCTCACAATCCCGGCGATAGCCTGGGGCAAAAGCAAAGCCAACCCGCTAAAACCGAGCGTCCAGGCGAAACCGGCCTGGACCCACAAAAAGAGCGGCGGTTTATCAACAGTGATAAAACCTGCCGGGTCGAACGCGCCAAAAAAGAAATTGGACCAACTTGCCAGCATGCTTTTGACTGCCGAAGCGTAATACTCGTTGTTATAGCCGAGTTCTTCCAGGCGAAAAAGATATAAAAAACCTGCCAGGGCCAGGATTGCTAGCAAACCGAGCCCGGTCCAGCCTGGCGAAGAAAGGTGCCGGGACAGCGAAAAACCCCGCCGGGAAGGGATTTCCTGGGGGGAAGATTCGGTCGAAGTTTCCAGGCGGGGCGAAGGTTGGCTCAAGGCGCGGTCCTGTTTTGGGCTTTCGAATTTTTGACGGCTTTTAAGGTTGTTTAAGATTATTTTTTAGCTTTTCTTTTTAGCTTTTCTATTGTAAACCGGATAGGAAACAACTTCCAATAGCCTAATTTTCTCTTATATTAATTTTAAAAATAAAAGGAGGGCCATGCCTGAGCCCTCCTTTGAAATGAAAAGCAGTTAATTGTTGGTAGCAGCTAATGGTTTATATCGGTTACGAACCGGCGGTTACGAACCGGCGGTTGCGAAACAGTTCCGGTAAATTAGCTGCCGCACTTGTACAGGGTGCCGCCCAGGCCGCCGCCCCGGTTGCCAAAACCACCGGACGAGGTTGAATTAGTAGACGAACTGCTGTATTCGCTGCTGTTGACCACGGTACATTGCGACTGGACGTAGCTGCTCACGACACTGCTGCCGCCGCGACCCCCACCCATGCCACCGCCGACCATAAAGAACCGGACAATTTTGTTGTTTACCAGGGCTTCGACCTGCGCCGTGGTGGTCAGGGTCTGGTCACTGCCGCTAAAGCCGCCCAGCGACATAATCGGCAACCCGGTTGCAGCGATAGTTGACGAAGCCTCGTTTGAGCTGCTGACCGCCAGGATGTTTTTGTAGCCGTCCTGGTTGGCGGTCAGGTAGTTTAACAGGGCCGAATTGACCGAACCGCCTTCGCCGAAACCACCACCGAAACCACCACCACTGTTAAAGTTCGAGGTCGTCTGGGCCTGGGCCACGTTCACCCACCACCCGGCACTCCCGACAACGAACAGGGCCAGGATGATACCCGATGCGATGGGCAGGTTAAACCACTTTTTGTTCTTGAACACGAACCACAACCCGACCAGGGCCGCGCCAATCACCAGGGCAATCCCGACCATTAAGAGTTGGCCGCCGAGATGGCTCGATACAAAGTTGGTCCAGGTTTGCGGGAAGGAGAGGGTCTGAGGGCTACTACCACCCCGGCCTCCGCCAAAACCGCCCCCACCGGTCGGCACCGCTGAAGGGGTCGAACCTGTGATGCTGGTAAAGACCGCCCGGATGGACCACCAGGTCGGAGTGACCAGCAGGGCCGCCGTCGCCACGCTCACGACACCCAGCGAGAATTTCTGGCTAAAGGGCTGTTTTCGGAAGACCAGGCCCAGGGCCAGCCCGATGAAAGCAACCGCGCCAATGACCAGGATAACCGGTCCTAACCACCAGTTCCAACTGGTGAAGTTGCTGAGTAGATACGCCTGGTAGATGGCCGCCGCCACCATGCCGACCGGCAGCAGCCATGCCAGCCAGCCGCCTTTTTTATAGGTCTGCCAGAGCATCACAATCGCGGTTCCGGCCAGTGCCGCCCCGGCGGGCGCCATCACATTCATATAATAGGTGTGGATGATGCCTTTCGAGAGGCTCAAGACCAGGCCGAAGGCCAGGAACCAGCCGCCCCACATCGCCACCGCTTGCATCCGGCGCGATTTCTCCAGGCCCTTCGCCATCCCAAACCAGGTTGTCGCGGCCAGGAACACGATACCAAGCAGGGCCAGCGGGAAGTACCAGTTAAACTCGGCCCCCATCATAGGTGTAACAAGGCGGGTAATCCCGGCTTCGCCCCCGAACATACCGCCACCAAAACCGCCGCCACCCGGTTGACCACCACCAAAGCCGCCCTGGTTCTGGGGAGGCTGGAACTGACCGCCCGTCTGGCCGCTCGGCTGGCCGCCGGGGAAACCACCCTGGTCAGTCGTGCCGGTATTGACGGTGCCGGTACCATCGGTAGCGCCGCGCCGCCCGTCAAAATAGCCGGTGGTACCTGTACTGGTGCCACGGTCGGTCGTGCCGGTGCCACCCTCGCGGGTAAAACCATCCTGGCCGGTGCCGTTACCCGGCAGGGTCTGCTGATTGCCGCTGGTGTCACCGCCAAAAATGTCGCCCAGGTTAAACCCCGCCTGGGTGCCGCGCTCGTTGCCGTCCACCCGGCCCAGGCCGTTATAGCCGAAAATCAGGTTCATTACGGTGTTATCGGTGCTGCCGTCGATGTAGGGCCGTTGGTTGGCCGGGGTTAAATCCACGGCTACCGCCCAGGAGAAGGAGACGACCACGATAACCACGCCTGCCAGGGCCAGGTGCAAGATTCTTTTCCACCATTTGGTCCGGGCAAACAGGAAGTACATCCCGTAAATCGCGGGTATAATAATCCAGGCTTCCAGCATTTTAATATTGAAGGCCAGGCCCACAAAAACGCCCGAAAGCAGAAGCCAGCGCACTTTGCCAAGTTCGGCGGCGCGCAAAGCAGCCCAGGCCGAAAGAATCAGGGCCAGGACGAGCAGGCTATCAGGGTTGTTATCCCGGTTCATCACGGCGAAAATGGGAGTGACCGCCAGCATCAGGGCCGAAAGAAGACCCGCCGCCGGACCAAAGGCCTTTTTGACCATATAATAAAGAAGGTAAACCCCCAGAATTCCGGCCAGGGCTTCCGGCACCAGCAAGGTCACGCCGCTATATCCAAAGACTTTGGCGAAAACGGCCTGGACCATAAAAGCCAGGGGCGGTTTATCGACCGTTACCCAGGCGCCGGGGTCGTAAGCCAGGTAGAAAAAGTTATGCCAGCTTTGAATCATACTGCGGACAGCCGCCGCATAAAAATCGTTTGAATAACCGTTTACACTTAAATTCCAAAGGCCCAGGAAGCCTGAAAGAGCCAGGATGGCGGTCAGGGCGCCATTTTCCCAGGTCAAAGATTTTCTAAAATTTGGTTTGAAATTAAATCTGGATTTTTTCTCAACCGGGGGCTGCCCAGGATATTGGCCCCCTTCTTCCTCAATGTTCACCCGGTCTATCGTCAGGCTCATAAGTTTATAGAATTCCTTTCATCACCACGCAAACAAGCTCCCAAATTACAGACTAAATCTTGTTTCCGACTCCTTTATTGTAGAGGGCTATTTTTAGAGATAAATTGGAGAAATATGTGAAATTTCTAATAATCGAATTGCGAAAAGAGGGGGTTTTCCAATAATTTTCCAATCTTCGGGAGTTAAAATGGTTATAATCAAGCTAAAGGTTGCATGATTAGCATAAAAATTACTGGCTATAAGAGCACTTGGCGTAATAGCTATAATGATTTGGAGACCAAAATATACACGTCAGAAATTAGGGGATTATTGTGAATTTCACAAGGGTTGCGGCGGAAGGGCCGTTCCGATTAGGAGCTTAAAGAATGCACATTCTAATAGTAGAAGATGAAAAACAACTCGGTAAACTCTTAAAACGCGTCCTGACCGAAGAACGCCACGTGGTAGATGTCGCGGACGAAGGTTACGAAGGTCTGAACCTGGCCCTCAGCGACAGTTACGACCTGGTAATTCTCGACCGGATGTTGCCGAACATGGACGGGCTCGAAATTTGCCGCCAGATGCGCCAGTCGAAAATTAAATCGGTGGTTCTGATGCTAACCGCGCGCGGCTCGGTCGAAGACCGCGTTTCCGGCCTGACTTCCGGGGCCGATGATTACCTCGTGAAACCGTTCGCCATGTCTGAACTACTGGCCCGCGTCCAGGCTTTGCTGCGACGGCGCGACCGCGAAACCGAGGGCAACAATATTTTACAGGTGGGCAACCTGACCCTTGATTTAGTCCGACACGAGGTCCAGCGCGAAGGCAAGCTTATCGAACTGACCGCCAAGGAGTTCGCCTTGCTGGAATACCTGATGCGCCACCCTGGACAGGTCCTGACCCGCAGCCAGATTACCGACCAGGTCTGGCGCTACGACCTGGACGCCATCTCGAACGTGGTAGACATTTACATTCATTATTTAAGAGATAAGATTGACCACGGTTTCGCACGCCCCCTCCTGAAAACGGTCCGTGGTATCGGGTACAAATTAGAGGCTTCGTAGAAATTGTTTGTGGGTAATAAAAAAATCCATTTGGGGTCTTTCAGCCTTATCAAAGGAGATAAGCTATGGCAAAACGGAATAGCTTAACCGCCTTCTTGCATCCCTTCCGAAAACACAAACCGGCTAAACAGGGCCAGACCGACGCGGCCCTCTTTTCACGGGTCCGGGTCCAGTTGACCTTGTGGTACGGGGCAGTGCTGGCCCTGGCTTTGCTCCTGTTGGGGGTGGGCCTGTACGTCGGGGTAGCGAACAGCCTTTATTCGCCGGTCCAGAGCGACCTTGAAAATACGGCCCGTTTTTCAGCCCAATTCTGGCAGCAACAGGGTTTAGCCAATTGCCCGCTGAATTTCGCTAACCGGCCCAGTGGTAGGTTTAATAGTCCCCCCGGCGGCGATAACGGGCCGGATGGGCCGCGCCGGAATGTCCTGATTTACACGGCCTGTTACGACCCCAGCGGCACCTTGCTGGCCGGGGGCGATGGCGTAACCAATAACACCTCGGTCCTACCGGGCGCTTTTACCGATGCCGGGCTGGCTAAGGCCCTGCTAAACTCAACCGATACTTCTAAATCGGATGTCGTGGATGGCGGTACTCAGTTTGGCCCGATTTATCGTTACGCGGTAGCCGTAACCCTGCCGACCGGCCAGAAGGTTATTTTGCAACTGGGCCGTTCGGTAGCCGACTCGCAATCAGCCCTCGATTCCCTGCGGAATATGCTTATACTCCTGGGGGTAATCACTTTAGTGGTTGCTACCATCGGCGGGTTCTTCCTGGCCCAGCGCGCCCTGAGGCCGACCCGCCAGGCTTTTGCCCGTCAGCAAACCTTTATCGCCGACGCTTCCCACGAACTGCGGACACCGTTGACCATCCTCAAGGCTGACGCGGAGGTGTTGTTGCGAAGCCGGGAAAATTTCGACTCGGATGACGCCGAATTGCTGGATGATATTGTAGTAGAGACCGACCGCCTGACCGGGCTTGCCACGAACTTGCTCGAACTGGCCCGCCTCGATGCCAACCAGCTTTATATCGAGCAAGAGGTTTTCGACCTGGGCGATGTTACCGGCGAGGTCGTCCACCGTCTCAAAAACCTGGCCGACACCAAAGAAGTAAGTTTACACCTCGAAAGCAGCGACAAGGTGCTAATCCTGGCCGACAGCCAATTGTTCGAACAGGTAATCCTGATTCTTTTAGATAATGCCGTGAAATATACGCCAAAAGGGGGGTCGGTCACGGCTACGGTCGGCGTCCTCAACGACCAGCCTTACCTGCGGGTCAAGGATACCGGCATCGGGATTTCACCCGAACACCTGCCAAACCTGGGCAAACGCTTCTACCGGGTGGACAAGGCCCGCGCTCGCGAGACGGGTGGAAGCGGCCTGGGCCTGTCGCTGGCCTTCAGCATCGTTAAGGCCCACGCCGGGAATTTGGTGCTGACCAGCCAGGTCAACGAAGGGACAACGGCTACGTTAACCCTGCCGCCCTTCCGGTTGATTCACCTCACCGGGGAACCGGGCGCACCGGCCCAAACGGTCGTTAGTTAGGCTTATTTCTTTTTACCGGGAAGTATTTTAAACGGCGCTTCCCGGTTTTTTTTACTGTCACAAAGAAAGGTTAAAAGTTATTGAAGGATAAAATGCATCTTCTCTCAAACCTCAAAACCGGAGTAAAAGCTATTTTTCTTAAATTACGACCTCTTCTTATAAAGGTGGCCCCTGTCATTTTCTTAACGCGCTACGAACTCAATGTCTTGTTAAAGCCCTGGTATCATAATTATGAGGTTTTTGGTGTGAAAACACCTCAAAGAGGCGGGTTTTATTTAAAAAACCAGGTAAACAAACAAGGACCGCTTTTTGACCTTATTGACAAAGCAATAACCCTGTGTAAAAAAAATGGTACGTCAGTTAAAGGCTTAGACCTGTTTTGCGCTGATGGGTTTTTCTCAAATTTTGCAATTCTCCGGGGAGCTACCTCGATTGATGCGATAGATTGGGAAAGAAGTGAAATTGAGCAAGCCCGCCTCATCACCTATTTATTGGGAAATTCAAAGTCCATAAATTATATTGAAAGCAATGTCTTCAGTATTGAAAATGCTGAAAAAGTGTATGATTTTGGCATTTGTGCCGGGGGTCTATACCACATACATAACCCCCAAGAACTTTTAGTACTCCTCAGGAAAAAAGTAAAAATAGCGCTGGTCGTCCAAACTGTGTATTCGCTTGCGAATTCCGCACCCGATTATTTTGAAGTGGCATATCCGGATCGTCCCTGGGGCAGCCGCTTTAGCTACGATTATGTACTAAATATTGTCGAGGAAGCCGGGTGGACTGCTATAGAAGTATTTCATAATGAATTGGAGGGCAATGATAGACTTGAAGACCGTGGCTCGGTTTACCTTCTATGTGTGCCAACCCAATAAGTTTATAAAGCGTTTCATTCGCCTGGCCGGTGAATGGGGCCAAACAGACGCCTGGTAATCTTTTCTGTTAAAAATCAAAAACGGCGCTCGTAGTGAGCGCCGCTTTTCTTTGTAAATTCGAGGTTGGGTTTTGCTCCCCAAAAGGAGTGTGGTTATTCGCCGGGCACGTAGCGCATGTAGATTACGCCGGAGGGGAGCGGTTTGGCTTCGATAAGCTTCAAATTGACCCGCTTCCCATCGGGAAAAAGCTTCTTGCCGCTACCCAGCACTACCGGGTAGACGTGCAGGGCGTATTCGTCCACCAGGCCGTTCTCGACCAGGGTATGTACCAGCACGCTGCTGCCGTCAATGGCGATATTTTTGCCGGGTTGCTCTTTCAGGGCCCGGATTTCCTCGACCACGTTACCGCTAATCAGGGTGGAGTTGCGCCAGGCCGAGGCCGATGCCAGGGTGGTGGAAACCACATACTTGGCGAGGGAGTTCATCATATCACCAAAAGGGTCGCCAGCGGCCATCGGTTCAAAGGCCCCGCCGTGAATTTGCCAGGTCTTGCGCCCCAGAAGCAGCGTGTCCGTTTCGCTCATCAGTTGAAAGAAATGGGCCCCGATGTCATCGTGCCAGTAAGGCCAGGTCCAACCGCCCTGGGTAAAACCCCCATCGGTATCTTCCTCCGCCCCACCGGGTGCCTGGATGACATTATCCAGGGTCACAAATTCCGACACAACCAACTTTCGCATTTTATCCTCTCCTTTGCCTGGAACACCAAAAACATTTATTGTCCTTATAATTTACTTTTGTACTGCGGTATTAGAGAAATCGCCAGTAATCAAAAAAAGGGCCATCCCCTCAATATTTCGAAGGGACGGCCCTTTTTAATTTTTACTTTTGTGAACGTGCTATGGTCCAACGGACCGGGGATCCTTCACTACGTTCGGGATGACTTATAATTTGGGCGGTTGCGGCATCTCGAAAGAAGGCTTATAGGTCGGGCTTTGGCGGACCGGGTTTGCCTGCTCGAAAGCGTAGGCCAGTTTAATCAGGGTCGGCTCGCTGTAGGCCGTACCCATAAAGGTCAGACCCACAGGCAGCCCGTAGACATAGCCCGACGGGACCGTTACCAGGGGATAGCCGACTACCGCCGCCGGGCTGGAACTGGCTCCCCCGAAATGGTCGCCGTTTACCAGGTCAATCGGCCAGGAGGGTTGGCCGGTCGGGGCAATCAGGGCGTCCAGGTTATGCTCGGCCAGGACCGCGTCAATCCCTTCTTTCCCACCCCGGCGGCGATTGTTTGCCAGGGCTGTCGTGTAGGTTTCCTCGGTCAGGGGGCCGCGCTCCTGCGAGACCTCCATAATTTCCTGGCCGAAATAAGGCAGTTCTTTATCGGAATTTTCCTTGTTGAACTCCATAATTTCTTCGAGCGACCGCAGGATTTTCGCGCCGGGATAGTTCGGGTCGGGGATACGGGTTTCCAGGTAAGCGTTCAGGTCGTTTTTGAAGTCGTAGGTCAGGACCGTTGTTTCATCCTTGCTCTCCTTCATCTCCTGGGCTGTCGGCAGGTCGGCAGGGTCGACAACTTCAGCGCCGAGGCTCTTGATAATTTCTATCGCCGCCTCGAAAATATTGTCGGTATGCGAGTTATAGCCGGAATAATACTTGCGCAAGACCCCGATACGGGCCCCCTTGAGCGCACCCGCATCGAGGAACTGGGTGTAATCGGTAAAAGATTTGCCTTCGCTGTTGGCGGTAGCCTCGTCACGCGGGTCAACCCCGGTCATCGCCCCGAGGACCACCGCCGCATCCTTGACGGTCCGGGCATGGACCCCAACCGTGTCCTGGGTGTGCGAAACCGGGATAACCCCGGCCCGGCTGAGCAGGCCCACCGTCGGCTTGATACCGACAATCCCGTTCATATGGGCCGGGCAGACAATCGAGCCGTCCGTTTCAGTCGCCAGGGCTGCCACAGCCAGGTTTGCCGAAACCGATACGCCCGAACCTGAACTCGAACCGCAGGGGTTGTGCGTGATGATGTAGGGGTTGCGGGTCTGGCCGCCGCGCCCGCTCCAACCGCTGCTGGAATGGGTCGAGCGGAAATTGGCCCACTCGCTCAAATTGGTCTTACCGAGGATAATTGCCCCGGCCTCGCGCAACTTCTCGACCACGAAAGCATCCTTCTGCGGCTTCGAACCTACCAGGGCCAACGACCCGGCAGTGGTGTGCATTTTGTCGTCGGTGTCGATGTTGTCTTTAATCAGGATGGGTAGACCGTGAAGCGGGCCGCGGGGACCTTTGGCCTGGCGTTCCTCGTCCAGGCTGCGGGCAATATCCTCGGCGTCCGGGTTTAGCTCGATAACCGAGCGCAGGGTCGGACCGGACCAGTCAATCGCCTCAATCCGAGCTTTGTAAGCCTGGACCAGTTCCACCGAAGTCAACTTGCCCGTGGCGAGCATGTCCTGCAACTGTTCGACAGTTATTTCTTTCAATTCCTCGCCGGGAAAATTTGTTTGTGCAATGTCACTCAATTTCTTCTCCAATCGAAATCCATAATTCGTTGAACGCGCCCTTCAGGGCGAACGTTGAACGTTTTTAAGCAGTATATGTTAAATTGTCTTATTTTGTGACGAGCAGATACGAACCGAAAGTTTTGAAACCGGAAATATTTAGTTGTTCCCACGTCCCCTTTATGAGCCAGTCGAAGGGTATGTTCAAAGGACACGTTCAACGTTTAACGTTGTTTTGTTTAACGCTTTATGTAGGGTTAAGCGGCATCGCTAAGTTCAGGATAAATCTGAAGCAAGCGAATGGCAAGCTGGAAATCGAGCCAGTCGTCGGTACGACCCAGGGTCCGCGAAGTGATTTCTTCAATCCGGCTCAAACGATAACTCAGAGTGTTGGCGTGAATATGCAATTCGGCGGCCACCCTCACATTGTTGCAGTTAAACCGGCTGTAAGTGGTCAGGGTCGCCAGCAAATCGCTGTGGTGCTGGCGGTCGTACTTTATCAGGTCGCCCAGGACCGAATTGACAAACTCGGCCAGCTCCGCCCGGTTGTCCAGCTTCATCAGGAGCAGGGCCGAACCGAGCATGGCGCAGTCCACCACCTG
>MKTJ01000028.1:11834-79528 GCA_001898225.1 Chloroflexi bacterium 54-19
GCCTCGGTCCCGCCGATAATTTGCAGGGCCATCGCGGCTTCCTGGTAGCGCGACTTAAACTGACCCAGGTCCACGCAGGGGCGGCTCAGTACGAGCGAAAAACTCATCGGCTCGAACTTGGCGGTTAACTGGTTCTTGACTTCCTGGGCGAAATACTTGGCGCGCTGGCGGGACTGCTCCATGGTCAAATTGTTCGAAATACCCAGCATAATCACCAGCATATCGCTGCGGAAAGTGACGATACTCTTGGGATGCTGCTGGGTCACCAGTTGCGACCCAAATTTTAGCAACTGGTTTTTGATAGATAAAATGGCGTTTTCTTCAAGTTGGTAGCGCTGGATATAACCCCGGAAGTCGTCAATATCGGCCAGGATGAACCAGTAGCGGCAGTTGGCATCGTAACCGACCAGGCTGGCCCGGTTGACGATATGTTCATCGTTGGTCCCGGCCAGGATTTCTTCCAGGAGTTCGCCGCGCAATCGCCGCTCCACCTCAAAAATGGACTGCTCTTTTATCATTTCCAGGGCGATAATTGTCGCGGCCTGCTCGATGGCGACGTTGGCAAAATCTACCCCGGTCTCGTTACCTAACCGGCCTGTGCAGATAAATCCGAGCTTTTCGTTTCCGGCCTGAATCGGCATGACTTTGGGGTCAATGATAGGCCGGTGAAAGTCATTTAATTTGCCATTATCGAGCTGGTAGGACCGGTGATTATTATAGGCCAGCAAACTATCGAACTGTCGCCACCACCCATTCGCCAGCGGTTCGACCCCCTGCGGGTAAGCCAGGGCGATTGGATGGTAAACCATATCGAGGATAACCACCGGCTGTTTTAAAATATCGGAGAGGGCCTGGGTAATGACGGGCAGGCCCCGGTTTTGCAGGGCCAACGCGGCCAAAGTCTTGTGGATATTGAGAGCGTGTTCGAGCTGGCGGGCTTGCTGGCGAATAATCCGGTTCAAGTCGGCCTGTTCCTGGAAGGATTCGCGTTGTTTTTCGTACAGGCGGGAGTTTTCGATGGAAATGGTGGCCTGGCTGGCGAAAGATTGGAGCAAATCGAGGTCGAACTCGGTAAAGGCGTTCTGGTCCGAGAAATTGTTGACCGTAATGACGCCCAGGACCTGCCCTTTGAAATTCAGGGGGGCGCACATCACGCTCTGGGCCGTCAGGGGGGTGAGATTGGGTTGCAACGAGCGGTTCCCCGGCGACATATTGACAATACCTTCGTGGATGATTTTATCGCCGGAAAAAAGGACCGCTTTATTGGCAGAAAAAGCGTACCCGGTCATGGACTCGCCTGGCCGGAGCTTCATTCGCTCTATATTTTCAGTGATAAAACCAACCCAGGATTTCGCCTCGAGAATATCTTTCACCGGGTTATAGAGAAAGAGGGCCACGGCATCCACCCCTGGGATGACCTGGGGAATTGCCTCCAGGATGGTTTGAATAACGGTAGAACTTTCGAGTGAAGCCGTTAAAAGACGGGCTACCTCGGTCAGTTTCTGAAGGCGATCTCTTTCTATCTGGGCCTGGTTCTGATAGTGCGGCGGACTGGGTTTGGTCAGGGTACTTTTCCTCATGCAATCTCACTCCGGGTTTCGTAGCCTTCTGGCTATTTTAATTGCTTTTTGACATTTAGTCTTTGTTTATATTAACCAATAATAGCGTAAATTTTTGTGAGATTCAATAAAGAGATTACCAAATTTAGATTTTCACTCCTAACAGTACGGACAGAATTTATTTAGCATAGCCAGAAAGTCCCAGTTTTGTGTTCTTTCACAAAAATTTGTCTTACTTTTTGTGATTTATCCCATAGTAAGTTTGAAAAAAACTTGGTAGACTAATACAAATCTTTCCCTGCTCAGGAAGTTAATAGAATTTTGAGTTGTTATCTCACCGAATCATAGCTGCTCAAAACCTAGTTTCAATTTCTGGCGATTACAACGAATTCAACGGTGAAACCTCGAAAATTTCAAATCGACTGTGCCTGGGAGAATAAAGTTCTCCCCTGTTTTAGGTGTGCCCATTTTAATCAAAATTCACTTGAGGAGAAGATTTAATGGAGAAATTTCGTCGTTACACGGTTCCTTTACTGGCGATTCTCATGCTGCTCACGAGTGTAGTGCTGGCGGCCTGCGGTGATGCCACCGCCACGCCCGCAGGTACTACGCCAACCGTTCCAGTAGCTACAGCGCCCGCACAGGCTCCAACCGCCGCTTTGAGTAGCGGCACTACGGCGGCAAGTACCACGGCTGCGGCGACTACTGCCGCCGCGACCACGGCAGCCAACGCAACGACCTCCGCTGCTACTAGCGCCGCCGCGACTACAGCGGCTGCCACCACGGCTGCCGCGACTACGGCGGCTGCCACCACCGGTAAAAAGGGTGGCAACGCGACCATAGTTACGACCCAGGACGCCAAAACCCTGCACCCTTATAACTGCACCGACGTTTACTGCGTTGCTTACATCGCCCGAATCTATGGCGGTTTCGCCAGCGGCGGTGGTGGCTACCTGGTAAACCGCGATGCCAAAACCCTGGAAGTTAAACCGCTCTTCGCCAAGAGCTGGACGGTTGACCAGCAGGCTCTTACCGTAACCTACACTCTGCGCGACGACCTCAAATGGAGTGACGGCACCGCGATTACCAGCGATGATTTCCTCTGGACCTACCAGCAGGCTATCAAAAAAGAAAACAACTGGGTCCGCTACGGTACGGCTATCGCTGACAAAAGCGTTCCGAACTCGCCCGGTGTAATCGACTACCAGGCCCCTGATCCGCACACCATCAAAGTCTTCCTGCACACCCTGACCTTCGATATGCCCGAACGCGCCGACATCATTGTGCCGTTGCCGCGCGCCCAGTGGGAAGGCAAGGATTGGAGTGACCCGACCAAGAACCCGAACATCGACAATCCGACTGTTACCAGCGGCCCCTGGAAACTGAAATCCTGGGACAAAGGCAAGAGCATCGTGCTGGTCCGCAACGACCTTTCGACTGCCATCCAGCCGCCTTTGCTCGACAGCCTGACCGAAGTTACCGTTGACAACGCCTCGATTGGTTTCCAGAAAATCAAGAGTGGTGAAGCGGACGCCTTCGAAAACATGATGGGCTTCTCGGCCCAGGACGTCGCCGAAGCCAGCACCCTGCCCAACGCAACGGTTTACAAGTGGACCCCGGCTAATGCGTCCTGGAACGAAATTGCTTTCAACTTCCGGCGCACTTATCTCCAGGATGTCAATGTCCGCACGGCCATGAACTACGTGATTGACCGCCAGGCTATCATTGATAAAGTCTACTATGGCCTGGCCGTACCGATGGACTCGGATGTTCCGCCGTCGAGTATAATGTACGATAAAAACGCGGTTGTGCATTATACCTATGACCCGGATAAGGCCAAGAAGATACTTTCGGACGCCGGATATACTCTCAAGGACGGTAAGCTGATCGACCCGAAAGGGGTAGCATTACCGAAGATGAAGCTGGTCTATTCGAGCAACTTCCCTGAGTCGGTAAAGACGGCCCAGATTGCCCAGCAGGAATTCAACAACCTCGGTTTCGATGTTGACCTGGTCGGGCAGGACTTCAACACCGTGTTGAAGACCATTCAGCAAGAGCCGTTTGACTTCGACCTGTTGGTTCTGGGTTGGAGCGCCAACATCAACCCGGAAACATTCGGTAGCGTCTGGACGACCATTCCGAGCCTGAACTTCGGTAACTGGGTTAACAAGCAGGTGAACGACCTGTACGCTTCCGCCCTGAAAGAATTCGATACTACCAAACGCAAAGCGATTATGAGCCAGATTCAGAAGATTGAGTCGACCGATGGTCCTTACATCTATGTAGTGGCCCAGACCGCTTTCGCGGTAGTCAATAACCGGATTGGCGGTGTAACGCCGACAGCCCTGGGTATTGGTATCGATAACGTAGCTTACAGCTACGCCACAGACTGGTACATCAAGTAGTCAAAAGGGGTTGCCCAAACCGGTTGCCGGACTAAATCCATAGTCCGGCAACCGGGTGGGTGAATTGAGGAGGCTTGTCTTGAGGCGGTTTATTATTCGCCGGGCTATTCAGTCAGTCTTGTTACTGCTGGCGATTAGCTTCATTGGTTTTATGATTGTCCATCTTGCGCCGGGTGGTCCTGAAGTCAAATTTATGATGGACCCGCGCATGACCCCCCAGGATATTTACAATATCCGGGAACATTACGGTCTGAACGACCCCTTACCGGTCCAGTATGGCAAATGGTTGCTGAACGCTTCGCACCTGGACCTGGGTGTGTCTTACGAATCGCTCTACCCCGTCACCGATGAAATAATGCGGGCTCTGCCCAACACTCTCATTCTCATTACAGCCGGGATGGTATTAGGGTTGCTCGGTATACCGATTGGCATCTTTATCGCTTTGCGGCGCGGCAGATTCACTGACAACCTGGTCAGGGTCTTAACCGTGGCCGGAAGCGCCATTCCCTCCTGGTGGTTGGGTCTCTTAATTCTGCTTGGAACGAGCAACCTGG
The DNA here is from genome assembly GCA_001898225.1 of Chloroflexi bacterium 54-19. Taxonomy (GTDB): domain Bacteria; phylum Chloroflexota; class Chloroflexia; order Chloroheliales; family Chloroheliaceae; genus 54-19. The sequence continues at coordinate 16,353 of MKTJ01000028.1, forward strand.
CTATTTCTACAGGGATTAAAATCCTGCCTTTGCCCGGTTACAACGCCGCCGAGACCAACAATCCCTGGTACTTTGTCTGGCAGTTGGTGTTGCCTTCCATATTGATTGCCCTGGCCGGCTGGTTGACCTACAGCCGTATTACCCGCACCCAGGTGTTGGATATTCTGAGCCAGGACTATATACGGACCGCCCACTCCAAAGGTTTGAACCAGCAGGATATTAACCAGCACCACATCTTAAAGAACGCTCTTATTCCAATCATCACGACTTTCGGGGCGCAGTTGCCTTTGCTGATTGGTGGTTCCATCATCTTCGAGGAAATTTTTAGCCTGCCCGGTATTGGCAAACTGACCATAGACTCGCTAACCAGGAGTGATTTCCCGGTAGCTATCGGGGTGTTGATGTTTGTTTCGCTTGTTTCGGTAGGTGCTTTGTTTATTTGCGACATCCTTTATGCCCTGGTAGACCCGCGAGTACGCTATTAGAAGGTTAATTTGATGACACGTAGCACATCTGAGATTCTCGAACCTGAGGTTACTACAACTACTCCCACCATACCGGTGGCAAAAGATAAAGACCCAAGAGGGTTCTTTAAAACCGCGCTGTCCCGGTTCTTCAAACGCAAACTAAACGTGGTGGCCCTGGTGGTCTTTGGTTTTATCGCGATAATCAGCGCCATCGCGCCGATTCTGACTTCTACCTTTATCGGGACCACGCCCGCTTATTTCCGGGCCAGTTTTTCTCCGGCCTATGCGCCCCCCGGCACCACGGAAACGCTGCGGACCGGGGCCAACGTGGTCCACTGGCTCGGTACTGACGAACTCGGACGCGATACCCTGACCCGGTTACTGCATGCCGGTGGAGCGTCGCTTTCGATTGGTTTTCTGGTAGCGATTATTATCGTGTTGATTGGGGTGCCCGTCGGACTGCTGAGCGGTTTCTTCGGCGGCTGGGTGGACGACTTTTTCAACGCGATTATCCAGATTATCAATAACATTCCGGGCCTGTATCTGTTTATCATTCTCGCCGGGATTTTCCGGCCTGATATCCTTTTTCTCTCGCTCATCTTCGGCTTATTAAGCTGGACCCAGACCGCCCGGCAAGTCCGAGGTCTGACGTTGACCATGCGTAACCGGGAGTTCGTGACAGCCTCGATTGCGGTAGGGGCCCGTTACCCGCGTATCCTGGTCCAACACCTTTTACCTAACATTGTCTCAATCCTCGTTGTCCTGGTAGGAGCGGATATTGCCCTCGCTATGCTCGGTGAAGCCGCGCTCAGCTTCCTGGGCTTTGGTATCCGCGACCCCGATGTAAGTTGGGGCAAGCTGCTGGCTAACTCGTCCAACTACCTGACATATTCCGGAAACCATAACCCGTTCCTGATTATTGGTCCTGGTATGATGATTTTCATTACTATTTTGTCTATTTATCTGATCGCGGATGGCTTACGCGATGCGTTCGATCCGGCTTTGCGAAAATAATATCTCTATTATCTTATTTTGAATTAAGGCACTCTGTCTTGCCGCTGCTCACTGCTCATTTTTTACTGCTCATGTATTTGCCTGGAGGAGAAATATCCTCCAGGCCCTGGGATGGAATGGAAACAACTTTATATTAAGTTAAGAATATTCAAGGGAGATTTCTTATCATGATTGAAACTATGAGTGTTCCAGCCGTACGGCCCGGTTTTTATCCGCCGAGCTTTACCGCCGGGATGTTAGCTCAACTCCGGCACGTTGGGGATGCGTTCTGGTCGCCCGATGGCCGGTATATTTTCTACCCGCAGGACTTCGATGGCCGGACCGACCTGTACCGACTGGACCTTGAAACGGGCCGGGCCCTGCAAGTTACGACCGATGTTGAGGCCGGGGGTCTGCTCAAAATTGCCATGTCGGGCCGGGACATTTCACCGGACGGCAAACAACTGGTTTACCTGAACGGCAAAGACGGGCGGCTCTGGCTGATGCCTTCCGGTGGAGGTATCGCCAAACGCCTGACCCCACACGTTGAAGGTTCTCAGCACAGCGCCGCTTTCTCGCCGGACGGCAGCCAGGTGGCCTATATCGCCGCTTTTGGCGACAACCAGGATATTGCGGTTGTCAGCAGCGACGGTGAAGGCTGGCCGCAGCGAATCAGCCGGGGCGACTACTTTGTCTTTGACCCGCAGTGGCTCCCGGACGGCCAGAGCCTGGTCTACGGCGAACACGATAACAAACGGATGCCTTTCTTTGAGACCCGGCTGGTTAAGGCCGACCTCAAGACCGGCCAATTTACGGTACTGGCCGACGGTTGGGGTAAAAATACCGCCATTTCCGCCCCGCGCCCTTCCCCGGACGGTCGCTGGTTGGCCTATCTTTCCAACGAAAGCAACTGGACCAATCTCTATCTCTTAAACCTTGAGAGAGGTAAGGTCCACCCGGTCGCTCCCGGCGCGGTTGAGCAGGGTTCCCCGGCCTGGAGCCCCGATAGCAAGGGGTTGGCCTATACGGTCAACCAGCACAGTGACATCAGTCTGAACTACACGACCCTGGAAGGCAAAACGACAGTCATTTCGGATGGTGAGGGTGTCTGCGAGGGGCCGAGTTTCTCGCCGGACGGCAAGAAACTGACTTTCTTAAAACAGAGCAGCGTTTCCCCGGCCAACCTCTATCTTTACGACTTCGCCGACCAGACCACCCGGGCCCTGACCGACGCGACGGTCGGAGGCGTGGAGGAAGCCGACCTTGTCAACGCTGAGGTGGTCCACTGGACTTCGCCCGACGGTCTCGAAGTCGAGGGTTTGCTCTATGTGCCGAAACAGGTCCAGCCAGGTAAACATCCCCTGCTATTGCATGTCCACGGCGGGCCGATTGCCCAGTACAACCGCCGCTTTGATGCCGGGGTCCAGCATTGGGTCAGCCGGGGCTGGGTCGTCATCGAGCCGAACTTCCGAGGCAGCACCGGTTATGGCCGGGACTTCCGCGACAAACTGCGCGGCACCTGGGGCCACGAGGATATGCTCGACAACCTGGGTGGAATTGACTTTGCCAACTCACGGGGCCTGATTGACCCGAAAAAGGTCGTGGCATGGGGCGGTAGCGGCGGCGGTTACGCCACCAACCTGCTGCTCGGCAAGTGGCCGGAGAAATTCAAAGCCGGGGTATCCCTGGTCGGCGTCAGCAATTTTCAGAGCTTCCCGGACCAGACAGACCGGATTGCCCAGCCGCTGATTGACGAAATTCTGGGCTGGCGGCACGAGAACTACGACCTGTACGGCGAACGCTCGCCCGTGACCTTTGCCAAGGACGTTAAAGCGCCCCTGCTGGTGGTTATGGGAGCGGAAGACCGGCGCGTCCCGGCCAAACAGGGCGAAGAAATGATTGAAGCGCTCAAGAAGGCCGGTAAAACCGACTTCGAGTACGTTAGCTACGCGGGAGAAGGGCATGGCTGGCGCAAGGTATCCACCCTCCTTGACCATCACCGCCACATGCAAGAGTTCCTTAAAAAGTGGGTGCTGGACCGCTAACCCAGGCCCCGTGCTTTAGCTTTGCGAAGCCCCCCACCTGCTCATGGGGGGCTTCACACCTCAATAATAACCCAGTATCAACAATCCTAGCTTTACAGGTTGATTGGAAATTTTGTTTGCCTGCGATTCCGGCAAGTGGACCGCTGGCTGTAACAGGTTATTAGGAAATTAACAACCTTTGGAGTAAATAACTCTCTTTTGGGGGAGTTGAATGTTAAATCTTATTTTTTAAGGCTATCAATGGCCGCCAGACTTGCTGTTTTTACCTAGAAATGCCGGGAGATTAACATGGCTTCTCATCAGTTGCCCGCCGAAACGCTGCATTATTGTTGGGACAATTCTATCCCGCCTCGCCTCGAAATTGAAGCGGGTGATACTGTCTTTTTTGAAACCCAGGACGCGAGCGATGGCTTCGTCAAGCCAGGGATTACTATCGAAAAGTATGTCACCAGAAAGGCCAAAGGCCACCCCCTGACCGGCCCGGTCTTTATTAAAGGTGCGAAACCGGGTGATATTGTCGAACTCGAAATTTTGAATATAAAAACGGGCGGGTATGGTTGGACCGGCTTCCGGCCTGGTGTCGGTCTTTTGCCGAACGATTTTAAAGAATCCTCGTTCCATATCTGGGACTTGAAAGAGTCACGCGCTACGGGCAGTTGGGCCGAGTTTGTAGAAGGTATCAAGATTCCGCTGGACCCCTTCTGTGGAGTGATGGGGTTAGCACTGGCCGAACCTGGCGAATTCAGCACCACGCCGCCTCGCGCCGTTGGCGGCAACATGGATATTCGCCAGCTAACCGTCGGCAGCAAGGTCTGGCTGCCGGTCCAGGTCGAGGGGGCGCTCTTTTCGATTGGTGACATGCACGCCGCCCAGGGTGACGGTGAGGTTTGTGTCACGGCAATCGAAACCGGAGGGGAAGTTGCGGTCCGCTTCAATTTGCGGCAAGATAAATCGATCAAGGAACCCTGGTTTTGGACCCCGGCAGCCGGGCGCAGCGAATTAGGCGCTAAAGGCTATTTTGCGACAACTTCGCACTCACCGGACCTGTTCTACGCCAGCCAGCAGGCCGTTCGCTATATGATTGAACACCTGGTGGAAACCTATCACCTGTCGGCGGAGCAAGCCTACATCCTGTGCAGCGTGGCGGTCGAGCTAAAAATTAGCCAGATTGTAGACGGACCAAACTTTACCGTCAGCGCCTTTATGCCCAACGCGATATTCCCGAACACCTAGCGTCGCTTAAAGGCCCTCAGACGGAATTTAATAGAAAGCGGCGCACCTATGAGTCTTCCGGTTGATATAAAAAACGATGTTTTGAGATTGACAAAGGAAGGCGGTATAAAACAAATCCGCTTTCTCTACTGCGATAACGGAGGGATTATCCGGGGCAAATCGGTCGGCTGGCAATCCCTGGCCGACCGGATAAACGGCGGGGTCGGCCTGACCGTTGCTATGCAGGCTATGAACGGGCTCGATGAACTGGTGCCGATACAGGGAGTGGGGGCTGCCGGGGAAGTGCGGCTAACCCCCGACCTGCGCACTTTCAAGATTTTACCCTACTCACCCCGCGCCGCCATGATGATTTGCGACATGCTGGAACTGGACGGCCAGCCCTGGGAACTTTGCCCGCGCTCGTTCTTACGGCGCATCGTGGAGCAGGGCCGGGGCGAGTTTGGCCTGACCATCCTGGCCGCCTTCGAGCCGGAGTGGTCACTGGCCCGGCGCGGGCTGGACGGCTCCTATACGGCCATTGATGACAGCCTCTGTTTTAGCACCATCGGCATGACCACCCAGGCCGCCATGATTGACGAACTGCTCGGCGCGTTCGAGGCTCAGAACCTGAAGGTAGAGTTGTATCACCCCGAACTGGCTCACGGCCAGCAAGAACTGAGCATCAGCCCGGCCCGCGCCCTCGAAGCCGCCGACAACCATATCATCTATCGCGAAACGGTCCGGTCGGTCGCCTGGAACCACGGCTTGTTTGCCTCGTTCGCGCCCAAACCGTTTATCAACCAGGCCGGAAACGGCAACCACGTACATATAAGCGCCTGGACCGGCGACCAGGGCGACCAGAACCTTTTTTACGACCCGTCCGACCCCTACAGCCTGAGCCAGACCGGCTACTATTTTATCGGTGGCATCCTGGAACATCTCCCAGCCCTGGTAGCCCTGACCTGTCCTTCGGTCAACAGCTACCGGCGTTTGCAGCCAAAAGCCTGGTCCTCGGCTTACACCTGTTACGGCTTTGATAACCGGGAGGCGGCGGTCCGTATCGCTTCGACCTTACGCGGTAAAGAAAGCAGTTCGATAAATTTGGAGATAAAAGCTTCGGACAACACGAACAACCCCTACCTGGCGCTGGGCGGAATTATCGCGGCGGGCCTGGACGGGGTCCGGCGCAAACTCCATCCCGGCGAAAAGTTAAGGGCCGAGGTTGACCCGGCCACCATCCCGGAAGAAGAGAGGCTCGAACGGGGCATCAAGGCGCTGCCTACCAGCCTCGGACAGGCCCTCGACAACCTGGAAAAAGACGAGGTGCTTTTGAACGCCCTGGGCGGCAAGCTGGCGAAAACCTATATCGCCGTGCGCCGTTCGGAGGAAAAGTCTTACGCGGCCAGGACCACCGATTTCGAGCTGAACTCACATTTTTATAAATACTAACTCTTAAAAGGCCAATGTTAGATATAACCGATATTGCGGCAGTTGACCACCATTGTCACCTGCCGCTTGATGAAGCGCCTCCTTTGCGGGCCGCCGGGCTGGCCCGCTTTTTTACCGAGGCATCTATCCCGGAAGTGCTGGAAACTCAGACCCCCCACAGCCTGTTCTTCCGGCGGGCCGTCCGCGACATTGCCACCGTCCTGGGTCTTTCTACCGAAGACTACGTGGACTCCAGGGGCAACCTGCAATTTGAAACAGTCCTGGCGAAACGGGCCGAATACAGCGCGGACGACTGGTTCCGGTTGATGCTGGAAAAGGCCAACCTGGATGCCCTCTTTGCCGATATGGGCTACCCCCGGAGCGGCGGCTGGACGGTCGAGAAGGCCCAGAAGGCCGCCGGGTCGATGGATAACCCGCCGCTTATCCGCTCCATTTTACGGATCGAGCGGATTTTCGAGGACTTAATCCTCGAATATGACACTTTCGACCAGGCCGAGGAAGTTTTTCGGGAGACCATCCGGCAGGCCCGCCAGCATGGAGCGGTTGGTCTAAAAAGTATCATCGCCTATCGTTGCGGCCTCGATATTGAGCCGGAAAAGACCTCGAAATATCACGCAAGCCAGGCTTTCCAGAAGTACAAGTCCGAGACTTACCGCACCGGCACCTATGCCCGTATCGCGGATAAAGCCCTGCTCGACTATGTTGTGCTGGCGGCCCTGGAAGAAGCGGCCAAGCAGGAGTTGCCGGTCCAGTTCCATACCGGCTTTGGTGATACCGACGTGGATTTAGTGAAGGCAAACCCGGCCTATATGAAGCCCATTTTCGAGAATCCGGCCTTGCGGAAAGCCCCTATCGTGCTGCTGCATTGCTATCCGTACATCCAGGAGGCCTCTTACGTGGCCGCGATGTACCCGCAGGTCTTCATGGACTTTTCGCTGTCGTCGCCGCTGGTGGCTTTTGGCGGCGGTCGGGCCATCGAAGAAGCTCTCGGCCTCGCGCCCAGCACCAAAGTCCTTTATGCCAGCGACGCCTGGGGTGTGCCGGACATTATTTACCTGGGCTCCCTGCACTCCCGCAAAGTCCTGACCGGGGTCTTAAACCGCTGGATTAGTGATGGCTGGATGGACGAACGCGAGGCCCGCCAGGTTGCCCTGAACGTTTTGCAACTTAATTCAAAAAGTCTTTACCAGGGATAAAGTAGTCAGAGGTCAGAAGTCAGAGGTCAGTAAGGGTTGTTTGTGATATTGCAACTCTAAACATAGAGTCAAATCTTGGTTATAAATCAGATTTTTATCCGAGAATGCAAACACTGAGAACGAAAGTAAGCAGGAATTAGGCGGTTAAAAACTGGCCTCCGGCTACTGACCTCTCACTACTAAAAAACAAGGAACCGAAAACATGGATATTGTTGACTCTCAGGTCCATTTTAATCTGCTCGGCGACCTGGAAGCGGGTATCGCGGCGATGGACGCGGTCGGCGTGAAGGCGTTGCTCTATGACGAATTCTGGGGCTTTGACGCCAAATCGCGCATCCTGCCCGGCTACGAACTGCCCAACGGCGCTTTCAGGTACACCTTCCAACAGGCCGAAATCGCCGCCATGAAATACCCCGACCGCTTCGCTTACCTGGTGCGCTTCGACCGGGACGACCCCGAACTGGATTACCTTATAAGCACAGTAGGAAAAATGCCCGGACGTCTGGCGATGCGGGTAGTGCCCTGGACCCCCGAAGGCTTCGAGCAGTTCGGCCAGGGCGCGGACGAGGCAATTTTCGCCGCCGCCCAGAAATACAATGTGCCGGTCTTCGTGCTGATACCGGGGCGGACTCACCTGCTCGAACCCTACTTGAAGAAATTCCCCGGTGTAAAGGTCATAATCGACCACTGCGGCGTGAATATCTCTTTTGCGAGCAAGCCCGCCGATATCTTCGAGGGTTTCGAGGAGGTCTTCAAGATGGCCCAGTACCCGAACGTCGCCCTCAAATGGGCCCACGCGCCTTCGCTTTCGTCGCAGCCCTACCCCTTTAATGACCTCATGCCGGTGCTGGTCAAGGTGGTCGAGAAATTCGGGCCGGAGCGGGTCATGTGGGCCAGCGACCACAGCCAGAACAAGAAGTTTTACTCCTGGGCCGAGTCGTTGTTCTATATCCGCGACACCACCGAACTAGCCGAGTCGGATAAGGTCTGGCTGCTCGGCAAGAGTGCTCGCACCTGGCTGAACTGGCCGCAACCCGCCGCACAATAGGAGAAAGAAAGATGCTTGACGAACAGGGCTATTTGCCGATTACCGACAGCAAATCGGGCCAAACTTTTAAAATCTGGTATCGCCGGATTGGGGGCGAGCACCCGACCAAAACGCCGCTTTTGTGCCTGCACGGCGGGCCGGGGGCTTTGCACAACTACCTGCTAAATATGCAGGAACTGGCCTCGGAAGACCGCCAGGTGATTTTTTACGACCAGCTTGGCTGCGGCAACTCCGATATTCCCAACGACAACTCGCTCTGGCGGGTGGACCGTTTCGTGGAAGAACTGGCCCAGGTCATCGCCGGGCTTGGCCTTGAAAAGGTCCACCTGCTCGGTCAGTCCTGGGGTGGGATGCTGGCTATCGAGTACGCCCTGACCCAACCGGGCACCATTGAAGGGCTCATCCTGGCGAATACCCTTTCGAGCATGCCGTTATGGGTGAGCGAGGCCAACCGCTTGCGCGATGAACTGCCGCCTGAAATTCAGGCGACCCTGCTCAAACACGAAGCCGAAGGGACCACCGACAGCGAGGAATACCAGACCGCCATCCTGGCTTTCTATGACCGCCACGTCTGCCGGGTGCCCTGGCCGGACTACGTCGCCTATAGCTTTGGACATATCCTGGACGGTCCGGTATATTTGTACATGAACGGACCGAGTGAGTTTCACGTTATCGGGGTTATCAAGGACTGGGACCGCACAGCCGACCTGCCTCAGATAAAACTGCCGACCCTGATAATTTCAGGGCGCTACGACGAGTCGACCCCGGCCATCAACGAACTGCTAAACAAAGGCATCGCCGGGTCGGAGTGGCATATGCTGGATAATAGCTCGCACCTGGCCCACGTCGAAGAACCGGAAGTTTATTTCCCGCTGGTCCGCCAGTTTTTAGATAAAGTGGAAGCCGCCAAGACAGCCTGACGGAATTGCTTATGTACCACCAGACCCTGGGCCGCAAATCCTATAGTTTTCCCGACCTCAAGACGCTCCTGGCGAAAGCCACGCCCGACCGCTCCGGCGACCACCTGGCGGGCGTGGCCGCCGAGAACGCGGCGGAACGGGTCGCGGCCCAACTCTGTCTGGCCGAAGTCCCCCTCCAACGCTTTTTAGAAGAACCACTCATCCCCTACGAGATTGACGAGGTCACGCGCCTCATTTTTGATACCTTCGACCAGTCCGCCTTTGGTCCGGTCAGCCACCTGAACGTGGGCGAGTTTCGCAACTGGCTCCTTTCGGACGAACGCACTTCCGCCGAGTTAGCCGACCTCGCGCCCGGCCTGATGCCGGAGATGGTCGCGGCGGTCTCGAAAATAATGCGTAACCAGGACCTGATTACGGTCGCTCGCAAGTGCCAGGTCATCACGAAATTCCGCAACACCATCGGCCTGCCCGGTCGTCTTTCGGCCCGACTCCAACCCAACCACCCGACCGACGACCTCAAAGGGGTGGCCGCCTCAATTCTGGACGGGCTGCTTTACGGCTGCGGCGACGCGGTTATCGGCATCAACCCGGTCACGGACGACCACCGCGTCCTCTCCGACCTGCTAAAGATGATTGACGACCTGCGGCAGCGTTTCGAAATCCCGGCTCAATCCTGCGTCCTCGGCCACGTCACGACGCAGTTAGAAGCCCTGCGCCAGGGCGCGCCCGTTGACCTCGTCTTCCAGTCTATCGCCGGGACCGAGGCGACCAACCGCAGCTTTGGCATCAATTTACGAATGCTGGAAGAAGCCCGCGAAGCGGCCCTGGCCTTGAACCGGGGCACTCTCGGCCAGAACGTGATGTATTTCGAGACCGGGCAGGGAAGCGCCCTCTCGGCGGACGCCCATCACGGCCTCGACCAGCAGACCTGTGAAGCCAGGGCTTACGCGGTGGCCCGCCATTTCAAACCGCTCCTGGTCAATACGGTGGTAGGATTTATCGGTCCCGAATATCTCTTTGACGGCAAACAAATCACCCGCGCCGGGCTGGAAGACCACTTTTGTGGCAAACTGCTCGGTTTGCCGATGGGCTGTGATGTTTGCTATACCAACCACGCCGAGGCTGACCAGGACGACATGGACAATCTGTTAACCCTGCTGGGTGTGGCCGGATGTACCTATTTCATGGGCGTGCCCGGCGCGGACGACATCATGCTGAGCTACCAGAGCACCTCTTTTCACGACATCCGGTATCTCCGGTCGGTCCTGAAGTTGCGCCCGGCCCCGGAGTTCGAGGAATGGCTTGTCAAAATGGGCATCACGGGGGAGGACGGCGAACTGACCCGGATAGATTTTCATAATCCCCTTATACGAAGTCTGCCGGAATTCACCTTTTGATTTGAAATACAACCGGAAAGAGCTACGGCATGCCTGAAGAACCTGCCTCTATCCCACCCGAACCGGGCGAAACGCACTCACCGGATGAGGGCTTAACGCTTGCCAACCCCGATTCCGGCGGTGACGCCAGTGTCATCGAAAATCCCTGGCAAAGTTTGCGCCGGTTCACCCCGGCCCGAATTGCCCTGGGCCGCACCGGGCACAGTCTCCCCACCCGCGAACTACTAAACTTTCAACTGGCCCACGCCCAGGCCCGTGACGCCGTCTATAGCGCGTTCGACCCGAACCTGGTGGCGGGGCAACTGGCCGAACGCGGCTATTCCTCCTTACAGGTCCACAGCCAGGCTACGGACCGCACCGCCTTCCTCAAACGGCCCGACCTGGGCCGCCGCTTAAACCCCACCGCCCGTGAGACCCTCCTTGAATACGCCTCGCAAGGCCATCCCACGCCCGACCTGGTGTTCGTGCTGGGAGACGGTCTATCGGCGGAGGCCATCCACCGCCACGCCGTCCCGGTCCTCGACCTGACCGCCCAGGCTTTGCAGGCCGAAGGCTGGCAAATTGGCCCCGTTGTAATCGCCAGCCAGTCGCGGGTCGCCCTCGGTGACGAAATTGGCCAACTCCTAAAAGCGGGGCAAGTCGCTATCCTGATAGGCGAAAGGCCGGGGCTTAGCGCCGCCGACAGTTTGGGTATATACTTGACTTACCAGCCTCACGTTGGCCGTTTAGAGTCGGAACGAAACTGCATATCAAATGTCCGGCCCGAAGGCTTATCCTACGAGGCAGCCAGTTCGACCCTGCTTGACCTGGTCAAAAGGGCGAAGCTTTTCCACTACAGCGGTGTCAAACTCAAAGAACAATGAGCTATCAGGGAACGACCCCTTTTCTTTAAGCCAACAACCTAATAAAGGAGGGAACCAACCTATGGTTGACACAGTCATTCGCAACTGGTGGGCTTTCATCTTGCGAGGCGCGATTGCGATTATTTTCGGCATCCTGGCTTTCGTCTGGCCGGGCATAACTATAGCAGCGCTGGTCTTTCTTTACGGCTTTTACGCTTTACTGGACGGTATTTTCGCGATTGTCTCGGCTATCCGGGCGGCAGGAGCAGGTCAACGCTGGTTTTACCTGGTGGTAGAGGGCATCCTGGGGATTGCCGCCGGGATTATCTCGATTGTCTGGCCCGCCATTACCGCCCTGGTGTTGGTCTTTATTATCGCCTTCTGGGCTATCCTGACCGGGGCTTTAGAAATTATGGCGGCGGTCCGGTTGCGCCGGGAAATTGACAACGAGTGGGCGCTGGGCATTGCCGGGGTGATTTCGGTCGTCTTCGGGGTTGTGATGTTAATCTGGCCTGGCTCGGCCCTGCTGAGTTTTGTCTGGTTGATTGGCCTGTTCGCGATTCTATTCGGCATCAGCTTTATCGCTATCGGCTGGCGGCTCAAAGGTCTAAACGACTTGCGCGGTGGAAGCGGGCGGCTCACCCCGGTGGCTTAGAAAAATTCTTTGAAAAAACAAAAAAGCCCGGACCAAACTAACTTTGGTAAAATCGGCCTGGACCGAAAAAAGCAGTAAGTCCGGCTTTTCGCATCGGGCTTACTGCTTGTGTGCGCTCCTGGCTAAGAGCGGCATGTGAATGAGGGAAATTGGTGGGATTCAAGAGGTTTTACATAATTGAGGGTCATTTTTCCATCCTCTAAACCCTATCCCTCATGGGGGCTAGTTGCTAGCTGCCTGGGTGCCAAGGGTGACTTCGACCGAACGCTCGGTCCCAGTGCCACCCTGGGAAGTCGGGCTGACTACGGTCAGGGTTACTTTGTCGCCGGGCTGGTGCGAATTGATAATCTCGCCCAGGTCCGATTCCCCGACCAGTTTGGTGCCGTCAACCGCGGTAATGATGTCGCCCGCTTTCAGACCGGCGGTCGCGGCAGCGGAACCGCTCTGGACCTGGTCAATGACCGTCCCCGTAGTCAGGTTGACACCTAACTGGTTAGCGATGGCGGCGGTCAAAGGCTCGCTGGCAACCCCCAGGTAAGCGTGGTTGACGCTACCGTCCTGGACAAGCTGTTGAGCAATTTGCTTGGCCTGGTTAATCGAGATAGCGAACCCGATACCTTCCGCCTGGACCCCCGGTTCAGCCTCACCCGCTCCAAGGGTATTGATACCAACCACTTCACCGTTCATATTGATAAGTGGGCCGCCGCTGTTGCCGGGGTTAATCGCGGCATCGGTCTGGATTAGACCGTAAAGCATAGTCCCGGAAGCAGCCGCCTGGGTCTGAGCGAACGGGCTTGCAGTCGTGGTCGAAGTCGCAGCCGGTTCTTCCACGCTGCGGTTCAGGGCGCTGACCACCCCGGTCGTAACGGTCGGGCCACCGGGCAGAGCCAGGGCATTACCGATAGCTACCAGGCCATCCCCGACCTGTAAGGCTGAAGAGTCGCCCAGGGTCGCCACGGTCAGGTTGTCGGCGGTAATTTTGACCACGGCCAGGTCGGTCTGCGGGTCGGTGCCGACCACCGTCCCCTGGAAAGAGCGGCCATCGGTCAGGGTAACCAGTAGCGAGTCGGCCCCTTCGACCACGTGATTGTTGGTCAGGATAAGACCGCTGGCGTCATAGATAATCCCGGTGCCAACCCCGGTAGCCTGGGTCGTGCTGCTGCCGGTCGAACCAGTCGAGCCTGTCCGGGAGTTACTCCTGGCCGTAACGGTCTGCTGGCTGGTAATCTGGACCACCGCCGGGGTGACCTTCTGGACGATTTGCTGGACCGTCAGCGTACCGCCTGTGTTGACCGCCGAGGTTTCGTTGCTGGTGGTCGCGGTCGTTCCGGTCCCGGTACTGGTCGAGCCATTGGTTGTAGTGCTGTAAAGGACGGCGGCGCTACCGGATTTAGCTGCGGTCACGGTTGCGACCCCCGAAGAAGCGTTACCCACGGTCGAGACATACACGAACGAAAGCATCGCCACCAACATCAGGAACATGCCGATGCCGCTCCCGGTCAGAACTTTCTTAAGCTTGCTCCTGGGCTCTTTCCCTGGCTGCGGCTGGCCCTGGGCCGGGTAAGCGTAGCCGGGTTGCTGGCCGTTATAGCCGGGAGCCGGGTTGATATAAGGGTTAAAGGGCTGGCCGCCGGGTTCTTCATACCGGGCCGAAACCGGTCCTTGAACTGGTTCTTCGACCGGTTCCGCCGGGCGGATATAGGGGTTAGTAAAGTTTTGCTGCTGGGTATTTATAACCGGGTCAACACCGGCAGGTTTAACTGGTTGCTCAACTGGTTGCTCAAATTCCTGGGGAGCCGGTTCTACCGGTAATAATTCCTGATTAATTTCCCCATTTTCATTTTCTGCGGGTTCTTCCCCGTTAGCTTCGTTTGAATAAACGTTCGCCATTTTTAAAAACCTCCCAATCAGAATTTTTAATATTATTTCTCTTAAAGCGGAAGGTCGGGCTGATTTCTTTCTTTTATCTGGCCTCTTTGCTTTACAGTTAGAATTATAGATTGGCAAAATTTAGCTATAATTGGAAATAAATGTGAATTTTCTAATTTATAAAACACTTTTTTAACAAATTATTCCCGGCTAAATTGAGCTCGAAATGCCAAAATGGATGCGTATTTTGCAAAAGGGACCTGGAATGCATTGCTAAAATGGGCCGGGTTGCTTACAATAAACCTCCGTTTGCAAGAACCAGCCCTTGTAACGACCAACAAACTCAAGGCAGATAACCGAGCGTAAAAGAGAGAGAAATGACTCAGCCTAAAAAGAACGAAGCAACCCCGGCCACCGCAGTCCCGGAGGATGACAACCGGATAATCCGGCAAGCCGCCGCCAGCCTGAGCCTGAGCCCGGCTTCCGCCACCAGGGCCCTCGAACTGCTCGATGGTGGCGCGACTATCCCCTTTATCGCCCGCTACCGCAAGGAAGTCACCGGCAACATGGACGAGGAGCAATTGCGCCAGTTGCAAAAGCTGGTCGTCTATGGCCGCCAGTTGGCCGGGCGCAAAGCCGAGGTCCGCGAAGTTATCGAAGGGCAGGGCAAATTGACCAGGGAGTTAGCCGCCAGCCTGGAAAAAGCCGCCACCCTGCAAGAAGTGGAAGACCTCTATTTACCCTACCGTCCCAAACGCCGTACCCGCGCCTCTATCGCCCGCGAAAAGGGGCTCGAACCGCTGGCCGATTTGCTGCTGGCCCAAAAAACTTATCAGGGCAAACCCGCCGAGTACGCTCGCAAATTTATCAATGCAGCCAAGGGGGTCGAAACCGCCGAAGACGCCCTGGCGGGAGCCCGCGACATCCTGGCCGAGCGATTCTCCGAGGACGCCGAGTTGCGCCGCCGCCTGCGTGACCTGTTGCGCCGCCAGGGGCTAATCCAATCCACCCTTGCCAAAGGGGCCAGGGACGAAGCCCGCAAGTTCGAGCAATATTACGATTACAGGGAACCGCTCAATCGCCTACCGCCCCACCGTACTCTTGCCCTCAACCGGGGCGACAAAGAAGGGGTCTTGAGCGTAAAAATCGTTCTCGAAGGCAACCAGGCCGAGCAAATCGCCACCCGTCTCTACCTGACCGATAGCCGCTCCATTTTTAAGGATGAAGTTACCGCGGCTATCGAAGACAGCTTAAAACGGCTGGTGCTGCCCTCGCTCGAAAACGAAGTCAGGGCCGAGCAGACCGAAGCCGCCGAGAAGCACGCCACCCGGATTTTCGCGGCCAACCTGCGCCAACTGCTTTTGCAGCCGCCTATCCAGGGTAAGGTAGTCCTGGGGATTGACCCCGGCTTTCGGACCGGCTGCAAGGTGGCCGTAATCGACCAGACCGGCAAACCAGTGGCGGTAAACCTGACCATCTATCCGCACGAACCCCGCAACGATTGGGCCGGGTCCAAAAAGCTGCTGCTCGATTTAATCGCCCGCTACAGGGTGGAAATCCTGGCTATCGGTAACGGTACGGCCAGCCGCGAGACCGAAACCCTCGCCGCCGAGGTTATCGCGGCCTGCCCGACTCCCCGCCCGGCTTACGTCATGGTCAGCGAGGCCGGGGCCTCGGTCTATTCGGCCAGCGAGTTGGCCCGGCAGGAGTTCCCCGACCTGGACGCCACCCAGCGCGGCAACATTTCGATAGCTCGCCGCCTGCAAGACCCCCTGGCCGAACTCGTCAAAATCGACCCTAAAAGTATCGGGGTCGGCCTCTACCAGCACGACGTTGACCAGAAGAACCTGGAAGAAACCCTTGACGAGGTGGTCGAATCGTGCGTGAACTTCGTGGGAGTAGACCTCAATACGGCCTCGGTGGCCCTCCTGCGTCACGTATCGGGCATCAACAGCCGGGTAGCCGGGGCTGTGGTGGCCTACCGCGAGAAAAACGGGGCCTTCCGCAACCGGGGCGATTTACGCAAAGTGGCGGGACTGGGTGACAAAACTTTCGAGCAGGCCGCCGGGTTCTTGAAAATCCGGGGAGGACCGGAACCACTCGACAATACCGCCATTCACCCGGAGAGCTATCCCGCCGCCCGCAGCCTGCTCAAATCGCTCAACGTAGACCTGGCAAAAGGCTCCCCGGCCACGACCGCCATCAGGGATTTCCGCCAGACTGCCAACGATACCAGGCTTGGCGAACTGGCCCAACGGCTGGGAGTGGGGGTGCCGACCCTCAAAGACATCCTGGATAATCTCGAAAAACCGGGCCGCGATCCCCGCGAAAACCTGCCCGCGCCGATTCTACGGCAGGACGTGTTAAAGATGGAGGATTTAGCGCCGGGGATGATTCTAAAGGGGACCGTCCGCAACGTGGTAGATTTCGGGGTCTTCGTAGATATCGGCGTGAAGCAGGACGGCCTGGTCCACATCACCGAGATGAGCGACCGCTATGTTAAGCACCCGCTCGAACTGGTCAGTGTCGGGGATATTATCGAGGTCAAAGTTTTACAGGTAGAAGGCAAGCGGGGCCGCATCAGCCTGAGCATGAAGGTAAATTAGTCTTCCGGGGGACGGGGCAACCGGACCAGCGTATCGAGCAAATGGTCCAGGGTATGGTTGGGGTCGAGACAAAACCCGGAATGGGGCGGGGAAACCTGGATAACGGTCGAACGCGGCGCCACCAGCCAGTGGAACCGCTCCTGCTGGGAAAGTTGCCCGATAGGACCACTATCAGGCGTCCCGGCGCAAATTTTGGGGATTACCTCAAGGTGCTGGCGAAGTTCGGCCATATCCAGGCCAGGGAAAAGGGCCAACAAGCGGGCTTCGTCCAACTCGATACGGGCGTCCAGGTAGCGTTTGGTCCGGCAAATCAGGATGATACCCACGTTGACGAATTCACCCCGCTCGACCCTCGGCATTACCCGTACGACGGCATAATCAAAGGAGTTTGGTCCGGGCATTGACCGCCTCCTCCACGAATACATGCGAATTTTCCAGCCGGTTCACCAGAAAGGTCAGGAAAGCCGACCGCATTTCTTCCGAAGTGGTAAACATTTGCTCCGGGGCCAGCCACTCTGCCGGAACCTGGGCGAGAATTTCTTGCAGCTTCTCGGTGGTGAGCAAAGGACGCAATGTCTGGTCGGCCACCGCGATTTGCGAGGCGTAGGGCAGCAGGACATGACCCTTGACCTGGGAAAAGGGGGTCAGGCTGCGGGCCAGGTAGTCGCCCCAGGAATGCTGGAAATAGAGCGAAGCCCCGTGGTCAATCAGCCACAACTTCTTGTGCCATAAGAGCATATTGGTGTTGCGGGGCGTGCGGTCCACGTTGGTCACGTAGGCATCGAACCAGACCACCGCCGAGGCCAGGGCCGGGTCAAGTTCTGAGGCGACCGCCGGGTCGAAGGCCAGCGAACCGGGAAGATAATCCAATCCAAGGTTGAGGCCGGGGCTGGCTTTTATCAACATCTGAATTTCGGGGTCCATTTCGTTACGACCGAGCGCGACATCTAGTTCCGCGAAGACAATTTCAGGCACGGGCAGACCAAGGGCGCGGCCTATCTCCCCCGCCACCAGTTCGGCAATCAGGGCTTTTGGTCCCTGCCCGGCCCCTCGAAACTTTAGCACGTACAACCCGTCGTCGTCAGCCTCGACAATCGCCGGGAGCGAACCCCCTTCGCGCAAAGGCGTGACATAGCGCGTAACATTCACGGTTCTAAGCATTTTTTACTCTTTCAAATGAGACCGGAAAAGACCCCGGCCCAGCCAGCCGTCATTCTACCACAGCGGGTTAGCCTCAAACAAGAAAATTTGCCCCCTTCCCAAATTGTGGCCTCCTTTTTGCACTAAATTATAGAAATACCAGGCTTGTGACTGGCAGAAAATGACAGGTAGAACGATAAGGTCAGAAAATGTAAGCAAAGGTAAGAAAGGAAGGGTTTTAGAATGGGTTTTTTCGATTTTAACAATCCGCAGCACCGGCAGATGGCCCAGGCGCATAACAGTGGAGACTACAGCCAGCTCGACCCCAGCCAGGTGGCAGCTACCTATAAAGGTTTCGTGGACCACGGCCCGGAGGACCAGGTCCAGGCGGTCCACCAGGAATACTTTAACCAGATGCCCAAGGTGGAACAGATGGGCCTCTTTAGCAGCCTGATTAACACGGCCAAACAAAACGGGATTGACCCCAGTCAGGCCGGTATCAGCACCACCGACCCTCACCAGGCGACCTCGTTCGACCTGGGCAACCTGTTTAACCTGGCCCGCAATTCGGGGCTACTGGGCGGCATGTTTGGCGGTGGACAGTCGCAATCCGGCCTGGGTTCGCTGGCCGGGCAATTGATTGGCAATTCCGGCGGCTTTTCCAGCCAGAACCAGACCCCCAATAACGAGCCGAATTCGGGCGGGCTGGGTGGTTTTGGCAATATTCTTAACAACCCGATTGCCCAGGCGGCGCTGGGTGGATTGGTTTCTTATGCGGCCAACAAAGCCTTTGGCGGCAACCAATCCCAGGCGGCTCAACCCGCCAACAACCAGACCTTGCCGGGTCCGCAGAGCTTGCCTCCTACAGGCCAGAATCTGCCGCCCGAACCCCAATCCGATTTCAGGATGTAAAAGGGGCTAACAAATTCCTATAAGGGAGGTTTATCAATTATGAGTGACCAGCAGCAAAACGCAACAAACGAGAAGGCGAGTAACCTGCAAGAAGGGGTTACCGGATACGGTGGCGAAAAAGAAGGCCTCAACGATAAACAAAACGCCTACCAGGAGCCCAATTACCACGAAGGCGGTCTACAAACGCGAGGGAATACTGCGACCTCGTCCAGCACTTCGGGCATGTCCGATGTACGGACGCACCAGAGCGTCGGCCAGGGTGGTGGCAACCTGGGTAGTGGTCCCGAAGGTGGGGAGACCAACCAGTACAACGACCAGGCTCAAACCCCTAACCCTCATTAATAAGGTTTACAAAGCATTCATAACAAGCGCGTAACGGATATTTGCCAACGGCGCGAGATTCTGAAGCGATGCTTCAGAATGACAAAAATAAATTAAGGCTGTTTCGGGCGGGAAACTGCCCGGGCGGCGGCCTGGAAGACCCGGCCATAGCGGGCGGAAATGGCGGTCCAGTTTAGTTCATCGAGAACTTTACGCCGGGCCGCCATTCCGTATTTCTCACGCAGGGCTGGGTCGTTTAGTAATTCGATGATGGCTTTTGCCAGGGCTTCCGGGTCGCGCTGGGGGACCAACCGGCCATTCTCGCCATCGGTGACGGCCAGCGGAACCCCGGCTACCTCCGAGGCTATCACCGCTTTCTGGGCCGACATCGCTTCAAGCAAGGTGTTGGGCAGACCGTCCACGTTGCCCTGGTCGTCCACGATACTGGGCAGCAGGAACAAATCGCAGGCCGCCAGGTAATCCGGCACCCGGTCGTGCGCCACCGGACCCACAAACAGAACTTTATCCCCCAATTTGAGGCTGGCCGCCAACCCTTTGAGCGGTTCCAGCAAATCGCCACCCCCTGCAATCACCAGGCGGGCTGCCGGGTAATTTTCTAGAACCACTGGCAGTGCCCGGATGGCGTACTCAAAACCCTTTTTGTAAACCAACCGCCCGACCATAAGCAGGACCGGCGCATCCGGCGCAAAACCCAACTCCTGGCGAATTTCGGCGCGGGAGCGGGCGGGGGTCTGAAAGGTGGCAGGGTCAACCCCGTAAGGAATCACCTCGGCCCGGCCTGGTGCTGTCGGCGCACCCAGCCGTTGAGCCCTCTGGAGCAAATCGTGGCTGCTGGCCGTGACGGCAGCGGCCCGCCGGAAGGCCCAGCGCGCTACCCACCCGACCGGCTTTATCCGTTCGGCCATGTACACATCGGAACCATGTAAACTGATAATTGTAGGGATATGTCGTAATAAACCTACAAGGACCGCCACCGGGGCGTTCGGAATGACCCAATGGGCCTGGATAAGGTCGTACTTCTCCTGCCCGGTCAGCCGCCACATTTTTATAAAACTGCTCACCAGGACAAACGGCAGTAGCAAATAAATCAACTTGCGGACCTTTACATCCCCCTGTAAAGAAGCAGCGTAACCCCAGATATTCCAGCTTTTCCGTAAAGCGTATTTATAGGTGTAAAACCTGACCCCCTTCTCGACAGGCTGGCGTTTCAGGTCGGGGTGATATGGTAAAACTACCGTCACCCGGTGGCCCTGGGCCTGGCTGTACTGGGCAATCGCCTCGATAAAAGGCGCGGTCACGTCGCCAGGATATTTAGGGTAAGACGAGGTCAACATCAGGATTTTTAAGGAAGGCGCGGTATAGGGGGTGGAAGCAATCTCAGGGCGGGTAGTTTGCATTTTGTCCTTCTGGCTGTTCAATATCAATCAATTCGCGCCAAATTATAACGAGGGCGGGCGGATTAGGCAATCTATTGACAGGGGCAGGGCAAATTTCTACAATTAAAGCCTTGAAAGAACTTTTGAAAGTAACTATTAGAAATCTTCAAAAGACCTTAAAAGTAAGTTAGTGAAAGCCAGGCCGGGTATGCACAGTTATAAAAATAAAAACTACGAAAGACCGCTCGAATGGGCGCTCGGTAACCTCGATGAAGCCTTTTTCTCCTTTTCAAGCTATTTAGTGGAGAAATCGGGCAAACCGCCCTATCTTTCGGATAAAGACGAGTTGGACCGTCTTAACGAAAAACTCGGCCCGGTCGAAAAGCTGGAAGAACTTTTTCCAGGTCCACCGTATCCCAACCTGAAAATGACGCCCCGCCAGCCCCACACCCTGCTATTACAGTCCGGACCCCAACTGCGCCATTACCGGGTCTACAACGTCGAATATCCGAGCGCGGTGGCGACCGGGTTTACCAGAAACGACCGGGTTTACGGCTTTTACCTTGAAAGACCGGGCCAGGAAACGGCCCCGGTAGTGGTCTATCTACATGGCTGGATGGAATTTGAGGCGGGTTTTAGCCTGCGCTTGCCCCTGACCTGGGCCGGGCCGCTCGGCTACAATATCCTGGCCCTGCACCTTCCCTTCCACTTTGAACGGACCCCGCCCGGCAAACTGAGCGGCGAACTGGCGATAACCGGCAACCTGCCCCTGGCCGTCAAGGCGATGGGCCAGGCCGTGAGCGACGTACGCCAGGCCATAAACTGGCTCAGGACCCAGCAACCGGAGCGCCCTATCGGTTTAATAGGTAAAAGCCTGGGCGGATTGGTCGGGGCGATGGTCCTTGCCTCCGAACCGAACCTGGACGCCGGGGTGCTGGCAGTCCCGGCTACCGGGGCTAAAAGCTCTATCTGGCAGAGCACCTATACCAGCCTTATCCGGCGCGACCTGGACCGGCAGGGCCTGGACGAAGCCGCCACCTCCCGCCTGCTCGAAGTCATTCGCCCCGGACGTTACCAACCGGCCATTGAGGCCCGGCGCATTTTGGTCCTGAAAGCCAACGCCGACCGGGTCTGCTTCCCCGATGATACCGATAATTTCGCCAGGGAGTGGGGTACGCCCCTGGTAGCCCTCCCGACCGGGCACCTGACCGCGACTTTTCATCCCCGCGCCCGCCAGGTCGCCCAGGCTCACCTTGAGCAGTTTTTGCACGATTAGCGGTTAAATTAAATCGTTGTAAAAATCCGGGCAAACATGGCGTGAGCAAACTGGATTTGTTCAGCCAGGCCGGTTTCAAGGTAAAAAGCCTCGATCAACTCTGCCAGGGCGGGACTTAGTTCTTTGATGGCCGCCAACCTTTGCTTGGGCGGCACCGACCAGTATTGATTTATCTCAAAGAAAAACCCGGTGAAGTGAAAGACCAGGGCGGTCAGGAGCATCCTGGCGGTTACAGGGTTGTTTGTTTTTAACCCCTCGATGGCTTTTAGCTGGTCGGCAGCATTGAACCTGAGCAGGTGCAGCTCTTGGGGGCCTAAAGGGGGTTTCCCGGCCTCCTCAATCTTCCGGCCAAACTCTCTCAACCGGGCCGCTGTGCCATCTCTATCAAAAAGAATCTTCCCGGCCCGCCACAATTCCACACAATCGTCTTTATTCTGCTGCCAGTACTCGGCCAGACCGCTTTCGGTCGTGTAGATTATCTCGAAGGCATAGCCCCCGCTGTACTCGATAGTCTTGTTAAAACCCTCTTTGCAAATTACCTCTAAGTCAAAATCGCTGTCGGGACGGGCATTACCCCTGGCCCGCGAACCAAACAGGATTATTGCCAGGACATCGGGGTTATTTTGAAGCGATTCTATAAAGCTTCTGGCGGCATCATTCATAACTGCGCACCGTCCTTAAAAATAAAAGGGCGGTAAGCAATTACCGCCCGCGCCTTCCAGTTTCCAGTCTATTGCTGCTGTTGTTGCTGCGAGCTATCGGACTGGCTCCAGACCGCCCGGCTGACCCGGCCCGGCGAAAGGGTCTGGCGTTGGGGCCCCAGGGCTACGTCCTCCCCATCCGAAAAGGTATGGTAGGAGAAATAGCTTTCGTAGACCTGGTCCCCGATCCGGGCCAGCTTTTTCTGCAATTCTTCTAGCCAGGAATGAAGTCCCTGCTGGTAAATATCCTCGATAGTGGTGTAATTTAATTCGGCTTCCAGCTTACCCACCAGACGATCAGCATTGGTGGCAAATTCACGCTGGCGGCTCCCCGAAATGTGCCAGAGAGCCTCCTGCAACATCTGGACGCAAAAGTAGATCGAGCGGGGGAAATACTGGTCCAGCACCAGGTATTGCATAACCGTTTCCGGCTCAATCCGCGACAGGTAGACCTTACGGAAGGCTTCCAGGGCGCTGCAACTTTTCAAAACGGCCATCCACTGGATATTGTCCACCGGGTCCACCTCGTCCTTGGTCGAGGAATTAGCCAGGAGATGATACTTCACGTCCACCAGGCGCGAAGTGTTGTCGGCCCGTTCCAGGTAGCGCCCGGCCTGGACAAAGTCCCAGGCCACGCCCCGGCTAAAGGTTGCGTCTGTGATACCCTGGAACAGGTGCGAACCATTTTTAATAACCTGGTAAAAATTATAGGGGTCGGTCTGCAAAATATCGTGGTCCGCCGTATTGAGGAAGTGATAGAGGCGGTTAATCTGTTCCCACATCTCGCTGGCAATCGTTTCGATAATGCTCCGGGCATTCTCGCGGGCCAGGGCGATACAGGAGAAAATCGAGTTGGGATTGTTGCGGTTAAAGACCAGGAAATCGCTGACGGCGGCGGCAGTGAACTCGTTATGGAGCGATAAGAAGCGGTCGCGGTCGTCCGTGACCATAATCAGGGGTTCCCAGTAGGACCGCGAGTCAACATCGGTAATCTTATCCAGGTCGAGCAAAAGGTGAAAGTTAACGTCCAGAAAGCGGGCCGTATTCTCGGCCCGTTCGATATAGCGACTCATCCAGAACATGGATTCGGCAACCCGGCTTAACATCTTCTTTTCCTTACTATCTTTTTCTGGAACCCGTTAAAGTTCCTTAAATTAGGCACCCTCACCCCTGGTCCCGCCTTTGGAGAGGGGAACCATTTGGGTTATAACTTTTCTTATTCCCTTCCCCAGGTAGGGGAAGGGTTGGGGATAGGGTTAAAATTCCTTTTAGGAAAATAAAAATCTATGAATAAAGCACCCAGGTATCTTTGCTGCCGCCGCCCTGGGACGAGTTGACCACCAGCGAACCGGGCGTAAGCGCGACACGGGTCAGGCCACCCGGCACGATTTTGACCGACTCGCCGTAAAGGACGTAAGGCCGCAGGTCGATATGACAACCTGTAAAACTGTTGTCATTGGCGAAAGCGGGGTGGCGCGAAAGGGCGATAGTCGGCTGGGCGATATAGTTGCGGGGGTCTTCCCGCAGCTTGGCCGCGAAGTCATCGCGCTGGGCCTGGGTCGAGTGCGGCCCGACCAGCATCCCGTAGCCGCCCGACTCGTTGGCGGCCTTAACCACCAGTTTGTCGAGGTTATCCAGGATATAGCTCAAATCGTGAGGGTCGCTCGCCAGGTAAGTCGGCACGTTCGGTAGGATAGGGTCTTCGTCCAGGTAATACTTGATAATCTTCGGCACAAAGCTATAGATGACCTTGTCGTCGGCCACACCTGTCCCAATTGCGTTCGCCAGGGCCACGTTTCCGGCCCGGTAGGCGTTAATGAGGCCGGGGATACCGAGGCGCGAGTCGGAGCGGAAGACCAGCGGGTCGAGGAAATCGTCATCCACCCGGCGGTAAATCACATCGACCCGTTTTAGACCCCTGGTCGTGCGGGTATAAACCCGGTTGTCGTTGACAATTAGGTCGCGCCCTTCCACCAGGTCGATACCCATCTGGCGGGCCAGGAAAGAATGTTCGAAGTAAGCCGAGTTGTAGATGCCGGGGGTAAGCAAAGTAATGGATGGATTTTCGTTGTGCGCCGGGGCGATTTGCTGCAAGACCCTGACCAGCTCCTGGGGATAATCCTCAATTGGGCGCACCCGGTAGTGGCTGAACAGGGCCGGAAAAGCCCTTTTCATGGCCTGGCGGTTTTGGAGCATGTAGGAAACGCCACTGGGGCAGCGCAGGTTATCTTCCAGGACCAGGTAGTTGCCCTCTTTGTCGCGGATAATATCCGTCCCGGTGATATGAATGTAGACATTCAGGGGCGGATTGACCCCCACGAACTCGCGCCGGAAGTGTTTGCTCCCCAGCACCAGTTCCGCCGGGACCACCTTATCACGCAGGATTTTCTGGTCGTGGTAGACATCGTGGAGAAAAAGGTTCAGGGCCGTGATACGCTGGGTCAGGCCCCGTTCGACAATATCCCATTCTCGTCCGGGCACGATACGCGGGATAATATCAAACGGGAAAATCCGCTCGACGCCTTCGTTATTGCCGTAGACCGTAAAGGTGATGCCCTGGTTCAGAAAGAACACATTGACAATCTGTTTGCGCGCCTCAATCTCAGCCGGACTAAGTTCGTTAAACCGGCTAAAGAGGATTTCATAATGCTCCCGAACCGTTGTGTCCGTAGCGAACATTTCGTCAAAAAAACGGCTGGTTTGGGGATTATATATATCAAACAGATGGGGCCGAGAGTTTTCGACTAACATACATCCCCCTCTTGAATTCCGTATAAAAAACTAACTCCCGATTCAGAAAAGCCAGTGGAAACCTAAATTTTCCTGCTTGGTTCCTGATCGGCATCGACCAGCCAGTCGGCGTACTTCTGAATATTTTGTTGTAAATTTGGTTTTAGAATGGTTAATATAACTTTACGGCACCGGACAAGCAACTGTCAAGTTCTGACGAGTTTAATCGCTTTTTTGCTTGCGGGTGCCGCAAATAAGGGCGAGTAAGGCGCTACGGGCGGCAGCGCCTGGGTTTGGTGGTTATAGTTCTTTGCGATAAATTGAGGCCAGGGCCGTTTCTACATTCCTGATATTATTGGCCCCGGCCCCCAATGCCACGAACCCGCCGCTGGTAGCGGCTTTGGGCGGCACGGCGGAAGTGGTTGGGGTCGCGCCGGCCTTCGAATAATCGAGGTTATCCACCAGGAAGACGAAAGTATCGCCCTCTTTAAGTTGAGGACGCAACGAGGCGGGTGTATCGGCGGCGTTAATAAAGACTTTAGTTATGGGAGCCGCCCCGAACAGACCACCCTTGCCGTCCTTGAGCAGAGTTACATATACAAAATTGCTCTGGCTGGTTTCCTGGAGAAAGACCCAGCCATCCGGTTCGCCCTTGTAATAAGCTTTCAGGTCGTCAATCGACTTGGACGAGGTGTAGAGCAAGACGTGCACATCGTTACCCAGGTTTTCGTAAGGCGCTTCCAGCGATTTCTGGGCGGCTGCATCGGCGGTAATCGGTTTTAACGACTCCTCAACCGGGACCCCGCCCGGCGTAAGGTCTCCGGCCCCGCCCTGGGTCGGTTCCGGGCCGGTAGTCGGCTCCGGGGTATCGGTTGGGTTATTGGCGTCGGCGGTGGCTGTAGCTTCCTCGGTATTGGCGGGGGTAGCAGTGGCATCACCGCCAGGGGTCGCCGTAATCTGCGCGACCGTGGAGGTCGGGGTCGGGTTGCCGGGTTTGTTTCCCCCGGAGACCAGGATTACCACCAGTACAATGATAGCGATAATCGCGATAGCCGCGATTCCACCCAGCAAAAGCCCGATATTGCTCTTTTTAGGAGCGGTATAGGGCTGCTGATAAGCGTTATACCCCGGGTTATAACCGGGTTGGGAGGGGGTATTATACTGCTGCGGCGCGGGTGTCGGCGGGTGCGGATACTGGGTCGGGGGCGGTGTCGGCGGGCGCTGCTGGTAAGGCGGGACCTGCGGCCCCGCAGAATTCCAGGCGGGCTGGGCAGGCGGCACAAAGGTCGGGTTGCTGGTCTGCTGGACCGAATAAGGGCCGCTGCCCTGGTTCGGGGTCGCGTTATAGTTGGTCGGCTGTATCCCAATGGTCGGCGCGACCTGCTGGGGTTGAATTTGCGGGTTGGTAACGGCTTTCTGGAAAGCCTCGACAAATTCCGCTACATTGGGGTAACGGTCGTTCGGGCTCTTGGATAGGGCCTTGGTGATAACCGCGTCGAGGGCCGGGGGAATATCGTGATTTAGCTGGCGGGTGGAAGGGACTGGCTTCGAGAGGTGGCCCATCACGATGGCGATTGGCGTATCGGCGTGAAAGGGGGTCTGGCGGGTCACCAGTTCGAAAGCCATCGCCGCAAGCGAATATTCGTCGCTGCGACCATCCAGGGGACTGCCGTTAGCCTGTTCAGGGCTCATATAATCGGGGGTACCGAGACCCTCGTTGGTGCCGGTCAGGCCCGCCGCCGTATTATCGAGCATCTTGGCGATACCGAAGTCGGAAAGGACCGCCCGGTCGTTATGAGCGTCGAATAAGACGTTGGAGGGCTTGATGTCGCGGTGAATGATTCCCTGTTTGTTGGCGTAATTAAGGGCGGCCCCGACCTGGTTCAACACTTTCGCGCTGCGCTCAAGGCTCAAGGGCTGGCGGTTCATTTCGTCCCGCAAGGTATCGCCCTCTACCAGTTCCATGACAATGTAAAGCAGGCCATTATCTTCGCCCGCGTCGTGGACGGTCAGAATATTGGGATGGTGCAGGCGAGCAATTGAGCGGGCTTCCCGGCGGAACCTTTCCGCGAAAGTGGGGTCGCTGGCGTACCGCTCGGCAATAACTTTGATAGCCACGTTCCGGTCGAGCGAAGACTGGTAGGCTTTGTAGACGGTTGCCATACCGCCCCGCCCCAGCACGCCCAAGATTTCGTAGGGGCCAATGCGACTACCTTTTCCAAGATTTGCGGACCCGTCAGCCATTGTTTAGTTTCTCCTGCTTTCCCGTGGTTATCTTATTATCTCTGAGTTACTGACTCCTTAATTATGGCTTAAGGAGAAGTAAAAATCAAATGGGAAATTTGGTTTAAGTCTGGTCTGACCTTGCCCGGTTTGACCGGGCCAGACCGTAACGCTATAATCGAGCCCGAAAAGGCTACCTTCTTTCAGCCAAATTGGTCCAATAAAGATACGAGAAAGAATCATTGATGGATGGCGGCGCAACCGTCTGGGCAACGGCAGTTTTGTGGCTATATATCACTTTCCTGGCTTTCTGGGGAATACAATGGTGGCTGGGACGGCATATCCAGGGCCTGGTGCTGCTGATTACCAACCGCACCCGGCCCGCCTCGACTTTTTATTTCTACCTGCTGGCCCCCGGCGTAGTTCTACACGAAATAAGTCACTGGCTGATGGCCCGTGTCTTGTTCGTTCCGACCAGGGATGTTGCCCTTTTCCGGCCTCAACCCGCCGAGCCTAAAGGCGGTCCTAAAGGTCAGAAGGGACAGGCCCAGGGGGGACCGGTCACTTTGGGATATGTCGAAATTTTTAAGACCGACCCGGTTCGCCAGAGCCTTATCGGCCTCGCGCCCCTGCCGGTCGGCATCCTGGTGCTGCTGCTCCTGGCAGCCCTTCTGAACTTTAATACCGGCATCAACCCGGTTTCACCGCAGGACGACAGTGTCTGGCAGAGTATCTCGCGCTTGCCTACGGAATTTGCCGCCAGCGTCCAGAAACCCCTCAACTTTTTGTGGTTATACCTGGTCTTTACGGTCAGTAACGGGATGCTACCGAGTAAACCCGACCGCCGCCCCTGGCTGTTCGGCCTGATACTACCGGGAGCCCTTATTCTCGTCCTGGCGGTAACCGGGATATTACCGCCGTTGCCGCAGGACTGGCAGCAGACCCTGCGCCAGCTTATGGGCAACCTGACCTGGATTTTCGCCTTTGCCGCCGCCATCAACCTGGTTTTAGCCCTGGTTATTTTTCTGCTGGAATTGCTGGTCAGCCGCTTCAAACGTCGCCGCGTAGTTTACAAATAATTTTCCCAGGTAACTCCATAAAATAGAGGCGAAATAAAACAAAGAAGCAACCCCTGAAGGTTGCCTCTTTTTTATCCGGTTTACGTTCTGGATTACGCGCCGGGTGTGGTCTTGAATACGCTAGCCGGGCCGCTTGCGACAATGACCAGGGTTTGCCCTACCTTGAGCTTACCTTTCAAAGCGGGTATGGTGGTTTCGAAACCGGTCACAATTTCCTGGGTCGCCATCGGAACTACCGCAACCCCGGTATTGTTATCACCTTTTTTGAAAAGGGCCTGGGAAGTATCGGACACGGTGGTATCCGGGGTCCAACCGCGATTCTTCATTTCGGTCTGGTAGAACGTCAGAATCGTCGCCGGCGTATCGGTGCTGGTAAAGAAGCCGTAATTAATCTTGCTGATATCCTGCTGGTTTGCGGTAGGATCAATCTTGGCAATATCCTGGGCCGAGACATCCAGCTTGGTCGAGTTCGGCGGGTTCGGAATATCGCTGCCGATGGACGTACCACCACCTTTGTTAAAGAACAGGAAGAAGGCCAACACACCCAGGATGACCAGTACCACGACGATACCGATAATCAGGATTGGTAGGGGAAGGCCACCCTTTTTTGCCGGGGTCACCGCCGCTGCGGGCTGCTGGTAGCCGCCAGGGGTATACTGCCCCTGCTGCTGGCCGTAAGCCTGCTGTCCGCCATAAGCCTGTTGGCCCTGGTTATAGCCGCCCTGCTGGCCGTAGGCACCAGCGCTGGGGTTAGCCGGGTCATAAGTGCCCGCGCCGCCCGCGTAAGCCCCGGCGCTCGGATTGGCCGGGTCGTAACTCGCGCCGCTCTGGCCGTAAGGACTCTGGGAAGCCGGTTGTCCATAGCTGCCCTGCTGGCCGCCGTAGCCACCCGCGCCCGCGCCGGGGTTAGCCGGGTCGTAGGAACCACCCGAACCGCCGTAAGAAGGCGCTGCCGAAGCCCCACTACCGCCATAAGCATTCTGGCCCTGGTCGTAAGAAGAGGGGCTTTGCTGGCCGTAGCTACCCGCGCCCTGACCGCTACCATAGGCGTTCTGGCCCTGGTCGTAGGAGGAACCCGCCCCACCGCCATACGAGGGAGCAGCCGACGACGACCCGCTGCCACCGTAAGCGTTTTGCCCCTGGTCGTAAGAAGAACCGGAGCCGCCATAAGCGGAAGACTGGCCGTAACCGCCGGAGGATTGGCCGTAGCCACCGGACTGGCCGTAATCGTTAGCCGAGGGAGCGCTCGGTGCCGCGGGGCTACCGTAGCCGCCGTAATCCTGGCCGCTCGGCTGGCCGCTCGGTTTGTAACCGGATACCTGGGTAGCGCCCTGGTCGTAATCACCTGCTCCGCCCGCCGAGGGTGAACCTACCACCTTCAAAACGGTAGTGCCCACCTGAACCGTATCGCCGGGCGTCAAACTCTGGGGCGAAGTTATGCGAGTCCCGTTGACGAAAGTGCCGTTAGAAGAACCGAGGTCGGTTACAACCAGACCACCGTTGCGTTCTTCGATTTCAGCATGCCGCCGCGATACCTGCTCATCGGGCACCACGACATCATTACCAGACTGGCGACCCATTCTAATCTTCTGGGATGCTGCGATATCGTAGGTACGCCCTGGTTCCGAACCTGATTGCACTACGAGCTGCATAGTACCCTCTTTTCTTCTAGCAATTAAGCTTGTCCTGAATTAAACATAAAGTGAACCGATCCCGACGGGCGGGGCAAGCGATTTTCATTATACAACTAACTTTTCAGTCTAGCAACGCCCAAAAAAGGCCCTGCAAACCGTTTTGCCCCATAAACACAGGACAAACTTATATGCAATATACGGGCCAAAACCGGTACCCTGACAGGGCCGGGAGTTATAAAGCGGGGTTATGATTTAGGCGGGATTGCGTCTACATTATAGCGGCTGTTGGAATTGTAAAGCACCCAACCTATCCTGGTCTTCTGGACTTCTTCGACCGCCCGGATTTCGTCACGCACCTGGGAAGCGCCATAGGTGCCGTTGGGCGGGTTGAAGTCCTGCAACCAGGGCCGGACCTGTGAAATGCGCTCTTTTAAAGCGCTTTTAGCGCTCAACATGGCTTGCTGGACCAGGTCGTAAGGCTTTTGGGCCGGTTGGTCAATCCCGAACGCGCCCGGACTCCATTCCGAGGGGTAAATCAGGGGCGAGATATAGTCCACCTGGGGGGCCAACTGGGCCACGTTCATCCCGATGCCGAGGTCGTCGGCCTCCACCAGGGCCGTACCGTATACCGTCGCCGAAGTATAGACGCCCAACGGGGACAGGCGGTCCCTGGCCGCCTTGAAGAAGGCGTTTATCGTATCCATGCGGGTCGATTCGTTACTGGTCCGGCCTTCGGGCAATTCATAATTTATGTCGTTGAGCGCTCCGAGGACCGGGAAGTGGAACCCGTCGAATTGGACCTCGTCTACACCCGCTTTGGCGGCTTCGTCGGCCAGACCCAGGTAATACTCCCACGAGTCGCGTTTGTAGGGATTAATCCAGTTATAGCCGCCCGTATCGGCCCAGGGTTTGCCGGTGCTTTTACTTTTGAGAGTCCAATCCGGCTTTACATCGGTCAAAACCGGGTCCTGGAAACCGACAATCCGGGCGATAACGTAGTAATTTTTATCCTGTAAGGTCTTGACCAGGGCCGCCAGGTCGGGAATCTTTTTATCGTTCGCGGCAATAGCGGCTGAGGCTTCCGGCACCTTGCTATCAAAAAGGACTTTGCCCGACTCGTCTTTGAGGTCAATCACGACCGCCGTCAATTCAGTATTGTTAAGCGAACTCAGGACCGAATTCAAATTGCTGGTGACAGCGGCATCGGCGGGAGCGATAAAAGCGGCCTTAACGTTGAATTGTTGGAGCGTAATATCGGCCCGCACGCTCTTATTAAAGGTCACGCTACCTTTGCGGTAGCCTGAGGCTCGCGCCTGGATTACACCGGTTTCCGGCACATCTGAGAAACTGAAACTGCCGTCCGCGGCGGTTTCGACCGTCTTACTACCGAGACTAACCTGGGTCCGGGGTAGCGGGTTACCCTGGGCGTCCTTAACCTGGCCCCGCAAGAGAGTCGGCACCATTTTTACTTCCAAATTTGTCTGGCCGGATTGGGTTGCCTGGTAGGGCTTGTAGTTATTATTTTCAGCCGAGATGGAAAAAGTATCGGTAGCCTGGGGGAATTGAAAGGCACCGTAATTATCGGTCGAAGCTTTGAAGGTCTGGACCACCCCGGCGGTACGGGCTTGCTGGCGGTCATTGGTCAACACGAGGGTCACCCCGCCGAGAGGTTGCCCGCTATAGGCGTCCACCACCTTGCCGCTCACCACCTTGACTAAATTTTGCTTGCTCAAATAAAGGCCGCCAACGCACAGCAATGCCACGAAAATATATACAAATAGTGGAGTTAATTTCGGTTTGGTGGGCAAACGGCTGAGAGTTCGCCTGCGGCGTCGCATGAGCTTTCGTTCCTTATAGACTCATTGCCAGCCTGGCCGGTCTAGCATCACCCGCTAACAAGTGGAGAGACCTCTAGCTGTTCATTAAGAACAGCTAGAGGTCGTTACGGGACTAGACCATTACCCAGGAGGCGTTGGTAAACTTACTTTTTGGCCTGGGCAAAATTTTGTAGAACCGTAGTAGAGTATTTCCCGGCAGCATTCCAGAGGGTCCAACCCCAGGAACCGAGGTCGTTCGCAGCCTGAATCTGGAGACGCACCCGCTCCGGGGTATGGACCACCGGGGGCAAGCTAAAATCTTCCAGCCAGGGCCGGTACTTGGCAATCGGTTTAAGCTGTTCTTCCAGCTTATTGGCAATTTCCCCGCTCTTGGTGATTATAACACCGGGGTAATTGCCGGTCGGGCCGGGATATTCCTTCTGGTCGAGTGTACCGGTCTCGAAGTGTGTCGGGTAAATCATCGGGCAGATATAGTCGGCCAGGAAGACCAGGTCATTATACTGCTGACCGATGTTGTTGTCGTCCACTCTCCAGAGGCTCATCCCGAAGACATCGAGCGACAAGAAAGTATCGCTGGTCTTGAGAAGGTCGTAGGTCTTTTTGACCACGCCATCAATGGTCTGTTCGCGCAGCTTCTCGTCGTCCGAAAGCTGGGTCCAGTCCAGGTCAGGCTTGTACTGGATGTCACTCAGTTTACCGTCGGTCGGGAAGCGGATGTAGTCGAACTGTACTTCATCCACGCCCAGGTCGGATAGTTCCTTCGCCAGGGCCGCGTTATAGTCAGCAATTTCGGGAACGAACGGGTTCGGCCAGACCAGCCCGTTGGTATCCTTCCAGGGTTGACCGGTAGCCTTGCTTTTGAGCGACCAGGCCGGGTTAGCCCCCGCAATCGCCGGGTCGCGCATAATCACCATACGCGTAATGACGTAGAGACCGTGTTTGTGAGCGTCGGCCAGCATGGCTTTGACGTCAATCAAAACGTCAGGGTTTGCGCCGCCATCCCGAATGGTTTTGTACTGCTTGGCCTGGGGTGTCTGGCTATCAAACCAGAGGGTGCCGTTGTCGTCAAACTTCATATCCACGACAATGGCGTTTATCATCCCTTTATCGGCCATATCAAGGTAAGGCGTGAACAAATCCTGGTAATTGGCCCGGATGGCAAAAACCCCCGGTACATAAACCGCGTTTACCTTGAACTCGTCCATCTTGGCGCCTTTAGCCAGATCGGAGGCTTTGAAGGTCTGAATTTTATAACCGGGAGCGCGCACTTTTAACTGAGTGTCGGCGTCGTGGGTCAGGTCGCTAAAGGTAAATTTGCCGTCCTGGCCGGTCGTCGCCATGTTGCTGTCATCCAGGGTCTTGACAAGGGCGTGCGCAATCGGCTTATTAGTCTGGGCGTCAATCAGACTGCCGCTAAATGAAGTAGATTTAATCGCCACCGTCAGGGCTGTCGAAGAAGTGCCGACAGTCTGTTCGGCCTTCTGGTAACCAATGAGGTCTACGGCAATCTTGTCATCGTCGGAGAGGCCGGTGAAAGTGAATTTACCAGAGTCATCGGTTACGGCGGCTTTATCGCCACCCCGGACCAGTTTACCGGCAATCGGCTGCTGGGTATCGCTATCAACGAGAGTGCCGGTCGTAACGCGCTGCTTTAATTGGATCGACTTGGCAGCGTCATTCGTGAGAGGTAACGGCACGGCTTCATAGCCGGGCGCGGAGACGGTCAATTTATCTTTATCGGCAGGTAATTTATTGATTGTAAACTGGCCTTTATCATCGGCCTTTGCAATTACGGTACCATCGGCTCCTTTTATAACAGCCTGAGTGAGTGGGGAGGTAGAAGTGGCATCTACCACAGAGCCTACTAAATCCGGCGTGGTACTGGCATTAGGGCTGTTGTTGGCTTGATTGGTAGTCCCCGGAGTAGCTTGAGCAGAATTGAAGAAAAAGGGTATGACAAACTGCCACAACAAAAAGAGAAGGACCAGCCCCCCAAGGCCACCAACGATAAGCTTCCCGCCGGGACCGAGCGACGATCTTCTTTTATTCAATATTAAATGACCTCCATGAAACTTTCTTAGAAGTATACTTCATTAGAATGTAAATCGGCCCGGCAAGTTGACAGCTAACCGGAGCAGGAAAAATGACATAGGCATAGAACGAGGTGTCGTCATATAAGGCATTTTAACTGCGGGTTTTGGCTGTGTCAAGCAAATTTAAAGCGTGCCGGCGAATGTTAAGAAGTTTTTGTAAAGCTGCAAGCCCAACTTGCCGCTTTTTTCCGGGTGAAACTGGGTTGCCATCCAGTTATCTTTGGTAAAAGCACTGGCGAAATCGAACCCATAGTCGGTCACTCCGACCACGCTATCCCTGGCCCATAGCGCCGGGTCGGGATAGTAAGAGTGTACGAAATAAAAGTAGGAGCCGTTGGGCACATTCTCCCACAGAGGTGAAGGATTGGTCTGCCTGACCTCGTTCCAACCGATCTGGGGAACTTTCAGGCCGGGCCGGTCGGGGAACCGCCGGACCTCGCCGGGCAATACCCCCAGACCTGCCGTGTCATCTTCTTCGAGGTGGCTGAAAAGAAGTTGTAGCCCCACACAGACCCCCATGAAGGGCCGCCCGCTGTTTATCCGTTCGCGGACAATCTCGGAAAGATGGGTCGTATTAAGGTTTGTCATGCATTGCCCGGCGGCACCCTGTCCGGGGAAGACCGCCGCGTAGGCGTCGCGGATTTTGGCCGGGTCTGAAGTGACTTCCACGGTAGCTTCAGGTCCAGCCGCTGCCTGCAAGGCCCTCTGGACGCTCCGAATATTCCCGGCTTCGTAATCAATTACAGCAATTTTCATATTATTTATTCGATTTTGCCTTTGGTGCTGGGCAGGGTCGTGCCGGTGATACGGACCGCCTCGCGCAGAGCCTGGGCGAAACTCTTAAAGATGGCTTCCAGGATGTGATGAGCGTTTTTGCCCCGGATTTTATCCACGTGGACTGTCAGACCGGCGTTAAAGCTGACCGCCCGCCAGAATTCCTCGATAAGCTGGCAATCGAACTGGCCAACTTTCTCCGGCAACCCGTCTACCTCGTAGACCAGGAAAGGCCGCCCCGAAATATCAAGAGCGGTGCGGACGAGAGTTTCATCCATTGGCACATAGGCGTGACCGTACCGGTTGATACCAATTTTGTCGCCGAACGCCTGGCGCAAAGCCTGGCCCAGACCGATACCGACATCTTCCACGGTATGATGGTCGTCAATCCAGTTATCGCCCTTGGCCTTAATGGTCAGGGTAAAGTTGGCGTGTTTGGCAAAAAGGGTCAGCATATGGTCGAAAAAACCGATGCCGGTCGAAACCTGGCTGGTGCCGTCGCCATCCAGCCGGACCTCAATATCAATATTGGTTTCAAGGGTATCGCGGGTAATGTGCGCAGACCGCACTTTTTCCAGTTGCACCTGTGGCCTTCTTCCTGATTCATAGAAACTTATGACAAAACATAAAGCGGTAATAAGCAATTCGTTACCATTATAACATATGAAATCTTACATATATAAAATAAAATGGCCGGTAGAGCGAATACCGGCCACTGGCTGTATCATAGGAGAGTTGCATAAGCAACTTGTTGAGGATTGAATTGAATACACAATTAAGGGGTAGAGGAGTAATAAAATAAGATAATTTCTACTGGTCCGAAGACCGTTAATACCCCGCTTACAATCCTGCCTACGATTAATATTTTTTTCTTTAAAAGGCCTTAAAAAGACCCACTAAAACTATAGCAATTATCGGGCCACGAACTGAACTTTTTGTGTATGAAAGCGAAAAGAGGATTGTTCGCTACACAAAGTGTTTATTAAGCAATTTTTATGCCAGTAATAGGCAAAGCTTAACTTTCCTGGAACTGCTGGCGGTAAACCTGGGGACTTAAACCAAAGGAGCTCTTAAACTGGCGCGAAAAGTGGTAGCTCGATTGAAAACCGACGCTCCGGGCAATTTCCCCGACCGGGCGGTTGGTAAATTCGAGCAAACGGCGGGCCTGGCTGAGCCGGAGGCGGGTCAGGGTCGCCATGATAGATTCGCCCGTGGCTTCCTTAAAAAGGTGGGCTACCCGCGAGGGCGAGAGGGCCAGGCGGCGGGCAATCTGGGGCACATCGAGCGGCTCGGCCAGTTGCTGGGAGAGGATTTCCAGGATTTGCTGGACCCGCGTATCCAGGCTGGAAGCCTGCTGGCATTGGCGGGCCAAAAGGAGCAGCATTTCTTCGAGGGCGTTGGCGCAGAGGGCTTCCTGCAACCCGGTCAGCAGGTAGTTATCTTTCAGGAGTCTTTCAAAGGCGATTTCAAGCCGTTCCAGAATGGCCGGGCCGTCCGGTTGCATGACGATAAGACCGGGCCACTGCTGGGGTAATTCTTTAAGCCAGAGCAGCCAGTCGGAGCGGGCTACGAAGTGAGCCCAGTAAAAATCCCAGGGCTCCTCGGGGGAAGCGGTGGCATAATCCTGGGGTAAACCCGGCGCGATAATGGTAATTTCGCCGGGGCGGGTCTGGTGGCGGCGGTTTTCGTGCTGGAAAACCCCGGCCCCGCTCATTGTAAAAAACAACAGCCAATCCTCCCGGCCATGAGTGCGGCGGACGTGATAGCCCACCTCTTTCTGGAAATGACTCGCCAGCAGAATCCCCATGGTGGGACCATCATCGAGGATAATATTTGACCTGTTGATAGCAGAATCCGATGTGCGGATAACCATTGTCGCTATTTACCTCCCGGCCCATTATAACCTAAAATGGGACAGTTCTATAAAAATTCCCTACTTATAAATTACTGCTAACTCTCTGCCTACCTCAACTATATTTCAAACCTTCTTTTCAACAACCTGGGGCAGGTAGCAGAAAACGTTACAGGATTTAAGTTCAAATCCGGCCTGTGATGAAAGACAAAGGAGTTGACCGTGAAGTATCTTTCAGAAGAAGATGTAGTCAATTATAAACGTGACGGGTTCATTTTTGTTAAAGACTTGTTCAGCCCGGAAGAAGTCCAGATCATGCTCGAAGACATCGAGAATGAGGGCGGGGCTGTGAACCATTATCTAAATGCAAGGCTGGACGGTTCGGGACGCCGGGCTAAGATTTCAATCTGGCACTCGCTGAACAACGATGTCTGGGCCGCTGCTTCGACCCATCCCCGGATTGTAAATAACATCCGTATTTTGCAAGGCGAAGACGTCGCTTTCTTTCACGGTAAGGTGATGCTAAAAGAAGCCCAGTCGGGCGGGGCCTGGGAATGGCACCAGGACTATGGCTACTGGTACGACCAGGGGTTTGTCTTTCCGCGCATGATGAGCGCTTTTGTGGCGCTCGACCCTGCCACCGCCGAAAACGGCTGTCTGCGGGTCCTGAAAGGCTCTCACAAACTGGGGCGCCTGACTCACGGGGCGGTTGGCGACCAGACCGGGGCCGACATGGAGCGGCTGAACCAGATTTCGCAATATTTTGAAGAAGTGACCTGCGAAATGACCCCCGGCACGGTGCTGTTCTTCGATAGCCTCCTGCTCCACACTTCTGCGCCGAACAACTCGGACTATCATCGCCGGTCGTTCATCATCTGCTTTAACGCTCTTTCGAACCCGCAGTTCAGAAAGAAAAAGCTGTGCAGCCTCGACCCCTGCCCGGTCGGCACCGAAGATAGCATTTTGAAGTTCGCCCTCCAGCCCGAGGTCGCCGGGGTCTAGCCCTCTCCGGGGCCGGACGCTCACAGGAGTACGCTTGGTAAAAAAGCGCGATTATCTGAACTAACGAAATAGAGGCCGGAAGAAAGCGCGGTTTTAGCCCACGCCCCAACCCGGCCTTTTGTAGTTGGTCAAATTTTCTTTTTAGGTTCTTTCAATTTCCATTAAATTGTTTCTTTTGGTTGCTTTGTGGGTATATTTTCAGCTTGTTTACTGGTAAAATTAAAGTACCCGCACAAACAATTTTCCTGACAAAGATGAGAGGAGAGAGAGTTTTGCAAGAGGTTAATACACCGCTCGCCGGTCCCGAACTGGCCGAAGATTATGCTTTAACACCGGAGCAAATCGCCGGGTATCAGCAAAACGGGCACATTTTGCTGCGGCAACTTGCCAACCAGGCCGAGATGGACTATTACCGCCCGGTTATCCGCGAGGCGGCCTACCACTACAACACCGAGACCCGGCCCCTTTCCGAGCGTGATACCTATGGCAGAGCCTTTTTGCAGATTATGAACCTGTGGGTGCGCGATGAGCGAGTGGCCCGGTTTGTCATGGCCCGCCGCTTTGCCAGAGTTGCCGCCGAACTGATGGGTGTCAAAGGGGTCCGCATTTACCACGACCAGGCCCTATTTAAGGAAGCCCACGGCGGTCCGACCCCCTGGCACCAGGACCAGTATTACTGGCCGCTCGTGACCGACAATTTCGTAACCATGTGGATGCCCCTGACTGATGTCGCGGCTGAAATGGGACCAATGACTTTCGCCAGCGGCTCACACAAACTGGGTTACCTGGGCAAAGTGCCGATTTCGGACGAATCGCAGGCCATCTTTGAGAGATTTATCAGTGAGAAGCAGTTGTCGTTAAAGTACGGCGAACCGATGCGAGCGGGGGATGCGACCTTCCACGCCGGGTGGACCTTACACGGCACTCCGGCCAATACGACCGACCGGCCCCGCGAAGCCATGACCATTATTTACTTCGCCGATGGTGTGCGAATCGGGGAGACCGACAATCGTAACCGGGTGAACGACCTGAATAGCTGGTTGCCTGGCTTAAAAACCGGGGATATTGCGGCAAGTAAACTCAATCCTTTAGTGTATAATAGTTAAAATTTTTCTGTTTTCACTAACTGCTATCCCTCCGGGGATTAGTGAAGGCTTGTAGTCAATAATTTAATATCGGTAGCCGTTCAATACTTCCTGACAAAGGGGTGAGAGACAGACTGAGGGGCTACAAATTGAAGGAAAATGCGAAATTTAAAGGTTTTATGGTCTTACCTGGCAAAACACACTGTTAGCCTGGTGGCCGGTATTGTTATTTTGCTGGTCCTTTCAGCAATAACCCTCGTCCAACCTTACCTGCTCAGGGTAATAATTGATAACTTGCAACAAGGTAACTTCCTGGTATGGTTGTGCCTGGTAATCGTGGGAGTCGGCCTCGCCCAATTGGGGTTGGGCTTCCTGCAACGCTGGGCTATCAACCGCACTGGTTACCAGGTAGAGACCGAACTCCGCAGCGACCTCTTTGCCAAGCTTCAGAAGCTTGACCGCAGTTACTACTCCGAGACCAGTATCGGCAACTTAATCGTCCACAGCACTTCCGACATCACTGTCCAGCGCGACTTCGTTATCCAGGGTGTAACCAACGGTTTTAACTCATTGTTTTTAGGGGTGCTGGCGCTGGCTTTGATGTTCATGCAGAATTGGCGGTTAGCCATAATCGGGGTTATCCTGTTGCCGTTCCTGGCCGTATCGCTGTCGTGGCTGAGCCGGAAAATGGCCCCCCATTACCGGGCCGCCCAGGAATTACTCGGTGAGGTAAGCGACCGCGCCCAGGAAATTTTTACCGGTGTCCGGGTCGTTAAAGCCTATACCGCCGAGGAAAAAGAGGTCAATGGCTATCTCGCTGAAAACCAGAAACTGGTCAATACCAGCACCAAATTTATCCGGCTGGGCGTAATTATTTTCCCACTCGTGGCGACCTTTATGAACACCATTACGGCGGTGTTGCTATGGGTCGGTGGTCACGAAATCGCCGATGGACGCCTCACCATCGGCCAGTTCGTCCAGTTCAACGCCTATTTACTGTTGCTAGCCGGGCCGCTTTCGAACCTCGGTAACGTCATTACGCTTGGGCAGCAAGCCATAACCAGTATGGGCCGCATCCAGCGGGTCTTTTTGATCCAACCCCTGATTACCGACCCGGCCAAACCGGTCGAACCGACACCGGCCTCGCTCCAGGCAACCCGCAACGTTATCGAGTTCAAAAATACCGGCCTGATGCTGGGTAACCGCTGGGTGCTGCGCGACATCAACTTTGGAGTGGAAGCCGGTAAGACCGTCGCAGTGGTAGGTTCCACCGGGGCCGGAAAGAGCTCGCTGGCTTCGCTGGTGGGCCGGGTCTACGACCCCAACGAGGGAAGCGTCAAACTCAAAGGGGTGGACGTGCGCCTGCTGCCTCTTGAGGAACTGCGACGGGAAATAGTCTACGTGCCGCAGGAAACGGTCCTCTTTTCCCTGGCCCTGCGCGAGAATATCGCTTTCGGCAAAGAGAGCGCCAGTGACCCCGAAATTCACCGGGCGACCGACCTTTCGCGGCTGGCTCAGGACTTACCGCAAATTCCGGGCGGATTGGATGCCCAGATTGGCGAACGCGGCGTTTCGATGAGTGGCGGCCAGCGCCAGCGCACCGCGATTGCCCGCGCCCTCGTCCCCGACGCCAGCGTGCTTATCCTCGATGATAGCCTGAGCAGCGTGGACGCCCGCACCCAGAACCAGATTGCCGCGAACCTGCGGACCCTCAGCGAGCAGGGGCGGACCACCCTTATCGTTACCCAGCGCCTGACCCTGGTAACGGAAGCCGACTGGATTGTGGTCCTCGACCAGGGCCGCATGGTCGAGCAAGGCACCCACACCGAGTTAATGAACATGTCCCAGGGTCTTTATTCCCGGATGTACCGGCGCGAAGTCGAACTCGGCAAGAACGAATTGCTGGATGACATCGCCCTCGACCCCAAAGCTGAAACCGCCAAACCGAAAGCCCCGGCCCAGGAAGTGGCGACGGTCGGGGTACCGGAGAAAGGGCGCGAGTCGGCGGTACTGGGCGACCCGGCGACCGCCACGGCAGTCCTGGAAAAACCGGCTAAATCCCGGTTTGCCGATGATGACGAGGACGACGAGGACGAACTCGTTAGCGGCGACTACCAGGGCGGGAAACTGACCCGCCTCCTGACCTTCCTCAAACCTTACTGGAAACGGACTTTGCTGGTCGTTCCGATTTCTATCGTGGTAGCGTTTTTGGAAATGTCCGGCCCGCTCCTGACCAAAATCGCCATCGACAACTACATCACGCCGAATAAACTCGATGGCCTGGGCCTGATTATGGTCCTTTTCGCACTGGCGACGGTTGGTATCTTTTTCCTGCGCAGTTTGCGCGGTTACCTCATGCAAACGCTCGGCCAGTATGTCGTGCGGGACCTCCGCGTGAAATTGTTCGACCATCTCCTTCACCAATCGCTCGGCTTTTTCGACCGCTACCCGGTCGGGCGGTTAATCAGCCGTCTCACCAGTGACATGGAATCTATCAACGACTTGCTAAGCAACGGCGCGTCGGCGGTACTGGCCGACTTCATGGTGCTGGCGGTGCTGATTCCGACCATGTTTATCCTGGATTGGCGGTTGACGCTGGTTATCCTGTCGGTGCTGCCGCTCCAATTTATCGTGACGTTCTTCTTCCGCAAAATTATCAGGCGGGCGTGGCGGCGGGCCCGGCGGCGCCATTCGACCATGGTTGGTTATATGGCCGAAAATTACTCCGGGATGCTGACCGTGCAGTTGTTCAACCGCCAGAAGCTAAACTTCCAGTACTTTTCGGAGTTGAACAACCGCTACTACGAGAGTAATAAATTTATTGTCTACGCGAATGGTTTCTTCCTGCCCTTCGTTACCTTCCTCGGTTCGGCGGCGAACGCGCTGTTGCTGCTGGTCGGTGGCTACCTTTTGATGGGCAACCAGGGCGTGACCTACGGTGTGCTGGTGGCGTTCTTGCAGTATACGGACCGGACTTTCCAGCCTATCCGCGACCTGGCCGAACGCTACACCACTTTCCAGTCTGCCGCCAACAGTTGCGAACGCATCTTTGGGCTGCTCGACCAGAAAAGTGTTATCCAGGACCCTGCCCAACCGAAGACCCTGGTGGAACCAGACCGGAAGAACTGGGCCGAGGTACGCTTTGAAAAGGTTGGTTTTGGTTACAAACCGGACTACCGGGTTATCAAAGATGTTTCGTTTACCATCAAACCGGGCGAGAAAGTTGCCATCGTGGGCGCGACCGGGGCTGGTAAGAGCAGTCTCATGGGCCTGCTCAGCCGTAACTACGACATTCAGGAAGGGGCTATCCGGGTCAACGGGGTAGATGTCCGCGAGGTTGCCCAGAGAGACTTGCGCCAGCACCTGGCCCTGGTGCTACAAGACCCGCTTCTATTTAAAGGAACCATCGCGGATAACATTCGCTTTGGTAACCCGAACCTTTCCGACGAGCAGGTTTACAAGGCCGCCGAGCATGTCGGGGCGAACAGCTTTATCGAGCAGTTACCCGGAAAATACGAGTACCAGCTTGAGGAACGCGGTGCCAATCTTTCGGTGGGGCAGCGCCAGTTGTTGAGCTTTGCCCGCGCCCTGGCCTTCAACCCGGAAGCGATTCTTATCCTCGACGAAGCGACTTCAAGCGTCGACTCCGAAAGCGAGGCGATTATCCAGGTAGCCCTTAAAAAGCTGCTGGAAAACCGCACCGCCTTGATTATCGCGCACCGCCTGAGTACCATTAAAGACGTGGATAAGGTTATCGTGATGGACAAGGGTAAGGTCGTCGAAATGGGCGGCCAGGACGAACTGCTGGCGCAACGCGGCTGGTATTACCAGTTGTACCGCCACCAGATGTCCGTCGCCAGTTACTAACCGGGTAAAGCCCCGGCTGATACCGGCCTGTCCTCCACCGATTAAATGTTGGACAGGCCGGTTTTTTGCAAATAAACCATAAATATAGTTGCAAAGGAGTCGTTATTGTCAACCGAATTAAAAACTTCCCCGGTGGTTGTGGATACCGCTAATAGTCCCGCCGCCCGCCTGAGACCTGTGCCCCTTAACGCGGTTGAGCTTTCGGATACTTTTTTGGAGCCACGCCGCCGGATTAACCGCGACCAGACCATCCCCTCCCAGTATCGCCATATCGAGGATACCGGGCGCATGGATAATATCCGAAGGGCGGCTGGAAAAAAGAAAGTTGATTTCAAAGGCTGGCATTTTAACGACTCGGATATTCATAAATGGCTGGAAGCCGCTGCCTGGGATTTGGCCTCGCACCCCTCACCCGAACTGGTCGAGTTGATTGACCGGGTCGGCGTGGAAATCGCGGATATGCAACAACCAGACGGCTATCTTCACAGCTATTTCACCTTTGAACGTGAGCCGGAACGCTGGACCAACACCCGCTTCATGCACGAACTCTACGTAGCGGGTCACTTTATCCAGGCGGCGGTGGCGCACTACCGGGCCAGCGGCGATACCAGGCTTTTGAACGTGGCCCGGCGGCTGGCCGACCACATCTGCGACACTTTTGGCCCGGCGGAAGCTGGCAAGAAGGCCGAGGCGGACGGCCACCCCGAAGTTGAAATGGCCCTGGTCGAACTCTACCGGGCCACCGGCGAACGCAAATATCTCGACGAGGCCAGTTTCTTTGTAGAGGTGCGCCGGGGTATGGGCCGCATGAACGGGGCTGAATACGAACTGAAACCTTACCGCGAGTATGACCGGATGGTCGGGCACGCCGTTTGCGCGGTCTACCTGGCGGCTGGTGTCACGGACGTAGCCCTTGAAACGGGCGACCAGACCCTGGTCGCGGCCCTCGAACGGCTGTGGGACCACATGGTCACCAAACAGTTGTACGTTACGGGCGGGATAGGGTCGCGCTACGAAAACGAGATGTTCGGCAAGGATTACGAACTCCCTTCGGACCGGGCTTATACGGAGACCTGCGCTGCGATTGGCAATGTGATGTGGAACCACCGCATGCTGGCCCTGGACGGTCAGGCCCGCTACGCCGATTTGCTTGAACATACCCTTTACAACGCGGTCCTGCCCGGCCTTTCGCTGGATGGGCAACTCTATTTCTACCAGAACCCCCTGGCCGACGACGGCACCCACCGCCGCCAGGAATGGTTCGGCTGCGCCTGTTGTCCGCCTAATGTAGCCCGGTTGCTGGCCCAGTTGCCCGGCTATTTTTACAGCAGTGACAGTGACCGCCTTTATGTGAACCTCTACGCCGAAGGCAAACTGGATTGGTCGCTGGAAGGCCAGCCGGTCCGTTTAACCACTAACACTCGCTACCCCTGGGACGGCGACATTGCCATCACGGTAGAGTCAGCCGGGAATTTTGAGTTAAATTTGCGGATTCCGGCCTGGTGCGAAGGGGTAATCGGCCTGGAAGTCGCGGGCGAGCAGTACCACGGCCAGCTTGTACCCGGCACTTACGCGTCCATCCGGCGGGACTGGCAGGCGGGTGACACCGTCCGACTGCACCTCCCGATGGCGGTCCGGCGGCTGGAAGCGCATCCCTATTCGCTGGAAACCTGGGGGCGGGTGGCCTTTATGCGCGGTCCCTTGCTTTACTGTTTCGAGCAGACCGACAACCCCGGCCTCGATTTGCGCGATTTGGTGGTGCCGGAAGGCACGGTGTTCGCGGCGGAGTTCGAACCGGACCTGTTAAACGGGGTCGTGACCTTGCGGGGCCAGGCGAAGGTGGCAGCGCCCGGTCCCGGGTGGCAGGATAGGCTCTACCGGCCCCTGACTACGGCTGTCGAATCGGCGCAGCCTCAAACGGTCGAGCTAAAAGCGGTGCCCTACTACGCCTGGGCCAACCGCGAACCGGGCCAGATGCTTATATGGTTGCGGGC
Source organism: Chloroflexi bacterium 54-19 (assembly GCA_001898225.1). GTDB lineage: Bacteria > Chloroflexota > Chloroflexia > Chloroheliales > Chloroheliaceae > 54-19. The sequence continues at coordinate 60,970 of MKTJ01000028.1, forward strand.
CAGATAAAGAAAAAGTAAAGTTATAAAATGGCCTGATGGCAGGACCAGGCCATTTTATAAATATTCATTGACTTCGAGCCTGCGTAAGTGTAGAATACCTGGGGTAAATCGTCGGGGCGTAGCACAGCCCGGTAGTGCGCTTGCTTTGGGAGCAAGAAGTCGTAGGTTCGAATCCTATCGCCCCGACCATCCATCTTTTCCTCCTCCTTACAACCTTTTGATTTTCTCACGACTCCAAAATTCACCCTTCAACGGTTAAAATTACACCCGGCAAACTTAACATACCACTAAACAAATCAAATAAGTCGAAAGTCTGAGATAATCAGCCTCGAATTTGTGTTATTATTAAAAAACCACAATGAATGTGGGCGGGAAATACCAATACTTCACCAGGATTAATACGATTTTTTAGAACCTGCGTCAAAGTTTGCAACTTTCTCCCTCTGCCGTGCATTTAGCAGATGAAGGATTTCGGTTTTGCTTAAGCCGGACCCTGTAATCTGGCTCTTCTCCTCGTACCGGCTTTTTTGTCTTCACAAGAGCCCTATTTCAGAGAAGGTCATTTAACCGGCCACAACGCTGTAAGCCCGATCATTAAATGCCCGGCGGAGGGAAATGTTAAATATCAAGCCGCTTTTTACGGTGCCGCTTTCTCCTGCAAACGCTTCCCCGGAAACGTTAAAAAGGACGCCCGTCAGACCGGCCCAACCGACCCAGGTCTCAACATCAGTTGAACCAATGTCAAAAATTAACAACCACGCTGAATATGATGCGGACTCGGAGTGGAATCCGGCTTATTTCGAACGGGTAATCGCTCACTACGAGACCCGGATTTACCGTTTCATTTACGCGATGGTTGGCGAAGCCGAACTGGCCCAGGACCTGACCCAGGATACCTTTCTCTCGGCCTACCGCAACCTCTGCCGGAGGTCCGCCGCCGGGGAATTCGACCAGGACAGCGACAGCGGTAACTGGCAACAACCCCCATCCCAGAACAATATGTCCGCCTGGCTCTATACGATTGCCCGCAACGCGGTTTTAAGCGAAATGCGGCGGCGTAAAGTAGTCCGGTTCTTACCCTTTTTACACCGGAACAACTCCTCGACCGGAACCGAGGAGGAACTCGACGGCCTGGCCGATACGCCCCAGGTCGAACCTGGTGAAAACCTGGAGGCTCGCACAGCGTTGCGCGACGAGCTTGAGAAAGCTATGAACAAGGTAGGCCGCGATAAATTGACAGCCTTGCTACTACATATGGACGGGTTCTCTTACAAAGAAATCTGCGAAATCACGGGTGATTCGCTCTCCAGCGTAAAGTCGCAAATATTCCGGGCTAAAGATAGCCTGCGGCGCGCCCTGAGCGCCAACGGTTATTACCCGGAAGGGCAGGAGGGCCAGGTTTAGCATGGCCGAGAATAACAACAACCCGCATAACTGGGAAATGTACCAGCCGGATTTAACCGCCGAACATCCCAACCACCAACGGCTCCTCGAACCGCTTATTTCCCTCTACCAGGATGGGGAGGCTAACGAAGAAGAAGCGGCCACCGTCGAGCAATATCTGCTGGCGTGCGCGGAATGCCGGGCTATCAACATCGGTTTCCAGGCGCTGAACGGCTCCCTGAACGACTATTTTGAAGCTATCCCGGCCCCGCGGTTCGACCGCCGGAATTACGCTTTCCTGGATGAAGGCCCAACCCTTGCGGCGACCCGCAGTACGAGTAGACTTTCGGTTGTACCGGGCAATCCGTTAACAGGCGACCGGGAAAAACCTGGCCCGTCACGGCGGGCCGGCTTCGCCTATAACTTTGCCGGGGGCATGGCGGCGGCCCTTTTAATCGGGTTGGTTGCGGTCCTTTTGTTGGTGGTGAGCCAGCAGGTCGGCCAGAACAATAAGGACGGGACGGTCACGGCCCAGGCAATGGTGGCCGCACAGACCCAGGATGCTATCCAGAGCCAGACTCCCCAGGCTGACACCAGCCCCACCCCGGAGGTTACCACGCCCCCGGCGACCCAGGGTCAGCCGACAGCTACACCCGCCCCGACCAACCAACCGGAAACCCAACCCGCCGGGACGCCCGCTAACGGCACCACCGAGACCGGACCGGATACCGCCGTCCAGGCAACCGCAGCGCCACCGAAGACTCCGGTCGGCCCTACCCAGAAACCGCTCCCGACCGCGACCCCGGTCCCGGTCCCGACCAACACGCCTGGCGCCAACAAAACCACGGTGGCCCCGGTCCGACCCACCGCGACGCCTACCGTCGAGCCGACCACCGCACCGACGACCGGAGTTACCACTGCCCCGGCGGTGACCACGACCCCGGCCACGCCTGAGGAAACGGTCGCGCCGACCCCTGAACCTACGACAGTGGCTGCAACCGAAGTGCCGCCCACTACCACGCCGGTCCCGCCTACACCGGGTGATACCAGCGCCTCGGCGCCGGGTTGGATTGCCTATGTGGACCAGTCGGACGGCCAGATTCACCTGGTTAAGGCGGACGGCAGCGACGACCAGGTTATCAGTGACCCGACGGTCAACCGCAACCTCGTCTACGAAGAATTGGTCTGGTCGAATGACGGAAAACTCCTGGTGGCGGTGGGTCGCAACACCAATACGGGCAATCGCAGCATTTTCCTGCTGGATATTGCCAACCCGCTGCGGGTGGAAGAACTGGCCGATGGGTTCGCGCCCAACTGGTCGCCGGATAATCTTTCCATCGCCTTCCTGGCCGGTCCGGCCACGGTTAAAAACGGAGCACTTTCCGGCAAACCAGCCATTTTCAGCCTCAGAAAACGGACCGTTACAAACATCAATACCCTGGCCGACACTTTTGCGCCCCAGTGGTTCGCGGACAGCACCCGGCTATTAATCGGCCAGGACCGGGTTTACGACTCGGATAGCGGCACGATTGGCACTTTCAAACTGCCTTTCACCAACACCTGCCTGGCGGCGGCGCTCTCCCCGGCAGGCGACAAACTGGCAAACCTCGAGCTGCAAGCCGACGGCAGTTACCAGACCGTTATTTATGACCTGAGCAAAGGGCAGCTTGACCCCAAACGGCCCCTGGCGAAGGCCAGCGCGAGCTTCCAGGGCAAAATCGGCCTTAACTGCGGCTCCCAGCGGTTAAGCTGGACCCCGGACAGCCGTAACGTTTATTATTATGTCAATAACGGGGCGAACGCCGCTACCTGCCTGGTCCAGGCCAATGGTGGCGGGTCGCGCTGCCTGACCAACGTGTATGACCCCAGCTTTAACAGCGACGGCTCGGCCCTGGTTGACATCAGCCTGACTTCCGGCGGCGACGGCCAGGTCTATACTACCGACACGGATGTTTCAGCCCGGCCACCCAGGCCCCGGTTAATCGCCGAATCGGTAGTGTCACCGGTCTGGCAGCCGCTCTAAAGAGATAGTCAGCCAGGAAACAAAATGAATCAGCCTGAAAATTTCGACCCCGCCAACCTGAGCGGGGTTCATCTTGCCCCGAATATCCAGGGCGCCCCGGATGTTTACGAAATCGAAAACCGGGCCGCCGACCCCACCAACCTCATCGAAAAGTTTATCGAGGAAATTTCCCCCTGGGCAGGTAAAACCGTCCTCGACCTGGGCGCGGGCACCGGCTTTCACCTCAAGAACTTTCACGAAGCCGCCCGCCACCTTATCGCGGTCGAACCCCATGCCCCTTCGCGCTTCAAAATAATGGAGAGAGTGGCCCGCCAAAAATTGGAAAAAGTCTCGGTAATGGCCGGGTCCGCCGAACAGATTTTACTTCCCGGTCACGCGGTTGACCTCGTCCACGCCCGGTTTGCTTACTTCTGGGGACCGGGTTGCGAACCGGGCCTTAAAGAGCTTGCCAGGGTCGTCCGACCGGGCGGCTGGGCCTTTATCATTGATAATTACCTGGCGGCGGGCACCTTTGCGGAGTGGCTCGAAAAACACCCTTACTGGCCCGACCACCACCAGGCCGACCTCGAAGCCTTCTGGACCGGGCAGGGTTTCAAGCTCAAAATAATCGAGAGCGAATGGCGCTTCGAAAGCCGGGGCGACCTGGAAAAGGTGGTGCGGCTTGAATTTCCGGGCGAACTCGGCAACGAAATCCTGGCCGGGCATGCCGGCACCCGGGTCGAGTATCACTATGCCCTCTACTACCGGCAGTATTGAAAGTTACTTTGTCACCTTATTTCCCCCTTTTCCAAATTTAATTATTTTAAAAATATAAATCTCATAATTGGCCTGATACGTTATTGATACGACACTTCTTTATACTCAAAACGGTTTTCGAATAAATGTTACTGGATTGACAACTCCAGTCTTTTTACTATACTCAATCTAATGGTTAAGTAAACTAAAAATAAGGGTTAAGGCGAGGTTGAATTATGGCTACGTCCGATTATCATTTTATTACCAGGTGGCGCATCGAAGGTACCCTGGACGAAATAAACAATATCCTGAACAACGCGCTCGATCTCCCACGCTGGTGGCCTTCGGTCTACCTGGCGGTGAAAATACTTGAACCCGCCGCCCCCGGCAGTGGCGGGGTAGGGCAAGTGGTTGGCCTGTACACCAAGGGCTGGCTCCCCTATACCCTGAAGTGGAATTTTAAAGTTACCGAATCGCGCCATCCTTATGGCTTTACCCTTGTGGCGGAGGGTGATTTTGTGGGCCGAGGCATTTGGACCTTCGAGCAAGAGGGCAATTTTGTAAATATCACCTACGATTGGAAGATTCGAGCCGATAAACCGCTCCTGCGAAACTTCTCCTGGCTGTTCAAACCCATCTTTTCGGCCAATCACAAATGGGCCATGCGGCAGGGCGAACAAAGCTTGAAACAGGAGTTGTTACGCTACCGGGGCGCTTCGCGACGTAAAATAACCTTCGTGCCGGGCCAGCTTGCCGATTACGAGGCCAAAGGCTGGGAAGCCTACTACCAGCACAACTGGCTAAAATTCTTCTGGTTAATAACCCAGGTGGGCAAACAGCAGTTCAAACTGCCGCTCTGGCGGGCCTTCCAGGCGGCCTACTATATTGCGCGGGCCTCCGCCGAGTGGGCCAAGAAGGTCAACCGGCCTGAAATGGTTCTGGCTTATATTACCCGCTACTACCGCCTGGCTCGGCGCTACTCCGGTATGTCTTTCGACCCCAACATCGTGGCCGAACTGGAAGAAGCTTACTGGGATGTCCATCGCCGGTTGGTGGGTAAACCCGACAAGACCGAGTTTATCGAAACGCTCACCCGGCTGCACAGCGCCCTGTTTGAGTTGACGCCGGAACAGGCCCGGCCTTCCGCCAACGCCCGCGTCCTGGCAAACAACACCATTGATGAAATTATCCGCAAGGAAACAACCGACCTGAACAAAAGCTGGGCCGATTTACGCAGCTACCTGTACGAGTGCTATTCTTCCATCAAAGAGGAAGTGGGAAAACCAAGAGAGGTTAGCCCGGTAAGTTAGGACGCTCCTATTTTTAACCTAAAAACGAAGAAACCCCCTCCGGTTGGAGGGGGTTTCGATTAGGGACGGTAAAGATTTTAGAGGTGGAAAATGGCCGGAAGCTCGGGGTGCGGCGGCAATTCCGCGCCCGGCACATCTTCCATCAGGTCAAAGATACCCTGGACACTTTCGCGCACAATCGGGCCATGGACCGAGGCAATCTGCCGGACATCGAGGCTCCGCATGTAGTTAATGATACCCCGGAACTGCGACATATCGAGGCGCGGCAGCATGTGGAAGTTCATGTGCTGCCACATCGCAAAACCCTGGGCGTACGCGTTGCTATCGACCATTTCGGCGTACTGCGGAACCTGGCCGAACTGGAGCGAACCAAAACCGTCGCTGGTAAAGAAGGTGCGGGTAGTTTTGTCGAAAAGCCAACTGGTGTGACCATCTTCCAGGAGCGATTCCTCGACGCGCAGGACGTGGTTGCCCAGGTTGATTTCCTGACCGGGGAAGACCGCCGCGAACCGGTGCGGGGGGATGTTGTACATGCTCAAACCCTTGCCCATAACAGTCATGTTTCCAACAACGCGGGCTTTCGGGGCCAGTTTCAAGATTTCGTGCAGACCGCCAACGTGGTCGAGGTCCATGTGGGTCAGGAAGATGTAATCCAGGTCCTGCGGGTTCATTACGCTGGAAAGGGCCGCAATAGTGCCTTCGGCGTTCAACAGCGGACCGGTGTCAAGCATAATGTTTTTTTCGCTGCCCCGAATGACGAACTGATTAATAGGAAGGATCGGGCCTTCCGGCATGGCGTAGGGAAAGCTAATGGCGTGGGTATCGTTGGTAAATTCGTAGGAAGTGGTCACAGTTTTTCCTTTCATAACATCAAACATTTTTTAATAAAGAGTTTTTTATATCTAACCGTTTTTTATAAGAACTGTGTTCGGTTGGCTATAATATAACCCCTTACCAGAAGGAAAAATGTGACCGGCTTCACGCCACAGGGCGGCCCTTGGACCGATTTTGACCTAGGCCATAAGTCGTACTTACAGCCATACCTACAGTTACAGACCTGGCTCTTTCCTGGGACTTGACCCCTAATTGGCCGAAAAATGGGTCAGGTCAGGAACGCTATATTCGACTATCTCGCTGGTGGCGTTGAGTTCAAAGACGCTGGCGGCCTGGTTCCACAGCTCTAAAAGCAAGGGCAGGTCGCGGCTTTGAAAGCGAAAGACGGCGTGGTCAAAAATCAGGACGGCCACCTGGTGATGGCTGCAACTGAAAATCGCCCTCGTGGAACTGGTCCCGGCCATTAACCCGTTGTTGTGGGCCACGCGGGGGTGGCAGGCGTCTTCCAGGATGGCTCCCAGGACCTTGAACTCGGCCAATGTCAGCAGCAGACCGGTCTGGCCGAAGTCGAAGTGGACCCGGTCGGTAGCCTGGCGATAGACACACCAACCATAGGTATTAGCGGCGATAAGCCGGGGATATGAAACCTCGTGATTTTTCATGACAGGGGTTACCTCATAAGAAAAGCTAAAATTCCGGTGGCGGCAAAAAAGGCCGGGAGTGGTAGCCGTATTGTCCCCGCAGGCCGCCAGTAAAAGAGTTGTCAGCAGCGTCATAGCTGCGCTGCTCTCAGGTTTGCCGAATAAAAATATTAGCGACAATCCCGTTTATGAAACGCAAAGTATTCTCCTCTCTATTAGGGTACTTCCTGGTTAATTTTACGTTTTTAGGATTGACTAAAGTGTAGAATTAGCATATACTAATAAATACAGCTTGTCAATACTTTGCGAAAAGATTTAGATCAGCTATAATAGACTTATTGGCTTGCCGAAAAAGAAGTTTTGCTAGAAACTTCCTCCCCGGCTTTGAGAACCCAGCTACCCGGCCTGATCCCTGCCTGGACCAAACCAAAGGCCCGGTTAGTAACAGAATAAAGTGAAGCAGTATGACCGAACTCAAAATTAACGGGACGGCTGATAGGGCCGAGCAGCCCGAAGTAAAAATTAGCGAAACGATTGAAGAATATTGCGAGGCGATTTATAACCTGACCGCCGATGGCGAAGGTCCGGTCAAGTCGGTCCACCTGGCCGACCGGATGGGCGTAGCCGCCGCGACAGTCTTTGCCACCATCCAAAGGATGCAAAAAAGCGGGCTGGTGATGGTAGACCCGCACAGCCACCATATCAAACTGACCGAAACAGGTGAAGGCATTGCCCTGAAGCTGGCCCGGCGGCACAGCCTGCTCGAACGCTTCTTGCTCGACCACCTGGGACTGCGCTGGGACGAAGTCCACGCCGAAGCCTGCGAAATGGAACATGTCCTTTCAACCGGGGTGGAGGAAGCGCTGAACCGCTACCTGGGCTACCCGGCGACCTGCCCTCACGGCAACGTCATTCCCGGCAACGGGCACGTCTGCCCCGGCGATAGCCGCCCGCTCGACCAGGTCGAACCGGGCCACCGCGTAAAAATTGTCCGGGTCAGTGAAGAAGGCGAACACCAGGCCGGGCTCTTGCGCTACCTTTTCCAGCAGGGGCTGGTACCGGGAGTCCATCTTGAAGTAAAAGAAAAATGGACTTTTGACGAAACTATCACCCTGGTCAACAACGAGCAAAACGAAATATCCCTGGGGCGCAAGACTGCTCACGCGCTCTGGGTCAGCGAGGAAACAAGCGAACCGGCCCCCGAAAAATAAAATTTAACAGGAGCTTCCGTTGCCGCAACTTTTGGAGATTAACGAGCTTGAAAAGGTGTTCGCGCCTTATCGCGACCGGCTGAACTATTACAATTACTGGATTCAGCCCGATAACGACCTGGAAAAAGCCGCCGCCGAAGGCGAGGTTATCCCGGCCACCCAACTGCTAGACCCCAATTTTCTAAGAAGTTTGCTGATGGAATGGGACCGCACTCTCGGCTCCAATAACTTGAAGGTAGCGGGAGCGCTCTGGTCAAAATATTACTGCCTGACCGCTTACCCGCTGGTCCTGGGCGCGATGTCGCTCGGCGGGATTGGCCTCGACCTGACCCTGGCCCGCACAAAGGTCGTGTTGAGCCGGGAAGCCCTGCCAAAACCGATGGACGGCAAAGGCCGCCCGGTCCGCCTGATTTTCGAGGATTGCCCGGCGGTTGTATATGCGCCCCGCTGCGGAGACCCGGAGGTTGCCGCCCACGCCCTCCCGGTAGAAAGCCTGGCCGAATTGCACCAGCAGGTCGGGCGGGCTTTTTTCAAGGAACATTTCGGGCCGCTTTTCGAGGCCTTCCAGACTACCACAGGCGTTTCCCCCAGGGTGCTATGGGGTAACCTGAGCTACGGGATTTACCTGTTCTGGGAATACCTGTGTGAAAATCTCGGCTGTGAGGTCGCCTGGCATGAAGACGCCCCGGCCTTTTTTGAGACCCTTGAACATGCCGCGATTGCCGCCGGACCCAACCCGCTTTACCGGCCCGCCCGCCCGCGTCCCCTGGAATTTATCGAAAGACCCGGCCCGGCCCAGATACGGACCTCTTGCTGTCTCTGGTACAAAGTGCCCGGCGCGGAGAAATGCGGCCCCTGTCCCTTGCTCTGGCCGGTAAACCGGGAAAATAGCCGGAGGGCGGTCGCATGAGTGTCGCCGCTACGCCTATTGTAAGAAAACGGATTGGTGCAAGGCCCTGGCTGGTCGGCGGCCTGCTGGTCCTCCTGTTGTTTTTATTGATTTTCCCGGCCTTGATGCTCGGCTCACCAGTCCTTTCTCTCGGCCAACTAAATGAAATCCTGTTCCTGAACGGCGGTGAGAAAGTCCCTCATCTCATCGTCACGGAACTGAGAATGCCGCGCCTGCTCCTGGGCCTGATTGCCGGGGCGGCTCTCGGCCTGGCGGGAGTGCTATTGCAGGACAGTTTGCGCAATCCGCTGGCGGGACCGGAACTCCTGGGGGTCAGTTCGGGCGCAAGCGCTGTCGTCGCGGCCATCACGGTCTTCCGTTTGCCGTTCGCTTTTGGCCTGACGCCCTGGTTGGCCCTGGTCGGCGGTCTTATGAGCGGGATGGTAGTCATCCTGGCGATGCGGCGTATCACCAACGGGGCGAGGTTGGCCCTGGTCGGCTCGGCTATTACGGCCCTGCTCAACGCCGTGGTTATCTCGATAATTAGCCTGGGTTCACCCAACGACGTGGCGGTGCTGTACCTGTTCCTGCTGGGCAGCCTGGCCGGGCGGACCTGGGACTATGTAAACCTCGTCTGGCCCTGGCTGGTGGTCTGTATCCCGTTGGCCTTGTTGTGCGCCCGGTCTCTCAACCTGTTGCAACTGGGTGACGATATGGCCGAAGGCCTGGGTCTGAAAGTGTTACGGATGCGCTTCCTGATTGCCCTGTTGAGTGCCGGGCTGGTGGCGTCGGTCGTGGCGGTCTGCGGCCCGATAAGCTATATCGCGCTGCTGGCCCCGCACCTGGCCCGGCGTATCCTGGGCACCAGCGACGCCCGCCAGGTCTTACCGGTTGCGGCCTTGCTGGGCTCGGCCCTCCTGGTGATGGCCGATTTGCTGGCCCGGTTGGCCCTCTCCCCGGTCGAAATGCCGGTAGGAGTCTGGACGACCCTGGTCGGCGGTCCGGTTTTGCTGGTGTTGCTACGCCGCCAGATGAGGAGCGCCAAACAATGAGCCTTTCCACCGGAGTCGCACCAGAAAAACCATTCGCCGAAAAAATCCCGGCGAACCCGCTGGCCCGGCGCTTTTTGCCGCTACTCGTGGCCTGTCTGCTGGCTATCGTGGTCCTGCTGATTCTTTATATCGGCCTCGGCACCGTTTCACTCTCCCCCGGCGAGGTTATCGCGGCTCTCGTAAACCAACCGGTCGAAACCTTTCACCGCCAGATTGTCTGGGACTTGCGGTTTCCACGCGGGCTGGTGGCGATTTTAGTCGGGGCCATGCTGGGGCTAGCCGGGGCCATCTTGCAGACCATCACCCGCAACCCGTTGGCCTCGCCCGACCTGACCGGGGTCAGCGCCGGGGCGGTGCTGGCCTCTGTCCTGGGTATCGCCTTCATTCCACCCCTGGCGGCGGGTGGCCCGGCCCTGCCCTTCGTAGCCTTGGCCGGGGGCGTGGTGGTCGGGGCTACCGTCTACTTTCTAAGCCGCCAGGGCCGGAGCGACCCCCTGCGACTGGCCCTCAACGGCATTTTGCTTGGGGCCATTCTCAACTCTGGGTCGTCCATTGTCCTGATTTTTGACCAGGAACGGGCCGCCAATATCGTTTTATGGCTGATAGGGTCGCTCAACGGGCGGGTCTGGAGTCACTTTAATACCCTGTGGCCCTGGGCGCTGGTCGGGATACCGCTGGCCCTCGGTTGCGCGGGACTGGCGAACACCCTCAACCTGGGCGACGACGTGGCAACCGGGCTCGGCCAGAACGTCGAGCGGGCGCGGGCCGGACTTTTCTTTATAGCGGTGCTGCTGGCTTCCAGCGCGGTCGCTATTGTAGGCGCGATTGGTTTTATTGGCCTTATTGGGCCGCACATCTCCCGCCGCCTGGTGGGGGACGACGCCCGGCGACTGCTCCCGATGAGCGCGGTAGTGACGGCGCTACTGTTGCTCTTATCCGACTTTATAGTGCAGGCCATTACGAAAGGGTCTTTGCCGGTCGGAGCAATTACAGCCCTGCTGGGGGCACCATTTTTCTTGTATCTTATTTTCAGGAGAGTAAAAGCATAAGATGGGCAGCGATAACAAAACTTCTTTAAGAGAGATTAGCACCACTATAACCGGAAAAACCAGAGGCGCGGCGATGGCCGCCGAAAATGTCCGGGTCGGCTATGGCGAGAAAATCATTCTCTCAGAACTCTCGCTGGAAATCCGGCGTGGCGAAATTACAGCCCTGGTCGGACCTAACGGTTCCGGCAAATCGACCCTGCTCAAAGGCATGGCCCGCCTCTTAAAATTACATAGTGGGACGGTCTTTCTCGAAGGCGAAGAACTGACCAAGATGGCGAACTCCGAAATCGCCCGCCGCCTGGCCGTGTTGCCCCAGGCCCCGACCGCACCTGCCGGGCTGACCGTGGGCGAACTGGTCGAGCAGGGCCGCTACCCGCACGCCGGGCCGATGCGGATGTTGCGCAAACAGGACCACGAAGCAATTGGCCGGGCCCTCGAACTGACCGGCACCCTCGAATTCGCCAACCGCCCGCTCGAAAATCTCTCCGGTGGCGAACGCCAACGGGCCTGGATTGCCCTGACACTGGCCCAGGCTACCCCGGTGCTATTCCTGGACGAGCCGACGACCTTTCTCGACATCGGCCATCAGCTTGAAGTGCTGGAACTGGTCGGGCAACTCAACCGGGAACAGGGCATGACTATCGTGATGGTGCTTCACGACCTGAACCAGGCCGCCCAGTACGCTCACCGGATGGTGGTGCTGCGGAAGGGGAGCATCGTGGCCGATGGCGCCCCCGCCGAGGTCATGACCGGGGAAGTGCTGGAAAAGGTCTTTAATATAAAAGCCCATATCGTGACAGACCCCGCGTCGGGCCGCCCGGTCTTCTTACCTTATGCCGTGGTTAAAAACGAGGAAGTAGGCAGAGGACAGTAGCCAGAGGGCAGTTTTTAAGGCGAATAAAGCGTAAATATTCCAGGAGTTGATTCGGTTCAAAATACAAATCAACTCCTTATTTTTGTGGAAAACCCCGGCTTCTTCGAATTTCTGACTACTGACTTCTGCCCTCCGCCTACTGACTTCTGGCGTTGCAGTAAAAGAACTCCTGTGCTAATATCACCCTTGTAAATCAATCACCCGGGCAATTCCATGGGGCAGCAGGAGAAAATTATGCGGTACACGCGGGCCGGGCAACTGGTCCTCAGCGACTCGATGATGAAGGTTTACCAGGACTGCGGTGCCCGGTTCTGGTTCAATTACCTGGAAAATCCCGAACCGGAATTGCAACCCCGCCTGGCCGCTTTCGAGTTTGGTACAGTCGTCCACGCGATGTTCTATGACTTTTTCAAACGGCGCGACCCCGACCTGAAAATGTTCCAATCCCCGGCCAATTTTGCCAATGTCTTCCGGGGCCGCTGGCTCAATATCGACAGTCCGGCCCGGACCCCCAAAGGCCGGCCCAGGGCGCCCATCCTGTGGCGGTCGTCCGATGAAAAAGAAAAACTCTCCAATCTCGGCTACAAAATCTGCTACGACTTCTACCAGCGCAATATCCAGGTGCCGCTTTCACACCTGCTGGTAGAGGCGTATTTCATTGTTAACATCACCAACGAGCAGAATGGCCGGGGTTACGCCTTGCAGGGGTATATTGACCGTCTCGAACTGCGCCAGAGCCGTCTGCCTGCCAGTTACCAGGCCCAGGACCTTGGCAAAGCCATCAAAGAGAGCCGTCCCCTCTTTAAGAGCGGGCAGCAAGCGGGTCATTTGATTGTTATTGACTATAAATCGGGCAACAAGATGGTGCCACCCGCCGCCCTTCAACTCGATACCCAGTTCAGTTGCTACGACCTGGCCGTCGAACTGCTCTACCCGGCAGCGCCCCGGCAGTTCGCCGTCGAAAACGTGCGGGACGGCTCCCATATTCCGACCTCACGTGGCCCCGGCGAACGCCAGGTCTTGAGAGAACGAATTTTCAAGATAGGCCGCTCCATCGAAAAAGAACAGTTTCCCCTCGCCTCGAACATGTACAAGTGCCAGGGCTGCGCCTTTTTGCGCCAATGCGCCAGCCTGCAAGCGGTCGCCGGGCGCAAGGGCATCCACCCCGAAGACCTGATGCGGGCCAGTTCGCCCCTGGTGCGCGGGCAGCGCAAACAACCAAGCCTGTTCGACTGGAAAGACGGCGAAATCGTGGGCATTACCGACGAAAGCCGCCTGTTACAGGCCGAAAAACTCCGCCACAAACCAACCCAGATGTCTTTCTTTTTCGGACAGGAAGAACACGAGGCCCTGGCCGAGGATGTCAGCCAGACCGCCCAGGATACCTTTACCGAGAGTATCGCCAGTCCCGAAGAATGGCAACCGGACGGCGAAAGCACCGCCGCCCTGGAAGACTGGGACCAGACTCAAGCTTCCTGACCAACTTCTTCAGAGTCTTTCTTTTTACCTGCTACTCCCGCAAAATCTGATACAACAACAAACTACCCGCCACGCCGAGGTTGAGCGAGTCGGAACCGGGCCGCATCGGGATGCGCACCAGTTGGTGACAGAGCGAACGCTGCCGGGCCGAAAGCCCTTTGCGTTCCTCACCGAGCATCAGGGCAGTGGGCCGGCGGTATTCTACCCGGTCGTAATCGACCGTACCGTCCGGCGAAGCGCCAACCACGTGCAACTTGTGCTGCCGGACCCACCGCCGGAACTCGTCAAAGGTGGCCCGCGCCAGGCGCTGACCGAAAATAGCCCCCATGCTGGCCCGGACTACCGCCGGGTCGTAAGGGTCAATCCGGTCGCCAAGCAGCACGAAACCATCTACCCCGGTCGCGGAAGCGCTCCGAATGAGCGTGCCAAAGTTGCCGGGCAACCGCACATCTTCGAGGGCTATCCAGCAGGATTTCGGGCGAGGTGTGAGGCCGGGGAGAGGTCTTATCGCCTGGTGAAGGATGGCTCCCACACCGGATGCCCGTTCGCTAAGCGAAACCTGGCGGATCTGTTCGGGCGATAAAGTGGCAAAAGGTACCCCGGCCCGTTTGGTCTGCCGGACGAGTTTACGGGCAAGTGGTGAGGTCAGGAGGCGTTCGCTATACACCAGGGTTTCCACTTCGCAGCCGCTATCGAGCGCGGCGATAAAGTTTCGGACCCCTTCGCTGTAGAAAAGGTGGGATTGGTCCCGGTAAGAGCGTTGTTGGAGGCACGCAATCCGATTCAGCACCGGGATAGCCGGAACCGGGCGCTGGCCGTTTAACTCACCGGCCATACTCCTTCCTGGGGGCCGGACAGGGCCGGCAATTTAGATTTTTTAGCATTTTGGAATGGGGGGAACGATTGAAAATCGCGGTTATTCAGGTTGATTTTAAGCAAAAATAAAGTTAGCACCGCTATAATTATACATATACGCAAAGTGGAGTAAGCCTCAACCAGATTAGCTTCGGAGGTAATTTCATGACTTTACCCGACCTTTTAGACCCCACCGGCATCCTCAAAATAGATAACATCCTGAAAGGCTTTATCGGCCTGTGCGAACTTACCTTCCCGGAACGGATTAGCGCGTACTACCTGGGCGGCAGCTATAGCGACGGTAACGCCATCGACACCGGCCCGACCAACAATTCGAGCGACCTGGACCTGTTCGCCATCTTCAAAGAGGAAATCAAACCGGAGGAGGAAGAAAAATTTAACGAAGTGGTGTTATGTTGCCGCCAGTTCGGCACTATCGGCCTGGACGCCCACCCGGCCGCCGAAACGCAACTGCTGGATACAGCCAGCCCGAACGTCTTGAACACCCTGATAAAAATCGCCAGCCTGCACCTGTACGGGCGGGATATTCGCCCCGAAATCCCCCAGCTAACCTTCCCTCATTACGTCCAGCAGGTGATTGACCACGGCCTGTTCCATTCCGGTCAGACCCGTCAGACCCAACGGCCTATCACTTTTCCGCTCAAAGACCCCATGGTCTACCCGGTTACGGCGCCTGACCCTTCCAAACCTTTGCTCGGCTACGACATGCCGGTGCGCTACCCTGACGGCACCCAGGGACCGCCCGGTACCCGCCTCCTGATTGCAATTGTCCTATGGGCGGCCACATTAGGTTTAGTCCTGAAAAGCGGGCGCTACACCGGCACCAAGTACCAGAGCGTCAAACTCTACCAGGAGCAATTAAATGACGAGTGGACGCCGCTGGTCGAGGGGATTTTCTATAAATGTAAGAAAGAATGGGGTCACGAAATCCCACCTGGTGAGGCCGACCAGACCCAACTGCGGGAGTGGTGTGAGCAAACCCCGGCCCTGGAAAACCACTTCTTAGAGCAGGCCCGCGATTTTATGCTGGCACAACTCCGCGACGGTGACAAAGCCGGGAAAATCGGGGCGCTGATGGGTTTGCAGAGCGTGGTTTACCCCGGCGATAGCGAACTGCTGGCGGCGGTCTCGGCTTTACAAACCGACCCTGACAAGGATATTGCCGAAACTGCCGCCGCGACCTTAAAGGTAATTACTGAAACTAGGTAAATAACTGGCTTACCTTTAACTTGAAGCCGGGGATTACCTTTTCACCGTCAAGCTCGTCCTGGGGATGGAGGACTCGGACGGGCTTGGCCTGACCGGGATGATAGACCTCAATTTCTCGTTTTTGGGGATTTATGGCCCAGATGAGGCTGACCCCTACTTTTTGCCATTCGGCTATCTTCTGAGCGGCGGCATCACGTTCGGGTTTACTCCGCAAATCGGTGGGCGAGTGAATTTCGACCACCAAATCAGGTACAGCTTTGATGCTTTTCCGACTTTTGGCCGGAACCCGCTCCGCTCGGACGAAACCTAAATCGGGAATCGGCATCCAACCGGTGCCAACATCGAAAGTGGTTGAAAGCCAGAGGGTGCCGAGTTGTTCCTGGGGGTCGAGCATAAATAATTCGTTGCTGATACGACGGGCAATCCGGCCATGTTCGTCACCGGGCATCGGCTTTTTCACCAGCTTTCCATTGACCAACTCATAAAGCTCCTCAAACTCCGGCAGCGCTTCAAATTCTGCCGGGGTATAGGTGCGTTTAAAGTCAAAATTTCTTACCGGTAAGGCCACAGGTAAAACTCCTTTTGTACTGAGCGGTCCTCAAAGCTGCCGCCATCTACATTATACTTCATAACTTACCTCATGAAGCCTTTTTGAGTTCGAGGACATAGGCGCTCCCGGCGGGAATAGTTGCCATCGGGGTATAGCCGCTAACCGCGCCGTTCGCCCCGACTGTCAGGTTGGGGAAGGTCACGTTGGTGTTGTTGATGTCTACCAGAACGGTTGCCTTATACTCGCCGGGTGGCAGGTCGCTCGACTTCATCGAAAACTTGATGGCAGTGGCGTCCGAGGTGTCCATGTTGATAACGACCATGATGTTGCTATTCTCGGCGTGACGAATATAGGCCCCGGCGATAAAATTGGTGCTTTCAAACGGGGTATAGGTGCCGCCCGCCAGGGCCGGGGTATTACTCCGCAGGTGAATCAGTTTGCGGTAAAGGTTCAACAGCGAATCGGGTTTACCATCCTGATAGGCCACGTTGTACTGGGTGATGCCAGTATTCAGGTCTTCCCAGGGTGTCCCGGTCGTAAAGCCGCTCTTGTCATCGGTCCACTGCATGGGTGTGCGGATTTTCTCGTCCGGTTTGCGGCCCAGCATCCCGATTTCCTCGCCGTAATAGACAAACGGCAGACCGGGCAGGGTCAGGTAAGAGGTTGCCAGGACTTGCATCTTTGGTAAGGAGATGCCGGGCGCGTCGAGGATGCGGTTCTGGTCGTGGTTGGTCAAAAAGACGCCATAACGCTGGTAAGGTAGCGAGTTATAGAGGGTCTTGGCCGTATCAATAAAGCCGGTCGTGCCGCTGGCCCCGCTCTTGACCATCTGGTCGGCCAGGTTGAATGCAAAATACTCGTCAAGCTGGTCCGGGTAGTACGAATCTATCGGAAGGTTCGTGTAGACCTCCCCGATTGTGAAGGCGTCCGGTTTGACGCTTTTAATATATTTCGACAGGTCGCGCAGCAGGGCCTTGGTTTCGGGCGTATCGGCCTGGTTCTGCCCGTCCTCAATCAGGTAGCGGACGGCATCCAGCCGGAAACCGTCCACGTCCATATCCGACAGCCAGTATTTGATGACCTTTTCCATTTCGGTCACGACCGCCGGGTTGCGCCAGTTCAGGTCGGGCAAATCCCCGCCGAACTGGGCGAAATAATAATCGTTGCCCTTGGGGTTTTTATAAAAAGCCTTGCCACCGTTCAGATTATCATAGCCGGGATTGTTGGGCTGGAAAATATAATAGTTGCGGTAGGGCGAGTTGGGGTCGGCGCTGGCCTGTTGGAACCAGGGATGGTCTTTAGAAGTGTGGTTTAGCACTAAGTCGGTCAGGACTTTGATGCCGCGTTTGTGGGCCTCGCTGACGAATTTTTTAAAGTCGTCGTTGGTGCCGTAGTCCTTGTTGATGGTGTAATAGTCGGTCGTGTCGTAGCCGTGGTAGCTCGGTGACGACGTAATTGGCATGAGCCAGATGCAGTTCGCGCCGAGACTCTTGGTCGAGTTAGGGTTGCCATCGTTGATATAGTCGAGCTTGGCAATCAGGCCGTTGAGGTCGCCGTTACCGTCCCCGTTGCTATCGAAAAAACTCCGCACGAAAACCTCGTAACAGGTGCCGTTCTTGACCCAGGGAATGTTCAAAGGCTGGGCCTGGGTGGTCGCAGCACTTGTAGTCGCAGCAGCGGTGGTAGCAGCCTGGGTAGTGGGCGCGGCTGTTGTGGCAGCAGCGGCAGTCGTGGCTGGAGTTGTAGCCGGGGCGGTGGTTGCGGCGGCAGTCGTAAAAGCCGCCGTAGTAGCAGGGGCGGTAGTAGCGGGAACACTCGTGGCACTCGCAGTGGTCGTAGCGGTGCTGTCGCCACACGCGCCCAGGGCCAATAAAGTCACCAGCCAGCATACGGCCAGGAAACTACCTCGTTTTATCTTTTTCAAAGACTTCTCCCCTACCTGTTAGCAATTATTATACTTTACGGGACCGGACTTGTTTCATTGTCGGGCAGATTTAAGCGAAATGTCAAGCATCTTATAAACCGACCCGCCTTTAATTCAGCGAATCTCGTGCCGTCAACCCTAAAACACATGTTATAATACGATTTACCTTCGGGACATCAAAACCTACCTTGAAATACCGAAAGGTGAAGTTGTAAATAGCCACGAAGGAGTGGAAAGAAAATGGCAAATTATCCGGCCCAGGTCAGTATCCGCGAGGTCGGCCCCCGTGACGGCCTTCAAAATGAGTCGGCCTGGGTACCGACCGAACAAAAAATAGCCTTTATCAACGCGCTGGCAAATACCGGCCTCAAACGGATTGAGGCGGTCTCTTTCGTCCACCCCAAGGCCATCCCCCAGATGCGGGACGCCGCCGAGGTCGTGGCCGGAATCGAACGGGTGCCGGGCGTCGTTTACAGCGCGATTGTGCCGAACGCCGCCGGGGCCAACCGGGCTGTCGCCG
>MKTJ01000028.1:79553-153168 GCA_001898225.1 Chloroflexi bacterium 54-19
CCTGTCGGCCAGCGAGAGCCACAACCTTAAAAATGTCCGCATGCCGGTAGCCGAGTCGCTCAAAGCCGCTCATCAAATCGCCGCGATTTTAGGCGAGGCCAAAATGCCTTTTGACGCCGTAATCTCGACCGCCTTTGGCTGTCCCTACGAGGGTGATGTGCCGGTCGAGCGCGTGATGTGGGTAGCGGAACGACTATTAGAGCTGAATCCCAGGCCGGTCCGCATCACCCTGGGCGATACCACCGGCATGGCAAACCCGCTTTTAGTTGACCGCATCGTGGGCGAGTTCCAGGAAAAATTCCCGGACGTGACGCTCTCGCTCCACTTTCACAATACCCGCGGTTCGGGCCTGGCGAACGTCCTGGCCGGGTTACAGCGCGGCGTGACCTATTTCGACTCGTCGCTCGGCGGCCTGGGCGGGTGTCCCTACGCGCCGGGCGCTACCGGAAACATTACGACCGAAGATTTAGTGAACATGCTGCATGACATGGGTATTCAGACGGGCATTGACCTGGAAAAATTGTTGGAATGTGCCCGGATGGCCCAGGATTTTGTCGGCCACGAATTGCCGAGTCAGGTGCTTAAAGCCGGTCCCCGGTCTCGCCTGACCCCTTTCCACTAATATAAAGAAAGAGAGTCGCCCTCAATGCGCGATTTAGCAAATGTAGCCCTGGATACCGCCCAGCAGAAGGGCGCCAGTTACGCCGATATTCGCTTTGTAACCGACCGCAGCCGCAACGTCAGCGTTAAAAACGGCAAGGTCGAGTCCCTCTCCAACAACGAGAGCCAGGGCTTCGGGGTCCGCGTGATTGTCAACGGGGCCTGGGGCTTTAGCAGCAGCAGCCTCGTGACCCGGGCTGAAATCGAGCGGGTCACCGCCGAAGCGGTCCAGATTGCCCGCGCCTCAGCCTCGGTCTTCCGCCAACCGGTCCAACTCGGTGACCCGATTTCCATCCAGGACCGCTATGTCACTCCCGCCGACATCGACGTTTTCAGCGTCTCGCTCGACGACCAGATAAAAATCTTGCTGGAAGCCGACCTCGAAATGCGCCGGGTCGAAGGTATCCGCATCGCCAACGGTATGATTAGCACCCTCAAAACGAGCAAGATTTTCGCCAGCACCGAGGGGAGCTATATCGAGCAGGAATTGAGCGAGTCCGGGGCCGGTATCGAGGTCTACGCCGTGAACGAGGACGGCGTCCAGAAACGGAGTTACCCGAACGCCTTTGGCGGCGGCTGGGAGACCGGCGGTTTCGAGTACGTCCACAAACTTGACTTGCCCGGCCACGCTCGCCGGATTTCCGAGGAAGCCATCCAACTGCTGACCGCGCCGGTCTGCCCGACCGGTGTCACCAACCTTATTTTGAGCAGCAACCAGGTCGCCTTGCAGGTCCACGAAAGCTGCGGCCACCCGGTAGAACTCGACCGGGTCATGGGTATGGAGGCCAGCTTTGCCGGGACCAGTTTCCTCACCACCGAGAAAAAAGGTAACTTCCGCTACGGCTCCGACCTGGTGAATGTATACGCCGACGCAACCGTACCGCGCGGCCTCGGCACCTTCGGTTACGACGATGAGGGTGTCCCGGCCCAGCGGACCCCGCTCATCCTCAACGGCATCTTCCAGGACTACATCACCGACCGTGAGACCGCCGCAACGCTCGGCCAGCAGTCCAACGGCACCAGCCGGGCCGATGGCTGGAACCGCATCCCCATGATTCGCATGACCAATATCAACCTCGAACCGGGCAACGCCGGGAGCCTCGAAGATATTATCGCCGCCACCGACGAAGGCATCTTTATGGATACCAACAAAAGCTGGAGCATTGACGACAAACGGCTCAACTTCCAGTTCGGCCTCGAAGCGGCCTGGGAAATCAAAAACGGCAAGCGCGGCCAACTCTACCGCAACCCCGCCTACACCGGCATGACCCCGGTCTTCTGGGGCAGTTGCGACCTTATCGGCAGCCGCGACCACTGGACGGTCTGGGGCGTACCGAACTGCGGTAAGGGCGAACCGATGCAGGGTATGCATGTCGGTCACGGCGCGGCCCCGGCCCGCTTCCACAATATTAAGATTTTTGGAGCGTAGATGTCAGAAGTCAGTAATCAGAAGGCAATACCAGTTATTTGGGCAAATTGAAATTTTAATCCAGGATTTAATACACGTTTGAACTAAAAGAATACTTGGAAATAATGAACAATCAGCCCATTATTAAGAAACTGACTACTGACTTCTAACTTCTGACTACTTCTTGAAGAAAGTGAAAATAAATGTCGGAAATTTTGGGACGCGACAAGGTAATTCAACTTTTGCAGGATGGGCTAAGCGCTGCCACCGCCGACCAGACCGAAATAACTTTCGGTGGCGCGCGCAAAAGCCTGACCCGTTTTGCCAACAACTACATCCACCAGAACGTCAACGAAAGCAACACCTCTATCCGGGTGCGCTCGGTCTTTGGTCGCAAAATAGGCTCGGCCAGCACTAACCGGCTCGATGCCTCGGCCATAAAAGAAACCATCAAAATGGCCGAGCAACTGGCCCGCTTACAGGTAGAAGACCCCGATTTTGTCTCGCTGCCCGGCCCGGACGCTAACACGGGTGAACTCTCTTATCCCGAACCGGACCAGGCCACCTACTTCTCGGACCCTCAACTGCGGGCCGACGGGGCGGGCGCGATTTGCCGGAAAGCGGTCGCAAACGGCCTTATCGCCGCCGGGGCTTTCGAGACTACCGGTGTCGAGGAAGCGGTGGTCAACTCGCTCGGCCTCGCCAGCTACTACCAGGGGACCAGCAGCCACCTGAACACGGTCGTGATGGGCGACGCCGGGAGTGGCTGGGGCGAACGCTTGAGCCGGAAAGTCGGCGAGATTGATTACGAAGCGGTCGCGGAAGAGGCGGTCGGCAAAGCCCTGCGCAGCCAGTCGCCTATCGCGCTTGACCCCGGCGAATACGAGGTTATCCTGGAAGAATACGCCGTTGCCGAAATGCTCAACTACATGTCCTATCTAGGCTTCGGGGCGCTTTCCATCCAGGAAGACCGCAGCTTTATGGAACTTGGCAAACAAATCATGAGCCCGCTGGTCACCATCTATGATGACGGCAACAGCCCTGAAGGCATCGTGTCGCCGTTCGACGCGGAAGGGGTCCACCGCCGCAAAGTTACCCTGATTGATAAAGGCGTCGCCAACGCGGTCGTCTACGATAGCTACACCGCCAACCGGGAAATCGGCAAGCACAACACCGGCCATTCCAGCGGGGCGCAGGGCGACGTGGGCGCTATCCCCCTCAATATGTTTATCGGGGCGGGTGACAAGACCAAAGAGGAAATGATAAAGAGCATCAAGCGGGGGCTGTGGGTCACACGCTTCCACTATGTCAACCCTCTCGTCCCCGAAAAGGCCGTTTTAACCGGCATGACGCGGGATGGCACTTTCCTGATTGAGAACGGCGAAATTACCCGCCCGGTCAAGAATTTCCGCTTCACCCAGAGCGCTGTCGAAGCTCTCAACGAAGTGGTGGCGCTCAGCAGCGACCGTAGGCTGCTGCCGTCCTTCGCTTTTGGCAACCTGGTCCCGGCGATACATTGCCGCCGTTTCACTTTCAACAGCGCGACCGAGTTTTAGAGTATAATCCGGTCTTGGATTGTATTAGAATCTACCGGTAGCTTTCCGCTTTAGTAACTATACAGGAACTACCCAGGAAAACTATAAAGGAAAATAACGTGTTAACACAGCAATCACCTTCACCGAAAGCCAGCCAGGCGGCGGTCCGCTGCATCGCCTGTGGCCGGGAACACCCAATCCAAGAAGCCAACGATATGTGCCTGGACTGTGGCAGCCTGCTGGAAGTCCAGCACCCGCTCGAAACCCTCAAAGGCACTATAACGCGCCAGTGGGTGGAAGAACGCTATGCTTCGCGGGCTTTTCCGAACCAGAGCGGGGTCTGGCGCTGGCGCGAACTGGTCGCTCCTTTCCCGGACGAAACGTTGGTGACGCGCCGGGAAGGCAACACCAACCTTTACGAGGACGCCCGCCTGGCCCGTTTCACCGGGGTGGATAACCTGTGGCTCAAACACGAAGGCGAGAACCCGACCGGCTCTTTCAAGGACCGGGGCATGACTGTCGGCATCACCCACGCCAAATGGATTGGGGCGAAGTATGTTGCCTGCGCTTCCAGCGGCAACACTTCCTCGGCCCTGGCCGGGTACGCCGCCCGCGCCGGGCTGCAAGCCCTGACCTTCGTACCCGCCGGGAAGGTCGCAGTCGGCAAACTGGCCCAGACCGTCGCTTACGGCGCGAAGACCATCCAGGTCAGCGAAGGCAGTTTCGACGACGCCCTCGAACTGGTCCGGCAAGTCTCCCGGCAGCGTGGGGTCTACCTGGTCAACTCGGTCAACCCTTTCCGCCTGGAAGGTCAGAAGACCATCATTTTTGAAGCCCTCGAACAGCTTAACTGGCAGGTGCCGGACTGGATCGTGGTGCCGGGCGGCAACCTGGGCAATACCAGCGCCTTTGGCAAAGCTCTCTACGAGTTGCGCGAAATCGGCCTTATCGGGCCCAAACTGCCCCGGATTGCGACCATCCAGGCCGCAGGCAGCAACCCGTTCTATAAATATTTCAAAAACGGCTTCAAAAATTACCAGCCGGTACAGCCGGAAACGGTCGCGACAGCCATCCGCATCGGCAACCCGGTCAACCTGCCTAAGGCGGTCCGGGCCCTTCAGTGGACCGATGGCATTGTCGAGGAAGTCTCGGACGCCGAAATCCTTGCCGCCAAGGCCGAACTCGATCGGAGCGGTATCGGTGGTGAACCCGCCGCCGCCGCGACCCTGGCCGGTCTGCGCAAACTGACCGCCAGCGGCACGATTAAACCGGGCGAGGGCGTGGTCGGCATCCTGACCGGGCATATTCTCAAAGATGCCGATGCTATCGTGCACTACCACTTCGACACTGACAGCACCGCCCCGGACGCCAACCGCCCCTTACAGGTCCGCGCCAATATCGACGATGTCCTGCGGGTGCTGGACGAAACCCGGTAAACGGGGGTAACCCGTCTGTATATTTGTACCTCTAAAGGCCGCCCACCAGTTATTGCTCCTGAAAGGTTGGGCGGCCATCAAACTCAAAATTAACCCTGGTAACAGGGGTTTTGGCATCAGATTTACAAAGACTTTATGCACCCAGTCACAATTGGACCCCACCCTCGGATAACAAAAGGGGGTGGGGAGATTAAAATTTGTAACACGTTATATTGGGGTACTAACCAGAGTTGGGAGTTGGAATTCACCTTCGATAACGATACGCTACCCCTGACCGCTGAACTCGACCCCTGGCTGGGCGTGGCTTTGTTACCTGCCATGCAGGCCGGACTCGACCTCAAACTTACCCGCCCGGTTTCTGCCCGCTTGCTGCAAAACTTGCCTGCTATCCAATCCATCTTTAACACCTGGGATGCAACCTATAACAAAATAAAGGTCACGGCCCCGGCTCGCTCAAAACCCATTTATGATGCCAAACGAAAGACGACCTGTTTCTTCTCGGCGGGGATTGACTCGTTTTACACCGTCCTGAACCACCTCGACGAGATTGACGTGCTGATTCATCTCGATAATCCCTGGGCCGGGGAAGAAGGCCGCGCCAGGATGCTTGGCAAGATAAAAGAAGCTGCCCACCGGCTCGGTAAAGAACTCATCATCGTTAAAAGCAATTTCAGGGACTTCCTTGATAACTATACCGAATGGGATTTCAGCCACGGAGCGGCTCTTTTAACCCTGGCGCACCTGTTGGCTCCTTATCTCTCAAAGGTTTACATGGCGAGCGCCTATACCTATGCGGACCTGAGACCTAACGGTACCCATCCATTACTCGATTATCTGTGGAGTACCGAGGACTTAGAAGTTGTTCACGATGGGGCCGACACGCATAAATATATTAAAACCCATATTGTGGCCAGGAACGAAATCTTTCTCGACTGCGTACGCGTCTGCTGGTTAAATATAGAGAATGAAAAAAATTGCGGGCGCTGTTCGAAATGCCTGGTTACAATGGTTGGTTTGCGGCTGGAAGGTGTCCTCGACCGCTGCCCGGCTTTCGCCGTCCCGCTCGACCTTGAATACCTGGCTAATTTTCATTTCGAATTCAGCCATCAAATTTTGGACATGTACCTGGACGCGCTGGAAAGCCGGGGCGACGACCCGGAGTTAGAGGCTGCCTTGCGCCAGGCCCTGGTCAATAGTAAAAGCAAAATCCTGGCGGTCCCGGCAAAAGGCCCTGAAGGTATGCCCGGTAGTGATGAGATGAAAGAACTGCGCCGGAAGGTGGCCTATTACGAACAACCACTCCGGTTTCAAATTGTCGATAAAGTCAACCGGATCTTAAATAAAAACCGGTCTATTCACCGGGCCGGGGAATTTTTGGCCCATAAGGTCTGGCATTTTCTGAAATAAACTGCGCAGCTTTATGCTCATGGCTGCTCGATTAGCAACAAAACACCAAATAAATATTTTACTGCCACAAAGTGTTGAGAGGCTAAATGTCACCGATAACTATTTCGTCTTGCCCCACAATCTCCAAAAATGGCACCGGAGAAATAAAAATTTGCAATACCATCCAATGGAGTAAAGACCAGACCTGGCAGTTAGAGTTCTGTTTCGATGGTGACCTGTTGCCCCTGAGCGAGGAACTCGACCCCTGGTTGGTGCTGGCATTGCTCCCGGCGATGTGCGCGGGTAGGGACCTCGAACTTACCCACCCGGTCTCCTCCCGCTTGCTGCAAAACTTACCTGCTATCCAATCCATCTTTAACACCTGGGATGCAACCTATAAGAAAATAAAGGTTTCGGCCCCGACCAGACCTGACCCCGGCTTTAACGGCAAGGGTAAGACGGCTTGCTTTTTCTCCGGCGGGGTTGATTCCTTTTACACTATCCTGAAGTACCGGGACAAGATTGATGTGCTGATTCATCTCGACAATCCCTGGGCCAGGGAAGAAGGCCGCGCCAGGATGCTTGGCAAGATAAAAGAAGCTGCCGAACGGCTGGGCAAACCCCTCATTATTATCAAGAGTAACTTCCGGGATTTCCTGGATACCTACACCGAGTGGGAATACAGTCACGGCGCGGCCATCATGGCATTGGCTTTATTCCTGACCCCTTACATTTCGAAAATTTACCTTGCAGGCGATTATACCTACGCCAGTCTCGAACCAAACGGGGTGCATCCCCTGCTCGACCCCCTATGGGGCACCGAAACCCTGGAAGTAATCCATGACGGTCTGGAAGCTACCCGGCTGCAAAAAATCGAGCTTATGGAAGGTAACAATATTATGTTAAGCTCGTTACGGGTCTGCTGGGAAAATATTGAAAACGAGTTGAACTGCGGACGTTGCCGTAAATGTCTCTACACCATGGTCAGCTTACGCGCCGCTGGCCTCCTCAACCATTGCCCGACCTTTGCCGTTCCGCTCGATTTAGAGTACCTGGTCAATTTTGACTTCCTGACCGTAGCCGCCCGCTGGTGTCTTCTTGAAAACCTGGAAGCGCTTGAAAACCGGGGGACTGACCCCGAACTGGAAGAAGCCCTGCGGCGGTCCCTGGCCCGGCAAAAACCGCTCCCCCAGCAAAAGTTACTTACCGGGACCGACCCCGAACTTTCTGAGTTGCGTCAGAAAGTCACCTTCTATGACCAGACCCTGCGCTTCCAACTTGCGGATAAAGTCAACCGGCTTTTGAGTAAAAACCGGGCAATCCACCGGGTGGGAGAGACCCTGGCCCACCGGGCCTGGAAATGGCTGAAATAAGATTAGCCGTTTAATCCATATTCCTTCTTAATCTTTCCCCTTAATAATCTCTATCGAACCTGGCCTGGTTTTTTAACGGTGTGCCTAGACAGTTAAAATTGGTTTGTGATACTCTTTTTAACGAACCCTTTGATTGGAACATTTTGCAAAAGATTTCGACTTCCGGCAAATTCCTTATTGCCACTGTTAGCAAAATTTATTCAATGGTGAGTAAATTTTAGGAAGGATGGTTTAACAATGCCTGAGAAGATAGATCGGAACCTTTCCCTGGAACTGGTGCGCGTGACCGAGGCTGCCGCCATGGCCGCCGCCCGGTTGATGGGCCGGGGAGATAAGGATGCCGCCGATGGCGCGGCAGTCCAGGCGATGCGGATTGCGCTTTCGAGCGTCGGAATGGATGGGACAGTAGTTATCGGAGAAGGGGAAAAAGACCAGGCCCCTATGCTTTTTATCGGGGAAAAAATCGGTACCGGCGAACCCCCCAAAGTTGATATTGCCGTTGACCCAATTGATGGGACCCGCCTCCTGGCCGGGGGATTGCCCAACGCTATCTCGGTTGTGGCCCTGGCCGAAGAAGGTTCGCTTTACCACAGCCCCGGCATTTTCTACATGAACAAGATCGCGGTTGGGCCCGCCGCGAAAGGCCACATCGACCTGGACCAATCGGTCGAATGGAACATCAAGAGCGTGGCCCAGGCCAAGAAAATGGATGTCAGCGAGTTGACCGTGGTTATATTGGAACGCCCCCGCCACGAGCAACTTATCCGCGAGGTACGCCAGGCCGGGGCCCGCATCAAGTTGATTACCGATGGTGACGTGGCCGGGTCAATCATGACAGCCCTGGACGGGACCGGGGTAGACATCCTGATGGGTATCGGGGGCTCGCCGGAGGCCGTCATTTCCGCCTGCGCCCTTAAATGTATCGGTGGCGATATTCAATGCCGCCTGTATCCGCGTGATGACGACGAAAAACGCCAGGCCAGCGAAATGGGCGCGGATTTTAATAAGCTATTCACGATTAACGACCTCGCCAAGGGCGAAAATATTTTCGTGTCGCTGACCGGCATCACGAATGGCGAACTGGTGGCCGGGGTGAAGTATCACGAGAACGGTCTCGAAACCCACTCGCTGGTCATGCGGAGCAAATCCGGCACCGTCCGGGACGTGCGGGCGCGGCATCGCCTCGACAAGCTGATGGCTTTCAGCGAAATCGAGTTTATGCAACATCATTCGTAACAGGTTTTGTGAGAGTTTTAGTGACCGGCAGTTCCGGGCAACTTGGCAACGAGGTTGCCCGGCAACTTTCTTCCCATAACCAGGTAATTGGCCTTGACCTGATACCCGGCAAGTATACAAACCACCTGGGCGATTTTGGCAACCTACCAACCCTGGCCGGACTGCTGGAAGGTGTCGAAACCGTTATCCATACAGCCTCTTTACACGCCCGCCACCTCAATACTCATTCAAAAGAAGATTTTATCCGGGTCAACATCTCAAGCCTGTTGCAACTCCTCGAACAATGCGTGCGGAATGAGGTTAAACGCTTCGTTTATACCAGCACGACCTCCGTCTACGGTTTTGCTATGGTCCCAACGGACCAGGCGGTCTGGGTAACCGAAAAGGTGACTCCGCAACCACGTGATATTTATGATGTTACCAAGATTGCTGCCGAAAACCTGTGCCAGCTTTTTGCGCTGGAAAAAGGCTTGAAAACAATTTGCCTTCGGACCTCACGGTTTTTCCCCGAACCCGCCCGGTTACTGGCCTTATACCGGCTATACCGGGGCGCGGACGTGCGGGACATAGCCCAGGCCCACGTCTTAGCTGCCAGCAACCGGGATATTGATTTCGACATTTTCAATATTTCGGCCAACCACCCGTTTCAAGAAAGCGATATGGCGGCGTTATTCAGCGCCCCCCAACCGGTGCTAAGGCAATACTTTCCCGGTATCGAAAAAATCTTTCAAAGCAGGGGTTGGCCTTTACCTCAAACTATTGACCGCGTGTATGTCACCCGGCACGCCCAGGAACGGCTTGGCTACCAGCCGCGTTACAATTTTGAGGAATTTATAAAAAGCCTGCCTGATCTGACCACATTTTAAGTTAAGTGGTAATTGCGATATTAAACTGGGCGTTCAGCACCCCTTGCTGAGAGTTAATTGCCAGCAAAGTCGGCACGCGCCCGATTTGTTGGCCGGTCGTACAGTCTTTAGCCTGGCCGAGTGAGGTTATTAGCTGGTTTAGCTGGCTGGCAACGCTCACATTTACCTGGTCCAACACGCCGTTCAAAATTCCCAGCGGCAGCCCCAACCCGCCCAGTTTGGGGTCTTCCTTGAGTGTGAGGGCAACCTGGTTACCCCTGACCTGGACAATATCTTTGATATTAAAATCAAGCTGGCGGCCAAAGGCGGCTATCCGTACATCGGCAGCCAGGACCGAATCCGGGTTGAACTCCACCACGACCTGTTTTACATCGACCACACCCAGGATATTGACAGGCTTTTTAGTTAAAGCCGAAGCAATTTCGCGATTAACATATTCCTGGCTGACCTGGGCCGTCAGGTCGGCTTTACCGCTAACGGGCGGCAAGGTTAAGGGGGTATTATTTTGAGGGGAACCTACAAAAAGTACTAAATATAAGATTGCCAGCCCTATCGTCAGGACACCTCCGGCCACCATGAATAGCAGGGCCTGCCACCAGCCAATAAATTTTACCTGGCGGGGCTGCCGGGTGACCGGGGTCATTTGTATTGGATTACTCAACTTACTCCTCTTTCTTTACCGATTACAATTTTTGTTTTCATATTTTAATTTTTCCTGGTCTTCTTAATTCCGCGCTATAGTTTAGCCGCTCAAGGTGACAATAAAATGACATTTCTCCGAGTTTAAACGAAATCTAACATCTCTTTGGCACCCGAATTGGCAAACTGGTATAATACCGCCTGAAGATTAACCGGGGCCCGCCTTTTTTACCTTTGTGGAGGCCGGTCCTTCTAAACATACGAAAAGAAGTGAAAAATGACACAACAAAACGGGGAGCGATTGCAAAAGGCTCTCTCACGAGCCGGGATTTCCAGCCGCCGGGGTGGTGAAGAACTGATTATGGCCGGGCGGGTCAAGGTCAACGGTAAAATTGTGACCGAACTGGGTACCAAAATCGACCCGGCTACGGACAAGGTGACGGTAGACGACGAGCCGGTATCGGTCAAAGTCAGCGCGGCCCCGCAAAAAGTTTATATCATGTTGAACAAACCGGCGGGCTATCTTTCGACCGTCAGCGACCCCCAGGGCCGCCCGACCATCATGGATTTGCTCGATACCGAGAAACTGGGCCGCTTGTACCCGGTCGGCAGACTCGACGCCGACACCGAGGGTCTTTTAATCCTGACCAATGACGGCGCTTTCGCCAACGCCCTGACTCATCCCCGTTTTGGTGTCGAAAAAGAATACGTGGCCCTGCTGGATGGCATCATTGCCATGAAGGACATCGAAAGGCTGCGCCGGGGCGTAGCTATCCCGGTGGAAGATAGCGAGACCGGCGAAAGGGTCGAGCAGGTGACCAAACCGGCCAAAGTAGATTTAATCCGGCACGAAGGCTCGAACAGCCTGGTCCGTTTTATCCTGAAGGAAGGCAAGAAACGCCAGATTCGCCTGATGGCCGATGCGGTCGACCACCCGGTAATCGAGTTGCGGCGGGTCCGGCAAGGCCCGGTCAAACTGGGCGACCTCGCCAGCGGGAAATTCCGCAATCTTTCCAAAAAAGAAGTAACCGAATTAGAGGAAGCCTCCAAACCGGGCGCGACCCCGGCGGAAACCGAGGCCCCGGTCGCCCCGCGCCCCCAGGCTCGTAGCGCGGCCCCGGCAGGCCGGACTCGCCCGGAACCCGGCGCTCCTGGCGGGCGAGTAGCGCCGTTCAAATCACCCGGTACCGGTACGGGCGCAGGCCGAGGCGGGCAGTTCCGCCGCAGCGGAGAGCGGCGGTTCGAGGAAGACAGCTTTAACCGGGGCGACAATCGCCGTAGCGCCGCTTCTGGCCCAAACCGTGGTCCGCGTTCCGGCCCAGCGCGTTTCGAGCGTAACGATGACGCCCCATCTACCCGTCGCGCCCCCGGAAATTCCAGGTTCGAGCGGGACGAAAACGCCCCTTCTCGCCCTTACGGTGGTCAGCGTCCTGGCGCAGGCCCCTCCCGCTTTGAGAGGGACGAGACTTCCGCCCCAGCCCGGCGCACCTTTGACCGCCCTCGCCGGGAAAGTGAAAATGACTTCGAACGAGGCCAGGGTCGCGACCGGGGCGCACCACCGCGCCGGAATTTCAGGCAGGATGCCGAGAATGGGGGCGAGGGTGTAAAACCGTTCCGCTCCGGTCCAGGTCGCTCTTCAACTGGTCCGGGTCGGCCAACAACCGGGACAGGTCGCCCATCATTCGAGGACAGGCGGCCATCAACCGGCGACAGACGACCACCAACCGAGGCTGGCCCCAGGCAAGATAGAGATAGCGAAGGCCCGGCGGGCAACCGGAACTACAATTCCGGCGGCAGGAAATTCAGCCCGGCCAACAAACCGGGAGGTGGCTCCGGGCCGACCGCCGACCGCCGTTTCCGGCCCAATCCCAGCGGGTTCGTCCCGGCGGCAGAACGGTCCGCGCCGACCCCAGGGCGAGGCCGTCCCCCGGCAAGGTCCAACCAGTCGGGGTCTGACGCTCCCAACCGGGGCAGTCGCGGCCCGGCGCGAGGAGGCCGTACCGGCGGACCGCGCAATTTTGGCGGCGGTCGCCAGGGCCGGGATGAATAGACGCGCGTCGTTGAACGTTGAACGTTTGCCCATAAAGGGCACGAAACAACGTTAAATGTTCAAGAGGGTCCAGAAAAATACCTTTGGTATAGGGTAGAAAAAATTATAGAAAGACAGGTGCCGGGCAGCATGGCCGAATTGGTAGGCGCGGAAGGACAGCACGACCACAATAACCGTTTGTTGATTGCGATTGACGGCACCGCCGGAGCCGGTAAAACCACTATCGGCCAGATGTTGTCGGCCAAACTTTCTATACCTTACCTGGATACGGGTGCGATGTACCGGGCGGTCACTCTCCTGGCTTTGCAAAAAAACATTTCCCTGAACCCACCGGATGCGGCCAGCCTGACCGAACTGGCCCACACCCTCGATTTTGTCTCGCGGGATGCTACACCCGCAGAAGCCGCCGACCAGCGCCAGTACACTGTGTTATTGAACGGGCGGGATGTCAGCGAAGAACTGCGCTCACCTGACGTGGAAAACGGCGTTTCGACGGTCGCCACTATCCCCCAGGTCCGGGCCGAACTGGTCGAAAGGCAGCGCGAAATGAGCCGGAAGGCTCCCGGCGGTATCATCATGATGGGGCGGGACATCGGCAGCGTGGTCTTGCCGGACGCCGATTTGAAAATCTACCTGGACGCCTCGCCGGAAGTGAGGGCGCGGCGGCGCAGCCAGCAGGCCGATAAGGACCAGGAGCAGGCCCGCCAGAACCTCGAACAGCGCGACAAAGTGGACAGCCAGCGGGCGGTGGCCCCGCTCGTCCTGGCGCCCGGCGCGACCCCTATTTTTACCGACCATCTCAGCCGCGAAGAAGTGATGGCACGCGTAGAAGAACTTTTAGATGAAGTGTTGAAAAAGCGTGAGGCGGCTAAAAACCGCGAATAGAGGAATTAACCCTTAGGTTCTCGAAAGAAATTGATACCCTCGACATACTCGCGGGTATCCACCACCAGGGTCCGAGCCAGTTTATCGTGCCAGCCCTGTTTGAGAGCATCTCTCCCAACCCACCAGAAACCCCAACCAAAGAAAAGTATCCCGATTAACCCGCTTGCAGTTGTGTCGAAACCAAACCCGTCCGCGATTAAAGCCACAACAGCTACCGCTAAAAAGTTGGTACTGAGCAAGTACCCGGCCAGGTAGCGGACCGCCCCGGTCAGCCAGTCCGGTTTTTGCCCATCCAACCGCATGACGCGAAGCTTCAAGGCGCGTTTGCCGATACTCTGCCCCGTCCATAGAACCCCGGTCAGGAAAAAGTAGACTATAACCAGAACCAGGAATACGTA
Organism: Chloroflexi bacterium 54-19; assembly: GCA_001898225.1. Taxonomy (GTDB): domain Bacteria; phylum Chloroflexota; class Chloroflexia; order Chloroheliales; family Chloroheliaceae; genus 54-19. Next base: position 93,426 of record MKTJ01000028.1, read on the forward strand.
AGAGAGTGGGGTAGCCGCGTCGGGATTGGGGGTCGAGCGCGATGAGATTTCGAGCGCCCCCGTGTTGCCCCGCTCATAAAATGTATAATTGGCGTAGGTTAGAAACATAATCGGGATTAATAGAAAAACGAGGTCAAGTAGGACCGCCAGGACTCGTTTCCAGAACCCGGCCCGCCGGGCGAAGACCAAACGCTCCCCGGTATCAACGTAACTGTAAAACTCCTGGGGTTGCGCCTCCAGGTCATGAGGGAAACCCAAAATTCCTTCGGCCAGGGGATGGAATTTTACCAGTTCGGGGCTGGCCCGGTTGTAGAAAGGGGCCGCGACCGGGGTATACGGCATGAAAACGGTTGGTTGGGCGACAGAAGAGGGAGGCGGAGAGGACTCGGAAAGGGCGGCGGGGGTCGGCAGCATCGCCTGTCCGCAACGGTAACAAAAACGCGCTTCCTGGGGATTGGCGGCCCCACAATGCACGCAATAAATCAATAATTCTCTCCCTGGACCAGTTCAAGTTTACCGACCACATAAGTCTCGGCCAGGCGGTCGTGCCAGCCGCGCCGCTGCCGGTTGAAAAAGGCGGCGGTAAAACCCGCGATGACCATCAGTTGCAGACAAAAACCGAGGACACTCCCAAACCCGGCCAGGCCAAACGCCACGCTGCCGAGACCGTAGGCGTAGCCGAAAAGGTTGCGGGTCAGGGCGGCCTGGAAGGTGGGCGGCTTGCCGTCCTTGCCGATAATCTTGATACGTAGGACCCTTTTTCCGAGCGTCTGGCCCCATTTCCAGGTACACAGGACGCTATAAGCTAGCGTGACCGAATAGATGGCCAGGATAGCCCAGCCCGGTACAAGCGCGCTTATATCCTCAAGCTGCGATTGGTCCGGTGAGGTAGTCATGCTTTCGAGAAGACGCCGGGCCTCCTGGCTGAAATTGACCGTGATAAAGGTCGCGATGGTCTGCAAGGGTAAAAAAAGGATGCAGGTATCGAACAACGCCGCCATTATACGGGCCTGGATAGTCGCATAAGCCGCGTAAACCTGTTTGCCGTCATCGTTTTTGTAACCGTAAAAAGATTCGGGATGGTCAATGACCACATAAGGCTTGCCGTTAGAGGCCACCGGAAACCGCTGCGTCTCGGTACGGCGGGGAATGGGCGGGTAGCCATAGGGAAACGGTGGGCGATAGTCCGGGTTGCCAGTGGAAGTGCCGGTATAGGTTGATGGGGGGACCACGTAAGGGCCGGACGGTGGTGATGAAGGGGGAACCGGGTTAGCCCCCACCGGGGGCGGGCTCTTTTCGGTCTCGGCCCCGGTGCCCTGGTCGTTCGACAAGGGCGGACCAGGCACAGCCGTTTCATCCGTTTTAACCAGTTTGGCCCCGCAGTTATAACAGAAATCGAATTCGGATTTATTTTGTTTGCCGCAGTTGATACAATAAACCATAATTTACTTGACTAACTTATTATTCCAGATATTTCACCGGGCAAACGTATAACCGGGTATGGAGTGGTGGCAGAAGGACTCCGGGTTATTTACACCGGGAAAGTGGTACTATAGAGAGATTGCCACTAAATGTTTATACTGTTTAATGATAAGTCAATCGCACGCTTAACGCAAGCTGATAAGGAGAAAATATGCTCTGTCTGGCGGTAACTTACCGGATTCAGGAAGGTCACGAAGAAGAAGTGGCAGCTTTATTGCGGCAAATGGTCGAACCGACCAGGGCCGAACCGGGGAACCTGCTGTACCTGGTCCACCGTTCGCCCAGCGAAGCGGGCCGGTTCTTTTTCTACGAGCAGTATACCAGCCAGGCCGCGCTCGACGCCCACCGGGCTTCTCCCCATTTCCAGCAGTTCATGGTCAACGGGGTCTTCAACTTTATCGTCAGCCGCGAACCTGTAATCTATGAACTGCTCGATTAAGCAAGAATTAATTTCAGGCGATTGTCTTTGCAAAGTTGTTATGTTAAACTAAAAAGTAAGCTACTTAATTTACTCATAGCTAAATTAATATTTTTACCTTTCTAATCCAATATTGGGCGAGGGACATTGTTTTCTAAGGGGTTAATTTTACCTGTCCATGGTTTTGGTTTGTCAAAGAATAACAATATTGCCTAGTTACACCCGTTCTTGAAGGAATTTCCAAGTATGACTGCGTACCGCTCCCGTACCCGGCCTTTTAGAGTCGCCATTATTTTATTTACCTACTTACTATTATTTTCTTTCTTCGGTCCCCAACTGGGCCAGTCGGTTCGCGCCGCCGAGCCTGTCCCGGTCAATTTACTGCCGCCTCCCGCACCTACCAGCCTGGCCGAAAGCCAGCGTTTTAGTAATGGCGCAGCCAGGCCCAACCTGGCCCTGAACCCGCCAACTTCCGGTGTCGCATCTACCCTTTCCAACGAAAAATATGGCGAGGTCGAACACCTGATGGGGGTTGGCCCGGCAGCGGTCGGGAAAATCCAGGCCAGGGGCGACCAACTGGTGGATGGCAACGGGGTGCGCTACTTCGTGGCCGGGATAAACTACGAAGGGCCGACCGACCGGGCCTGGACGATGTGGCAGAACGACAAGTTCGACCCCAATCTAATCGGCCAGAACATGGCCCAGGCCGCCGCCGGGGGTTACAATTCCGTCCGTATCTTTATCCAGGATAGCCTGCGAGACGACCTCCTGGCCAACCGGTGGGATAAACTCGATACCGTGGCCGCACTGGCCCAGAAAAACGGCCTGCGTCTCCTCATAACCTTTGCCGATTACTATGAACCGGACCTGACCAAGCTGGCCCAGGTAGACCGGCTGGTAGCCCAGCATTTCGCCGGCTCACCGGTCATTCTCGGTTATGACCTGCGCAACGAACTGCAATTGCCGGAACTCCTTTACTCGATTTATCCGGGCGGCCCGGCCCCACTCCAGACCGATGACTTAATCCGGTTTTACGGGGAAAAGATGAGCCAATCCGCCGTGGACGCCTATCGCAAAGGGGATGGGGCGGATAAGATACCGAGCCACCTGAACGCCCGCCAGGCTTACATTTATGTCAACATGCTTAAGCTGTACGACCAGTTCCAGAACGATGTCTATACCTGGGTGGTCAATCACAGCGCCGACCGCCAGACCGACATGGATTACTTCAGCAGCTACGAGTCGACCAAGTGGAACCCTTTTATGGGGGCGCTCAACGCGACCATCCAGCGCTATATTGACGTGCGCCAGCAAGCAATTTTCCTGGCCGACCCCGGTCGCCTGACCACTATCGGCTGGAACCGCCCTGAAATGGCCCGCCTGCCCGCCAATAACTCCCTCGGCTTTATCTCGTTTCACCGCTTCCCCGGCGATGCGGCGGAAGGGCTGGCCGGAACGCTTTCGATGATTAACTATCTTAAGTCATTCTTTGTGGGTAAGCCGGTGGTTATGGAAGAATTCGGCTACAGTAACAACGACGGCAAGAACGACATCCCCATGCTAAAGACCGCTTCCTACGAGGCGTCCGTCTGGCTCTTTTTGTACGGGCGCAACTACGCCGGGGGTTTTAAATGGATGCTGAACAACTTCGTGGGTGGCGCGAACCCTTATGAGAACAATTTCGGCCTGTTTGACAACAACGGCCAGCCTAAACCGGCGTACTTCTCTGGCCGGGCCGTCCTGCATATGGTCGCGGCCAATCCCCAGGTCGGCGGGGACTTCCAGCGTCTCGAAACCTTTGACGGGGTCACCATCAGCTATATGTGGTCCTCCAACAACGCCCGGCTCGGCAACGGCTCCGACTTTAACGACCAGCGCTTCCAGTTGCAGCAATCAGCGGTCGCGCCCTGGTCGGTCTGGTGGTCGGACGACAATGACGGCGAGGTCTGGGTCAGCACCACGGCGGCGGGAAATGTAACGCTCGATATGCCCAGTCTGTTCGCAGGGTGGAAACAGGGCGCGGATATTGTTGTTACCACGGCCAGCGGGGGCCAGGCCGCCTTTAACAGGCTCGAAAATGGTGAGGTGATTTTGCAGACCCAGCCGGGCGAGCTTTACAACGTCAAGGCTCCACTCAACCGGGTCGCTTTTAACCGGGCCGAACCGCGCACCGACACCACAGATAACACATTCTTCCCTGAAACCGGCCACAACCTCTCGAATATCTTTAAGGATTACTGGGAGCGTAAAGGCGGCCTCGCCATCTACGGTTTCCCGATTTCGGAAGAATTTTTGGAAAACGGCTATACGGTCCAGTATTTCGAACGGGCCCGCTTCGAGCATCACCCTGAAAACCAGGGCGATAGCGTGGTGCTACTCGGCCTGCTGGGGAATACCGTAACCAACGGGCGGCGCGACAACGGCGAGACGGCTTTCCAACCTATCGCGCCATTTAACAGCACCGCCGGGGAAGATTATTTCAAGGAGACCGGCCACAGTTTGCGGGGCGGCTTCAAGACTTTCTGGGAAAATAACGGCGGGCTGGCCCAGTTCGGCTTCCCAATAACCGAGGAATTCCAGGAGGTCAATCCTTCCGATGGCAAGACCTATACGGTCCAGTATTTCGAGCGCAACCGCTTCGAGTGGCACCCCGAAAACGCCGGGACGCCTTCCGAATTCGAGCTTGGTCTACTCGGCCAGCAGGTCGCCCGCGCCAAAGGCTGGATTTCTTAATTAGCAGGAAAAAAATTGGCCCGGTTGGGCCAATTTTTATTACTTCTTTTTTATCCCCATTCCCTTCGAGGAAAAAGAGATAATTTGCCCCTGACCCTTGCAAGGCTGGGGACAAACAACATCACTCGGTCGAAACTGACGGGTCAACCTGCTGGCTGACCGGCTGGACTTTGACAAAGTGCGATTCAGGGGCGGCCTGTAGCGTTTTAAGACGGCCCACCTCGTCCGACTGGCCGCTTTCTTCCAATTCCTTGAAATAGTAGCCGAGCAGTTCCCGGACATTGGCCTTATCGGCTTCGTTGAGACGGCTCATCCCGACCTTCGCACCTTTCGCCAAACGCCGTTTGAGAGCGGCCAGGTCGAGGCCCATCTCCGGCTGTAACCGCAGGTAAACCACCCCGCCGGTCATACCGGAGCAAATCCAGGGACCGGGGTCGCCCAGCACCAGGGCCCGACCATTGGTCATATATTCGAAAGCGAAGCCTTTCAGGTTGGAGCGGGCCCCGATATAACCCAGGCTGTCGTCCACCGGCTCGGTGATTTCACTTCCGATAACAATGTCGGCCCCGGAAAGCCGGATACCAAAGCGGCTATCGGCGTTCCCCTGGATGATGAACAGGCCGCGCTGGGCCCCGTAAGCAAAACTCTTGCCGACCGAGCCGTCTACGCGGTCGCCCCAGCGGTTCTTGCCTTTGAGGATGACCACTTCTCCGCCCAAAGACCCCTTACCGACACCGTCCTGGGCCCCGCCTTCGACCACGATTTTGACCTCGCGGTTGTTGAAGGCGGCCAGACCGTTGCCGGGAATTGAGCCGCTATTGAGATGCAGGTTGATGGTTTCAGAGCCGCGCACAGGTTCCTCGGACTCGGCCACACCCTGCAAATTTAGCAGCCCCCGCGCCGCGATATTCCGGGCAAAGGATGGCCCCGCCCCGTAACCGTCCCGCAAAAGCGCCCCGGCCAGGTGTGTCCCTACGGCCCGGTCCACCGAGCCGAGATGTTCGCCGATGTAGCGGATTTCACGCCCATTCCCCGATCCGCCGTTACCGGCCAGGGCAACCCCGGCATTATTCGCGGCTGTCCCGGCCAGGGCCTGGCTGACCGCCAGGGGCCGGACTTGCTCGGTTATGCGGCGGGAGGTTTCCCCGACCGAAATCGCCACCGGGGTTGCCGCCAGGGGGAAGACGATTTGAGGCTGGCGGTTGTGTTCGACGGCCAGTTCGCGCTGCTGTTCGAGCCATTCGATCGGCGCGGTCAGCATGTCGGTCCAGTCGAGTTGTTCAAGGTTGCGCACCTGGACCAGCAAATCTGTCCGGCCTACCAGGTCTTGCAGGCGGCGGAAACCGAGCCGGGCCACGTGCGCCTTGAGTTGTTCGCCCATTTCGCTGAACAGGTGGACCAACTGGCGGACCGCCCGGTTGTCTTCCTGCGGGATGAACCGTTTCAGGCCGCGCTCTTTGGCTTCGTGTTCGCTCTCAATCTGGGTAGCAATGCCGACGTGACAGGTGTCCTTCTGACAGGCCCGGCAAATCGTACAGCCAATCGCGACCATCGCCAGCGTGGCAAAGCCGACCCGGTTCGCGCCCAGGCAAATCAGTTTGAGGGCATCGGTCGCGGTCTTGAGGCCACCGTCCGCCCAGAGTTCGACCTGCTGGCGCAACCCGCTCCCGACTAACGCCCGGTGCGTTTCGTAGACGCCGATTTCGCAGGGTAGACCCACGTATTTGAGGGCGTGGGTCCGGGCCGCCCCGGTGCCGCCGTCAAAACCGGAGAGAGTGATAATATCGGCCCCGGCCTTGGCGATACCGATGGCAATCGTGCCGATACCGGAGACGACCGGCACTTTCACGGCCACACGGGCGTCCGGGTTAGCCGTTTTTAGCTCGGAAATGAACTGGGCCAGGTCTTCGATTGAATAAATGTCGTGGTTATTCGAGGGCGAAATCAGGTCCACGCCGGGGAAAGCATTACGGGCCGCCGCGACCTTGACCGACACTTTCGAACCCGGCAGGTGACCGCCTTCGCCCGGTTTCGCACCCTGGCCGACCTTGATTTCGAGCAGGTGGGCCGAATTGAGCAGTTCGATATTGACCCCGAACCGCCCGCTGGCAATCTGGACACCCCGCGTATTGTAATATTTGCCCAGGATTGACTTGATTTCGCCACCCTCGCCGTTAAGCGCGACCATATTCAGGAGCGCCCCGGCCTCGGCGTAGGCTTTATAAGCCGTCTCACCCTGCGACCCGAACGACATCGAACTGATTGCAAAAGGGAGGCTGTGCCGCTCGATGGAAATATCGACTTCTTCCGGGCTGATGCCGCTTTCCTCGACCGGGTATTTCACATCGAGGACGTGGCGCAGGGCAATCGGGTCTTCCGCTTCCAGGCCCAGCACCTGTTGCTCGTATTTCTCAAAGGGCGCCTGGCCGCTGGCAACCTGCCCGGCTGTCTTCCAGATTTTCGGGTAGAGATGGAAGTCGCGGGCCATTTTCGGGTCAACCTCGCCCTGCAAGACTTTCCGGCGCGCTTCGGCGTCGGCTTTCAGGTTTTCCCAGCCAAAACCGCCCTGGCTCGACCCGGCATAGTTGCGGGTCTGGAAGATGCGGGCGATTTCGGGCGAAAGGCCAATTGAGGCAAAAAGCCGCCCGTAGCCGCGCAACTCGTGAATACCCATCGTGCTGATGACTTTTTCAAGCCCCTTTTTCAGGCCTTCCACCAGGTTTTCAACCCGTTTCTGGACCTGGTGGTCGCGGGCTGCACCCTCGTTCTCGACGCGGGCCTTGGTAACGGCGGCTTCAATCATCAGGTAGGGGTTGACAGCGTCCGCGCCCACCCCGAAGGCAATAATCATGTCGTGGAGGTTACGAATCGCCCCGCTGCGCAACACCAGGCTGGCTTCCCGCCGCAAGTTGCGATAGGTTTCGCCGGAGCGCCAGGTAATTTCGTGTCCGCGAAGGGCTTCATCCAGGTGAGCGATTGCCAGGTGGGGGTCGAGCCACAAAAGTTCGCCGCTCAGGGCTGCTGTATCGTCAACCAGGATAATTTTAGCGCCCGCTTCAACCGCGCCGATAGCTTCCTGGCCCATCCGGTTGAGAGCTTCAAGCGGTTCTTCACCGGGTTGGAAACCGCAGCTTATCACGCAGACCGCTTCAGGCCGGAAACCGTTCTGGGTCACGAACTCAACCAGTTCTTCCAGCAAATAGGTTTCGGTGCGGCGGGCCGCTTCCCAGTAGCGGTCGGGCGAAAGGAGCGGGGCCTGTCCGGCGTGTCCGCCGAGCAGAATCGGGCTGCTAAGTTCGACCATACGGCTGGGCCGGGGCTTGAAACGGCTGGCGCTGCCGTTAGCGATGCGTCCATTGGCCTGTCCGGTCAGGGAAGGCCGCGCCCCCAGGACCACGCGAGTCGAGAAATGCTCGATTTCACGTTCGCGGTCAATCGCCGGGTTAGTCACGACCGCTACGTTTTCCTTGAAGAAGTCGGCCAGGTTGCGCCGCTCTTTGTTTAGGGCTGCCAGCGGGCCATCGTAGCCGAGCGACCCGATGGATTCCGCCGCCATATCGGCCAGAAATTCGATATAGTGCAAATCGTCGCCGCTCCAACCAAGGGCCGCCAGCATAACCTCGGTGCGGGTTTCGTCGGGGTGGTTGATATGGAATTCGGGCAGGATTTGCAGGGCCGTGTCGTCGCCGGGCAAAACCGCCGGGGGCTGGCTGAACTGGATAAGCTGGGCGGTATCTTTCGGAATAACCAGCCGTTCGCTCAACCGTTTGAGGGCTTCCTGCTGGATGCGGGCGTAGTTCCAGACCTCGTTTTCTTTTTCGCTGCCGGAAAGCCGGACATAGACCTTCTCGCCGGGGGCCAGCGAACGCGGGTCGGCTACCATGTCCTCGACTGCGAAGACCCCTTTCTCGCTGCTAAAGAAGTAGGCATCTTCCAATTGACCTGCCCAGAGCGGACGCAGACCAAGGGCGTCTACCGCGAAGACACATTCGTTATCCTGCCGGGAGATAATGCCCGCCGGACCCTGGGCAAACGGCCCAAAAGCCTGGCGCAGGAAGACGTACAGGTTTTGAAGGTCGGGTTCGAGCTGTTTGATTTCGTTTACAATCGGCGGGAAGGCGATTTCCATCGCTTCCAGGAGACCATAGCCGTATTCGTGGGTCAGGGTTTCGATAAGGCGGCTCAGGTCTTGCGAGTCGCTGCTTTCGTCGGCCAAATGGACCCCCAGCATGCGGGCCTCCTGTTGCAGCCGGGCCACGGTGTTGATTTCGCCGTTGTGCCCCAGCACCGGGAAAGGCTGGACCCGGAAGAAGCTCGAAACGGTGTTGGTGCAGTAGCGGCTGTGACCGAGCGTCGCCGCCGAGGTCAGCAAAGGATTATTCAACTCAGGGTAATAACGGTCGAGAATATCCGGCGAGCCGCGCAGTTTGTAAATGGCGGTAAAGAAGGAAAGCGAGGCGAACTGCAACGGATAGGCCGCTTCCAGACCCAGGTGCAGTTGCAGCAGGACCCGGTTCGGTTCGACGGTTTCCTGGCCCAACCGTGTCACCCCGGCAATCTGCCAGAAGGTCGGTTCTTCGGCCTGGCCCTGCGGCCCCAGGACGGCGGTGACAGTCTCGCCGCGCTGGCTGTAAAGAACCTTGAAACCCTGCTGTTCGAACTCGGCGGCAAACTTTTCCATCATCTCGGCGGCAGGGACACCCCGTTTAACCAGGACATGTCCCAGCCAGAAATCGGAGCGCCAGGCCAGCCCACCGTCTTTACCGGTAGCGGCCAGTTTACTCTGCCAGAGGGCGCGGGGGATGTCCACCATCACGCCACAGCCGTCGCCTTCACCGTTGACCATCCCGGCCCGGTGGCTCATTTTGACCAGCCCTTCGAGGGTGCGGGTAATATTGTTGCGGGTCGGTATGCCGGTGCGGTTGACCACGCTTATCAGGGCGCAGGCGTCGTGTTCGTTGCCAAAAGGGGTGAAGGGCGAAGCGTCCTCATTCGCCCACTCGCTGACCAGTTCGACCGGCGTTTCCTCGATACCGGCGAACCAGTTTCGGCTGGTTTCTTCGTCACTCTTGAAGTTTGCGCGGGTGACCAGGGGTAATTTTGCACCCCGCTTTAGGTTATCTTCTCCACTAATAGACTGTTTCATTAATCCTCATCCTCTCCCATCAACAGCTTGTGCCATTTGTAATCCAGGCGGAAGCAGTTTGTGTCCCAAATTGTTACTCATATATGGTAGTAACACCTTCGGAAAAAGGGTATGCGAATACAAGCCTGTAGCCTGGCTTCAGTGAAATTAACCCGAAAAATTACGGGCAACCTCTTAAAACCGGCAGACTACGGCGCTTTTAAAAATCCTGGGATGACATCTTCTTTGAGGTCGGGGGATTTGCGGCTATGCAAAAAATATTTAATTGGTGCTGTCTTCTAAGGCTAAACCGCCGCCAGGTCAGGGGAGACTGTCCTTAGAGATTGCTATAGACGAGCTTTGTGCTGTTTTGTGATTTTATAAAAAGGGTGGAGAACCCTTCGGAAGAGCTAGAAATTTACCGGCCACATTGATTTGTAAACTTTCTTAGCTTGTGAGAATTATATGTGTAATAGCCAGGTCTGTCAATAACCATTTGGACCTTTTGACTAAGTTTGTGCAGAGAATTTTAGGCAGTTTGCCTAGCCGGAAATCCCTGGGCATTTTAACCAAAACGGCCTGGCAAAGCGATATTTAGCCACGAAAAAGGCTCGACCAAAAACGGCAAATTGCCCCAATTCTTTTAAGGGATTGGTGTTTTATAGACCGGCCTTTTATTGTAAATAGAAAAAGATTATTTCAATAGAGAACGTGCGGTAGGGACCAGTTTCAAGACCTCCGGTTCTTTAGCTAGAAATTTGGTAAGCCTACCGGCCAGGTGTCCTTTCCAGCTTGCATTAGCTTCTAGATTTGCCAGGTGTTGGTTGTAAGCGGCTAAACCTGGAAAACCTTCGAACCACACAAAAACGTTCTCCCCTTCGCGGACGGGCAGGGCCGGAAAGGTGTTGGGACTGGCCTCGGTCACAAACTCGCCCAGCGGGGTAACTCCGCTCTCCGCCAGCACAGGCTTCATCTCACGTTCGAAAAAACCGGGGAAAGCCCCTGGGACAGACCCGGCAAAATAATAAATGTTCGCTACCACCAGGCCGCCGGGAAGCGGCCCTCCCACCGGGTTACGGGACAGACCCGCCAGGTTGAAACCACTGCCCGGTCCGACCGGGCGTAATAGCAAAACATTATCCGAGTCAATCATGGTGGCATTAGCGGCGTCGCAGTGAGCTTTCCAGGTGTCGCCGCCATAAAAGGATTGTAAAGATTGGGCGCGACTGACCATATCGGGGAAACCCCGCAACCACACAAACTGGTCAGGAGCATCCAACCGGCGAAAAGTTCCCACGACCTTGATACCAACCGCTTCCTGGCTTTCAAGAAATTCGCGCTCAAAAAGCTCAATCAAAACGTCGCGCCGGCCAGGGTACAGGGTATACTGGCGCAATTCAAGGACCGGGCAGCACCTTTCAATTATTTCAGCCTGGTGGCTGTCCGAGATTTCAGTTTCGCAATTTTCCATTTCCGCAATCCTCTTGTCTTGAATCTCCTATAGCCCGGTTGTTCCATGGTGGCTCACGCAAATTCTTCCCGACCATCATACAGCCTTCCCTTGCGTTTATTATCAGCCATTTTGCTATAAATTTGGGGAACAGGAGAAATCTGTATGCAGTATAAAGATAGTACCGTCACTAGCAAAAATTTTAATTTACTCGCTGACTATATGGAATAGTTCATGTATAACTAATTAAAGTCACGTGAACTATTCAAGGTTAACTAATCACTCCGACCGGTCCGGCCCCAACAAGCCGCTCCTGGTTTTGTCCCAATTTATATTCTCCGGCAATTTTTGGGAGCCGGACCACCCTTTGTGGACTGATGGCCCAACTAGGACAAGACTTTTGTCCTACTTTCTACGATTTAACCGCTCCAAATGTCCTAGTTATGGGCAAGTTTTGTCCCTTCTCACTTCCAGCTTGTGGCTTTACAATGCAAATGTAAACAAAAGCAGCCGGTTAAAAAAGTTGGGAACCGGCGCCAACGTCAAAATTACAAATTATTAAGGCTTGTAAATGTAACTCCGGGCGAGCGCCCTGGAAAGAAAGGAAATAAAGAAATGGCTGGCGGTAGCATTATTCTCGAACCTAAACAGATGTTCCAGACCTTGCAGGATATGGAAAAAGCGACCCAGGACCTTCTCAAACTCATCCAGGAAGTCACCGAAATCCTGGAAGCCGTGTCCGTTCTGACCTTCGCCATCGGCTTCGGCGAATTGATCAAGTTGGCCGAGCAGGCTATCAACCAGGTTGGCAATGCGGTCGTAGCCGCTAACAACGCTTTCAACAGCGCCTGCCGTGACGTGGTCAACCAGTTGGTGCAGAAATTCGCCCCCGAAGGTGCCAAGAGCGACTATAGCTCCCCGCCTTTCGTCGAAATCAGCATCAAAATCAACGTGGCCGACCGCGCCCAGATCGAGCCTTCGCAGATGCGCAGCTCGTTCGACCAGCACCAGCAGAAGAACACCCAGGTCGCCAACAAGAGCAACGATATGCGCGACATCTATCGCCAGACCTCCAGCTTCTGGATTGGTGAGTCGGCTGACAAGACCCGCAGCTCCTTTGAGAGCAAAATCGTACCTGAGTTCGAAAACCTGAAATCCGTCCTGGACAACATTGTTTCCAAGGGCATTGAATGGATCGAAGACGCGGTTAAGTTCGAAGCTTCCCTGGGTGTATAATCACTCGCGGAAACGCAAATAACCAGAAATTGGGACGAGGCTTTAGAGCTTCGTCCTTTTAGTTTTAAAAGGCTGCAAAGAAAAAATTCTCTCCTCTTTTACCCTGGTTTTAACCGGCTTTCCCTTTAATGAATTTAGAGAGTAGTTAAAATGTCTAAACTACTCTTTTTGTATCGGATAGTATAATTTACCGGGTTACTAACCATCGCGATTTTTCTTAAAAGCGCGGTAAAAAGCGCCCTGTGGGGATTGTTGAGCTATACTTATTTGGTGAGTGAGTTTAAGCCCCGTCCACCCCGTTCGTAGGGTGGTTTATTAGCCGGATAACAACTTTATAGTTTACCCAGGAAACGTATATGAGCGAAACCGAAAAATCAATACTTGTAAAAGACCAGTATAAAGACTCTTCAAAGTTTGACGCCCGCGTGGATTTGCATCGCCGTTTTGCGGTCAACCCCTACGGCTGGCATAACTGGGTCTTTGACTGCTTCGAGCTTCCCGCCGAGGCCAGTCTGCTCGAACTGGGCTGCGGTCCGGGCTGGCTGTGGCTCAGCAACTGGAAAAGAGTGCCACCCGGTTGGGATATAACCCTGACCGACTTCTCAGAAGGTATGCTCAATACCGCCCGCCAGCATTTGAAATACCGGCCCTTTACCTTCCGGCAGGCCGACGCCCAGGCCCTGCCCTTCGCGGACGGCAGTTTTGACGCAGTGATTGCCAACCATATGCTCTATCACGTGCCGGATAAACCGCGCGCTTTTTCGGAAATCCGCCGGGTCTTGAAACCGGGAGGCCGGTTGTATGCTTCGACTATCGGGCGCGGTAACATGCGCGAACTGAGGGACTTGATGAGCCAATTCGGGATTGTCAGTCTGATGGCCGGGACACTGGATTTTAACCTGGAAAACGGGGCTGAACAGCTTGGGGCTTTCTTCTCAAAGGTGGAGTTGCGCCTGTACGAGGATGAGCTTCGCGTTACCGAAGCGGAAGCCGCTGTGGCTTACGCCGCCTCAACTTCCAAACCGACCGAGCAACAGACAGCGGAGTTGACCGGGGCCATCAACCGGGAGATTGAGGCCCACGGTTTCTTCCGTATCAGCAAACCGAGCGGCATTTTCATAGCCAGCGTTTAGGCCGGCACCGGGTATAGGCGCCAGGTCTGCCGAAAAGGTTACTGCAAAGCTTCGCCGGTCGGCTGGTCTAGCCGGTCCGGATTATCAACGCCGGTTAAGCGGTTCCAGAGAGGATAATCCACCTGGCTCTTGGCAACGTACCAGTTTTCGGCCCCGGCGCTATTGCCGTGGGCTGCCGTAAACTCGCCCCGCTCCCGGTTTTTGAGGTCGAAATAGGTTGCGCCCTGTTCAAGGGCGGTGCCTTCCGGTAAAATAATCAACCGTTTTAGCTCGTCCTTGGACAGTTGCGGGTTGGCCCGGCCAATTTCTTTGTTGTTGAAGGCGGTTTCCCGGAAATTGGTCTCATCCAACGTGGTTATATCTTCAGGCTAAGCGTTGGGGTGCAAATCGCGGTCGAAATCGTCGGAAGTATTCGTGTTTTCATTAAGCTGGCTGTGCGCCTCATCTTTTGATATTCGTATCTTACTCACGAGATATTCTCCTTTTCATTAAACCTTCAGGGTTTTGGTTCCGGCAGAAAAAACCGGGCGGCTTTTCAAGAAAAGGCAAAGGCCGCCCGGTCGAGTGCCTGGGTATCAGTTATTGGCTACCCGACCCTCTACCGGTTTTTCACGGTAAATTTCATCGTGATAGTCAGGCGTGGGGGTTTCGTTATGGACGGCCTGGTACTCAAGTTTCTCGGCGTCGTCCAGGTGACTGTTTCGGCCATTCTGGTCAGGGATAACAGTCTGTTTACCGGCCTGAGCTTTTTTTATAGCCGAATCAGAAGGCGGCACACCCTCAACCTTATCGTCGACAGGGGTTTTTACCCAGTCGTTCTTTTCGGCCAGGGTTTCGGAAACATTCTCTTTGGTATAGACTTTTTTAAACAGGTTTTCGTCGTCGGTATTCTTTTCCATTTCAACAACCATCCTCTCTAAGCGGGTTCCCGGCCAGACCGGGCGCCGTCACCAATAACCTCTTTCGAGGATTTATAGGGCAACTTATGTGCCAGCAACCCAACCCCGGTCCTGCAATTCCAGGTCGCCCAGCAGGCCGAGCAAGACCGCATATAGGATCCCTTTATTTTCGGGGTGATACTCTAACCGGGCCCGCTCGAAATACTGGGTTAGAAAGCCGGTCTGGGGATCGGTATAAGCTTCGGAAATCGGATAGCCAAAGAGGGCTAAAGATTCGCGATAGGAATTGCCCGCCTCGCCCAGGTCAAGACCGTGCGAACGCCAGTACTCCAGAAAATCCCCGCAGGCCTGGTGCTGAGTTTCGGGAAAGTAGAAGCAATTCGCGGCCCCGGAACTTGTTGCAGGTTGGAAGTCGGGCGTGCTTAAGAGGTTGCGCCGGATGGCATCGGTCACACCCAGGCGGCCCAGGAGCACTTCATAGGGTGTCCCGGCGTTTTCCGGGTGATACTCGTAACGCTGCCGCTCGAAATACTGGGCCGTGTAGATTTTGCCGGTGTCGGGGTTAAGTTCACCAAACTCCTCGGTCTGGGAA
The DNA here is from genome assembly GCA_001898225.1 of Chloroflexi bacterium 54-19. Taxonomy (GTDB): domain Bacteria; phylum Chloroflexota; class Chloroflexia; order Chloroheliales; family Chloroheliaceae; genus 54-19. The sequence continues at coordinate 108,494 of MKTJ01000028.1, forward strand.
TAGCCAAAGACCGCCAGACCCCCGTTTTTATCCCAGAAGTTTTTAAAACCGTTCGCCAGGGTATGCCCCGTTTCCGGGAAGAAGTAGTGGTCAGGTGAATTGGTTGGTTGAGGCTGAGGTGCGGTCGGCAAAAATCCTTCCAAGGGTGCGCCAAAAACAGAGGTATTAGCACCTACCAGGTTGTTCCAAACCAGGTAGCCATTTCGCAAAGAAGCATAGGCATGAGCACCAGCATCATCCTGGATAGCAAAATAACTGCCGGTCTGAGTGTCGTAAGCCCGCAGGTTAATAGTTCCGACATGCGCGTAAAAATGTAAGAAGTCTTCAAAAATCACATAACGGCCATCGGTAGTAGGTTCGTAAGGGTAGGAAGGAGTATCTTTAGCACCCACAATGACCTGGCGGTTACTTGTGTGCAGGTTTAATATCTTTAATACCCATCCAACATCGCTCAAAGAAGCATAAGTCACCAGGTCGCCATGAATATCGAAAGACAAAATAAAGTTATCACCGTGCCCGGTATCAAGCGTAGTAACGGCATTTGGCCCGATTTGTAAAGTTTCTAACCGCCAGTCCGCATCAAGATTGACATGGTTGGTCAATTCACTCCAGATTACCCGGTCACCATAAATAGCCGGGCGCTTATAGGCTTCATCTTTCAAGGCGGTAAGCGTGACCACCGGGGCCATTGTCGAAATATCGCGACCTTTGAGCCATAAAGCGCCTGAAACGTCTCGCGAAACCCAGACTACCCAGCGGCCCGAAATAGCCGGGTCGGTTTCATCGGTTTGCCCGTTTGAGGCGGCTATTTCAAATTCCTGGCCGGTCACCAGGTTCTTGCCATAGATGTCGCGGTGGCACCCGATTGACCCACTGGTATAGGGACCGATCGGTCCATAGTCATTAATATCACAGGTAGGTCCTTGCTCCCAGACCACAATATTGTCGTCAATGTCGGGCATTTTCTGTTCGAATGAATTATCAGCTACGAGAAATTCTTTCCAGTCAGCGATAGTCAGGGCGTAAATTTTACTTTTATAAGGGTCACCGTTCCGAACATCGGTCCAAACTACGGTTTTGCCATCGGTCCGTGGAAACCAGTGAGGAGACTCATCAGTTGTTAATTGGAAAGGAGCAGGGGAAGCGGCCTTTGCCGGGGTAAATGAGCCAAGAAATAACCCGCCCAGCAGCATCGCCAGTACCCAGATAGTAAAACCAACCTTATTCCTTAAAATTCGCATAAACCCACTCCCAGCTATTTTCAACTTTCCGGGGGAAATCACATGAACCCACAGACCACAAAAATATCCGCATCCAAATATTTAAATTTTCAAATAATTCCTTCTTTTAGAACGAGCCGCTTGAAAATTAGTTGCAATATAGTAAAAACCAACCTTAACAATATCCCAATCCCGACCCTTGCTCTAGCATAACTGTCTGAATATGGGCGGTTCAACTACCGCCCCAAATGCCACCAACCTGGGGCAGGCTCAGCCGTTTGACCAGCTTGGGCAAGTTGAAAGAAAGAAAAAATTAAGGTATAAGAAGAGCAAGAATATTGTCAGGTGTCAAAGGGGTTCGCCTTAGTGGGATAGATAGGAGCCTTGTCTGAAAGAGTCAATAGCCCGGTTGCGCCTGGTCCAAAGAGTGCGTCCTCTTAAATTTCTGCTGGCAAGCCTGGCGATTTTGCTAATCCTGACCGGCAGCCCCCTTTCTTCCCTTTCCCAGCCAGCCGCAAAGGCCGCCCCCAGCGGTGGCAGCATGTATTTCAACGAAACCGGGCAATATCTCCAGGGGACTTTTCTCGAATACTGGCAGTCCCACGGGGGCCTTCCTATCTTTGGCTTTCCCATCACCCCTCAATTCTATGAAAACGGCTACATGGTCCAGTATTTCGAACGCAACCGTTTCGAATACCATCCCGAAAACGCCGGGACACCCTACGAAGTGCTTTTGGGCCTGTTAGGGCGAGAAAAACTCGACGCTGAAACCGCCGCCCATCCCCAGAACGGCGCAACTGCCGGGCTTGCCCACGCCTCTGATGATAGTCTTTTCTTCAAAGAAACCAATTTCGGGATAGGTGGGGCCTTCCTAGACTACTGGCAAAAAAACGGGGGTCTGCCCCAGTTTGGCTACCCGATTACTGCCGAGCAGACCGACCCGGCCACCAGATTGACCGTCCAGTATTTCGAGCGGGCCGTGTTCGAGTTTCACCCGGAAAACGCGGGGACACCCTACGCGGTGCTGCTGAGCCTGTTGGGCCGTGAACGGGCCGCTAATCTCGACCCGGCCCTGTTCGACCGCTGGTCGGGCCAGGAACAGGCGGTCCAACTCACCGTAAGCGGCCCGGCAGGGAAAGTCCAGCCTTTGACCCCGTTCCAGGTTAACAGCGATACGAGCGGTCAACTCAAACTTTTTGACGGACAAAACCGGGTCTACGCGACCTACCCGCTCGAAGCCAATACACCGCTTACCATCTATCCTGCCGGGAATCCCGGACCCCAGGGCGCCCAACTCTACCGGGACGGGCAGGTCGTGGCCGGGCGCTGGGACTGGTTCGAACTGGCCTCACCCCAGAATGGTATCGTTACCGGCGACCCTATCTGGGACGGTCTCTATCCTCGCGTCAAGGGTTTTCTTGAAAAAGACGCCGTCACCTACTACTCGCCCCTGGATAACAGCCCGGTGCTGGGCTATCGCTCGCCGGATACGCCTTATATCTGGCTGCGCGACCACGTTTACCAGGAAAAGGGGTTTAAATTCTTTGAGAAGAACATGAAATCGGCCCTCGATTATTTCCGTTCGACCCAGCATCCTGACGGCAGCTTCGACGATTATTTCCAGTACTTCCCCGGCGGGGATGTTTACAAAGGTCAGATTGAGGTCGAGGCCGACCGTGAATATCTTTTCGTCGAGGGGGTCTGGACGGCCTGGCAGGCTAACGGGGACGACGCCTGGCTGCGCGACAATTTGACGGCAATGGAACGAGGTCTGGAATATACCTACACCGACCCAAAACGCTGGGATAGCGAACACGGACTGGTCAAGAGGGCCTTTACTATTGACACCTGGGATTTCGAGCAGGGCAGCGACGGCACCAACATCCGGCGTAATTTTGACAACAAAACCCGGTGGAGCATCATGCACGGCGATAATACCGGCCTCTACCACGCCTCAAAGGTGCTGGCCCGGATCGAGCGGTATTTCGGGCGGGACCAGGAAGCCGCTAAATGGGATAGCCGGGCCGACCAACTGCTGGTAAACCTGAACAAATACGCCTGGAACGGCCAGTTTTATACCCACCAGGTTCATCTTACCCCGGTGGACCCGACCGGCGTGGACGAAAAGACCCAGCTTAGTCTCTCCAACGCCTACGCCCTCGAGCGTGACACCCTGACCCTCGACCAGGCTATTTCTCTAATAAAGACCTACCAGGCGCGGCGGGCTGCTTACGGCCCCAAAGTCTTCGCCGAGTGGTACAGCATCGACCCACCTTTCCAGCAGGGGTTCAGCTATCCCGGCCAGTACGTCAACGGCGGGATAATGCCACTGGTCGGGGGAGCCCTGGCGCGGGGAGCCTTCGCCTATGGCTTTGAAGATTACGGCGTGGACATTTTGCGCCGCTACTGGCAATTGCTTGACCAGTCGGGCGGCTCGTATCTATGGTATCACCCGGACGGCACCCCTGGCATCGGCACTACCTCGACCCTGCCAACCGATGGGTGGGGTTCCTCGGAAATGCTCAATGCCCTGGTAGAAGGGTTGGCCGGGGTAGTCGACCAGTTCAAGCTCTACCGGGAGGTCCACCTTGCCCCTACCTGGGCTATCACCGACCGGCCCCGGGCCGCCGTAACCTTGAGTTATGGGGCCAGCGAGGCCTATTTCAGCTACACCTGGCAACTCTCCCCGGATAAGACTATCCAGATGACCTGGGGCGGGCAGCAGACCCAATCCGTCCAGTTGCATCTGCTTCTCCCGGCAGACCAACCCGCGCCGGCCCAGCTTACGGTCAACGGCCAGCCTGTCGCGTTCACCCTTTCAACCATCCAGGGCAGCCGCTACCTGGACGCGCTTTTACCGGGCTCCGGCAGTCTTAGCGTGAAATAGATGGTACTTTTTATAGGACCAGCAACGTGGAAAAGTGGGCTAATAGGGAAAAAGTACTAGTACATATGGACCGCTATTATGAGGGACCTGGGACTTTTTAGTATATTGACTAAGGTAGGGGCTGAATTTAGAATTAAAATGTATTTATAGGTTTAATCCGCACTTCTCAAATGGTTTAAGCTGCTCCAATTGAGGCAGGTTTAGTTCGAGGTAGCAATGCGCACAGTTTTTTTAACACCGCTTCTATTTAAAAAGTTGGACCGTTCGGCCATCCGCCGGGGCGAAGAAGGCCAGGCTCTTGTGTTAGTGGCGCTGGTAGCGGTCGGGATGGTAGCGATGGTCGGCCTGGCGATTGACGGGGGCCTGGGTTACCTGGATGCCACCCGGATGCAACGTGCCGCCGATGCCGCCGCCCTGGCCGGGGTTATCTGGCTGCCCGACAACCGGGCCGTCGGGGACGCCCGCGCCCAGCTTGCCGCCGAAGCCAACGGCATTAAAGTCGCTTGCTACTACGATACCGGCCAGGCTTCTACTACAGCTTATAACCAGCGCTGCCGCCGGGCGTCCTATACCACCGTCACCCAGAACGGACCCGACCAGTATTACTCTTTTGATAGTGAAGTGCCGACAGGGTTGGCAATTCTTTACCGGGTAACCCTTTCCAAGATGGAGAACCGTTTCTTCCTGGGAATATTAGGTTTTCCCAGTTACCCGATAGTCCGAACTTCGACTGCCGAGTATTTCCACCGGGTAAAATTTGGTAGTTCGTTTAACTATTACGGTTCCAACGGGGTTCTTGACGACCATTATATGCGCTGTGATCAGGCCAGTATGGCTAACTGCGATGGAACTGATGTTAGTCAATTAAATATGCGGGGTGCAACCTACCAGAAATATGTCCTGATGCGTTGCGAACAGGATAACCCACCCTCCCCCTGTATTGGCGGTTTCTGGGCCCATATGGGCGGTGAAGACATTTTGCATACCAACGGGGATGCCTATAATCCTATAAGAGACGGGGGTGCCCAATTTTCTACAGGTTCGGCTGGTGTGAACGGGTTAAGTATTGGCGATAAATCAGGAAGTTCCCTCGAGAACTGTTTGCATACCAATGACCCTTCTACCTGGTTTATAAGTAATATTTTTTATGCGGGTACCGGAACAAATTGTCCTGCTTATAATGCCAGCACTACCCCCCCTATAATAAATGGTGATATTCACCCTGACAGCCCTAACGGTCAAAGAAGTTTTGGTTCGGAAATAATAGTTGATGTTGATCCAGCGGCAATCTGGTCGTATACGGATACCCAGGCCAATGTCGCAAATCATACCAACCTGAATATCACAATTTACGATGGAGCAGAAAACGAACAGGGTGGTGAAGCTTTCGGTACGGCGGATAACTACCAGGCAAGAGGTAATTCCTATGGAGCTGTTTTGCCTTATTCTGGTTGGGGGTTCCAAAATGTAACAAATAGCAACCCGGTAACTTTACCAACGACAGTTACTTCAAACAATTCCTGGTCTACTAAAAGACTTTTATGTTCACCTGGTACTACCAGTTTAGCCAATACAAGTTATTGTGACTCGGCAAGTTTGAGTTCGCCGTCCTATCCAACCGCACCGCGAGCTACGAACGTAGACTTAACTGTGCCCTGGTATGGCCCTGATAAATCAGCTAATTATGACAACGCTAATGATCCTAATTACCAGGGTGTTAGATTCCCAGATAGAAATAACCTGGAACTGACTTATAACGATTTACGAACCCGTTTGACCCTTTACGGTCCACCACCAACCCCGGCTATTCCCTCGATTTACCAGAATGTGCTGCCTTATAAATTAGGGCAGATGGAAATAACCGACATGAGCATACGTGGGGGCCAAAGCAATATTCAAACCCCCATTGAGAGTGGTTCGACTTATAACCGTTTCTGTTATTTCATTTTTGATGATACCAAGTCTTTCTGGGATAATACCCAGTTTCCTGATACCAATAACGAGGCCCAAAAATCGCCCCAATACGGCACCGGGTCCACCACGACCAAATATTATGGGCCGGATTATGCTTATACTTCGGTTCCTACTACTTCAAAATTAGGTACTTTAAGAGACCCTAACAACCGTTACGCCTATGTTTGCCCTGCCACTACTAGCGGCGGCACCAATTATGATTTCCGCTGGAATCAATTAAAGGGTACACCGACCGCCCGCTATGGCGCGATGGTTGATTACGACCCCAATAACACCGGTGACCGGACGATTGCCAGGGAAATCTTTGACGTGGTTTCCCCGACGACTTCCATTACGCCGACCTACGACATTTATCTCAACCCGATTGTCACGGGCACTCTTTCGTACGGGACCAATATCAGCAAGGCTGACCCACAAGCCAACAACGCTAATATCTGGGATCCAACCTCAAGTAGTTTCAGCCAGGTTGTTGACCCTAACCAGGACTGTCGCCGGGGGGCTGTAGACCTTAATACCACTACAGGAACTTCATCAGGTTTTGGCATTGATCCATTATGGGGCCATAACCGGATTCCCTTCAACATGGCGTATGGCGATCCCCTGGTTAACCGGGCCTGGATTACTTCAACGACATGGACAACCGCAAGTCCAACGGTAACCAGGCCAGTTGCAACCGGTAAAATTGCCGGATACTATACCCTTTATTACAGTTTTCACGGCTGGCGTTGTGACTGGGATTTTGATAGCAATTATACTGCCGACTCGTTACCTAATATACCCGGCTCGTTTAATGGGCGCGGCAATCCGTTACAAGACCCCAGTAAAATGCCAAGTGATTCCAACCCCTCACTTTCTTTAAAGGAACGCCAGCTCTGGGCAAATTCGTCTGGCAATTACGGCAAATTTGATAAAGCTTTTGTCGAAGGGCATCCTGGATTAGACTCGGTTGATTACTCCACTAAAGTCTTGCTTGGTGATATGCCATCATCTACAGACTGTAGAGCCTTCCAGGATTTCCCAGGTTATACTTTTACTAAAAGTGGTACTTCCTGTTCCATAAGTTCTAATAATTCCGGATTTAGCAGGAACTTTGGGTTGGAACCTTATTTCCACCTGACCAACATAGCCTGGAGTGGTAGTTCTCTGGTAGCTAACCCCGACCTTACAGCCAATACGGCGGCGGTCAGGAGCGGGTCGTACATGCTCCATATTCAAACCTTTAGCGGAGCAGCAGCAAACCGTTATTCCCTGAAGGCGGAGTATGAAAATCCAAAAACAATAACCTATACTCTTAGCGATGGAGTTAAAACCATAGCAGTAACGCCGGTACCGTCGGTCTATCCTTTAACGGCGATGACTATTTATGCCAATGGTAAAATTCTCCCTGGACAAGGAATTACTCAACAAGATGTAGTTTTTGACCTGGCTTATATACCCCCAGAATACGCGGGAACGCAAGGTATCGTACAACTCTTTGACTCTGGTGACGTAAGCGGGCAACTCGATGTCAGCATCCTGGCTCCTTCAACTTATGGACCAAGGGTAAAAACAGGCACGTCAGCCAGTCCTACCAACTCCAGCGGCACTTATCAATGGACTGTACCTTTGGGTATAACTCTAACAACATCTTTGACGGCATGTCCATATAACTTGAGCCAATGTATTTACAGCTCAAATGTATCACAGGCAACGGTTCAACACTTAAGGGTGGGCTCTACAGCCTATTACAACGACCAATGGGCTTTCTTGAGCTTCCAATTACCCGATGCCCCAACCTATGCAGCTTATAAAACCAGTTGTGAGGCAAACGGTGTCCCGGAGAACCTGTGTTATTACTTCCAAATTGACTATATTCTTAAATGTGTTAAAAGTGATTGTAGTGATAATCCTCTGGCGAACGACACCACGACCTGGCAGTTATTGGTCCAGGGCCAACCCGTCCATCTTGTAGACAACCAGGGCCAGCCGTAACGGTCGGTCCCGGTCGCGAATCGAGTTAGAAAAAAGCCGGTCCCCGTATTTTCGGTACAGGGACCGGCTTTTCATTTCTTATAATGTCTTACAGGTTAGGGGCTTAAATCGGCGGATCGGGGTCGTAATCTTCTGATTGCTCGGCAACCTGGGGCAAAGGTCGTGAAACAGGTCTTGCCGGGCTAACGGCAGCCTGAGTGGGCCGGGCTTGCGGTTGCGCCGGGTAAGCCTGCGCCGGTTTTGGTGAGGCGGCGGGAACAGAAGCCGGGTTGCCTTGTTCTGCGGGAGGCTTAGGCCGGGCTGAGGTCGCGCTCAAAGGTATGGCAGGTGCAGGACCAGGATTTTGCGCGGCCTCGTTCCTGGCAGCATTGGCCTGGGTCCGCCACCCGGCTAACCTGGCCGCCAGTTCAGCCTCGTAACCCCGGTCCGTCGGCTCGTAATAGCGGCGGCCTTCCAGCGCATCGGGCAGGTTCTGCTGGTAGACGAAACCGCCTTCGTAGTCGTGGGCGTACTTGTATTCTTTGCCGTAGCCGAGATTCTTCATGAGCTGGGTCGGGGCGTTGCGCAGATGGAGCGGCACCGGGTCGTTACGGGTCTGGTGGACATCGGCCTGGGCCTGACCGTACCCGGTATAGAGCCGGTTGCTCTTGGGGGCGGTCGCCAGGTAGACGGCGCACTCGGCCAGGGCCAGCGCACCTTCGGGCATACCAAGAAAATGCATGGCTTGCTGGGCCGCCATCGCTACCGGGAGGGCTTGCGGGTCGGCCAATCCGATGTCTTCGACCGCCATTCGCACCAGGCGCCGGGCTACATAGAGTGGGTCTTCGCCACTTTCTAGCATCCGGGCAACCCAGTAAAGGGTGGCGTCCGGGTCGCTACCGCGCACCGACTTGTGCAGGGCCGAGATGATGTCGTAGTGCATCTCGCCGCCCTTGTCGTAAAGGAGGGAGCGACGCTGGACCGCGTTTTCAATCGCTTCCACGTCAATAACGAGCGGGTCGGTGGGGTTGGTAGGCGGGACGGCGGTCGTGACCGTCAATTCGAGGATGTTAAGGGAGGACCGGGCGTCACCGTTCGCCAGGTTTACCAGGGCTTCTTCTGCGTCCGGCTTTAGTTCAATCTTTTCTTTGCCCAGGCCGCGCACCGGGTCGGTCAGGGCACGCCGCAGGACCAGCCGGATTTCATCATCGCTCAAGGCCCGCATCACAAAGACCCGGCTGCGCGACAACAAGGCGGCGTTCACCTCGAAGGAAGGGTTCTCGGTAGTCGCGCCGATTAAAGTGACGGTGCCGTTTTCGACCATCGGCAGGATGGCGTCTTGCTGGGCTTTGTTGAAGCGGTGGATTTCGTCAATAAAGAGGATGGTGCGCTGGCGACCCCCGGTAGCTTTGCGACGCTGGCGGGCCTCCTCGACGACTTTACGTAAATCGGCCACCCCCGCCGAGGTCGCGCTCAACCGGGCAAAATGGGAGCGGGTCAGCCCGGCGATAACTTCAGCCAGGGTAGTCTTGCCGACACCGGGCGGCCCCCAAAGGATTATCGAGGAAAGGCGGTCGCTTTCGACCGCCCGCCGCAGGGCGGCGGCTGGGCCGGTCAAATGCTCCTGGCCGATAAACTCATCGAAGTTCTGAGGGCGCATACGGGCGGCCAGGGGCGCGTCGGGCGCGACTTCCAGGGTGTGCCCGGTAAAAGCCGCCCCGGCAACAGGCGGCACTTCGTCATCAAAGAGGCGGCTCTGGGTCATGGAGAGGCTAGTCCTTTGCGTATTGAGTTATAGAGCGGCTAAATGGTTGAGAAAGTTCATCATAATCTGGATTATGATGATTGAAAAAATAAAAGAGAAAAAGTCGATGCCGTTGACGGCTGGCAAAATGGCCCGGTAGGGCGCGATAACCGGCTCGGTCATGCTGGTTATCAGGCGCGCAAACGAGTTATCCATGAGCGGTGGGATAAACATGCCGATAATCCACAAAATTACCCGCAACATCATCAGGATAAACAAGATGAATAAGAGGATGTAACCTACCTGGGCCACAATCGCCATTTTACCGCTCCCTCCAGAGGACTAACTTTCTTTTAGCCCGGTCAGAAGGCGGCTCCACTACCCGCCAACACCCGCGCTATCACCTGGATTAACAGTATAGCTATAATTGGCGAGAGGTCAAATCCGCCGATACCACCACCCATCATGTTGCGAATAGGGGCGAGGACCGGTTCGGTCACTTGAATGAGAACCTGGCTTATCGGGTTGCGGCCCATCGGGTCCACCCAGGAAAGAAGCGACCGGATAATAATCGCGATTGCCAGAATGTTTAGAATCCAGACGATAAGTGCAATAATCATTTCACGTAAACTCCTGAAACTAGAGCAGAAAATTCATACCCACTCTTGTTAAATTAATTCGTAAAGCTCCGGGTCAAGAAACCTGGCAAGAGCATAGGTAAAGATACTTTCGTAAGCGTCCTGGCGGCTTCTTAAGCCCTTGCTCAGGTAACCAAGCGCCCCGCCCGCGTGCTTACTATTCTTTACCGCGAATAAACGGTCGGTGGCATCCCCCAGTTCGTACCCGGCTTCGAGGTCGCGCACGATAGGTGGCGGCAGCGGCATCACCAGGCCGCTTCCCGACGAAATATTGCCGCGCCGGTCGACTATAACACACCAGGCGCAGGTAAAGATTTCGCCTTCCAGCTTGAGAATACCGCCTTCCAGACCAACCCCATAATCCGCACCGGGAGTAGCCTGTAAAGCGGCCTGGGCCCGGCCCAGCGCCCCTCGCCGGGTTTCTTCGTCACCGACAGGCTGGTCGCTGACACCGGAAGCTACCTCAACCCCCCGGACCGTGGCGGCGGTCACACCCGGCAGCAACTCCTGCGCAACTACCCGCTGCATAACCGCCTGGGCGGCCCCGATTTTGACCGGGTTTTTCGAGCCGACCACCATTAAGAGGTGGCCTTTAGCACCTGCTTCTTGCACAGTCGCCAACCGTTTCGCTCCTATATTCTACGGAAATTTCTGAACAAAGTTCCAAAAGCTTGCCCGCGTATTATACCAGGGTACCTCGCTTCCCGCCCACAATCTCTCGAATAATAACTTCAGGACAAATGTAAAAAAGTTCGGTATAAAAATTCAAACTTTCTTTAAACTTTCCCTAAATTTACTTCAAATCTCGTCTTTAAAATAAGACCGAGAAACCTGGTGGGGATGTTTCCAAAAATCCCTAAAATATAAATCTCCAAAATAGAAAAAGGAGTTATTAAAATGGCATTCACATTATTTATGGTTAGCTCGGTAGGTCGGGCTATCCGAATTGTCGCCGGGTTAATCCTGATCGGGCTGGGTCTATTTGGGATAGGCAATTCCTGGGGTTGGCTCCTGGCAGCAGTTGGATTGGTCCCGCTGGTGGCCGGAGTAGCCGATTTCTGTCTTTTTGCGCCCCTGTTTGGTGAGCCCTTCTGGGGCAAAGATGTGCGCAATGGTAGGGTCCAGGGCCGCTAATTTCCACCTGAAAGAGTCCCGGCGCGAAGATTCTTCCTATGAGAAGCCAGCTACAAAAACATTATTTATTCAAACTTTAGCCTAACAGGCTGTTATTAAGAGGTGTTAAATGAATATTGCCTATTTCCGTAAGAGTAATTATTCGCTCCAGGAAACCGTTGAAAAAGTCACTCAGAAAGCGCAAAGCCAGGGCTGGAAAATGCTAGGCTCGATAGATTTGCCGGACCAGATGGGCAAAATGGTCCTGGTCTGCCGCCCGGAATGGGTGAAAACAGTCCTGGCCGAGAACCAGGACCTACTGGGGTTTTTGCCGTGTTCGATTAGTGTCTTTGAAAAAGAAGGAAAGGTTTTGGTCGGAACAGGCCAACCTGCTATCATCAAGGCGCTTACCCAGAACGCTTCAATAACCGACCTGGCCTCCCAGGCCGAAATTCAATTGAAGGAGCTTATCCAGGAAGCGGCGGGAGTAGGTGACTTAAAACCCACCCTGGTTAAACTGTATTCGACCCATGCTTGCCCTTATTGCAAGATGGAAAAGAACTGGCTGGATAAAAACAAGGTGAATTACGAATTGGTGTACGTGGACCAGAACCGCCAGGAAGCGGAAGCCATGGTCGCAAAAACCGGGCAAATGGGTGTACCGGTAACTGAAATCCAGTACGACGATGCCGAGCCGGATTTTATTATCGGGTTCGACCAGCCTAAATTAGCTAACATTCTGCAAGTAGCCTGACCATTCGCTTTTATCCAGCTTTACTCATCAAAAAACCAGCCCGCCAATGAAGAAGGGCTGGTTTTTTGATTCTAAAGAGCGTGCGACTTATTTGACGGTCGAGTTGTACTCCGTCAGGCGGTCGTTCTCCTTGTTAGCGGCATCATCGAGAGCGGCCTTGGCCGAGGACGCCTTGCCGGTCATGAAGTTATCCATGGCCGCTTCGACGTTCTGGCGGGAGCCGGAGAAACTGCCAAAGACCGCCCCGGCAGTAGCCGGGCTGGCCTTGGTATTGTGCAGCTGGTCAATCGCCACCTGGAACTGCGGGTACTTCGCCAGGGCGTCCTTCATCTCCTGGAGATTGTAGGCAGCCTTGCGGGTCGGGTAGTAACCGGTATTGGAGGCGAAGAACGATTGCTGCTCCGGCTGAGCCGTGAACTTCACAAAGTCCCAGGCCCCGGCCTGAGTATTGGCGTCACCCTGGGTCGTAATCCAGATGGAAGCGCCCCCGATAATAACCCCACCCGGCGCGTTATCCGGTTTGGGCAACGGGGCCACCCCCACGTCTACGCCCTTCCCGGAACTTGCCGCCGAACTGATAAAACTTCGCAGGGTTGCGATACTTTCAAAAGTCATCGCGGTCTGGCCGGTGGCAAAGTTAGAAGCGATAGTGGTATTGGCGGTCGTGCCGCTATGACGGCCCCAACTGCGGCCCAACCCGTTATCGAGGATAGACTTGAGGAAATTCAGGTAAGTCTGCCCGGCTTCCCCGTTAAAGACCAGTTTGTTGGCGCGAGTGCCGCTGCGGCCATTATCCGGCTCGGCCAGCAAAGCACCCTGCTCGGCGTGCTCCTGTTCCAGGATCCAGCCGTAAAGGCTGAAGTCGACACCACCACGGGTAATCTTGTCACCATCCTTTTTGACCAGTTTCTTGGCCGCATCCATCACGGCACTAAAGGTCGTAGGCGGTTTATCGGGGTCAAGACCGACTTCTTTGAAAGCTGCCTTGTTATAGTACATAACCGGGGTCGAGCTGTTCAAAGGCATCGAGTAAAGGACCTTGTTGACGGTATAGTAGCTGGCAACTGCCGGTTCGATGTCGTCAACAATAGCCTGCTGGTTGTCTTTGGCAATGAAATCCGATACCGGGATGATTTTCTTGGTATCGATCATGGCCTGGGTGCCGATATCGTAAATCTGGACCACGTTCGGCAGGTCACCACCGGCCAGGGCGGTGCGGAACTTGGCGATGGTATCGTCATAGTTGGAGTTCGCCACAGTCTGCACGTAATATTTCTGCTGGGTGGTGTTGTACTTGTTTACAATCTGTTGCAGGATACCGGCGTTAAACCCGGTGAACCCGTGCCAGAAAACTATTTTGGTCGAACCGGCGGCCTGGGCCACGGTCGGGTAGGGTGTAGCGGTTGGGGCCGGGGCTGCTGCGGTAGTAGCACCCGCGGCGGCGGTAGTAGCACCCGCGGCGGCGGTAGTTGCGGCGGCTGTGGTCGCGCCAGCAGCAGCGGTAGTGGCCGAACCTGCTGCCGTGGTCGCGCTACCGGCGGCGGTAGTTGCGGCTGCCGGGGCGGTGGTCGCAGTATTATCCCCGCAAGCCGCGAGAATGCCACTGGCAACCAGGGCGCCACCCGTCAGGGTCACAAACCTGCGGCGACTCAGCCGCTTTTTTGATTCTTCAGACATCATATCCTCCTCAGTATTTGAAAGAGTAAACCGGCAACCCCGCCCTGCGGGACCGGCCCTCCTTTTCGAGACATAATCGCTCAAACAGTGAAGCTTTACCCGGTGCGAACAGGCCCAACCTCCGACCTGCTTGCCCGGACACACGGGACAGAAAAACTCTCCAAACCTAACAAAACGCAGAAACTAACCTTTGAGGGCACCCGAAGTGAGACCTCGCACTAACTGGCGCTGGCCGATTATCAAAAGCAGCAAAGTAGGCACCATCACAATCAAAGTGCCTGCCATCTGCAAATTGAACACGGCTGACTCGGTTTGCCGGAAAGCCGTAATGCCAACCTGGGTAGTACGCCACTCCGGGCTGTCGGTTATTAAAAGGGGCCAGTAATACTGGTTGTAAGTGTTCAAGAAAGCGTAGACGGCCAGGGTACCCAGGGCGGGGCGGGAAAGTGGTATCAAAATTGACCACAAATAACGGGTCCGCCCGCAGCCATCAATTACTGCCGCCTCGTATAGGTCTTTGGGGATGGTCATAAAATACTGGCGCAGTAAGAAGATACCAAATCCGCTCCCCAGGAAAGGCACAATCAAACCCTGGTAACTATCTTTCCAGTGCAGGTCGCGGGCAATCGTCAGGTAGTTGGGGATGACGGTCGCTTCCCAGGGAATCATGAGGGTCGCCAGGAAGATTACAAAAAAGATGCTTTTACCCGGAAAGTCGAGGGTTGCCAGGGCATAAGCGGCCAGGGAAGAAGTTATCAACTGCCCCAGCGTTACCGCCAGGGAAACCACAAATGAGTTGATAATCCAGCGGCCCAGGTTCGGCTCCTGGTTGAAAGCCTGGGAGAAGACACTCCAATCGAGCTTGCTAAAGTCCGGGACGAGTTGAGGAGCCAGGGTATCACCCTGAACAGCCAGAGACAAAGAAAAGAGTATCGGGAATAATACAACCAGCGAAGCTACAATGAGCAAGATGTAGAGGCCGATTGTCCGGGCCATTTCCGCCGCTCTATAAGTCGAGGAATGGGCTTCGTTACTTGTTATGCCTGCGCTCATTGATAATGTACCTTCCTATCGAGCAATCTGTATTGAATTAGGGTCAGCACCAGGACGACCAGGAACAACACGACAGCGATGGCCGAGGCGAACCCGTAACGTGTGTCCTTGAAGAAGGCTGTAAATAGCTGGTAAACCATTACGTTGGTTGAGCCATCCGGGCCTTCGTTGGCAATCAAGACGTTAAACTGGGTGAACGCCTGGAAACAGCTAATCGTCGAGATGATGAACAAAAAGAGCAAGGTCGGCGTCAGGAGCGGTAAGGTGATAAAGCGGAAAGAGTTCCAGCCGTTCGCGCCGTCAATTTTGCTGCTTTCGTAAAGGTCCTGGGGAATGGCCTGGATGCCGGATAGGGTGATGATGAAGTTGAAGCCCAGGGAAGTCCAGATGGTCATAAAGGCGACCGAAGGAAGGGCGGTGGAGGCGTCCAGCAGCAAACCCTGGCTTTTCAGGTGCAACGCATCTACAAGCCACTGAGTGGCTTTGACGCTGGGATTGTAAATCAAGGCCCAGATAACGCTGGCGCTGGCGACCGAAATAGCCACACTACTCGTAAAGATAGTCCTGAAGACGCCGATAATTTTCACTTTGGCAGTTGCCAGGACCGCCAGGGCCACCGAAACAACGATACCCAGGGGGACTACCATCAGGCTAAATTCGATGGTGACCCAGATGCTTTGCAAATACTCGGTCCGGCCACTGCCGTCGAGATTTAGAATACGGCTGTAATACTGGACATCATTAAAACGCACGGTTTGGCCGGCCTGGTCGGTGACGAAAAAGCTAAGATAGATGGATTGGAAAAACGGCCAGAAGGTAAAGGCCGCGAAAATTATAAGGGCCGGGGCCATATAGAGGAGGGCCCAGCCGAAGTTTTGCCAGCGCCGCCGCCGGATATAGGTAGAGTTTGAGAAGGTTTCGTCAGGTGAAGTGGTCTGGCTGGACGGAGTTATAGTCACTACCTCGTCCGTCTGCGTGCTCATGGCCGCGTCAAAAGGTTGGGCAGATTTAGAATCAGGTCTATCTACTGCACTCATATCGCAATATACTTTCCTGGGCTTAAAGGGCCGGGTGGCACCCACATTAAAACTGAAAATTGGAACACACGTGTGCGCGGAGAACGCCAATCCGGTGACTTGGGGGAAAGCCGCTTCGTTGCGCTACTTTTGCCATTATAACCCATAAAAAAGTTTTTTTCTACATCACCAAATCCACAATATTTTGCCTGAAGGTTTTTAAGGGCTGGTTAACGCCTTTTTAACAGTTGTTTAAGAGGCGCACAAAATGTTAAGCCCGGCGCTTATGTTATAATTAGCAGCGTAATAACTTATTAGCAGGACTTGTTGCAGGGGTCAAGCAAAGTAGTTGGATTCTTTTGATTTAGCTCGCATTGTCGGTGCAAACTTCTATTGGAGTGGAAAGGAGCCAGAATAATGTCCCAGCAGTACGGTCAACCAGGCGGAGGCCCAAACCAACCGCCTCAGTACGGTCAAGGTCAAAATCAAGGCGGTTCCCAGGGGCAACCTCCCCAGTACGGCCAACCGGGTAGCGGTAGAGACAACCCGGCCCAACAACCGACCCAGTACGTCCCGGGGCCTTATGGGGCGCCGCCACCTCCCAGTTACCAGCAGCCTCAACCACCTTACGGCCAGCCCCAACCGCCCTACGGCCAGCCTCAACCGGGTCAACCCGGCTATACGCCCGGCCCAGCCCCGGTCCCACCTTTTGCCGCCATCAAACAACCGGCCCGGCAGGTGACCGCCGACGGTTTCGAAAGAAGCCTGACTTTGCTGGTCTACCTATTTTCGGTCTGCGCGGCGGCAGGCGTGTTAGGCCTGGGAGACACTCCCCTGGCGTTAAGGGCTCTCGGTGGGGGTATCTCTTACACCGTTTCTTTTGGCCTGAACCTGGGCTACTTTATCGCTTTCGCCCTACCCCTGGCGGTAATTTCCGGGGTAACCACCGGCGAACTGGTCAAATTCCACGCCAAACAGGCCCTTTGGCTTTTGATTGCTTATACTGTAATCCGGCTGGTAGTCGAACTTTTCTTTCTGATTCCGGCAGCCGGGGTCCAGGATATTTTGTTTGGCGGTGTAATAGTCGGGCTGCTGCACCTGGTCCTGGTGCTGGCGGGGGCTTTTGCCGGGGTACGGGCCTTCTTTAACCGGGAAATGTATTCGCTGCCGATTATCGGGGGCTTTGTAAAATAACCGATGCCAAACACCAACTCTACAAACCTGCCGGTCTTGTCACTGCCGCTCAATCTTAAAACGCGTCTGAGCCAGGGCCACCCCTGGGTCTATCGCAACCAACTTGGCGAAGGTGGCACACCTCGCCTGGCAACCGGTAGCTGGGTCCAGGTCCGCTCCGGCGGGTTTACAGGGTATGGTCTCTGGGATAATTCGGGTCCTATCGCGGTGCGGCTTTTTTCGACCCGCCAGGTGCCGGATTATCCCTGGTTACTGGAACGGGTAGCGGCGGCCTGGGAAAACCGGGCCCACCTGCGAGATACCGCCCCGGCCCACGAACGGACCGAGGCTTACCGGCTTATTTTCGGGGAAGGCGACGGCCTACCCGGTCTGACGGTGGACCTCTACGGCCAGTATGCGGTTGTCGCAACCTATTCCGCCGGGGTAGAAACGCTCAAAGACTGGCTGGTGGAAGCATTGCGAGCGCTGGTACCGCTCAAAGGCATCTTGCAGCGGGCCCGACCCAAAAATAGCGAGGCCGAGAGTGACGACCCCGGCCAGGAGCGGGGCGGCGGTAAACTCCAGGCATTATGGGGCCGCCTGCCCCCGCGCGACCTGGTCGTGGAAGAACACGGTCTGAAGTTCAAGGCCAATCTCTTTGAAGGGCAAAAGACCGGGTTATTTCTGGACCACCGCGAGAACCGGCGTTTTATCCAGGACTGGTCGAGCAACCTGACGGTCCTGAACTGTTTTTCTTACACCGGAGCTTTTTCGGTGTACGCGGTCCAGGGTGGTGCCCGGCAGGTCGTCAGTTGCGACATCGCGGCCCAGGCTACCGCCGACGCTGTCGAGAATTTTCGCCTGAACGGGTTCGACCCGGACCAGCACGAATTTTTAAGCGAGGATTGTTTCGAACTGCTTACCCGTTTTGGTAAAGAAAAACGGCGCTTCGACCTGGTTATCCTCGACCCGCCCTCTTTCGCCCACGCCAAAAAGAATGTCTATAGCGCCCTGCGCGGCTATACCCGGCTGAACCAGCTTGCCCTGAACTTGCTCGAACCGGGGGGTCTGCTGGCTTCAGCCAGTTGCACCAGCTATGTCTCGCCCGAAATGTTCCGGGATATGCTGGCGACGGCGGCGGCCAACTCCGGCAAGCGGCTGCAAATCTTGCACGATGCCGGGCAACCGCTCGACCACCCCGTTCCGGCCCATTTTTTAGAAGGCCGTTACCTGAAATTCATGTTAGCAAGGGTCTCTCTCCAACCATAATCCTTTCTTTATGCACACCTCTGCAAAACAGTATTACAGTCGTGTAACAGTGTGATGACTTTTATTAAAAACCAATTTACACTAAACATTTTTAACCTATAATAGTTATATAACAGTAAGGGACTTCTAAATTTTTTTTTATGAGTATCCCGGTTAGAATAATTTTTGTAGTATCCTGGTAAAAAGGTGTAGATTCGAATGAACAAGGTTCTGGTAATAGAAGACAACATTGGACAGGCGTTAAAGCTGAAAGTCGGCCTGGAGGAGCAGAATTACCAGGTAACAATCGCGGCCACCGGTAACGAAGCGATTTCTCGTTTGAAAGAAGCTCAACCGGCGTTGATTATTCTTGATGCCTTTTTACCGGATAGCGATGGGGTTGATTTTTGTAAATCGTTAAAAATGGATTTCCAGACCCGGTCTATTCCGATTATCATGTACAGCAAAGATAACAAATTAAAGAAT
This sequence comes from Chloroflexi bacterium 54-19, assembly GCA_001898225.1. Classification (GTDB taxonomy): domain Bacteria; phylum Chloroflexota; class Chloroflexia; order Chloroheliales; family Chloroheliaceae; genus 54-19. The sequence continues at coordinate 127,427 of MKTJ01000028.1, forward strand.
ATGGTCCGCGCCTACGAAGCCGGGATAGATTATTTCATCGTAAAAGAGGAAGATAACGACAAGACCCTGCTGATGCTGGCGGATAGCCTGCTCTATCGGCGAAGTCGCCGCCCGATGACGCTAAGCGCTTGAAAATGGAAACGTTTTCAAATTTCAACTAACCTAAAGAAGACCGCCCGGCGGTCCTTTTTAGTTTATAAGCAGTTAAACGGTTAAAAAATTCTCTAAAAGTAAGAATTCAAAGAGATAAGTCCATTCTGGCTTTTCTTATGCGGAATTTGCCAAAATATTAAGATGAAAATTGATTATTTATTTACCGATTAAATTAATTATCCTTTAATTTGGTATTGACATTTAGCTTTAAGCGTTGTTATAATTTGCGGTGAGGAAATCGCATTCCTTCATTCGTTAGTCAATCTCGTATAAATCGGATAAACACCTTTATACTATTAGGTCAGCCGACATCTAATTTAAGGGTAAAATTTAATATAACCTGAAATTTGCTTTGAGCGGCGTGAGAGAAAGAGGACAGAGCTTTTATGGCTGTTAAGCTATTTATTGGTAATTTATCGTTCAAAGCTACCGAGGACAACTTGCAAGAGTTGTTCAGCCAGGCTGGTAACGTAGTTTCCACGCGGGTTATTACTGACCGGGAGACGGGCCGGTCCAGAGGCTTTGGGTTTGTAGAAATGGAAAGCAAAGAAGAAGCAGACCGGGCAATCGAGATGTTCAACAACTACAATCTCATTGGCCGGGATATTGCCGTCAACGAAGCGCGGCCGCGTGAAGAAGGGGCCGGAGGCCGGGGCGGTTTTAACCGCAATCAACGTAGCGCTGAATAATTACCATTAAATCTGACAACCTGGCTTTTACGGTGCAGGTTAGCTATTTTAATGGTTGGTAAACCCCTGAGAAGGTTCGGATACGGAAGGATAATTGGAATCAGTTCCTTCGCCTTCCAAGTTTGGACCTTCTTTTTTATGGTCTTTAAGGGGCTCTTTATTTTGAGGCGCACCGGGATTGGTGCCTGGCCCCAGGTATCGTTCCAGCATGGCATAGACCGATTTCAGGTCAAATGGCTTGGTCAAAATATCATCGGCGGAAGTTTTTTCCAGTTCGAGCAAAAAAGCCGTACCACTGAGAATTATTACGGGGATATGTTGCAAGCTGGGGTCAGCCTTTAAGAACCCGGCCAGTTCCACACCGCCTAAATCGGGCATCCTCACATCCGTGAAGATAAGGTCCGGGATTTCTTGCTGGGCCATTTTCAGACCCTCCCAACCATTCCCGGCGGTTACAATTTCATGACCTTTTTTTGATATTATCCGTTTTAATAACAGGGCAATTCCGGGGTCGTCGTCCACGACCAGCACTTTACTCATTTCGTTTCCTATTTCCTTACCCTAATTAGTAAAGATACTACCGCCTTTAAATATGAGACCCGGGTTGGCAGGGCCAGGGCTAAAGGCGGCGAATTTGTTGTATTATAACATACAGCTTCCTAATGCTTATTTCGTTATTCGATTTGGAATATCCTTAAGGTATCTTATCTATTGTGCGCTAAAAATTATGAATTGTAAAAGGGAAATAAGTCACATATGGCCGGGTTTTTAGTGTTGAGCGGCGGCGGCGAATTCCAGAAAGGCCTGGAGCAGGCCGACCAGTTCGCGCTCCAACAGGCCGGGGGGAAAGAGGCCAAAGTTTTAATCGTAACCGCCGGGACTAACGGCACCCTACTCGCGAATAACGGGCTAAACTGGTTGCGCGGACTGGGTGCAACCACCGTAGAAACCATACCTCTGCCGGACCACGCCGGGGCCAACCGCGAAGACACCGCCGCTCTTCTGGCCGGGGCTAACCTTATTTACCTGGCCGGAAACAACCCTCTCATTTTATTCGAAACCCTGCACGACAGCCGGGCCTGGACGGCCATCCGGCAAGCCTTCGCCGGGGGCGCGACCCTGGTAGGAGCAAACGCCGGGGGGATGGTGCTGATGGAGCATCTCTACGACCCTGATAATGCCAAAATTCGCGCGGGATTGGGGATGTTTCCTGATACTGTGTTTATACCCCAGTTCAACGGGCCAGGCCGCAAATGGGCCGCACACGTCCAGAAACTGGTGCCCAAGGCGCTTTTAGTCGGGATAGATGAGAAAGTGGCGATTGGCGGGCGCGGCAACGACTGGCAGGTCCTGGGCCGCGGCTGGGTAACCATCTACCGGCAGGGCAAACCCTATAAATACCAGGGCGGCCAGCCTTTTAAGATGAACCCCTAAAATTAATCGTCGAGGTTCATCAGGCGGACCAGCCGGAAGACTTTATTTAGCAGGGCCGGGACTTCATAGCCGCCTTCGGGGATTATGAGGTCGGCGTAACGTTTGGAGGGTTCGACAAATTCCAGGTGCATCAGCCGGACAGTTTGAAGATACTGCTCGACCACCGACTCGACCGTCCGGCCACGCTGGACAATATCGCGCTGCAACCGCCGAATAAACCGCAAATCAGCATCGGTATCCACGAAAATCTTCAGGTTCATCAACTTGCGCAACCGGGGGTCTACATAAATCAGGATGCCTTCGACCACGATAACCGGCTTTGGCTCGACCCGGATGGTTTCAGGAGTGCGGGAATATAGTTTGAAATCGTAGGTGGGGACTTCGACGGCCCGGCCCGCTTTTAACTCCTGCAAGTGCCGGACTAAAAGGGCGTTATCGAGCGAATCGGGGTGGTCGTAATTGACGCTGAGCCGCTCCTGGGGAGATAGGTTGCTCTGGTCTTTGTAGTAGGAATCGTGTTCGAGCAGGGCGACCTGTTCCGGCCCAATATTATCAACGATATGCTGGGCAACGGTAGTTTTGCCGCTACCGCTGCCCCCGGCCACTCCAATTATTAACGGCCCTTCCGGCACACCTTTCAGCGACCAGGCCGCCCCCGTATCCTGTGCTGTCATTGTTTTTCGCCCGCTTCAAAACTAAAAACCGCCTCAACCTCGCAATTGAGGTCAAGTTTAGACAGCCGGATACGGTTTGTCAACCACCTGCCAGAAGTTTTCCAGTAAAAAACTTACTGGAAGCTGGCGTTGTAGCGCCACTGGTAATACTGCGAACCCACGTTCCCCATTTCCACCTGGTAAGCGGCAGTATTCGAGGGAGTAAAGGTCAGCACCCGCCGCTCAAAGAGTTGGACCAGCACGTCCTTTTCGACACCACCGACAACGGTCTTGGTCCAGTATGGCTCGGTAATCGGGTAACCCGTGGCGTTGAAAAGCGGGTCGAAGATGCGGCCATTCTGCTGCATCTGGTCGGAAGTGCCCGTATTGACCAGGATAGGTCCACTCGAATTCAAGAAAGCCCAGAACGGGCTGGCGATGTAATGCTTGGTCTGGTCAACCAGGTTGGTCGCCGTAACGTTGTACTGGGCCAGGGCCGGGTTAGGCGTTACTTTGCCCTGCTTGTCGAGCAGGTCGGTGATAACCTGACCTTCCTTGTTGTTATTGACCGTCTGAAGGGCCGTATAAGCCGCGAAATGGGGCGTCTTGTTAGCCTCGGTAAAGTCCCCTGCGGTCGGTACTTCAGCAGGTTTGCGGTTTTCGAAGGTATTATTGCCCAGTTGAAGCTGGCCGGTGACCATTTCACGCACCAGCAGGCCGTTGGTTACATAGTAGGCATTATTAGCGGTCGGCGCTGCCGGGTTGGTGATTTCCATACGGGCTTTGTCGTAATAAGTGACATAGCGCCACCCTTTAGGAGATTCTTTGTAAGGTTCCAAAACTTCGTAACTGGCCGGACCCCACAGCCAGCTCCGGCTGACCGCGCCTGAAGCCACCAGGTCGTCGGTGCGGGCCCAGTTATAATAGACCTGGTCGGTGCCGGTGGGGTCGGCGTAAGGGCCGTTGGCATTGTCGGTGACGGTAAAGGTGACGTGGGCGCTTTCGAAGGAAGGAACCACCCCATAAACAATAGTGACAGGGCCGTTGGGCAGGGTTATTTCATGCGGAGCCGCCGAGCCATCGCCGGAGAGGGCTATCCCGGCCCTGGGCAGGGGGCCGCTCCAGGTAAAGGTGCCATCCGATTTGACCGGGGCAGCGCCCATGCGCAAATAAAAACCGGTATCCGAAGGCAACTGTACAAAGATACTCATCAGGTTCAGATAGGAATAATCTTTTGGGATAGTCCCTTTAACGGTCAGAATGGTGCCGGTCGGGCCGCTTGGGGCCGACAATTCGAGCGGAGCCGGGTCGGCGGCGTGGGCCGGTTTTAGCGTAAAGGCCAGCAAAAGGGTGTTCAATAGTAAAAGGGCAACAAAAGAGAGCACCAACCGGGCAGGCACCAGGCCATTCCGGTCTTTGAAAACTTTAACCATACTTTTTCCTTCCAATTTTCCTTTCAGTCAGGCGTTTCCGGCAGCGTAGCAAAACACCGGGCAGGGCCATAATTCTAAGAAAAAGGGGCCAGAGAGGATTTGTAACACTTTAAAAGGCCATTTCCAAAAGTCGGGGCTATATTGCCAGCTTTGAGAGGATTTTGCAATTTATGAGCCCGCTTGTGGTTGCCGGATAAACTTTGTTAGCCGGTAAGAAGATTAGAGAAATAATGAAACGGTTGCATGAAACAATTACCTCGGTTATAATGCCGCCTTATGTGAAGACCAGGAGAATTTTAGAAATAAAATTCGGTTTTTCAAATGGTATTAACCTAAAATTAGACCCTATTGCGTTGATATGCTATATTGTAATAGCGCATTATAAGCATACTCAAATTTGGTCATTACAAAAGGTTATCTAGTTAACCGCCTAACATCAAGGGGCAGCGTAGCCACTAAAGTAACCGGTCCGGGCGAAGTAAGTAGTAAGTTTAAGTACCCGGCGCTGTTTTACGATGTTTACGGCCAGCGAAGCTTGCGCCAGACATTTATTTATCTCAGGTTTCTTCTCGCTAACCCGGTAGCTCGCCGGGAGGGTTCTCGTCTGGGCAAGACTTCAGGAGTGAAGGATTTTTGATAGAAAATAAAAAAGGGTCCCACCGCCCGGCCCGGTCGCGCCGGATAGCCGGATTCATGGTCAGTTTATTGGCCCTGAACCTGGTCGCCAGTCTAAGTTTAGGGACGGCTACCGCTGCCCCGATACCGGTTTCCAACTTCCCACCGCTCACTACTCCCCAAACCAAACAGTTACTCGCCGAAAACCCGGCCCGGCTCGGCCAGGCAGGATATACCAACCTGCTCAATACCAGCCTGACAAACGGGGACAGTTTGAGCCTGGGCCGCGACAACTATGCGCCGCCCCGGTGGAGTGGAGCCTGGGCCGACTATGGAATGTACACCAGCCAGCCCAAGCGCTTTGACGAACCTTTTAACAACCTGGATGTCTCCTGGACCGGGCAGCAACCGGCGGGGACCAGTATCGAGGTAGACGTGCGGGTCAGCCCGGACAACCAGAACTGGACGTTGTGGCAAACCCTCGACACCAGCGGCCAGACAGCCTCTTTCGGAGCCTCGAACGCCTTCCTTTACGCCCAGTACCGGGCTCGCCTTTTTTCGGATGCCGCCGGTAAAACCCCAAACCTGGGCGACATTAAGCTGGAAGCCAACCGCCGCGACCTGAACAATGTCATCACGGCCAGCTATTTCTCGCTCTCCAACATCACTTCGGATAGCCCGACCGCTCAGGCGGTCCCGGCCCCGACCTTCTCGGTCTACGGCACCCGCGAAGGGATGGTCGGCGGGCGCACCGCTAACGGGCACATCATCCAGGAGAACGACCATTTCGTATCGCTGCCAAGCTGGACGGCCCTGAACGACCTGGGTTCCTCGGATTACATGGTCAAGATTACCGCGCCCAATGGCCGGACCGCCATCGCCCCGGTAATGGACGTAGGTCCCTGGAATTTCAAGGATAACTACTGGCACAACCCCCGCTACGAATTCAAGGATTTGCCGGTTGGAGTGCCCCAGGCTGAGAAAGCCTATTACGATGACCATAACGGCGGCCTGAACGAAAGCGGCGTCCCGGTCGGCAACCCGAGCGGCATCGACATCGGGGACGGCACCTACTGGGATGACCTGGGTCTGAAAGGCGCATCGGCAGGTAAGCTCGATGTCACTTTCCTCTGGGAAGGCTCCGCGCCGCCCGCCGCCGGGATTACCGATGTGAACGCTTCGGGAGCCTGGCATAACGGCGTGGTTATCAAGTGGAGCACCAACGTCGCTACTAACGGCTGGGTCGAGTACGGCTTGAGCGACCGCTACGGGCAGACCTCTAGCGTTGATAACAATATGGTCAGCAGCCATACCTTTGTCCTTACCGACCTTACACCGGGCCAGGATTATTACTACCGGGTCCATGGCAAGGACATTTACGGTAACGAGGTGGTTTCGGCCAAGCAGACCTTCGAAACGCTACCCGGTGTCACCACTCCGCTGGTGACTTACCAGAACGATAAGGGTATCGGCCTGACGCTCGGCAAAAACAGCCAGAGTCTGAAACTGCTGGGGGCCAGGGTTAACCCGACTTTTTGGAGCGACAACCCGAACAACGATTACCTGGCAGGGGCCTCGACCAAACCGGGCGCGCTGACCGCTTCGGGCAACCTCGACCTGGATTTCGTACCGGTCTGCGATGAAAACGACCGCAACTGCGTCATGGGTTTCGGGACCGGGTATAAGAACTATGTCCGGTTCACCAACAGCAAGGGCGAGAACTATGATTTCGGGGCTATCCACGATTTCAGCCTTTCGCCAAACGCGATGGCGTCCATGCTTGAAGCCAACTTCAAAAACGGTGACAAAATCCGGCGCTACGGGACACCCGACTCCTACGACCAGAAGTGGCCGCACCATTATCATTTCTTCTGGTGGGATAACAAAATCCTGTTCAGCTATGACAATGGTAAGCCGGAGGTCTTTGACTTTAACCTGGACGGCCTGACGATTAGCTTCGTGGGGGCCAGCCGGGCGAAAGGCGATATTGTGGGTATCAATTTCCAGAATATCGCGTTTAGCCCGAACGGTTTGCAACCGGACGCTACCATCAAGGAGTAGCCGGGAATAGCCAGGCTATTTCAACCTGAGGGTATGGTATAATAGGGGTTGCCAGCGTAAAAAACTGGCAACCTTTTTTATTAAAAACAGGCTCATCCTTTTTAGAGCTTACAGTAATATAGCTTCAGGGCCGGTTCGTAAGTTGGTCAAACTTAGCGGATAAGTGGCGTCTGAATATTTAAAAAGTTGGAAGAAGTGACCGTTTCTTTAGAAGTAAATAACCCGCCGGAAGGTTTAGCGCGGGATTTAGCCGCTATCGAGGCCCTTAATCTGCCTCGCAAAGACGCCCTACCTCTCGCCGCCAGCCGCAAACCGCGCCAGACCCTGCTCGATTACGATTTTGGGGAGCTGACCGCCGTGGTCAAAGAACTGGGGTTCCCGGCCTTCCGGGCCAAACAAATCTGGGGCTGGCTCTATCAGAAATTTGCCGCCGATTATGGCGAGATGAGCAACCTGCCGCGGCCCCTGCTCGAAAAACTGGCCGCGAAAGCGCCCCTGGCTCCCCTGGAAGTGGTAGTCGAGAAAGTCGCCGGGGACGGTCAGACCCGCAAGGTGCTGTTCCGGCTGGCCGATGGGGCGGAAATCGAAAGCGTCCTGATGCTCTACCCGGACCGGGCCACTGTCTGCGTCTCAACCCAGGCCGGGTGCGCCATGGGCTGCACTTTCTGCGCGACCGGGCAACTCGGCCTTTTCCGCAACTTGCAGGCCGGGGAAATCGTCCAGCAGGTCTTGCACTTCGAAAGGTATCTCTCGACCACCGAGGATGAGGCCGCGATGGGCCACAAGCGGGTGTCGAACCTGGTCTTTATGGGCATGGGTGAACCGCTGGCAAACTATCTCAACCTCTGGAAGGCCATCCGGCGCTTCCATGACCCCGACGGTCTGAACATGGGGGCGCGCAAGATGACAGTATCGACGGTCGGGCTGGTGCCGATGATTCGCCGCTTTGCCGAAGAAGATTTGCCGGTCAACCTGGCGATTTCGCTCCATGCCGCTAACGATACCCTGCGCGGCTCGATGCTGCCTATCAATCACCGCTTCCCGATTGCTGAACTGATGCAAGCCTGCCGCGACTATATCGAAAAAAGCAACCGCCGGGTCAGTTTCGAGTATACCCTGGTGGATGGGCAGAACGACAGCCCGGCAGCGGCCCGCGAACTGGGCCGGTTGTTACAGGGGATGCTCTGCCACGTCAACCTGATACCGATGAACCCGGTGCCGGGAAGCAGCCAGCGCGGCTCGACCGGGGAACGGGTCAAGGCTTTCCAGGCCGAACTCACCCGCTTTGGTATCCCGAACAGCGTCCGCTTCGAAAAGGGCCGGGACATCCAGGCGGCGTGCGGCCAGCTAAAAGTGGAAAAAGACGCCGCCGAACTGAAACGGGCCGCCAAACAGCCCCAGGAAACTTTATAACAATGGCTAACCTGCTCTATTTTGATGCTTATTCCGGCCTCAGTGGGGATATGACGCTTGGGGCTTTGCTCGACCTCGGCCTGCCGCTCGACTATCTCCAGACCGAACTGGCAAAGTTAAAAGTGCCCGGCTTTTCGCTCGAAAAAAAGACCGTCGAACAGCACCACATTACCGGCTTGAAAATGGAAGTAAACCTCTTAGATCCCCACGAACACGCCCACCGCTCTGTCCTTGATATTGAGAAGATTATCAGGGGGAGCGGGCTGGCGGAACGGGTCCAGGAGCGGGCCCTGGCGGTCTTCTGGAATTTAGCCAGGGTCGAGGGGGCGATTCACAACCTGCCGCCCGAAGAAGTCCATTTCCACGAGGTCGGCGCGGTGGACGCCATCGTAGATATTGTCGGGTCGTGCATCGGTTTCGAATATTTCGATATAAGCGAGTTTTATTGCAGCCCCTTGCCGGTCGGGAGCGGGTTCGTCCGGGCGGCTCACGGCCTGATGCCGGTCCCGGCACCCGCCACTCTGCAGCTGCTGGCCGAGGCCGGGGCGGCTTTAGCCCCGACCGTCACGCTCGGCAACGGCGCGGAATACCCGGCGCGGGCCGAGATGGTCACGCCCACCGGGGCAGCCCTGGTAGCAACTCTCTGCCAGGACGGTATCGGGCAGCGTCCCACGATGAAAATTACCGGGACCGGGTACGGCTTTGGCAGCAAAGAATTTGCCTGGCCGAACGCCCTGCGCCTCTGGCTCGGCACCCGGATTTCTAACACGACAACCACCCCAACAACTGTTTCGGAACTGGTGACGGGGCACACCCACGACCACGACCATTCGCACGACGAAGGCCACAGCCACACTCACGAAGATGGGCACACCCATTCCCATTCGCACGCCCATGTTCATGGCGAAACCCACGACCATACCCATTCCCACGGCGAGGAACATACCCACCCGCACGACCACCCGGAAAATCACGGCCACTCGCACGAAAATGGGCACACCCACTCCCACGAAGGCCATTCCCACTCTCACGAACACATCGAGAATGAGCCGGAACCTGCGCACGACCTGGCCGGGGCGGAAGCAAATTTACCCAGATTAAACGGCCATACCGCGCCCGCGCACTATCACGAAAGCGGCCCGCTCGAAAGCAATAATGGGCAGGAAACCTATTTCGGTCACGGCGAAGTTTCGCTAATCGAGGCGAACCTGGACGACATGACCGGGGAAGCCCTCGGCTACCTGATGGAAAAGTTGCTTACTGCGAAAGCCCTGGATGTTTACTTCACGCCGATTATGATGAAGAAGAACCGGCCCGCCACAAAATTGAGCGTGGTCGTCCACCCGGCAGACGAGGCGCGATTGGCGGCCCTGGTTATCAGGGAAAGCAGCACTTTTGGGGTACGCTGCTACCGGATGAACCGCTACACCACCGGGCGGCAGTTCCGGCAGGTCGAGACCTCCGCCGGGACGGCCCAGATCAAACTAAAAATCGTAGATGACGAAATAATCGAGGCGGTCCCGGAATATGATAGCGTGGCCGAACTGGCGAAAAGGACCGGGCGACCCTGGCGGCAAGTTTACGAGGAAGTCCGCCAGTCAGCCCAACAGCTTCTGGTTAAACCAATCCCGAATTAAAAAGTACCATTTTCAAAATGAAGATTATTGACCTGGAGCCAATGGTATGCCGGGTCAATTTCATTTTTGCGCCATGCCCGCGATAGACCGACACTGAGGATGGCCGGGCCACCCTGCCGGATGAGCGCGTTGGCCTGCTCGAAAGCAGCCTGGTTCAGTCGTTCCGGCGTACCATCGTAAAAGCGAAAATCGGTCACGGGGAGATTTAGCTTGAAAGGCGGGTCATTGAGAGAAAGACGGGGCCGTCCTCTTGTGTTTAAGATGAGTTCGGGCAGGCGTTCGAGGTAAAGACAGCCGAGAGAAGCCATCCCCTTACTTTCGGGCACGACCGCACTATAGTCGAGGGACTGCAAATCGGGTCCAAAAATAGCGGGAAGGTGCGGTCTGGCGACACTTTTGAGGAAATTCCAGAAATAGCCAGGCGTTCCCCTTGGCAAGACCTTCACCCGGCGCGGGTTGAACCGCACATCCTCGATTTCGGGCGCGACCGGGGCTTTTTCAACCCAATCGAGGTCGAGCATGGCCCCAAGCTCGAAATAACCCCCATTTTTGGTCAGGTAGGCCGTGGGCAGGTTGTTCTGGCGCAAACGGGGCCGGACGTGCTGGCGGGTTTCGAGGTCGAGCCCGGCCACGCAAATAAAACCGGGATTTAGCTGCGTCAGGTGATTAACGACAATCCGCATTTCTTCCAGCCTTGACTTACAGGTGAATAATTCGGACGTTACCCCAGTGTTGGGAAAGATATTCCGCCACCAGGCGGCGGTGACAATGCTCGGCGGTCGGTTCGCTGCATAACAGGACGGTCGGCGTTTCGAACAGGGCCGGGTCGATTTTTTCCGCGACCTTACGCTCGGACAGGAGGGCCAGGAACTCCTTTTCGTAGACGGCCCAGTCCCCTTTTTGCTTTTTGTATTTATCGAGCATTTCCTGGGTCGGGGCCAGGAGCGGTTCGTAGAGGTAGGCGGCGGCGCAGATTTCCTTGAGGAAATAGGCCAGGTCGGGCCGCTTGGCAAACCCGGCCAGTTGGGAGGAATTATTCAGGCGAATATCAAGTAGTTGCCGGATACCGGCTTTTTTCAGGCTTTCGAAGAACGGGCGGCAGTTTTCTGGGTGAAACCGGTCGTATAGATTTCCATTCGGTGTACTCCTCGCCGGGAAATAAGGACAACTGGGCAGTTTCTTCGGCAGGTTGGTTTTTCAATTCGGCTTCGCTCTGGACCTGTCCATCGCCCCGGATATGGCTGACTTCAACGCCCCGCTCGGTCAACACCCGCGATACCAGCAGGTGACGGTGGCAGTAGGTCGGGTCTTCCTCGGTACACATAAAGGCCACCCGGTAGCTTTCGATACCTTTTAGTAACCGGGAGATACCTTCCTGGAAAAGCGGGGTCTCGGCCAGGCGCGCATATTCCACCCGGCCCTGTTCATCGTAAAGGGCGGGGTCGGCGGGACGGCCACCCAACTGCTTGCCCAGGTAAAGATATTTCAGGCCGCCGCGAGACACGGCACTCTTGAGTGCGGGACCATCAAACTGGGTGGCGAATTTGGAGTAGGGGTAGGAGCGAATATCCACCAGCACTTCAATTGAATGCTGGCGCAGCAAGTCAAGGAACTCCTCGACCGGCTGGTTGGAATGGCCGATAGAAAAGATTTGCGGTGTTTTCGCCCGGTCGTCCTGTTCCGGCATCGTCCTACCCTGACTACTAGGCAAACTTTGAGAAATCTAGCTGCGTAAGAGCTTGACCAGTTCAGCGCTGGCCTCGTACTTGTTGTGCGAAGGCATGATGTAGACCCCCTGGATGAGCGAGTGGATTTGCTCGACCACCTCGATTGCCACCTTCAAGCCTTCTTGCATGCCCTTTTCCCCGGCGTTCTGCATCCGTTTGAGGACCGCATCCGGCACCACGATACCGGGCACCTCGTGATACATGTACTCAGCGTGTTTATAGTTGTGGAGCAGCATTATACCGGCCAGGACCGGCACCTTGATTTCCCCAACCTCGGCCAGGGTATCGCGCAGCAGGGCGGGGTCAAAGACCGGTTGGGTCATGATGAATTGCGCTCCCGCCGCCAGTTTCCGGCGCAACCGCTCGATTTCGAGGGGTAAATCGGTAGCGGTCGGGTTGAAGGCCGCCCCGATGTTAAAGTTGGCCGCTGAGCCGATGCTGGTACCGTTCAGGTCGGAGCCCTGGTTTAACTTACTGAGAATATCAATCAGGCCAATCGCGTCCACGTCCCAGATGCCGCTCGCGCCCGGATAACTGCCCATGCGGGGCGGATCGCCGGTCAGGGCCAGGATATTGCGGATACCGTTGGCGTGCGCCCCCAGCAGGTCACTTTGTAGGGCCATCAGGTTGCGGTCGCGGGTGGTGTAGTGGACGATAGCCTCGATGCCGACCGATTGCTGGACCAGCATGGCACAACCGAGGCTGCTCATGCGGACCGTCGCCATGGCGTTATCGGTGATATTGACCGTGTCCGCGCCCAGTTCGGCCATCTGGTTGGCGGCGTTGAGCATTTTTATCGGCTTGATGCCCTTGGGTGGGATAAGCTCGACGCTGATAGCGAACTTCCCGGCGGCCAGGGTTTTCGCCAGGTTGGTCGGCTCGACCCTGTTAACCTTTTCGATGGTCTTTTCCAGGGCGGTGCCGTTCTCCACCGTTTCGGAGTGGGGCGGCGCGAACATTTCGGCTACTGCCTGAACCGTGAAGTGATGCGGAGTCGCGGTTTCAGGCCGGATTTTATCCAGGGCCGCCCGCATCGCCGCGATATGGGCCGGGGTCGTACCGCAGCACCCGCCCACGATTTTCGCCCCGGCCTCGACAAACTGCGGCACATAAGAAGCGAAATATTCGGGCGAGGCGTGGTAGAACATGCGGCCATCAATCCGTTCGGGCGTCCCAGCGTTGGGCATTACCGAAAGATAGGGGAACTGAGGTCCGGCGGCGCTTAGCTGCTCGAGGACCGAAAGCGAACCCTGCGGCCCAACGTGACAGTTGAGGCCGATAACGTCCGCCCCGCGCGCCTTGAGCATGGTGACGGCTTCGAGGGGGGTATGGCCGGAGAAGGTGTGGCCTTCCTCGCTAAAAGTCATCTGGGCTACCACCGGCAGGTCGGTAATCGTCTTGGCGACACTCAGGGCGTGGACCATCTGCTGGTAATCGTAAAAAGTTTCGAGCAGGATGAAGTCGACGCCGCCTTCCATGAGCGCTTCGATTTGTTCGCGGAAAGCGGCCCGCATGGCATCGGGTTGCAGGGCGGGGCCACGGGTCTGACCGAGCGGACCGACCGACCCGGCTACCAGGACCGGTTCACCGGAAATATCGCGGACTTCTCGGGCCAGTTTGGCGGCTTTCAGGTTGAAAAGCCGGACCTTATCTTCAAGGCCGAATTTTGCCAGCCGGAAGCGGTTCGCCCCGAAGGTGTTGGTCTCGATTATTTCCGCGCCCGCCTGTATATAGCTGCGGTGAATTTCCGAAATCAGTTCTGGCCGCGTAACATTCAGTTCTTCGTAACAGACCGTATAAGGTATTCCCCGGTCGAAAAGAATCGTGCCCATAGCGCCATCGGCCAGCATAACGCCTTTATCGAGTCGCTCAAGAAGTGGATTGTACATAACGTCACATCAGGTTTGGATTTTTATAGAAATAAACCGGTTCTTTCCGGTGTCGCCCGCCTCATCGCCCAACTATTATATCACGTTAGTCTGCCTGAAATTAAAATAAGGTAAAACCTCCAAATTATCCCGGCCTATTTGGGCGAAATGCTCAAACCCGCCCTGAATGTTATAATTGAAACCCAGCAGGTATGAGAAAGAATCTTTAATTTTTTGCGAACTATTTCAGACAAAGGAAGGTTTTTGAATGTTAAACAGGTGGCAAACCGGGCCAGTCCTCAACGCCAGCGCCCTCGACCAACTGGTCTACCAGTCGCGCATGGTCGGTGAAGAAGAAAGCCTGGTGCTGTGGGGTGGCGGCAACAACAGCGTGAAGGAACCGGCCCTCGATTTGCTGGGCCAACCGGTCGAGGTCATGTATATAAAGGGGAGCGGCAGCGACATGAAAAGCATCGTCCCGGCCCAGTACCCTGCCGTCCGGCTCGACTGGGTCCGCCCGCTTTTCGAGCGCGACGAAATGAGCGACGAAGATATGGTGGCCTACCTGGCCCGCTGCCTGATGGACCCGACCAGCCCGCGCCCTTCGATTGAAACGCTCTTGCACGGCTTTCTCCCCTACCGGGCAGTCCTCCACACCCACACCGACGCTATCCTGGCCCTTACCAATAACGAAGGCCGGGAGGAAACCGTCCGCGAATGTTTTGGCGACCGGGTCGTGCTGGTGCCTTACTACCTGCCCGGCTTCAAATTGAGCAAAGCGGTCGGGCTGGCGGCCCGGCAAAACCCCGACGCCGAAGGACTCATCCTGATGAACCACGGCCTGATTACCTGGGGTAACGACCCCCAGGAAGCATATAATAATCACATCAAACTGGTAACCGAAGCCGAGGAATTTATCAGGGCCAAACGCAACCAGCAATTCCAGGGAGCTCCCTTATTCCCGGCGAGCCCGGTGGTCGAACCGGAAACAATTGCCCCGATTTTGCGCGGGCTGCTCAGCGCCGACAAACCGGTTATCCTGGAATTCGACAACAGCCCTGAGACGCTGGAATTCCTGGCCCGTCCCGACCTTGCCACCGCGACCCAGGTCGGCCCGGCTACCCCCGACCACCTCCTGTATACGAAACGTTTCCCGTTGGTAGTCGAACTGCTCGAAACCAGCCCGGAAGGTATTCGCAACAACCTGGCCCAGGCCCTCGGACGCTACGCCGCCGCCTACCAGGAATATTTTGCCGCCAACTCCAAAGCGGGTGAAACGATGCTGGACGCTCTGCCGCGTATCGTGCTGGTGCCGGGCGTAGGAATGTGGACGCTGGGTAAGGATTCCCGCGCCGCCCGGATTGTGGCTGACATCTACCGTCACACTATGCAGATTATCGCCAACGCCCAGGCCCTCGGTGGATACGCCACCCTTTCGCCGGAAAACGCCTTTAGCGCCGAATACTGGCCGCTGGAACTCTACAAGTTGACCCTCTTGCCAAAAGAAAAAGACCTGGCCCGCCGGATTGCCCTGGTCACGGGGGCGGCCAGCGGGATTGGCCGGGCCATCGCTCGCCGCCTGGCCGAAGAAGGCGCGCACGTGATTGTCACCGACCTGAACGGGGAGGGTGCGGAACTGGTCGCCGCCGAGATTCGCCAGAAGAACGGTCTCAACCGGGCTATTGCCCTCACCCTGAATGTAACCGACCCGGAACAGGTCGAGGCGGCTTTCAAGACGGCCTGCCGGACCTATGGCGGTCTCGACATCCTGGTGAGCAACGCCGGGATTGCCCCGGTCGGCGCAATTGACAAGTTGCAGCTGCACGAATGGGATTTGAGCCTCGCCATCAATACGACCGGGCATTTCCTGGTGACACGGGCCAGTCTTGATATTCTGAAGAAACAGGGTATCGGGGGCAGCCTGATTTACAACGCCACCAAGAACGTCACGGCTCCCGGTAAGGACTTTGGGGCCTACAGCGTGGCAAAAGCCGCCGAAGCCCAGCTTTGCCGGATTGTCGCTATAGAAGGGGGCGAGTTCGGCATCCGGGCCAATATGCTCAACCCTGACGCTATCTTCGAGGGGTCGTCGCTGTGGAGCGAGGATCTCAAGGCCAAACGGGCAGCGGCCTACGGTATCAGCGTGGCGGAATTGCCGAACTTCTACCGCCAGCGCAACCTGCTAAAGGCTGAGGTGACCGCCGAGGACGTGGCCGAAGCGGCGTTGTTCCTGGCCGGACCCCGCGCTACAAAGACCACCGGGGCCATGATTCCGGTGGACGGAGGCGTCAAAGAGGCCTTCCCGCGCTAGGTTTAGAAAATAAACTCCCTGGTTTTAGCAAGTAAAACCAGGGAGTTTTAAATTTCAGAGTAGTTACAAACGGTCGAAATTAGAAATGGCGATGGTCGGCGGCGGCCACCAGGTTCAAGAACTCCTGGCGTGTCCGGCTGTCATCGCGGAAGTCACCCAATAAGCAACTGGCAACCGTGCTGGAATTCTGCTTCTGGACGCCCCTCATCATCATGCAGAGGTGATAGGCTTCGGTGACGACCGCGACACCGTGCGGGTGCAAAAGCTCATCCAGGGCCTGGGCAATCTGGGTAGTAAGACGCTCCTGGACCTGCAACCGGCGGCTGAATACATCGACAATCCGGGGCAACTTGGACAGGCCGACAATCTTGCCGTTCGGGATATAGGCGATATGGCACTTACCGTAAAACGGCAGCATGTGGTGTTCGCACATACTGTACATCTCGATGTCGCGGACCAGCACCATCTCATCGTAGCTTTCCTCGAAAATGGCCTCACCAAGCACGTCCTGGACATTCTTGGTATAGCCATCGGTCAAAAAGGAGAGGCTGCGGCGGACCCGCTGGGGAGTATCCTTGAGGCCGTCCCTGGTGGGGTCTTCACCCAGCGAGGTCAGCATCTGGCCGATTAAGCTTTCCAACTCGGCGTTTGCGGCCTGGCTTTCCGGGTTGGCCGGTTGCTTTTCTTCAGTTACTAAGCGGTCAAATTGAGGCATAAGTAGGCTTTTCCTGGAATTATAATGGTGGCTGCCTGTAGTATATCTGCTGTTTCCATTGTAATGCTTAAATTTGGCAGGTTTGGACAGTTCCGTGTCTTTATAAATAGTCATCGTTGTACTTTCCCTCGTTATTATAGATTAAAAGCCGGTCTAAATAAAATCAGATTTCTTATTATTTAGGTTTAGCTCCTTTGGAATACAAACCGTGTATTTTTATCCTCGTTTCCAGCAGTAAAGAGCCGCAAAAAGCAGTCCATGATAATACGGTGCTATGGCAATAGCAAGATTTCTCTTTGCAAAGCCCTTATCATTATAGGCAAAAAGCAGCCGTTTTTCGTTCACAAATGATGAAATTTAGCCTTTCTTTTGGTTAAGCCGCCCAACCCCTTGGGTCTTGAAACGGCTCTTTTCGCTGTATTTATAGATACTATATGTAGCGTTAAACGGAAAAATTTGAGCCTGCGACGCGCGAAAATTAAACGAAAAAGTATCAAAAACGGCAGGTAAATTGTGGCAAAAATAGCCAGCCTGCCCATAAAAATCCGTTCAACGAAAGAATGAAAAAGGAGAAAATAAATAAAATGGAAGATATTGCGGTAGCCTTGCGGGTCCTGATTGCCGCCGCGAAGACCAACCCGGAGAGCGCGGGGGTAATGTGGAAAGCCGCACGGGCCTTATTAAATACACCGGCAGCCCGCGAAATAGTTAAACTGGCCGAGGATTTCAAAGCCAAAAACCCGGCCGAAGAAACAATGCCGGAAACCGATAGCGAAATGGATTATTCCTTTACACCGGTCAAGGCCGAGTTCGATTACCTGGACGAAAACGGCCTGCACACCCACCGGACGGTCTACGTGATGGCGCTGACCGATGGGCGCGATATTAAACGGAACGAAACGGTGCCGCCCGCCGAACGCTACGGCTACCTGTTGACCGGGTATTGCACCCTGCGGAAGCAGATCCGCTCTTTCCGGTCGAGCCGTTTGAGCAACCTGCGGACCTTTACCGAGGGGCACCCGCTCCAACCTAACCGCCAGTGGAAACCTCAAACATTGGAGCTGGCCGGTTAGGGCCCTGGTCTACCCAGGGTTTGCAGGAATTAGGGCAAGATAATGGCAATCAGCCGGCACAATAAATAATAAAGTCCTAAAAAATAATAGATACGACACCATAGTGCGGTGAGTCACCGCCGGGACATTGCCAGTGTCGTTCTCCTACCAAAACCGGGATGGGCAATCGCTTTCAGGCAGCGAGTGAACCCGGTTTTTTATTTGTCCTTTATTTATCCAGCATTTCTATCAAAATCAGGGGTTTTCTCTAAAAAGAGGGGTTTTGTGGGAATTTAGGTCTATTGCACGGGCCCAAAGTTAGGTTTACAATAAATCAAGATGACATAATATTAGTGCAAGCCCCGTCTTAATACGGTACGATTTGTGAGGTTGCCTGCGATGACTTTTGTAGACATATTCATTTTCCTGGGAATGATGGCGCTGCTTTACTTTTGTTTCGTGCAAGGAATCCTGAAAGTAGTAACCGTCCTGCTCGGTATGTACGCGGGTTTGCAGGTGTCGGCAGTCTTTTACAAAATCTTTGCCGATATAACCGCCAATAAAAGCGACCCCAACTCAATTACCACCAACCAGGTTGTCTGGTTCTTCGCGCTGTGGATAGTCTGGTCGATTATTTTCAGCCTGGTGGCCTGGAGCTTTATCCGGCATCTCGATTTACCAAAATGGGCCGTCAACCTGGACCAGGTCGGCGGTCTGGTTATCGGGCTGCTGGCGGTCATCTTCTTTTTTACGATTTTTGGCTATGTATTTAAAAATATCGCTACGCTGCTGTGGTACGGTTCGGGACGGCCTACAAACTGGCTTTTAACGGTCAAAGAAGGGTTTGATACATCCTTCTTCATGAAGCTGTTCGCGACCTTCAAGGCCCTTTTCGTGGAGATTCTGTCACCATGGCTCCCCTCGCGGGACTTGCCGGTCTTCAAAGATAACCTGTAGAAAGACCGGCAGCCCGGTGCGAGTTAGCCTTGCAACTTGAGATTCAGGGTGAGGTTTTTATCGCGAGACTGGCGGGCTAAATCCTCTTTGTAGCGAACCATTTTCTGCAACAGAAGCGAGTCGTGCGCGCCGAGCATCTGGACCGCCAGCAACCCCGCGTTACGGCCTCCACCAATCGCGACGGTCGCCACCGGCACACCGGGTGGCATCTGCACGATGGAGAGAAGTGAGTCCCAGCCACTCAGGGTCGAGGTCTGGACGGGGACACCGATAACGGGCAGCGGGGTAAAAGCCGCCACCATACCGGGGAGATGGGCCGCGCCCCCCGCCCCGGCGATGATAATTTTCAGGCCCCGTTCGTGGGCGGTCCGGGCATAATCGGCCATGTCCTGGGGGGTGCGGTGGGCCGAAACCACCCTTATTTCGTAGCTTACACCAAACTCGGCGCAAACCTCGGCGGCAGGCCGCAAGGTCGCCAGGTCGGAATCGCTGCCCATTATGATACCGACCTGGGGCCGGTCATTTACCGCATCACTCACCGCAAATTCTCCTCTACCTCTAACTTTTCTCCAGCCATTTCCTATTTATCAACATCCAGTTGAAGCTGTTCCACCTGGAATTTGCCGTGCCCGTTAATCCGTTTGAGGTCGGAAAGGAGGTCTTCATCGGGGTCGGAACCGTGAAATATCGGGTGAGCCAGCAATTCCTCGGTAATTTTGTTAAGCTCCTGCTCGCGGGTAACGGCCCACCGGTTAAACTGGCGCGGCTCGACCGGGGCTTTTTCCAAAAACTTTTCGTTAAAGTCTAGTTCCATGTCAGGTTTTTCGTCCATGTCCGCGACTGCCTCGCCCAGCGTACCCATGTGCGTCATGTGCCAGACCGCCTTATCGCTAATCAGGAAGTTACGCTGTTCGGGGTTCTGGCTGATAAAAGCCTGGTGCAGATAAATCAGGATAGTTTCGTACTCCTGGTGAATCCGGTTGTTAAGCAGTTTAACCAGGGGATGGTCATCCCGTTTCGCGTCCTGCATGTCGGCAGGGACTGCGTCGCCTTTTTCGTTAAGTTCGAGGTCTTGCGAAGCGGGATTGGGGTCTTTGTTCCACGGCCCGGTATCACCCGGTTTGACCTCTTTATCTTCGTCGCCACCCAGTTCCGCGATAAATCCCCGGAACTTACCCTGGTGAAAGATTTCGTCCATCAGGATACGCCGGATATAAAGCCGCACTTTAGGTTCATCAATGGCGGCCAGGTGGTCACGGTACTGTTCAATGGCGCGCTGCTCGGCATCGACATCCAGGGCTAACAGGTCGGTCGTGTCCGGGGCATCGAGAAAGATGGGGTCGCGAAGCATGGTCGGGTCGCCGCCGTATTCCACGATAAGCTCACCGAGCCAGCGGAAGTGGCGCATTTCGTCACGGGCAATACTTTCAATTTCGCTGTTAACTTCCCCGGCGTCATCACCGATTTTATAAGAATGTTGCAAATACTGGATGATAGCAGCGTGTTCGCCTTTCATATCATCCTGAAGCAACGCTACAATTTCTTCTTTCGTTGTCGCTTTTTTACCTTCGATAGGCAAATGATCACCTGAGAAGACCATCAGGAACTCCTTCTTTTCTTTGCTCATTTTCCATAACAGCCTGTAAAGTTTGCTGCCTCATACCCTATTTCTTTTTTGCAGTATAACTTAAATCAGGGGAAAAGAGTAATCAAAGTGAACCTGCGGGGCGAATGCGAAATAAAAAGGGCTGGCTATCGAGGTTTCCAACTCGAAGCCAGCCTTTTCTTATGTCTGCTTAAAGGTTAATCGCCCCAGTAGTCGCCTGACCAGTTGACCGACGACCAATTCACGGAGGACCAGTTCACACTGCTCCAATTGACTGACGACCAGTTCACGGAGGACCAGTTGACCGACGACCAGTTTACAGAGGACCAATTCACGGGGGAATCGCCGCTCCACAAAAGCTTGCTCACCGGCACGCCCTGGTTCGCGCTATCGGTAATTTTCTTCTGGGTCACCGCCGCGTAGATGTCGAGGTAGCCCGCACCCATTGTCGCCGGGTCGTAGGCTTTCAAAGAGGCACGAGTATCCCAGCTACCTTTGGCCTTCTTTGCCAGGGCCGTCGCTTTGAGGCGATACTTCACCTGGTCGGGCGTCAGGTTGGGCTCGGATTGCAACAGCAGGGCCGCCGCTGCCGTCACCTGCGGCGCGGCAAACGAGGTGCCCGCCACCCGCATATAGTTGATATTGGCCTCAAGCAGATGGTCCGGGTGGTCCAGGGCCAGTTTGACCGCCAGACCCGGTTTCGTGCTTATCAGGTTGATGCCGGGGGCGACAATATCAGGTTTTACCCCGCCGGTCTCATCCTTGCCAAAGGCCGAAAACGGCGCGATAGTATCGTCCGTAGGGGTAGCGGTGTCGTAGGTATTGGTCGCCCCTACCGTGATAACGAACGGGTCGTTCGCCGGGGCGAACACTGCCGGTTTGCCGTCAGCGCCGTTGTTACCCGCCGAGACCACGACCGTAACCTTGTTGAACCACAAAATTTCACAGGCCGCGTCAAGCGGGTCAACCAGGTAAGACTGGGCCTGGGTACTATTCATGGAGAGGTTCACGACCTTGATATTGTATTTATCCCGGTTATCGTTGACCCACTGCAAGCCGCTCACCACGTCCGACTCGCTGGCAAGGCCCTGGTCATCGGCCACCTTCACCCCGATAATGTTGGCCTGGGGCGCGACGCCGATATAACCACCCAGCGACAGGGTGCCGTTACCGGCAATTATGCCCGACACGAGGGTGCCATGCCCGAAGTTGTCGTAGGCGTTGGAAGCCCTGGTATTTACTTTTACCTGGGCTACCAGCCGCGATCTGAGGAGCGCGTTTTTTGAATACAGGTCTAAATTGTTTGTAACGCCACTATCCACCACGGCCACACCAACATTCTGGCCCTGCAACCACGCGCCGCTATTGTTCGCGTTGTTCCAGACCTTATTGGCGTTAATCGAGTAATCGTAGTCGTTGGATAAAAGGGTTGTGCTGACACAATCGGTGCAAATAAGTCCACCCAGAAGGCTTTTCTGGACCGGCGCATCATAAGAAACCCATTTGATGCCCGGATAGGTCGAAAGGTTAACCGCCTGCCCGGCTGGTAGTTCCGCCGCGAAAGCATTAATAATGTGGAGGTCTTTGGTGACAACGCCACCAAGCCTGTTTACCTCTTTTTCCAGCGAGGCATCGTCTTTAGAATTCTTCTGAACGATTACGCTGACAGTATTATCCGGATTAGTCCGCGCCAGATCGAGCAGATAAGGCTGGACATTTTGCCGCATGGCAGGTTGGGCAAAGGCAGTCGCCAGGATAATAAGAAAGAGGAGGGAAGCACTTAAAACCGCGAGCTTTAAATGCCATGAGGTTCTTAAGGGAGGTGCTAACGTAGACATGTGCAAATCCTTAGCAAGTTGTTAGAAATCTTTAAGCAGGACAAGACAGGAACAATAGAACAGTAGACAAAGAACGTATATTAAAGAACCTGGGAAGGTGCCTTAACATAGCGCTTTATTTCCTATGGTTTATAGGACCACTCCCCCGGTAGGAAAGATTTCCCATCAGAAAAGCATATAGGCTAATGTTAATCATGATTATAGAGGCGGAATGTTAAGCCAATAATACATATTTATGACGGAATTAAATAAATTCAGTTTGGTTAGCCTTATAATAATAGTTATAAAGTACCGGGTCAGTCCTAATATCGATTGATTGAATATAGGAAAGGGCTGGTATAATAGGGTTAGTACTTTCTTCGGCAGTTTTTATCCGGTTGAATTCATAAGGCAACGACGAAAGGTTCCCACCTATCATGATTCGCGGCACCAAGATAAACCTGCGCCCCCTTACTCAACAAGACCTGGAATTTTTTCGGAAAGTAGCGAACGACCCCGAATATAACGGCGAATTTAACGACTTTGGCTTGCGGAACAGCGTTGACCTGGAAAAAGGATTCTCGGTAGAAGGTCTTTTTGGTCCTCACCAGGGGATGCTGGTTATTGTTGACCAGGAAGATCAAATTGTAGGTGACATGTCATATCACCAGGTGGCCTATGGGCCCAACCCTGCCAGCCAGGTCTACGAAATCGGTCTCAGCATCCGGCCCGACCGCCGGGGTCGCGGCTACGGGGTGGAAGCCCAGGCGCTCCTGGCCGATTATTTCTTCCGTACTTACAACATCATGCGGATTCAGGCCAGCACCGATATAGAAAATATCCCCGAACAAAAAGCCCTGCTAAAGGCCGGGTTTAGTCGCGAGGGCGTGATGCGCAAAGCCCAGTGGCGTAACGGCGCTTTCCACGACCTGGTAATGTACAGCAAACTGCGCGGTGAATAAGGCCGTGTTGAATTAGCCTGGATGACCTGTTATAATATAAACATCTGACCAAGCGAAATCATGTATAGGAGAAACCATTGTTGCCTGTAGTGGATAATTTTAACTTACCCCGCCGCCTTGGGGACGGCCTGGTCTTGCGCTGGGGACGGCCCGGTGACGTAGAAGCCATCGCCGAATTTAACTCCCGGATTCACTCGTCCTCGCCTACCGAGCCAGACCTGTATGTCGCCAACTGGACCCGCGAGCTCATGAGCGGCAATCACCCGACCACCCAGGCGCACGACTTTTTGGTGGTGGTGGACGAAAACCGCAACGGCAAAATCGCTTCTACCCTGAACCTGATTTCGCAGACCTGGAGTTACGGCGGCATCCCCTTCCGGGTAGGGCGGCCCGAAATAGTCGGGACCGACCCCGATTACAGGAGGCGCGGCCTGGTCAGGACCGAGTTTGAGGTCATTCACGCCCTGAGCGCCTTCCGGGGCGAGATGGTCCAGGTGATTACCGGGATACCCCACTATTACCGCCAGTACGGCTATGGCATGTCACTTGACCTAAGCGGTGCCCGTCGGCTGGATTTCCACGCCGTACCGAAACTGGAGAACGGTGCGCAGGAAAGCTTTCGACTCCGCCCGGCCAAATTCGAGGACATCCCGGTCCTGAGCGAACTCTACGCCATCCACTGCGCAAGCAGCCTGGTATCGCGTATCCGGGACAACAACGAATGGCGCTACGAACTCAGCGCGAATAACGAGAAATCGGTCTCGTATCACCAGTTCTACATCGTCGAAACGCTTGACGGAGAAGTAGCGGGCTATACGGAAGCCATTCCCGGCACCCCCGACCCGAACTCGCCTTTTACCATTCACGAGTTGGCTGCCAGGCCGGGCTACTCGTTGCGGGCAGTCAGCCAGTTCCTGGCCCGCGCTTTTAAAGAAATTGCCGAAGAAAACAATAAACACCGCAAAGAGCCGATGGTTGGCTTAAGTTTCAATTTTGGGGAAAGCCACCCGGTCTATACCGCCCTGGGCAATATTTTCAGCCGGACCATTCCGCCCTACGCTTTCTATGTGCGGGTGCCGGATTTGCCCGGTTTCCTGATGCATATCCGCCCGGTCCTCGAAAAACGGCTGATCGGAAGCGTTATGGAAAATCACACCGGGGCGCTGCGTCTGAACTTTTACAGTTACCAGATCGCCCTCAATTTCGAACACGGGCGCCTGAAAGAAATCGCACCCTTTAAGGCCACCTCTTACCAGGACGGGGACGCCCTTTTCCCCGGCACGACCTTCCTCGATTTGCTGTTCGGGCGGCGGACCCTGGAGGAATTGCGTTATATCTTCCCGGACTGCTTCGCCTCCAACAGCGGGGCGCAGGTCTTGCTCGATATTCTTTTCCCGCACAAACCTTCGCATGTCGCGGTACTTAATTAAATCAATAAGAAAATCCTATGCCCTGGCCGGGTTGCCAGGGCATTTTTTATTCCTGGATACGCTTGGTCATTTTGCAAAAATAGACCTCGAATGATTTGTTCTAGCCATACAACAAGCCTTTTTGCAAGAGTGTGTTTGAATAAAGAATGAGAATTCTTTCCATTAAATTAAGATAATTTTATCCATATTTCTTATATTACCTCCAATTTGACCGGGAAATATATAAAAAACCACGCCCTGAAAAAGGCACCTTGAGGTAAAAAGTTATTTATATGTGCAATTTGCCCAAGCGGAAATGTCAATTATACAAATTGCCATAGGTTGCAAGGTGGTGTATAATTGCAACCGTGATCAAAACATTTTATTTTTTGGTCAGGGTTACTAACAAAGCAATTTTAGTTATTTTTTATTCAAATTGCGCCGCTGGAGTCGCACCGTAATACCCCCGTTGTCGTGGATGGTTTGTTACCGAAAGGGGTTTGGAGAATTATGGTTGCTGTACCGAGCTTGCGGCCTCAAAAAGAGGGAGTTACTAAGGTGGCTCAAACCAGAGTAGTTATTGCTGACGATGAGTCGATTATTCGCATGGACCTCAAGGAAATGTTGAGTGGCCTGGGATACCAGGTGGTAGGCGAGGCCGGAGACGGCCGCCAGGCCATAAATTTGTCCCGCGAATTAAAACCGGACCTGGTTATTATGGATATTAAAATGCCGGAAATGGATGGTATCCAGGCCGCCCGCGTACTCACCGAGGAAAAAATCGCGCCCGTGCTGCTTCTGACCGCCTACAGCCAGCAAGAACTGGTGTCGGGGGCCCGCGAAGCGGGGGTTGTGGGTTATATCGTTAAACCGTTCCGCCAGGATGAATTGATGCCCGCGATTGAAGTGGCCCTTAGCCGCTTCCGCGAATTCCGCGAACTGGAAAAAGAAATGGGCGACCTGAAGGAAACCCTCGAAGCCCGCAAGGTTATCGAACGGGCCAAGGGCGTCCTGATGGACCAGTACGGTTTGAAGGAAGCCGACGCTTTCCGCCGGATCCAGAAGCTGAGCATGGATACTCGCAAGAGCATGCGAGAGATTGCCGAGGCAATTTTGTTGGCCCGCGAAATCGACAAGAATTAATTCGTTTTCAGGCCAAACATGAATCATCCCGAACTTTGAGGGAAGGATGAACAAACAAGTGAAAGTCTTGGACGATGAGCCAGCCAT
>MKTJ01000029.1:0-42722 GCA_001898225.1 Chloroflexi bacterium 54-19
CTGGCGATTGCTCAGTTTTCCCTTTAGCCTCTCTTATTAGCAACATTGGTTAATTAAGGAATTAGGGGTGGCGTCAGGCCCCTGGCTGGGCGGTAAGTCAGCGGGCGTGGCGGCTTCCAGGCTGCTCCCAGTCTGGTCCGCCCGGTTTCCGGCGGCCACGGCATAATCGTGTTCCCCGCTGGACTGGTTAAGGGCAAAAACCTGCTTGGCCGTCACGAGGGCTTCCGCGTCGGGAGTTTTGACCACCACCAGGACACGCCCACTTTTCAGGTTTTCCTCGTATTCCCTGGCCTGTTCCTCCGGTAAACCGGACGCCACCAGGGCCCCGGCCACGCCACCTAAAGTGCCACCGATTAAAGCGCCGCCAACCGTAGCCGTAAAAATCCCCGCCGCTACAATCGGCCCTATCCCCGGAATGAGGGCCGTTCCCCCGGCCAACAGCCAGCCCAGGGCCGCGCCAAGCGCCCCACCACCGATAGCCCCTCCAACCGCGCCATCCGTAGCCTCCTTGCCTTCGTCGCTTTTTAGCTCGTTCAGGCTCGACATATCTTTGGCCGCTAACGACACCGCGTCAGCCGGAAATCCGGCCCCTTTTAAGTCATATACCACCTGTTCGGCCTGTTTTACATCGTCGAAGGTGCCGACCAGGATATAGCCGGACCGGTTATAATCATTCGTCTGTGTCAATTCTTTTTCCATTGTTGTTTCCCTTTTTTGTTTCTCCTTTATCCTTTTCACTTATATAAAAGCAGATTTCGGGCCGGGAATTTTTTATACTCACAATCAACATAATCTCCCTGGGGTCGAACCGGTAAGGACAAGAGCGGATAAATTTAATACTTTCAGGTTTTTTTTGCTAAAATGCCAATTTGTTTCAATAATAAACCAGACAAAAAAAGGGCTTAACAAATGGGGTTGGTCTTGTTCTAAACCAGGAAAGTCAGGACATTCGCGATGCCAATAAAAATAAAAGCAAACAAAATAAACAGGAGGGTTGCTACTGCCCAGGGGTCTCTACTTTCGAACAATTTATTCACAAGGTTTTTAAGGCCAAGTGGATCGACTCCGCGGCCATCTTTAGGCATAGTCACACCGGCATGAAGTTTATTATTTAATTCGTTCTTTTTGAGTTATATTACATTGATGAGATTATAGCACACCCTGGCTAATTCATTTTACGAATTAACTCTTTTCTTTCTATTTCCAGGTGATAATTTATCTAATATTTCAAGCTTGCCCAGATGGCCTGTATAAATCTCACTTCCGGTTCAGCTTGTGTGGTATATACTACGGTTTGTTTGACTAACTATGATTTTTATAGTAATATTGTTATTAGTAGTTTTTGATGCTGGTGGGCCTTCATGTGAAGGACAAAATCTTAGAGTGAGAATTTTACAATGAATATTGCAATATGGGCCCTTCAAATAATAGCGGGCCTGGCCTTTATCATGGCAGGGTTTATGAAGGTTACACAACCAATCCCGACCCTGGCGAAGACCATGACCTGGGTCAATTCGTTCTCTCCGCCCTTCGTAAGATTTATAGGGGCGGCGGAATTCCTGGGTGGGGTCGGGCTTATCCTGCCCGCCGCGACCGGTATTTTACCCTGGCTGACTATAGTGGCTGCTGCCGGACTGGCTATCGTGATGGCCGGGGCGGTAATCTATCACCTGCAACGCAACGAACTATCCCTGGTGACTCCTTCGGCGGTCTTGCTGGTGCTGTCGGTTTTAGTCCTGGTCGGGCGGTGGGTGGTCGAGCCTTTCTAAGGCGGATTAAAAGTAGCTTTATAAAAACTCAACCTGTTAAGTTATAATTGGTTGAGTTTTTTGTTCCCTGAAAATTTTCCAAATAGCCTTTAATTGCCATTGGGAACGGCCCGGACCTGTGCTTTAATAAGGGCAGGGCTTTACTTTACTTCCAACTTCCGATTTTTTTACAAATTTTAATGGAAAACCTGACCGAATCCGGCCTCGAACCGCAAACCGAACCCCCCACTACCCCGGCTAAAGTCAGTCCGGGCTTTTCGGCTGGCATCGTCAATTTTTTCAAAGATAACCGGGAAGCGCTCCGCATCTGGCTGGGCTGGCGGCTGGTCCTTTTCATCCTGCCGGTCTTTGCCGCGGCCTTCGTGCCCCTGGCTTCATCTCTGCCCAAACCAAGCTTTAACAACGGCTGGGAGCCCTGGCTCGACCGGCTCGTCTGGGACTGGTCGCAAAGCGATTCGAAATGGTACCTGCTTATCGCCGGGCAGGGTTATATCAACGAGCAAACCACCGCTTTTTACCCGCTTTATCCCTTGCTGGTGCGGGTGGTTGGTTTTATATTCTGGCTGGGCCAACCGGACGAAGCCGCCTTCAGGTTAGCGGGAGTAGTCGTCGCCTCCGTCGCGGCCCTGGTCTTCTGCGTCTACTTCATGCGGCTGCTGGCCCTCGATTACACCCCACAGCTAACCCGCCTGGGCTTGCTTTACTTCGCGGCCTTTCCGACTTCTTTTTACCTGTTCGCGGTCTATACCGAAAGTCTGTTCCTGGCCCTGAGCGTAGCCGCGTTTTATTTCGTCCGGCAAAACAAATGGTGGCTGGCGCTGGTCCTCGCTGCCCTGGCGGTCGTTACCCGCCAGCAGGGCTTGATTGTGGTGGCGGCCCTCCTGGTAGAATACGGCCACCAGCGGGAATGGCGCTGGCGGCGCTTAAACCGGCAAATGGCCTGGTTTGGGCTGCCGGTCCTCTCTCTAGCAGCCTGGCTCGGCTGGAACTGGCTGGCCTTTGGTAATGCGCTCATGCCGGTGGTAGCGACCCAAAAATACTGGGGCCGGTACATGGCCTGGCCCTGGTACAGCTATTTGCTCGATTTCGCCGGGCTGTTTTATCGCGAACCGGGCCAGAGCGGTTTTGACCCGGTCCAGTCCGCCGATAACCCTGCCCTGGCCCTGCCAATCTTAAACGTGGCGACAACCACCCTCTTTATCATCCTGGCAGTGGCCGGGTACCGGGCAATGCGCAAAGGCCAATTCAGGGCGGCTTACTGGGTTCTGTGCCTGGGCTGTCTTTTGCAACCGCTTATTTCCCCGGTTCCGGGCGACCCCCTGGAATCTTTGCCCCGCTATCTGCTGCTGAGTTTTCCCTCTTTCGTGTTGCTGGCGCGCTGGGGCCAGCGTTCGCCGCTTTTCAATTATTGTTACCTGGGATTGAGCCTGGCGCTGGCGGGTCTACTGGTGGCCCGCTTTACATTGGGCTACTGGGTCGCTTAGAATAAGATAGTTTTTATTCAGGCTGATTTACTTCAGGAGCTATCTCAAAAGAGTTTTCACAATGGAATCTATTTTTTATGGGTTATTTTCAAAAACGGTCACCGGGGAGGCGGTCACGGTGGGAGCCTGGCTGCCTATAACCACCCTGGTGGCTTTGCTGCTGGTAATTGTCTTCCTGGCGTACCGGGGGATGCAAAAGAATTCCGGGAAGCCGCTTATCCGGCCCAGGACCCCGGCCCAGACCTTGAGCGAACGCAACGAAGAACTGAAGCGAAGCCTGGCCGAGATGCAGGCCCGCAACGCCGCCGAACTGGCCCAGACCAGGGCGATTCTAGACGAAGCCCGCGTGGAGGGGAACCAGGTAGTCAGGGAGACCTGGGAAGGCGTAATCGAGGCGACCAGGGAGGAGACTCGCCGGGCTAAAGCCGATATTATCAAGGCCCGTGAGGAACACCTGGCTGAATTGCGCCGGGAAGGAAACCGGATAGGGCAGGACGAACCGCCTTTGAACGGCAATTCCGAGCCACCCGCAACCCGGTAGAACCGGGTATTTCGTTCCCCTAATCGCCGGTAATTTCGAGATTGGCTTCGAGCAACCGGTGAGCTTTTTCGGCCAGGCTTTCCCAGGTGTAAAGGGCTAACAGACGGTCCTCCCCGGCCCGGCGGTCTTCCGGCGATTCCCGCAGGGCATCCTCGATTTGCTCGACAAATTCAGCCGGGGTCCGGCCTACCCTGACCACCGGAGTGTAGAGCGCCAGCACATCTTGCAGGGGGGTTGAAACCACCGGCTTGTGGGCGGCCACGTATTCGAGGGCCTTGTTCGGGCTGTAGTAATGGGTCGCTTCGTTGAGGGCATAGGGAATAAGCGCGACGTTAAAATGAGCCAGGTAGGCGGGCAACTCGTCGTAGCCTTTCATGCCGGGATAAAAGATGTTGGGAGCTACCGGCAAATCCTCCTGGCGAATCCGAGAAATAGGGCCGACCACAACCAGGCTCCAATCAGGCCGGGCCTGGGCGATATAGGCCAGCAAAGGCAGGTCCAACCGGTCATCAATAACACCGTAAAAACCGATGATGGGCCGCTTCAACCCGACCAACTCGCGGGGTTGGGTAAATTGGGCCAGGTTAGCTGCTGGGGCGAAATATTCCGCCTCAACGCCACCTGCCAGGAGGTGCGTCCGCGAATTAAAGAGCTTTTTTTCTTCGTAAAGGCTGGTGCAGCGGGCCAGGACCAGGCCGGCCTGCCGCAACAACTTTTCCTCTTTTTCCGCCAGGCCCGGTGTGGTTTCAGCGGCAGCCGCCAGCGACTCCAGGACATCGTAAACCAGGAAGCTGTGCGGGATAGCTTCGATAAAATCGAGGCCCAGGGGTGTGTAGAGCCACAATACCGGGCGCGAGAAACCTTCCTCGTATAAATATTCGCGCAGTAACTGGGTGTAAGTAGCCTGGGTTAGTGGATTCCCGTGACCAATCCAGCCCGGTTTAAGGGTTGGTTGAATCAGGCGCACAATAGTGACATCCTCGGCGCTATGGCCGGGCAAAACTTCCAGGTAAGGCTCGATCAGGCCGGGGCGGGTGACCGGTTCCTCCACGAAAAGGACTCGCCCGTACTTTGATAGGCTGGCAAGTAAATGCTGGGGACGCTGCCACACAAAATCCCATCTGAGGTGGCTTATGCAGACAATATCGCCCAAATTTCATATTCTCCGATCTTTATATTATTCAGTTTTTAATCCCAGGATTTAATAGATACTGCCGTAACCGGTAAACAAGTGGTACCAATAACCTGTTTCAACCTATTGAAAACCCTTAATATGCAAAAATCCTAACATCTTTTATTGCATATCCTGGGCCACTCGTCAATCGGGTTAAACCGTTTTTATCCGGTATTATTTGTCATTTTGCTTAAAAAGGGCCTTTCGATTTGGTCCCTTTAACCAGGCCGGAAGGGAAAATAGGTGCAACCTCGAAGATTAAGCAAAACCTGGATTTAAATTCGAGTGGCCGGGCCAGCCTTTTTTCTTGTACAGGCCGGGTCGGGATGATACAATTCAGCCTACCTGACAAGACTCAAAATGAAAGAGAAAACGGCAAGAAAAGGCTAGAAGGAGCTTAATAGTTTCGTGGATAAAAGAGTGATTGTGGTGAAGCTCGGCGGCAGCACCCTTGGCGGCCAGACCTCGACCGGCACCCCCGATACGACCCTGGAAGATATTTTAAAACTGGCCGCCGAAGGCTGGCCGGTAGTGCTGGTGCATGGTGGCGGGAATGCTATCAACGGCTTGCTCAAACAGTTGGGCCAGGAACCGCGCTTTCAAAACGGCCTGCGGGTGACCGACCGACCGGCCCTCGATGCCGCCCTGATGATGCTGCGAGGCCGGATTAACGCCGAACTGGTAGCGACCATCAACCGGGTCGGGCAAGGCCGGGGTATCCTGGCGCTTGGCCTGTGCGGGTTGGATGGACGGATGCTGGAAGCACGCCGGGAAACCGCTCATGGGGATATTGGCTTTGTCGGGGAAATTACCGGAGTCAACCCGGCGGTGCTGGACGCCGCGCTCGAAAAAGGCTTTCTGCCGGTGGTCGCGCCTATCGGGACCGCTACCGACGACCCTGAAACGGGCATGTACAATATCAACGCCGACAACGCCGCGGCGCACCTGGCCGCCGCCCTGCAAGCTGAAGCCTGTGTCTTCCTGACCGATGTGCCGGGCGTGCTGGACGCCGAGAAAAAGACTATCCCGCACCTGGACCGGACCAGCGTTACCAGGCTGGTGGATGATGGTGTCATTTACGGCGGGATGATACCAAAGATTGGCTCGGCCCTCAAAGCCCTGGAAGGCTCCAACCGCGTCTTAATTATTGACGGACGCCCGGCCAACGCCCTTTACCAGGCCGTGACCGACCCTGGATTCAAAGCCGGGACCGTTTTTACCGCTTAACCAACCGCATTAGTCCGACTAGAAGTAGTAGTTGCAGTAAACCTATGGAAATTGTACTTTACCAGGACCATTACGATTTTCATTTCCGGGCCGGGCTCAAACCGGCCCAACTGGCCGAATTTTTGAACGTGCTGCCGCTCGGCTTCCAGTTCAAACGCTGGCCGGAAGACCAGTTTTTCGATACCGACCGGGGGCCGGGTGTCTTCTCCATCCACCTCAAACAATCCCCAGCCCACGACAGACCTATCCCGGCCAGCCAGGCCAATTATTTCATTCGCTGGACGGTCGGGGCCAAAGAACGCGACTCTTACCGGAAAGCATCCGGTTTAGCCGGGGAACTCAGCCGGGAACTCGAAACCCGCCTCTGGCTGGTGGATGGCCGAAATAATGTTATTTCGTGAAACGTTTAACGCGTCTTATTCCATGCTTTTTCGATTAAATCGAGCAGGACCGGGTAGACCTCAGCGGAATGGTCAGCTTTGGCGTTGGGGTCAATCAGGTCGTGGGGCAGTTTAGCCTCAGCGGGAAATTCGTAGGTGACGACCGGCCAGGTGGCGCGGGTCTGCCACAATTCTTCCAGGTGGTGTATCAAGGCGTTATTGATAATGATGTCCGAGGCGTTTGAGACGACCGCGATGTTCTGGCAGGCCGGGGCATGTTTGCGGGCCGCCCGGAAGACCGCAATGCCCAGCCGGAAGAACTGGGCCGCCGCCCACGAGGAATTCTTAATCTGGACATAGGGCGGGGCGATAAGCAGGTTTTCGGGGGTGCGCAGGTTATAGATGTTCGGCAACCGCAAGAATAACTTGGTATAAAGGCCGTTTAGAGGGACGTTCGAGCGGTAGAGGCCAAGCGAGGGCGAGATTACCAGGGCCGCTTCGATGGCGCTACAGAACTGGGCCAGCCACATCGCCAGCACCCCGCCGCCGGATAGCCCGATGACGCTTACTTTTTCGCCAAGCCCCTGCATAATCGCCAGGCTTTCCTCGGTAAAAGCCTTCAAGTCCTCGGCTTTAATATGTTTGAGGTCGCCGTTCAGGCGGTCAGCCATACCGTGGCGGGGCATACGCGGCACCAGCACGTTATAGCCCATGTTGAAAAAGGTCTGGCCGAGCTTTTCAAACTGCCTGGGGCAGTTGGTCAGACCGTGGAGCAGGAGGACCGAACGTTCGGTCTTGTGACCGTGGGCTAAGAGGATGGAATGGCAGGGGGCCAGGATTTCGACGCCTTCTTTGGCCGCCATCCCGGCCTGGAAACGGGCCACCGCTTCCTCGTAGGAAAGTTCCGGGACCGGATTTAAAATAGAAAGTTTACAGGTAGCAAGAGGCCGGAGAAGCCAGGCCAAAACCAGGATAATAAGCGCCAGCCCGGCCCACAGAAAAACCATAAATCTTTCTTTCCTACCTCAAGCGTTAAAATTGTTAGAGTTAATTTTTGAAAATAAAGACCGGAAGGTTGCCGCCCTATTATAACGGCAGGGGCTGCTTCCACCAAATTTGGTTTGGTCCGGTCGCACCACCCGGTCTACCTTCCGGCCATAAATAAACCCGTATCGGGTCGTTATGCCCTGGTAAGGACAACTTTGCCCACCTGGTTGCCCGACTCGGCGTAACGGTGGGCCTCGGCCACTTCTTCAAAAGTGAATTGCCGGGGGTCAACCAGGGGCCGCACCTTGCCTGCGTCCACCAGTTTAGCAACCTCGGTAAGAATCTCGCCGTGATGGGCCCGGCCCTGCCCGGTCAGCATCGGCAGCAACATAAAGACTACGTGCAGGTTCGCCGCTTTGTTGCTGAGGGCGCTAAGGTCGTGCGAGCCGCCCGCCGCATTAGAAGCTACCTGCCCGTGAATTCGGACCGCCTGGAACGAAGCTTCCAGGTTTTTGCCGCCGACTGTATCAAAGACGATGTCAAACCCTTTGCCGCCCGTATACTCTTTAACATATTCCTCGACACCGGTCGTTTTGTAGTTGATAACAACATCGGCCCCCAGTCCGCGGCCAATTTCCAGCTTTTTATCGGAAGAAGCGGTAGCAAAGACCTTTGCGCCAAAGGCTTTGGCAAGCTGGATAACGATATGGCCGACCCCACCGGTCGCGGCGTGGACAAGGATGGTCTGGCCCGGCTCGATTTTGACCTGGTCGACCAGCCCTTCCCAGGCCGTTAAGACCACGAGAGGCAAGGCTGCCGCCTCAGCCATCGTCAATGATTGGGGTTTCAAGGCCACCAGGCCGGCATCGGCCAGCATGTACTCAGCCAGGGCCCCACCGGTCCCCCGCACACCACCCGCGCAGGCGTAAACTTCGTCGCCCACCTTGAAGCGGGTCACGCCCTCACCGACTTCCGCGACCGTCCCGGCTACGTCGCCGTGCAGGACCGCCGGGAGTTCCGGGGCAATTCCAGGGCCGTGCTGGCGTACCTTGTAGTCAACCGGGTTGATGCTGGTGGCCGCCACGCTTATGATGATATGGCCCGGCTTGACCTCAGGGCGCGGTATATCGGCGGTTTCAAAGACTTCGGGACCACCATAGCTACGGATAATCTGGGCTTTCATTAAATTAGGCTCCTATTCTAAATTCTAAAAATCTTTTTTATATCAGGTTTCTCTCCAGCATTTCAAAATGGTAGAAGTAACCGTCAGTTTTATTATGGGAGATAAATAACTTTCAGACAAGTACGCACATTAATGTGGTATAGTACCAAAAATGATACTAAAGGCGGCAAGCCTACCCTAATATTGAAACGAACGAGGTGAAGCGATGGCGAAACGGACTTATGCCAGTGACTGCCCTTATAACTGTATGGTCGAGCTAACGTTGGATGTCATCGGCGGCAAATGGAAAGGCGTCCTCCTGTTTCACCTGTTAGGCGGCAGGAAACGTTTTAACGAACTGCGGCGGTTACTGCCCGACGTTACCCAGCGCATGCTGACCCTCCAACTGCGCGAACTGGAAGAAGACGGCCTGATTAACCGGACGGTTTACGCCCAGGTTCCGCCCAAAGTCGAATATTCGCTGACCAAGTTTGGCGAGACCTTGCAGCCGCTTCTCCTTTTGATGAAGGATTGGGGCCAGGAGTACGCCGATAAAGTTATGGAGTTCAAGACCGCCGCCCGCAAACCCATCCCAAACCACGAACATACCGCCCTCGAAGTTGAGAAAGCCGGTTAACCCGGCTTTTTAAATAATAATTGCCAGAAGAAAGGAAACAACGGTGTCATTCCCTTATTTATCGGCAGAACTGGCACGTCGCCTGGAAAATTGCGATACAAACTTTATCCGGCTGCGCCTGGAAGTCCTGGCCCGGTTGGAAGACAACCCATTCGGGGCGGAAGTGCGGCCTTTTGGGGACGCCACCGGCCTGACGATTAGCAGCATGGCCGGGAACGCCCTGTTTAACCGGGTAGCCGAATTTACTCCCGCCGAACTGGACCGGTTGGACGAAATTGTGGCCTGGTTCGAGGAAAGGAAAATCGGGGGCCGTTTCGATTTGCTCCCCGGCCACGTTTCACCCGAACTTTTCAAGGCCCTGGCCGTTAAAGGTTTTTACCAGTCCG
The DNA here is from genome assembly GCA_001898225.1 of Chloroflexi bacterium 54-19. Lineage (GTDB taxonomy): Bacteria > Chloroflexota > Chloroflexia > Chloroheliales > Chloroheliaceae > 54-19. The sequence goes on from MKTJ01000029.1 coordinate 9,748, forward strand.
GCTTTTACGCGGTTTTATACGGTGAACCTCAAACCGGCGGGCCGGAATTTCCCGGCGTAAGCGTCCGTGAGGCCCAACCGGACGAGCTATCGGTCTATGGCGATATTTACATGACCGGGTTTGGTTTCCCGGAAGAACGCCGGGAAGCCCTTGTAAGCAGCATGACCGGGTTATACGGGCACCCGGCGGTCCGGCTTTACCTTGGATTGGTAGATGGGACGCCTGCCGGGATAGGCTTTTTGCTATTAAACAAGGGCGTGGGTTACCTGGGTACAGCCACGACCCTGGCCCAATTCCGGGGCCGGGGTGTGCAAAAAGCCCTGATGTACCGGCGCATGGCGGACGCAGCCCGGCACGGCTGTGACCTGGTAACCTCGCACACCCAGTACGCCAGTCTGAGCCAGACCAACATGGAAAGGGTGGGGCTGCGGCTGGCCTACACCAAGGCTGTCTGGACCCGTCTTTCCTGACCCTTTTGCAACTTCAGATTGTTACATTCTTGCCAATCGGGAACAGTTTGCCCTAAGGTTCGAATTGTACCAGGCCCAGCTGCCAAATTAATTTAGGGTAAAGGGAGAATAACCTACCTGTCTTTACCTACTCGTACAAAAAAGCTATTTTTATTAGGACTTCAGCATTTTCATTAGAAATTAAGATTATTAATTAAATAATTAAAAATGTTGACAGATTTTGATTCTGTGCTAAAATATCTTTGGCAAATCAAAAAATCTTTATGGGTAAGTTATACAAGAAATGACGGTCGGCAGCCAGGGACAGGTGGGTGGTTGCCAGCTTTATTTGAGTTTTGCCCGTTTTCCCAGGATTTACGGAAGGGGCAAACAATTCTTTTGTGAGGTGAATGAATGGCAATCATTGAAACAAGAGGGCTATCGAAGTCCTTTAAGAGCCGCCGCGGCGTGGTCGAAGCCGTTAAAGGCGTGGATATGCGCGTTGACGAAGGAGAAATCTTTGGATTCCTGGGGCCGAACGGGGCCGGGAAAACCACCACCATGCGGATGCTTTCCACCCTGATGCAGCCAACCGGGGGTCAGGCGACCGTAGCCGGGTACGACCTGCTGCGCGAACCGGCCAAAGTGCGCGAGAATATCGGCTATGTCAGCCAGGCCGGGGGTGTTGACATCACCATGAGCGGGCGCGAAAACCTGATTTTACAGGCGCGGCTCTACCGGGTAGACCAGGCCACCGCCAAAACAAGGGCCCAGGAGCTAATTGTAGCTTTGCAAATGGAAGATTTTGCCGACCGGTTTGCAAAGACCTATTCCGGCGGCCAAAAACGGCGGTTGGATATTGCCCTGGGCATGGCCCATCGCCCGCCCCTGCTGTTCCTGGACGAGCCGACCACCGGCCTCGACCCGCAAAGCAGAGCCCATCTCTGGGAAGAAGTCCGCAAATTGCGCAATGAAGGCACCACCATCTTTTTGACCACCCATTACCTGGATGAGGCCGACGCCCTGTGCGACCGGTTGTGCATTATTGATAACGGCGTAATTGTGGCGGAAGGCACGCCCGATACCCTCAAACACCAGGTCGCTGGAGACGTGGTCACGCTCGGCCTCGATACTCGCAACGGGGCTATCATGCAGGCCCAGGCCCTGCTCGGCAAACTGAGTTTCGTCCGCGAAGTCCAGGTGGATAAAGACATTCTGCGGCTTTACGTTGAACGGGGCGAAACGGCCTTACCCCAGATTTTGCGGGCGTTAGATAGCGCGGATATTGTCCTGCAAACAATTGCCCTGGCCCGGCCCAGCCTGGACGACGTTTTCCTGCGCCAGACCGGGCGTTCGCTCCGGGAAGAAGCGGCTTAAAACCACGTAAAACGACAAAGTAAAAAAGGAATTGTTATGCGACTTTTAACCGATACCTGGCTACTCTTTAAAAATTACATGATGAGTACCCTGCGCCAGCCGGTCTGGATTCTAATTAGCCTGTTTACACCGATTTGTTACCTCTTGCTGTTCGCCCCTTTGCTGGACAAAATGATTGTACCCAGCGGGCCAAACACCAACGCCCTGACCAGTTTCACACCCGGTGTGGTCGTCATGCTCGGCATGTTCGGTTCACTCTTTGTCGGGTTTAGCATTATCAGTGATTTACGGGCCGGGATTGTCGAGCGGTTGCGGGTTACACCGGTCAGCCGCCTAGCTCCGCTGCTGGGCCGGGCCCTGCGCGACGCCTGTCTGCTGCTGGTCCAGTGCCTACTCCTGGTTACCCTGGCCTTTATCCTGGGCCTGAAAGCCGATTTCTGGGGTGTAGTGTTGAGCCTGGTGCTGGTTATTCCAATGGGGATTGCCCTGGCCTCGCTTTCCTACGCGGTCGGACTGATGTTAAAGAGCGAAGACGCTTTCGCGCCTCTGCTCAACTTCTTTACCACGCCTTTGCTGCTGTTATCCGGGGTCTTGCTACCGCTTTCACTCGCGCCGGACTGGTTGCAGGGGGCGGCTAAAATCAGCCCGTTCTACTATATTGTGAACGCCACGCGTGCCCTGTTCCTGGGTGATTTCAGCGATAACGCGGTCTGGATTGGTTTTGGCCTGGTTATCGTACTGGCGGTATTGTGCGTCTACTGGGCGGCCAATATCTTCCGCCGGGCCACCGCCTAATTAGTTTTCCAGCAACAAAAAGCCGGGTGTAGATTCCCGGCTTTTTTGTTTTATGTCAAGTCTTTAATTAGTGACCGGGGCTGCCCGTTTTGGCAACGACCAGGTGGTCGTCAATATCGTGTTTGTGGGAACGCATGTAGATAACGCTTCCCAGCGAAATCACGCCCAGGATAAACGAGTAAATCATCAACCCGTCAAAGCCTTCCCAGTCCACGAACAAACCGCCGATAAAGACCCCGACTAACTGGCCGACCCCCAGCAAGACCGAGTAGAGGCCCATTACCGCGCCTCGTTTGCCAGGAATGGTTTCCGCGATGGAGGCCATATGGGTCAGGGCCGCCGGGGTGAACCCGCTCATCACGATAACGCCGACAAAGACAACCGGCAGGAGCAGCCAAAGCTCACCCTTCGCGCTTTCCGAGATGGTTAAGGGATTATCGCCCAGGCCGTTGATGAAATACAGGGCGGTGCAGCTTACAAAGAGGCCACCCAGCGCCAGAATCATAACGGTTGTGCGGCGCATCTTTGGCACAAAGATGGTCCAGAGGCCCATCCCCAGGATGAAGACCAGGCCGTAAGCCCCAACTATATAGGATGCTTCGCCCGGCAAAAAGCCGCCATGCAACAACTGGTTGGGGAAACGGGCATCGGCGTTTATCTCGCCGGGATGCAGGGCACAATAGTTGGCGGAGAAAGCCTCGACCGCCGGTTTGATATTTTCGGTAACTTTCTGGACCGACACCCGGCAGATATTGGTCGGATAGGCCAGGATAATCAGGCTGAGGGTCAACCAGGCCCCAATCATCGCGTTAATAGCCAACCAGGCCGGGACAAAGGTGAAAATCCTTTTGTTGGTCAAAATCTGGCGATATTCTTTGATGGAGCCGTGCTGCCCCGCGCCGTGAGTACGAACCAGGCTTTCTTTCATCCACAGGGCAATTACGATATAGCAGAGAGCGTAGACCGCGATAGCCACGAAGAAACCGCCCCGCCCGACCAGGCTCCAGACCAGGCCGCCAAAAGGTATCGCCAGGGCAATCCCGGCAATCGTGACCACTTCGTAGGCGGTCAACACCCGGACCCGCAATTTCTCATTGCCAACGGTGGTATCGGTCAAATAACCCAGGTTAGAAGGCGCATTGAGCGCGGCGGCGGAGCCTTCGAGCAACCGCCCGGCCATTACCAGGAGTAAAATTGCCACCAGTTCGAGGCTGAAATTGCTGGTATTGAGGTTTGGGTTCGGAAACAGGAAAGAGGTTCCGGCCAGGATTAAAGAAGCGACCGCGCCCATCAGGGGAGCGTATAACATGTAGGGTTTGCGGCCATTCCGGTCGCTCAAGACCCCAATTAAAGGGGCCAGCAAAAGTTCGCTGATGTAGAAACACTCGATTACCAGCACGACCAGGGCGGCAGATTCCGATTCTTTACCGACCCAAAAACTTAAAATTACGAAGCTGGTCCGGGCACCAATCCGAATTAATAAAGTGGAAAGAATACTGGCGATGATGGAGACCATGCCGACCTGGGCCGCCGGAGAAAGGTCCTCACCTGGCGAAATCTTGCCGGTGCCTGCCGCAAGAGCCTCCTGCGGAACCTCATCTTTAACGCTCATTTGTTACCTTTCAGAAAATGGATTTGCATCAAAGGAATTCTTATGCATGTGTTTACCTGTAGGGACTTTACCCTGTTACCGGTAGATGCCGCGCTCTCTATCAAACAAGTAAGTAAGACACCCCTAAGTTTAATTGGAGATATTTTAGCCTATTTAAAATTATTTACAAGTGACCATTATCACTTGTTTATCCAGTACTTATCCCGTAGAATAAAAATGCTTTCCGGGTCTGTTTTGTTACGTGTAGTGCCAAAAGGGTTTTGTACCGAAATGATTATTGAAACCAGCGTATTAAACAACCGCTACCGGCTGGACAAAAAGGTCGGGCAAGGTGGCTTTGCCCAGGTCTTCCTGGCAACCGATTTGTTGTTGGAACGCCGGGTTGCCCTTAAAGTGCTAAACCCGGAATTGACCGAGGACGGCGATTTCCAGGAACGCTTTACCCGCGAGGCCAAAGCGATTGCAACTCTCGACCATCCCCACATCTTACCCATTTATGACTACGGTCAGGCCGAAGGCACCGCCTACCTGGTAACACCTTTCGTGGACGGTGGCACCCTTTACGAAAAGATGCGGGCTGAAAAAAATATTCCCCCGGCCCTGGCCTTGCGCTATCTGCAACAGGTGGCCTCAGCCCTCGATTACGCCCACCGCCGCAACATAGTCCACCGCGATATTAAACCGCATAATATGCTCCTGCGAGCCGAAGATAACCATCTTTTTTTAGCCGATTTTGGAATTGCCAAAGTTTTAAGTTCGGCCAGTTCGCAGAGCCGGACCAGCGCTATCGGTACGATTTCGTACATGTCGCCGGAACAATTGGCCGGGAATGTTGGCAAGGCCACAGATATATACTCATTAGGCTGTGTTTTGTTTCAAATGTTGACCGGGCAAGTTCCCTATACCGGGCCGACCGAGCAGGTCATCATGGGGCATATCAACGGCGAAATCCCTTCCGTGGTGGAGCGCAGCAACGGGCGGCTTTCCCCGGCCATGCAGCAGGTCTTTAACCGGGCCCTGGCGAAACGCCCCGAAAACCGTTACCAGACCGCCACCGAAATGGCGCTGGCCTTCGAAGCGGCCCTTAATAACGGTAACACCGGGATAACCAGCCACCTGCCCGAAGATTATTCCGGCCCGAACGCGCCGACCGCTTACGCCCCGACTGAAGTCAGAATCCCGCCGGTAAACCTGACCGGCTACCCGCAGGCCCAGCGTGGCACCGGTCCCACCGTCCAGGGCCAGGGTTATGCCCAGCCAAATCAGACCCCGCCCTACGGTTACGGCAATACACCCAGTCTCAGGACACCGCCAAACCCCCAACCGGCCCTGAATGCCCAGGTCCACTCGTATACCGGGCCGCACCCGGACCCGGCTATTCCTCCCGCCTACGGGCAGGACGGTAGTAACGGCTACCCGCCCAACTACGGCTGGAACAACGGGCCGGGTACCCAGCCTCCACCTCAAAAAAGCGGCACCAACTGGCTTTTACTCAGCCTGGGTGGGGTGGTCATCCTGGCCCTCCTGGGAGTTATCGCCTTTCTTTTGTTAAGCAACAATCCACCCAAACCAATCCCGACCACCACCGCCGTGGCCGTGGTAGCGACGGCGACCGCGACGGTCCCGGTGACCAACCAGACGGCTACAACCGCGGCGGCCCCAACAACTACATCTAACCTGAGTACGGTCACTCCCGGTCCTTCTACCACGGCAGCCCTCGAAACTACTGCGCCTGCCACAACAGCGCCCCCGACCACAACTGTGCCAACCACCGCTGCGCCTACAACCCAACCCCCGACCACGGCGGCCCCGACTACGGCGGCACCCACCACCCCACCCAAAACGACCCAACCGGTGGCACCAACCCCGGCGACGCCACCTTTAAAGATAAACAAAGCGGCAATCAGCCAGGCTTTGCAAAGTTTACCCGGCGCAACCTCGGTCTATATTATCTACCCGGACGGCTCCTTTACTTCCGACGATGGAGACCGCGCCCAGCCTTCGGCCAGCGTAATCAAACTCTGGATTGCTGCGACCGCCTTCCAGGAAGCGAAAGCCGGGCGACTTAACCTGGACGAAAATTACACCGTCCAGAAAACTGACATCGCCAGCGGCACCGGCATCCTGGTCAACAACGTGGGAAAGACCTTTACCTACGAGCAAATCCTGACCACGATGCTGACCTATAGCGATAACAGCGCGGCGAACATCGTAATAAAGAAGTTGGGCGGGTTTGGCAAGGTCAATACCTACGCCCAGGCGCACGGGTATACCAGCACCAAACTGCAACGCTTGCTGGGTGATATTTCCAACCCGAATAATAACTTCACTTCGGGCAAGGACGCCGCGACGATGATGTACCTGTTAAGCGAGGGCAAAGTGGTGGACGGAAACAGTTCGCTCACAATTTTGCAGGCGCTGTACGACCGCCGGAATTATAACGCCGACCAGAATTTCTTCAGTCCGAAACTATCGGCGGACTACCAGAAAGAAAATTACCTGCATATCAGCGGCACCGGCACCAAAGTCCGCAACGAGGTCGGCCTTGTACCGATTCAGAACGCGAACAACATGATTATCGCCATCCTGGATACGGGTGTGCCGGACGAAGGGGCGGCGGAAAACGCTATCGCCGCAGCGGTGGGGGTTATCAGTGGGGCCGTTTCTCGTTAATTGGATACCAAAAGCCCTGTCAAAACCGGGCTTATTTATTCAAGAAGGGTTTTTCCACTCATCAGTTTGTCCAAACCCAATCTTTATCCGGGCACAAAAAAGAAAATCAAAATGTAGTGATTAAATCTTGCCTGAACGCAAGATTTAATCACTACAACTTTTTTCCCCACCCTTTGGGGAGGGGTTAGGGGTGGGGATTTCCTTGTAAGGGAAAAAAGAGTTATTTTAAACAACAAAAAGAGGAAGTTAGGAAACTAACCCCTCTTTTAGAATTTAACCCTGTTAAGAACTTACGCTTCGGCGGGCGCGAACGCTTTGTTCAGCTTCTTGACGAGGCGGGACTTGCGGCGGGCAGCCTGGTTCTTGTGAATGATGCCCTTTTGCGCGGCCTTGTCGAGCTTGCTAACAGCAATTCGAATCGCTTCCTGGGAAGTTTCTTCGTCGCCGAGCGAGATGGTGCTCACGGCGCTTTTAACATAAGTTTTCAACGAGCTGCGCACCGGACGGTTGCGGCTTGTTTTGCGGGCGTCCTGTCGAATGGACTTGATGGCAGACTTTACATTAGCCAACCGGGATAACCTCCTGAACTCAAAAACAAAAAATTTCGGTTTTTTTACACGGTTAGTTATTATACCAGTTGAGACCCCAAAAGGCAACATGTTATAATTAACCTTGAACTTAAAAAATAAGGATTTCAGGAGAGAAAAACTGTGAGTGCAGATAGCCAGGCCGATAATTTTGACATAGCCGTGGACATTGGCGAACCCTACCAGGGTGCCGTTACCGCAGAAGCCCTGGTCGCGGCGGCCAGGGGCGCGTTGCTGGCTGAAGGGTTGGGCGGTCTACCCATCGGGGTAAGCATCGAAATCGCCGGGGACGACGAGGTGCAGCGTCTCAACCGGGAGTACCGGGGTGTGGACCGCACCACCGACGTTTTATCCTTCGCCAATGAAGAAGCGCCTGACTGGGATGGCCGGCCGGGTGTAATCTATAACCTCGAAGAGGATGTCGAGGCCGAGGACGAGGAAGGTGACTGGGACGAGGAGTACGATGACGAGGCCGACGATGGGCCGGGCAATCCCGACACAGAAGAGACCAAATTCGTCCTGCCACCAGATTTGCAGGCCCAGCAGGATAGCGGCCAGCGTTACCTCGGCGACATTATCATCTCGTTCCCGCAGGCCGAACGGCAGGCCGGGGAGTTTAACAACACGCCCCTGCGCGAAACCCAGGAACTGGTTATTCACGGGGTCTTTCACCTGTTAGGCTACGACCACGAGGACCCTAACGACCGCGAGTTGATGCGGGCGAAGGAAGAAGCCGCCGCCGCGTACCTGGATGCGTAAATTTTTTAAAATTAGCCGCTAGGCAAGCCTGTGGACAAATACAAACACGGCCCCCTGGACGAAACCCAGTTAGAAGAACTGGTCGAACGCGAGACAGCCAAAAATTCGGTTAGCCGGGTGCCGCCTTTTATCCGCAGCTTTGGCTACGCCTTCGAGGGTATTTACTATGCCTTGCGGACCCAACGCAACATGCGGGTCCATCTCGGCATTGGGGTGGTGGCGGCAGTCCTGGGCATCTGGCTGGGAATTTCTGGGGTCGAGTGGGCCGTGCTGCTGGTCATGATGGCCCTGGTCCTGGCCCTGGAAATGGTCAATACCGTGGTCGAAGCGCTGGTAGACCTGGTGACCGACCGCTTTCATCCCCTGGCGAAAGTTGCCAAAGATGTAGCCGCCGGGGCCGTGCTGGTAGCGGCCATCCTGGCGGTGGGAGTCGGCCTCTTTTTGTTCTTGCCGCGCCTTTTACACCTACTATTCAACCTTTAGAATTCAGGAACAATGCCCGCGCCTATCAAAGTTCTGCTGCTGACACCCCAGACCCCTTACCCGCCCGACCAGGGCGCACCTATTCGCAACTATAGTTTCGTGCGCTATCTCGGCCAGAACCCCGGTTTTGAACTGAGCCTGCTTAGTTTTGCCAGGCCCGGCGAAGACCCCATCCAAAGCCCGGCCCTGGCCGAACTCAAAAAATATTGTCACCGGGTCGAACTGGTGGCGCACCCACCCGCCCGCACGAAATTGACCCGCTTGCGGGAAAGCCTGTTTGGTCGACTGCCCGACCTGGCGAAACGGCTGGCCTCGCCCGCCTTTGAGGCCGCCCTGACCCGTCTGTTAGAAACCGAAAACTTTGACGTTATCCAGTGTGAAGCCCTCGAAATGGCCCCTTTCCTGCTGGAGCGGGCAAACCTGACCGCCCGCCTGGTGCTGGACGAGCATAACGCCGAATATCTCCTGCAAAAACGAATTTTCGAGCAGGACTGGCAGGGCGGGTGGAAACGCCGTCCTGCCGCTCTCTACAGCCGTCTACAGGCCCGCCGCCTGGCCGATTACGAAAGACAGGCCCTGGTCCGCTTTGACCGTGCAATTGCCGTTTCTCAGCCGGACCGGGCCGCCCTGGAAAAGCTGGGGCCAACCCTCCACCCTATCGCGGTAATTCCAAACGGGATAGACCTGGACGAGTTCAACCCCGGCCCCGCCGGGGAAGAAGACCCTGATAGACTGGTCTTTACCGGCACGATGGATTTCCGGCCCAACGTGGACGCCGTGACCTGGTTCGTCAACGAAGTCTGGCCGCTGGTCCGGGCCAAAAAACCCGGCGCCCGGTTTGATATTGTGGGACGCCGCCCGGCCCAGGCAGTGGCGGATTTAAAAAGCCAGCCGGGAATTGAAGTGACCGGGGAAGTAGCCGACGCCCGCCATTATGTCAGGCGAAGCTCGCTTTACGTGGTGCCGATGCGAATGGGTGGGGGAGTGCGCTTTAAGGTGCTGGAAGCCCTGGCGATGGGGAAAGCGGTCGTTACAACCGCGATGGGCGCGGACGGCATCGACATGACCGCTGGCAGGGAGGCGGTCGTGGCCGATAGCGCAGCCGATTTTGCCGCTCGAATCCTGGAATTGCTGGATGACCCGGCCCGGCGAACTACCCTGGCGAAAGAGGGACGCCGCTTTGTCGAGCAGAATTTCGATTGGCGCAAGATAACCCCCGGCCTGGAAGCGGTCTTAACCGGCGACTAGAAAAATCTACCGGGGCGTTCCCGGCCCTTTTTTCCTGTTCAAAAGAGTCTTTGGCCGTTTTTAGTATAAAATAGTAAAAAGGCTGCTGAGAATAAACGCCCCTGCGTGCAGGAAAGAGAATTAGAAAGAGTGGGCCGGGTTAGTTTATTGGCAATAAACTAACCCGGCCTTTTCGTAGAGAAGAAATTCGCTCAGTTAAGTTTTTCCCAGACCAGCACGTAGGTTTGCGGCTGGCCCTGGTAAGAAATCGGGTCGGTGCTAAGGGTCAGGCGGTCGCCCTCTATCTCGATATAGCGGACCTGCTTTGACCCGGTATAGTTAGGGAACAGGGAGAGTTCCGGGTAATGGATGACGGCGGGCCGGGCCGGGTCTTCGACCACTTCGTAGCGGCCAAAGTAGGCCGTATAACCTTCGAAAGCGGCTTTAAGCTCATCCGAAGTGCCGAGAGCGCGGTCGTTGGCGGCAAACCTGGGACGCCTGGGGTCGCCCAGTTGGGCGCTCATCAGGCCGTTAGCGCCGTAGACAAGCAAACCGCGCGGTTCGGGGCCGAAAGGATAGGTCACCACTCCATCGGCCCGGCGCACTTCCCAGGAAAGCAATTTCCAGTAACCCAGAAGGCGCTCTTTAAGCACTTTTCGGCTTTTCCCACTGGGAAATAATAGTCGGGGTAATGCCGCCCCTGGCGTTAAAGATGCCCGTGATTTTTATCCACTTGGGGTCAAGGACTTTTACCAGGTCGCGCAAAATGCTGTTGGTCACGGCTTCGTGGAAAGCCCCTTCGTTGCGGAAACTCCACATGTACAATTTGAGGCTCTTGGTTTCGACGCATTTGAGGTCGGGCCGGTACTCGATTGTAAAGCGGGCAAAATCAGGTTGTCCGGTTATCGGGCAGAGACAGGTAAATTCCGGGATGTCCAGCACAATCGTGTAATCCAGGTCCTGGGCCGGGTTCTCGAAGCTGTCGAGTTGTTTGGTCGGAACAGTCTTGCCCTCGCCAAGCTTACTGGGAGCGACCACGCCGGGGCCTTTGGCTTCGCCAACGATAACGGTTTCCAATACCGGTTCGTGGCCGTTTTTAGTTTCTATACTCATTTCTTTTTTCTCATTTTTATAAAAAATCCGGGCGGGCCGGTATTAAATTTAAAAAGCCAGGGCGATTAACAAACCAACCCTGGCTCTTTATTATACCAGAAACAACCGGCCTGGAAGCCCTCCCGTTCAGGCCCTTCCAGAACGAAACAAACTATTATTAGTCGGTTTCGCCAAACTTCTCTTTTTTCTTTTTCGGCTCGAAAGCCACCAGTAGCAGCCCGCCTATCAGGCCCAGGTTCTTACAAAACTGGATGGTTTGAGCCTCACGCGCCTTGGGGTCGGTTTCGACCCAGAAAGGGTGCCCGGCCAGGGTAGTCGGGATAAGGTTGCCTATCAGGGCCAGGGCCGAGAGGCGCGGGAAAATCCCCAGGCCGAGAGTGATACCAGCACCTATCATGGTCGCGCCGTTTAGTTTGACCAGTTCTTCCGATTCGGGCAGGCCGACATTTTGTAACCTCTTGGGACGCTGTCCCGGCTCGGAAAAAGCGGCGTAACCACCTACAATAAAAATTCCCGAAAGGCACATGCGCGCCAGCATTCTGACAAGGCCCATAATCTTCTTCCTTTCCTATCTTAGCGGTCTTACCGGGCAACATCTGTAAAATTAACAAGCTATTTCAGGCTTGACAATGATTTCACCTGACTTTTTAGCAATTTCCCGGCCCCGGTTTTAGTGGAAAGAGCTCCAAATAATTCTCTCTTAAAATGCTTAAATTAAAATCTTCGAATTTTTAAGAAGGGTCTTGACAGAATCAAAAACAATTGTTAAACTGGTTTTACCATTAAAGATTATTTTAATGGTAAATAACTCTATACCATTGGAGATTTTCTTTGGAAGATAAGACTAACGAGCAATCGCTCGATTTAAGTCAGTTACAAGAAATGAACGTCACGGACCTGGAAGCAGTCCGAGCCCTGACCGACCAGACCAAGATGAAAATCCTGGAAGCTTTTGGGCCGGAACCTCGTACGGTCAAACAGGTGGCGGCGACCCTCAAGATGGTCCCGAATAATCTTTACTATCATATCAACCAGCTTGAGAACCTTAACCTTATAAAAGTGGTGAGCACACGGGTAGTCTCAGGAATTATTGAAAAGCAATATATCACAACGGCCCGGACCTTTACCTTTAGCCGGACCCTTATTGCCCAATCCAACCCGGACCAGGATATAAATGAAATCATGGACAACCGGGTCCTATCAATAATGGAAGCAACCAGCAATGAGGTAAAAGAAAGTGTTAAGGCCCGGTTGTTCAGTCCTGACTTAAAAGCGAATATTACGACCGTACGACACGAATTTACCCAGGCACAAGTTAACCTTATTACAGATAAGTTTCAGGAACTTATTAATTCGCCAGAATTTGAAAATTGCCAACCTTCGGCGGGCGAAGCAACCCATATTTATCGTGTCGCGTTCAGTATATTCCCGTTAGCCGAGGACGAAACGGACCAGGAACCGGAATAATCTAGAAATCTTTAGCTGTTAAAGAGGCCAGCAAGCCGCGGTCAGAGGTGGCCCGGTTTTGTGCTGCCAGAATCACGTTAACCAGGAGGTACCCGATGAATACCTTTGTTAATCCTGATATGTTAAATATTGTCACTCACGACAAAATTGCCGGGATGCAGCGCGACGCCGAAATTGCCAACCAGGCTAAACTTTGCTGGGCTATCCGCTTTATCAGTTTCCACCTGCCGCGCCCGGATTATTCAGGCAAAGCGGCCCGTGTTAAACGGCAGACCCCCGTGGTCCAGAGCTAGACCAATACCTTTTTTATTCTCCACGGTGGGGCATCCCCCCTGCTTGCCCCACCGCCATAATTAAATGAAGAATTGCGGCCCGAACTATGCAATTCCCCTTCCAAAGGAGTAAAATATAAGAAAAGGGGAACAAATAAAATGGTAAACATAGAAGAAATACAAGTAATTCATAACGAGGAAGCCGGGCGGTTTGAAACTGAGGTCGACGGCTATTTCGCGGAAGCCGCCTATTATCGCAACGGCAACAAGATAGTCTTTACCCATACCGGGGTGCCGCGCCCTATCGGTGGTAAAGGGGTCGCTAACAAACTGGTAAAAACCGCCCTGGATTATGCCCGCGAAAATAACCTGGATGTCGTACCGCTCTGTTCTTTTGTAGCGGTCTTTATCCGGCGGCATCCTGAGTACCAGGACCTGGTAGACAGGAGTTAACGGGTAGAGCCAAAAAGTATAAAGAAGTAAAAGATAAAATATGAAGGTTATAAAACCCCCTCTCCAATGGATATGGGGGTTTATTTTAGGAAGAATTTAGGAGAATTAAAATTTACCCGTGGGCAGGGGTATGCTGATGGTAAAGGTGGTACCCTGTCCTACCTCACTGGTGAAACTTATCGACCCACCGTGCAATTCCAGGCAATGCCGGACGATAGTGAGACCCATTCCCGAACCGCGAACATTGGCGACATTCGAGGCCCGGAAGAAGATTTCATAGATACGTGACTGCTCCTGTGGCGGGATACCGATACCCTGGTCTTTTACCGAAAAAACTATCGCTTCCGGCTGGATAGTCAGGTCCAGTTCGACCGGCAAATCCTCCGGGGAATATTTCAGAGCGTTATTGAGCAGGTGCCAGAGAACCAGCCGGAGGAGATTCTTATCCAACATCAAAAATTTATTATCTGCCGGTCCGGTGTAGACCAGGCGATGCTGGGGTGAAGTGGACGGTTCGAATTCGCTCAGCAAGCTTTTGCAAAGGTCACCGGGGCTGATTGGTTCAGGCTGGAAAACTATTTTATCAACCCTGGCTTTACCAATCAGGGCGATATTATCGAGCATTTCGGTCAGGTGGCGGACACTGGAATGGACACGCTCGTAAATTTCGGCTTTCTTCTCAGCCGAGAAACGTTCGGAGTAATACTGCAATAATTCGGTAGAAGATTGGATTGCGGTCAGGGGAGTGCGGAAATCGTGAGAGATAAGGGAGATAAACTGGCTGGTATTCAGGCGCAGCTCTTTTTCTTTTGTCAGGTTTTGGAGTAATTCCTCCTGCAATTTGGTATGCTGGGCCAGTTCGGAGACCAGCGCTCGCTTAGTATGGATCTGGCGGTCCTGACACAATACCATTGCGGCAATACCGGCCATGATTTGCAAAAATTGAACATCTTCCTGGCTAAAAGCGTTGGCCTGGCGAGATACTACCTTCAAGACCCCCCAGACCACCTTGCTGCTCCACACCAGAGGCACTACCAGGACCGAACGTATATCCACCTGCCGGCAAAGGGTCCGGTCTACGCGTTCATCAGTCTCGGCGTCTTCACAATAATAAGCTTTATTGTTCAAATAACACTGGCCAGAAATTCCTTGCGCAAACTTATATTTAGAATATAGATAGGGAACAAGGAGGCCGGTCGCAGTCTTAAGGGTCAACTCATCGTTCTCGACAAGCTCAATGGACGCGCCATCGGCCAGACTCAATTCGTGGGCCCGGCTTGTCACGAGGTCAAGGCTTGCATTGAGATTAAAATCCTGCCCGGCAATCTCCCGTTGTGTTGCAAGCACAACTTCTAACCGGCGATTATCCTTTTCCAAAGCACTAAAACCTGTAATTGTTCCTATTTTTCAGCGAGCCGATTTACTTAATTTCTTTTTGAATTAAAAATTAAGTTAACCGGAGATTCTTCGTTGCCCCTCAAATTCCCGGCTTTTGTTTTTGTTGGACAGGTTATTTATTTTTCACTAACAAAATAAATAGATTCTAACCAAGCTTGTGTGAAATTTATGATGTTACTATACTATGTGAACGCCAGACTTTGCAATAGTACCCCTTTAACTTAGCGCACCGATTTTTTGCCGGTGATGAGCCGGGCTCCCCGGTCATAGGTAAAATAGTTATAGGCCCAGTTCAAAAGGACTACCAGGCGGTTGCGGAACCCGACCAGCGACATCAAATGGACAAAGAGCCAGCTTAACCAGGCCGGATAGCCGGTCATGCGGACCCCGAAGGCGTCAAAGATAGCGTTGCGCCGCCCGATGGTCGCCATGTTGCCCTTGTCAAAATACTTGAACGGCTTCAAGGGACGGTCGTGTTGCAGGGCCAGCAAGTTCTCCCCGACCAACTTGCCCATCTGGATAGCAACCGGCGCGACCATCGGGTAAGCCTGGTTTTCCTTAAACCCTTCCAGGTAAGCCATGTCACCGATAACGAAGACTTCCGGGTGCCCTTCAATTTGAAGGGTCGGCTGGATTGGGACGCGGGACTGGCGGGCCAGTTTCAAGCCAAGGGTGTCGGATACTTCCGCCGAACGCACCCCCGCCGCCCAGACAATCGTGTTCGCGTCAATGGTGCTGCCGTCCTTCAGGCGAATCTGGCCGTTTTCGACCGTATCAACCGGGACACCCATCCGTACCTCGACACCCATTTTTTCAAGGGTGCGCAAGGCTTTTTTCTGGAGCGACTCGCGGAAGGTGCCGAGAATCTTGGGCAGTGCTTCCAGCAAGATTACCCTGGCTTTGTAGACATCGAGAGTAGGGTAGTCCTTACGCAAAACGTGGCGGATAAGCTCGGAAATTGCCCCTGAAAGCTCGACCCCGGTCGGCCCGCCACCGATTACGACAAAGGTCAGGAGTTTGGCCCGTTTAGCCGGGTCTTCCTCTTTGACTGCCAGTTCGAAGGATTCGAGCAGGCGGTTGCGAAGTTTACTGGCATCATCCAGGTCTTTCAGCCCGAGCGTTTCCTGGGCCAGGGCTTTGTTGCCAAAATAGCTGTTGGCACTACCGGCAGCCATCACCAGGTAGTCGTAATCAATCGAACCGTCCTCGGTCTGCACCTTTTTGGCTTCCAGGTCAACCTTTTTGACCTCGCTTAGCTGGAAATTTACATTACCATATTTTCTTAGCAGGCCCCGGACCGGGTAAGCGACCGACTGCGGTTCCAGGCCGGCGGTGGCTACCTGGTAAAGCAAAGGCCAGAAACCGTGATAATTGTTGCGGTCCAGCACCAACACATCCATATCGGAATCGGCCAGGCTGGCGGCGGCGTGAGTCCCCCCAAAACCGGCCCCTACGATGACCACTTTAGGCCGACGGTTGGAGTGGTTTACCGGTTTAAGGGGTTCCTTCTCAGGGGCAAGTTCGTTGTTGCTGCCGCCAGAGGTGCCGTTAGTGGTGCCAGTGTGGTTGGCAGGTTGAGGGGTTTTACCATTCGTGGCTATACCGGCCTGGTCCGGTACTATGGCTATCGTGTCTTTAAGTTGTTCGGCCATTTTATTATTTCCTTTACTTACCCTTTCCGGTCCTTGACTCTGATTTTGAACCGGTACCCAGAATTTCTCTCTGTTTAAGCCGGGCCTGTTTCTCAATTCTGGCTGGCGGAAGTTATTACCTCTCGCTACATACAAACCACTTCCACAAACCTCCTGGTGTGTTTTCATCAAGAAGCTTGCCAGCTATAGATATGATAGCAGATTGTGAATTTTTGTACAATGGATTTATACTTGATTTTCGTTAGAATGTGATAAATTACACAAATTCGTTAGAATTGGGGTTAAAAACCGGGGTTAAAAGGTAAAAGTTTATTCCGATATGTCATTCAGATAAAAGGGCCAATTGGCTCTTTACAAGGACAGGGATTAAAGATAAGTATTGTTACGGATGTAAATACACAGGCAGGTAAGTAAAGTAGGGTGGGTCAAAACCAAACAAAAATATCGTCAAAAAAAATCTTGCCAATATTCAGGAAAGGTAAGCATGCGTAAACTAAAATATCACCTGGTGGATGTCTTTACGGACCGGGCTTTTGGCGGCAACCCGCTGGCCGTCTTTACCAACGCGCGGGGGTTGCCCACCGCCCTTATGCAAAAAATCGCCAAAGAGTTCAACCTATCCGAGACAACCTTTGTCTTTCCGCCCGCCTCGCCTGAGAACGACTACAAACTGCGGATTTTTACGCCCGGCACCGAGGTTCCGATGGCCGGGCACCCGACGGTCGGCACTTCATTTGTCCTGGCGCTCGAAAAGTTGCTCGATTTTAAGGCCCCCCGGAGCGATTTCCGTTTAGAAGAAAATGTCGGCGTTATCCCGATTATCCTGGAAGGGAGCGGCGACCGGCCCGATTTCGTGGTGATGACCCAACCCTTGCCGGTATTTGAGCCGGAGTTTACCGACCGTGCCCTGGTAGCCGAACTCCTTTCGATAACCCCCGCCGACCTGGACGAGAATTTACCGGCCCAGGTCGTGACCTGTGGGGTGCCTTTCCTGTATGTGCCGCTAAAGAATCTGGAAGTAGCCGGGCGGGTAAAGCTGCGGTTGGATGTCTGGGAAAGCCATTTCAAAGGCACCAGCGCGGCCCACATTTTTGTCTTTTCCAGGGAAGTTGAAAACGAAGGCTCGACGGTCCACAGCCGCATGTTCGCCCCGACCATGGGTATTTCAGAAGACCCCGCGACCGGCGCGGCCAGCGGCCCACTCGGAAGCTACCTTGTAAAACATGGAGTGACACCGGACGCGCCTACGGTCAGAATCGTGAGCGAGCAGGGTCTCGAAATGGGACGCCCCAGTTTCGTCAATATCGAAATAGACCGGGTAGGTGGAGAAATCACGGGCGTACGCATCAGCGGCCAGTCTTACTACATGGGCGAGGGTTATCTCGAAATAGATATGACCGGCTGGGAGTAGTTTTTGCCAGGGCCAGGGGAATGGGCTATACTGGGCGGGTAGTACGGATGTTCGGTAGAAAATAAGCAGGTTTAAGGTTTTCAAATGAACTATTACCGGTACCGTCCGGCCCAACCCCTGGCGGCTTTCGTCAACCAATTCTGGCTTTACGAAGGCTTTGACCAGGACCATCTCAAAGAAAGAGTGCTGCCAACCGGCACCGCCGAACTGGTCATTAACCTGCAAAGCGACCATTTTCGGATTTACGACCCCCAAAACCCGGCCTTTTCGCGGTCATTCCGGGGCAGCCTGGCGGTTGGCCCTCATTCCGAGTATTTCGTAATAGATACGGCCAGCCAGTCCGCCGTTATGGGGGTGGCTTTCAAACCGGGCGGGGCTTTTCCTTTCTTCAAGTATCCGGCCTTCGAACTGCGCGACCGGCATATGGCCCTGGAAGACCTGTGGGGCAGGGCGGCCCAGGAAGTACGCGAAGGTCTGATGGCCGCACCCACCCCGGCGGCCAAATTCGCGACCTTTGAAAGGATGCTTCTAAGGCAACTGGTCAGGCCGCTCGAACTGCGCCCGGCGGTAAACTACGCCCTGGGCGAATTCAAAAACAGCCCGGCCTTTACCACTGTTTCAGGTATGGCCGAGCGGACCGGGTATAGCGCGAAACGGTTCATGCAGCTTTTTAACGAGGAAGTGGGCCTTACGCCCAAACTGTACTGGCGGGTCCAGCGTTTCCAGGCCACTTTGCGCCGTCTTCACAGGGGTGAGGCGGTCAACTGGTCCGATTTAGCGGCGAGGCTGGGCTATTTCGACCAGGCCCATTTCAACCACGATTTCCAGGCTTTCTCCGGTCTCAACCCCGCCACCTACCTGTCCCGGCGCGGCCCTCACCAGAACCACGTTCCCCTGCCATAAATTTTTCCAGGCTTAAATTTAGTGGGAAAGCAGCCAGCCAAGCCGGTCGTAGGCGGTGAGCATCTGGACCAGGGCGACAATTCCGAAGACCCAACCCGCCGTGGTAGCGCCTGCCGCGAAGAAAGCCCAGGTCGCCAGGCCAAAGTAGCCGAACTCGATTACAAGGCGGACCCACCCCGGCACTTTTACCACGGGCGCGCCCCGGCTATCCCCTTCCGTCCCAAAGATGCCCCAGACCGCCGCCGCCAGCAGGGGCAACCCCAGCATGAGGATAATCCGCAAAAGAGTGTTATCGGTAAAGGTCCAGCCCCACAGGCCAAGTGCGTACAGCCCGGCCAGTTCGAGGAAAAAGTGGATGGTATAGTTTAGCGGGTGGTGGGCCATATTTGCTTACTCCCTTGCTGCTTCGATTTTCAAAATTGCTTCCCTGGCGTTCTGGCCGATAGGGTCTTCTTCCTCAACCAGATTTTTTAATTCGGGTAAAGCCCTGGTAAATCCTATTTCTCCGAGAGCTTTTATCACTTTGGCTTTGATAGTGAAATAGCTGATTTCATGACCGAGCAAGCCGAGCAGGTAATTCCCGGCTTCCTCTTTTGTCCCAATCTTTACGACTGCGCCGATTACTTCGCGGGCAATGTTAGGCCGGTTCAATTCTACCTGCATTAAAGCGGATAAAGCGGCCCGGTTTCCGAGTTTACCTAAAGCCTCGGCAGTACGGTAGCGGTGCCAGTTTTCGGGACTACTTAACCCGGCCAGCATTGGGGCGAAACCCCGCTCGTCACCGAGCATTGCCAACGACCACGCCGCCCAGAATCTTACTCTTTCGTCGGAATCGGTAAGTAGCCCGGAAATCTTCTCTACAGCTTGGTGAGCCTCTAACTCCCCCAACGCCCAAACCGAAATTGCACGAACATCAGAAGATTTGTCATTTAAATAACCCAGTATAAATTCTATCGCTTCCCGGTTCCCAATTTTCCTCAAGGCGTCAATGGCGCTTTCTCTGATTTTGTCATCGGGGTCTGCCAAAAGCTTCAAGAGCGGTTCGAAACCTTCCTGGGCTTCCAGATTACCCAGATAATCAATAGCTACTATACGAACTTCCCTGGCAGGGTCGGCCAAAGCCTTAATCAACAATTGGGTTATCCGGGTCTTTTCAATGGCGTACAAACAAGCCAGGTTGCCAAGAACCAAACCCGCCGTTTCCCGAATATCGCTAGAAGGATCTTCAAAAAGAAGTAAGGCCAGAGGTTCGATGGCCCGGCTATCCCTTAAAACTTCCAAAAAACCCATAATTACAAGCTTGACATTGGGGTCTTCTGTTTCATCAGATAAAATCGCCAGCAGGGGTTCGAACGCCCGACCCTCGAAACTTGCCAGGGCTGAAACAGCCTGGGTACGTTTGCTAGTGTCTTCTTCCTCATGCAAAATGGCTAACAATTTTAGAAAGGCCGGGTCGCCAAAACTTCCCAGGCAAGAAGCGGCCCAGGCGCTTATATTTTCTTCAGGGTCGGCAAGAGCCTCAATTAAAGGTTCAATTGCCCGCGGGTCACCGAGCTTCTTAAGCCCGGTAACTGCATCATTTCGACGCCAGTGAACCGGGCTTTTCAACTCGGCCACTAATTTTTCAAACTGGTCTTCCATATTTGCTATTTCTTAGCATAACTCTGAGCAGCGTCAACCTGGACGAACTCTATTTCGGGATAACGCAGCGCGCTCAACCGTCCGCCATAGACGCAACCCTGGTCGAGATTTACGGTGTTGTTACGGATTTCGGGGGTTAAATTCCGGGTAGGGGTATGGCCGTAAGCGATAAACGGTTTTCCCCGGTAGGTCGCGGCCCAATCCCGCCGCTTGGGGTAGCCCGTAACCGGGTCGAGGTCGGAGGTAGTTTCGCCATAAAGACAGAACTCAAATATTGAGCGGGACTGGTTGCCAGGCATTTCCGCCTCGATCCCGGCGTGGGCCGCCACCAACCGCCCGCCATCCAATATCAAATAGGGTGGGGTCGGCTCCATAAGTTTTAGATAAAGTTCGCTGAACTCGGTAAAATCCGCCGGGGAAAGTCCTTCGAGCCAGGGGCGAGCGCGGGTATATTCGTTTCCCTGGTATTTTTTGAAAAAGCCATAGACATACTGGCAGTGATTCCCCCGCACGCTCAGGGCCGTGCCGTTTTCGACCATGCGTGCCGCCAACCGGACCACCTCGATACTGGCCGGACCCCGGTTGACCAGGTCGCCCAGGAAGACCACCCTGCGCCCGGCAGGATGGGAATAAAAGCCGTCTTTTTCACGGTAGCCGAGTTTTTCGAGCAACAAGCGCAATTCCGCCGCACAGCCGTGAATATCGCCGATAAGGTCGAACGGGCCGGTTTCGGTAGAGCGGTTCACCCTGAAACCTGTATAAGTCTCGCCTTTTTGCTTTTCCTGGCTTTCTTCAATCATAAAAGAGATAAACTTTCAAAAGCCTGGGCTACAAAGAACGCGTGGCGCTCCCGCATGACCTTCTCTTTTTCGGGACTTCCGGCCCAGAGAGCGATACGCCCCGCCGGGCGCAGGGCCGCGCATAAGTCCCAATAGGGTAAATTGGTGTAATCGAGCGCCATCAATTCTTTATAACGCCGGGTGAAAATTTCCAGCGCCTCCGCTCCATACGACCACAAAATTTCCAGCCGGGTGTTGGCTAAATCGGCCAGGGGGTCGCCGCGTCTAGCGTCCTCCCAATCCAGCACTACTGCCAGCCGTCCCTCCCGCCAGAGGATATTGCCAGGCCAGTAGTCGCCGTGGAGCAGACCGAGCGGGTTAGTTTGCGGCAACGGCCAGACCTTTTCAAGGACAGCCCGGATTTTTCCCTCCTGTAGAGAATCGTCCAGTTGGGCGGGTTTTCGGGCCAGTTTAGCGGCGATTTCCTGGGTCATATCGGGCAAAAAAGGCAAGTCTTGCGTTTCCAGTTTGATCCGGTGAATCCCGGTCAGACTGGCGGCAAACTGACCGAAAAAGTCTTCCCGGCCGATGTCAGCCGGTTCTAAAATGGTTTCGCCTTCCACGAACTCGATTACAATAAAAGGTTTCGGGAAAATCCGGCCCGACTGGTCATAAAACAACGGGGAAGGGACCGGCACGCCCGCCGCCTGGACCGTTTGTAAAAGTGTGAACTCGTGGGCGGCAATTTGACCGTCACCGGCTAAATCGGCCTCGCCGTAGCGCCGCACAACTACCTTTTTGACCTCATTTTCGGGCAGGGCAATCTCCAGGGCCGTGACCTGGGCCGATACTCCGCCCGTTAAAGTCCAGCTTCGAATAAGACGGCCCGCCGGGTACATCTCCCCGACCAGCCGTTCAAAACCTAAGTTTTCGTGGTCTTCTGGCATAAATTTCCCCATCAGGCCAGGGCTTTGATAAGCCGGTCGAGCCCTTCTTCGAGCTTTTCCGGGCGGGTCAGGGCCGAAATCATGATATGCGCGCCGTTTCCCTCGTAGCCATAGAAATAGCCGGGGTGGACCAGGACACCGCCTTCCTCCAGCAGGTACAACACCAGGGCATCCTCATCCCGCCAGCGGTTCACCTTTGGAAAGAGGTAATAGCCGCCCGCCGGGGGAGCGACTATATCCAGGTCCAGGCAATCTTTTAATTTCCCCAGGGCCAGGTTTAGATTCTGGCGCACGTAATCGCGCATGCTTTCCACGAACGGCCAGCCTTTTTCAAAAAGGGCCGGGAGCATCCACTGGACCAGCGAACTACAGCTTAAAAAGGTGTCGTTGAGCAGTTCGAGGCGACCCGTGTATTTCTCGCGCTGGGCCGCTGGCCCTGAAAAGGCAATCCAGCCGAGCTTCATGTCGGGCAGGGCGAACAGCTTAGAAATCCCGTTGAGGTGAAAGACCGGGAGTTCGGGATGCAAGGCCCCGAAAGGCGGGGTGGTCTTGGCCCGGTAGGTGAACTCCGCAAAGACCTCGTCACAGATGACCGGCAGGCCGAGTTCGAGCAGGGCCGTTTGCCGCTCCTCAACAATCATCCCGGTCGGGTTATGGGGTGAAATCAGCAGGACGGCCCGCGTCCTTTCGTCCGCCTGTTCAATCAGCGAAGCCGGGTCAATCTGCCAGCCCCGGCTTTCATCGAGCCGGTATGGTCGCAACTCGACGTGATGGATGGCCGCCAGGTATTCAAAGAGGGGGTAAGTAACGTCAGGAGCCAGGATATTGTCGCCCGGCTCGGTCAAGAGAGCAAAAAGGAGGGAGTAAGCCTCGCTGGTGCTGGCCGCGATAAAAATCTGGCCGGGGTCAAGGGGCAGGGCCGGGGTCCGTCCGGCGTAATAGCGGCAAATCGCCTCCCGCGCCGGGAGCCAGCCGAAGGGGTCGGGGCGGTAACGGCGAGCAGTCCAGTACCCGGCGGAAGCCTCGGCCAAAATTTCGGGCGGAAATAACAGGCCCTGCTCGGTCGGGTTGCTGCTCGTCAGGTCAATATAGCCGGTCAGGCGCTGCCGGGCCTGTTCAATCAGGTTGGGGGTGAGGTCGCCTTCCGCGAAGAATCCGCTCATAGCGCCGGAAAACTCTCTTTCTAGTCTTTGACCCGGTTCAGCCGCCACAGGCCGTACGGGTTGTGTAGCAAATCGCCGGGTGGGTAGACCTTGCAGGTGTCTCCCTTCAGGCGGTAATGAGGGAGACCCGGTTGGGTGCTAAAAATCGTGCCGTCCCGCAGGTCCGGGCTCTCCTGCAAAAGATAATGCAAAAAAGTTTGCAGGGTCTGGACCGGCTCGTCCGGCGAATTTTTTACCAGAATAGCCCCGTCCCGGAACCCCAGGTTATGCATCCCGCAGGAAAAAACCTGGTTGTCCTGCCGGTTCAAAATAACAAAAGCGTGAAAGAGGGCTGCAATATCGCTATCCTGGTAGCGGACGCAATTCAACCACTGCCCGGCGTTGTGGACCGCCCCTGACGACTCGACCCGCACGGCCATCCCGCCCGCCCGGAGCAAAGCGGCGGCGGCATCCATAATGCTTTTTGCCATTTCCAGGGAGCCGCCCGGCCCTGTCAGGTATAGGGTGAAGGTGTGGTTATCCAGGGCCGCGAAATCTTGCAGCGACAACTGGCCGCGCCCGACCGGGATAAAAGCCTCCATCAATTCAGGGTCGTGTCCGGCGATTTCGAGGTCGAAAATCTCCTCGGTGGCCGGATTGACCAGGGTTTCACCGGCCAGGCGGAAGCCCCGGCCCTTCCGGGCCAGCGAGGTAACGATTTCAGCCCGGCTAAGCCAGGCTCCCGGCACCGCCAATACAATATCCACCGGATTCGGATTTTCTTCCTGCATTATGTCTTGCGCCCTGTTCCCTTCAACCCCACTCTCGCTTTACAGGTCATTATTATACCTTATTAAAGGCGGTTGCCGGGGCGTAACCGGGGTGTAGTCTGGACTTTCTTTTATTTAACCTTAAACCATAAAGCCCTGACTCAGGGCGGGTTCGTGGTAGAATAGAACCGTTAAAAGTTTACGATGAAGGATTTGAAGAATGAGAAACCCAGATGGGTCAAAGATGCCGGGGCGTTGCCCGAATTGCGGCAGCAATAACATCCAGGCCGAACCGCTCTATGAATACGATGACCTGTGGGAAGAAGATTATCCCGTTGATGACGAAACCGGGGACGTGGCGGTTTTTTGCGTGAGTTGCGGCCATTACCTGGGAGAAATGGAATCCGAACTCACCGGGCGCATGCAGGATTTTCAACGGCGTTTGCGGGGCCAGTTCAGCCAGTTTTAAACAGCTAAACCAAAACTAAGCAGCCAGGAATTTCACCTCAACCAGATGGACCATAAATTGATTATCTTTGCCGGGGCCTGTCCGGGTATCGGCAAATCAACCCTTTCTTCGTATCTTTACAAACAACTCAAACTGGCCGGGGTAAAGTCGCGCTGGTTTTACGAAGAAGATGTTTCGGACGAAGAATTTTTTCCCGGCGTAACCGAGGCGGTCTTATCGGTTGACCCGCAGGTATTTGAAGTTTTGCTACGAGCAGCCCGGAACCTGGTTGAGGGAGCGTTGCAGTCCGACGAAATCTTTAACACCGATTCGCTGCTCCCTTTTGTTAACTGGCTTTTTACCATAAACATTGAACCCGCGAAAATCGCCGCTTTCAGCCGCGACCTTGAAAAAGTCCTGGCCCCGGCCAACCCGTTAACGGTTTACCTCACCGGTGACATAGAAACAGCTTTCCGCCGGGCTCTCGCTCACCGGGGCGCGCAATACGGCACCGATTTTTTAGGCTACATGTCCGAGTGGTCTTATTATAAAGACAGGGGTATCCAGCCGAGCCAGTTTGAAGAAATAATAGCCTTTTTCGAAGCCTCAAACCGCTTGAACCTGGACCTGCTGGCACAATGGCAGAGTACTAAGTTAATCTTCAATACGACCTCAACCGGGCTGGTCGAACTCAAACAGACCCTCCTGGAAAAATGGGGGCTGGTAGAACAGGCCGAGCCTCCTAAACCCGACCCGACTAACTTGCAGAAGTTCACCGGGATTTTCAGGGCGACCGGGACAAGTTTACCTAAAACTATGCAAGTCACCCTGAAGGAGTCCGATTTGTGGGTCGACACCTACTGGCCGGACGGGTGCCGGTTACATTCCCTTAACACCACCAATTTTCAATTGCAGGACACCAGCCACTATCTGCTGTTTGAAATCTCGCCTGAAGAAGAAATACGCGGCTTAACCTACCGGATTGGGGCTAAAGAATACGGCTATGTCAAAGAAGGTTAGAGCGGGCATCGTGCTGGTATGGCTGGGGTTGAGCCTGGTCCTGGCGGGTTGCACCGGCGACCAGATTGGGGTGAGCAGCGATTCGGGTGAGGCGCCAACCGCTATACCGACTTTTACGCCGGAGCCGTCAACGCCTTTTCCGACCCCGACCATCACGCCGACCCCTATTATCGTTCCGCCAACCGATACACCCGCTCCCACCGCCACACCTGCGCCGACGGCTACACCTACACGACCACCTTCCGCGACAGCGGCCCCCTCCACGACGGTCCCGCCCACCACCGTCCTGCCGACCCTTTCGAACGATGGCCGCTACCAGGAAATCACAGTCGACCAGGCCCGGAACCTGAACGGCTACCGGACCCTCCTGCCGACCTATTTGCCGGAAGGGTTTAAACTGAGCCGGATAAATTACAGCCAGATTGGCGGCTCGCCGGTCTTCAGCCTGATAATCGTCTTCGAGAATGCCCAGAACCAGGCTTTTTACCTGAATATCCAGTATGTGCCACCTCTACCGACCGTCGCACCAACCTTTACGCCGTCCGAAAACCCGGTCATAACTTTGCCGCCCTCGTCAGCCCTTACGACACCGACCCTGCCGCCGACTCGCAGCGGGCCTTTCCCGACCAGCACCGACAGCAATTTTAGCCAGTACGCAGTGCCGGTGCGGAATGTGGCGGGACTGCTAAGCTATAATAACACCTTCACATCACTAAGCTGGTCCGAGCCATCCGGCAATTACGCCCTGAACGGCCTGATTTCCCCGGATGACGCTCTCAAAGTCGCCGCGTCACTTAGTTAAATTGTGGACAAAATGGCGTTTTCGTGCTATCATTTAACTCTAAATATAAATCCTTGCCCGGTCCCTGCTGCCTACATTCCAGGGCTAACCGGCGAAACTCAAAATTTTTATTATAAATTTGGAGGTTTTTAAATGGTTACCTTGACGCAGGAAGCGGCGGTACAACTTAAGAGAATTCTGGCTGAAGAAACCGACCCGGACCTCGGTCTGCGGGTCTTCGTAGCCGGGGGCGGTTGCAGCGGTTTCCAGTACCAGATGGTCCTGGAAAATGAAATCCGCGACGGCGACGAAATTAACGATGTGGATGGCCTGAAAGTATACGTGGACCAGTTCAGCAGCAAATATCTCGAAGGGGCCCAGATTGACTTTGTAAACCAGTTGATGGGTGGCGGCTTCACCGTCCATAACCCGAACGCGGTTTCGAGTTGCTCTTGCGGCCAGTCCTTCGACACCGCAGATGGCGGCGGCTCGGTCCGCGCCTGCGGTCACTAATTTTTTAGAAAAAAAAGAACTCCTTCCAATCGGAAGGAGTTTTTTAATACCGTTTTTCTCATCCTGGATAAGCCAGGCGGCAAAAAACCAGGCCAACTTAGGTTAAATAAAACTAAAGGTAAACAGTACAGCCGCTTTTCTCAAGCCGGTCGAGCCAGCCGGGGAGGAAAGCCAGTTTATTCCAGCGTAAATCGAGCTTTTCCAGGCGGGGTAGCGCAGCCAGGTAATCCGGCAGAATGGTTAAGCGGTTCGCCCGCAAATCGAGGTGGGTCAGGTTGACAAGACCGCCAATCGTGTCCGGCAATGCTTTGAGGCGGTTGTTGCGCAGGTCCAGCCGGGTCAGGTTTTTGAGGTGGCCGATTGTTTCCGGCAGGCTTTCCAGGGGATTATTCAACAAATATAACTCTTTAAGGCTTTGCAGGTGGCCGATTGAGGCGGGCAGGGCCGTCAGGCGGTTATTCATCAAATGCAACTCTTTGAGGGCGGTCATGTGGCCGACAGTTTCCGGCAGAGTTTCCAGGTGGTTGTTATACAACCGCAATTCCACTAATTTTGAAAGGTTACCGAAGCTGGCGGGCAACCCGGTCAAAGTGTTGTCGGTAGCGTTGAAATAGCGCAGTTCCGGCAAGTTGTCGAATAAAGACGCTGGAAGCGCGCCCAGGCGGTTGTCGCTGAGATAGAGAAACCGCAAAGCGGTTAAATCTGCCAGTCCCGCAGGCAGTTTTTCCAGGCGGTTATGACCAAGGTCGAGAATTTCCAGGCTACCTAAGTTGCCAATAGCCTCCGGCAAAACGGTTATGCCGGTGCCGTATAGATAGAGTTCGGTCAAACCGGCAAGATTGCCCAACCCTGCCGAAATTTCCGCGACCGGGTTATCGCCCAGGTACAATTTACGCAGCTTTGCCAGTTGCCAGAGCGAAACAGGGAAAGCCGCC
This sequence comes from Chloroflexi bacterium 54-19, assembly GCA_001898225.1. Taxonomy (GTDB): domain Bacteria; phylum Chloroflexota; class Chloroflexia; order Chloroheliales; family Chloroheliaceae; genus 54-19. The sequence continues at coordinate 37,355 of MKTJ01000029.1, forward strand.
AGTTTATTGCCGTGCAACCGCAAAACCTCGAGGTTTTGCAACCGGTCGAAGTTGGCGGGTAGAACGCTCAACCGGTTTCCGGCCACGCTCAATACTTTGAGGTTTGTGAGCCCAACCAGTTCGTCCGGCAAACTTTCTAGCCGGTTATTATCGAGGTGAAGTTCTTCCAAATCACCTGTTTGGCTGAAACCGGCGGGGATTTCGGTAAGCTGGCAATCATCCAGGAAAATTTTCTCCTGGTCGGTAGTTTCAAGCCAATTTTCAGGTGAAGGCACTAAATTGCTCCTGCTGGAAAAATTAATTCTGTCAGACTATTTATTGCCTACTTGTGGGTTGTAGCATAATTTTAGCATATTGCCCAAACCCCTTATCTAACTTGACCCGTCTCTCTACAAGTTTGTAACTGGTGGAAAGATAACAACACCGTTCCGGCGAAATCGAAAGATGTTCAGGCAAACAAAAAGCCCGGAAATTCTCGAAAGAGCTTCCGGGCTTACTTTTATCTAGAGGTTAGCGGTCGGTTTACCAGCGGTCGCGACCACCGCCGTTGCCACCCCGGTCGCCGCCGGGACGAGGACCACGGTCGCGGTCACCACCGGGGCGAGGGCCACGGTCGCCACCAGGACGAGGACCACGGTCACCACCGCCACGCGGGCCACGGTCGCCCTCGGACTTGGGAGCGGGCATCTGGCCGGTCAGGATAGCCCGGCGGGACAGGCTGATTTTGCCCTGCTTGTCCACGTCGGTCACCATCACGTTGATTTCGTCACCCAGGTTGACCACGTCCTCAACGTTCTGGACGTGATAGTCGGCCAGTTCGCTGATGTGGACCAGGCCATCTTTACCCGGCATAATTTCGATAAACGCGCCGTAAGGCATGATGCGGACGACCTTGCCGAGGTAAATCGAGCCAATTTCAGCGTCTTTGGTCAGGGCTTCAATCCGGCGAATAGCGTTCTTGGCGCTCTCACCGTCCACGCTGGCGACAAACACGCTGCCATCGTCTTCCACGTCAATCTTGGCGCCGGTTTCTTCAACAATCGAGCGGATAGTCTTGCCGCCGGGTCCAATAAGGGCCCCAATCTTTTCAGGGTTAATCTGGATCCGCACGATGCGCGGGGCGAACGGCGACAGGTCAGGCCGGGCCTCGGTGATAGCCGCAGTCATCTTGTCGAGGATAAACAGGCGGCCATTACGAGCCTGTTCAAAAGCCTTGCCCATGATTTCGAAGGTAATGCCTTTGGTCTTGATGTCCATCTGCAAACCGGTCACGCCTTCAGCGGTCCCGGCTACCTTGAAGTCCATATCGCCGAGGGCGTCTTCGATACCCTGGATGTCGGTCAGGACTTTCCAGCCGCCGTCTTTATCGGTCACCAGGCCCATCGCCACCCCGGCCACCGGGGCTTTAATCGGCACACCGGCATCCATCAGCGACAGCGAACTACCGCAGACCGAGCCCATCGAGCTCGAACCGTTGGAAGAAAGGACTTCGCTAACGATACGGATGGTGTAAGGGAAATCTTTCTCGTCGGGGATAACCGGGGCCAGCGACCTTTCGGCCAGGGCACCGTGCCCGATGTCACGGCGGGACGGGCCGCGCAACCGCTTCACTTCGCCGGTGCTGAAGGGCGGGAAGTTGTAGTGGTGCAGGAAACGCTTCGATTCTTCCAGGCCGATACCGTCGATAGTCTGTTCCTCACCGCTGGTGCCCAGGGTCGTGATGCTCAAGACCTGGGTCTGGCCGCGGGTAAAGAGACCGCTGCCGTGGGTGCGGGGCAGGATGCCGACATCCACCGTGATAGGCCGGATTTCGTCCACGGCCCGGCCATCGGGGCGGATACCCTCGTTCGTGATGGCGGTGCGGACTTCTTCTTTCAGCAGGGAGTCGAAGATTTTCTCGGCGTCTTTCTGGCGGCTTTCGCTTTCGCTGCCTTCCAGACCTTCGGTGTAGTGGGCAACAGTCTCGGCACGGAGGGCTTCGGTCGCTTCCACACGGGCCGTCTTATCGGAGTTGCGGACCGCGCCACGCAGCCGGTCGCCTAACCAGCCTTTTACATCATTTTTGAAGGTTTCATCAACCGGGGCCGGATTGAATTCGACCTGTTTGATTTCGAAGCCAGCCAGCAAATCTTTTTGCAGTTGGATGGTGGCTTGCAGTTCGCTGTGGCCGAATTTGACCGCTTCGAGCATGATTTCTTCGGGCAGTTCCCAGGCCCCGGCTTCCACCATCATTACAGCGTCTTCGGTCCCGGCAATCGTCAGTTCGAGCTTGCTATCGGCCAGGTCCTGGGCGCTGGGGTTCGCGACGAACTCGCCGTCAATGTAGCCGACTTTAACCGCACCGATGGGGCCCTGGAAAGGCAGGCCGGAAAGCATCAGGGCAGCGCTCGAGCCGATGATGGAGAGCGTTTCGGGCTCGTTGGTCTGGTCGGTGGAAAGGACCAGGACCTGGACCAGCACTTCGTTATAGAAACCTTTCGGGAAAAGCGGGCGGAGGGGGCGGTCGGTGAGGCGGGCGGTCAGGATGGCATTTTCGCTGGGGCGGCCTTCGCGTTTGATAAAGCCGCCGGGGATTTTACCCGCCGCGTACATTTTTTCTTCGTATTCAACCGTCAACGGGAAGAAATCCTGTCCTTCCCTGGCTTCCTCACTTGCCACGACCGTCGCCAGCACCATGGTATCGCCATAGCGGACCAGGACTGCCCCGGAGGCCTGCTCGGCCAGGCGACCCGTTTCCATGCTTAATGTTCGACCACCAACGGTCGTCTCAACCTTTTTAACTTGTCTTTCAGTTGTCATATTTTGTTCCTTACCTACGCTAAGTTACCGGATGGCAGAAAATAGTAATCAGGGTTTAATGGGGAGCCGGGCGAAAACAAGCTACCCTAAATTTTTTGTTTTGGGCCAGACCGTGGTATTTTTGAAACACAAAAAACGCTGGGGACTCCGCATCTCTGCCGGACTTAGCTATTATTAAAATCTGAATTCACAGGGGGTTAGGAACTGGAGACAGATTTTTAGCGGTTTTTGGAAAGACGTAATTGCTTCCCGGATGGTCCTACCGCTAAAACTCAAACTCCAACCCCTAACGCCCCTACCTCTGTTGCGCCGGAACCCCGGCATTCACCGAACTGAACCTTTCAATTCAACCGATATATTAAACTAATTGCCCGTAAAAGTAAAGGTTGTGACTTATTTAGCAGATAATAAAAAGGTGGAAAAAACCGATTGATTATAAAACGAGGGCTTTGGCTGTTGCTTTGTAATTTATTGCCCAATTATCCAACCTAAAACCATTTGTTGCTGGCTTTCGGTACGGGGCGAACTTTTATCCCCACCAAAAAGGAGTGCTTTCCGCAAGCCGATAATTTCTTCAAGGGCTTCCGGTCCGCTCCTGCCATGCCGCACCAACCAGCAACCCACGACCGTCCCGGTCCGGCCCCGTCCGTGTAAACAATGGACACACACGGTTCGACTCGCTGATAAGGCGGTATCAATTGTATCCAGAATTTCCACCATTTCTGAAATGGTTGGCACGTCGCCATCCAGGATGGGAAGGCGATAATAAGCTGTCAGCCGTTTTAAATTGGCTGCTTCCGCCATGAGTGTTCGTTCGTAATCGACAAATTCCTTTTCCTGGGTCAGGTCGATAAAGACCGTAACGTTGGCCTGGACCAGTTGGCGCAAGGTCTGGCGAGTCCGGGCTAAATAGGTCGAGCCGGGATATTCACCGGCCAGGAGTTTTTCAGGCTCAACCCAGTACGAATTAGGGGTTAGGGCCAGGTTAAAATTTAACGGTTCCATTCTTTTTTACAGAACTAATTTGATTTTCCGAGGTATGGGCTAACTCCCAGGCTTGCGGTATCGCTTCGGACAGCCACCACAGCCAGAATTCCAGGCGTTTTTCAAGGTCAAATTTTAACGGCCACAATTTATATTCACCCGGCGGATTGGGGTCAATTGCCGTATAAGCTTTTACCGAACTCATGACAAAATCTGGGCTATAATCTGCCTCGTCATAATTGTCATAACGATTGTTGTAAATTACGCAGTGTTTTACTAAATCATCATTGTTATAGGAAATAATAAAACCCAAAACATGATAAGCCGCCTCATAAACAGAGTAGACCTGATAAGGGACCCAATTATCAATATTAAGACCCGTACAAAAATCCTCACAAAATAGGTCAAAAGTTTTTTTGAAAGAGATTTTATTCTGTAAAAGCTTCCTGGCAGTATTAATAATTTTTCGGACTTCCCTTTTAGGCTGGTCATTAAACTTATAAAACTGATAGGAACGCCAGTCCCAACCTTCCCAGATAAATAAGACGTGTTCTACCGTTAAAACAGCCAACCAGCTAAGCGCATAATCAGCCTTAGAAAATGCCCTAAACCGTGTTTTATACGAATCTATTACTGAGTTTTCGTCAACGGAAGGGTTTTCTACAAAAACGTCGGCATCGTCTAGGAAATCAAAAGGGTGTTTTTCCCAGACAAAAGTACGCGACTGCCACTCCTTTATCTCTTCTTCCGTAAATTGCACCCTTGACGGCCCCAGGCTTCTATAAATTCTTATGCGGTCCGGGGCCGATAAAAGGTGTTGGGGGTCGCTTTTAACCCTCTCTAAAAGGGAGGCAATTAAATCTGCGGTTTCTTGCGGCAAAGTCATTTTGTTTAACCGGGTTCTATAATAAGCCCTTAACCTGTTCGGCGTTTTTATTCGCCGATTTCATTTTGTCTTTTTGTACCCCGAAAGTAGTGCCGGAAGTATTCTTTACGACACTATCGGTGCCGCCGTTGACCTGTTCGAGGTCGTCCTCGCTCATTTCAAGGATTTCCCCGGCCTCAACAGGTTTTTTCTGCTCGAATGATTTTTCGTCCTCGGATTTCATTGTGCCTCCTTTTAACTCAACAATAAAGAATTTACTAAACTCAAAATGCGTATAATCAGTTATAACACAGCCTCCCAAAAAGCGGAAAAGAGCCCGTTAAGGAGATTTATAGATTTTTTCGCACTTTTATTTTTCCGGTTCTATAAGATTGTGGGAAGCTATGGCTTTAATTATCTATATTATTTAACAAAGGGATATGTCGTTCATTTTGAGATAATTTTAGTGGTAGATAATAGCAAAACCACCCGAGGTTGGCGACCTTGACAGTTAGGCACCAGACTTGTAAATTGACGCCACAAGATGCAATATAGAATAAGTAAGGAGCGGACAATTTTTGTGGAATTTATACCGCTTAAACGGGTATAAACGGAGGAAAACGTTATGACGGCAAGTTTGAGCCAGCCCCAGGTTATCGAAGCGCACAACTATATCAACGGCCAGTGGGTGCCCGCCCGGAGCGGCGAGACTTTCGAAAG
>MKTJ01000029.1:42755-115288 GCA_001898225.1 Chloroflexi bacterium 54-19
GGTCGCTAAAAGCGGTCCCGCCGATGCCGATGCGGCGGTCCAGGCCGCCCGCGCCGCCTTTGATAAATGGCGCAAATACCCCGCGCCGCGCCGGGGCGAAATTCTTTTTAAGGTCGCTCAAATCCTGGCCGCCCGCAAAGAAGAAATTGCCCGCCTGATGACCCAGGAAATGGGTAAGGTGTTGACCGAGGCCAGGGGCGATGTCCAGGAAGGCATCGACATGACCTATTACATGGCCGGCGAAGGCCGCCGCCAGCACGGTTTCACTGCCCCCAGCGAAATGTTCGACAAATTCCAGATGGCCGTCCGCGACCCGGTCGGGGTGGTCGCCGCCATCACGCCCTGGAACTTCCCGATGGCGATTCCGACCTGGAAAATCATGCCCGCCCTGATTTGCGGCAATACGGTCGTCTTTAAGCCCGCACCCGACACGCCGCTGGTCGCCCGCGAACTGGTAAAAATCTTCGAGGAAGCAGGTCTGCCTGCCGGGGTCATAAACATGGTCTGTGATACCGGGCGTGACGCCGGGGAAGCCCTCCTGCAACACCCTGATATTGATATTTACAGCTTTACCGGCTCGACCGAAACCGGCAAACACGTCCTGACCGAGACTGCCGGGCGGCTTAAAAAAGTTTCGCTCGAACTGGGTGGCAAAAACGCTATCATGGTCATGGACGATGCCGACCTCGACCTGGCCGTGGACGGTATCGTCTGGAGCGCCTTTGGAACTACCGGGCAGCGCTGCACCGCCGCCAGCCGGATTATCGCCCACCGGGCTATTGAGAAAGACTTGACCGACAAGCTGGTCGGGCGGATTGAAAAGTTGCGCCTGGGAAACGGCCTGCTCGATACCACCGATGTCGGCCCGGTTATCAACAGCAAACAGCGCACCCGCATCCACGAATATACCCAGATTGGCAAGGCCGAAGGAGCTAACTTGCTCTTGGGTGGGGACATTCCGACCGAAAACGACCTTGATAAAGGCTATTTCTACCGCCCCACCCTCTTTAACAACGTCCGGCCCGATATGCGGATTGCCCAGGAGGAAATCTTTGGCCCCACCACAATCATTATCGGGGTGGACAGCCTGGAAGAAGCCATCAAAATCAATAACGGCGTGAAATACGGCCTTTCGGCCTCGCTCTATACCCAGGACGTAAACCGGGCCTTCTACGCCATGCGCGAGGTGGCAACAGGTATCCTTTATATCAACGCCGGGACTATTGGCGCGGAGGTCCACCTGCCCTTTGGCGGCACCCGCCAGACCGGGAACGGCCACCGGGAAGCCGCCGGGGCCGCGATTGACTTCTTTACCGAGTGGAAAGCAGTCTACGTGGACTTTAGCGGTAAATTGCAGCGCGCCCAGATTGATATGTAGGGCCTGACAGGCCGGGGTTTTCTTGCATGTCCCCCGGCCAACCAGATTTTGTAATTACAGGGCAGTAATTTAACCTGAAGCAGGACAGGAGCAGGAAAAACGCGCATGAGCGATAACTCTTTTTCATCACCAAACAGCGCCTTGCAGGGGCTTATGCGCCAGGGCATCGAACTGGCGCGAGCCGGAAACCGCAACCAGGCCGAGGAAATCTTCGACTCTATCCTGGCCCAGTACCCCGAATACGAGGAAGCGCTTGTCTGGAAAGCCGCTATCGTGCGCGATACCGACCAGGCCGTGGCCTGTCTCGAAAAGGTATTACGCATCAATCCTGAAAACCGCCGGGCCAGGGTCGGCCTCGAATGGGCCTACAAACGCCAGGAGGAAGCCCGCACCGCTGAACCCATGACCCCTTTTGAAAACCCGCAACTGGCGACCCTGGGCGATAACACGCCCTCAAACTTCAGTCCAAGCCGTCGCCGTTACGCCGAACCGGAAGACCCTGCGACTTTCCGCCGGGAGACTCCTTCTTCGCGCCAATCGACCGGGTCTTTCCGGCCCAACGTTATGAACGGCCAGACCGTTAAGAATTCTCAGACAGGTGAAACAATTAGCCAGTTTGCCCCGTATAAGAAGCGCAGGTTGGAAACTTCAGAACAGGCCATGCCTTCGGTTGACCTTCCGCCAGAAGCTGTCGAGTGGACCAAACCGCGCAATAACCGGAACGAACGCACCCCGCCCAAACCCCGGAGCGATTTTAAGTCCAGTCCCATCTTCCAGGCGGCCAGCCCAAAAGTTGCTTTTTCAGTATCACCCAAAATTACCTGGGCGCGGCGGACCCGGCCTAATACCACGCCTGCACGGACGCTGTACCCTTTGCGGCTACCCCTGGGCCTTTTTGCAGTCGCCCTGGCCCTGGCCTTACTGACTTTCCCCCTTAACGGAAACGCCCCGTTACTGGGAAGTTTAGCCTTTTTTATTGCCCTGCTTGGCGTATTTCTTTTCAACCGGGCCAGGTTGTAACCCTATCACCTGATTTGCCTTGCTACCTGCGACCAGGAATAACGAGAGAGAAAATTTATGTTAATAGAGCTACGTCGCTTTTACGAAAAAATCAGCCAGTCTCATAACCTGTTCGGTGGACGAGGCGGGGGCGGAGACGACAACGGTCCCGATAAAGACGCCGACCGCGAAGGTAAAGAAGGGAAGGAAGGGAAAGACCCCTTCGAAAATTTCGACTTCACCCGCTTCCGGTCCAGTCGCCCCAAACAACCCGATGACTCAACCCCTAAATCGTCCGAACCCACGGGTTCCGGTTCTTCCTCTGGTGACGACGATGATGCCAGTAACGACAACGAGCCGCCACGCACTTCCCGGCCTCGTTCAACCTCTGGCAGCAGCGGGCGCAACACCTTTGGCGGCTTCGATTTTAATTCGGGCCAGTTTAGCGGCTTTGGTGGCGGCGGTAACGGCGGCACCATCGGCCAGTTACCCCAGTTGAGAATGCCGCGCCTGGGCCGGGGCGCAATTGCCCTGATAATCCTGGCCGTCGTGATTGTCCTGCTGCTGCTGCTCGGCCCCAATCTCATCAGTTTCTGGACCGACATGATGTGGTTCCAGGAAGTCCAGCAGACCGGGGTCTTCTGGGTCCGCTTCTGGCAGCCCCTGATTACCTTTGCTATCGCCTTTGTGATTGCTTTCGCCGTCATAATGGTCAACGTGAGCGTGGCCCGGCGGTTTGGTCCGAGCGGCCCGGTCATAAACACCCAGGATAACCCGATGGCCGCTCTCCTGGGCGGTGGGGTCCGCTTTTTGAACTGGGCTTTCGTGGCGGCGGCGGTTATTATCAGCCTTTTCCTGGCCGGGGCCGCTTCCAGCAAATGGCAGACTATTCTTTTTTACCTGAACGCCGCGCCCTGGACCGATAAAGAACCGATTTATAATAACTCGGTCGGTTTTTACGTCTTTGACGTGCCCTTTATCAGCTTTTTGCAGGGCTGGGCGGTCGGCCTGTTCGTGGTAGCCCTGATTGCTTCGCTGGCAATCTACTTCCTGCGTTTCACTTTGGCAGGCCAGGCTTTTTCTTTCACCCCCGCCATCAAGACCCATGCTTCGGTGCTGGGCGCGATTCTGCTGGGTCTTTTTGCCTTTGGCTACCAGATTAGCAACTGGGACCTGGTCTATTCCAACCGGGGCCGCGTCTACGGTACCAGCGCGACCGATTACGACGCCCAGTTTCCGGCCAATACCATCCTGACCTTTATCGTGGCGGCGGCGGCCATCCTGCTGCTGGCGAATATTTTCATCCGCAACACCCGGCGCGGTGTTACCCTGCTAGTAGCGGCCAGCCTTATCTGGTTGGTCGGCCACATCCTGATCGCCGGGGTCTATCCCTCGGTTTACCAGAATTTTAGCGTCAAACCGAACGAACTGTCCAAAGAGCAGAAATACATCTCGAACACCATCGCGATGACCCGCAAAGCCTTTGGGCTCGAACTCAATACCAACGTCAAGGAGGTTCCGTTCCAGGGGACGGCCACCCTGACCCAGCAGGATATTCAAAATAACCCCTATATCGAGGATAACGCCCGCCTTTGGGACTACGACAAACTCAAAGGTATTTACGACCTGACCCAGACCCTGCGGCGTTACTACGACTTTACCGATATTGACATCGACCGCTACAACCTGGCCCTGGGCGGTTCAACCGTCCCGACCAAAACCCAGGTGATGATTGGGGCCCGCGAGCTTGATATAAACAACTTGCAGACCCAGACCTGGCAAAGCACCCACCTGCAATACACTCACGGTTACGGCGTCCAGGCCAGCCCCGTCAACGAAGTTACCACCGACGGGCGGCCTATCAACCTGATTACCCAGAGCTTCCCTTTTAGCAGCACCATTTTGCCGGTCCAGCAGCCCCGGATTTATTTCGGGCAGGGAGTGGAAGAGCAAAACTATAGCATTGTAGGGCCGAAAATTGATGAAATTGACTATCCCTTCCAGAGCGCCGAAGATGTCAAGTTCAAATATGACGGTACCGGCGGTGTCCCGCTTAGCAACTGGTTCGTTAAAGCCGCTTTCGCGGCCAAACTGGGTGATTTCAATTTATTGATAAGTGACAATGTGACCGACGATAGCCGCCTGATTTTCCGGCGCGGTATCACCGAGCGCATCAACGAAATAGCACCCTTCCTGACCCTGGACAAAGATCCGTACCTGGTAGCGGCAGAGGGCAAACTCTATTTTATCCAGGATGCCTACACTCAGACCGACCTCTACCCGCACAGCAATCCGCTAAACCGGTTGGCCGGGGTGAGCGCCGGAACTATTCCGAATTCGATTAACCCGGCCTCGAACTATATCCGCAACTCGGTCAAAGTGGTAATTGACGCCTACAACGGCACCACCACTTTTTACCTGGTGGATAAACCTACGATTGACCCGATAGCTCAGACTTACGCCAACATCTATCCCGACCTGTTCAAACCAATGAGCCAGATGTCGGCAGAGTTAAAAGCTCACCTGCGCTACCCTGAAGACCTGTTCACGGTCCAGACCCAGGTCTACAGCATCTACCACGTGACCGACCCGACCAAGTTCTACAACTCGGAAGACCTCTGGCAGGTGCCGTCCGACCCGCGCAACGGGTCCAGCACCAACGCCTCGCCTTACGAACCGTATTACCTGGTAACGAGGTTGCCCGGCGAAACCCGGAACGAATTCGTTTTGATTAACGTCTTCCAGCCGCAGCAAAAGGTCAACCTGGTTTCGTGGATGGCCGCCCGCATGGATGGTGATAATTACGGGCAGTTAGCCGTCTATAACTTCGACCCCTCGGTCAATATAGACGGTCCGGCCCAGTTCTTCTCGAAAATCCAGGCTTTGCCCGACTTTTCGAGCCAGCGGGCCCTGCTAAATAGTGGGTCGTCAAGTTTGCCACCCGGACCAATCATTATCATCCCGGTAGATAAGGCGATTCTGTATATCATGCCCTACTACCTGCAAGGTTCCAGCACGGCCCTACCCCAGCTTCAATTCGTGGCGGTCGGAGCTAACGATAAGGTCTACGTGAGCAAGCCGGGCAGTGATGACGACCGGACTAAACTCCTTTCAACGGCCCTGACCGAGGTCTTTACCAGGGGCCAGCAAGTGGCGGTCAATCCGGGCCAGACCGGGAACGGTACGACCACGCCGGGCGCGAGTACAACCCCGGCGACAAACCCGACTTCGCCGCCCAACACCCCGGCGACGGCCCCGGTAGGGACACCTGGCGCAGGCGCGGGGACACCCGCTCCGACCGCTGCCAGTGGCCCGACCGTTGCACCTGACCAGACCGCCAGTATCGCTGACCTGGTCCGCTCTATCAAGGCGCACCAGGACCTGGCGACGCAGGCGTTCGCTGCGGGTGATACCGCCCGTGGAAACGCCGAACTCAAGGCTGCCGATACTGACCTGGCCCGGTTAAACCAGTTGATAGGCCGGTAGCCAATCTGATGGTAATCCCGAAAAGTCTCAAAGAGTCCTCAAACTTTTTGAGACTTTTTTGGTTAAATAAAATTAACGGGTTAAAGCTAATTTCAATTTTATTCCTGTTTTATTCGTATTATATTTTCTATGTTAAATTGACTAATAGGCCCTAATCGGTTAGACTAAAGAGTACTGAGGCCCTTAAAAGGCAGCTTAGCTATTTTTAATTTTTTTAATTCAGAAGTTGGGATTAAGCACAGCAAAAGCAAGGCACTCTATTCGGCTGTGTTCCAGGAAGTGTTATATCAGCCCGGCGACCCAGAGCAGCACTTTCGGTTCCATGAAAGTTGAAGGTAAAGGTTTAAATGGGAGCAGAACCCCAAGAAACACGCGGAATCCCGCGTAACCGGAAATGTGGCAATTGTCGTTTTTATGAGCCCGCGCCGTTGTGGCGGAAGGGCTGGTGCCGTAACACCAAACTTTATCCTCCCCATGCTAACCACCTGGTTGATGCCAATACGATTGACTGTGAAGGCGGTTTTCGCTCCCGCATTTACTGGGAACCCCTCGCCGCCGGGCAGGTCGCCCCGTCGATTGCTTCCGAGGAACGCCCTATCACCAGCTCGAATGTAACACCGATAAAACCAATCACCGGACCTATAAAACCGATTACCGGGCAGCCCTTCCAGCCGCAAACCCCGGCTAACTTTGCCGAACCGGAACCCTTTGCCAGCCGGGAAACCGAGCCACCCACCGAATCTTATCAGACGCCTATGGCGGCATCCGACCGCCCGACTCTGAGTGTTTACAAACACCCCCTGGCCGACCGCAGTTTTTCCATCAAGTCTTCCGACGATACCATCCGGCCCGTCAATACCAACCCGGCCCCTATTATTTCGCGAACGCCTAACCAGAATTCGAATGGTAATAACCAGCCGCCCGCAACCACACGGCAGCCCTTTGTGCAGCCTGTTTCGTCCGGTTCCGGCGATAATAATGGCAACAACAGCGGGCCTTCTGAAAATAACGGTTTCCCTAATTATCGCAGCCGGGTTTACGGTTCGCAGTCCCAGGAACCGCTAAACCGCAACAATAATAATGCGTCCGATTCCTCCCGCAATTACTCGCCCCAGCCGCAAGACGGACCTGACCGGAATTATTCCGGTTCAAACCAAGACCAGGAAGGTTACGGTTTTGGTTCGCAGGATACCGTTCCCTCGCCCTCGCCGCGCCGCTACCCGCCCCAGGAAACCTCGCGGTCTTTTGTAACGCCGCCCCCTTCTTCCGGCTACGGCCAGGTTTACGGGGACAACCCGGACGAAATGGAAGAACCCGAAGAATTCAATGAGGCCGCACCTCCGCCCTCTCCCAGCTATGAAGACCAGGCCCCGACCCGGCCCTATCGCGCCCAATCGCAATACACGCCCCCGTCAAGACCCAAACAATCTCAAGCATGGACGGAGCAAGATATGCCAGACCGAAATCAATTCGATGACATGGATGATTTCCCGCAAGGAGGCGGCAATAACTACTCGCAACCTTCCAGCCGGGATTACCCGACCCAGCCAGGCAATTACAGCTCGCAGTACGGCACAGATAAAGAACCAATCCGAATCCAGGAAGCGTTACCGGCCAACAACCGGCCTCGCTCCTATGACCCAAGAAAACAATCTCAACCCGCCCCGGCAAGATTCAGGCCGGTCAAAGAAGATCAACCAGCAGCTAATTTGCCAGTCACCAGGGATTGGAGAGCAATCTTGCGGGAGAAAGCGCCCTTTACCCGGAACTGGAATTTGGAAGGAATTACTATGAACCGTCAAATCCTACCCTGGGCAATTGGAGTTGTTCTGGTTTTAATTCTTGCTGTTGTGCTGGTTGCCAATATCGGCAAAAAACCAGACTCGAACAGTCCAACTGTCCCCCCCGGCACTGCCGCCGCCAGCGTTACCATTGCCACTACCCCCGGAAGTACCACCAGTGCGGGTACCGGCGCCACTACCGGTGCCAGTAAAACCACCGCTGCCGGGACTACCGCCGCCGCTACCACTGCTGCTGCCACTACCCCGGCTACCAAAACCGCCGTGGTCAAAGGCACCGGTGGGGATGGCCTGAATATGCGCGAGACCCCCAGCAAGACCGGCAACAAGTTAGCCTCCATCAAAGATGGTGAAAAAGTTACCATCAAGGATGGACCAAAAGACGCTGATGGCCTGACCTGGTATCAGATTGAGTATAACGGGAAGACCGGCTGGGCCGCCTCGTCCTACCTGGAACTTCAACAGTAAGACCGGGATGAATCTTCCCAAACCACCCCTGACCGGGTGGTTTTTTTATGGGCGGAACTGTAAAAAGACCGCCCAACGTGCTATTATTGTTGAAAAGGGTGAGTAAAATAGCTTGCGATTGTAGGCCGGGGTAATTTATAGCTTTATTAAAAAAAATATCAACCAGAATTGTTGGTGAAAAATGATAACGCCGGTTTACTTTTGTAAACGCACTCACGAATTCGGACACGTCGAAAACCTGGATGAAGTTAGCGACCTGCTAGAAGATAAGGATAACCTTATCTGGATTGACATGAATAAGCCTACCCCCGACGAACTGAACAAAATCGGGGAGGAGTTTGGCTTTCATCCCCTGGCCCTCGAAGATGCCAGCGGCCAGCACCAGCGCCCCAAAGTCGATGTTTACGAAAATTTTTATTTCGTAGTCTTTTATTCGATTAGTTACGAAAGGGAAGGCAATCATTTCCAGGCCACCGAAATTGACATGTTCATGGGCGAGAACTTCCTGGTGACGGTCCATTATAGCGATGTCCCGGCCCTCAAAGAGGCCAAAAAACGCTGGCAGAGTAACGCCACCGAAATTAACCGCGATATTGGGGTTTTGCTCTATTCTTTGCTCGATACCCTGGTGGACGAGTGCTTTCCGGTGCTGGACACTATAATTGATGAGGTCGAGGAACTTGAAGAACTAATCTTCGAGGATGGAAGAAGCCGCCGTCAGAACTATACCCAGAACATCCTGACGGTCAAACGCAACCTGATAAACTTGCGCCGGGTGGTCGCTCCCGAACGCGACCTCCTCAACGTTATCACTCGCCACGACAGCCCGATTTTCTCGGAAAAGACCAATATCTATTTCCAGGACGTTTACGACCACCTTGTGCGCGTCACCGATACGGTTGACTCCTATCGTGACCTTTTGAGCGGCGCGCTCGACGCCAACCTGGCTGTAATTTCCAACGACCTCAACCTGGTAATGCGGACCCTTACCGCATTTTCTATCATCTTGATGACCGACGCCCTGATTGCCGGGATTTATGGTATGAATTTCTCGACCATGCCCGAATTAACCTGGCAGTACGGCTATCCCTACTGCATCATCCTGATGGCCGTAGTTTCAGGCTTAATCTGGTTTTATTTCAAACGTAAAAAATGGTTCTAGACAGCCTGTTAAGGTCTATTCGGTAATGTCGCGCCGCCGGAAGACCGCTACCGCCGCCCAGATGTAAAGCCCAATCCAGGCCAGCAACACCAATATGGATTGAACCGCCGGAACACTTTCGACAAAATTCCGGTTGGTGGGGGTAACGGTTAGCTGGTTCAAACTGAAATTGACCAGGAACGGACTGATAAACTTGGCAACATTGATGAGCGGTTCGAGCCAGTTGGGAAAGTTGGTGCCGAGTTGACCGCTCAGGGCCGCTTCCCCAAGACTCGAAACAATGCCGTCCAGGGTGTTAACAATAAAATAAAAGATTATCGCCACTACCACCGACTTGAAGCGGACCGCCAGGAACATTGCCATGCTGCTCCACAGGAAATTGACCCCGAAGCTAAAAAGCAGATAGAGAAGCCCCTTGCCGATAGCGTCCCCGTCCAGGTTGCCGGTATCGCCCGCGTCATAGATGGCTTTGAACAGAAGACCCATAAACAACCAACAGAGCGCCGCCATCCCCGCCATAAAAACGGCCATAGTCAGCAGAAAAAGGGTCTTGCTAAGCATCAGGCGAGGCCGCGAAGCTTCCCTGGTCGCCAGCATTTTGATGGTGTGCCAGCCATATTCGTTGGAACCGACCATCGCCCCGGTGATTACCAGCCCAATCAGGTAAATCCCGTTTACTCCGACAATGATGATATTGGCGGCCAGGCCAAAGGTTCCACCGCCGATTTCCAGCAGACCGACGCCTCCCACCGGGATATTCCCGAAATCGACCCCGGCCACTTTTAGAATTAACATCGCTCCTACGACCAGCAGGGTAATCAGGACCGGGGAGAAAGCTATAAACAGGATTAGTTTGAGCCGGGAATATTTCAGGATTTCGGCCCGCAGTAGATTAAGCATGGTTTTCCGGCCCTTTCTGGCTATCCCCGTTAACCGGTGACTGCTCCGGTGGAGGCGGGCTGCCGGGGAAATCCCCATTCAGCCCCGGTTGGCCCGGTTGGCCGGAATAACCACCCATAGGCGGTTGGGGATAATAGCCTGGTGGCGGGGGCGGATAGCCGGGCGGCGGACCCCAGGCCTGACCCTGGTAGGGCTGTTGCGCCGGGTAAGGCACGGGACCATAGCCGGGTGGGGGCGGATAAGCGCCAGGCGGGACCGACCGGTTGGTGACACTCAGGAAGAATTCTTCCAGGGTCAGGTGGCGCGGTATAATCTCTGAAGGGTAAATCCCGGCCTCGGCCAGGGTCCGGTTAAGCTCGGCGCCCCGGCTGGCCGCTCCGTCCACCACGATATACTCTCCGGCAGGGCGGGCGCTCCGGGCGTATTCCAGGCCCTGTAAGGTCTCTATAGCTTTCTCGAAATCCTCGGCGGGCACCCGCAACTGGATGTTGTTCTGGCTGGCTAACATTTCCTCGACCAGACCCTGGGAGATAATGGTACCTCGCTCGATGATGGCAACCCGGTTGCAGACCTGCTGGACCTCGTTTAGAAGGTGGCTGGACAAAAAGACGGTCCGGCCCTGGGCAGCCAGGCTCTTGATGAGTTCACGAATACTCTGGATACCCGCGGGATCAAGCCCATTGGTCGGCTCGTCAAGGATAATCAGTTGCGGGTCGGTCAGGAGGGCCGCCGCGATACACAGGCGCTGCTTCATACCGAGTGAATAGGTCTGGAACTTATCGCGGGCCCGGTCCGAAAGACCCATCTGGCCCAATGCCTGGCGCATCCTGGTTTCGTCGGTGACCCCGGCAGTATAGGCCATTACCTTCATGTTATCCCACCCGCTCAGGTGGGGATAAAGCGAGGGGGCTTCCACGATGGCCGAGGTCTTTGCCAGGATTCTTTTGCGGTCGGTCGCTATATCCGAACCAAAGAGCAAGGCCCGCCCGCTGGTTGGCCGGACCAGGCCCAGCATCATCCTGATTATAGTGGTCTTACCGGCCCCATTCGGTCCGAGCAGGCCAAAGACATCACCCGGCATTACCTTCAAATTGGCCTGGTTCACCACAAAATTATTCCGATAACGTTTGGATAAAGCCTCGGTAGAGACAATAGGGGTAACACTCGATGTGGAAAGGTCGGGGTTCAAACGGCGGCTCCTTTCTGCCGGAGATACTATTCCTGAGGTTTGGTGGAGGTGGCATAGCGGGCCACTTCCGCGTCCATTTTCCCCTGCCACATTTTGCCGTACATAATAAAGTCGGATATTAACGATTTGACCGGGTATTTGAAGGTGGCCGGACGGTTATGCTCGACAAAGAAATGGCCGACCCAGGCATAGGCGTAGGGTGAAACGATGGCCGCGATTATAAACCGGGGGTCGCGCCGGAGCAGGGCAACCAGGAGCCAGACAAAGATAGTGCTGGTGCCGGCAAAATGCAGCCAACGCGTGACCGGTTTGGCATGTTCGCCGACATAAAACGGCCAGAATTCCTGCAAGGTTTTATAGCGTTGTTGGTCCATTTTAGTCCCTATTATAATTTTCAAATTGCGGTTGGATTTTGGTGCCGATTACTTTACTATCTTAACTTATCGGCTCCAGACTGTCTATCCCGTTAAATATAAGCCTGAAGTCGTAGAAAAAAGCCTTGCTTCCGGTCATAACTATAAGTATACTATAACCAGCTAAGTAATTTAATGGCTAGGAAGCAACGGACCAGGCTATTTTTAAGATTATAACTCGGGATATTAGCGGGATAAATTGGGCAAAAGTCCTGATTAAGTTTTATGAGATTGGAAGGCATAGTTTTAAGACGATGGAACAGGTAAGAGGAAGCTTGTGGCGGCAACCCGATTTTGTAAAACTCTGGGTCGGGCAGGCCATTTCAAATTTTGGGTCGCATATCACCTGGCAAGCTCTACCCCTGACTGCCATGCTGGTCCTGGGCGCCGGCCCGACCGAGTTGGGTTTACTGGCTGCAACCGGCACGGCCCCGGTCTTATTCTTCGGACTGGTGGCGGGGGTCTGGGTGGACCGTCTGCCGCGCCGCCCGGTCATGATTGTCGCGGACCTGGGCCGGATGGTCTTGCTGGGGTCTATCCCGGTCGCGGCCTTTTTTAGTGCCCTGACCATAATCCAGCTTTTCGTGGTCGCCGCCCTGACCGGGCTACTGACGGTCTTTTTCGACGTGGCGGACCAGTCTTATCTTCCCTCCCTGGTCGAGCGCGAACACATTATGGAGGGGAACAGCAAAATTACCGCCAGTAAATCGCTGGCCGAAATTACCGGGCAACCTATCGGCGGGGTGTTGGTCCAGGTCCTGACCGCTCCCTTCGCCATCGCCGTTGATGCCGCCTCTTTCCTGGTCTCTGCTTTATGTATCGGCTTAATCCGCAAACCTGAAAACCGCTCCACCGAACCGGAAGAAGCCCAACCGATGCTCCGGGAAGCCCTGGAAGGATTACAGGTGGTATTCAAAAATAAGATTCAGCGAGCCCTGGTCCTGAGTGAGGTCCAGCGCGCTTTTTTCGGGAGCTTTATCGGCACCCTCTACATGATTTTTATCATCCGGGAATTGCAGATGCCGGTCTGGGTATCCGGGGTGCTTATCGGGGTTGGGGGGATTTCCTCGTTAGCCGGGTCGGTCATAGCCCGGCGGTTGACCGGGCGAATAGGCATTGGTAAAAGCCTGATCTGGTCGGCCCTCCTGACTTCCCTGATAACAATGCTGATTCCCCTCGCTGCCGGACCGTTCTGGTTGGCCTTTGGCCTGCTGGTAATAAGCCAGGCCGGGGATATCGGGTGGAGTATTTACCTCATCAACCAGACCAGTCTGCGCCAGTCTATCACCCCCGAACGCCAGTTGGGCCGGGTCAATGCCAGCCTCTATTTCCTGGAAGGGGTGGCCGGGCTGGTAGGGGCGGTATTAAGCGGGGGGTTGGGCGATTTAATCGGGGTCAGGACGACCCTTTTTGTAGCGGTAGCCGGGTTCCTGGCGGCATTGGGCTGGCTATATTTTTCCCCTGTGCGCCATCTCAAAGAGCTAGACGAAATTTCCCCGCCCCTGGAAAATTTAGAAAAGGCCGGTGTCAATTAGATACCGGAAGTGTTAGCAAGCCGGGAAAATACTATAATAAGAGCAGGAAATTTTCTTCTGGCAGATTTCGAAAAGGGGAAGTCAATGCTCGAAAAGACCGTAGGCGAAAAATTAATCAAGACCGGCCTGAAACTGGCAAGCGCTGAAAGCTGTACCGGCGGGCTGGTCGGACACCGGTTAACCAATATAGCAGGTAGCAGCGTTTACTACCTGGGTGGGGTTATCAGCTACGACAACAGCGTCAAACAAAATGTGTTACAAGTCCCGGCGGAAATCCTGAACACGGTCGGGGCGGTTAGCGAGCAATGCGCCCTTGCAATGGCCCACGGCGTCCGAAAACTACTAGGTGCAGACCTGGCGATTAGCACGACAGGTATTGCCGGTCCCGGCGGGGCTACACCCGACAAACCGGTTGGACTGGTCTTTATCGGGCTGGTGGATGGCCTGGGTTATGAAAAGTGCGAATGTTTTATCTGGTCCGGCGACCGGGAAACCAACAAAGCCCTTTCGGCGGAAGCGGCCCTCAAAATGGTCGAGGATTACCTGGCCTTAAAACTGGTAGCAGACTAATCAACTTCTAAACTGGAATTCAGCTTATATTCATCTGGTCCTTTTAAAATTTTCCCCAGGTTATCGGAAAGACGCGCTTTATCGGCCCCGTTTTAAGGGTTGGCAAGGCCGTCAAAATCAGAAACAGAATTAAAATTTGCTGGCCTGGGTTTTGCGTAGAAGTTTGGCGCAAAGTAAGGAAAACGATGGATTTTTTTAACAACATTTTAGATTTTGTAAAACAGCAATACGCCACTTTTGGCTATTTAATCGTTTTTCTGGGGGCTTACTTCGAGAATACGATTTTCCTGGGCCTGATTCTGCCGGGCGGCAGCCTGGTCTTGCTGGGAGCGATTTATTCCTCGGAAGGAACCATGTTTTTGCCGCTGGTAATCCTCTTCGGCTGGCTGGGGATGTTTTTGGGCAACAGCACCGATTTCTGGCTGGGCCGGGTCGGCGTCATTCGCCTGATTGAAAAAACTCGCTTCAAAGATAAATTGGCCCCCCACATTGAAACGGCCCGCAAATTCCTGGACAGACGGGGCGGCTGGGCCATCTTCTTCTCCCACTTTATCGGCCATATCCGCTCATTCGTAGCGATTACCGCCGGGGCAACCCGCTTCCCCTACAGCCGTTTCGCTCGTTACGAACTGTTGGCGGCTCTAATCTGGAATATTATGTATTGTCTGGCCGGGTTCTTCTTCGCCGAAAGTATCAAAAAGATAGAAGGTTTGTTTAGCGGAGTAGGTATCGGCCTGGTGGTAATCGTGGGGGTGGGCTTCTTCGGCTACAAAGGCTACACCTGGTGGCGCGACCGCCAGCCCAAGACCATTCACCCGGCCAAAAAACTGGAAGACCAGCCCTAACCCCGGTCTTGCAGCGATTGCCTTAACGGCCCCACTTTATCAAGAAAATGGGGTCAGAGGCCGGTCCAATTTATCCCCATCAACTACCAGGTCCACCCGTTCGTTATAAAAGCAAATCAGCTCTTTGAGAGCAGGTTGCTGGGGGATCGGATCCAGGTAACTCCAGGCGATATTTTTGTTGAAAGTGTTGCCGCTCTGGACCGACCAGTAACTCGCCACCCCTTTGTAAGGACAGATGGTGTGAGTCGTTTCCGGCTGCATTAAATCCATCCTGACATCTTCCCGGGGAATGTAAAAGCGGGGCGGCAGATGGGTTTCAAATAACAGGTGGGGACGATGGGTATCCGCGACCTTTAACCCGTTGATTATAACCTCGACATGGCGTGAACTCGGCATCACATCTACCCGTTTATAGGGATCACGGGCGTGCGCGAAAATTTCCTCCTCCTCCTCGAACCAACCGTCCATTGTATTCCACTCGAACGAATAATAACCCTTAAGCGCCTTCAGGTTTTCGGGCGGGTCGTGGTATAACCAGGCGGCCCTTTCGGCCACTTTATCGCCCACCTTCAGGTCGAAATATTCTTTATCGGCAGTAATTTTAGAGGCGGAGCCGAGCAAATCCAGCCTGACATCGGTGGCGGAGAAATAGTAGGTGGGCAAGACCATCCGTCCATAGTTGATTAAAAGCAGGGGATGCTTGCTATCCGCGAGGATTACGCCGCCGAATTTTACCCGGACCCATCGCTGGCTCGGTTCGACTTTAGCCGGTGGGAGAATAAAACGGGCGGGTTTTTCGGTACTCAGAGACTCAGGCATGGGCTTACTCCTTTGCTTCACTAAAATGTTTAGCCTTACCAAAATTTATAACATAATCAATCCCTTTTTACAATAGGAGAGTTATAAAAAAGACCTGTAAACAGGTGGGGTTCTGGCGCAACCACCGCCGGTTATAGTCGTTTCTTTATAAGAAATAAGTACCCTTTTGCTCGATATTATGGCAAGTTGACCAAAAATCTATTGCCAATTCTAGGATAATTATGTATAGTTAAAAGGCCGAAAGCCGCTATTGTGGTCTGTTTTCCGCCTCAAAATAGCAGTTTGGATACACCAAAACCAGACAAACCAGTAAAACGCCCGTCGAAAGGGCCGCTTAAATTATTCGCTCTAGTTACTTTGGTCGGGAGGTTCAGCTAATGTTTAGGATGCTTGCGCGGAACGAGTTTTCGTCCCGACCGCTTTCAGAGCGGTCCCCGTTATGGGTGGCGTTTTTGGTCCTGCTGGTTTGCTCACTTATTACAGGCGTTTTCGGCACAGGCTCGACGGCAGAAGCCTACCCGTTTTCCAACAATTCCTTCCAGCGCGCCTGGCAGCAGGCCGACTACCCGGTGGTAATCGGGGCGGTTACGCGGGGTTACACCTGGGGGGCCGAACCCTTCTTCAACACCACCGAGCCTTATGCCGAGTCGCCCGGTGGGATGCGCCAGGTCGCCTATCTCGACAAAGCGCGCATGGAAATAACCCAGCCCGGTCAGAACCCGAACAACCCCTACTATGTGACCAACGGCTTGCTGGTCAAAGAAATGGTTACAGGGCTATTACAGCAGGGCGACTTCGCCTTCAGCCAGCGGTTCCCGGCCTATGATGTCCCGGTCGCGGGCGACCCGGTCGAGGTAAACCCGGAAGCGCCGACCTACGCCAGTTTCTATGCCCTCAACTCTTTTTATCAGACCCAGCCCCCGGCAGTGGTAGTTACCGGCAGCAACCAGATTACCAACACAACCACCATCACTAACTCTAATGGCATTTCGTCCACCAACGGTATCTCGTCCACCAACGGAGTCACTTCTACCAACGGCATCACAAATACCAATGGAATTACCCCGACAAACGGCATTTCGAATACCGTCCTTCCCCGTTTGCAATTGAGCGCCACCGCTGACCGGCAGGTTATGGCTGACGTGGATATTCCGCAAGGCCCGGAGGTCAGTTTGCTCGACCGCCAACCAGACCTGACCAACCACCAGATTACCTCGACCCTGGCCCGTAACGGGGCGGTCGGGCAGAACAATTTGCTGGGCGCAATGGAAGGGGCGACCTATGTCTACTGGGAAAGGACTCTCGGCCATAATATCCCGGCAGTCTTCTGGAATTTCCTCAACCAGACCGGGCCGGTCTTTAACGGGGCCGGGTTGGTCAACGGCAAGGTCTTCGATTGGGTCCAGACCATGGGCTACCCGATAACCGACGCCTATTGGATAAGGACGAACGTGGCCGGGATTCCCCGTGACGTGTTAGTCCAGTTGTACGAGCGGCGTATCCTCACCTATACCCCTACCAACCCGGTCCAGTTCCGGGTAGAGATGGGGAACGTGGGCCAGCACTATTACAAGTGGCGGTACAATCCTAAATACAATTTGACCTTGCCGCTGCAATCCAATACCGATGTTAAGCCGGAAGCGGGCTTCCCCGGCACCACCTTCAGTATCCGGGTCTTCGGGATGATTGGTCACATTCTGGCCGGACCTGGGGAAGATATTGAGACAACCATTATCACGCCTGACGGCCAGCCTTTTGAAGGTGTAATAATTCCAGGTAGTTATAGTCCCACCGGGTTCACCTTCTTCCCGGTCTACGTCAGGACCGACGTAAATACCCCACCCGGTCTCTATGAGATGGACTTCAAAGGTGTCACGTCGGGGAACGAGGCCAAAGCCTACTTCTTCGTCCTGGGTATTCCGGGGTATAACCTGCCCGCCTGAGTCCATCGTTAAAATCGAAAGCCGGGGTGCGTTTTTCACCCCGGCTTTTTTGTATTAATTTTCAGTTTCGGCTAGAACTAGAATTGCTCCCGGTGGACCCTTTCAAGGAACCGGGTAATAACAGGCCCTTGCTGCTGGGCTTCCAGCAAGAAAGCATCGTGCCCGTAGGGGGATAAGGCGGCAAAATATTCGACCACGTCGCCCCGCCCGGCTTGCTGCAAGGCTGTGACCATCAGTTCCGATTGGGAGGGCGGATACAGCCAGTCGCTTGAGAACGAAATAAAGAGAAAATGACCCTGGGTCACGGCAAAAGCATCGGCCAGGGAGGGATAGTCGCCCTGCAAGCTGAAATAATCCATCGCCCTGGTGATATAAAGATAGCTGTTGGCATCAAAGCGCTTTATAAAAACCTCGCCCTGGTGTTGCAGGTAACTTTCGACCTCAAAATCTACCCCGAAGGTATAGCTATAGTTGTCGCGGTTGCGCAACCGGCGGCCAAATTTGTTGCTCATTGATTCTTCGGAAAGATAGGTCAGGTGGCCGACCATACGGGCGACTGCCAGGCCTGCTTCGGGGCGGGGATGGCCCGGTGTATAGTAATTGCCGTTATCCCAGTTCATATCGGCCATAATCGCCCGGCGGCCAATCTCGTCCCAGGCGATACCCTGCGCCGAAAGGTGCGGGCTGGTCGCAATCGGAATGGCCGAGGCTACCATATCGGGATACTGGACAGCCCAGCTAAGGGCCTGCATCCCACCCATTGAGCCACCTATCACGGTCAACAGCCGCTCGACACCCAGGTAATCGAGCAACTTCTTCTGGACCCGCACCATGTCTTCAATCGTGATGATAGGGAATTCGAGGGCGTAGGGCTTCCCGGTGGCAGGGTTGATGGAGGATGGGCCGGTGGTGCCTTTGCAACCACCCAGCACGTTAGCGCAGATAATATAATAGCGGTCGGTGTCGAGCGGCATTCCCGGCCCGACCAGCACTTCCCACCAGCCGACCCGGCCATCCTCGCTGCTGATACCTGCAGCGTGGGCATCCCCGGTCAGGGCGTGGCAAATTAAAATGGCGTTATCGTGGTGGGGACTAAGGGTGCCATAGGTTTCGTAGGCAACCGTGATAGGGCCAAGGTTTTGGCCCGACATCAGCGTAAATTTCTCCGGCCCATCCGCAAAGGTAAAAAATAATGTACCGGTTACTCCTAAAGGGCTGCTCTCCAGCCTGGGCATAAAAACGGCTCCCTTTATAATTGGTGAACGTTAAACATGCAACGTCTGACGTCCAGTGGTATCTAATAAGAGAAAGTCTATATTTTTTATCAATTATATAGTATTTAGGGCTTTTTGTTATATATAAATCTACCCATTTTTGCAACGTTTATAAGCCAGGTACCCGCTGGCGTTCAAGTTTTCCTTCAACGCCACTCCTGCTTTATTGCTGCAACCCTGTTACCAGTCCAGCGTACTTATCTACCAGGATCTGGGCCTGGTCCGACGACTGCGACTCGGCAAAGATGTGGAACAAAGGCCGGTCCGGGTCGGGTAAAATCAAGACCCATTCCTCACCCAGCGCGATTCTAACCCCATCCACCTGCTGGGCGCCATTCTTGTACTGCTCGTTGAGGACGCGCATTACCCGGCCCTTATCCTCCCACCGGCAGGCTACCTTGGTGCGGACCAGGGCATAACTCGGCAGGCTGTTGACTACCTCGCTAATCCGCTGGCCCTGCTTGATGCTCAATTCGAGGATTTTGGCGGTAGCAAACATGGCGTCCATGCCGGGGTGGAAGTTCGGGAAGATAAACCCGCCTTCGCCGTCGGTCGCCATTATAACGCCGCTCCGGGTCGCCGCCTGCATCTGGGCATAAGGGCTGACCCGCGTGCGCTGGATTTCGCCGCCATAACGCTGGGCAATCCGCTCGAAAATGCTGGGAGCATTGACCGGGACCGCCACGATACCGCCTTCCTGGGCCTTGAACATAAGCAAGGCTACCGCCGCCGCCAACTGCATCGGTTGAATCTGGTGACCCCGGTTGTCTACGGCGAATAATTTCTCACCGCCGGTATCAATGCGTACCCCCAGGTCGGCATCCAGGGTCTGTGTGATAACCCCCAACCGCTTCATATTCTCCTGGGCCTGTTCCTGGGTGCGGAAGAGCTTGGCCTCGTCGAGGGCCGCGTTAAGGGCGACCACGTCGCAATTCATTTTGTCGAGAATGGAAGGCAAAATCGCGCTGGTATTGCCCGAACTGTAATCGACCACCACCCGGCGACCCCGGTCATGGCCTTCCAGGCCGGTTAAATCTATCCGGCGCAGAAAATCCTGGATGTATTTCTCAACCGGGTTGGGGGCGTACTCAATCCGGCCAATCTCATCCAGGTAGACCCGGCGGAAATCCTCGCGGAAGAAGACATTTTCGATTTTACGCTCGGTATTTTTATCAATATCGAGACCGCGTTTATCGAAGAAACGGATGTCGATGGTGCGGTTATCGTAAGGGGAAAGCCGCACGTGAATACCACCGGAAACATTTTCGCTGTTGCGGGTGTTAAAACGGGCCACTGGAATAGGCAGGTTTCCCAGGTCGCTAACATTGACTCCGGCGGAAGGCAGCCCGCTCAAGATCGCCCGCTTTATCATACGCGGGGTATGGTGGGGTTCGCGATTGACCGTGATGACGCTACCCTTTTGCAAAATAGCGCCAAAAGCCGCCCCCAGTTTGGCGGCAAATTCGGGCGTAATATCCACGTTGACCAGGCCGGTCACGCCGTAGCGCCCGAACAAAATACGGCGGCCCTGGCTCCCCCAGATAATCGAGGTATTGACCATCGCGCCGCGTTCGATTTCCTTGCTCGGCCAGATTTTCACGTTCGGGGCGATAACGGCGCTTTCGCCCACGATGCTGTTATCCCCCAGTACCACCCCTTCAAAGAGCATCGAGCGGCCCTTGATGTTACACTGGCGGCCCACGATGCAGCCCCGCAACTCGGCCCGCTCACCGATATAGCTGTTGCGCCAGATTATGCTGCGGTCAATAGTGGCGCGGTTGTCCACGATGGTAAAGTCGCGGATAACCGAAGGCCCCCGGATAATTGCCCCGCCTTTGACTTTGACGCCCGGCCCCAGGTAAATCGGGCCGTAAAGCTGGGCATCAGGGGCAATCTCAACGTCTTCGTCTACCCAGATGCGCCCACCGATATGCTTGCCGGGCAATTCGACGTGCATGCGCTGTTCGAGCATATCGGCGGTGGCCCGCATGTAATCGTTCAGGCTGCCGACATCCGACCAGTAACCCTCGGCCACATAACCATAAATCAGGTCGCCTTTTTCCAGCATCAGAGGGAATATATTCTGGCTCCAGTCGTAAGGCTGGCCCTTTTCCATGTACTGGAAAATCCTGGGGTCGAGCAGGTAGATACCGGTGTTCACCGTGTCGGAAAAGACCTCTCCCCAGCTAGGTTTTTCCTGGAACTGGCGGACCCGCCCGTCTTCCCCGATAATAACCAGGCCGTATTCGAGCGGGTTGGAAACGCGGGTTAAGGTCAGGGTCGCCATCGCGCCCGCTTCCTGGTGGAATCTCATCAGGTCAGTCAGGTCGAAATCGGTCAGGGCGTCACCGCTGATGACTATAAAAGGTTCGTCCAACCATTCTTCGGCTAATTTAACACTTCCGGCGGTACCGAGGGGGGTTTCTTCAATGGAGTAGCGGATATTGACGCCATAGTTGTGACCATCGCCGAAGTGGTCTTGAATATCTTCAGCCCGGTATTGCAGGGTGACAATAATATCGGTGATGCCGTGTTTTTTGAGCAAATCAATGATATGGGCCATAACCGGCTGGTTTACAACCGGAACCATGGGTTTGGGCCGACCCAATGTCAACGGGCGCAACCGTGAACCTTCGCCACCCGCCATTACCACTGCTTTCATTGCAGTTTTACCACTCACTTTCCCAGGCTTACACTTGCCAGTTTCCGGGCTAAATTGTCTCCGATGTATGGTGAAATGGTTATATCTACCATAACTTTTTACACCAATATTTTACCCCGGCCTCCCCGATAACGCAATTCACCTATCCAGGGATAGGATTAAGCTAGAAAGTTATTAGTTTTAAAACCGAAAGGAAATTAGAAGAAAAGTTTAACCTAATTCACAACTTATTAACAACCGGATAATTTTTCTTTAAAAACTTTCAGGTTTAATAGGAGTGTATTCGAAAGATGATTTTGAAAAGAAATTAAAACCTACAGGAGTTAATTGGCGATTACCGAAGCTGGTATCGCGAAAAAACTCTCCTCCTCCTCAACCTAACTCTCAGGGGGCCTTAGTCTTTAATCGCGGCTTGGGCCTTCTTTATTTTAAAAAATTTACCCCACACGAGAAAGTTAATCCGAGCCAATTCCTCCTATTTTCGATTGTTAACAGGTCTTTACATTGTTCCCCATAAGGCTGGCATAACAGTTGCCTTTACAATTTCTAAATTTGGGTATTTGGGTAAAAAGCAAGCATTTCTAAGAAAAGAGATTTCTATGTCGAAAAAAGAACAACCTAACCGCTGGAAAGGCTATCTTACCGGGGTTATCGGCGGGGTAGCCGGGACTATCGCCATGGGCTACTTCTGGCAAGCCGCCAAAATCCTGAACGGGGATAAAGACCCGCGCCAGGAAACCATCGAGAATCCCGGCGAGTTTACCGATATTTCGCTGGCCGGCAAGCACCACGAAGACGACGAATCTTCAACTATGGCGATGGGGCGGATAGCCTATACCTTTGTGACCGCTAAACCACCTGACTCGGATGCCCTGAAAAGCCTGTTGAGCAATATCGTTCATTACAGTTACGGGGCGAAACAGGGCGCGAATTACGGAGCCATCCGGGCCGGGACAGGTGCCTTCGATATTGAGGGCGGGCTGGCCTGGGGGACCGGGTTGTGGCTCCTGGGTGATGAACTGTCTGTCTCGGCGCTGGGGCTAGCCGAGGGGCCGGGCAAGTACCCGCTCAAGCAGCATTTGTATCGCTGGGGCGCACACCTCACCTACGGGCTGGTGACAAGCCTGGTGGCCCGCCTTTTTTACAAAATATTTTAGAAGCAAACACAAAACAAAACCCCGGCTATCTCAGGTTTTAGGTAGCCGGGAGTTTGTTTTTAAGTCAATTTAAGAATTGTGGTCTACCGCCTCGTGGAAGATTTTCCAGAGCCTATCGGGCCACAAAGGCATGTCGAGGTTGTTAATGCCGTAAGGCCGGAAGGCGTCCAACACCGCGTTGACCACCGCCGGGGGAGCCCCGGTCGCGCCCGACTCCCCGATGCCTTTCGCCCCCAACGGGTTACGCGGGCTGGGAGTAAAGGTCCGGCCCAACTCCATCGAAGGAGTAAGGCGGGTGTTGGGGAAACTGTAATCCATCAGGCTCCCGCTGAGCATCTGGCCGTTTTCGTCGTAAACAACCTGCTCGAAAAGGGCCTGGGAAATCCCCTGGATGACCCCTCCCATTACCTGCCCGTCTACAATCATCGGGTTGATGACCGTCCCGCAATCGTCCACCGAGACATACTTCAAGATTTTTACATCGAAAGTTTCGGTGTCAATTTCGAGGGCGCAGACGTGCGAACCGAAGGGAAAAACCACGTCCGGCGCGTTGAAGAAACGGGACGACTCCAACCCCACGTCCATGTTAGGCGGCAGTTTGGCCGGGTTATAGGCGTACCGGGCCACTTTATCAAAAGTAACCGAGCGGTTCGGCACCCCTTTGACGAAAACCTGGCCGTCGGACATCTCAATATCGCCCTCGGCGGCCTCGAGCATGTGGGCGGCCAGTTGCTTGATTTTATCTTTGACGGATAGGGCCGTAATCTTTACCGCCGACCCGCCGACCGCCGCGCTCCGGCTACCATAAGTCCCCTGGCCGTAGGGAGTATCCTTGGTATCGCCGTGACTGACCTCAATCCGGTCAAGCGAAATACCAAAAGTATCGGCCACAATCTGGGCCAGCGTGGTCTCGCTGCCCTGGCCATGCGGCGAAGTTCCCGTAAAGACTCCCACGCTACCGTCCGGGTTGACCCGTACAACCGCGTTTTCAAAACCCATCGCGCCGCGTTCCACGTAAGAACCGAGGCCGATACCCATCAGCTTGGCCGGGATTTTGTCGCCCGCCTCGGCCCGCAACCGGGCCTGGGTCTCGCGCAGGGCGGCGTAGTCGGCCATATCAAGAGCGGTCTGGAGAGTCTTCGCATACTCGCCGCTATCATAGGTCTCGCCCGTAGCCGACTTGTAGGGGAAGGCTTCCGGCTTGATAAAGTTGCGCAGGCGGATTTCCGCCGGGTCCATCTTCAGGCGAGCAGCCAGTTCGTCAATGATGCGCTCGACAAAATAAGCCGCTTCGGGACGCCCTGCCCCCCGGTAAGCCGTGGTCGGGGTCGTGTTGGTAAAGATATATTCAATACGGGTCGAAAGAAGCGGGATAGGGTAGCAACCTGAAGCCATTGCGGTGGTGAGGGTCGGGATAAAAAGCCCGTCCTCGCTGGCGTAGCAGCCGATGTCGGCCAGAAGCCGCAGGTCAAGGGCCTGGATAATCCCGTCTTCGGTCGCGCCAAGCCGCAAGTAGTCAATCTGGCAGCGCCCGTGATAAGTGGCGGCCAGGCTTTCCGAACGACCTTCCAGCCATTTGACCGGGCGGCCCAGCTTGACCGCCGTCGCCGCGATGATAAATTCTTCCGGGTAGACCATAATTTTGGAGCCAAACCCGCCGCCCACTTCCGGCGCAATAACCCGGATACGGTGTTCGGGCATTTTGAGGGCGTCGGCAAAAGCCGAGCGGGACAGGTGTGGGGCCTGGTTGGAAAGCCAGATGGTCAACTGGCCGCTTCCGGCATTGTAGTCGGCCAGGATGCCGCGTGTTTCGAGCGATACCGCCGCGACCCGCTGGTTGTAGATGCGCTGCTCGACCACGACCGGACATTCGTTTATTTTGGCTTCGACGGCGGCGCGGTCCCCGTGTTCCGTGACCCGTACCAGGTTCGAGGCTAAACTGGCATGGATTTTAGGGGCATCCGGCTTGATGGCTTCTTCGGGGTCCACCACGACTGGGAGCGGTTCGTAATCCACCGCGAAACCGTCGCTCAGGTCTTCGGCTTGCCCGGCGGTAGGGGCCAGCACCAGGCCAATCGCCTCGCCAAACATCCGGACCTCCCCATCGGCCAGGTGGGGCCGGTTGGGCAACCCGCGCAGCAACGGGTTATATTTCATTGACGATTTGAAGTCATTCCAGCTAAAGAAATAACCGTCCTGGCCGAGGTCGCCAGGGTCAGGCACCGTAAAACGAGCGTGGGCATAGGGAGAGCGGATAAACCGGGCGTACAACATATGGGGCAGATTGATGTCGCCCACGTAGGTGGCTTTGCCCTGGACCAACCGGGGGTCTTCCTTGCGCCGGACGCTAACGCCTACTAACGAACCAACGGTCATTGTTGTGTCCTTTCAAATGAATGAGAATTGATGAGTTTAACATTGAGGCCATTTTTGGCATTAAGTAGGCAGATGGTAAAGCTTTGGACGGCTTTTGGCAAATTTAAAGGCTAAAACGGCAACCGCGCTTCCCCCAAATTATAATGAAAGAGGGTAAAATAGGAAGCGTACATCAAGTTTATTTTAGCACAGTCATACTGGCGGGTAATTGAGTGGCCTCGAAAGGCCCGGAAGGACAATTACCAGCCTGGCATGGTAGCAATCACTACATCTATGAAAATCACAGGGAGGTGAAAAGGTTGTCAGCGGATGTTACCACCTCAAAACCGGTCATAGGGATAGACATCGGTGGGACCAAGTGCGCCGTCAGCCTGGGGAGAGAAATCCGGCGGGATGGGCGCGCCAGTCTCGAAGTCGTTTCTAAAATCAAGTTTCCTACTCTCTCGGAAAAGGGGCCGGAATACGCCCTGGGGCAGATAGAACAAACCGTCGCCCAACTGCTCGAAGAAGCCCGCACCAAAAACCTTGGCGTGGTCCAGGCTATCGGTATCAGTTGTGGCGGTCCCCTCGATAGCCGCAAGGGTCTGATTCTTTCCCCGCCCAACCTGCCGGGCTGGGATGCCATACCGGTGGTAGACCGCCTGACCGCCAAATTCGGGCTCCCGGTATCCCTGCAAAACGACGCCAATGCCTGCGCCCTGGCCGAGTGGCAATTTGGGGCCGGGCAAGGCTTTAGCAACCTGGTCTTTCTGACCTTTGGGACGGGCATGGGAGCCGGGTTAATCCTGGACAACCGGCTATACAGCGGCACGAACGATTTGGCCGGGGAGGTCGGGCACGTCCGCCTGTCCGAGCGCGGCCCCTTCGGATATGGCAAATTCGGCTCTTTTGAAGGCTTTTGCAGCGGGGGAGGGCTGGTCAACCTGGCCCGGCAGCTAATCGAAAAGCGCTGGCAGGCCGGGCAAAGTGTCGCCTTTTGCCCCGCTCCCGGCGACCTGGATAAACTGAGCGCCGAAACGATTGCCCAGGCGGCCCTGACCGGGGACGAAACCGCCCTGGAAGTTTTCAGGTTGAGCGGGCAATACCTGGGCCGGGGTTTAGCCCTCCTGATTGACCTGCTCAACCCCGAAGCAATCATAATTGGCAGTATTTTTAGCCGCCAGCGCGATTTACTCTGGCCCCACGCTCGCGCCGTTATCGAAACCGAGGCGCTCGCCCTGGCCGCCCAGGTCTGCCAGGTCTTACCCACCGGGTTGGGCGAACAGGTCGGGGATTTTGCCAGCCTTGCGGTAGCCATATCTTCCGTTAAGGCCCAAAATCCAACCAACTAAAGCACGCCAAAGCTAAATTAACAAAACAATAGGACTAAAAAGAGGTAACCGAATGAAAACGGCCACCAGGCAACACCTGACCGACCTGCTGGAGCGGGTTCCGGCGCTGGCAAGTTGCGCGGAAGCAATTGAGAAGGGATTTGAGTTGTGGGCGCAGACCTACCGCCGGGACGGGAAAGCCCTGCTCTGCGGAAATGGCGGGAGCGCCGCCGACTGCGACCATATCGTGGGCGAGTTGATGAAAGGTTTTATGCTGCGGCGGCCTCTCCCGGCGGAACACCAGGAAGCCATCGAGAAGGCCAGCCCAGCCAGCAGCGAATATTTTATCCAGAACTTGCAAGCGGCCCTCCCGGCCATTTCGCTTTCGAGCCACGGGGCCCTGATGACCGCTTTTATCAACGATGTAAAGGCCGATATGGTCTTCGCACAGCAGGTTTACGGGCTGGGCCGGGCTGGAGACATCGTCATCGGGATAAGCACATCGGGGAATTCGGCCAACGTGATTAATGCCCTATGCCTGGCAAAAGCGCTCGGCCTGACCACGTTAGGGCTGAGCGGGCAGGGTGGAGGACGTATGAAAGAGGTGTGCGATTGTGTCATCCGGGTCCCGGCCAGTTCAACCCCGCTGGTGCAGGAACTCCACCTCCCGGTTTACCACACCCTCTGCTTGATGCTGGAGGAAGAATTTTTCGGCAATTAGCTAGAACAAATAAAGAAGCCTCCTGGCTAGACCCAATCCAAGCGCAAACAGGAATAGCCAGGAGGTTTTCTCTTTATCACACTCTTTGGGCGCGAACGCAGTCGAGGATTCTCATTCCCCACATCAGGCGTTGTGAGGGTAATGTTGGCGTTAGCACTTTCGACCGTGATATTGTCAACGGACCGGAAATTCTGGGGCTTCGCCCCAGAATGACAACGAAATTTACTTTGAAGTCAGGGCAGCCAGGGCCTCTTTCGCCGCTGCCACACCCAGGCGTGGACTCGCCAGGATTGGCACCTTTTTCTCGTTAGCCGGGATAGCCTCGGCCACCCGCGCCATCGAAGCCTGGGCCAGCACCACTACGTCCACCTTGTCCATCAACTCCATCAGCCCGGCGGTTACAATCCGGTCGTGGGTCGCGGTATCCCCCGAAACAACGGCCTGAAAAGCGCCCTCACAGAGATATTCCACAATCTCGATTTCGCGGTCCTGGGCAGCGGCCCTGGCTTTAATCAGGTTTACGGTCGGTTTGAGCGTGGTCGAGAGGGTGGCAATCACCCCGATGCGGCGACCTACCCTGACCGCTTCGTCGGCCATCGGCTCGTCCACCCTTAAGACCGGGATATTGATAAAAGGGCGGGCCGCTTCGACCGCCGGGCCGATAGAAGAACAGGTCACCAGGATGGCGTCGGCCCCGGCTTCTTCGGCGGATTCGAGGTAGTGGGCCAGCCGTTTCGAGGTGGCCGGGGTTAGCTGGTTGGCCGCAATCGTGTTGTTGATAAGGCTTTCGTCCACGATATTAAACACTTTGACATCGGGCATAAGCTCCTGGCAAAGTTTCGTAAAGACCTGGGGGAGAAAAGCCCCGGTATGAATCAGGGCAAGGGTTTTCGGCATTAGTAAATCCTCCACGATTTAGATTTTTCTTTGAAATTTTTCCTCAAATCTTCATAAATACATATATAGCAGACCAGGCTGAAAATCTGTCATTTTCAAGAATAGTGCTTGCGCCAACGGCGCTGCCCATAGGGAAACCTTCGGGCTAGATTCCTCGACTACGCTCGGAATGACAGAGGGCATTTATTGGCCGCGCTTAATCCTGCCAAAGAAATCAGGCGCGCCGACCTGGCCTCCCTTTAGCGACAGTTCGAGGCCATCCAGGTCCGGCAGGGCGGATTTGGAATAGGCCCGGCAGAGGGGCGCGCCGGGAGATAAAGGGTAGACCACGGTCATGGCAAAGAGGCCGAGTTGCTGCACGACATAGCTTGAAGTGTCGCCCCCGGCCACACAGATGCGCCGGACTGCCGTCTTTTCGAGTAAATTCCGCAGCAGTTGGCCCTGCGCGATACCCAGTCTCCGCCCCAGGCCGGTTTGTCCCGGTTCCAGGGAATTTAGCGAGGACAGGGCCGGGTCGCCGGGACCGCGCGCCGAGTAGAAAAGAGGGCTTGCCCCCGCGTCCAGGATTGCCGCGCCTTGGCGGGCCATTTCCTCGCTTTCCGAGCGGGCGGTCTGCGGGTCGAGCAGGCGAGGTACATCCAACCTGATACTTTGAAAACCGTTGGCCTCGGCCCAGGCAATCTGGGCGGCGGTCACCGGGGAAGCGCTACCCGACATCACGATTATTTTTCCGGCGTAACCAGGCGGCTCGAAAAATGGCGCGTCCTGGGCTATAACCTGCTCCCGCCACCACCCCGCCAGGGCTGTTTCGAGTCCCTGTGAACCGACCGCGAATAACGGCTTTCGCCGGGCCTGTTCCCAGAGTAAGCGGCCAATCTTTAGCAAGTGGCTCTCGTCAAGGGTATCGAACAGGATAACCTCGTTGTCAGCCCGGCGCAACTCAGCCAGCTGCTCTTCCAGCGCCGCGTCAGGTCCGGCCAGTTGCAACACGTCCACCAGGGCAATACGGCGCGAGGTTTGCCGGGCCAGGTGAAGCCGCAAATCGCTTTCGTCCATCGGCGTAACCGGGTGGTGGCGCATGGTCAGGTGGCGGTCCAGCCGGAAGGTTTCGTCACCTACCGTGGCAAAGAGGTTGCCAAAAAGCACGTAGCGCTTGAAACCGGGCGCGCCGATGACCACCGGGACGAAAGCCGGGTCGAAAGTGCGCCAGCCTATATCGATAGCCCGGCCAATGCTGCCTACCCCGGGCGACGAGTCGAAGGTCGAGCAAACTTTATAATGGCAGATTGGGGCTCCCAACCGTTTGAGGGCCGCGAAAATGGGCGGCAGGGCTTCTTCCATCTCCGCCAGGTTCATCGAACGGCTGGTCCCGGCGACACCGACCGCTTTAACTCCGGGAAACCGGGCCGCTACCAACTCAGGGTCGGGTGGTTCCAGGAACAGGACTGCCGGGACACCGCCGAGGGCCAATTCTTCCAGGGCGGCGGTAGAACCGGTGAAATCGTCCCCGTAATAGGTCAGCAGCAGTTCGCTCACGCCTTACCAAACTTCTCTAACGCCTGACCTAAAGCGGTATGAGTGGCGGCGTATTCGCCCAGTTCAATCCCACTGGCGGCAGCTTCCCAGGCTTCCCGCAGACTGGCAACCCCACCCGCCGGGCCGCCGGGATGGGCCATAATCCCGCCCCCGGCCATAAAAAGAAAATCCTTGCTGCCCAGGGCGGTGTAGGTGTCCGGCACCTGGGCGGCGGTCTGACCGGACGAGAAGACCGGCATTACGGTATAACCACCCAGCAAAGGGGTCAGGCATTCCCTGGCGGAGGCAATTACCGATTCGTCCGACTCCACGAACTTGTTGCGCAACCCATTGACGTGCAGGTGGTCCACCCCGGCTACCCGCCAGAACTTTTGAAAGGCCCGGTAGTCCATGCCCAAAAGGGGATGGCGGGAGAGGCCACCCCAACCGTTGCGGTGGCCGTGAACCGGCAGTTGGCTGTAACGGCACAACTGGATAACCCCGGCCAGCCCAACCGAAATCAGGTTGACCATCACGCAGGTGCCCCCGGCCTTCAAGACGGTATCGTGGTGGCGGAGCATCCGGTCGAGGTCGTCGCTGATATTGAAAGCGTACATCACTTTTTTACCGGTGCGTTCGGCATGGGCATTGATGACCGCCATCACCGCCGCCACCCGCTCCTCAATCGGGGAGTAGGCCGGGCTGGCAATCAACTCATCATCCTTGATAAAGTCCACCCCGGCTTCGACCAATTCCGCCACCAGTTCGGCGGTCTGGGCGGGGGATAGCCCCACACTCGGCTTGATAATAGTGCCGAAAAGAGGCCGGTCGTAGACCCCGGTCAGCTTGCGGGTGCCTTCGACCCCGAACTGCGGCCCCGGATAGTCCTCTACGAAGCTTTCCGGTAGTGTCAGGTCGACCATGCGCAGACCGGAGAGAGGAGCCAGTTCGAAAAGGTTCCCGGCCACCGTGGTCATTAGCTGCGAAAGCGACGACCCCACGTTCAGGGCCGGAAAAGAGATGACAACCTCGGCCCGGCGGTAGCAAGGAGAAGCGGACGCACCTTTGGGCGGGCGCGAACCGGGCAAGGAAGGAGCAGGTGTTTCGTCCAGCAGAGTTACCCGCTCCACCCGCCCGGCGTGGAGGGCGCGGAGTTCTTCCGTTTCACCCGGCACGGCCACGAACGTACCGCTCGATTGTTCACCCGCCATCACCTCGGCTATCTGGGCGGGTTCGTGCGCGGTTTCAATCAGGTAGGTGGCTTCAAAACGTTCAGCAGTCATAATTGAGTTGTCCTTCTTCGCCTTTCACTTACCAGACCAACGGCAGCCAGACCGTCATTTCCGATTTACCGCGATTAGCCCAGGCATAATAAGGAACCATTTTAATATCAATCTCGCTCAAAGAAGCCGTCCGCAGCCCTCGCAGGAAGGGCTGGACTTTTCCGCGCTGTTCGGGAACCATCCTGGCCCGGCCTTCCAGGGCTACCACGCCCTCTAAAGGTCCGTCCGGCGAGTTGACAGGTTGCGGGTGGAATGCTATATCACGCGGCATAAAGACTTCGGAGGGACGCACGTTCGTGTCAAGATCCGGCGATTCAAGACAGTAGACCACCGGCCCGCGCATTACCGCAACGTGATTGCGGGTTTCCTCGACTAAAGGGTGCGCTTCCAGCAGCCGCACCGGCAGGGGCAAATCCAACTCGACGGTATCCCCGGCGGACCACTTCCGTAGCAACTTGAAATACTGTCCGGGCACCGGATTCGGGCTAACAACCTCGCCATTAACCCGAACGGTCACACCCTCGGCCCAACCGGGTATCCGCAATAGCAGGCCGAATTCCCCGGTAGGCCCTTCATTTACGGTTATTTTAACGGCCCCGTCCCAGGGATAATTGGTCTCCAGGGTCAATTTGAGGGGTTCGCCGTTGAGCAGAACTGTTTCCAGGGTATTGCTGCCGTACAGGTTGACCCAGACCCCTTCATCCGAGAGGGAGTAGGCGTAGCCGCCAACCTCGGCCAGGGTCCGCACGATATTGGGCGGGCAACAAAAGCAACTGATGTAATGTTCCCGCTGGCGGGACCAGCGCAATTCGAAAGGCAGGTCGTCCACCTGGCGCAGCGTATTGGTATAGAAAAAACTCTTGCCGTCCAGGCCGATGCTGGACAGGGCGCTGTTATACAGCACCAGTTCCAGAATATCGGCAAAACGGGCTTCCCCGGTAATGTTAAGCATGCGCCAGTTCCAGAGCATGTTCCCGATGTTAGCGCAGGTTTCGTTATAAGCGGTGACGTTGGGCAACTGGTATTCTCGCCCGTAGGACTGGTGGACGCGAGTGATAGTGGCCTGGTCAGGCGAACCATCGGGGGAAGCGCCATCGTAAAGAGCGCCGCAGCCGCCCGTTATGTACATCTTCTCGTAGACGACATTTTCCCAGAGCTTTTCGAGCGTTGCCAGTAACGAGGCGTCACCCGTTTCGGCGTAAACATCGGCCACCCCGGCGTAAAGATAATTAGCCCGGACCGCATGGCCCGCCGCCGTGGTCTGCTGGCGGAACGGAAGGCGATCCTGGTTGTCGTCCCCGCCTCCGGTGACGAGGTCGCGGATTTCAACCAGGTTCTGGCCCAGTTCGAGATAGCGGCGGTCGTGGGTGGTCCGGTAGAGTTCAATCACTGCCATATAATGGGAAGGACAGATGGCATTGCGGGCCAGTTCGGAGGCCGCTTCGATGTAAAAGCGATAGAGGTAGTCCGCGGCTTTCTTCGCGAGGGCTAAAAGGCTCTCTTTGCCGGTAGCGCGATAGTGAAGGCAGGCCGTTGTTATGAGATGGCCCATGTTGTAAGTCTCGAAATCGAGCCGCTCCCCGAACTCCTGGGCGGCTATCCGGCCCTGGCGCTGTTTAATCAAGACGGGTGTATGGATATAGCCGTCCTCACGCTGGACCCGGCCAAGCAAATCAATCAGTTCGTCCATCAACCGGTCAAGATTTTCGTCCTTTGTAACGGCGTAGACGGCGACCACCCCTTCCAGCCATTTGTAGAAATCGCCGTCCTGCCACTGCGGCCCGGCATGGTTGCCTTCTTTTTCACCCGCGGCAATCTGGAAATTGGCAAGACCGTGGCTGAGGTCGTCATCCTGCCAGACCTGCCACATATTTGGAACCATCACATCGCAGCAGCGTTGGAAATGGTCGTGCCAGAAGCCCTCGGTCCAACGGACCGCGCCGAGCGGGACGCCCCGCAACCGGGCGTAAGGACTGGAAGAAGTGTCTGTAAGCATCTGCGCTTTCTTTTTCTTAGTTTTTGTTTCTACTCTTACTTCAAAAGTCGCAAAGTAAAAGTGAAATTGTAATCCAGGTCGTTAAGTTGATATTCGGGCAGGGTATCCACGATAAGACCCGTCCCCAGGCCGCGCATCCCCCAATCGAGATTGAGGACGATTTCAGCGCGGGGCGTCAGGTCGGGCGTGTGTTGAGCGGCAGTCAAATCCTCGTCGGTAAAGTGGAGGGCATTAAATTCAAACAGGCCGTCCGCTGTAACTTCCAGACCCCGGCCCGTTTCATCTTCCAACCGGAGCCAGCGAATATCAGTCTTATGGCCGTTCTCCTGCGGCATAATATAAGGGACGTACTGGTCCCTAACGCGGCCCTGGTAGACATCGACCCGGCTGCTGGCTTTGCGATCGCTATAATTTTCCCACGGACCCCGCCCATACCAGGTCAGGTTTTCAAAGTCCGGTTTCAGCTTCAGGTTCAAACCCAACCGGGGCAAATCCCCGAAATCGGGGGCCAGCCTGACCATATTCTGGATAGTAACGGCCCCATCTTCGAGCAGGGTATAGGTATGGGTATGCCGGACATCGTTCCAGCGGTCCCGGCCACTGAGGACGTGCCTGATTTTCACAATCAGACTGTCTTCCGGCCCTTTCTCAATCTCGAAGGATTCGAGGCGGCGTGCCAGGTTGGGAATACCGAGGGTTTGCCACAACCCGGCGGCCCGGTGAGGATTGCCAAAACTCCGGCTGAGTTGCAGCCGGTCGTTATCGGTCGGAGCTCGCCAGAGGTTCAAAACGGGACCGTTTACCAGCAAATTGGGGCTCCCGAACTCCACCAGTTCACCCTGTCCCACGTCAAAAGTAAGCTGGGCCTCACGCAGCCGGAGCGTTACCAGCGAAGCCCCTTCGAATAGCTCGACATTATGGGCCGGTAAGCTCGGTGACACCTGGCCTGCCGGGGCGACCGGGCTTTCTAGCTGGTCCCAGGCCACCAGGTGACCCGCCTCGGCCCAGGAGGTGCTTTCACGGGTCGTGAAGGAAAATTCCAGGAAAGCCTCGCCCCTTTCCGGCCATTTTATGGGCAGACTTACTTCGATTTTATCCTGGGGCGGCACCTCTAACTCGCCTAAATCACCTGTTTGCAGCACTTCGCCCGCGACTTTGAGCGTCCACTCGCCCCGCAGGTCGTCCAGGCCGGTGAAATAGCGGCGGTTTTCGACCTGAAAAACCCCTTTTGTAGCATCGAGAGCCGTCACCCGGACCTGGCGGGCCAGGAATTTGAATTCGTTCAGGCCGGGATGGGGCGTGCGGTCGGGCCAGACCATCCCATCGGCTACGAAATTGCCGTCGTTCGGTTCGTCGCCAAAATCACCCCCGTAGACCCAGTAGGGTGCGCCTTCCGGCGTTTCCATGCGGATACCGTGGTCGAGCCATTCCCAGATGAACCCGCCCTGCAAGCCGGGATATTTTTCAAAGGCGGCGTAGTAATCGGCCAGGGAACCGCTGCTGTTGCCCATGGCATGGGCGTATTCACAGATAATAAGAGGCCGGGGGTCGTCCACGGTCGTTACGAAGTTGACCACGTCGGCGATAGGCGGGTACATCGGCCCGATAATATCGGTTACCCGGTGGCCCTGGTCCCAGCGAGAGGTCCGGGGCGCGTTAAAGTAATTCCTGACGCCTCCCTCGTAAAAGAGGGCCCGGCTGGGGTCGGCCTGGCGGACCCAGGCGGCGGTAGTTTCGTGGTTGAGGCCGTGCCCGCTTTCGTTGCCCAGCGACCAGACCACAATGCAGGGGTGATTCTTGTCGCGCTCGACCATGTTTCGGACCCGTTCGAGATAGGCCGCCGTGACCCGCTTGTCGTCGGCCAGGCCAAACCACTCGTGATTTTCGATGTTGGCCTCGTCGTAGACATAAAAGCCGTACTCGTCACATAAATCGAGCCAGTAGGGGTCGTTCGGGTAGTGCGAGGTACGGACCGCGTTGACGTTATGCTGCTTCATGGTCTGGGCGTCAAGTTCCATCAACTCGCGGGTGACCGCCTTGCCGGTTTCGTCGTTATGGTCGTGGCGGTTCATCCCGTGAATCATGACCGGTTGGCCGTTCACAAGCAGTTGGCGGTCCTTTACTTCGACCTGGCGAAAACCGAGGCGGAACGAGGTATGCATCTCGCCCCGGTCAGTTTCGAGTGAAAGGACCAGGGTATACAGGTGGGGTGCCTCCGCGTTCCACAAACGGGGTTGCTGGACGGTCGCCTTGAGCAGATAAGTGCCGGTATCGGCGGGCGGGTTATAGAGGGTTTTTAGAGGGGTGGTATCAGTGGAGGTGGGCAGGGTCAACGCCAAAGGCTCGGCGAAGGCGGGAACACCTGCCGGGTCGTAAAGCTGGCCTGAAATCTTGCCGCTGGCCTGACCCGGTTCATTGGTGCGGACCAGCGCCTTTAGCGTCAATAAGGCCGAAGAAAAATCGTTGTTCAGTTCGACTTGAACCCCTATATCCTCAAAATAGGTCTGCGGGGTGCTGTAGAGGTAAACATCCCGGTGAATCCCGGCCTGCCGCCAGTGGTCCTGGTCTTCGAGATAGCTGGCATCGGAAAACCGTGGATTAACACAGGTCAGTTGATAACTTTCCCCGGCCCGGACCAGCTTTGTAATGTCGTACTCGGCGGGGGTCCGGCTGTCCTTGTTCATGCCCACGAATTTGCCGTCGAGGTAAACGTAGAGCAGGCTCTCGCACCCCGCGAAATGGAGAATCACCCGGCGTCCCGACCACTCGGCGGGAACTTTCAGGGCAGTGCGGTAGACCCCGGTCGCGGTATATTCGGGGACATGCGGGAACAGGGCCGTAAAGGGCATGCGGCTGCTGGTGTAGTGCGGCATCGTGAAAGCGGGTCCGGTTGATTTCTCACGGCGCAGTTGCATGGTCCAGTTGCCGGGCACCGCCAGGGGCCGCCAGGAGCCCGAAGCCAGGGCTTCAAAGGTCACGTCACCGGGCCGGTCGAACAACTGGAAATCCCAGGTGCCGTTCAGACAGCGCACCAGCGGGGAATGTTCGGGCAGCCGAGCCGGGGCCGTTTCGGCGGAAGGAAAAGGCCAGAAGGTAGCGCGCGGCGGAAGTTTGCGAAGGGAAGGCAGTTCGGGCATTTCCCAGGTGGGTTGCCCGTCGAGCAAGAGAAAAGGCAGGGAAAAGGGCGCGATTTCGGTCATAAATGATCCAGTTTCCTTGTTAGTATTACGGCGGACATTGCCGTGACTTTCCGGTTGCAGGGATCGTGCCGGGTACAGCGAAAAGCTTATGCTGGGTTGAATATCAGGTTGTTTGGTTCATATATGAACATTATATCCGCAGGTGAACATACTGTCAACGGATTGTTTTTAACTTTTCATTCTCAAACATCTTTACAAAACCTGGGCTGGCATTCAGAAGTAGGGTTTGTTGCATCAACTTACGCTGGACCGGAAAGGCGTGGTAGTTTTACTGGCCAGCATCAAGATAGGTAAATCGGCATTGATAGCTTTTTAACCATAATGGTGGGTAAAGTTATTTGATAGATGGAGGGGATATGTAGATTAAAAGGAAGGTTTTGCACAAATAGGCTGAAACAAAACCAAAGGCCCGCTTGCCGGTAAAGTCACCAGAATAACCGGGGCCGGAAGCGGGTTCAGGCAAGTCCCCTACGCCTGGCGTGAACCGGGAAAGAGCCAGCCTGAAGCCGGTAGGCCGGACCTTCCCCGCGCCCAACACCGTGTGAAAAGTGGAGTATTCCGGCCTTCTTCGACTTAAAAACTAGCGAGCCTGAGGTTTACAGGGCCTCGACAGCGCGTAGCCATGTCCGGGCAATCAAAGCGTGTCCTGCCGGGGACGGATGAACGCCGTCCGGAGTCCAATAGGCGGCATCCTGGGTTTTTAACGCCTCGGTAAAGATTTTATCGAGCGGCAGCAAAATGGCCTGGTATTCCTCCGCCAGTTTATGGACCACCTCAATTTTGGGGTCGAGGTCTTCTCGCCAGGTCTTGCGGTCCGCCGGGTAAGGCAAAACAAAAGGCTCGGCCATAATCAGGCGGCTGTCCAGGTTGGTTTTAATGGCTTCCAAAATCGCCCGGTAATTATCCTCAAAGGTTTTGGTCGAGGTCGGGTCGCCACTGTCATAACGCCGCCAGGTGTCGTTGATACCGATTAAAATCGAAACCCAATCGGGCTTTAAATTGAGGCAATCGGCCTTCCAGCGCGCCCGCAGGTCAGCGGCCCGGTTGCCGCCAATGCCCCGGTTGAGAAACTTTACATTCAACTCGGGGTGGCTAGCCCCAAACCAGGCCCCGGCCAGCAGAG
Organism: Chloroflexi bacterium 54-19; assembly: GCA_001898225.1. GTDB lineage: Bacteria > Chloroflexota > Chloroflexia > Chloroheliales > Chloroheliaceae > 54-19. The sequence continues at coordinate 79,776 of MKTJ01000029.1, forward strand.
CATAACCGCTCCCCAGGTTGGCAGGGTCGGCCCGGTTCCGCCCGGCATCGGTAATACTATCGCCCTGGAAAAGTACGGTTGAATTAGCCTTAATAAGAGGAGTCATTATTTTCCTTTGCTTCTTAAACCAGTTAATCCCAATAAATTAAATTCCAAATTCCCGGTCCCACTCTTATAGCGTTTCTTATTCTAACATTTCCGGCTGAGATGGGCTAAACCCGGCTTTGTGAAATTCTAAACGCTATCGAGTGAACCAAATTGTAAACCATATAAACCGGCCAGTTTTAGGTGATAAAGCCAAACTGTGTTATTATTCCTCCATTACCAAACCTGAATCTGACTCAAAAGGACTACCCGCCCAACCATGGAACTGAAAGAGATTACCACCGGCAGGCGTGAAAACGGAGGCTCGCCCATTTTTACGCTGCAAAGGGTTCAAATCGGCCTTATCTTTGCGGCCTACCTGTTCGTAGGTCTGAACAGCGGCGCTTTTGGGGTAATTTTGCCCTATTTAAGCAACACCTACGGCCTGGATAAAGGTACGACCGGACTGTTATTCCTGGCCGGGTCAGGCGGCTATGTAATGGCCGCCTTTGTAAGTAGCTGGCTGTCGTTACGGCTGGGGCTGCGCTACTTTATCGTAGTCGGGCTGGGCCTGTTCTGTCTTGGCAGTTTTACGATGGGCATCCAGGCCCCCTTTCTGCTGGTGCTGGTGGCCCGACTCTTATTGGGGTTGGCGATGGCAACCCTCGAAACGGGCGGCAACTTCTACGTGACGGCCTTACCCCGCAACACAGCCCTTTTGAACTATCTGCACGCCCTGTTCGGGGCCGGGGCTTTACTCGGTCCGATTGTGGCAACTTTATTAGTCGGGTGGGGCTGGCAGTTGGTCTTCTGGCTCTGGCTAATCCTGGGCAGTTTACTGGTGCTGGGCTTCTTTATCGCCTTCCGGCGTTTGCCCCCGGCGGTCGAGTTGGCCCCGGTCCATCCCGATAATCCGGGAGCCGGGGGTCTCATGTGGAAGACCATGCAGTTGAGCGTGGTCTGGTGGGCCGTGCTTTTCCTGCTGCTGTACGTGGGCGGCGAGAGCAGCGTGGGAAGCTGGACTTACACCTATCTCAGCCAGGGTCAGCACCTCGAAACAGTCCTGGCGGGTGGGCTCGTCAGCGTCTACTGGCTGGGCCTGACGTTAGGACGGCTGGCGATGGGCTGGGCGACCGGCCGGATGCATCTTTCAGACCGGTTTATGCTGCTGGGCTGCGTGGTAGGTTCGGGATTTGGCATCCTGCTTATCTGGGGCGGGGCAAACCAACCCTTCGTAGTCGGCCTGGGGCTGCTCATCACCGGTTTTTTCTACGGCCCTATCTACCCGACCACCCTGGCTTTAATCTCTCGCATAATTGCCCCGGTCTTTGTCCCCAGCATGATTGCCCTGCTGACCAGCCTGAGTATCCTGGGAATTGCGGTCTTCCCCTGGCTGGCCGGGGTCCTGTTCGACCAGGCTGGTTTAGGGATTTTTGCGCCTTACAACCTGGTCCTGGGCGGCACCATGTTGATAAGTGGATTAATTTTGCTGCGAAAAAAGCATGTTATTTGACCCGATTTTAGGGGTAGCTTTTATCGGTCCTTTATGTTATAACTGAGTAAACGGGCAAATGTATTTAGCGGAGCAGTTTACTATATGTACGACCTGACAGGTTTTGCTAACCGCAAAGGTAGAAGTTCCATCAAACATGAGAGAGCTTACCTGGCGGCAAAAACTTTGATTGGCTATTTCGGGTTACACAAGAACCCCTGGAATATAGTCGATGTCGGCCAGCTTTTAGAGAACTACGATTTGCGATTCCTGGACCTTCCCGAAGCCATCTGGGGTTTCACGCTGCTCCTTGACGATACCGCTACGACAATTGCCATCAACCAGAATTTGACGCCTGAACAAAGCCGCTATGTCGCGGTCCACGAAATCGGCCATATTGCTTGCGGCCATCCCAACCAGTTCCACAACTGTTTACAGGAGGAATGGCACCAGACCCAGGAGGAGTTCGAAGCCAACATCGTAGCCGCCTTTCTCTTGATTCCTCACACATTTATGGAAACCACCCTGACCCCCAACAATTCACCTCTGAGCGATGACGAGGTCGAAGAAATCGCCATGCACTACATGGTTCCACCCGACCTGGTAATCCTCCGCCAGGAACTATATAACCTCGTAAATTACTAAATCCTCCCCTGGTTATGGTCCCCACCTATTCGATTCTCTAGCTGTTTTCCTCAACTTTCTCAAAGAAAACCGCCTTATTCCAACGTCAGCCAAAGCTTTTCACCCTATCATTCTGAGCGTAACGAAGCAGTCGCACTGCACACTCAAAGGACATCTAAGCCACTTTGGCATAACGCAAGATCCCCGACTCTTCTAGCCCGAATTGGGTCAGGTCAAAACCTGAAACTGCCTGAGATGCGGGACAGGTGGTGTCTTTTCGTAACGCCATCGGCGCGAGATTCCGTAAGCCGCCGTTTGATAGTGGGAGGTCTTCTTTCTAGAAGCGGCTTACGGAATGACATGCCAAGGGCTATTTTTAAATGAGGAAGCCATATTGATGGGCAGAGCTTCATTTTATCGAAACTTTCCTTGAGGGTAAGGCACTATTGTAGTATTTTTTTGATAGAACCTTTGCTCGAACGAAATACACAAAAAACTCAACCATGCAAAAAGCGCAATTTTCCCCGTAAAAGGTAATTGCGCTTTTCTTGAAAAATTCAAAGTTGGACGAGGCTACTTCTTCTTGCTAAAGATGTAGAGGATAGCTCCGAAAAGAATGATGCTCCAATAGCTGATGACCCGGTCGAGGATGGCGACCGACCCGGCCAGGTTCTTCTCAACCCCGAAGGTGGTCAGGACAAAGACCATCGTCCCTTCGACCGCGCCCAGGCCCGCCGGGGTGAACGGAATGGTGGTCAGGAGTGAGCTCGCCAGGGCGATAAAGACAATCACCGACAGCCCCAGGTTGATATTCAAACCCTGCAACACGCAGTAAAGTCTTGCCCCTTCGCACAACCAGATAATCATGGTATAGCCATAGAGTTTTAACTGGGTATTGCGGTGGAACGAGCTGACCGTCCCCTGCTGGAACCGGTGGAACATGGTGCGGAAGCGGGCCGGGATAATCCGTTCGATATAGTGACTGGCAAACCGCAACGCAACCAGCCCCGCGATTATCGCGCCGACCAGAATCAGGCCAAAGACAAAGACCAGTGAAATATCGCTAATCTTGCTTTCGACGCTCGAAAAAGCCACCAGGCCGCCCAGGCACAATAGCCCGAAAAGGACCAGCACATCCGCGATACGTTCGGCGAAGATAGTGCCGAGGGTGCGACTAAAACTGGCGTTAGCGTTCTTTTTTAGCAGGTAACCCCGGTAGGCGTCACCCAGTTTGGCCGGGACCAGGCAGTTAACGAACCAGGAAAGAAAGATAATCTCGATAAGGGTCGGGATTTTTGGGATCTGGACGTTTTTCTCTTTCTGGAACCCGGCGCTGTTAAGGAGCAACCGCCAGCGATAGCCGCGGGCCAGGAAAGCGGCGTAATAGACCACAAAAGCCGCCACCAGCCAGAGTGGTTGGACCTTGCTAATATTGGTCCAGATGACCCCAAAATCAATTTTTATTGTCAGGACGAAAAAGATTACGATGGCGATACTGACCGCAAACCCGGCCAGGGTTTTGATGTCAAAAAGGCGGTCTTTGAGGGAAATACGCGGGACATAACTTTCGGCTTCAGATTCCTGTTCTTCGAGGACTTCCAACTCGGCGTCCATGGCCGCGTCGGAACCGGCGGGGTCGGAATTGGGCGGTACCGGGCGCAGGTTACCCGGCCTTTGCTGACCTAATATTTCATCTTCGGTAATTGACACTGCTTGTTCTTCTCTCCTGTTGCGTTTTAACACCATTACTCTCGCCCCTCGCGAGCATACCACTCGAAGAATTGTTGATAGCCCTGGCTGAGCGGGATTTCCGCGCTGAAATTGAGAAGGCGGCGGGCTTTCGAGGTATCGGCAAAAGTAACCGCCGGTTCTGTGGCCGGGCGTTCAAGGTAATGTATATTGGCCTTTTTCCCCAGGGCTTCCTCGGCGGCCTGGATGAGGTCCATCTCGGTCTGCGGATGACCGTTCCCCAGGTTGATAATTTCGTAACCGAGCGGAATATCCAGGGCGGCCATAATCCCGCGCATGGTATCGGCCACAAAAGTCCAATCGCGCCGGGCGGTGCCATCCCCAAAGAGTTTAATCGGCTCGCCCTGGTCAATCGCCCTTGTAAAGAGGGATACCGCCATGTCGGGCCTGTTGCGGGGGCCGTAGACGGTAAAAAAGCGCAAGGCCGTCACCTTCAACCCGTGCAGGTGATGGTAGGTGTAGGCCAGCAGTTCGGCGCTGCGTTTGGTGGCGGCGTAACTCGAAATCGGGGCGTCCACCCGGTCATCCTCGTTGAAGGGGACACCGTTATCGGGCCGCCCGCCATAGACCGAGGACGAACTGGCAAAGACAAACTGCGGCACCTCGTACATGCGGGAGAGTTCCAGCAGATTGAGAGTACCTTTAACGTTTACTTCTTCGAATAAGAGGGGATGCTTGAGCGAGTAGCGGACATTCGCCATCCCGGCCAGGTGACAAATTTTATCGGGGTGTTCTTTCTCGAAAATAGCTTTGAGGCCGTCGAAATCCCGGATGTCGGTCCGGTAGAGGGTATAACCAGCGGTCCGGGAAGCAGTCTGGATGTTGCGTTCCTTACGAAGGGGGTTATAAAAATCGTTGAAATTGTCCACGGTGCAAACTGTGTCACCGCGGGCAAGTAGGGCCTCAGCCAGGTTGCTGCCAATGAAACCGGCGGCGCCGGTCAGCAAAATCTTCAATTCGGTCTAAACTCCGTTCCTACGCCCCACCAACCTGCTTATAGTCAGGCAGAGCCTTCTCCTCACCTTTAGGGGCTTTATCCAACCGGTTCACCAGGTAAAACAAAGCCAGCAGGCAGCTCCATTGAATGCCCATATTTAGAACGTGCAAATCCTCGAAAATGTTGTGGACGGCGACGGCCATTATTGTCCCAAACGCGCCCCACGCCACGTACCGTAAGGCTGTATCTTTCGTGCGGACCGCTGCACGCAAGCCCTGAGCGATGCCGCACCCCAGGAGGAAAAGATAAGCCACCAGGCCAATTGTACCTGTTTCGGCGGCGGCCTGTATATAGTAGTTATGGGCGTGGCCGCGTGAAACCTTCCAGAAAGGCGCGTTAAAATCGGTATAGCGCGCATTGTAGTTGCCGATACCGACACCCAGGAAGGGATTGGATAGGTACATGTTGCCGCCCGCCTGCCACATCGCCATGCGTTCGACCTCGGCAAAATTGTCCGGCGTGACCGCGACATCGCGGACATCAAACGGCGTTAGCGAATCGATCTGGGCCAACCGGCCAAAAGTGCTTAGTGGAATGACCTCGGTCTGGACCCCGGCCAGCACCAGGATAATTATACCAAGCGCCACGAAGATGACTGGCAGCGCCTTTTTACCGCGCACCAGCACCATTATAACCAACGCGAACCCGATGCCAATCTGGGCTCCCCTGGAAGCGGCGGCTTCGAACCCCAGCAAGATAAAAACAATTCCAACCGCCAGCAAGATAAACAGGCTGAAAATCTTAAAGAACCGGTTATTCAGGGCCGGGCTGTAGCGCGTGGCCCAGGCACGGGCGGTTTCGTTGCGGCGGACAAAAACCAGCAGCAAGATTGCACCCAGTAGCGGCAATCCCATTTCGAGATAACCGCCGTAGGAATTGGGCATTTCAAAGGTGCCACAGGCCCGCGAGATGTCGGCGCAGCCGATGAATTTTTTCTGGACGGTTTCGTAGTGCAACTGGGCCCAGCCAAGCAAACCCTCCGCGACCGGCCCGGCGCAAAGACACCCGACCAGTACCCAGAGTTGCTTACGGGTCTGGATGACCGTAACAGCCAGCAGATAGGCAAAACTGGCAATCAACCAGCGCGAAATTTCGTTTAGGCCATCGCTCGTGCTTTTAGCGACCGTCAGGGAGACAAACATTACCAGCAGGTAAAGACCGTAGAAGGGCAACAAGAGCGGGGTGGGACGCGGTATAAAAGGCTGTTTGGTCAGGATACGGTTGCAGAACCAGCCTGACAACGCCAGCAGCACGGCCAGTTGGGTTAAGGTCACCTTCGAGCCGCCCAGGCTGAGACTGGTATAAGCCTGACCCGGCACCGACAGCACCAGCAAATACAGGCCGAATTCAGGCCGTCGCGAAACCAAGAGGAAGGCAGCTACCCCGGCTACCAGGCCAATAACCACGAAAGGCGATTGGGTCAGCAGGAGGAACCCCAGGACCAGCACCCCACAGGCCGCCAGGATATTTAGTCCGTTAAACGTTGAACGTGTGCCCATAAAAGGCACGTTGAACGTGGAAAACTTACGAAATATCAAAATGCTAATTTATATCCAAAAAATTAAAACTTACCAAGATACTCAATATAGTTGGGTCAAAAACTACGTTTAACGTTGTTTCGCGCCCTTTAGGGTGAACGTTTTACGCATTTTTTTCTTTAAGCTGGCGCTGCCCGGCCTGGCTCCTGAAATACTCAATCGTCTTTGCCAAACCTTCATCCAGCGAGACTACCGGCTCCCAGCCCAGTTTGGCGCGGGCCTTGGTAATATCAGGGCAACGCTGGTTGGGGTCGTCCACCCGGCCCGGTTGGTAAACCAGTTCCACCTCGGGATTGCAAATCCGGCGGACCGTTTCGGCAAAATCGAGAATTGTGCGTTCGTCGGGGTTGCCCAGGTTAATGACCTCGCCTTTGGTGCCATCCGTGAACATGGCCGCCAGCAACCCGCGCACCAGGTCGGAAACATAGCAGAAAGAGCGGGTCTGGCTGCCATTGCCGTAAATGGTTATCGGGCGGCCTTCCAGGGCCTGGTTCACAAAGTTAGGGACCACCCGGCCATCCAGAGGGTCGTTGCGGGGGCCGTAGGTATTAAAGAGACGAACAATCCGGGCGTCCAGGCCGAACTGCCGGAAATACTCCATGGTCAGGCTTTCCGAGAACCGCTTGCTTTCATCGTAGCAACTGCGCGGGCCGACCGGGTTGACGTTCCCCCAGTAATCCTCGCGCTGGGGGTGCTGGAGCGGGTCGCCATAGGCTTCCGAGGTCGAGGTCACCAGGAATTTCGCGCCGTGCTGCTGGGCCAGTTTTAGCATGTTGTGAGTGCCAACCGAGTTCACCAGGTGGGTTTCAATCGGGTGAGCGCTGTAGCCGACCGGGCTGGCGGGACTGGCGAGGTGAAAAATGGCCTCGACCGGGGCGGTTAACCCGGTGAAAGGCTCGACAATATCGTGTTCGTGAAACTCGAACTCAGGGTGGTCGCGATAATCTTCCATGTTGCCGGGGCGACCGGTGATAAAGTTGTCCAGCACAATGACATGGTGGCCCTCGGCCAGTAATGCTTCAGTCAGATGGGAACCGATGAACCCTGCCCCACCACTAATTAGGATTCTCAAACGATATTCTCCTTAATACGGTCCCCGGCGGTCGAGGCAGTTTGCCGGGCCTCGCGCCTGAGTATTTCCAGCATCGCGCAACTTAAACAGAAAATGATTGCCAGGTCTATTACAAAGAAAGAGTTATCTACCATCCCATGAACCACGAAATCCACCATACTGCCAAACAGGCCCAGGGTCAGGGCCCGGCGCAACCCGGCGGTACCGCTGCCCGGTTTTTCGACAACGGGTTTTTCGACAACGGGCTTTCCCCCGTCCGCGCGGCCTAAAGAGACACCCGGTTTTAGCAGCGTCCGGCTCCAGGCAGTCTTAAAGAAAGTAAAGAGCAACCAGATCAAGAGTAACGGCCCTAGTATACCTAATCTCAGCCAGAAATCCAACACCATGTTATGGGGATGGGAAGTAAAGCGTTCGGTCCAGGCCAGGGGGTTGACATACTGCGGGTTATAGACGTACAGAAACTGGTCCAGGCCAATGCCGGTCAGGGGATGGTCTTTGATTATGTCAATCGCGGACTGCCAGATGTATAGTCGGGTGCTGCTGCTACCCCCTCCCGTAAAAAGGCTGGTAATCCGCTCGATTTTGATAAACGGCACCGCCGCCAGAGCCAGCAGGGCCAGCACACCGTAAGCTATCAACCACCGCCGCGACCCGATGACCACGAACATACCGAGGAAGGCCGCCGCCACACCGAGCCAGGCTCCCCGCGAGTACGAAAGAAAGAGGGTTGCCAACAGCGGTATGAGGGCCAGGGCGTACAGCTTCACCCGCCAGGACGGGTTCTTCCAGAGCCGCCAATCGCCCCCGTTAAAGAAAAGAGGGAGACACGCGGCCAGGGGTATCACCCGCCCCAGGAAAAGCCCCAGGTTGTCAGGATGGCTGTAGACCGAGCAAATCCGCACCACCCCTTCAGTCTTGATGGCGCACCCGGTTGTAGTAGCCGTGATTAAATCGGAGGTGCTGGCCGCCTGTAGCGGGAAAAGCTCCTGGATTAAGCCATACCCGGCCACCACGACCCCGCCTGCGACCAGAAAATCGAACAGGCGAGCGACAGCCGGGGCTCCTTGCTTGCCCAGGATTGCCAGGGCCAGCAGGAATAAAGCCAACGGCTCGATGATAACCAGGCGGTACTCCCGGATGGCTTCCTTGAGATGTTCCGGGAACGGGTTTAATAGCGAGATGGTCGCCAGGATTAGCAGGACGGCCAGCGGCCAGAAAAACGGCCCTTGCCGCCGGGTCCAGGCCCAAACTTTCGCGGGCGAGAGGGATTTTGCCGGGCGGTTTCCAGTTTGCCACTGGCGCACGGCTTGCCAGGCCCAGCCGACCACCCAGGCCGCTGCCAGTTCGACGATTATTACCTCGGAGAGGGCAAATTCGAGAGTGCCACCGGAGCGCAAATTGCGCGGATGCAGGTAGAACGGAGCCGTAAAGAGAGCCAGCCCGACCGCAAAGTCTGGCCGGATAAAACAGAGGGGGAAAAACAAAACCGCCCCCAGCAGAGCCACCGGGACAGGTGGCACGTAGTAGAAAATAGCCAGGGCAATAACCATGGCCCAGGGAGCCCACTTTTGGCGCTCCACCCAGAAATTCCGGCGCACGTACCCACCTCCCACGACCAGGCCGCGACCCGCTATTGGGGTCAGCCAGGCCACTCCCCGGCCCAGCCCGATAAACAGGGACACGCCACTCACCAGCGCCCCGACCCCACATACAACCAGCCCCAGCACAATCAGCCAGGCAAAATGGTTGTCCCGGCTGATGTAAAAGCTATCTATAAGACCGGGCGAGAGGCCCGAAATTTCGGCCACATGGGTCGAATCGGACAGACCTTCGGCCAGGGTCACACGGGCCGCTGCGCCGGTATAGCTTATCGAATGGGTGTCTTTACCGTCAACGGTTACTTTAACATCGAAAGTAGGTGCTCCGGTCGCAGCTTTTAAGACCAGTTCGGCCCGTTCACCCTGGAAGGTCAGTTTGAGGTTTGCGCCGCTCGGCTGGCCGTCCGGTTGCAAGGCCGGGTCGTTGGCCGCCGGGTGCCACCCGGTATAGGCGATATTGGCCCTGGTGGTGTTGTACTGCTGGAGGGCGGTATAGGCCGGGCGCGGCGTGAAATCCTCGTTGACAATCGTAAAATAACGGGTCGGCGAGTTCACGGTCAACCCCTCGGTGTTGTCGGGCCGGAAAAACCAGACGTTAATCACGCCGACCCAGGGCCATTCCTTACGGACCCGCTCAATACCCTGCACCAGATAGTTGGCCTGCTCCTGCTCGGTGACGCTCTTGCCCCAGTTGGTCTGCTTCTGGGCGTCAGACCAACTCGCCGGAACCGAGACCCAGCCATATTCGGCGGCCCATGCCGGTTTATTCCCGTCCCCGTTTTGAATCATCACCTGGTGAATCGAGGCCGGACGGTTCAGGTTGATGCGTTTGAGGTCGATAAACTTTTTACCCTCAAACTGGGGGTCCGGCTGGATAAAGCGAAAGTCGGGCGAATAACCCAGGCCATAAAGCTGGACCGACAGGATGTCAAAGTAGTTCCCAGCCCCGGCTTTATACATACGGTCGAGAAATTCCAGGTCGTTCATGTTGGGCGACAGGGCGTTGGTCGGGGCCAGGGGCGCGGCCAGGACTTTAGCTGCCGGGTCGCCCGCCTTGATGCTCTTGTAGGCTCCCTTGAGCAATTCGGCGTAGCGTTCGGGGTTCACCTGCTGGCCGTTCCACTCGCTTTCGAGGTTCGGCTCGTTCATTACCTGGTAATACTCGACCTTGCCTTTGTAGCGGGCCGCCACCATCCCCACGAACTTGTAATACTCGTTGTAATCGTCGGGCGGGCCGGTCTTGTTCTTTTTGTCGTCGACGCTCATGCCTTCCATGGCCTGTAAACGGTAAAAAGAAGGAGGGCGGTCGAGCCGGAACAGGACCTGCAACCCCCGGTCGCGGGCTTTATCCACCAGTATATCGAAACGCTCCCAGTCGTACTTCCCCTTTGCCCCCTCAACTTCTTCCCAGGGCAAAATCTGCCGGATGTAGCCAAAACCCCCGGCCTTCACCATATCGAGCGTTTTATCTATGTTGGGGCTGTTAGGGTCGGCTTCGTGATCGAGCAGGACGTTAACGCCGATTGGGGTCGCGCCAAGCTGCCCGGCGGTGACATCCTGGACCTGGTCGAGTTTGGTCCCGTAGGCGACACCGTAATTAAAGAAAAGGTCGGCAAAAGCGGTCCCGGCCAACCCGGCCAGGAAGACCAGTAGCAGGATAAAAGATAATACCGTGAGCAAAAAAGGGCGCCGTCTGAAGAAAGGGCGCTTCGAGGCAGGTGAAACATTGGGTCTGGAAACGGGCTTTTGCTGGTCGCTAATCACACTTGTTTCTGGTTAGTTCAGGTGACCGCAGAGGTCTTGGGCTAATTTCAGGCCGAGTTCCAGGGTGAGTGTTAAAAACCGGGGAACTTCAGGGAAGGTCGGGGCGGCGCCGCCTTTACGCCTGATTATAGCATAGCCGGTAGGTAGTAGCCAGCAGGCAGTAATCAGTAGTTAGAGGTCAGAGGTCAGTAGCCAGTAAATGCTGCGTGCGTGTAAAGTCAGGTCTTGCAAAATTATAAAACCGCGCCCCGGCTAACTACCACCAACCTCTAACTCCTGCCCTCTAGCTTCTGCCTTCTGACTTCTGACTACTGTTCTCGGCAAATATTCGAAAAGCAGCCCTCCAAAGATAAAAAGTTCGCCCACAAAATACTTGCAATAAGAGTAATCGGTCAGAAGCTTGACCCAGAGCGCCTCCTGGTCAATTCTGCGCACCGTGAAAGGCCCGTTTTGCAAATCGGGGAGCGCAATTAATAGCAGGCCGAAAATGAGCAGCGGCATCGAAATTCTTGAGTTAAGCTGGCCGGGATGAGTAAAGTAGTAAACCGGCAGGAAAAAGAGCGGGATAACCCAGATAGTGTTCATCATCCAGGTAAGCGGGCTTGCCATCAAAATTATCACCAGCACCATCTGCCAGAAAAGAAATTCCGGGCGGGGCGGCAACATAGACCGGGTTCCAAACCAGGGTCCGGCCTTATGCCAGAATTCCCAGGCCAGGACCACCAGGAAGAAAACCACCAGGACACCTGCCGAGACCAGCGACATGTTCAAATTCAGCCCCAGGTTGGTAAATACCTGGTTCACCGCCTTGGATAGGCTGGCGTTGTCCTGGAACTCAATCGTCGCCACTGCATAAATAGTATCATTTTTGGTGACATAGTGGCCGGTGCCGCCCTGCACTTTGACAAAATCGGACCGGGGAAGTTGCTGGGCAGGAGTGCCGTTCTCGCCGTTGGCCGAAATCCGGGGAAACTCGGTAAAGACATACTGGAAGGTATTGTCTACCCCGTTAAAGAGCAGGGTCAGGGCGACAATCAGGACACCTCCCGCGAGATAGCCAAGAGTGGCCTTAAGTTGTTTTCTGAGCAGCAAAAACGGGATGAGATAGACGCAGTTCAACTTTAAGAGGGTGGCAAAAGCCAGCAATATCCCGGCGGCGATGGCCCACTGGGGCTTTTTGAGCAGGACAAACAAGGCGGCGGAAACCAGGAGCAGGGTTATGGCGTCAACCTGGCCGCGTTCGACAAAGGGAGTCAGGGGAAAGAAAAAACCAACAAAGACCAGGGCAACCGGCCACCAGTTTATTTTGTCGCCTGGTTTGTTGAAAGTCTTTACAAAAAGGAACATAGAAAACGCCAACCCTGCCAGGCTGATAATGGTCCAGGCCAGTTTTGCGTCGGGATAGCCGAGCAGGGCAAAAGGGCGAAAAAGGGTCGCCGCCAGGGGTGGATAGAGAAAACGGCTGAACGTGTAACGGTCAAAGCCATCCCAGACCGTCGGGATAATCCCCACGTTATTTTTGTAGGGGTCGAGGCCGTGATTCAGGGCATCTCCGGCGGTATAAAAAGCCGAGAAATCCATCTGCAAATCATCGTGAAGATAGGTGGCGGTTACCGTAACCACCCGGTAGAGGGAAAAGATTACCAGGATGAGAATTACCAGCCCGGCGGCGATTTTACCAAATCCCAGGTTGCTAAACTTAGTCCTGGCCTTGAAATAAAGTTGATTTACCACTCTGGCATACCTTTTCAAACATCGGCGATTGATGCGACAAACCCTGTCGGCAAATAATTGGAAAGCAGTCTGGTGATTTAAGGACCCTAAAACTATAAAAAAACCTTTCGCAATAAGCTAGAGGTAAATCCGTATTAGTTGTGCGCGATTCCGACTTTTTGAACCAATATAAAAAGAGCCGGCCCAGGAACCACAAGCGGCGTTGCTTATTGCTCCTGGGCCAGCAAAGATTTGATTTTAATAAACTCAGGTGGGAGCGGAATTGCGGGTACTTTCGATAAAAACCTGCCGGATAACCCCCAGCAGAATTTCGACATCACTCTTTGGCACAAAGGCCGCCGCTCCCGCCGAACGGGCCGCTGCCTGGGTAGCCGGGTCGTCCTGGATGCTCAAAATAACCACCCTGCATTCCGGGCTAACCTGGCCCATGAGCGAGGTAGCCGTGAGACCGTCCATACCCGGCATATTCAGGTCCATCAGGGTTATGTCGGGGTGAAGCAGGGCGGCCTGTTGCAGGGCTTGCTCCCCGTTTTTGGCCTCGCCCACCACCAGGAAATCCTTTTCGACCCTGAACTGCAATTTCAGGGAGGTCCTCACATTATTCTGGTCATCCGCAATTAAAACTTTAATCATTCCATTTCGATTTTCTCTTATTTACCCCTTCTAATTCAGGAGTGTACCATTTAAGACGATCGGAAAAATCATGCGGGAGGATGAATCTAAAGTTTAATTTGAAGGATAGGCCGTTCCTTCGATAAGAGGATGAACCAACTCCTACTTTTGGAGGATTTAGCAAGACCCCGGCGTCAATCCCTGGCGGCCTGACTCAAGCTTAAGCGGGGCAGCGGCACGTCCAGGCAAACCCGGGTCCCCTCGCCCGGCTTGCTCTCAATCGAAAGTTTGGCCCCCGGCAATTTCTGGGCGCGTTCCTGCATGGTGTGTAACCCATAATGCCCGGAGAAATCGCCCTCCGGCTCAAAACCAATGCCGTAATCCCGGACCACCAAACGGATAGCCTGGCTGTCCCAGGTCAATTCCAGTTCGACCCGCTCACTACTGGCGTGCTTAACAACGTTATGTAAAGCTTCCCTGGCGACCCGGTAAAGGGCTTCCTTGTATTTAAGGGGTAGTTCCGGCTCGGTCTCCTGGCTGAACCGCACCTCCACCTCAAGATTGTAGCGGTCTTTCAGGGCGACAATCTGTTTTTGCAAAGCGCCGAGCAGACCCTCTTTTTCGATAGATTCGGGGCGAAGGTCGAAAATGAGCGCCCGCATTTCGTCCAGCCCGCCTTTCGCCAGCGCAATCAAATAGTTGACGGTCTCTTTAGCTTCGGATAGCTGTTCTTCCTGCAAGAAATTGCGGAGGGCGCGAGAGCCAAGCTGGATACTGAAAAGGACCTGGGAGGTCGAGTCGTGCAGTTCGCGGGCCAGGCGCTGGCGTTCTTCCAGCGCGGCAATATCCTGGGCCTGGTCGTACAGGCGGGCATTTTCAATCGCGGTCGCTACCTGGGTGCCGACCGCCTGGGCCAGTTGAGCGTGATAAGGGGTGTAGTAGCCCGGCTCGTGATAATTCAGGACGAGCAAGCCCACTACTTCTTCCTTCACGACAAGCGGTACATACATAACCGAGCGAAAAGACGTTTCGTCCGAAACTTCGCGCCGGAATGCTTCAGCCGCGCTCGGGCTATCCGAGAAATCGTCCACGATGAGCGGGGTGGGGGTAGCAGCCGACTCGGCAGGCCAGGGAGAAAGAGCATTTAACCCGGCGACCAGGCTGTTCAGTGAAACCGGGGCAACCGGCAAGGAGGTATCGAGGAGACTAAAAGAGCCATCCTTGTGCCGACGGTAGAGGCTGAATAAATCGAAATTCATCAGCTTATTCAACTGCCCGGTCAAAACCCCTTTGATGGAGGGCAGGTTCAGGTTGGCGGCCACGTTTTGCGAAATTTCCAGCAAGACGCTTAACTCGGCGGTCCGGCGGGCCACCCGTTCTTCCAGCAGTTGAAAAGCCTGGACCCGTTCGGTAATGTCGCGGATAAAGATGGTATAGAATTGCTGCCCGTCCGTCTCAACCTGGGATACGGTAGCCTCAACCGGGAACTTTTCCCCGCTCGACCGCAGGGCATAAAGTTGGTCCGAGGAACTTATAGGACCGCTAGTGTCGGCAACCCGGTTAAAGTTGGCGGTATAAAAATCGGGGTGGCCGGGGTTTAAAAGGGCCGGGATAAGGCGGTCGAGACCCTGCCCGAAGACCTCGCCGGAGCTATAGCCAAAAAGGTTCTCTGCCGCCGGGTTAAAATTCACAATCCGGTGGCTGGCATCAACGGTTATGATAGCATCCAGGGCCGCCGTAACAATCTTACTCAACCGGGCCTGGCTGGACTGGGCCTCGCGTTCGAGACGTTTGCGCTCGGTAATATCGGTCGAAATCCCGCCGACCGCGTAAATTTTCCCGGTATCGTCCCGGACCGGAAATTTTACTGACAGGACCGTATGCAAGCCATCCTTCAAAGAATATTCTTCCTCGATTTCCAGTGGCTTCCCGCTTTCCAGCACTTTCCGGTCGTTTACAAACCCCTGGCCGGTTTCATCCTGGGGGAAAAGCTCCTGGCCGGTCTTACCGATAGCGTTGGTAGGGTCCAGGCCAAAGCGCTGCTCGATCTGGCGGTTAATCAGAAGATAGCGGCCTTCGGTATCCTTCAAGTAGATGCTGGTGGTGGAATTATCCAGGATGGACTGGATTTGCTGGGTCTGCTTTCGCAGGATTTGCTCTTGTTCTTGAAGTTGGGCCGTCCGCTCTTTGACCCGCTGTTCCAGGTGCGAGTTTAAGAGGCGGACTTCTTCCTCGGCCTGGGTCTGTTTTGCCAGGACCGCTTTTAGCTCAATCGAGTGGGCCTGTTCCTGTTCAAGTTTTTCGGCCAGGGTGGTTTCGGCGCGGGAACGCAGCCGGGAGACCATTATCACGATTAAGGGGGCGCTCAAAATCAGGACGACTACCTGGACAATATCCTCGGTCCGGTAGAATAGCAGGCCGCCAGGGGTCACCAGTTCAATCAGGTGATAAAGTGTCGTCAAACTGACGCTGAGCAGGGCCGAGGAAAGCCCGCCTGTAAAAGCAGTATAGACCAGGATGAGCAGGAATATCGGAGTCGAGATTGGCAGGTGGTAATCGGTTAAAAGGGCCAGCCCAGAAAGCAATCCCGCCGCGACCACAATCAAGAAAGGGCCGCTCCACCAGCGCCAGTCTCTTAACTGGTTTCGATTAAAACTTTTGAACATGATTTGTGACCGGGAGGTTAAACTTCCGGCTCCTGGGAAATATTAATCAAACCCAGGCGGGTCGCCTGGTAGGCGGCCTGGGTCCGGCTCTGGACACCCAGCTTGGCTAAAAGGTTGCTGACGTGACTTTTGACAGTGGTTTCGCTGACATTCAGGGTGTGGGCAATTTCTTTATTCGACTGGCCCTGCGCCAACAGGGTAATAACCTCAAGCTCACGTTTACTCAACTCTCTGACGGCGGGCGGTTCCGGCTCGCGCATCCGCTGCATCAGGCTGGCTATCGCCCTGGTCGAGAGTTGTATCTGCCCGGCGGCGGCGGCTTTGATGGCCTGGTTTAGCTCCTGGCTCTCGGTGTCTTTGAGAATATACCCGATGGCCCCGGCCTGGACCGCCTTTGCCACCGAAACTTCTTCCAGCACGCTGGTCAGGGCCAGCACCTCCGTATCGGGCAAATCCTTGCGAATCTGGGCAATTGCCTCAATCCCGTTCATCACCGGCATCATCAAATCCATGAGGATTACATCCGGTTTGAGGCGCTGGGCCTGGATAATTCCTTCCTGTCCATTGGCCGCTTCCCCGACTACCTCTATATCCCGGTCCTGGCCGAGCAGCAAGCGCAAACCTTGCCGGACAATCCGGTGGTCGTCCACAATCAACACCCTGACAGCCACAATCTCCCCCTTACCCTGTCTATTTTCTGCATGCCATGATTCCCCAGAAAACCTTCTTCAAATTTGATTATACCTTGCTACTTAAACACCTTACAAACTTCTTTCAGCTTCTTTAATTTAACCTTTATCCCTGGTTCCCCTTTTTCGGGGACCGGATTGGATGGTACCCCTAAATAACCATTGAAATAAAACTTTGTATGCCAAATATGAAGGAAACTTTTAGATTTACTAAAAATGCCTTTGCAACTTCTTAGCAAAATCAACATAGTAGTTTGCTAAGTTGGTAGTGAAATTATTTAAGAAGAAAGAATCTGCTGAATCCATGGAAAAATAAGATGTTGGAATCGAAAGGAAAGATGTATGCCCATTTTTAGCCCTCAAAAAGGAAAAATCAAAGCTTTTAGCATGGTGGCGGTGTTTAGCATGCTGGCTTTGCTGGTGGCGCTAAGTTTCTCGACAAAACTCGCCCAGGCAGACGCTCCCGCCGCCATGCTGACCCTGAATAACACGACCCTGACCCTGGGCGTTTCCCCGGTAGTGACCGGGACCGGCTTTACAGCGAACGAGTCGATTGCCCTCTGGTTGACCGCCCCCGACCAGACCGTCCGGTATTACGGCCAGGGCAAGGCCGACTCGGCGGGAAACCTGCTGAATTTCTCCTATACGCCCGACCCTAAAGTCTATACCGGCTATTCCCAGGCCCAGTTAGCCACCCTGCAAGTTAACCTGCCGGGCATGTGGTCCCTCACCGCCCAGGGCCTGACCAGCGGCGCGGTCGGTATCGCCAACTTTAAGGTGCTGACGCCCACCGTAAACGCCACTATTACCAATGTCAGCGGAAACATGGTTACAATTCAGCTTGGCGGGACATTCTTCTATGCCTACGAACCGGTCGGACTCTGGCTGACCGAGAGTAGCAGTGGGGCGGTAATCCCCTTACCAACCATGCTTACCAATGGCATCGGGGTCTTCCCGAACAACGACAATGTCGACGGCGCCAACGTCACAACCGTTATTTTTAACAGCAACGGGACGACCGGACCCTACATGCTCACCGCTTACGGCAATTACAGCACCCAAAGGGTTGTTATCCCCGTTACAACGAATTAAATCCAGCTTTAGAGAGGGAGCGCCAGGGTTGTCGCTCCCTCTCTAAAGTATCCTTTGCATTTCAAAGCTGCAAGGCCCACCCGGCAGGTTTACAAAATTTTGTAAGCCTGCCGTTTTTGTTTCGAGCTCAAACCCCGCCACTTTTAACAAAAACATCCTTCAAAAGTAGGAGTAGTCTATCCTCATCTTGGATGAATTCTCCTCCCCCTTCATAAGAAGCATTTACAATCATCCTCCTGCATGATTTAACCGCCGCCCCAAACTGCTAAACTGCCCTCGTGAGCAAGGAAACGAACTCAAGATTTTAAATGTGCAAAACTGAGCCTGGAACACGCCCGGAGTCCGCTCTCCAAAATTCTCAAAATACCCAAATAAGAAAGATTGGCAACGAACCAAAACAAATGGAAAAAGGGTCTATGGTAGTTCAATTACACCCGGCCAACCCGGCGTATGCGCTGCTGGCGAAATCAAAACGGGTTCTACTTATTGACAATGACCAGTGTGACCTGGAATTGTTGACGAAATTTTGCAAAGAAGAAGGTTACGCGGTGCTTACGGCGCGGGACGGTCTGCACGGGTTGGCCCGGTTTCAAACCGAAAACCCCGATTTCGTCTTACTCAACCTGGTCCTGCCCGGTTTGAGCGGGACCGAGGTCTGCCGGAGAATCCGGCTCGAAAGCGAGGTGCCGGTTTTCTTTCTGAGCGCCTCGAACGACGAGGTGGATAAATTGCTTGGCTTCGAAATCGGGGCAGACGACTTTATCACCAAACCTTTTAGCCCGCGTGAGGTTATGGCTCGCATGCGGCTGAAATTCCGCCGGATGGAAAAAACTGTCAACCCGGCGGAATTTCCGTTTCAAACCGCCGGGACCGGTGGGCTGCCCGGCACCCACCTGGTGGTGGTTGGGGCGCTGGTTATCGAGCGTTACCGCCGGATTGTCCTCTATGCCGGGCAAATCGTCCCCGCTTTAACCAACAAAGAGTACCAACTGTTGCTGACCCTGGCGGGTGCCCCTGGCCGGGTCTTTAACATCCTCGAACTGGAAGAAGCCCTCTACAACTGCGACGACCCGATTGGGTCACGGGCTATCGGGGTGCACATCTCCAATTTGAGAGGCAAGCTACCAAACCCAAAACTCATCGAAACAGTTTACGGGGCAGGTTACAAATTATCGCAGGAGCAACCGGCGGACCTGCTGGCTAAACCCAAAATTAAATATGTAAAGGCCTAGCCGGGCCAGATTCTAAAGTTTTATTTTGAAGCGGTTATTAGAGTTTTAACAAATTTTTAGCAAGTTGTCGAAAATGCTTTGCTACTCTGATAACCATATATCCTGGCTAAAAGAGTGGTTTGAAGGACACTCCAAATATGCAACAAACCATCCCTAACACGGGGTAAAAAAGAATAATTTCGCCGGCTTTGGAAAATTATCCTCTAAGGTTATTTACTCCAAAAGCAGGGCAGGTTTACACGCCTGTAAGCCTGCCCTTTATGAAAAATAAGGAAAACCAAAAACCGATAGCACAGGAAATAAATCGAAAAAGAAAGACTCATTAAAGACCTGCTCAACCTGCGGAATTTGCGCCGGTTTTTAGCAAATCCACCAGACGTTATTCGAGATTTGAGGTTATTGACAATGGATGAACCCAAAAATGAAGCTCCGAACCCCGGAGCAACAAAACCGGAGGTAAGCAAAAACCAGCTTGCCCACACCCACGAGATAGAGATAAAGGAAGCCGGTAAAGTAACCAGCGCCGCCGATGCCGGGAGCGACGTGGCAACCCAGCCCGCCCCTTCCACCGAAGCGACCCATTTAGGACCGGTCACAGGGGGCGGGGCGCTCGGACCCCATGCTCAACCGGTCCGGCGACCTCGCCCGGCCCCCCGCAAACGCACCAGGCCCTGGGGCTGGCTATTGGTGGTGTTTGTAGCGGCAGCGGCAGGAGCGGGCACCTTTTTTTATGTCCGCAGCACCCAGACCAACCCGGCTTTTGTCGGTCAGACCGTCACCGCCTCCACTCGTCTTCCCATCACCGTCTCTTTAAGCTCTACCGGGCAGGTCCAGCCCAACGCCGACCAGAGCGTGACTTTTAGCACGTCGGGTACCATCACCAAACTTTATAAAAACCTGGGTGATACCGTCAAAGCGGGTGACACCCTGGCCCAGATTGACGATAGCAGCCTGCAAAACGACCTCAAAAGCGCCCAGGCTGCTTACGACCAGCAACTGGCGAATTACAACACGACCATAGCCGGGGCCACCCAGAAAGACCTCGAGGTAGCCCAGGCCCAACTCGATTCGGCTAAGGCCAGTTATGACCAAACAGTCAAAGGGACGGCCACGGCCCAGGACATCGCCAGCGCTAACGCCTCGATTGCCTCGGCCAACGGCCAGATTGGCACAGCCCAGGCTAACCTCAAGAGCGCCCAGGCCAAACTGGCCCAGGACCAGCAGGGCGGTAGCCCGTCCGATATTGCAGCCGCCAAATCGGCGGTGAGTTCGGCCCAGGCTGCCCTTGATAACGCCAAGGCCCAGCAGGCCAAGACCCTGGCCGGGAATGACGCCGCCACCATTGAAGCGGCCCAATCTTCTTACGACCAGGCCGTTGCCAACCAGCAGAAAACGCTTAGCTCCCTGAACCTGGCAATCGCCAGCGACCAGATGGCTAAACAGGAAGACCTCCTGGCCTTGCAGGATGCCCAGGAAAAATACCAGGAGCAGGTGACCGCCAACCGCAATGCCGACGGCTCCTTAAAATCTAACCTGACCCAGGCCCAGATTGACGCCGAAACCGCCGCGCTGCGGACGATGCAGACGGCCCAGGACACCTACAACAAAGCCGACCTGACGTTAAATGACGCCAATGTCCAGTTGCAGACTCAGACGGCCACCCTCCAATCGGCGGTAGATAACGCCAAGGCGCAGCTCGACAAAGCCAAGGCCGGACCGACCCAGGCCGATATTGCCGCGGCAGCGGCCCAGGTAGCCTCGGCCCAGGCCGGGCTCGACTCCGCCAACAAAGCCCTGATTGCCCTGACCCCGACCGACGCAACCCTCGCCGCCGACCAGGCTTCGGTGGCTTCGGCCCAGCAGTCTATTATCTCGGCCCAGGCCGGGGTGGCTTCGGCGGTGGCTAACCTGGCTAAACTCGGCGGGGGCACCCCGGATGCGATTACCCAGGCCAATTCTAACGTCAAACAGGCCCAGGCGACCCTGGACGACCTCAAAGCCGGTCCGACCCAGAACACTATTGCTATCGCCAAGGCTCAACTGGACGTGGCCCAGACTAACCTCGACAAAGCCAAGGCCACTCTCACTACCGCCACCGTTACCTCGCCAATTTCAGGCATTATCATCGCGGCCCCGATTGTGGTCGGCCAGCAGGTAGGTGCCTCGACTGTGGTCTATGAAGTGGTTGATACGAGCAGCCTGCACGTCGATGTAAACGTAGGTGAAACTGACATCTCCAAGATTACCGAAAATATGCCGGTGGCACTCAACCTGGATGGTATCCCTAACAAGAGCTTCACCGGGAAAGTCACTTTTATCTCGTCCAAGGCGACCGTGACCAGCAACGTCGTGAACTACACCGTTACCGTCACCCTCGACCAGGGCACGACCAACAGCCTGGTAAGCGCTTACCCGCAGGAATTCGCCAAGTTGTTGCAGCGGCCAAACGGACAAGGGAACGCAGGGAGGGGTAACGGGGCCAGCACCAATACCGCCACAGGTGGCGCGGCTACCAAACCCGGCGCGAACGCCCAAGGTAACGGTGGTGGATTTGCGGGCCGGGCAGGCGGGGCAGCACTGGCCTCGACCGGCATCTGCGGCTACACCCTGACCAGCGCCAACGCCCAGGCTATTCAGCCCAAAGTCGGTATGACCGCTAACGTCACCTTCTGTCTGAACCTGAAAGCGGGGGTCCTCTCAGTCCCCAACCGGGCCATCAAGACCCACCGAGTCAATGGGGTCACCAGCAGCTATGTAACCGTCCTGCTCGATGCTGCTACCGATAAGACCGAAAATGTAGACGTGGCAACCGGCCTGGTCGGTGACACTTACACCGAAATCACCGGCGGCAACCTCAAAGATGGCGACGTGATTGTGGTCAGTACGGCCAGCGGCGCGGCAGCCAGCACGACCTCGCCCCAGAACCGGCCCGGTGGCTTCGGTGGGGGCGGCTTTGGAGGAGGCGGCTTCGGCGGTCGAGGGGGTTAGAAATCTTACCTCAAAGATTACTTTAGAAAGGGTACAAGCTGATGATTAAAGTCACGGATGTGACAAAGACCTACTGGATGGGGGAAATTGAGGTAAATGCCCTCCGAGGAGTAACTTTCGAGGTCCATGATGGCGAGATGGTCGCCATCATGGGGCCGTCCGGCTCCGGTAAGTCCACCTTGATGAATATCCTGGGGGTGCTGGATACTCCTTCCACCGGCAGCTATACGATTGACGACGAAGAAGTGGCCCGCATGAGCGAGAGCCAGATGGCCGAGATCCGCAACCGCAAAATCGGCTTCGTCTTCCAGAGTTTCAACCTTCTACCCCGCCTGACCGCTATCGAAAACGTCGAACTGCCGATGCTCTATTCAGGATTGTTCAGCCGGGGAGAACGCTACGAGCGGGCGGCAGCGGCCCTCGAATCGGTCGGGCTAGGGGAACGGCTCGATCACAAACCGAAAGAGTTATCCGGCGGGCAGCAGCAGCGCGTAGCAATCGCCCGGTCGCTGGTGAATGACCCCACCATTATCCTGGCCGACGAGCCGACCGGGGCCCTCGACACCCGCTCGACCGAGGAAGTGCTGGGGATTTTCCAGAAACTAAATTACGAAGACGGCATTACGGTCGTCTTTGTCACCCACGAATCCGAAGTAGCCGACCACTGTCGCCGGGTAGTCCGTATCCGCGACGGCCTGATTGAAAGCAACGAACCAGTCCTGAATCAACGCTGGGTCTACCGGCCCCCGATGATGAATATTGCCGTACCTGCCCCTGCCTTAACGGCAGGTATAAAATAAACGGCAGGCGGATAAGAGCAGGTGTGAAAAAGCATGAACATTATTGAAAGTTTCAAAATCGCCCTGACCAGCCTGGCCTCCAACAAAATGCGGTCACTCCTGACCATGCTCGGTATCATTATCGGTGTGGGCGCGGTTATCGCCTTGCAGAGTATCGGGGAGGGAGTGGTCGCCAGCAGTATGGCCCGTCTCACCGCCAACGGCACCAACCTGATTACCATCACGCCCGGCAACACTTCTTCGGGTGGAATCGCCACCAGCACCACCGCCGCCACCCTGACCCTTGAAGACGCCGAGGCGCTGCAAGACACCACCCGGATTACAGCCGCAACGGCGGTAGCGCCCGAACTGCAATCCGGCGGCCAGCTTGTCAATGGTAACATCAATACGGTTGGCCGGATTATCGGGACTACCACCGATTACCCGGAGGTCCGCGATTTAACGGTTGCCGAGGGTGACTGGTTCCAGGATACCGATTACAACCAGTCCAAAACGGTGGTGGTCCTGGGCGCGACCGTCGCCTCTACACTCTTTCCGGCAGACGACCCCATCAACAAAACGATAAAAATCAACCGGATTAACTTTACGGTGGTGGGCGTGATGGCGGCCAAAGGCGGCACCGGGTTTGGTTCGGTGGACAACCAGACTTATATCCCCCTTACAACTGTCGAGCAGAAGTTGGCCGGGAAACGCCAGCAGGGTCTTTCCGGCACCGGCCATACCGTCAGCGACATTGTAGCCAAGGCCAGTTCCAACGATAACGTCGATTTGCTAATCAGCCAGGTAACCGACCTCCTGGATGAACGTCACAAAATCAGCGGGGCCCAGGCGGCTGACTTTTCAATTGTCAACCAGCAAGACCTGTTACAGACGGCTAAAGACCAGGCTGCTACCTACACCATCTTTCTGCTGGTCATCGCTTCTATCTCGCTTTTCGTCGGCGGTATCGGCATTATGAATATCATGCTGGTAACGGTGACGGAACGGACCCGCGAAATCGGTATCCGCAAGGCTATCGGGGCCAAACCCTTCGACATTCTCATCCAATTCATGATAGAAAGTATCAGCATTTGCCTGGTAGGCGGGTTAATCGGGGTAGTGCTGGGGGTGATTTCCTCGCTTATCGTAAACGCGACAGTGCCATCTTTGCCAACCCAGCTAAGTGTCTCGGTTATCGTAATCGCGGTCGGGTTCGCGGTGGCGGTGGGGCTATTCTTCGGGATATACCCGGCTCGCCGGGCCAGTAAGCTCAACCCGATTGACGCCCTCCGCTACGATTAGTCTCTTTAACTAAGGCTTACCGGGCTGTTTCACCAAAAGGCCCGGCAAGAGCCCTGGTATTCTTCACCTCACTCGTATAACCCCAACTTACCCCGCAAGTCGCGCTGCCAGCGTCTTCCGGGGTAAGTTATTGCTATAATTGTCCGGCTGGTAATACCGCCGAATCTGGCCTGTATCAGTTATAGATAAAGACTCTAATTCTGTCATCCTGAGCACAGCGAAGGATCTCCGGCCCGTTGGGCTAAACCACACCCGTTGTCCAACGGGACCCGTACCCTTTGGGTACGGGAGCCCCGGATTCCTCGCAAGCTCCGAGTGACAAGTAGTCACCCCTAATTGATATTAGGTCCACGGATGGTCTGCACCCCTGGAAAATGGAGAATTATAAAAGTTAGAAGTTAGAGTAAGAGTAAGGGAGGAAATTCAACGTTGAATACGCCCGGCTTCAGGGTCTTTACCTTTACCACTTTTGGCGAAAGCGCCCGCGCCATCCTCGAACCGTTAGCTGAAATCGTGACCGGAACGGTCGAGGATACCCCTGCCTGGTACGAGCAGGCACGCACCTTTGACGCTATCATTATCAACGCCCTGGCTTACATAAACGGTGCCGTACTGGACCGGATTGGCCCCCGCCTCAAGGTAATTGGCCGGACCGGCATCGGCGTGGACCGGATAGACCTGGACGCCGCGACCGAACGAGGTATCCAGGTGGTCAATACCCCGGATGGCCCGACCGAATCTACCGCCGAACACGCTATCGCCCTCATGCTGAGCCTGACCAAGGGGGTTGCTTTTAGCGATAGGATAACCCACGGCGGTCACGGTTTCACACCCCAGAGCCGGATGCCGCAGGGACTGGAAGCGGTCGGGGTGACGCTGGGGCTAATCGGCCTGGGCCGCATCGGGGCCAGGGTCGCTGAAATCGCCCGCGTCCTCGGCATGCGCGTTATCGCTTATGACCCCTTCGTCACCACCGAACGCGCAGGACAGTTGGGAGTCGAACTGACGCCGGACCTGCCGTCTTTGCTAAAACAATCCCCGGTCGTTTCGATTCACTGCCCGGCTATCCCCGAAACCTACCGTCTTATCAACCGGGAAACCCTGGCCCTGATGCCGCCGGGAGCTTTATTTATCAATGTGTCGCGGGGAATTCTGGTAGACGAGGCGGCCCTGCTCGAAGCGCTGGACAGCGGTCACCTGGGCGGAGCGGCCCTGGATGTCTACGACCCCGAACCACCCGCGCCGGATAACCCACTCCTGACCCACCCCAAGACCATCTGCACCTCCCATATCGGCTCATACACCAGGGCCAGCAATTTAAGGATGCAGGAGATGGTCTGCCGGGAAGTAGCCACCGCCTTGCAGGGACAGCGCCCGTCTAACCTCGTCAACCGGGAGGTCTGGACCAGGCTTAACCCGGTTTAGGTTGCGCCCGGAAGAAGCCTGGGTTAGGCTAGGGGTTAGCGGCTTTTAACTGCTTTTGTGTAAATACTAATTCAGGACTTTCCCTTTTAACCGGCAAAACCTTCTCAACAGGGTAGTGATAGCATGAGTGAAAGTTTAAGGGAAAGTCCTAAAATTGAAAAATGGAGAAAAATGACAACGATAGATTTAACCGGTAAGACCGCCCTGGTGACGGGCGGAAGCATTGGGATTGGCCGCGAAATCGCCCTCGAACTGGCACGCGCCGGGGCCGATGTCGTTATCACCTATTTGAGCCACCCCGCCGAGGAAGTGGTTGCCCAGGTTAAAGAGTTGGGCCGCCAGGCTGCCGCGTTCAAGCTCGATGCGATCAATAGCGCCGAGGTGGACCAGGTGACCGGGGCTGCCGCGCAGGTCCTGGGTGGACGGATTGACATCCTGGTAAACAACGCCGGGGGCCTGGTGGGACGGTCGACGGTCGCCGAAATGAGCAACGACCACTGGCACAAGGTGATTGACGTCAACCTGTCGAGCGCCTTTTATTGTTCGCGGGCGGTCCTGCCGTTCATGACGGGAGGCTGGGGCCGGATTATCAATATCAGTTCGGTCGCGGCCCAGAACGGCGGCGGGCCGGGTGCGGTCGCCTATGCCACCTCTAAAGCCGGGATGATTGGCCTGACCAAAGGTTTAGCCAAGGAGTTGGCTTCTCGCGCCATCACCGTCAACGCGGTTGCGCCGGGTCTCATCCTGGATACGCCCTTCCACGAAACCTTTACACCCCCGGCAGCCCAGAAAGCCACCATCGAAAGCATCGCCCTCAAAAGACCGGGCTACCCGCCGGACGTGGCAGGAAGCGTCGTATTCCTGGCCTCGGACCTGGCCGGGTTCGTCACCGGCGAGACGATTTCGATAAACGGCGGGGCCTGGTTCGTTTAAGCTGTATCAGCGGGTAAAATCCACCGGGCAATTTTCGAGTTGTTGGAGGGCGTAACGGTAGCCGATTTCGACCAGTTTATCGGCGTCCCTGGTTGCCAGGGGGCCGAACGCCTCCACCGGGTGAGAAAGATAGAGGGTCGCCGCCTGCCTAATCTGGTTGCGGGTGGTCGCGCTGGTCAGGGTAGTGGAGCGGGTCATCAGGCTGATAATACTCGGCGTGACATAGCGGCGGCGGTGAAACGGTAAAAGCCTGTCCCACAGCACCAGCCAGCCCGACTGGTCGCTTTTGTAGGAATACTGGCGGAGGGGCGGGCCTTCCGCTCCCACGTCGCTCACGATAAACTTTCCATCCTCGGCCAGCGTCTGCATTACGTCGATCGGGATATTATCCAACACCGCGCCATCCACCAGCAGGTCACCGTTGTCCAGGACCGGCGGAAAGACCCCCGGAATCGAGGCGCTGGCCTGGACTGCTCTTTCCAGGCGGCCCGCCCGGTGGATCTTTAGCTCGGCCCGGCTCAAATTGGTGGAGACACAAAAGAAATCGAGCCACAAATCCTCAATTTGAATGTCCCCGAACATGGATTTCAAGGCCCCTTGAAATTTCCCACCCGAAACGAGCGAAACCAGCGGCAACGTGTAATCATCAAAGACCGAAAAGAGAAATTTTATATTGTCGCGCATGGCTTTCCAGTCCAGCCCCATGGCGAGATGAGCCGCCGCGATAGACCCGGCGCTGGCCCCGCCGACCATATCAACCGGAATCTTTAATTCTTCGAGGGCCCGAATCAACCCCAGGTGAGCGAAACCACGCGCCCCGCCTCCACCCAGCACTAACCCGATAGTATTGCCCGAAAGACTCCGGGCAAGCCGTTGAAAATCCTGGGGATAGGTCAGGCAGACGTGGTAATGGCGCTCGACTTTGCGCTGGGCCAACCAGACGCCCGTGTTGGAGGGGCGGACGTAGCGGTCAGGGTGAATGATTATCAGTTCCTGGCGTTGGTCGGTCCATTGAAAGTCGGGGCGTTCCAGCACCTTCTCTATCCGGCCCGGTTTGCCGCTCGACCCCGCCGTACCCACCAGTAAAATCCGGTCGGCCTGCCGCAAACAGCGTTCGGTCCAGGGCGTCAGCGAAGGGTCGGTTTCATATAGGACAAAGCGGTATTTTGAGTCCTGCTCGTTTAGCCAGGTAACTTCCAGTTCACTTTCGTTTTCCCTCGCCAGGGCCTGTCGGATGCGGCTGCCAAAAAGGGTCTCGAAAGTGGCGCTGTTGAGGTGCAAGGTCGGGCCGTAGACCGCTAAGGCCTCCACCAGGTTGGCGACAAACTCTTTCATGGGACAACCTGGATTGGCCGGGACCAGGGCGATAGTGTTGGGCAGGGCCGGGACATTTTTGCGTCTACCTTCAAGGCGCAGAGTCTCGACCAGTTGGCCGGCCAGGCTCATGGCAATCTGCGGGTACTGGGCGGTCAGGCGGCCAAACGCTTCGGTCGAAACCTTGACCAGGACGCTATCACGCAGGGCGTAAAGGCTGGCGGTGCGGCTCTCCCCGGTAATAAGGGCCATTTCTCCGATAATTTCACCCCTGCCTTTGTCGGCCAGGAACCGCTCTGTGCCGTCTTCCCCCGTTATGAATGGGCGCAACCGCCCGCTCACGATAATGTACATCCCGTCGCCGGGGTCGCCTTCCCGCATCAAGTATTCGCCGCGCGGCAAATTGACCAGGGTGATTTCATCTTTGAGGGCGCGGGCTAAATCAGGCCCCTTTTCCAGGGGCGACAAAACCTCCCTGGCAGCAAGGTAGGTAGCCAGGGTTTGGCCGTAGCGGTGAGCGAAAGCCTGGGCAACGGCAGGGTCTTCCAGGCGCAAGGCCCCGGCCAGCGGTCCACCGGGCAGCGGAACGTAACCATATTTTGTGGTCAAAAGATTTAGTAATGCGGCCCTGGCGTACGGGGTGAGATATTCGAGCAAGCTCTGCCAGTGAGCCACATAATCATTGAGGTCTTGCAGAGTGAGGGGTACCTCGAAATCGAGCCCCACGTAGCCGGAATGTTCGGTCAGGGGTTTAGCCGGGCCGGACTTCGGGTTGTACTTAAAGAGGACTTCCAGGACAAAATGGGAGAGCGAAATCACCTGGCGGGTGCGCTGCTCAATTAAAGATAAAATCAAGCGCGCCTGCTCCTCAGCCTTTTCTTCAGGCATAAATTGGGTGGAAGACCAGGGGTCCATGCGGCAAAAATCCGATGTGTTGGAGTTGAATAAATTCAGCGCGGCTACAACCAGCAAAACCCTCTAAAAGTTGTAGCGGATTGAAATAATTCTAGCACCGGGTCTCGTCCGGTGTCAATAAACCCAGGGTAAATACAAAAGCAGTGAACGCGAAGAAGTGTTTAGTTTTTAGTGTTTAGTATTCAGTAAATAAAAAAATACGGCCAGAGTTTCTGACCGTATTTTATAGATTTAATAATTGGCGGAAAGGCGCGGGTTACATTCGGGCGACTTGAGATAATCGACCAGGTCGTGTAACAGGGCGGTTGCCACCGTGTCCGACTTTTCGAGCAGAGCGCTTTCCAGGGCGAAGGTCGTCATCAAGACTCGTCCCTTGCCATAGCGAAGCTGAAGGGCGTGCGCGACCGGGAAATGGACCCAGCCCCCGACCTGCCCGGCCAGGAAATCACCGTGGTATTCGGCTACCTCGAAAGGCAACCCCTGGATGATATTGCGGGGAGCCACTTCCTTGAAAGCCATGTCGAGCGGGTTCTCCAACCCGTTCAACCGCCGGAAAATACCCGGTTTTAGCCAGGTGTAACTGGATACCCAGTCCCCGGAGTAAGGTCCGCCTCGACCCCCAACCCAGAAGAAAGGCCCCGGCCCACTGCTTGCCAGGTAAAGCAAGTCGCCGCCTTCTCTTACCCAGTCCAACAATTCCTGGGTCGGTTTACTGGTGATTGCCAGGCCGGTTTCACCACCTAGAGCAGTTCCAGCCTGGTAGCCCAGACCCTGTAAGTGCCCACCCAAACCGTGGTTACCGAGGACCGCAACCTGGCCCTGGTAGGCGGCCTGTTTGTAAGACTCAGGCAAGGTTAAAAGCTTGAACCGGGTGGCGGCCACGCTTTCACCGGATTTGGCGGTAAGGGCCAGTTTGTATTCGGCCACCTGGGCTTTTTCGGCTGCCGGGAGGTCGAGCTTGAACTGCCCCAGGGACGTAACGGCGGCTTGAGGAACTTCGACCGCCTGGCTAACAACCAACCCGGCAGTATTCCCGGTAAGTTGTAGACCCTGCCAATCCGCCGGACCATAGTGAGAGGCATCCAATTGGAAATCAACCGTTTCCCCGGCCCAGCCGTTATAACGCTCCGGTTTTGCCATGAGGACATCCGGGTTATTAACCTCTCCAAACAGGTCGTGATACACTTTGGGCTGGCGTTTGAAGTCGAGCAAGCCGTTGCTTTCCCAGTAGATGTCAGCCAGTTCGGTGATGACATACCCGGCAAAGTTAGATTGGCGGCGCATTGATTCAATCTCGTACTTCATGGCGTTGTACTGGTGCCACTGGGAACCCGCCGCGAAAGCCTCAAAGTCCGGCCAGACTTTGTCAAGGCCGTACCGGGTGAAACGGTCCTGGACCCCGGCGGGCCAACCCGCCTCGCCACCCCAACCGCTCCACCACGGCCCCATGTTAAACCAGTAGGGGTCGGAGCCGTCCGGGTTTTGGAGGGCTTTTAGCGAAGGGATACCCCAGTTGCCAAATTCCGAGAGCAATAGGGGTTCGTGCCCGGTACGGACGGTATCGCCAAAGGTCGAGTAGGTCCAGAGGGGCCGCTGGTTCAAAGCCTCGACAAAAGTATCGAAATTAGTGGCATAATCCGGGATATTGTTGTAATTATGGAAATCTTCGAGGTCGGAATGGACGTGGACATTTGGGCCCCAGCCATTACCGCAGGCCGAGTTGTCCACCACCAACCGGGTCGGGTCAATCTCTTTGCTGAGCTTGTAAAGGGTGTTAACCCAATCGCGGTCATCCTGCCGGACAGCCAGGGTAGTCCCCCAGTCTTCGTTCACCAGGGTCCAGATTACCAGCGAAGGGTGGTTAAAATCGCGCTCCACCATATCGCGCAGGGTCTGCTCCACCCGGTGTTTTAGTATATCGTCAATAATTACCTGGTTAGGATGGTAGGTGCCGCGCTGGATGTGCAAGAAAGCCCGCCAGGAGGGAATTTCGCACCAGGTCAGGATACCCATCTCATCGGCAAGTTCGAGATAGACCGGGTCGGGCACTTTGATATGGCAGCGCAAGCAGTTCAGGCCAAGTTCCTGGGCTTTGCGGAACTGGTCGGCAAGGTATTCCCTGGAAGGCACCGTGTAAATTGTATCCTGGTACATGTCCTGGTCGAGCGCGCCAAGCAAAAAGAAGGGACGGCCATTTAGAAGAAGTTTGCCGTCCCTGGTAGAAATTTCGCGGAAGCCGAAACGGCTTGAGATAGCATCGGTCGCCGCGCCCCCATTTTCGAGCGAAGCCTTGACCGTGTAGAGATAAGACTGGCCGATTTCCCACAGGTGAGGGTCCTGGACGGTGAGCCCGGTCGAATAGCTGGCTT
Organism: Chloroflexi bacterium 54-19; assembly: GCA_001898225.1. Classification (GTDB taxonomy): domain Bacteria; phylum Chloroflexota; class Chloroflexia; order Chloroheliales; family Chloroheliaceae; genus 54-19. Next base: position 110,744 of record MKTJ01000029.1, read on the forward strand.
GCCCGGCGACAACCGCCAGGCTCGTTTCACCAACCGGTTGTCCGGCCTGGTCGAAAAGCGCCAGCTTGATTTCCCCTGCCGGGACAGCCGCTAAATCCCCGCCCAGTTCAACTTTGAGATTGACTTCCCCGCTATTGTGAGGGGTAACGTGGACATTTTTCAGGTAGCGCGCCGCCGTAACGGTCAGGGTAACCGATTGCCAGATACCACCCACGCTTTCGTACCATTCCTGCTTGCCGTGCGGCATTTCATTGTAACCAAAGGGGGGCTTTGCGTGGCTGGGGTTCGCCGGGTAGTTGGGCCAGCGAGGAGTTTCCAAACCGGACTCGGTGACATCATAGACCCGCACGGCCAGTTCATTTGACCCGGCCCTGGCTAAAGCTTTGATTGAGAAGGTAAAAGGGGTATAGCCCCCTTCGTGCTCCCCGGCCAGTTCTCCATTTACAAAGACCTGGCACCAGTAGTCTACCGCCCCGAAATGCAGCAATAAATCGCCTGAAAGCCAATCTTCCGCCAAATCAAATTCCCGGCGATACCAGGCGTACCCGCTATACTGGGCCAAATCTTTGAAGGCTGCTTGCCAGGGCAAAGGTACAGTAATGGTCCGGTCGTAAGCAGAGGGAGCCTGGGAAAATTGTCCCTCCGGGTCGAGTTGAAACTGCCATTCTCCATCCAACACACTTTGTTGGCGCATCACACTAACTCCTTTATCTCTATTGATTCCAGGAAAGCCATTGAGTGGATTTTCATTGTAAAATTTAAAGCATTAGGAAGCACTATATAGGCACGATGATTTACTGTCAAACCGGAGATTTTATCAGGGGTTGCCAGTGGAAAGGTTTGTTAAGGGGTCTCGTTAAACGAAAAAATAAGGAATCTGAAGTATAAATTTAGCCTAAATATACTAAATAAAATAAACCTTACAGGCTATACAATGACAGTACCATTTTTATCCCATGCTGTTTAAATGCTCTTGCTTTAAAATTTTCTTATTGTAAAAAGGTTATACCAATCGTCCAGGAGCTTAAAGAATGTCGATAGCCAGCAGCTTTGCGCCTTCCGCACATCCAGCCAGGTTTTTAGCAGGTTTTTCTTTAACCGGGTCAAATTTTCCTCGCCAGGCAGGTCGCTGGCTTCACCTGATAACAGTCTTTTTATTGCTTTTCAGCCTGGCGACGGTATTTCAGGGTGTACCGAACTCACCGGGGAAGCAAGCAGCCCCAACCCCTACCAGGCCAAACTATAGCGCGGGGCAACCAGCATTTATGCCGCCAGGGCTTTTCGCTGCCTACACCGCCGCAATCCAAAAGGACAGCGGTCCCGCCTATCTGCCCGCCTCTACTGGAAATGGGGGATACCAGGCCGAAAACCCCGCGCACACCTTTCAGGCCACTTTCAACCGGGAAGGGGTTGGCGTTAACGATTGGAGCATGCGGCTATCCGGTTATATTTTTTCGGGGCAACCTGCTTCCCCGGTGGTGGAAACGAGCCCGGTCCTGAACGATAAAAGAATTGAATACCGGTACGGCAACGGTCTGACCGAGTGGTACGTCAATACCACGATGGGCCTGGAGCAGGGCTTCACTCTTGAAAACCCGTTGTCGCAGAACAGAGCCGGAATAAATCAAAACAACCAGCTTGAACTCAACCTGGCCTTGCAAGGCACAACCGCTCTCCAGGATAGCGCCAGCCGGATTATTTTGAGCAAAGGACAGCAGTACGGCGGCCTGAAAGCCTGGGACGCCCGCCACCAGCCGCTCGAAGCAAAGCTGGCTACTACAGGGGATAGCATAAAACTGACGGTAGGCCTGACCGGGGCGGTTTACCCGATCACAATCGACCCTTTTCTCCAGCAACAAAAACTGCTCGACAACGGACTGGATACCGATGACCGCTTCGGTAGCAGCGTAACTTTTAGTAGTGACGGTAATACTGCCTTCGTGGGAGCCAGGGGTTGGGTCAGTGTAACGGGAGCGGTGTACGTTTTTACTCTTGATAACGGCACCTGGACCGAAACCCAGAAAATAACTCAAACCACACCCGGCCCTACGGACAATTTTGGTTACAGCCTGGCCTTGAGTAAGGATGACAGCACTTTGATGGTGGGAGCCACTACCAGTAACAATGTAGAAGGTTCCGCCTATGTTTATATCCTTAGCAGCGGTGTGTGGACTTTGCAGCAAATCCTTACCGCCAGCGATGCCACTACTAATAGTAATTTTGGCTTTGCGCTGGCCTTGACTGACGATGGAAATCTCGCCTTCATCAGTGACCCTCGGAAAAATGATACCGGAGGGGGAGTCTATATATTCTCGCGAAGCGGCGGCACCTGGACCGAACAGAACACATTGGTACCTACTGATTCAGGGTCCTACTTTGGCTTTGCCTTAGCCTTAAGTGGCGATGGCGAGACCGCCTTTATTACTGAACTTACTCCCGGTAGAGGGTATAATGCTGTTTTTGTTTACACTCACGACTGTAATTATTTGTGGGATCAAAGCCAGACCCTTGCGCCCAGTGGTGTCACGAATGATATAAGTTTCGGCGGTTCCCTGGATCTCAATGACGATGCTAACGTAGCTATTATTGGTGCTACTGGAGGCAATGACGGAAAAGGGGCCGCTTACATTTACACCGAAAGTGGCGGTACCTGGACCGAGCAACAAACGTTGACCGGGAGTGATAGTGCCTCAAGTGACAATTTTGGCAACAGTGTAACTTTAAGTGGTGATGGCAAGACCGCGCTGGTTGGTGCCACCGGGAAAAACAGCACAAGTGGGGCGGTCTATGCCTTTACCGAGAGCGGTGGCACCTGGTCCCAGTTACAGAAGTTCGTTTCTTCAGACATAGCCACAGGTGATCTGTTTGGCACCTCAACAGCCCTGACCGGCGACGGAAATAGAGCCCTGGTAGGTTCCCAGGGTAAAAATAGCAACACCGGGGCGGCGTATATCTTTGACCTGGGTACCCTTAACCCCACGGTGAACCTGGTTTCTTCGGCTAACCCGACCTTTACCGGGCAAAACCTGACCTTTACGACGACCATCAGCGGCACCCTTGACATGCCAACCGGGAATGTCACTTTTCTGGTGGATAGTGTACCAGCCGATACCAAAACGCTTGACGGCAATGGACAGGCCAGCTACTCCACTTCCTCACTCGCTGCCGGTACCCATACCATAGTAGCTTCCTACGCCGGGGATAATTTGTACAATACCAAAGATTCTAACGAATTATCCCAACTGGTCCTCGTCCCGACCGACCAGTTCGCGGTGTCAGGTTATCCTTCCAACACTATTGTTGGAGAAGGACATAGTTTTACCGTAAAGGCCCTTGATGCCGGGGGTAACCTCAATGCAACCTACGCCGGGACGGTCCATTTCACCAGCAGTGACCCGGATGCGGTCCTTCCTCCCGACGCAGCCCTCACCAACGGGGTCGGCACCTTCTACGCGACCTTTAAGACAGTTGGCATCCAATCCCTTACCGCAACCGATACACTCTCGTCTACAATCACCGGTACTCAGTTTGGGATTGCGGTAAGGCCGGTCCCCGCGCCTGAAGCTAAAGCCAAGCTGGTTGGCCGGTTGAAGGTCACCCCCGACCGGGTTGTTTCTCCCGACCCTGACAATCTTATCCGTTATTCTTTCACGGTGGGAAATACCGGTCCAGGGCGTTCGGGGGCCACCACCCTTACCTTACCGGTTGACCCTCAACTCGTCCTTGGCTACACTGAATTTTCCAACCCGGCCACCTGGGTCAGCAGTCTCTCGACTTCCCAGGTTGCCGTCACTCTGCCCGCTCTCGACACCCATCAATCTCTTTCTGGCGCCCTTGTTTTCCGGCCTAACCCCGCACCCCAACCTAGCCCTGGCAGCAGGGTAACCAGTCGCTATTCTCTTAAGTGGAATAACCTTGATGGCAGCACCGAGCAAACCCTTAGTAATGGCATCAGTTTTAACTTTGGGGAACCGGGCGTAAACAAGGATGCCACCCAGGGAGCAGTCCAACTTTTCAAGGCTGACCCTCCAAACGGGACCAAAGTGACTTATCACGGTGATTTCTGGATACCTGGCGAGTTGGTAAGCGCATGGCTGACAAAACCGGATGGCACCAGCGTACCTTTAAGCAGTGGCCGGGCCGATGAGCAGGGTCGCTTCGACATAACAGTCCAAACAGAGGGTTTAGCGGCAGGCACTTACGTGGTGGCAGCTTATGGGCAGCTCAGCCAGGAATACGGCAGTGGTGTTCTAGAAGTAAGCAGTACAGGTATCCAGGTCAAATTAAATCTCAATCTACAAATTAAGGCATTAGGAGGTAACACATCACCTGATAACCATAAAAACTGTTAAGCGTTAATCCAGGGTTAAAAACCCAATTTAGGTGAGTTAAAGACCGGGCATTGGGCCAAAATAGGCTCAAAGCCCGGTCTTTAGTTATAAACATTTGGTCGTTGCCAGAGGCTTGAACAGTTGGGGGTTATAAGCGTGTCGGATTGGTTTTTAGGACTTTAGAAAAAATGGGCATGAGGAAAGTAAATTCAGG